>NZ_JAQQEG010000005.1:0-260066 GCF_046027395.1 Paraburkholderia dipogonis | reverse complement strand
GCGACTTGCGAGGACGAGTTGCCGGGTGTCGTCGCCCGGCTTTTTTATCGACAGCTGTGCGGGCGACCTGCGCATTCGCGCAGCGCCGCCTGCTCACAGGTTATTTAGCAACCAGGCGCTGCTTGAGTTCCGCCGACTCGATTCGAGCGATCTCAACCACCTTGCCATCTCGCACCTGCGTGACGATCACCGGCAACAGTATCTGTTGCGGCGTGCCGTACTGGCTCTTGCTGCCGAACGCACTGGGCCCAAAGCTCGAATCGAACACGATGGTGGGCAACACTTTCGCGACCGCTGTCGCATCGACGCGGCCCGCTTTCTCGAGACCGGCCTTGAGCGCCATGATGCCGTCCCACGCGGACAGGTCTGTGAGATTCAGCGGCTCGTGGAAAATCGGCTGGAAGCGCGCGTCGAGATCACGTTGAATCGGCGTTGCGCCCGCGGACGAAAACACCGCGTCGAGCCCCATGTAGAGCCCTTCGAGCGATTTGCCGCCGGTATGTATCAGTGAGTCGGACACCGTCCCGGCGGAGGCAATCCGCACGCCGTCCCAGCCTTGATCCGATAGCGCGCGGTACAGCACGCCCACGTCGCCGGGCGGTGCGCCGAGCGTGTCGATCACGTCGGGCTTCAGTTGCGCGGCGCGTGTGGCGACCGGCTGAAACTCGGTCGTGCCGCGCTCATACGTGAACTGACCGACGATTTTCGCGCCGAGCTTTTCCCAATGCGCCGTGGCGGCTTTCGCGACTTCCTGGTCCGCGCTGTCGTTCGGGCTGATCAGTGCGACCGTGCGTATCTTCGGATGCTGTTTCATCACGAGTTGATAAAGCGGCTCCAGAAACTCCGTCGGCGTATTCATGGTGGTGAACGTCAGCGGATATTTAGGACCTTTGATCGCATTGGACCAGCTGATGGTGAACATCAGCACGTTCGAACGTTCGGAAAGGCTTTGCGTGGCGACCACGGCTTGCGTCGACATGCCGAGGATAATGAACCTGATGCCGTCGCGATTGAGCATGGTTTGCGCGACTTTCACGCCGTCCGCGGCGGTGTATTTGTTGTCATAGGAGGTCAATGCCAGTTTGTACGTCTTGTCGCCCACATGAACGCCGCCATGACTGTTGACATACTGCACCGCCTGCTTGCCGACCCACTCGGACCCCAGTCCCCAACTCGCTCCCGCGCCCGACATCGGCACCGTCATGCCGAGCGCGATGGTGTCTTCCGCCCACGCGGCGTTCACGACGCCCGCGGCCAGACCCAACGCCAGCACGCACGCAGGGAGCGCGCGCGGCATGCAGCGTGACAGGAGCCGCACAGGTTGCGCATGCAACGATGCAGCGTTCAACGCCAGTTCATCAGCCATGTCTTCCTCCAATGTTTCGGTACGGTTCGCCGTCTTGCGGCGCCAACCACACCGCTTTGTTGTCGTGCATCGGCGAATCCGGCCTTCGGCTGGCAGCACCTGGCGTTTGATTTCCGTCGATACTTCGACATCTAATAATAGTTGAAGTTAAGATGCAAACGGCACAATGTCAATACGGCGGCGCACCGATATGACGGGTTCTGTGTGCCTGCTCTCAGCCGTCGATGTCGACCGGCCTGAAGGCAGCTGGCTGCGGCGGCTGGGAGGGGAAGCCGGCGGTGTATGCTATGCGCTCTGTTCACTCAATCCGATCACGATGGCCACCACGAAAAACGACCGGGACAAGCCGCCTCTGCCCATGCCGATCAACTGGCGGGACGCCGTTCCGAATGACCGGCTCGCTCACGTCATCAAGGACGCGCAACGCGCCATCGCGCGCGGACTGCAGATCCGGCTGATGGAGCATTCGGTCTCGCTGGGACATTGGCCGTTCCTGCGCATCCTGTGGGAGCGCGACGGCCTCACGCAACGCGAATTGAGCGAACTGGCCGGCTTGCGGGAACCGACCGCCTATAGCGCGTTACAGGCCATGGAAAAGCTCGGCTACATCACGCGCCGCAAGCTGCCGGACAACATGCGCAACATCTGCGTCTATCTGACGCCGAAGGGCAAGGCGCTGCAAAAGATCCTGATCCCGCTTGCCGAGGATTTGCATGAAGTGGCGGTGCGAGACATTCCGCCGAGAACGCTCGCGCAATTTCGCAAGACGTTGCACACGATCATCAGGAACCTCGAAGAAGACGAGATCGAGAAGGAACGCCGCATGCCGCCGTCCCGCAAGCTGGGTTGACGAGGTTCAGTTCACGCAGCCCACGCTGAGGCGCGCCTGAGCGTCCCCTTCGGCCGCATATAACATGTGGTCGCGCACGTCGGCGAGCCCGAATGCGCGTGCCAGAGCCTTGCGCGCCGGGGCCGTCTCGCGCGATGCGCGACCCTGCACGATGACAACCGCGTCCGCGGCGCAATAGCGCCATGCCTGGTGCAACGCGAGTTGCGCGTCTTCGCGTAGAAGCGAAGTCTCGCAGCTTGCCGCGTCGCGCACCGAGATCGACACCAGCCCGCTGGTGCTACGGGCGAGAACCCAGCCGACGTGGTTTCCATGTGAACCGCCTGGCTCGGCGAAAGCGCGGATCAAGCCCATCAGGTTCTGGAAGCGCGGATCTGCCGCAAGCATGTCGTTTGCCTGCGCGGGTATGCCAGTGTCCTCCATCCAGTCTGTCAGCGTCGATTCCGGGCGGTGCGCCACACGCATCGTCATGCCTGTTTCGCCGAGCAGGAACAATGCATCGCGCCGCTGGGCGCCGGCGCGAACCGTCAGATAGTCTTGCACATTCATTGCGTCTCCCGCGTTTTTGTACTGCAACTGAACGATGCATCCAACGGCTGCGGATGCGGCGTAATCACAGGTCGAGCACGAGCCGCTCGCTCGTCGCGCGCGAGACGCACGCCGTCAGAAACTCCCGCTGTTCGTCGGCGCCGAGAATGCAGTCGCGATGATCGACTTCGCCGTCCAGATACCGCGTCTTGCACGTGCCGCACAAGCCAGATTCGCACGAAGTCTGAATCGGTAGATGCGCTTCCCGCAACACGTCCGCGATGCTCTGATTCGGTGGCACCGTCAAACGCTGGCCCGTGCTGGCAATTTCGACTTCAAAGCTGCCGCCTGGATCGCGCCTTTCGCCCGGCTCCGCAGCTTCACGCACCACAGGCGCGCTGAAATGCTCGCAATGCACGCGTTCGCGCGGCCACTGCGCGGTTGCTTCGGCGCAAGCCTGCATGAAACCCGCCGGGCCGCAGTAATAGACGTGTGTGCCCTTTGGCGCTTCCTCGTCCAGCAAACGCCGTACGTCGAGCCCTTTCGATGGATCGCCGCCGTCGAAGTGCCAATGCAGTTGCCCCGCGTCGAGCATCGCTTCGAGTTCTTCGCCGAACGGCGCGGCGCCCCGCTCGCGCGCGCAGAAGTGCAGCGCGAACCACGCACCGTTGCGCGCGAGCCGATGCGCCATCGACTTCAACGGCGTGACGCCGATGCCGCCCGCCAGCAACAGAACGCGATTGGCGCGACCGTCGAGCATGAAGTGATTGCGCGGACGGCTGATGCGCACGCGTTCGCTGACGCGCAGCCGCTCGTGCATCGCTCTGGATCCGCCCCGGCCGCGCTCGTCGCGCAGCACGGCGATCACGTAGCGTCCGCGCTCATCCGGCGCGTTGCATAGCGAATACTGCCGCACGAGGCCGTCGCCGAGATGTACGTCGATATGCGCGCCGGCTTCGAACGGCGGCAGCTCCGCGCCGTCCGGATCGACGAGTTCGTACGACAGGATGTTGCGCCCCTCGTATCGGATCTGCCTGACCAGAACGCTCAGTGTCGTGGACTGCAGAGTCTGTGCTATGCCGCCTTCTGCCATGGTGTCTCCGCTTTGCGGCGCACGCAGGCGCCGCATGCTTCGTTGATTTCGCGGTGCCGGTTACGACTCGGCCCGTGCGGTCTGATTCGCCGCCGCCTCGGTCCGGCCGTTGACGTCCTCTTCGAGCGCCGCCATCTTCTCGTGCACAAACGCGGTGCGCGCTTCGCCCTGCAGCTTTTCGCTTTCGATCAGGATCGCCACCACACCCTTCGACAGCTTGCGCCGCCGTGCGATTTCCTCTTCGACGGTTGCCGCCTCCGGCAAGTCGAAGACATTGCCCGAGCAGAAGCTGTTCGGCGCGCCGCCAGCCGCACGCAGCCATTCGGCGAACTGCTGCGGCCCGGCGGCCGGATTGCTGCCGCGCACGGCATCGCGCAACATCTTGCGAAACAGATACAGGCCGACGTCGAGCCTGGTCGGATGTTCGAGCGAGTGCACCGCAATCGGCCGCTGGCTGATGATCGCTTCGTAGTCGCCCGGTGCGTATTGCGCTGCCTTGTAGTGTTCACGCTCGCGGTGGTCGGCAGGAATCGGCGGCATGTCGTCGATCGAGTATTTGCCGAAGCGCTCCGGACGGCGCATCGCCACCTGGCCTTCGAGAAAGTCGATCGATTCGTAACCCACCCACTCCTTTTTCCCGACACCGCGCGTGTCGATACCGGGACCCATGACGCGCCAGCCGATCATCTTGCTGTTCTCGTCGTCCACCGGCACGGTCCAGCGCACGATATGGAAGCGGCTGAAGAGCTTGCGCGCCGAGCCATCCTCGGACGTGTACGCATGGAGGCTCAGATTCGGCAGCACCTGATGCTGGACGCGCACGAACATCCGGTCCTTGTCGACGCGCCGCGCGCCGGCGCACGCGAGACTGCGCCCCTGCTGCACCGGAATGAACTGCATGTCGGGCGCGACTTCCATCGAAGCCGCGCCGACTTCGTCGAACGTCGTGCCCTGGAAGTGTCCGTCCACTACGTTCTTGCCCGCGTGAAGCGCTGCCGTGTGGAAATTGTCGGCGGCGTTGTCCTGCACCTGCAGCCAGTTGCAATGCTGGAAGTTGCTGAACGGCACCAGTTCGTCAGTGGACAGCACCGTGAAATCACCTTCCCATTCGGGGAACGGCGGCTCTTCGTCCGGTGGTCCCATGTACGCGAAGACGAGTCCGTTGCGCTCGATGGCCTTATACGCGCCCTGCCGGATCGAGCACGCGTATTTCTCGGCTTCCGCTTCCTCGCCCTTCGGAAATGGCACATGTAGACAGGTGCCGTCCACGTCGAACACCATGCCGTGATAACAGCAGCGAATGCCGTGTTGCTGGATGGCGCCATATTCGAGCGATGCCCCCCGATGCACGCAATGCGCATGCAGCACGCCGACCCGGCCGCTGCCGTCGCGGAAGGCCACCAGTTCCTCGCCGAGTATCTTCAGGAAGCGCGGCGTGTCGGTCAGTTCCATCGCCATGCAGACCGGATGCCAGAAGCGGCGCATGTATTCGCCCGTTGGCGTACCAGGTCCAGTCTCGGTCAACTCGGGATCGTGATCGGGCACCCTGTTCGTGTAGTAGCCGCCGTACGGTACGAGTTTTTTGACCACGGCACCGCCGCTGCTGCTGCCGTCGTCCATTTTTTCCGACTTGATTGTCATGGGAACGTTCTCCGATTGAAGCGGGCCGCAGTCAACGGCCTATCTGGTTGGGTACTGAACTCCGAACTCTGTATACAAAGATTAGAACCGTCCGAATCCGATGCCTATACGGGTTAACGCGCGTGCCAGTACGCCACCTCGTTCACCCGAACACGGCTGACGACAAACGGCAACAAACGGCGCGATGCGCGCGTTGACCCCGCAGGCCACCCACTGTAGTCTGTATCCAAAGTACAGAGAGCGCCATGTCCGTTAAATTCGACAAGATTCAGGTTCGTCCCGATTTCGTGGACGAGGTTTACCGCGTGTTGCTGGACGCCATCAGCGACGGTTCGCTCGCGCCCGGCGTGCGCCTCACGCAGGAAGAGATCGCCGAGCAGTTCGCGGTGTCGCGCTCGCCCGTGTTGCAAGCGCTGCGGCTGCTGAAAAAAGACGGCCTCGTGCAGGACGCGCCGGGCCGCGGCGTGCTCGTTGCCCCGCTCGACGTCGAGTGGATTGGGCGGCTCTATGAAGTGCGCGGCGCGCTCGACTCGCTGGCCGCGAAACTCGCGGCGCAGCGCCGCAGCAACATTGATCCAGCTCTGATCGCGCAAGGCCGGCGCGCGTCGAAGGGCAAGGATGTGAAGGCGATGATCGATGCCGACGTCGCCTTTCACAACGCCATCTATCAGGCGTCCGGCAACCCGCTGATCGGCGAAAGCGCGCATCTGCACTGGGTGCATTTGCGGCGCGTGATGGGCGCCGTGTTGCAGTCGTCGAAGCTGCGCGCCGCGATCTGGGACGAGCACGCCGCCATCGCCCAGGCCATCGCGGCCGGCGACGCGGCCCAGGCCGTCGAACTCACCGAGCAGCACACGAGCCGCGCGCGCGCCAACCTGATCGAGCGACTGGAACACGTGCTCGCCGCGGGACAAGCCTCCGCCTGATCCGGCGCGGCGGCGCACGACGGTGGCGCCGCGCCGGGACATATCGCATGAACGCATCACGAATGACGTCTCGGACTATCGCCCTATGCTCCACCCGGACCCGACGCCCCCGACAACACGGGTGCCTCGTCGTTGTCCGTCTCGCGCCGGGACACGCCGCTGTTGAACTCACGCGCCGGCAAGGTCAGCGTCAGCGCGCTCGCCATCACCATGCACACCGCGAGGCCGAGCACGCCATTGCCGGTCGAACCGGTCGTGGTTTGCAAAACGCCGATCACATAAGGACTGACCACGCCCGCAATGCTGCCCACCGAGTTGGCGAGCGCAATGCCGGCGGCGGCCGCTGCGCCGCCGAGCACCGCGGGCGGAAGCGCCCAGAACTGCGAGATCGTGGTCATGACGCCCATCGTGCCGATCGTCAGCGCCGTCATGGCGAGTATGACGCTGTGTCCCCAGGCGACACTCAGGCAAAGCCCCACCGCGCCGACGAGTCCGGGCACCGCCAGATGCCAGCGGCGCTCGCCACGGCGATCCGAACTATAGCCGACCACGATCATCGCGACCGTCGCCGCTGCATACGGCACGGCGGACAGCAAACCGATATCGAGTGGATTCGCAACGCCGGCGGCTTTTACCAGCGACGGCAACCAGAACGACACACCGTACAGGCCCATTTCGAACAGAAAATAAATCGCGCTCAGTTTCAGGATGCCCGGACTGGTAAAGCCGTCGCGCAACGAATGAAGCTTGCGCGATGACCTGTCAGCGGCGAGATTGGTTTCGATCATCGCCTTCTGTCCACGCGATAGCCACTTCGCGTCGGCCACACTGTCGTCGAGATAGAACCAGGCCGCGATGCCGATGACGGCGGTCGGCAACCCTTCCAGCAGGAACAACCACTGCCAGCCCGCGAGCCCGGCGTGCCCCGACGCCGAATGCATGATCCAGCCTGACAGCGGACCGCCGATCACGCCGGACATCGGAATGCCGGTCAGGAACAGCGCGGTGACCTTGCTACGTTGCGACGCCGGAAACCAGTAAGTGAAGTACAACAGGATCGCCGGAATGAAGCCGGCCTCGGCGACACCGAGCAGAAAGCGCATCACATAGAACGTGGCCGGCGTTTTCACGAACATCATCGCGGCGGCAATCAGCCCCCAGGTGACCATGATCCGCGCGATCCAGCGCCGTGCGCCGACCTTCAGCAATACCAGATTGCTTGGCACTTCGAACAATAGATAGCCGACAAAGAAAATTCCGGCGCCGAGCCCGTACACCGCGTCGCTCATGCCCAGGTCCTGCAACATCTGCAACTTCGCGAAGCTGACGTTGATGCGGTCGAGATACGCGCACAGGTAACAGAAAAACAGGAACGGCAGCAGGCGCCACATCACTTTCGTGTAGGTCGCCTGCTCCACCCGTTCCGTTTGCACCGCCGGATTCTGGGCATTCATGCTTGTCTCCATTGTGATTGTTCGTCGTCCGCACGGGGCTCGTTTTGCCGTGCGCTTACGCGACACTAGCTACACCATCCAGGCCGCCGCCATTCGTGCGCGCGCAAGGCGGCGGCGAACCGCCTGTACAGCCCTGTCAATCGAACATGTCAGGCTGCGTATTGACCAGTTGATCCCAGATGGTCTGGAAATGCAGCCAGCCGATGTAGTCGCTGCCCACGTGCTCACGGCTGTAACGCGCGCGCGATTCGGTGACTCGCCGCGGCGCGATGCCGGTCGATTCGATCATCAACTGCTGCTGGCAGCATCGTTCGAGCGCGATGAACCAGAACGCCGCGGATTCGATGCTATGCCGGCTCGCCGTCAGCAGTCCGTGATTCTGGTGGATGGCGGCCTTCACGTCCTTGAACGCGTTCGCGACCTTGTGCCCGGATTTCACTTCGACCGCGACCTGGCCCGCCTCTTCGCCGATCACCACGTGGTCCTCGAAGAACGCGCACGCGTCCTGACTGATCGGCTCGATCGGCTTGCCCAGCGCGGCGAACGCCGTGCCGTACACGGTATGCGCGTGGCACATCGCGACGATGTCCTGATGCATCTCATGAACGGCCGCGTGCAACACGAAGCCGGCACGATTGATCGCATAGCGCCCTTCGACAACATTGCCCTGATGGTCCGCGCAGATCAGATTCGACACCTTGACCTGCGAGAAATGAACCGCCATCGGGTTCGTCCAGTACAGGCCGAGATTTTCCGGATCGCGCACGGTCAGATGACCGGCGAAACCATAGTCGAAACCCTGCAGCCCGAACGCCCGGCATGCCCCGACGAGCCGCTCCTTCAGATGCTGGCGATGCGCGGCGACGTTGTCGAACGACGGCAACTCGGGAAAGATCAGGCCCTGCTGTTCTGGCTGATAGATCGATGTCCGTCCGCCGAGATCGAGCGGCTTTGCGGGTGCAGCCATGACTTCCGACATCTGAACTCCTCCGGCTCCGTGTTGTGAGTGCTTCCATCATCGTGCCCGGCCGGAACGTTGACAAACTACGAATGTTCATGGAAGCATGAATGCCATTCATCTGTCTCGTCTGGATCCCATTTTGCGACGTCTGCCTAACTTCGTGCTATTGCGCAGCTTCGAGGCCGCCGCGCGGCTCGAAAGTTTCGCGCGCGCGGCTGAGGAATTGCATCTGACGCCATCGGCGATCAGCCATCAGGTGAAGGAACTGGAGGAGTATTTCGGCCGCCCGCTATTCCTGCGACGCAACCGCCGGATCGAGCCGACGCCGGAAGCGCAGCGGCTACTCGGGAGTTTGAGCCGCGTCTTCGACGTGATCGAGGCCGCGTGCAACGACGTGTCGCTTGCACCGAACGCGCAGGTGCTCGCCGTGCATTGCGCGCCGAGTCTTGCGGCGAAATGGCTGGCACCGCGGCTGCCGGCCTTCGCGAAGGCGTTTCCGGATATCACGATCCGGCTTTCGACCGGTGCCGAGCCGATCGACCTCACGCGCCTGCAGGAGATCGATCTGTCGATTTCCTATGCGGCAGCGCTCGAACTTCCGGGCGTCGAAGTCATTGCGCTCGGCCGCGAAGCAATCGTGCCGCTCTGTTCTCCGGCTCTCATCCATGACGAGGTGCCGCTTGCGCGGCAAATGAGCCACCTGCCGCTGATCGACTCGCAGCTCAGCCGTGTCACGTGGCGCGACTGGTTCGACGTCAACGGGCTCGAGCTACCAACGAGGTCGCGCGCGTCGTTCGACCGCGCGGCGCTCGCGATCTCCGCCGCCGTCGATGGAATGGGTGTGGTGCTCGAAAGCGTGCGCCTGGCTGAACGCGAGATCACACGCGGCGAACTGGTGGAAGTGGGACGCGGCGCGTTCGTGCGTTTCGAGCGCGAAACGCACTTCGTGTCGTTGCGGATGCATGAATTAAGGCATGGAAAAGTTGCCCAGTTCCGTGACTGGCTGATCGCGCAAGGGAAAGAAGATGAGCAGCGCGGCAGGCTGTGAGGGACGGCCCACGAAGATACGGTTCGGCTCGATTGCGATGGCGCAATCCTGGGCTCTCACTTGCTTTAACCAGATGTTTTAAAAGCCTTGGCTTATGTCACTTTCTCCAAAGTGCGGCCAACGAGCGTCACCCACCTAGCCCGGCCTTCGCCATCATCCCAAGCGCCACGCAGATCAACACTCCCGCGAAACCCACCTGTACATGCAGCGCGGAGAGACGGTGCGAGACCAGCCGCCCGTGCGTGCTCCCTCGATGTCAAACGGTCTGCAATCTTATTTCGGTACCGTACCGTATGGTATCATTACCACGCTAACCTCGGCGAACCGAAGGCGTCGATTGCGAACTGGATCGCACAGCCCATCGCTGTAATCAGCACGTAATTTCAACGATCGGTTGGACACGGCAATACCTCGTTGACCTTGAGAAATGAAACTATGAAATTCAGCGACATGAAACTGGGTACCAGACTGATCAGTGCCTTTATGCTGGTGTGTGCCATTGGCGCCGTCGTCAGTGGGATCGGCATCCGCGATATGGATAAGATTAACGACAATGGCGACGATATCTATCGTGTCAATCTGATCGGGCTTGACCTTACCGAGCAGGCGAACATTGACCTCCTGTACGTCAGCCGTTCGCTGCGCGACGCCATTCTGGCCTCCAGCGCCGAGCAGCGAGCCGCATTCCTCGCCGACAGCGAAAAAAAACTGGCACTGACGCGGGAGAACCTCGATAAGGCCAGACAGACGTTAGTGACCGACAAAGCCAAGGCTGCCTTCGCCGAGCTCGACCAGAGCTGGCAGGACTATGCGCGGGCCGTCGGAGAAATGCAGGCCAAGGCCCGCGCTGCTTCGCTACAGGATCACGGTGAGCTGACCGACTACCTGTTCGGCGATTTCCGGTCGAGAACCAACAAGGTCGACGACCTGATGGACGTATTGGTGGATCTGAAGCAGAAAGGCGCGAAAGAGCGGGCCGACTCCAACCAGATGCTCTATCAGGAAAGCCGAACCCTGATGATCACCTTGGTGGTCTTCTCTGTCTTGAGTGGTATCGGGATCGGGATCGGGCTCACGCGCGGCGTGACGCGGCAGTTGGGGGCCGAGCCGGCGATCGCTGCCGAACTGGCCAAAAGCGTTGCCACTGGCGATCTGGGTGTAAGGATCGACCTGCGGCCCGGCGACACGAGCAGTCTGATGGCGTCGCTGAAGGCCATGCGCGACGGCCTGTTGGGAGTCGTGTCAGATGTGCGCGAAAACGCCGAAGGCGTGGCGACCGCGAGTGCGCAGATCGCACAGGGCAATCTGGATCTGTCGAGCCGCACCGAAGAGCAGGCGGCGTCGCTCGAGGAAACCGCTTCAAGCATGGAAGAGCTGACCGCCACGGTCCGTCATAACACGGACAATGCAAGGCAGGCAGCCACGCTGGCCGGCACGGCCTCGGACATCGCGCAGCGTGGCGGCGAGGTGGTCGGGCGGGTGGTCGAGACGATGCATGAGATCGCCAGCAGTTCGGCCAAAATGTCGGAGATCATCACCGTGATCGAGGGCATAGCATTCCAGACCAACATCCTCGCGCTCAACGCGGCAGTCGAGGCCGCCCGCGCGGGCGAACAGGGTCGGGGGTTTGCTGTCGTGGCTGGTGAGGTCCGCACGCTCGCCCAGCGCAGCGCTACGGCCGCCAGGGAAATCAAGGATCTGATCGGCAACTCGCTGGATCGGGTGGACGCCGGCTCGAAGCTCGTCGAGGAAGCGGGCAGCACGATCAACGAGATCGTCGAGTCAGTGAAGCGCGTGACCGATATCGTGGGCGAAATCTCGTCGGCGTCGGAGGAGCAGAGCACCGGCATCGAGCAGGTGAATCAGGCGGTCAGCCAGATGGATCAGGTGACCCAGCAGAATGCCGCGCTGGTCGAAGAAGCCTCGGCGGCGGCGCAGTCGATGGCCGAGCAGGCCCAAAGCCTGCGTGAAACGGTGGCGTTCTTCAAAGTCGGCGAAATGGGACCATCGGCATCACGAGCGGTTGCCCAGCGCAGTGATCCGCGCCGGTCGGCACCGACAGTTCGCACGACCCCTCGTGCACCACGGACCAGACCAGAGATGAGGTCAGGCATTCAAACAGACCGGAGCACGACAGTCGCGACAGACACCAGTGATGCTGTGGACTGGCAGGCATTCTGAGTGGGCGGAAAATTGAACAATACTGACGAGGTGTTGGGCAAGATGGTCGGGATCGTGAACGCCAACACGAAGACAGTGAGCATGCTTGGCGCGCGGTCCCTGGTGCTGGGCGCGTTTTTTGATGCGACCCTGCCGCACCTCACGATGTCGCAGCGCGCCGCGGTCAACCGGTCATTCCGGCAGGGCATTGAAGATGCCCTGGCGCAGATGGACGACATGCCCTTGCCCGCCGAATATCACTCGACGCTGCTTGAACTCACCAATGCCATCCTCGCCGCACTGGGCCAGGAATCGGGCAGGCGTCGATAGCCTCACCCCTGGTTCACAATAAAATAGTACGTGGGAATGCCTGTTGAGCAGGAACTCATGTAATGAACATGACAGACCGATATCCGTCCCAGTCGAACACACAGCAATTATTGTGGATGCAACAAACGCTGAATAGCTATGAGCGACGCTACCGGATGCTGTACGAAGCCACGCCGGCCATGCTGCACTCGATCGATTCACAAGGGCGCCTGGTACACGTCAGCGATCTCTGGCTGGCGACCCTGGGCTACGCGCGCGACGAGGTGGTTGGCCGTTTATGGGCTGACTTCCTGACGCCGGCGTCGCGCGCCTATGCCACCGGAACCGTCATCCCGGAACTGTTTCGAACGGGCCGGTATAAAGGCGTCGAATATCAGGCGGTGCATAAAGACGGCACCGTTATAGACATAGTCGCGTCGTCTTTCATTCAACGCGACCCGGATGGCAGCCCGCTGCTTTCGCTGACGGTGATCGAGGACGTGACCGAGCGCAAACGCGTGCAGGCCGAGTTGGCCGAGCAGATCGAACGATTGCACGTGACGCTCCATGCGATCGGTGAAGGGGTGGTCACGACGGATGCGCAGGGTCGGGTCGAGTACCTGAACCCTGTCGCTGAAAAGCTCACGGGATGGACTACCGCAGCGGCTCGCGGGATGTCATCTGTTGCGGTATTCCGTATCGTCGATGACTCAACTCGCTTGCGGGCCAGGAGCCCGGTGGAGATGTGTCTGGCTGCCGACCAGGTCGTTGGCGTGGACGGTCAGACGGTACTGACCAGTCGCGATTGCCGGGAATATTTCATTGAACATTGCACTGCGCCGATCAGAAGCGCCAAGGGTGACACGCTGGGGGTTGTGCTGGTATTTCGTGACGTCTCGGAACAGCGCCGCCTAAGTCGCGAGATGACGTACCGTGCGACACACGACGCGCTCACCGGTCTCATCAACCGGGACGAATTCGAGCATCGATTGCAACTCGCGCTTGCTTCAGCTCATAGAGGAGAAGCGGAGTACGCGTTGATGTATGTCGATCTGGACCAGTTCAAGCTGGTCAATGACGCAGGCGGCCATGCTGCCGGAGACAGGCTGCTCAAGCAGGTTGCCGGCGTTATTGGGCGACTCCTGCGCAAGAGCGATACTTTCGCGCGCCTGGGTGGTGATGAGTTTGGTCTGATCATCGAGCACTGCTCTATCGAAGAGGCTCAAGGCGTCGCGCAACAGATCTGTCTGGAAATCGACGCATTCCGCTTTCAACTGGGAATCCATCGTCTGCACATTGGCGCAAGCATCGGGCTGGTGCCGGTGGACCGGCGCTGGCCGACGACGGCGAACCTGCTGCGGGCGGCCGACAGCGCCTGCTACGCGGCCAAGGAGGCCGGGCGAAACCGGGTGCACACCTACTTTGCTGATGACGCGATAATCGAGTCCCATCGCTCGGACATGCAATGGGTGCGCCGCATCGAACAGGCGCTGGACAACGGCCAGTTCATCCTGCACTGGCAGCAGATCACACCATTAGGCCATGACACCGGCGGCATACACGGCGAGGTTTTGCTAAGACTGGTTGGCGATGATGGAGAACTGATCTCGCCCGGCGCGTTCCTTCCCGCCGCGGAGCGTTTCCATATGGCCTCGCGTATCGATCGCTGGGTGGTGCGTGAGGTCTTCGAGTGGATGGCAAGGCATACGGCGGAGATGTCACATGTCGCTACCGTGTCGGTCAACCTGTCTGGCCTGTCGATCGCGGACCTCGACTTTCATCGCTATGTTCTGGAGTTGATGGGGGCCTGCGAGTTTGACCATCACAAGCTGTGTTTCGAGATCACTGAGACCGCCGCCATCACCAATCTCAGCGACGCGAGACTGTTTTTTGAATCCATGCGCACCTATGGCGTGCGCTTCGCGCTGGATGATTTTGGAAGCGGTGTTTCGTCCTTCGGCTATCTGAAGAATCTGCCCGTCGACTACCTGAAGATAGACGGTCAGTTTATCCGCGACCTGGAAGAGGACCTGGTCGATCAGGCGACGGTACGGTGTATCAGCGAAGTCTCGAAGATAACCGGCAAGAAGACGGTTGCCGAATTCGTCGAGACCGAGGCCGTGGAAACGCTGCTGCGCGAAATCGGGATTGACTATGCACAGGGCTTTCTGCGACATCGTCCGGTGGCCATCGACACCATCTTCGACTTATCTGTCAGTGCATAAACAAGCGAACATAAATCGACGGTGTTTCCGGCCCGGTAAACGATGCGGTAAAGATAGGTCCATTTGCCGTGGCTCTTCACATATCTGTCGACCACCGGCGTCACACCGTGAGACCGGCGGCTCTGGGCGGATGACGAACTATACTGTGGAACTTATCGGGTCGCAGACATCTGACGGTTCTGATGACCAACTACAACCTTCTTCGAACTCGAAGCGCCATGACGACAACAATTGCGAAGGCTCGAAAGAATCAGGAAGCCGATTTGTTATCAGGCCGACGATCCGCTCAAAAGCGGAGCAATCTCCTGGCCATCGCCTCTGAGCTATTTCTCGAAAAGGGCTACGATGGGGTCAGCCTTGACGAAATCATCGCAACAGTCGGTGGGTCGAAAACGACCATCTACTCGTATTTCAAAGGAAAAGAAGGCGTGTTCGTCGCCGCCGTCGGCGCGCTGTGCGACGAGATACTTGCAAAACTCCTCCGGATCAAGGCGGTCTCAACGCCGTTGCGCGAAGCGTTGCACGCAATTGGCCACGCCCTTCTTGACGCGGTGTTGTCGCCTCGAGCGGTTGCCCTCGAGCGCCTCGTTCACGGCGAGGCGCATCGTTTCCCGGAGGTGGGACGCATCTGGTTCGAGCGCGGCCCTGCCCAGACTCACCGATTGCTGGCAGACTTCTTTGAAGAGCGTCAACGCATCGGTGAAATCGGCTCTGTCGATCCGCATAAAATTGCGGTACTGTTTCACGACATGTTGACTTACGAGATACATCAGCAAGTATCGCTTGGGATAGTAGCGAAACCCAAACGGGCTGTCCTGTCCGACAAGGTGCGCTCTGCAACCGATATCCTGTTGAACGGCTGCAAAGCCATCTGAAGTCTCTATGCCGCGCCTGAAAACAACGGGGCAACAGCCGGCCGTCGCCGTCTCTGGTTTCGGCGATCGTCCGGGAGCGACCCAGGAAATGTCGAGTCGAGTTACCGGTCGCCTTGTCAGTGCCGGTTGCGGCCCCGGATCCGATGCAGGCGCAACTAGCGAGCGACTATAAGTTTTTTCTGGCGTGCACCCGAGGCAGCCCGCTCATACCAACGGACGCGCACCATAGTGCGTAACTGAAGCGACCAAAAGCACGCTGCGACTATCGGCTGAAGCTTCCAGGCGCATCGTACGGTCAATCGTCTGCGTTGGCGGATCAATATCCGACAGCAACGACAACGTGCCATGAGCACCAGAAAAAGTCCGGGAAGTCCATGAATGAAAGTCGCCTAATAAGTATTTTCCAGTGCGGATTGCGATCGCCTCGTTATCGCGAAACACAGCGTTGAAAGCCCGACCGCCGAATTCTCTCGGCATGTTCTTGAATTGACCGCGGCCCTCCACAATTGTCTCAGGCTCGCGGCCACTGTCAACGTTTCAACTCCGCGCGTGCTTCCACGCGTCGAGCCGACCTTCTCGGGCAGCTATGGCGCGTTGATGGGTTCGCTGCTTGCGTTGTTGCGCGACGAGCCCGTCGTACGGCAGACCGCTTCCATCGCGGCGTTGCAATTCGCCGCATTCAGCGCCTTCTGGACGACACTCGCATTTCACCTGCACGGCCTCGACGCCCGTTACGGCAGCGAGACGGCCGGATTGTCCGGGCTCGTCGGCGTCGCCGGCGCGAGCGCGTCCTACGCCGCGGGAAAGCTGACCGATGTGCGCGATCCGCGTCGTGTCATCCTCGCCGCCAGCGTCGTCTTCATCGCGTCGTATGTGCTGCTTGCCTGGAAAGGCGCGAGCATCGGCGGGCTAATCGCCGGCGTGATCCTGCTCGACCTCGGCTTGCAAAGCGCGCATGTCTCGAACATGGCGCGCAACCTGGCGGTGCGGAGCACTGCGATGAGCCGCGCCAACACGCTCTATATGTCGATCCGCTCTGCGGGCGGGGCGATCGGCGCAACGCTTGGCAACTATGCGTGGAGCGTATGGCATTGGCCGGGTGTATGCGGCGTTGGGCTCGTCTTTGCTAGCGCCTCGATGCTGCCGCAGTTCATTCCCGCGTTCGGCCAGCGACCGCTTGCGGGGAAACGCGAGAGAAGCGCCGACCATAAGGGGCATGAAGCACGATAGGCGATCTGGCGATCGCCCCAAACGGATCGCACTGCCTTAAGCGTATGGATGGACTGCTCGCTGATCACGACGCTTGCCGGAGCAATGCCGAAGTAGATAGCAATGTTCATTGATGTTCACGGCGAACCTCACCTATTGTTCGAAGCGGACCGCCCTTCCCACCGCCAGGAATAGCACGATGAGCAGAAAAGCCCTGCCCCTCACACCGTCGTTTCGGAAGCGCCTCACCGTGCAGGCAGATCTATGTCGTCGTGATTGGCGCGCGGCGCGAGTTGTCGCGAACGGCGACCCTACCCCGTGCTAGCGCGGGCGATGCATGGGTATGTCGGATCCAGTGCGGGCTGGCCCGACGTAGCGTATCGGCCGTCGCCGGTCGTACCCGTGACGAAGTCCGCGGCCACGAGGAAGAAGCGCCGCAACACGCGCCCGTAGCGGTGCATCGCGATAGGAGGCCGTCCCCGAGGGTGCGATGATCGGAGTGGCGGACGCGGAACGGGCCGGCAACACCCGAACCCAATACGGACCCGGTACTGTCGGAAAGACGGTTGTCCATATTCCAATTACTGCCACCCTGACCGAACGATCAATTAGAGGGGCGCGCATCGCTGTGCCCGCCTGTATTCGCTCGACTAACAGAAATCTACTTTCCGATTTGGTCAGGGCACTCTTGCGCAAACCGAAGACAATCGTCTGCAGACAAGCCAATTTAAATGCGCGAAGACCGTCATCGAAAAGTATAGGCCGCGCGTTCAAAACAATCACTTGGTCGAGATCGAGTCGGGCTGTGTCAAAGCGTCGCGAGCGGTCGAAAAAGCCTCCTGCATTGGCCACAATCGCGACGTTTCATCCAGCCGTCAGTTCGCGGCCATCTTGGCGCCACTCTAGCTTTGTATGATCAGCATAGCGAGTGCCGAGCAGCAAACGGCATCCGCATCCCATCGATTCATGGTTCAGCGGAGAATCAGATTCATGAGCAAAGAGTCTCAACAGCCGGACGCCGGCGAAGACGACCCTGCGTCGGTGCTTGAACGCCCAACGCGTCGATCGTTCCTGACCCGCGTGGGCGCTGCCGGGGTAGCAATCAGCACCGGACAACTTCACTCAGTTGCACTCGCGGATTCCGATGACACTAGTCTCGAAGCATCAGCAGCGTCGAACGCGACGGCGAACAGTGCCAATGTGCATGTCCAATTGAATGTCAACGGTACGAACT
Organism: Paraburkholderia dipogonis; assembly: GCF_046027395.1. GTDB lineage: Bacteria > Pseudomonadota > Gammaproteobacteria > Burkholderiales > Burkholderiaceae > Paraburkholderia > Paraburkholderia dipogonis_A. The sequence continues at coordinate 242,190 of NZ_JAQQEG010000005.1, read as the reverse complement.
ACAACCTGGATATCGATCCTCGCACAACCCTGCTTGACTGCGTGCGCGAGCATCTGCATTTGACCGGCACCAAGAAGGGTTGCGATCACGGTCAGTGCGGTGCGTGTACGGTTCATGTCGATGGCAGGCGAGTGAACTCGTGCCTGAGCCTTGCCGCCACCCATGAGGGAGAAGCGATCACAACCATTGAAGGCATCGGCAAACCCGGCGCACTCCATCCGATGCAGGCAGCCTTCGTCGAACATGACGGCTTCCAGTGCGGGTACTGCACGTCAGGGCAGATCATGTCCGCTGTCGCGCTTCTCAAGGAGCCGTACGGACACAGCGACGACGATGTCAAGGAAGCGATGAGCGGGAATATCTGCCGGTGCGGTGCCTATTCGAACATCGTGGCCGCCATCCAGCAGATTCGTCGCAAAGTTTAAGCGGAGCGCACACATGGAACCCTTTCAGCTCAAACGCGTCGCCAATGTTAGCCAGGCGATCGGACTGGCGCAGACTGCCGCTAACAGCCAACCAGATGGCGCGTCGATCCGTTTCCTCGCGGGAGGGACGACGCTGCTCGATCTCATGAAGCTCGACGTCGAGCGTCCGACCCAGGTGATCGACATCCATCGACTGCCGCTCGACCAGGTCGAGGCAATCGACGGCGGTGGCGTCACGATAGGCGCAACGGTCCGCAATGCCGACCTCGCGAATCACCCGTTGATCAAGACGCACTATCCGGTCCTGTCTCAAGCGTTGCTATCCGGGGCATCGGCCCAACTGCGCAATATGGCGACGACCGGGGGCAATCTCTTGCAACGCACGCGCTGCGTCTACTTCCGCGACACCGTCATGCCATGCAACAAACGCGAACCCGGCACGGGCTGTTCCGCGATTGACGGGTACAACCGAAACCTGGCCATCCTGGGGACTAGCGAGCATTGCATCGCGACCAACCCATCGGACATGAGCGTCGCGATGACCGCACTCGAGGCCACGATTCACGTCGAAAGCGCGCAGGGCAAGCGGGACATCGCCATTGACGACTTCTTCCTGTTGCCCGGGAGCACGCCCGAACGCGAAACTACCCTCAAACCCGGCGAGCTCATTACCCACGTGACGCTTCCCGCGCTGGTGCCCGGCAATCGCAGCGTCTATCTCAAGCTACGCGACCGCGCGTCGTACGAATTCGCATTGGCCTCCGCAGCAGTCGTCATGAGGGTCTCATCGGGCAAGATCGATCACATCCGGATCGCACTGGGCGGCGTCGGCGTCAAGCCGTGGCGCTCGAAAGAGGCAGAAGCCCGATTGCTCGGACGGACCCCAGACGCCACGACTTTCCGAGCGGCGGCCGAAGCAGCGCTGCTGGCGGTGCACGTACAAAGCCAAAATGGCTTCAAGGTCGAACTCGCAAAGCGCTGCATCCAGCACGCACTCACACTTGCCACACAAACTGCCTGATGCAACGGTCGTGACGCGGAGAGAATATGCAATTAGCTAGCAATAAAACGCAACCGATAATTGGCGGCGAGTTTACTCGAATTGACGGGCCGCTCAAAGTCAGTGGCACCGCAACCTATACCTCGGATGTCAACTTGCCCGGGACGCTTTACGCCGTTCCCGTTTGCGCGACGATCGCCAAGGGGCGCATCACCCATCTGGACACCGCCGCGGCCGCAGGCATGCCGGGGGTCCGGGCCGTCTTCACACGCGAGAACATCGGCAAGTTCTATCGCGTCGGTTTTGCGCCCGACACGAAAATCGACGAAAAGCGGCCGCCGTTCGACGATGACAACATCTACTACTATGGCCAATACCTCGGCCTGGTGGTAGCCGATACGTTCGAACAGGCAACTGCAGCGTCGCGAGCGGTGAAGGTGGCATATTCGTCGAGCCGACCCGATGTCCGCATCGAAATGTCGCCAGAGCAGACCCCGAGCGTCGACACGCAACGAGGCGACGTGGATACCGCGTTCGCGGTTGCCCCTGATGCGCAGAAGCTGGACCGGACCTACACGACGCCAATTGAAACGCACAACCCTATCGAATTGCATGCGACGGTGGCCGTGTTCGATGGTATGAACTACACCTTCTATGAAACGTCCCAGTCGATCGTCAACCAGCGCCTCGTCATGGCGCAGATGCTGGGCGTGTCGCAGGACCAGGTGCGCGTGATCACGAAATACCTGGGGTCCGGATTTGGCGGCAAGCTGTTTCCATGGTCACACTCTTTGCTCGCTGCCGCCGCGGCCCGCAATCTGATGCGGCCGGTCAAGCTGGTGGTGACCCGTGCGATGATGTTCCACAACGTTGGTCACCGCACGAACACGCAACAACGCATGCGCCTGTCGGCGACGCCCGAGGGACGTTTCACATCGCTGCAGCAAGACTACGTCTATCAGGCAGCACGCAAGGAAATGCGTAAGGAGAACTGTGGCGAGACAACGGGCTATCTGTACAGCTCACCTAACCTGCGCGCGACTGCGGCGTACGCACGCCGGGATATCGCACCTAGTACGTCCATGCGGGGCCCTGGTGCCGTTCCCGGCCTGTTCGCCATCGAGTCGGCTGTCGACGAACTCGCCATCAAGCTCAATATCGATCCCGTCCGCTTACGCCTGATCAACGAGCCCGCGATTGACGAAGGCTTGAAGGTGCCGTTCTCTTCGCGGCATCTCAAGGAGTGCCTCACGCTCGGCGCCGAGAAATTCGGCTGGGCGCAGCGCACGGCGGCGGTCGGGTCCATGCGTCGCGACGGCATGGTGGTGGGCTGGGGCGTTGCAGCGGGGTCGTGGGCCGCGAGGCGCCTCGCAGCAGAAATCATCGTCGAGCTTCATGCCGATGCGACAGCGCGCGTGTCGACAGCTACCCAGGATATCGGCACGGGAACCTACACGGTGCTGGCTCAGATAGTGGCCAATGTGACGGGCATCCCGCTCGAGCGGATTTCCGTGGTGCTCGGTGACACACGCTTGCCACCCGGACCGATGTCCGGTGGATCAATGGCGACCGCATCGCTGGTTCCGGCAGCGACGCAGGCGGCTCAAGCAGCGGTCCAACAACTTCTGGTCGCCTCGGCCCAGGCGGACAATTCGCCCTTCAAGGGCCAATCGACCACTGAGCTTGCGTTCGACCGCGGCATGGTCTACCGGAAAGGGACCCCGCCGGGCGCGGGCGTACCGTTCGAGCGGATCCTCGCACCGGCACAGATCAATATGGTGGTCGGAAGGGGCCGGTCCGGCGCGAGCCAGGACGATCCCGACGCAGCCAAAGTGTCGATCCACTCGTACTGCGCGCATTTCATCGAGGTGACCTGGCAGCCGCAGACAGCACGATTGCGAGTCAACCGTGTAGTGAGCCTGATTGACGGCGGTAAGATCATCAACGCACGCACAGCCCTGAACCAGATCGAAGGGGCTGTAGTGATGGGCGTCGGCATGGCGCTGTTTGAAGAAACGCACTACGACCCGCGCACCGGGGCCCCGATCAACCGCAACCTCGCCGACTATGTCATGACCACGCATGCGGATGCGCCGAAGATCGACGTGACTTTCCTCGACTATCCGGATCTCGCGTTGAATCCGCTCGGCGCACGCGGGGTCGGCGAAATCGGCATGGCGGGGATTGCCCCCGCCATTACAAACGCCGTGTATCACGCAACGGGTGTACGGGTGCGCAATCTTCCGGTTCGGATCGAGGACCTGCTAGCCACCCAGGCCCCCGCGTAACCGGGACGCCCAACGACCCGGACCGTCGTTCAACCTGCACAGCCGGCGTACGCGTAAGTGACCGCCCTCGCCGGCTATGCGTACTTTCGTCCGTCAGAACCGGTGACGAATGCCGACCGTAGCACTCAGTTGCTTATCCGATGAAGAGCTCGCGCCAACACTCTTGATCTGCGCAATGCGCTCGTATTTGCCCCCTACCAGCGTCGACGCGTCACCCGCTGCCTGCTGATACTCCATTGCCACATAAAGATCGGTGCGCTTGCTCATGAAGTAGTCAGCACTGAGTGTCACCTGATGCCACTTCGGCTTCAGATTGGCCCCGCCGGTTCCAGGCAACCCCGTCGCACTACCGCTCGTAAAGGTGTAGTCAGCCAACAATGTCAATGGCGGGGTCAGTTGATACCGGAGCGTTGCAGTGTAGTTATTCAGCTTTCGCGCCGCGCCGTCGTTATAGTCGAGCCAGACCCGCGTAAAACCCAAATCAGCGGTAGCCTTTCCATACTGATAGCTGGTTCCCGCAGCTCCGATGCGTTGCCGTGCCACGCCACCGTCGATACCGTAAAAAAAGTTGCTGCTGTACTCGTCGCCCGAAGAGGGTGATGCTCCCCCGACCGCGCCGCTCGTATTACTGGTGGCGTTCGGATGATTGAACTCAAGATATCCGATGCCGGCCGAAAACGCGTTGCGCGTGTAATTTCCCGCGACGCTCCAGGCGCGATTATTGCCGAAGCCTTGTGAGGACGGCCCCGCGGCCTGATTGCTAAATCCATAGAGTCCGTTGAAGGTAAAGCCAGCGTAATTATTCGACTGAAACTTGACGGAGTTGTTGATGCGAATGGTTTGATTCATGTTGTCGTTGTCGCCGATGTGCATCGTCGGCGAAAAGAAACAGGCTGCAAAGTAGTTGCAGAGTTCGTCGCTGATCGAACTGTACTGTCGGCCAAACGTGAAGGTGCCGATGCTATCGCTGGCGAGACCAACGAACGCCTGCCGACCGAACAGACGATTTCCCTGCCCGGCCAAACCATTCGTTCCTGTAAAACCGTTTTCGAGGGTAAACACCGCGCGCATCCCTCCGCCAAGATCTTCGGTTCCGCGCAAGCCCCATCGGCTACCACTGGTTTTTCCGGACGTCTCCTGGAATGCTGCTCCCCCGTTCACGTTGTTTGTATAACTGAGCGATGTGTCCACTAATCCATATAGCGTCACCGAGCTTTGCGAAAATGCAGGAATACTAATTACAGACATTGCACATGCTGCCACTACAACCTTCTTCATTTCCAGCTCCTGTCGATTGAGACGTGTTGATGATTTTCTATTTAAACGAAAGCTCGAATATCGCCTTTATTAACGAGCTTCTGGTTCGCAGGCGCTCAGGATCGGCAACTGTCCACACACAATCGTCGGGTGCACCGTGGCCGAACAGCCCTGCGAAGTATCCCTTTACCGTCCAGCGCCTATATGCCCCAGAGTCCAGCCCGAGCGTATCCTCCGGGCGGCCGACACGGCGCGATCCGCTGGGATTCAATGGTCCGCAGACTGCATGATTCCGCGAAGGATTTCTGCTGAGCGGCCAGGAAGACTGCTTTCGAATCCACCAGCGTCGAACACGTCAAGCAAGCGCGCTGCCAACTTGAGAGTACCGGGCAGATCCGTTACCAGGTCAATCTGGCGCGGCCCACCGTCCGCAAGGGTTAGCAGCACTTGAACGCGCCGCCGGCTTATGCCTGCCGTGCGGATGAGGCGAGTAAAACCCGAGCTCGTTGGTTATCCGTCTGATCATTTCACGCGCCATGTCAACGCGACAAGGAATACCCCGACTCCCGAGCAGAGGAGAAAGAGAAACGCGCTAGTAAAGGACCCGTGCGAATGCCCGACGAGCAACCCGATTGTCGCGGGTGCGACGGCGGCCGCGACTTGTCCGCCGAAATTGATGACGCCGGCGGCTGTGCCAACCATTTCGTCGGGCAGATGCTTGAGCGGTATGGCGTAGATGGTTCCGTACACCATAGTGTAGCCAACCATGCTCAGCGTCCAGAAAGTGAGAAGCACGGTTAGCGAATTGCTCATCGTCATCAAGCCCAGAAATAGCACGATGCAGAAACCGCCAGTCGCCATGAACACTCGTTCCCGACCGTGCCCGACCTTATCCAGCAGCCAGCCCACGACGTTCAGTGAAATGAATGCCACGACATACGGGATAGCGGAAGCGACTCCGACATGGATGATGTCGATATTTTTCGTCTTCACCAGGAACGTCGGCATCCAGGACATCAGCCCAATCAACACGATGTTACTGAAGAAAAAGATCATCGTCGTTTTACGCATGATCGACATGCGTGCCAGCGTGCGAAATTTGGGAGCACTCTTTTCGCCGGGTTTTACGGCCGAGCGAGGCCGTACGTCTTTGATCGCATACCAGAGAATCAGCGCCATCACCAGGCCAATCAGTCCGAGCACATGGTAGGCAAAGCGCCATCCGTGGGCGTTGATCAGGGCTGCTATGGAACCCGTCCCCGCAGCTCCGCCGATGAAGATCGCGCCAATGACCAGGGACTTCGCCCGCGCTCTCTCCTTCTTTGGGAATACCTCGGCGATCGTCACCGTGCTTGCCGGAGAAAATCCACCCTCGCCAAGTCCGAAGAGAAAGCGGATGACGAGCAACACGGCAAGGGAACTTGCCATACCTGTCAAACCCGTGAAAATTGACCATGTCGCCACGCAGCCAATCAGCACCCCTTTCGATCCGAATCTGTCCGAGAGCCATCCCGCCACCAGTTGCACCAAAGCGTAGCTGACATAGAATGCACTGAGCACATACCCCGCCGATTTCGAATCCAGACCAAACTCCTTTGAGATCGGAATGATCGAGATCGTCATCGCAATGCGGTCCGCGTTCGCCAATATCCACGAGAAAAGCAGGCTCGCGAGGATGAAGAGCTTGCGCGAAGGTGAGTACCCTGTTTGCATCGTTGCGTGGCTGGACGCAACCTCGCCGGCCGAGGGGATTGAGGCTATTGGAAATGCACGAGTATTTTTCATGTCAGTGTCGAAGAGTCATAAGAACAGCGCCTGTCTTGCAGCTAACGTGTGGGTGACGGGCCCACCGCTTTCGGCGATCGTTATCGACTGGATGTCGAGGGCCAACGCGGGCACTTGTGGTGCAGAATTCAAAACGGTTGAGCGATGACTTGACCGAGCGCTACATTCGTCCGCTCTGTGCGCTCAGGTATTGCCTCAATATCAACCCCTTCGCGTCTAGCTAAGCCGTCAACAAGGCGCAGTAGCGCTCCACGTCGACGTTGCCGCCACTGACGAGTACGCCGACACGCTTACCTTGCAACTTCGGCCGCATATCGCGCGCAGCAGCGAAACCAAGGCAGCCAGTTGGCTCGACCACCATCTTCATGCGGGTAGCAAAAAGGCGCATGCACGCGATCAATTGCGCATCCGTTGCCGTGTGTATGCTTTCGACGTGGCGGCGAATAATCTCGAACGTGTAGGCCCCGAGGTGCTGAGTCTGAGCGCCATCGGCAATTGTTTTCGGGGTTTCGATATGCACGATGGAACCGGCGTCGAGCGATTGCTGCCCGTCGTTGCCAGCCTCCGGCTCAACACCGTAGACTTTGCAATCCGGGGCTAGGGCAGCCGCGGAGAGCGCAGAGCCTGCCAGCAAACCGCCGCCGCCAAGAGGCACGAACAAGGCGTCGAGATCGCCCACCTCCTCGAACAACTCCATTGCCGCAGTTCCTTGACCGGCAATGACGTCTGGGTGATCGTACGGTGGGATCAGCGTCAGCCCATGTTCTTCGGCGAGCGCCCCCCCGATCGCTTCCCGGTCTTCCGTGTATCTGTCGTACAAGATCACCTTGCCGCCATAGCCTTTAGTCGCGGCAAGCTTGGCCGCTGGGGCATCGTGCGGCATGACGATCGTGGCAGGAATACCCAGCACGAAACTCGATAGCGCGATGGCTTGCGCATGGTTGCCGGATGAATAGGCGACCACTCCATTCCGTCGTTGGCGCTCGTCTAGCTTCGACAGCGCGTTGAAGGCGCCTCGGAACTTGAAGGCACCCGCGCGTTGAAGACATTCGCACTTGAAGAAAAACTTCGCGCCCATTTCTTCATCCACGATGCGCGAGGTCACAACCGCGGTCCTGTGCACCCGCCCCTTGATGCGCTCGGCGGCCGCTGCGACGTCTGTATAAGTGGGAAACTGAAACATAGTATTCCTATTCATTCGCTTTATAGCTTGACAACACACTTGGGGCGGAGACCGTGCAAACCGCGGTGGATGTTCTTGCGCGCGTCCACAGACATAAGCAGATCGCACCGGTTGGCTAGCAGCCGAGAAGGCTACTGCTCCATCCACACGTTAACATTTAGACAGATTATCTAGTGTTATTTTTTTCGTCAATCTGTCAATAATCTTTCGTAGACAGCTACTTCGCGCGGGCCGTCGCCTAAGGTAGGCAACGGGAAACTCGAACCGCTTTGTGATGCCCTCGCTTTCTGGCTGCGTTTATCAAATGCACGCGACATTGAGGAGTCGCGGTTCGGGCCCAGCGACCGGTCAGTTGCGCGCCGAAGGAAGGTCCCTCTCGGGGATGAATCAGTCCGGTGCCGGTGCGACGAATTCGGTGTGGACTGCGCACACGGAGCGAACGAGGCGTGTTCCACGCCCCGTTCGGTAGCGGTCCTTTCCGTCTACCACCCGCTGAATCGTTGCCAGCGCGCGAGCACGTCGCGCGAACCGGGACGTACGACCTGATATGCGTCATGTTGCGCGCCGGTTGCGCACGCATGATTCGGCAATATCCGCACCTGAGCGCCGACGGGCAGATCGGGCAGCATGGCTCCGCTGCCCGGCCGCAGCGCAAGAATTCCCTGCTCCTGGTTGGCTTCGACCATGATCAGATCCGGATATATCTGGGAATCGACATCGCAGACAATGCCGTACCCCTGGTCGACGCGCTGCCGGGCGGTACCTCGATCGCGCGACATTGCCATCCAGCCCGCGTCAACAAGTATCCAGCCCTTGTCGCGCTGATGACCGATAACGGTCGCAAGCACGCTGAGCGCGAGGTCGTCGGTCGCGCACACGCCGAGGCCGGCCATGACGAGATCGAAGAACACGAATACCCCTGCGCGCACTTCCGTCACGCCGGTCAGATCGCGCGCAAAGTGTGCTGTCGGCGTCGAGCCGACGCTGACGACCGGAGCCGGTAGCCCCGCAGCACGCAATGTCTGCGCACACGCTACCGCCGCCGCGCGTTCGCGTTCAGCCATTGCCGCTATTTCGTCGAGGCTTTTGCAACTGTAGGACTCGCCCGCATGCGTCAGGACGCCCCTCAACTGAGGACCGCCCTCGTTCAACACGCGGCCGATCGCGACGAGATCGTCAGGACGTTGCGGCGCGACTCCAGCGCGGTGGCCATCGCTGTCTATTTCGATTAGCGTCGGAATCTTGTCGCGGGTCTCGCGCGCCTTTGCCGCCACCGCCTGCGCGGCCTCGACGTTATCCACGACGATCGACAAGTCGACCCCACGGCGCCTAAGCGCGGCGACGCGGTCGAGCTTGTTCGGCGCGATGCCGACAGCGTACAGAATGTCGCGCACGCCCGCATCGGCGAACTGTTCGGCCTCCTTAAGCGTCGAGACTGCCGCGGGACCGGCTGTGCTGCCCATCGTGCGTTGCGCGACCTCGATCGATTTCGGCGTCTTCAGATGCGGCCGAAGCTGCACGCCCAGCGTTCCGAGGTGCGTGCGCAGCCGCTCGATGTTGCGCGTCATCCGTGCTTCATCCAGCAACAGACACGGTGTGTCCAGTTGGTCCAGCGACTGGCGGCCGGCGCTTTCATTGCAAATTTCACTCATCACGCGTCGCTCCGGGGCTGAACAGCACGGACTGTCGGGCTCCAGTTTGCAATGTCGTCCATGGGTACGACGGGCCGCGGTAATTTCTTGAAGTCGAAACGCGCGAGAATGGGCGAAGTCAGGCCCGGCGCATCGACGCTCACAATTTGTTCGTCAGAAAAGAATTCGTCGAATGCAGCCCTGAAATGGCCGCGCGACTTCAACACCACAACACGCGCACTGGCGATATCAATGCCAAACATTTCGAAGAACATCGGCTCGTGGCACTGATGCCGTTTGCTGATGACGATGACCGTCACGCCGCCGATTTGCAGCGCAACCGACGGTCCGACGTCAAAGCTGCAGCCGGCCAACTGTCCGCGCCGGCCGACACCTTTGCCCGCATGCAGCCGCAACACGCGCGCCGGCACGTCGAAGGACTCTGAATAGATGGTGGTTTCGGTGCGATTGAACCGCGCCTGGAACGTTTTCCCGGCGCCGGCTACATATGCGTCCGCCACGAGATCCGGATCGGTGACGACACCGAGGATCGCACCACGCACATCCTGTTCGTGGAGTGCCTTGAGAATGAACGGCGTGTTGCCGCGTCCGCCACCGCCAGGATTGTCGGCTACGTCGGCAAGTAGCACCGGGGCTTGCGACGCATCGTCGCCTGTTACTTTCGCGAGGCGGACCGCATCGTCGAGGGACGTCAGTCGCGGCGTAAACGCCGCACGCTCTTGCCACGCGTATGACGCAAGGTCGTGCGCAACCTGGGCCGCGAGCTGCGCATCGCCTCGCGTGGTGACAAGTACCGTTAGACCATTCTTCGGCGTATCAGCAAATGCGAATCCGCCTGCAATCGAGACGTTCACGATGCGCGGATCGTCGAGCGCTTCAGCACGTCGGATCATTTCTGCATATGGCCCTGTGCCGGGCGCTGTCAGCAACTGCGTCGGCGGTGAACAGACGGGCATTCGCACATGCGCGACGGACGTGCGCATACCGTCCAGGAGTTCGATCATGATCCGCGCCGCGTCGGCACCTCGCTCGGCCATATCCGTGTGAGGATTGCGACGGTAAGATACGAGCGCATCGACGGCGTCGACCATTCGGTCCGAAATGTTCGCATGCAGGTCGACGGTGGCGACGATCGGCACCGCTGGCCCGACAATGCTGCGTACGAGCGTGAAAACCACGCCGTCGGGATCGTCTTCTTCTGTCGTGATGGCTGCGCCGTGCTCACAGATGTAGACGGCGTCAAGCGGCAATGCCGCGCGCAACCGCTGCTCGAATTCACGCAGCGTATCGGCGAAGAATCCGTGCTCGACCGGTCCGCCAGACTCCGCGTTGGCAAAGAGGATCGGGACCGGCGTCCATGGTCGGATCGCATCCATTGTTCGGACGAACGCCGGGATTTCCGGCGTCATCACGGGTGCCGCGCTTTTCGCGTCAACTAGAAGCGCGGCGTCTTGCAGATACGCGCGCGATACGAAATCGGCGCGTGTGGAAACCGGCGCAAACCGGTTCGACTCGATCGCGAAGCCAAGAATGGCAATACGCGGGCTTTTCATTAAACACTCCTTATCGGCCGGCGTCGTCGGCTGGCATCGTGCGCTGACATTCTCGGCGGGTCATTAAAGGTAATGGCATTGCCATCGACAACATGGCGGCGTGTTGTGGGTGTACGCGACATCAACACTTGAGTTCGCGCGCGGTGAAAAGAGTATTGGCGATCAAATAGTTGTGCAGGTTAACATCACCTTATTGCTTCGTTAACCTGCAATTTAATGATCTCGACCGAAGACCTGCATTTTTTCATCACGGTCACGACGTCCGCCGGTGCGCGATTGGGCACTCGCCGGACTCGGAATCATTGCGCGTTCCGAGTGGGACGTCGCCGAACATGCCCGTACAGGTCGACTTGTCCCACTGCTCGATCGGTGACAATTGCCGGACGCCGATATCGTCGCGCTGATTAGCTCGCGACCTGGACGCTCGTTACGCGCTACGCGCTTTCTTGACCATCTGCACTCGACGTTATCGCAACCGCGTTAGCTGCTGTCCGTTGCCGCCGGATCGGCCGCGGCCGCCGTTCGCCGAGAGCCGAAGCCGCATGTGGCGCTCGCATTCACGCGTAGATTGATATGACAGTCTTCGGGATGGAAGTTGACCGGGCATCGGATGTGACGAAGAAGCGCTGTTGCAGGCTTGTCGCAAAGCGCCTGAGGCAGGTATCAGTTCGGCGCCGCGCTGATCCACTGCTCGCCGCAACGGGTAGCGCTCGTACACGCGGCGTATCAAACTCACCGTCAAGAAGCGATGCAGTGGCAACTTGCGACACGCCGCTTCCATCCGGAGTACGAAGCGCCGCACTGGCTGTCTTGCACTCCAGGAAAAGTATCGGGTGGTAGGCTGACCCGACCGGCTACCAGGGCCAGGCTAGCGAGGTTCCCACGCCGGTTTCACGGGCACGCTCATACAGCATGCGCGCCACGGTCAGGTCCTGAAGTGCCAGGCCTGTCATGTCGAACACTGTAATGTCGTCTTCGCGGCGGTTCGCCTGCGCCTTTCCTGTCAGTACATCGCCCAGTTCCGTGCACGGGTTATCGGCTGCCCATTGCGTTTCACCGATCTGGCGCGCCTGGACTTGATCGTCGACGAACAGACGAACCCGCCCTAACAGGCCCTCGGGAAGCTCACGCTTTCCTTTGGTGTCGGCACCTACACAATTAAGGTGCGTGCCGGGTTGAACCGAGTGTGAATCGAACAGCGCTCCGGCGCCTGGGGTAGCCGTGATTACGATGTCGCTTTCACTAACAGCAAGATCACCGTCATTCACATGCGAGATGTCGCAGCGCTCCACGAAGTGAGCTTCGAACGCGGGGTCGCGGTGGCCAGTCGCAGTCAGGTAGCGAACACGAACAAGCGACGGCATGAGCTGCAGAGCGAAGGTCAGTTGCACGCGCGCCTGTACGCCCGAACCGAAGACACACACTCGAGTGCTGTCCGCGCGCGCAAGTTGCAGGAGGCCAAGCCCGCCAGCCGCACCCGTGCGCATGGTGGTCACCGCATTGCCGTCGATGATGCAGAGAGGCCGTCCAGTGGCCGGATCGATCAACATGATGGTTGCCTGGTGAGGTTCACCATTCAGTCCACGATTGGTGGGCCAGAATCCCGCCGCCTTGAAACCCAGTAGTCCTTGCGCCTGAACATCGCCTGATTTGATACCGAATATGCCGCCCGTTACCAACGGTTCCCTGACCACGGGAAAAACACGGCCCTCGCGCTGGCTATGCAGAACAAACGCCTCGCGCACCGCTTGCATCACATCATCGGGCAACAGCAATGACTCGACTTCATTCTTGTCGAGGAGCAACAATTGAGCGTCACTTGGCATCGTTGTATACCGTCGCTCGCGATACGCCCAAATGTAGCGCAACGACCTCCATAGACCGACGTACGTCCATGCTGCCTGACTCTCTGAGCTCCCGCATCAAAACCCGCCTTTCCTCTGTCTTCAATGCTCTGGGTGTCGTCGCCAGCCGCGCGGCGAATTGGTCTATCCGCATTCTTATTCCGTCCGCCCCAGGAGGGTCGAGCTTTTCGTTCGTACCGGCAGAATCGTCCGTGCGCGCGAACTGCCCCAGTACGTTTTGCAAAGCGCCAAAAAGCGTTAGATCGATATTGATGCACAATGCGGCAACGTACTGCCCGTTCGAGTCCTTGATGCCGATTGACGTGCTTTTTGCCTGTCGACCATCGGCGAAACGATTTGAGTAATTGGCGATCACTTGCGGATACTCCGCATTACCGATGCGCGCCAATCCAAGTTCCGTGGCAGGATCACCGACTTCGCGACCCGACAAGTTGTTGTGAATCGCCGCGATGGCGTGATCGGCGTCCAGCAGGTCATGCACAACTACTTCGCAAAACGGCGCAAACGTCTCGCCCAAGCCGAGCGCGACTTGCTTCAGTTGTGCGACCAGCACTTGCTGTTCTTTCGTTTGATTTGACATTTACACAATATATCCAACATTAGACACGTCGTCAACAAGCAAGCCTCAGTGTGCGTCGGGCTTGTCGTCGAACGGAGTAATTTCAAACACTGATCAAAGCACGCTTCGGCGGTTTTTGCTTTTTCTGGGCCATCCGTCAATATGCGACTTTGAAGGTCGGCGAGTCCTTGGGACGGCTCTTGCGCCGGCAATAGATCCGCGTGGTCGCGATGTTCGCGTGGCCGGTCGTTGGGATGAGGGGTTAGGTACCTGACTCGTTGCCCTTCCGCATAGCCGGATGCCCTATGAAGGCCTGCTGGAAAACGCGTTATGACGAGCGATGACAAAATTTACAAATTCCATTACCGATTCTGGAATTGCTCGTCCTTGCCGGGCGATGATGCCCGATGTCGTTTGCGCCAACCGTTCATGCTGCAATGGAATTAACTTAAATACGGATTCCCAGCCACTTGTTTTAATTGCAAATTCAGGCAAGATGGTTATGGCCAGCCTGTTTTTAACAAGTGATTTCAATATTTCGTAAGAGTTACTTTCAAGCACTGGGTGCAACTTGATCCCGACCGCATCCTCGACTACTTTTATACTCTGTCGAATACGATGTTGAGATGGCAGAAGTCCAATCGCAAATTGCTGAAGATTATTCAAGCTCAGCGACTCGGCTTCCGACAGGGCATGTCCTAGCGGAAGAACGACCAGGAGCGGTGGAGCGGAATGAACAACCTTGATGAGGTGATGCTGCGGTGGATTCATGGTTATTCCAATATCAACCACTTCATCAATCACCATCCTTAATACGGCATCGCCGTTGCCTATGTCGATACCGTACGTCATTTGAGGATGGCATTCTAAAAATTCCGGTATTACAACATCGGCTAAATCTGAAACGTATCCATTTCCTGACGCCACTTTTACATGCCCGAATTGCAAGCCGTTCGAAGTGCGGATGGCGTCCTTCACCGCGGCGTCTTGCAGCATGAGCTGACGAATATGCTCACGCAATATGTTTCCCGCGCTTGTTAGCACAATTCGTCGGCCGTGGTGCTCTATCAGCGCCTGTCCAAACTCGCTTTCTAGCAATCTGACTTGGCGGCTAAGCGCTGAAGCAGAAATGTGGACACGTTCTGCGGCTCGTCGAATTGAACCTTCCAGAGCGACCGCGTAAAAATACCGATAAGCAGAATTCAACATGGTTGGCGTAATCAGCTAGCCTGAGTTTCACGATTGTGAGAGGGCGCCTTCGCCGTACGGCACCCCCAGAGACTCGCGGCGATGCATTCGATCGGGGGCACGAGATGGCTCTGCACACATACCTTTCCAGAGCGCGGCCAGGATTTCGCCAACGTCGCGATATCTTCAGACGCGTCAGACGCGACGATAGCACCGATGGAGCAAGAACTGCCGAGACTATCTTCTCGACGCGGTACGGAGAACGATCACGCTCCTCCGAGCGTTACGGTGTGCGGTTCCCTGTTCAAGGTCAGATGCTTCCGGCTGGTTCATCGACGAAATGCACAACACCTGTCACGCGTCGACCAAGGGGACCTACGCGCGAGCTACCAGAAGCCGATGATCCACCGCCATATTTGGCAGAAGTGGTTGCAACACAACCGACCGACTCTGAGCAGACGAAACACACTGCCGGGCGTCCGGGTAAGCACGGTGCTCAAGAAGCCCGCCGCCCGAGAAACCAGCCACACGGGCCGCATCCAATCCCTGGCTGACGCGATAGCGTTCAAAAATTAGAACAATCGCATCCAATAATTTGCCTTGACCCGTTCTTTTTGTAAAAACATATTGGCGCTTCCTGCCATTTTTATCCGAATACCGCTATGCAGACATCGCAATTTGATTCAGCCCTGAAATTGTTGAAAGATATGGTGTCAATCGATTCCAGAAGTTTTGTTTCAAACGTTGAAATAGCGGATTTAATTGAAAATGAACTAGCAGATTGGGAATTGGAATTCATAGATTATTTAGATAATTGCGGGGTAAAAAAGATAAATATTATCGCCCACAATCCAGCCAGCAAATCCACCGTTGCCTTTGCCGGTCATCTGGATACCGTTCCAGACACTGGTTGGACTCGAAATCCTTTTGAACTCGTTATGGAAGGTGGCCGTATCTACGGTTTGGGCACGACTGACATGAAAGGTCCCATTGCGGCCTTCATCACTGCAGCGAAGAGCCTTGATCCCGTGGCGCAGCCCATTTTGGTATTTACCGCCGATGAGGAAGCAGGCAAGCAAGGCGTCCGTGAAGTCGTCGCACGAAGTGAAATACTCAATCGACTAAGGCCGCCGAAGTGCTTTGTTGTAGCAGAGCCGACCAACCTCGGGCTGGTGCGCGGTCATCGCGTGGACATTCAATTCATAGCGCACGCAAAAGGCGTTCAAGCTCACTCGTCAACAGGGAAGGGAAAAAATGCAAATATTTCTCTTGTCCCATTCTTAAGCGATCTGAGAGATCTGCATTTACGCCTCCGCCAAGATGTCACGCTGCATGATACTCAGTATGACCCTCCTTTTTGCGATTTGAATTTCGTAATCGATAACTATGGCGCATTCCCCAATACCACGGTGGGCCTGGCCACATGCCTCGTTAAATTTCGATATTCAAAATCTTTTGATCCAGAGTTCGTAATGAAAGAAATTCGCGACTCGGCATCCGCGCATGGAGTCGATCTGACTATCAAAATGGAGGCGTCGCCTCCCGAGCTTGATAAAAGACATTCACTTGTGACCTCTGCAGAACGGATTTTGGGGTGCCGTGCGTGTGTGTCCGGGCTGGGCACGGAGGCTTCAGAGTATTCCAAGCTTGCTCCCTGTCTGATTTATGGCCCCGGTCATATTGAATGTGCTCACATGCCGACAGAATACATCGACGAAGAACAGTTTTATCGTTCGATCGAAACGTTTAGAAATCTCGCACTCCGTCTGGTTTGATTTCCAGTGCCCCATTAACTTCCAAGCGGGTTATCCCAGGCGCGTCTTCGCGATTGCCGAAGTATTCCCAAAGAACGATCGAGTACGCGTCAATGCCCTTGTTACAGGCGCACTCTTCATTGGAGGCGCGCCAGGCACCGGCTCCATAGCGGCGCGCTAATACATGGCTATGGATGGCGAGTTGCCTACCATGTTTCCTCGATTCATTGAGATCGCGTGGCGTCGGTTCTCTGTTTGCGATCAAAGATGTGCGGCCTCGCTGCTGGTGATGGCCGGCGGCAGCACGAACGGGGCTCGCATATCGCAAGCCTCGTCCACTGGCGAGCATTCGGTGAACCGCTAGAAATCGCTTAGCAGATTCCCTATCACACGCTGATGCGATAAAAATCCGCCGCCGTATCGTGGAACAGGCTTGCCTTCTCTGCATCGGAAGCGCCGCTTGTTATGCGCTTGAAGGCGTTCCACAGCACCCCATATGCGAAGTTGCCCTTGTCGACCGGGAAATTGCTCTCGAACATGCATCGGCTCGTTCCAAACAATCCAATGCATGTTTCCACGTAAGGCCGAATCGCCTCGGCGACAACGACGGATCCCGGCGGGCGAGCCAATTCATGGAAATCGAACCCGAACAGGGTCATGCCGAATCCCCCAAGCTTGATCGATACATTCGGGAAGCTGGCGAGAGTTTTCATTGCCTTGTGCCAGTGATCAAAAACTTCACTGCGCCGTCCCCGATAAGGTCCAATGCCAAGCGGTCCACCGACGTGATTCAAAACGATCCGCGTTTGCGCAAAGGCTCGCGCCAGCGAACACAGTTCATCGATTTGCGTATGAATCACCCAGGCGTCGAAGCTTAAGCCACGCGGCGCCAGTTGACCGAAGCCCTCTCTGAAGCGAGGATCCGTCAGCAGATGCGGCGGCGGTGTTGCCGCCGACGCCCGAACGGACGGGTCGGCATGCCAGACGCCGATATTCCTGATCCCCCTCACCCGTCCACCCGACACGGATATCAGTTCGTCGAGCACCGGAGCCACTTTCGCGCCGAGGGACAGGTCGGCGAAGGCTACCATCGCCGCTCCGACTTTCGTTCGCGCGCCACGCTCCTCGGCCGTGCGGATCTCGCGCAGCACGAACTCTATTTCGCCCACGGGCGACGATTCGACGGGCCCCTCCGTTCTGTACCCCGTTTTGCACTCGATGAACACAGTCGCGCGAACGTTTTGCCCTGAGCCGATGTCGTCGAGCAGGTCCGCGCTCATGTAGCTCTTCTCGGGAAAATGCCACAGATGATGATGCGCATCGATGATCGGCCGTGCAGGCTCGAGCGCCGCTTCCGAATACGACGCAAGCCAGTCGGGCCGTACCGGTATGTGCGGGGGTTGGGTATTCGCGAGTCCATGCCCGCCGTTCTCGAGACTCATGTCAGCTCCCTGCGTGTTGCGATGACATGGCGCCACTGGTCACGGATGCAGCGTCCGCACCGATGGCGCGATGCGTGAGGCACCATGACGACAGCGCGCCGGCTATGAATAGAGCGCCTGCCGTGGCGATGGCGGCGGCGAAATGTCCGGTCGCCTGGACGATGTATCCCGTCACGATGGGCGCGAGAAAGCCGAATACGTTTCCGCCGATCAGCAAGAGGCCCATGGCGCGTCCGAGGTCGCCCCGGGACTGCAGCAGATCCCCCAACAGAGCGATGTTCAAGGCAACGGCCGACGATGCGCTGCCGAGCGCGATCGTGATCAGGCCGAGAACGATCCAGACATTTGAAACCAGGGGCACGAATACGATCGCCGCTCCCGCGACCATCACCGCGCCAACGAGCCTTCGCCGCCGCCCGCTCTCCACTGCCTTTTCAGTCAGCATGCGATCGCTCAGGATTCCCAGCGCCATCGCAAGCACGATCGATCCGAGGTACGGCATCGCCATTGCTGTTCCACTGCCGAGCAGCGTCATGCCGCGTTCAGCCTGCAAGTAGTTCGGCAGCCATGTCAGAAACAGGTATTGGGCATAGACGTTGCATCCTTGCGTGAGCATCAGTCCCAGCATGGTTCGCGAGCGCACTAGTCTGCGCAGTCCGATTGGCGCGGCATCGACGCGCATCTGTAGCGTCGTTTCACGCTCGCGTTCAATCGTCTGCCGCTCGTGGGCGCTCAACCATCCCGTGTTTTCGGGCTGTCGAAAGAAGATGAGCCATACCGTGATCCAGATGAAGCCGACCCCGCCGCAAATCGCGAACGACCAGCGCCATCCCGAGAACGACACTAGCCACGACAGCGCAAACGCGCCCACCGCCGGACCGAAATAGGCTCCCGAATTGAAGATGGTCATCGCCGTGGCGCGCTCACGGGCTGGCGCCCATTCGCGAACGATCCGGGCCGCCGACGGATAACAACTGGATTCGCCGACACCCATCACCATTCTCGCGGCAAGCACGGAGCCCACGCTGCCGGCGGCTCCCGTGAGCATGGTCGCGAGAGACCACACCGTCATGCTTACCGCGACGACGTATCGGGAGCCGAACCGGTCGATCAGAACGCCCACCGGCAGCAGGAACAGCGTATAGCCCCACAAGAACGATGAGAACAGATACCCCAACTGGACCTTGCTGATCGATAAGTCAGCCGACATTTGTCCCGCGCCCACGGAAAGCGCAACCCGGTCCAGGTAATTGATCATCGCCAGCAAGAACAACATCACGTACACCCAGTACCGGGCCTTCCAGCTCACGTCTCCTCCAATGCGATTGGCTTTCCCTGGCAGAACGATCTGTCAACGAACGTGCTGTCGACATCAGGATATAGCTGAATAATCGCTTAGTTTTCCTATGTATATAAAATAGACACGGCCTACTCGATGCAAAAGTTTCGCAGCGGTGAAAAAGTCGCCTCAATATGAGGCGTAAGGAAGGCCGGCTATCGCCAGCCGCTCAGCCGGAAATGAATCCGCGCCCCATATGAAGCGTGACCGGTCCAGACCGTGTTACGGGAGACCTTGCGGCGCGACTCGCCGACCAATCGAAAGAAATCCGAATGATTCCGGCTGGCATTTGTAAACGCTTACTCGACTATAAGCCGACGACTGCTTATCTGTCAATGCACCCGAACCGACAAATGAACCCGGCAGGCCCGCTGTCTAAAGACCGAAAATCGATCGGCTCCAATGCGTTTGTCCGTCCAACGTGAGTGACTACCGCTAAGCGTTCGCTGTTTTTCCTCAACAATTGTAACCGCTTACTCTCGCACTCAGGTCAAATTCATCAACGAACACGTCGATCACGCGTACAAGATTGGCATCGTTTCTGAGCGGAACCCCGGTGACATGGTGAACTTCCACCGCTGACCGGCTCTGCCCTTCGGTGAACGGTCTGCGAATCCAACCTCGACGGGAAAGAATACCGACGGTCTAAAGCAGTCTGGGTGTACCGACCCAGACAACGACCGACTCGATGTGGGCGGTATTCGCCCAGCTATGCGGCACCGTCGATTCGTAATGCGCGCTATCTCCCGCGTGCAATACAAATGTCTTGCCCTCCAGCGTCAGCGATACCTGACCGGCGATCACGTATAGAAACTCCTCACCGGCATGCGTTGTGACTTCCGAACGCTGTTGCCCGGGCGGCATCCTCACGAGAATGGCCTCAAGATGACGGCCTCCGGTCAGGTTGGTGAGTCTGGCAAACAGGTTCGCCGAATCCACAAAGCCGAAAAACGTCAACTGCTCCGCGCGGCACACCGAACGTTCTTCACTGGGCGTGTCGAGGAAATACTGTACGGCTACCCCGAGTGATCTAGCGATACCCGCCAGCGACGTAAGGGAGGGGCTTGCCAGGCCTCGTTCGACTTGCGACAGGAACGGCTTCGAAATGCCAGCCGCAGTGGCCGTATCATCGAGCGTGCGCTTTAGCCGCTGCCGCAGCCCGCGTATCTTGCTACCCAGCGCAAGAGGCGAATCGCTATTGTCAGTTTTAGTGAGCATGGCACGCCGAAATTAGCCATTCTGAACGGGTTTAACAACTTAACAGCGCTACCGATGCGCTGGGCAAGATGAGCGAGGTCGTACCCTCGCATCTGTCGCGGGGTGCTCTCTCAAGTTCTTGCTCGACCCTCGGCATGGGCGAGATCGTTTAGCCGGCTGTAATCCGCTCGGCCTTTTCCATTTGAGTAGGTTCTTCAGTAGAGCCCGGCACCAGTTCTGTCAATCAGCGGCTATTCTGATCGATTGTTATTGCCAGGCTTGACGTTGCGTCGCACTTTGCCAAGATTTTTCACCCCAAATCCCTGATTTAACTTTTGAGCGGGCTGCTGTACGAAAATGAAAGGTTGTTCACATCCAATCACATTGACGACTACCCCTTCTCGTGCGCGAACTGGAATCCTCCGAATGCAGTACGGATGATCAGCATCGCGCGGAACTGCTGCCTGGCCGATAGCGACGCCCCAGACTTACTAATGGTAGTCTCGAAGTCGACTACCATCATGCTGAGCCGGAGCAATATGAATAAACAGTGGACCATGACCGATATTCCGCCGCAGATCGGCAAGCGAGTTCTCATCACCGGTGCGAACAGCGGTATTGGCTACCATGCTGCATTGACCCTGGCGCGCAAAGGCGCGCAAGTCATACTTGCGTGCCGCGATAAACAAAGCGGAGAAGAAGCCTTAGCCCGTCTGAACTCCGCCGCACCCGACGCTCGTGCTGAACTGGCGATTCTCGATCTCGCATCCCTCGCGTCCGTACGACAGTTCGCACAGAGGGAGCTCGCCGGGCAACGCCCCATTCACATTCTGGTCAACAACGCCGGCGTCATGGCGCCGCCAAAACGGCTCGAGACTGCCGATGGCTTCGAACTGCAGTTTGGCACCAACGTACTCGGCCATTTCGCGTTGACTGCGCTCCTCATGCCCGCTCTCGAACTGGCGGCGACTGGATCGCCGGAGCGACCACGCATCGTCACGATTGCTTCCATCGCGCACAAGCATGGACAAATCGATTTCAACGACCTCCAATCCAAAAGGACGTATTCGCCGATGCAGTCCTATCGGCAGTCCAAGCTCGCGGATTTGATGTTTGCGTTCGAGCTCGACCGGCGTTTGCGCGCTGCCAATTCCCGTGTGATGTCGGTTGCCGCTCACCCCGGCGTCGCAAACACCAATCTGTTTCGGGGCGGCGATCGCTCCGCGATTTCAAGAGCCGCCCGCGAGCTCCTTAGTCATTTCATCGGTAACGTGCTGAACACCGATTACGCAGGCGCCCTGCCGACCCTTTATGCCGCTACTTCGCGTGACGTCAGTGACGGTGGCTACTATGGTCCGCAAGGCTTTCTGGAGGCACGCGGAAACAGCATTGGCGAGGCGAGCGTCGCCAGACAGGCAAAGGACACTTCGAACGCCGGCCGTTTGTGGCAGGTGTGCGAGGAACTCACTCAGGTATGCTTCCGCCCGCCGTGCGGGCCGGCCAAATCTTGAAGCGAGGATCAGGAACAGGCGCCTCACGCGGATGTTCGCGGATCGGGCGAACATCAACAAGGGTTAGGCAGGTGCGCGGACCGATAACGGATAGACGCGCGGCGACGCCCCCCGCCGCCGCCCGCGCATCTCCCGTTAATGCGTCACAACCCTCGCCCGCACCTTTGCGACCTGGTCCGCCGTCACAGCCGGCCCGTGATTGCCCCAGCTCGCCCGGATGAAAGTCGCAAGCTGGGCGATATCCTGATCGCCGTAGCGCCAACCGAACGCCGGCATCGCGAGCGGCGACGGCGCCGTTGCAGTCGAAGGCAGACGTGCTCCGGCCAGAATCACGCTCAACAGTGAATCCGGATTCGCCTGCGTCACCATCGGGTTATCGACCAGCGACGGAAACACGCGCGTTGCCCCCTGCCCATTCATCCGGTGACAGGCCGAACAGCTGTCGATATAGATGCTCGCCCCGCGCCCTGTCGCCCCACCCGCGAGCATGCTCTTGAGCGTGCTGTCGTCGCCATGGAACGAGACCGTTGGGACCGGCGCTCCGCCCAGGCTCTTCAGATACACCGCGATCGAATCGAGATCGGCATCGCTCAAGTACTGCGTGCTGTGCTCGACCACCTCGCCCATCGGACCGGAGACCGCCGAATGCGGATTGCGGCCGGTCTTGAGCGAAGCGACGATGTCTTCCTTCGACCAATGCTCGAGGCCGTCACCTGCCGCGGAGCGCAGGTTGATCGGCGCCGTGCGGTCGAGCGCCGCGCCAGACAGGTAAACATCGCTCTTGCCGCTCAGGTCCTTTTCCTGGAACCCGACGCCGCGCGGCGTATGGCAGGTACCGCAGTGCGCCAATCCCTCCACCAGATACGCGCCGCGATTCCACTCGACGCTCTTCGACGAATCCGCGACATAGCGCGAATTGTCATGAAACGTGCGGCTCCAGTACGCTAGCGGCCAGCGGATACTGAGCGGCCACACGATATCCGACGCGTGATTCGGCTGACCCGACGCCGGCACCTGCGTGGTGAAGTACGCGTACAGGTCTTGCAGATCGGCGTCGGATACCTTTGCGTACGACGTGAACGGCATCGCTGGATAAAGCCGCGCGCCGTCGTTCCTCACGCCTTCGCGCATCGCCAGCACGAACTGCTCGAACGTGTAGCCACCCACGCCATGCTCACGGTCGGCTGTAATGTTGGTCGAATAGACCGTGCCGATCGGCGTCTGGATTGGCAGGCCACCGGCAAACGGCGTCCCGCCCTGCGCGGTATGACAGGCGACGCAGTCGCCCACGCGTGCAAGATAGGCGCCGTGTTCGGCGTCGCCGCGCCGACTGGCAATCGTTGCATCGATCGAAGCAGACGGCTGCACCGAAGCGAACGCCCACAGTGCGCCCACGACCACGGCGGCAGCCGCCGCCGTGCCCAAAATGACTTTCCTCATGTCTTATCGCTCGCCTAGATCTGCACCATTGCGCCGGGACTCTTCAGGTACTGCGAGCGGATATTGCTTGCCGCCCAGTATGCGAGACCGCCGACCAGTCCTGTCGGGTTGTAGCCGAGGCCGTGCGCGAACACGTTCGCGCCGAGCACGAACAGATTGGGCACATCCCAGCTTTGCAGGTATTTGTTGACCACACTCGTCTTCGGATCCGCCCCCATCGCGGTACCGCCGCTGACGTGCGTGCTCTGATATGCGCGGGTGTCCCAATGCGTGCCGGGCTTGAGAATGCGGCCCGACATCGATGTCGGATTCATCGCCCGGCCGATCTCCATCATCTTGCCGGCCACGTATTCCGACGCCTTCAGGTCGTTCTCCTGCCAGTCGAGCGTGAGGCGCAGAAGCGGCGAACCGTATGCGTCGCGGTAGTTCGGGTCGAGGTCGGCGAAGCAGCTGCGATAGGCCATGTTGCTGCACTGCGACTCGATTCGCCCTGTATGGACGAAGTTGTCTTTCACGGCCCGCTTCCACTCGGTGCCCCACTTCGGCGTGCCTTTCGGAAGCGGAATGCCGCGTACCGGACCGTTACCCGTCTGACGTCCCCAAATAATCCCGCCGCCGATAAACCCGAGTTCGCTGTGATCGAAGTTGTCGGCGTTAAATTCCTCGATGGCCTGGCCGCCGCCGCCCGCGCCCATGAACGGGTTGATGTACGTCTCCTGGTCGAAGAACATGTTGACGCTATTGAGCAACTGGTAGCAGAAGTTGCGGCCGACCACACCCTCGTTGGTATCGGGATTGAAAGGCTGGCCGATCTTCGACGTCAGCATCAGATGCACGTTGTGCAACTGGAACGCGGCGAGAATCACCATCTCGGCCGGCTGCTCGACTTCGTTGCCTTCCGCGTCGATATAGGTCACGCCGGTGGCGCGCTTGCCGCTCGCGTCCGTATTGACCTTGACGACATGGGCGTTCACGCGCAATTCGAAGTTGGGCTTGCGCAGCAACGCGGGAATGATCGCGGTTTGCGGCGAGGCCTTCGAATAGTTAAGGCATCCGTAATCACTGCAGAAACCGCAGAAATTGCAGGGACCGAGCTGACAGCCGTATTCGTTCTGGTACGGTCCCGACGCATTGCCGGCGGGCAGTGCAAACGGCTTGTAGCCGAGGCCCTTCGCAGCAGCAGCGAACAGCTTTCCGGTGGGATGGTCAGCGAGCGGCGGCAGCGGATAGTCGCCGGAGCGGCGGCCCTCGAACGGATTGCCGCCTTCGACTGGCGTGCCATGAATATTACCTGCCTTGCCCGAGGTTCCGCACACGCGCTCGAAGCGGTCGAAGCTCGGCTCGAGCTCGTCATAGGTCACGCCCCAGTCTTGCAGGTTCATGTCCTCGGGGATGAACTTCGCCCCGTACCGCTCGGTGATGTGGCTCTTCATGCGCAGTTCGTCCGGCATCACGCGCGACTGTACGCCCGACCAGTGCGAACCCGCGCCGCCCACGCCCTCGCCCGGCTTGAACGAACCGATCTGCCGGTACGGCACCGCGGTATCGTTCCTGGTGTGACGGTTCGTGACGGTCGTCTTCGCGAGGTTCTGCAGCAGCGCCTGGCGTGCGGAGTACTTGATCTCGTCGGCGATCTGCGGATACGCGAAATCCGGCACCGTGTTGCGAGCGTCGCCGCGCTCGAGCGCGACCACGTTCAGACCTTCGTTCGCCAGTTCGATCGCCATGATCGAACCGGTCCACCCGAAGCCGACGATCACTGCGTCGACTGGCTTCTTCCTGATGGTTGCCATGCTTATCCTCGCTTGCCGTACAGGCTGACCGGGGCGTACGGATAAGGCTTGGCCTCACCCACGAACTCCAGGTAATCGGCGCGCACGCCGGGGTAGCCGATCATCTTCCACGCCGCCATGTCCTTGTTGCCGCCGTACGATGGGTCGCAGAAATAGCCTTCGTTGACGTTGACCAGCAGGAACGATTCGAAGAACGTTTTCAGCTTGAAACCTTCAACCTTCAGCTTGCCCGACTCGATCTGCTTGAAGAAAACGGTCTGCTGCGCGTGCGTCAGCTCGGCGAAGGTCTTGCCGCCGAAATTTTCGCGGCAGTACGCGTTGATCGTGCGAATGCCGAGCCGGTATTGTTCCTTCGGTGTCAGCTTCGACTGATAGCCGAACTCGGCCTCGGCAGGCAGGAATGGGCCCTGCATGTACCAGCGCGTCGCGTCGCCGTAAGGCGTTTGCATCTGACGGTCGATGTATTGCGGCACGCCGAGTTCCACGGCGCCTGGGCCTACGCTGTCCCTGGGGATCAGGACGTCGCATGCGGCGTTGACGAACGCCCACTCTTCAGGCGTGAAATAGCCGGGGGTGTAGTTATCGTCGGTGGGGCGATCAGGAGGAGGCATCCCGACATCCTGTTGCTGCGCGCGAGATTGGACTACAGCACCGGAGACGCCGACGACGGCTATCGGTGCAATCGCCAGCGAGCCTTTGAGAAAGCTGCGCCGGCTGCGATCGTTGGGTAACGTCATTGTGTTGTTTTGGGGGGTGAAAAAAAATCAGGCAAGCTTGAACACGTCGACAAAACCGTGCAGGTTACGGGATTGCTCGTTGAGCGCCTGAGCAGCGGCGGTCGCCTGCTCGACGAGCGCCGCGTTTTGCTGCGTGATGGAATCCATCTGGCTGACAGCGGTATCGACCTGTTCGATGCCGGTACGTTGCTCTTCCGCAGCGGCCGCAATCTCGTTGACAATATCGGTGACCTGACGCACGGCATGCAGGACTTCCTGCATCGTCTTGCCCGCGTCCGCCACGAGTTCGGTGCCGACCGTCACGGTCTGTACCGATTCGGCGATCAGATACTTGATCTCTTTCGCCGCCGACGAAGAGCGTTGCGCGAGACTGCGCACTTCCGAGGCGACCACCGCGAAACCGCGTCCCTGCTCGCCCGCGCGCGCGGCTTCAACGGCCGCGTTCAGCGCAAGAATATTGGTCTGAAAAGCGATGCCTTCGATAGTCCCCGTAATGTCGGCGATCTTGCGGGAGCTCGCGTCGATGCTGCCCATGGTGCCGACCACACGCTCGACCACCTCGTTGCCGCGTGTGGCGACAAGCGAGGCGCTGTCGGCGAGCGAACTCGCCGTGCGCGCGCTGTCCGCGTTCTGCTTCACCGTGGCCGTCAATTCGCTCATGCTAGCGGCGGTTTCCTCGAGCGACGCCGCCTGCTCTTCGGTGCGTGAAGACAAGTCCATCGTGCCCGAAGCGATTTGCGCGGTTGCGCTCGCAATCGATTCGCTACTGCCGCGCACGGCTCGCACGGTCCTGGCGAGACTCGTCTGCATCTTCTCCACGCCGCGCAGCAGCGTGCCCATTTCATCTTCCTTGGCGATTTCGACGCGACGGTTCAAATCGCCTTCCGCGATCGCATCGAAATGCTCGAGCGCCTGGCTCAGCGGACTCATGATCGCGCGGCGCAGTGCGGCCCAACTCAGACCGGCGGCCAGGACGCCGACCACGATCATCAGGATCGACAGCGTAACGAACGTGTGAAAGCTCGACTCCGCCGCCTCGTAATTCCTCTTTGCGTTGGTGTACAGCGCGAGTTTGACCTTCTGGTTCGCAATGTTCATGTCGTTGTAGAGATCACCCAACTGCGTCATCGTGATCTTGTCGGCCAGGACGTGATCATTTGCCTTGATCGCATCGATGAATGCGGAAATACCGCCTCGCATGGCTTTCCGGCGCTCGCTCGCATCACCGATCAAGCTCGCCTCGTCGGCTTCATGCGGCTGCTCGACGAACTTCTGCCACCACTTCTCCGACTCGTCGAAATAGCCGCCGGCACGTTCGATCAGTCCGGCAGTCTTCGGATCGTCGGGATGCAATGCGACGCGGTCTAGCACGAGACGAGTGCGCGCAATATAAATTTCCGCGTTGCCGATGTTCGTCGCCGCGGTCAGCTTGTTCTCGTACGTATCCTGGTTCGCGCGATTGGCCCGGCTGGTGCCGAGCAAACCCAGAACACCGATTGCCACCATCAAGACAGCTAGAAACCCCATCGTCGACGCAATGCGCAACTGCAGCGACATTGCTGCTTTCCCAGTTCTCATTTCTCTTCTCCGAAGACGCCACTGTGCGGATCACAGTCGTTCATCCCTGTTTACGGCAAACACTTATCCAGATTTAGAGACGATTTGAACTCGCTTGCATACTTTGGAGTGTTAACTTGTTGATTGACATGCAGCGTGATTGTTCATACATCAGGATAACTGACTTAATAGGGACAACGCTCAAGCATCAGACCGTATGCGATGCCTTCCAAAGCCTCGATGTGGACGACGCGCCGACTTTGAAATGACGCGCCACCTTCTCACGGATGGCTCTGATGCAAAGAGTGAAGGTGAATTGGTCAGAGTCGCGGAGACATATGAACTGATGGGTAGTGCTGCGAAAGAAGAGTAAGGCATCCTAGCTATTTGAGAAGCGATGCGCTCACCTATCCGCACCCAAGCTTTCGAATCGAAGGTCCCGACAAGCTGGAAAACAGGGTGCGAAGTTTATCTGCAATTCCATGCATATAGTGCACGTGCACTTAACCTGGTCTTAACTTGTATTTATCAATGAGCACGGTGCCGGGTTGCGAGTTTTCGTGGCGCTGGTCACCTCACCTATACCTCCGTATAGGCAAGTTACGCTAACGCGGCATCGGCATATCCCACCGTAGAGTAGATTCGTGCTCCGGCAAAACCTACTCTTCTCTCATTCCGACAGAACCAGCGAGCGCGCAAACTCGCGTGCGGCAGGAGAACAGAATGACTCTCGAATTTTTAAGCCATCAAGTCATTTTCGACCAGGCGGTCCAGCATCTGTTCCAGCAACGCGAAACAGCGCTCCTGCCGCGCGGCGGCGGCGCATATCGCGGTTACTGCGGCGGCTGTCCAATCGGCAACTTCATCAAGCCACGCGACTACCTGACAGTGATGGAAGGGATTCCCATCCACTATGTCAGCAGGAAAAAGCACGAAGTGCCTGCTTATATGGACGTGGGTGTCGCCGCGCTGAAAAGAGCGCTACTGCGCTCGAAAATCAACGTATACGACCCGCAGACGGTCAGCCTGCTGAGCTGCCTGCAAAACGTACATGACGTCTTCGGCGTCTGGGAATGGCGCAACAGGCTGCAATCGATCGCGCATCAATTCGGCCTCAACGCCGACCGACTGACGAACGCTGCGTGAGGACGGCCTGGGCTCGAGCACACGTCGTGCAGTGCCGCTATGATTGCAACTGCAGTTCCTTGCCAACCCGCTGGAGTATGTTATGCCGGAAGTCGTTGTTTACGCAGTAGCAGGGCGCTCACCCGAGCAAAAGAAAGCGCTGATGACGGGGATTACCAAAGCTGTCGTTGACAGCCTCGGTGTCGCCGCTGAACAGGTTGTCGTGCAGATCGTGGAGTCTCCACCAGACTCCAAGTCAAGAGGCGGCATTCCGTTCAGCGAGCGCCAGCGCACGTCTTGAACCCGCCAACCGGGCGCGAACGCAATCCGCCGACGCGCTCAGGTTGCAATCGCCGCAGTCGTATCCACGTATAGCGCGTACAGTGACTGCCCGGCCGCCATGAACAGCCGGTTGTATGCCGCGCCGCCGAAGCACACGTTCGCGCAGCGTTCGGGCAGAGCGATGCGCCCAATCGCGTCGCCGTCCGGCGCGAATACCATCACACCGTTGAGTCCCGGTCCGGTGCCCCAACCGGCCCACAGGTTACCGTCCGTGTCGCAACGGAAACCGTCTGGCGCGCCGTTCTCGCCCGCGTCGACGAATACGCGTCCGTGCACGAGGCGCCGACCGTCCTCGACATCGTACACACGGATGCGCCGCGGCTTCGAGCCCGACTCGACGATGTAGAGGCGGCGTTCGTCGGGCGAAAAGCAGATGCCGTTCGGATTGACGATGTCGTCGGCGACCACCTCCGCCCGGCCGGGGGCCGGGTCGAAGCGGTACACGTGGGTCGGCAGCTCGGGCTCGGCTTTGACACCCTCGTAGTTGTTGGAGATGCCGAACGGCGGATCCGTGAACCAGATGCTGTCGTCGCTCTTCACGACCACGTCGTTCGGCGAGTTCAGCCGCTTGCCGTCGAAGCGGTCGAGCAACACAGTCAGCGTGCCGTTGTACTCGGTGCGTGTTACGCGCCGGTTGCCGTGCTCGCAGGTGATGAGCCGCCCCTGGCGGTCCCGTGTATTGCCGTTCGCGTACCCCGAGGCCCTGCGAAATACCGACGTCGCGCCAGATTCCTCGTCCCACCGCATGATGCGGTTGTTCGGAATGTCGCTCCACAGCAGGAAGCGGCCGTCGCCGAACCATACCGGTCCTTCGCCGAAGCGCATGCCAGTCGCAAGCCGCTCGACCGCCGCGTTCGTGATCCGGTATTTCAGGAAGCGCGGATCGAGCACTTCCACTGCGGGATCGGGATAGGTTTCACTTTGTTGCCACATAGTGCTGGCCCTTGAGTCAACGGGGCTGCTTGATGAACGCTTCGAATGCCGTGGCGTAGTCCGGATGCCAGCGCGACAACGCGGGCCGGTTCTCGACGATATCGCCTGCGGCCCATAGGATGCGCAGTTCGTCGAGTGAACGCGGCACGTCGTTGTCGGGACACAGTATGTAGAAGTCGCCGGCGTCGAGACGCTCGAACATGAAATCGACGGTCTGCTCGGGCGTCCATGCGGCGACGGGCTTTTCTATGCGGCCGTTGCGTGTCAGTTCCGTGAACACGAAGCCAGGAATCAGCAGATGAGCGCTAATCCGGCAGTCGGCGGTGTTGCGCAGTTCGTGCTGCAGCGCTTCGGTGAACGCTTTCAGACCGGCCTTCGCAACGTTGTATGCGGGGTCGCCGGGCGGCGTTGTGATGCCTTGCTTCGAACCGGTGTTGATCACGAGCCCCGGACGACCGCGCTTGATCATGTCCGGCACGAAGACTTGCGTACCGTGGATCACGCCCCACAAGTTGACACCCAGCACGCGCTCCCAATTCCCGGTTGGACCGAACATCCCGCTGCCGGGTTGAATACCGGCATTGTTCATCAGCACATCCGTTCCGCCGAAGCGTTCGACGACGGTTGCGTGCAGGCGGCGAACATCGTCAGCGACACTGACGTCGGTCTCAACCGCGAAGACGTCTTGCGTGCCGTTTGCGGCCAGCGCGGCGATTTCCTCCACCGCTTGCGCGACGCGATCGGTGCCGAGGTCGGCAATGCAGATGCGCAGCCCAAGCTGCGCAAAGCGTTTGGCAGCGGCCAGGCCGATGCCGGCGGCGCCGCCGGTGATCACGGCAACGGCGCCCGGAGTCAGGGCAGAATGAGTCATGAGAATCCTCGTTGGTGCCGGAATCGCGGCGCCCACAAGCGACTGCGATCCCGATCCGTTGGAACAATGAGTCGGCGATCCTAGCATGAACGTTTTTTTTGTGTGATCGACCGGACTTCCGCTGGCAAGCGGTCCTAAGCATGGTTGCGGGTTCGCCGCGGGGAGTCAGTCGAGCGTCAGGTCGCCATCGCGGGCAATTTGAGCAAGTCCAGGAAAGCACGGGCGACGGGTATCAGCGGTTCTCCCGCGCTTCCCTTAAAAACCGCCGCGAGTTCCCAGCAGGGTTCCTCGGCCTCGCACAGGCGCGCCGTTGCGACCGGCGCGCCGCGCGTGTTGCTCCCTCTCGCCGCGGCCACGGATTCGGGCACCATGCTGATCGCCAGCCCATTTGCGGCCAGTTCAAGCAACATCGGCATGTCGTTGACCTCGAAGCTGGTCCGGCGCTGCAGCCCCGCCGCCGCAAAGCTTCGATCGACGAGCCGCCGCACGCTCCACTCCGGGCGCAGGTCGGCGAATGTTTCGTCGACGAGATCGGCCAGCTCCAGCCCGCTGGCGCCCGCAAGCCGATGATGCGTCGCGCAGACGACGACCATTCCTTCGCATGCGAACATGTGCGATCCAAGATCGTCGAGCGGCGTATCCGGTGGCTGCGTGAACGCGAGGTCGAGTCGACCTTCCCTCACATCGTCAATCAACGCACGCGAGCCGTCCAGTGTCAATTCGATGTCGATCCCGCCGAACGCGGCCCGAAACTGTCCTAGAGAAGCCGGCAGGTCGACGAAAGGCGCGAGACCGTGAATCGCGCCAATACTCAGCCGGCCGCGTGCGAGCCCGTGAACCTGCGTGACGGCGTGCCGCGCGTCGCGGGCGGCAGCCAGTACCCGCTGCGCCTCTGCGAACAGCACTTCGCCGGCAGGCGTCAAGGCGACTCGCCTCGTGCTGCGATTGAATAACGGCCCGCCCAGGTCTTCTTCCAGCGAGCGGATCGACGCGGACAATCCGGACTGCACAAGGTTGAGGCGCCGCGCCGCGCGCGTGAAATGCCGCTCTTCTGCGACCGCCACGAAATGTTCCAGTTGCTTCAAATCCACGTTGGCACTCTTTCTGCAGAGACGATTAATCACGGAAACCGCACAATTGGATCACATCTTTCTATTGGAATGGTAATTCAATCTCCGTTATCGTCGAATGTCTGGGGACGTGAAGGAACGCTGCGCACGAAATGCGGGCGCAATGGGACTTAACGACAGCACGCCAGTTGTGAATCCTCACAACATACATGGAGATTGCTTCATCATGGACTACCGTCAACTTGGCCGTTCGGGCCTCAAGGTGTCGACCGTCACGCTAGGCACGATGACGATGGGCGGCAAAGGCAAATTCGCCAGCGTCGGCGAGGTTGGCCTCGACGAGGCGCGCCGGCAGATCGACATGTGCATCGATGCGGGCGTCAACCTGATCGATACCGCGGACGTCTATTCGAATGGTGCGTCGGAGGAAATCGTCGGCCAGGCGCTCGGCGGCAAGCGCAAAGGCGGCGTGCTGATTGCGACGAAAGCCCGCTTTCCCATGGGTGACGGCCCGAACGACCGGGGTCTGTCGCGGCATCATTTGATAGAAGCCTGCGAGGCGAGCTTGCGCCGTCTCAAGACCGATGTGATCGACCTCTACCAGGTGCACGAATGGGACGGACTCACGCCGCTCGAAGAAACGCTTGAAGCGCTCGACCTGCTTGTCCGGCATGGCAAGGTCCGGTATGTCGGCTGCTCGAACTACTCGGGCTGGCACCTGATGAAGGCGTTGCATGTGAGCGAACGCGATCGCCTGCCGCGCTTCGTGAGCCAGCAGATCCATTACACGCTCGAAGCACGCGAAGCGGAGTACGAACTCGCGCCGATCGCGCTCGATCAAGGCCTGGGCATTCTCGTCTGGAGCCCGCTCGCAGGCGGCCTGCTGTCGGGTAAGCACCGCCGCGACGCGACGCCCGAGGGCACGCGTCAGCTCGCCGGCTGGACTGAGCCGCCGATCCGCGACGCCGAACGACTGTGGTCGATCGTCGATACGCTTGTTGAAATCGCCGGCGAGCAGAATGTCTCGGCTGCGCAGGTCGCGCTCGCATGGACGCTCGGCCGCCCCGCCGTCACGTCGGTCATCATCGGCGGTCGCAACGAGAAGCAACTGCTCGACAACCTCGGCGCAGCGAATCTCAGGCTGAGCGCCGAACAGCGCGAGCGGCTCGACAAGGTCAGCGCGCCACCCCTGCTCTACCCGTACTGGCATCAGGTGCGGACCGCGCACGATCGTCTTTCAGTTGCGGACCTGTCGCTGCTGGAGCCCCATCTGAAGGCGTAGGCTGTGATGCGGCCGACATCGACTCCCGGCCGCCCTGAAAGTTCGCCCCGTCATCCATAGATGTCCGCCTTGGCCGGCTCGCACTCATTCCATTGCAAAGTCGGCTTGCGCTTGCAGCGACTTCACTTGATCGTGGCGCACCGTCATGAGCCTGCCGCGCAAACAAACCGATGGATGCCTCTTCACGCGTGGTGCCACGCGATCCGCGATCGACATCGTGCGTTCACATTCGAACTAGTGACGTAACACCGTATCACATGAAAAAACTCAGAACAGCCATCATCGGTTGCGGAAAGGTCGGTCATTTCCATGCCCGTGCGCTCTCGAATCTGGAGAACTCGGACTTCGTCGCGGCATGCAGCACCTCTCTCGATCGAGCAACGGCCTTCAGCAAACAGTACGGCGTGCGAGCGTTCGATAGCGTCGAAGAGATGGTGGAAGCCGCGCAGGTCGACGTCGCATGCATCTGCACCCCGCATCCTCAGCATGCTCCAGTTGCGATCGCCGCCTTGAAAAGCGGCTGTCACGTTCTCATAGAAAAGCCCCTCGCTTCGTCGCTCGAAGACTGCGATGCCATTCTTTCATGTGCCAAAGAACACCGGCGTACGGTCGGCGTCGTGTGCCAACGGCGCTTTTATCCGTCCGCGATGCGAATCAAGCGGGCCATCGATGCGGGCAAGATCGGCCGCCCTGTGATCGGCAACGTCGTCATGCTCGGATGGCGCGACCGCCAAT
Source organism: Paraburkholderia dipogonis (assembly GCF_046027395.1). Classification (GTDB taxonomy): domain Bacteria; phylum Pseudomonadota; class Gammaproteobacteria; order Burkholderiales; family Burkholderiaceae; genus Paraburkholderia; species Paraburkholderia dipogonis_A. The sequence continues at coordinate 208,307 of NZ_JAQQEG010000005.1, read as the reverse complement.
ACTACGAAAGCGATCCCTGGCGTGGCTCATGGGCCGGCGAAGGAGGCGGCGTGCTCGTGAACCAGGCACCTCATCAGCTCGATCTGCTCCTCTGGTATCTGGGCGATATCGATGAGGTCTACGGAGTGTGGAAGAACGTCAACCACGACTACATCGAGGTCGAAGATACCGCGGCGGCCATCATCAAGTTCAAAAGCGGCGCGATTGCCAACATTCTGGTCAGCAACTCACAGAATCCTGCTTTGTACGGGAAGGTCCATATTCATGGAGATAACGGCGCGTCGGTCGGCGTGCAGACGGACGGCGGCGCGATGTTCATCGCCGGCGTCTCGACCATTACCGAACCGCCTTACAACGATATCTGGACGATCAAAAGCGAAGAAGGAATGCTCGCCGAGTGGAGAAAAGCGGATGCGGAGACTTTCAATTCCCCAGATTCCCTTTACTTCTATCACGAGCAGCAAATAGATGATTTCCTGACTGCCGTCGGCAATGGCACGAAGCCTTTGATCGACGGACTGGACGGCCGGAAGACCGTAGAACTATTCACAGCCATCTATCGCAGCACGCAGAACAATGCGGTTGTAAAACTCCCACTCTGAGCAGGACAACGAGTCGCCGGTTCTCCATGCGGGCAATGCATGTTTGGGCGAGCCTCGAGACGGCGTCTTGAATGCGAAATCATGAAAACAACAAAGACCCGATATTTCATCGTTTTTTTACTATTTGTAGTCACGGCCATCAACTACATGGATCGTGCGAATCTTTCGATCGCGGGCAGCAGGATCCAGGGGGAGTTCGGCCTTTCACCGACCCAGCTCGGCCTGCTCTTTTCGATGTTCACGTGGACTTATGCGGCTGCCCAGCTTCCCGTGGGCTATCTCCTTGATCGAATCGGTTCGAGGGTTCTATACGGCAGTGCGATAGTCATCTGGAGCACATGTACGCTCGCGATGGGCTTGGCTTCCCATCATCTTTTCGCGACCCTGGGCGCCTCGTTTGCGGTGCTGCTGGTCTGCCGGGCCCTGATTGGCCTCGCTGAAGCGCCCTCGTATCTCTCGAATACAAAGATCGTCGCAAACTGGTTTCCAAAGAACGAACGCGCACGAGCGACAGCGACCTATATCAGTTCGCAATACATCGGGCTTGCATTGTTCACACCCGTCCTGACTTTTCTGACGAGCCGTTACGGCTGGCAAATGGTGTTCTATGCAACGGGTGGAGTGGGGCTCGTCTTTGGGGTCTACTGGTTGATCGTTTATCGTGACCCCAAAGACAGCACGAAAACCGGTCAGGCCGAACTCGATCTTATCAAGGCCGGTGGTGGCTACGGATCTCAGGATCAATCCACGGTCAGCACCGTGGTCGAGAAAGACGACATCCTGTACTTCCTCAAGAACAAAACTGTCTGGGGCCTGTTCATCACGCAGTTCGCCTACAACTCGACGCTGATCTTTTTCATGACATGGTTCATCGTCTACCTCGAGAAGGCATTGAATCTCACGCTTTCCAAAGCGGGACTGGGCGCATCCATTCCCTATCTCATGGCGATGGTCGGCATGCTGGCGGGCGGCTTCCTCAGTGACAGCCTTCTGAAAAAGGGCAAATCGGTCACGGTCGCGCGCAAGTTGCCGGTGATCATCGGCCTCGTGTTGACCGCCATGATCGTCACCGTCAATTTTTTCGAGAACCAGCCCGTCATCGCGATCGGAATCCTCTCACTGGCCTTTTTCGGCAACAACGTCGCTAATCTCGGCTGGGTCGTGTTTACGGACGTCATTCCTCGCAATTTCATCGGTACGATGGGCGGCTTCCTGAATCTGTTCGGCAATCTGTCCGGTATTACTACGCCCATCGTTTTCGGCATGATCCTGCAGCGCACGCACAACTTCCACTATGCGATGTGGTACGTCTCGATCGTCGCCGTTGTCGGCATCCTTTCGTATATCTTCCTCGTCGGCAAAATCGAAATGATCGTGCCGCCGAAGAAGCGGGAGCCTAACGCGTACGGGGTTACGCAGTCGAACTAGGCTCATCCAGGATGGCTTACGCTAGTCAAGCCAAAGGAAACGCAAACACCGCCTTATGTGATGGCGCCAATCTGCCAGGGCACGAATTCATTCTGGCCATATCCGTGAATCTCGCTTTTCGATGCCTGGCCCGATGCGGTCGCAAGCATAAGCTGGAAGATTTCTTCACCGAGTTCATCGACGGTTCGTTCGCCGTCGAGAATCGACCCGCAATTCAGGTCGATGTCCTCTTCCTGGCGTTGCCACAAAGCGGTATTGGTTCCCAGTTTCAACGATGGCGACGGCGCGCAACCATAGGCGGAGCCGCGGCCGGTCGTAAAGCAGATCAGGTTTGCCCCGCCCGCGACCTGCCCGGTCGCCGAAACTGGATCGTAGCCCGGCGTATCCATGAAAACGAGACCGTGTGCACGCACCAGTTCGGCGTACCGGTAGACGTCGACGAGATTGGTCGTGCCGCCTTTCGCTACGGCGCCAAGCGACTTTTCCAGAATCGTTGTCAGCCCACCGGCCTTGTTCCCGGCCGATGGATTGTTGTTCAGATCGGCATTCATGCGCGCGCAGTAAGCTTCCCACCAGTGAATCCGTTCGATGAGCTTTTCGCCGACTTCACGTGACACGGCCCGGCGCGTCAATAGATGTTCGGCGCCGTAGACCTCGGGGGTTTCGGAGAGAATCGCCGTTCCACCGTGCGAGACCAGACGATCGACTGCCGCGCCGAGTGCCGGATTTGCGGTAATGCCGGAGTAGCCGTCTGAGCCGCCGCATTGCAAGCCGACTACGAGGTGCTTTGCATCGACGGGCTCGCGCCGCACGTTGTTCGCTTCCCCGAGCATCGCCTTGACCTGTTCGATGCCCGCCGCCACCGTGCGCGCCGTGCCGCCGGTCGCCTGAATGGTCATCGTCTTCAGTGCCGCGCCGGGCGTAAGACCCTGGCTTTGCACAAGCCGATCGATCTGATTGGTTTCGCAGCCCAACCCGACGATCAGTACGCCGGCGAAATTAGGATGCCGGGCATAACCACCGAGGGTGCGCCGGATCATTTCCAGCGCTTCGCCTTCGGAATCGATCGCGCAGCCTTGAGCGTGCGTCAGCGCGATCACGCCATCAACGTTTGGATAGTCCGCAAGCGCTTGTGGATGAATATCGCGACGAAAGTAATCTGCGATGGCGCGAGCCGCCGTTGCGGAGCAATTAACCGATGTCAGAATGCCGATGTAGTTACGCGTTGCGACACGTCCGTCAGCGCGTACGATGCCCATGAACCGTGCTGCCGCTGCGACCGTCGACGCCGGCTTCGCATCTGCGCCGAACGCGTAGTCCCGATCGAAGTCGCCCATCGCAAGGTTGTGCGTATGGACGTGCTCCCCGGCTTCGATGGCACGCGTCGCAAAGCCGATGATCTGACCGTAGCGCCGCACTGGCGCGCCCGCCTCGATAGCGCGGACGGCAAGCTTATGACCCGCCGGGATCAACCCGCGTACGGCAAGACTACCGCGGATGCGCATGCCCGCGACAAGCTGGTGCCGCGCGATGACGACATCGTCAACTGGATGCAGTTGCACGATCGGCTCAACGGTTGCCGAAGGATCGGCCATTGCGTTTTCCGCGTCGAATATCATGACGTAGCCTCCTCGATCTGCGCTGCGCGCACTGCTTCGCCCGTTACGGCATCAAGGCCGACGAGCGCATTGATCGATGCGCAAGCGCTGCGTCGTCCGCCGATGTAATGAGGTCCGAGAATGCTCATGTGAATTTCCGGTTAAATCGTGTGCAGCGTGCCTGCCTGTGCCTAGCGCAGCGTCGCTTCGGGCGAGCCAATCGGCGCTTCGGTTACGCGGCGTGAATGCAAGCCGATGCTCAGAAGCAGGAGCACGCCGACGACACCTGCAAACGCCAGGGTGAACATGCCTGCACGTGGGCTATGAAAGAGCGTCTCCACTGCCGTCTTTAATGTCGGCGCGATGAAGCCGCCGAGATTGCCGAGCGCGCCGATCATTGCAATACCGCTCGCTGCCGCGGTACCGCTCAGATAGGCCGTCGGCAAGGTCCAGAAGAGCGGCTGGACGACAACGAAGCCGACCGTCGCGATACAGAATGCGACGAGCACGGGTCCGATGTGAGTACCGAGGGTCGACAGTGCTATGCCTGCCGCGGCCGCCGCCAGCATGGCGACGGCGAGTTGCCGATGCTTCCCGCTCGTGTCCGCGTAGCCGGTGATAAAGCGCAGTGCGATGAGTGCGCACAACCAGGGAATGGCGGTCAGAAAGCCGACCTTCGAGCCGATGGCGGTACCGGTCAGCTCCGAAATCCGCGTCGGCAGATAGAAGATGACGCCATATACGCTGACCTGAATGGCGAAGTAAATCGATACGAAGCGAAGCACGTTCCAGTTGCGCAGCGCGCTCAGCGCAGTAGCCGGCCCATGCGCGACCTTGTGCCGGTCTTCCGCTGCAATGGCGTTTTCCAGCGCGTCTTTTTCGGCTGACGTCAGCCACTTCGCATGGCGCGGTTTGCTAACCAGATAGAAGAACGCGACGATGCCGACCGTTGACGCAGCGAGACCTTCGATGAGGAACATCCATTGCCAGTTGTGCAACCCGAGGCGGCCACCCATGACTTCCATCAAATAACCTGACAACGGGCTGCCCAGCACGAGCGCCACTGGCAAACCGAAGTAGTAGATGCCTAGCGCCTTGCCGCGTTCGCGTGCAGGGAACCAGTATGTGGAATAGAGAATGACGCCAGGCGAAAAACCAGCTTCGGCCACGCCCAGAATGAAGCGCAGCGTATAGAACGAGGCCTCGTTGTGCGCAAACATCATGGCCGCCGATGCAAGCCCCCACGTGACCATGATCCGGCTCAACCAGAGCTTCGCGCCCACCCGATGCAGCATCAGATTGCTCGGGATCTCGAACACGGCATAGCCGATGAAAAAGATCCCGGCCCCGAGTGCAAACGCTGCGTTGCCGATGTTGGAATCGACCTGAAGGGCCTGTTTGACAAACCCGACGTTCGAACGGTCGAGCATCGATAGCGCGAACATCAGCGCGAGGAAGGGTGCGAGCCGCAGGCGCGCCTTGCGCACCGCGCTTTCCAACGGGTCTTGCGTACCGTGTTGAGTCTGCATCTCATCTGTCTCCTTGAGGAAGCCGGGTATGCCGGTCTGTTATGGCGCATCAGAGCGGGTTCGTAGGTGATCAGAGAGAGGCTGTGCCGAGTAGTCCTCGTGCCGCAAGGTTCGCCATCAGCGCGCGCACGCCGAAGGTCCACGGCTCGATGCGATCGCTGTGGTTGACCCGGTTGACCAGCGTGCCGAGCTGCCGGCTCGAAATCTTCACGATATCGCCCAGCTTGTGTGTGAAGCCCGCGCCAGCGGCGTCGCGGTCTTCGATTGGCGCAAAGAGCGTTCCGAGGAACAGCAGCGCGCCATCGGGGTATTGATGGGTCGAACTGATCGTCTGCGAAACGAGATCGAGCGGGTCGCGCGTGATCTGGTCCATCGAACTCGCGCCGCGCAAGACAAAACCGTCGCTGCCCTCGACGCGCAAATCGACCGTCGCGCGGCGCACGTCGTCGATCGAGAAAGTCTCGTCGAAAAGCCGCAGGAAAGGGCCAATCGCGCACGATCCATTATTGTCCTTCGCCTTGCCAAGCAGGAGCGCGCTGCGTCCTTCGAAGTCGCGCAGATTGACGTCGTTGCCCAGCGTCGCGCCAAGCGCGCGGCCGCGACTGTCGATCGACAGCACGATTTCCGGCTCCGGGTTGTTCCAGACCGAATTCGGATGCAGCCCGATCTCCGTGCCCGTACCTAGAGCCGCCAGCACCGGCGCTTTTGTGAAGACTTCCGCGTCAGGGCCGATTCCGACTTCCAGGTATTGGGACCATAGTCCCTGCTCGATCAGCAGCGCCTTCAATTCGCGCGCCTCGGCGGAGTCCGGTCGGATGCTGGTGAGACTATCGCCGACGAGCGACCTGATCTGCTCTCGCACGCGCACCGCGCCTTGCGGGTCGCCCTTGGCCTGCTCCTCGATCACTCGTTCAATCAGGCTCGCCGCAAAGGTCACCCCTGCTGCTTTGATGACCTGCAGATCGCAAGGCGCGAGCAGACGGGCGCGCTCCGGGTTGCACGCCGCGCCGCCCGTTGCATCGGCGGTATTGCCGATGATCGTGTCCAGCTTGCCGATCCAGCGGCCACTCGCGGCTCGCACTGTCGCGACCGGATCTTCCCGCTCCAGCAAGCTGCTGATGGTTGGTGCCGCGTCGGAAATGTCGAACACGCCATCGGCGCGCAAAACGACTACGGCGGGACCTGCGGGCATTGAATTCGTGGCAGGAACCCAGGCGCGGCCGACAAGCGTGCCGGACAACCCGTCCGACGGAAGCGTGTCCGTTACGCTGAGTGAAAGCGGGGATGTCATGTCTGTCTCCACTGAAGTTTGTCTGGCGCACGCGGCTTGCCGCCGGTTCGCGCGTTGATTCGCTCAGCTGCAACTTTAGGCAGCCGACCAATAAACATCCAATCTCTTATTCAGTACAATCGATTCCATCCGGTTATGAGTTCTTGCGTGTTTACCCCATGTCCAGACAATTTACGGTGCGTACCTCGAGCGTCCTGGCGAGGCTGCGCTTCAGACATCTTCAACTGCTCGATGCCCTCGGACGCACGCGCAACTTACGCATCGCAGCCGAACAGATGCTTATCACCCAGCCCGCGGCGACAAAAATCCTGAGTGACATCGAATCGATGTTCGGGGCCCGGTTGTTCGAACGGTTACCCAGGGAGATGCGCCCAACCGATCTCGGCGTATTGTCCGTGCGCTATGCGACCACGGCGGTCGCCGATCTGGGCAAGTTCGTGAACGAGTTCAGCACCTTGAGTGATGGCGGCTACGGTCATCTCACCGTGGGCGCTATCTCGGCTTCGGCCGCTCAGGTGGTGACGACCGGCATCAGGGAGATCCGCCAGCAGCGGCCGCAACTGGTCATCAAACTGGTCGAGCAAAGCAGTGACCAACTGGCGATCTGGCTCGAAGAGAGGAAGCTGGACGTGATGGTCGGCCGTCTGACGGAGCCGCGCCACCAAGTACTGTTCGACTTCGAGGTGCTGTCCGGGGAACCGGTCTGGGTAGTCGTCGGACACCATCATCCGTTGCTGCAGCGGCGGCGGCTCGAGTTGGCCGATCTTGGCGCGTGGCCATGGATCCTCTATCCGCAAGCAACGGCTATCAGGCAGCTGTTCGACGAAACGTTCGCCGGCGCGGGCATTCCCGCGCCAGTGGGCATGGTGGAAACGCCTTCAATCTTTTCGACACTGGAACTGTTGCAGGCGACCGACATGATTTCGCTGCAGCCGCGTGCCGCTGTCGAAAAATATGTAAGCAAGGGTCTGCTCGGGCACCTGCCCGTTCCCATCAGCCGGACCATGACGAGCTACGGTATCGTCACGCGCAAGCACGAATTGCCGTCGCAGCCCATGCAGGATTTCATCGCCATTCTACGTTCCGTTGCCGGACGTATCGGCGATCGGGCGCTTCCAACGCGGGACGGATCGTGTGAGGCAACGTGACGATAGGGATCGACCAGAGCGGTCCGACGATAGCCTTAGAACGATGTGCCTATCTGGAACTGGAATTTCTGATACTGATCGCCTGCGTGCTTGACGAGCGGAAAGCCCAGGCTCAGCTTGAGCGGACCGATCGGCGAGATCCAGGCGAGACCCAGCCCATAACCGTAGCGCAATCCGTTCGCGCCGATGCTACTGCCTTCGCTGCCCCAGACATTGCCGCCGTCGAGGAAGGTAAAGACGCGCAACGTGCGGTCATAGCCGGATCCGGGCAATGGAACGGTCAGCTCGATGTTGCCGACGACCATCTTCGAGCCACCGATGGGATCGTTGGTGGTCGCGTCGCGCGGGCCGAGCGAACTTGGTTCATACCCACGCACTGAACCGATACCGCCCGCGTAGTAGTTCTTGAAGATCGGATACGGCTTGCCGTCCAATCCATTGCCATAGCCGCCCTGAAAATTCAGGCCAAGCACGAAGCCACGCGCGAATGAATAATAGTATTGCGCCTGGAGGTCTGCCTTGTAGTACGGTGTATCACCCAGCGGCGTGCCGTATTCGGCATTGGCTTGCGTATAGTAGCCCCGGCTTGGAACAAGCGCGCTATCGCGGTCGTCACGCGACCATCCCGCCGTCAACGGAACATTGTTGGAGACACGGCCAAATTGCGTGACGTAATCCTTATAGCTCTGCGGCGTATTGGCATCGATATCCAGACGATTCTGCTCGAACCCCAGGCCGAAGTACACCATGTCCGCCTCGGAGAAAGGCACGCCGAATTTGAGGTCCGCTCCTGCCGTGATGATTCGGAAGCTCGAGTCGGTCGAATAATACAAGGGCTCCGTCGTGCGGTAATAGACGTCGGTGATACGCTTGATGCCGTCAATCGTGAAGTACGGATCGACCTGCGTGACCGTCAACGTACGGTTGGTCGTCGAGGTGTTCACATTCAGTGCGAGGCTCGTGCCCGAGCCAAACACGTTGTCCTGCGATACGCCCGCGGAGATAATGGGCCCCTCGCCCGAGCCGTAGCCCAGGCCCAGCGAAATCGAGCCCGTGGGTTTTTCCGTCACCTTGACGTCGATATCGACCTGGTCCGGCGTGCCTTCGACCGGCACCGTGGTCACGTCCACATCCGTGAAGTAGCCGAGACGGTTGATCCGGTCTTTCGACAGCGCGAGGCGGTTCGAGTCGAACCACGAGCTCTCCATCTGGCGCATTTCGCGGCGCACCACTTCGTCGCGGGTACGCGTGTTGCCGACCACGTTGATATGGCGCACGTAGACGCGACGGCTCGGGTCCACCTGCAGCGTCAGGTCGACCTTGTGGTTGGCCTGATCAATCTGCGGCTGCGCATTGACGGTGGCGAACGCATAGCCGTATTCGCCCAGCTTGTCGACGATCGCCTTGGTGGTGGCCTGCAGCTTTTCCGCCGAGAAGCGGTCACCCGGTTTGATCTTGATGAGCCTGGCCAGCTCCGGCTCGCGGTCGAGCAGATTGCCCGCCAGCTTGATGTTCGAAATCGTGTACGGCTCGCCTTCGTGCAGCGTGACCGTCAGGTACATGTCCTTCTTGTCCGGCGAAATCGACACCTGGGTCGAGTCGATGTTGAACTCGAGGTAGCCGCGATTCAGGTAATACGAGCGGACGTTTTCGAGGTCGCCGGTCAGCTTGTCTTTCGCATACAGGTCGTTCTTCGTGTACCACGAGAACCAGTTCGGCGTGGACAACTGCATTTCGTCGCGCAGCGTGCCCGTGCTGAACGCCTTGTTGCCGATGAAGTTGACCTGGCGGATCTTCGCGCTCGGACCTTCAGCCACCGAGAACAGCACCGCCACGCGATTGCGGTCGATCGGCGTGATCGTGGTGGTGACTTCGGCCGCGTAATAGCCGCGCGTCAGATACTGGCGCTTCAGTTCCTGCTCGGCCTTGTCGACCAGCGCCTTGTCATAGTACTGGCCTTGCGACAAACCCACGGCGTGTAGCGCCTTGGTCAGGTTTTCCTTGTCGAACTCGTGAATGCCGGCGAAGTCGATCGTGCCGATCGCCGGACGTTCCAGCACCTGCACGATGACGACGTTGCCTTCGGTCGCGATCTTGACGTCGTTGAAGAAGCCCGTGGCATACAGGGCGCGAATGGCCTCCGATGCCTTGTCGTCGCTGAAGGTGTCGCCTTGCTTGATGGGCAGATAGGCGAACACCGTACCAGGTTCGACGCGTTGCAATCCTTCGAGCCGGATATCGCGAATCACGAACGAGTCGCTCGCGTGGGCCGACATCGCTGCCACACTCAAGCCGACGACAGTCACCGCCCTGCTACCGCGTGTAGTTGAAATTTGAACAAGCATGCAAAGGGAAGCCAAATGATAGAGACACAACGTGGAGACCCGACTGCAATACGCTGTGTCGCATATCGATCGAGGGCGGCGATTCAGACGCGAGCGCTATTGCACCGTGATGGCGGACAAGTCACCGATCTTTGCGATGCCGCTCACAAGCGCCAGGACTTCCGTCATGTGTGCAGCCTCAGTGCGTTGCATGCGAAACGACAGTTCCGCGCCGCCGGGCAGACGGAATGTAAGAATCAGATGGGCTGCCGCGCCGGCGTCCTTGCCGATCTCCCAGGCCTCACACGGCATCGCGAATTTCACACTCTTGTTCTTGCTGCGAATCCGCTCCGACACGCCAATAGCGTTCGACAAGGCCGCCAGCAACTCGTGCATGACTGAGCAATGCAACGCAATGCTGGAGGTCTGATTGGCCTTCAACATCAAATACTGACCGTCGCCCGTCAATTCGAAGCCACGTACAGAGTCGATCGCAAGGGAGGGTCGCGGTGCCATGGAGCACTCCGGAATCAGGCAAGGACTGAAGTGTAGGACGCGCTCCCACGCCTTGAGTTACGCGACGGTTAGCTAAACTTTCCTTCGCCCCTTATCCATTACTGAATCTTCAATCCAGCAAATCTATGCGGCCCGCAGGCAACGTTGCCCTTGTACATTTCGAAATGGAAAAGGAGGTCGGCATGCGATTGAAAGCGGCGCTCGCCGCCGATCGACGACCGGCTCGCGGGCGTGAAAATCACTTGCTGGTCCACTTGTTTTCCGCACAACTGTTTTGTGCAAAACGTCGCGTTTATCGTCACGTTCATCTCGAATGATGTGACAGTGACGTGAAGACCTCATCTCCAGAATAGGAGTTAGTTCTTCCTATGCCACTTGGCGCAGGTGTCCAGAGCGCATGTGGACCTCTCGAACAATTGGTAATAAAAAAAGCCGACGGTTTAGCGTGCGCAGGAAGCGATGCTCGTGCGCCTGTGTCCGGTTCTTTCCAGACATCCCTCTGTCCAGCAATGACAAGGTATTCCCGGTAGGTGTGGTCAAAGCGAAATGAACCCGGCTGACATTCACACGTGCCTGGCGTCTTATTTGTCCTTCAGCAGGAATGCCGAGCTTTGTGTACATTCGCGCTTGAGTTGCGTTGCAGCACATCGGCATGTGGCCAAGGCAACCCTCTTCGTTGCGCATGTCTTTCTCTTCCAAACGCCGGGCAATTGAAAGATGCGCGCAAGCTTTTTGACTGATCGTAAGCAGCAGAGCAATTCTCAAGAAATGCAGATTATGCGCAGCCCTATCCAGTATTCCGTCGCGTTCGAATATGCCGGCAGTTCAAGCGCGTCCTGTGCTTGTGGCAGGTACAAGCACACGGCTGCGCGTCATCGCACGCCGCGCTAGCCTCCGCCAAGACACTCTTACGTTTTACCCCAAGCTCTGGAATTCTCATGCTCGGCCTAGTCCGTATCGCCCTTCGGCGACCCTACACCTTCGTAGTCCTGGCGATCTTCATCCTCATCATCGGTCCTTTGTCCGCGATGAGGACGCCAACCGATATCTTTCCGGATATCAGGATTCCCGTGATCAGCGTCGTGTGGCAGTACACGGGTCTGCCGCCGGACCAGATGGTCGGCCGCATCACCTCGCCATTCGAACGCACGCTGACGACCACTGTGAACGACGTCGAGCATACCGAGGCGGAATCGGTCGCCGGCTTCGGGATCATCAAGATCTTCTTCCAGCCGGGCGTGAATATCAGCACGGCGAACGCGCAGGTGACTTCGGTTGCGCAAACTCAATTGCGGCAGTTGCCTGCAGGTACGACGCCTCCTCTGATCCTGAACTACAACGCGTCGACCGTGCCGATCATCCAGCTGGCGCTATCCGGCAAGGGACTCTCTGAACAGAACCTCGGTGACCTTGGCCTGAATGCGGTGCGCCCGATTCTCACGACGGTCGCAGGCGCAGCGATTCCTTACCCGTTCGGCGGCAAGACACGTCAGGTGCAAATCGACGTCGACCCGGCGGCACTCCAGGCGCGGGGCTTGTCCGCACAGGATGTCGCCAATGCGCTTGCCGGCCAGAACCTGATTACGCCGGTCGGCACAGAAAAGATCGGTGACTACGAGTACACGTTGCAACTGAACAATGCACCGTCGCAAATCAAGGCGTTGGGCGATCTGCCGGTCAAGGCGGCCAATGGCACCACGGTCTATATTCGTGACATTGCGAATGTGCGCGACGGCAGCCCGCCGCAGACCAATATCGTGCACGTCGACGGCCGGCGCTCGGTACTGATGTCGGTGCTCAAGAACGGTTCGGTTTCGACGCTCGGCATCATTTCCGGCATCAAGGAGCGGATTGCAGCAGGTAAGGCGTCATGGCCCGATAATCTGCAGATCGAGCCCATCGGCGACCAGTCGCTGTTCGTACGCGCGGCGATTACCGGCGTGGCGCGCGAGGGGGTGATCGCGGCTGTGCTGACGAGCCTGATGATCCTGCTGTTCCTTGGCAGTTGGCGCTCGACAATCATCATCGCAACCTCGATCCCGCTCGCAATCCTCGGCTCCATCGCCACGCTGTCCGCGCTCGGCGAGACGTTGAACATCATGACGCTTGGCGGTCTCGCGTTAGCGGTGGGGATTCTGGTCGACGATGCCACGGTGACCATCGAAAACATCAACTGGCACCTCGAGCATGGCAAGGAGGTGGAGACGGCTATTCTCGACGGCGCCGCGCAGATCGTCACGCCGGCGTTCGTCTCGCTGCTGTGTATCTGCATCGTGTTCGTGCCGATGTTCTTCCTGAACGGCGTCGCGCGGTTCCTGTTCGTACCGATGGCTGAAGCGGTGATCTTCGCGATGATCTCATCGTTCATCCTGTCGAGAACCCTTGTGCCGACGATGGCCAAATACCTGCTGAAACAGCATGTGCAGGACGAGCACGCCCAGGACACGAAGCGCCCCGGTCCGCTCGGGCGTTTCCAGCGCGGCTTCGAAGCGCGCTTTGAAAAGGTGCGCAGCGCCTACCGCAGGTTGCTCGAACTCGCGCTGACCCACCGGCGTCCGTTCGTCAGTGGCTTCCTCGGCTTTGTCGTCCTCTCGTTCGCGCTGGTGCCGTTCCTCGGCCGCAACTTCTTCCCTTCGGTCGATTCCGGACAAATCCTGATGCATGTGCGCGCACCGGTCGGCGTTCGCGTTGAAAAAACCGCGCAGATCTTTGCGGATGTCGAAGGCGCGATCCGCCAGATCGTTCCGCCCGCGGACCTCGGCACCGTGGTCGACAACATGGGCCTGCCGGTCAGCGGCATCAATACCGCGTACAACAACACCGGTACGGTCGGCTCGCAGGACGGCGACATCCAGATCGCGCTGAACGAAGGCCATCGTCCAACCGACGAGTATGTTCGCGTCATGCGCGAGAGATTGCCGCGAGAATTCCCGGGCGTCACGTTTTCGTTCCCGCCGGCGGACATCATCAGTCAGATCCTGAACTTCGGCTCGCCGGCGCCGATCGACCTGCAGATTCGCGGCAATAACCTGAACGCCAACTTCGCGTATGCGGACCGTCTGCTGCGCCAGGTTCGCGATGTGCCGGGTGTGGTCGATGCGCGGATCGAGCAGTCGCACGGCAACCCGACCTTCAACGTCGATGTCGACCGCACACGCGCGCAATTGCTCGGCATCACCGAGCGGGACGTGACGAACAGTATGGTGGTGAACCTCGCGGGTTCCAGCCAGGTCGCGCCCACGTTCTGGCTGAACAACGCGAACGGGGTGTCTTATCCGATCGTGATGCAAACGCCGCAATACAGCCTCGATTCGCTCGCCGCCCTGCAAAATCTGCCGATCACGGCCAGCGGCGGAAGCACCGCCCAGATCCTCGGTGGTCTGGCGACAGTCGAGCGCACCAGCAGCAATGAGGTGGTCAGCCAGTACAACATCCAGCCCATGGTCGAGATCTTCGCGACCACCCAGGGCCGCGACCTCGGCGCGGTGGCATCCGATATCCAGCGCATCGTGCATGACAACGCCAGCACCTTGCCGAAGGGCTCCGCCGTTGCGCTGCTGGGCCAGGTGCAGACGATGAACAGCGCCTTTGCCGGCATGTTGTTCGGCCTGCTAGGTGCGGTGGTGTTGATCTATCTGCTGATCGTGGTCAATTTCCAGTCGTGGGCCGACCCGTTCGTGATCGTGACCGCGTTGCCTGCCGCGCTGGCGGGTATCGTCTGGATGCTGTTCGCAACCCACACGACGCTCTCGGTACCGGCATTGACCGGTGCGATCATGTGCATGGGGGTGGCGACGGCCAACTCGATTCTGGTCGTCAGTTTCTGCCGCGAACGTTTTGCCGTCCACGGCGACCCGTTCAAGGCCGCGCTCGAAGCGGGCTTTACGCGTTTTCGCCCTGTGCTCATGACCGCGCTCTCCATGATCATCGGCATGATGCCGATGGCGCTCGCCCTCGGCGAAGGCGGCGAGCAAAACGCGCCGCTTGGCCGCGCAGTGATTGGCGGTCTGCTGTTTGCCACCACCGCTTCGCTGTTCCTCGTCCCCGTCATTTTTTGTATCGTGCACGCGCGCCCCGGGCGCGCGGCTACCCCGGCATCCGTCTCGGGAGGTCCCGCTCATGTCGTCTGAATCTACTTTTCCCACTAACACATCGTCGCGCCGCCCGCTTCTGGTAGCAGGCGTGGTCGGCCTGCTGGTCGTCTTAGGCATCGTCGTCGCCGGCCTGACGCTGCGAGCCGCCGATGCCCGCAAACTGAAAACCTGGACCGACGCCCAGGCCATACCGACCGTCAACGTGATCCAGCCCTTGCGCGACGCCAACGGCCCCTCGCTGCAGCTGCCCGGCCGCCTCGAAGCATTTACGCGGGCGCCGATTTTCGCGCAGGTCAGCGGCTATCTGAAATCATGGAGTGTCGACATCGGCGCGCCGGTCAAAGCGGGCCAGGTACTCGCCGAAATCGAAACGCCCGAGCTCGACCAGCAATTATTGCAAGCGCGCGCGGATCTCCAGAGTGCGCAGGCGAATGCCTTGGTCGCGGGTACGACCGCGAAGCGCTGGGAAGCGCTAAGCGGCACCGATTCCGTCGCCCAGCAGGATGTCGATCAGCGCACCGCTGATTACACCGCCAAGGAAGCGATCGTCGCGGCCGCGAAGGCCAACGTGGACCGCCTCGTCGCCACCAAGGCTTTCGCGCGCATCGTCGCGCCATTCGACGGCGTGGTGACCGCCCGCGATACCGACGTCGGCGCGTTGGTCAACGCCGGCAGCGGCGGGGTCGGACAGGAGCTGTTCGCAGTCTCCGACGTCAAGCAGTTACGCGTGTATGTCCAGGTGCCGCAGAACTACGCACCGGCGATCCACGACGGCACGACCGCCATCCTGACCGTCCCCGAGTATCCCGGCCAGCAGTTCACCGCGCGCGTGATTGCAGCGGCAGACTCGGTCAATTCGAGCTCGGGAACGACGCTGGTTCAACTGCTGGTCGACAACGCCAACGGCAAGCTGCTGCCGGGTGGGTTCGCCAGCCTGAAATTCTCCCTGCCCGCTTCCGCCGATTCGCTCCGTGTACCGGCCAGCGCGCTCGTCTTCGATAGCCGCGGCGTCGTGGTCGCCACGCTCGGCGCGAACGGTCACGTGCTGTTCAAACAGGTGAAGATCAACCGCGACCTGGGCGACTCGGTGGAGATCGGCTCAGGGCTCGCCGCAACGGATCGCGTGATCGATACACCGCCCGACGGACTCGCTGACGGCGACAGCGTGCAAGTGGCGACAGCGACCGACAAGAAGGCAGCCGCACATGGTTAAGTATGGACTTCCGACGCTTCTCGCGAGTGTCGTCGCGCTCTGCGCCTGCTCGCTCGCGCCGCAATATCAGGTCCCGCCGACGCCGGTCGCAGCGCAATACAAGACCGTTGGCCCCTGGACCACGGCACAGCCCGCCGACCGGATCGACCGCAACGGCTGGTGGAAGATGTATGGCGACGCACAGCTCGACGATCTCGAAACACGTCTGCTGGCGAACAACACCGACTTGCGCGCGGCGTACGCACACTATGCGCAAGCGCAGGCCTTCGTGGCGCAGGTCGAATCGGGACTGTATCCGTCGATTAGTGTGAGCGCTGTGCCGCAGCGCGATCGCCAGTCCGACACCCGGCCGTTGCGCGCTGGCGGCCCGAACGACTACAACTCCGTCACGCTTGGCGGCGAAATCAACTATGACCTCGACCTCTGGGGCCGCGTGCGCGACTCCGTGGTGGCCGGCAAGGACGAGGCGCAGGCGACCCAGGCCGATCTGGCCTCGGTCAGGCTGAGCCTGCAGGTCGAACTCGCGGACAGTTGCCTCCGCTTGCGCGGCCTCGACCAGCAAACCGAGTTGTTGAACGAGACTGTCGTGGCGTATACGAAGGCGCTGCAACTCACTGAAACGTTGCACAACAGCGGGATCGTGTCGGGCCTCGACGTTTCCCGGGCGCAGACGCAACTTTCCTCGGCGAAGTCGCAGCTGTCGCAGAACCTGGCGCAACGGGCACTGATTGAACACGCGATCGCGGTCCTGGTCGGAACCTCTGCGTCAGAATTCAGCCTGCCGCCCCAGACCGCCGCCATCGCGTTGCCGGCGATTCCAACCGGCCTGCCGTCGACGCTGCTGCAGCGAAGGCCCGACGTCGCTGCAGCGGAACGCCGGGTGGCCGAGGCCAACGCAAAGATTGGCGTCGCACGGGCGGCCTACTTCCCGGACATCATGCTGAGCTTGCAGGGCGGTGTGCAAAGCGCAGCGTACGCCGGCCTCGTTAGCGCGCCCAATCTGTTCTGGGCGGTCGGCCCGCAGATCGTGCAGTACGTGTTCGACGGCGGGTACCGTCGTGCGCAACTCGACTCCGCCAAGGCGGCAACCGAAGAAGCGGGAGAACGCTACCGCGGCGTGGTGCTGTCTGCATTCCAGCAGGTTGAAGACAACCTTGCCCTGCTGTCGTATCTCGGCACTGCGTTGGGTGAGCAACGGGATGCAGCCAACGCCGCGCAGTACTCGGTCGACCTCGCGTTGCGTCAATATCGCCAGGGCGTGGTGGGCTACCTCGATGTCGTGCAGGCGCAGACGGTCGCACTCGAAGCACAACGCAGCGTGCTCGATATCCAGACGCGCCAGTTGAGCGCGAACGTGCAACTCCTGCATGCGCTCGGCGGTGGATGGTCGAGCGATGAACTGGCTCAAGCGGCTGCGGCGCCGGCACTCGTCGCAACAGCAACGGCAACGGCAACGGCACCCAGCGCCAATTGAACGCCGCAGCGCGGCGCGGGAACGGCAGCCCCGTATGGTTGGCTACTACGGAGCGCGTTCCCTGCCGGACTATTGCAACCTGTTGGCGGTCGCGGAAACGTTGAACCCGGAGTCGTCGCGGCGATCAGTCGGCCGTGCGTCTTCCGAGACTGGCGAACGAAGGTTGCTTCTGTTCAACCTGGCAAATCGCGCTTTGGCCTCGATCACGTGTCGGGTCGCAGCCGCCGTCAGTTGCTGATCGTGAATGGCGAGGATTTCCTCAAGCATACTCGCGACCTCCGCACTGACTTGCCACACGCCGTCACGCTGTGCCCTGCCAGCAGCTTGATCCAATGCAGTCTCGGCACGCCGATACAAATCGACAGATGCATTACCGAATCCGACCTCTTGTAAGTAGTACGTCAGATAGACGGCTCTGTTCAACTCACTGATCAGATGAGCGTTTCCTTGCCCTTTGCGGCAGACCGCAAGCGCAAGGTGATTTGCAAGCGAGATCTCAGAGGCAGCTCGCCTCGTCATTGGGAGCAGCATCTCCTTGCTCAGGTGACGCCGACCAAAAGAAGCGCGGCCCGTGGGCCGGCGAGTGCTATGGGACATTGAAAGTGTATCGACTAGAGAGTTGCGAAACGGCCCTACTGGCCCGCGAATCATCGACATTCACGGTTGGGCCGCGTCAATTCTATAGCGATATCGACGAGGCTGCATTTACGATAAATTTGCAACGGCACTGTGCCGCTTAGCCACTATTGAATTCCAGGGCCACTTGCAAAAAAGCCTGGATCAGCCGGATCCGCACCGAAGAGCGTCCCCATATCAACCCGACCACGCGCTTCTGAAAGGGATGCGGCAGCGGCCATTTGGCAAGCGATAGATCGGCAGGTGGTTTTGTCGTCCAGTCGGGCACGAGCGAAACGCCGAGACCGCGGTCCACCAACGCGGCAATCGCGCCGAGCCCGTCGAGCTCGCAGCGTTGATGCGGCGTAATGCCATGTTGCCGCAGGTAGCTCTCGGCGAGTTGCCCACCGACAACATTGCGGTCATAACGGAGAAACGGTTCCGTCTGCAACGTGACGTGCGGATCCGTCACCTTCATCGCGGCAGGCGTCAGGAGCACGAGCGGCTCTTCCCTGAACGTGTGCCAGTCGCAACTTTTCGGTAGATTGAACGGCGGTCGTGCGACGACCGCGGCATCGAGATCACCACTGACCACTTTCCGGTACAGGTCGTGCGAGGTGCCAGGCTCGAGATAAAAGTCGATTCCAGGGTGACGCGCCAGCAGTTCGGCAAGCATGACGGGGATCAGACTCGTCATCATCGTTCCCATGCCGCCGAGGCGCAGTTGCCCACCCAGCATTGACGGATTGTCCAGATCCGACTTCAGGTCGCGGATGTCGTGCAGCACCTTGCGAGCGCGTTCGAGGATGCGCTCGCCGGCCTCCGTCGTACCGACCGTGCGTCCGCAGCGGCGCACGAGTTGGCCGCCCAACTCCGTCTCGAGCATCTTCACGCGCTGTGCCACCGCGGCCGGCGTCAGATCGAGCCGGCGGGCGGCTTCCGCGATCGAGCCAAATTCGACCACGTAGACAAAGCTCTGAAGATAGCGGGAGTCCATCGAAAGAAATTTTATGTTTTGAAGAAAGTAAAGACTACTTCTTCTGAGGGGCGATGACTAGCATACTCGTCGCAACGTCGACCGGGAGCCTGGCGGTCCATAAATAGGAACGAGACGATGACTGTGTCAGCCAGCCTGTCCGGCACGACTGAAACGCTTGTGAAAAGCGTTGCGCTGTTCAACCTCGGCACACTGATCAACGACCAGTCGTCGTTGACGATGCGGCGCGGAATGGGCACGCGCGTCGAGGTTCCCGTGACCGGCGCGTTGATCGAAATGACGGACGGTGAACATATTCTGTTCGATACCGGCCTTCTGCCGCATGACTGCGAACGCGATGACGGCGCCGATCCCTGCCTGTCGATGAAGCGCTTCTCCGAAATGATCGCGCGCTATGACCGACGGGACGACATTCGCGCCCGGCTGGCCGACCTCGGTCGTACCCCGGAGGATGTCAAGATCGTCATCAACAGCCACTTCCACTGGGACCACTCGGGCGGCAACCGGTTATTCCCGCACGCGCGCTTCCTGGTACAGGGTTCGGAATACCGCTTTGCATATCAGCCAGACAGCTTTGCCGCGCGGCCGTACGAGCGCGCCTACTTTGATTGCGACATCGACTATGAACTGTTGCGCGGCGATCAGGTGATCAAGCCCGGCGTGGCCGTGCTCACGACACCGGGCCACACGCCGGGACATCAATCGTTGATGGTGCGTCTGCCGTCGGGATCGCTCATGCTCATGTCCGGCGACGCCGTGTTCTGCCCGGCCAATCTCGAACCCGATTCGCCGCCCGGCAATGCGCACACAACGGAACAGGCGATCGCATCGATCGCGCGGCTGCGCCTGCTGTGCGAGTTCTTCGGCGGTGAACTGGTGATCTGCCACGATCCCGACTTCTGGAAGAAGTGGCAACCGGCGCCGTATCGATACACGTGAGTCGGAAGGTTTGGCCCCAAATGCTCAACGCGGCGCCAGATCGGATTTAATTCTTGCGCTGCCTGAGCAGAATTTCGTGCAGTGCCTCGCATGCTGGGACGGCTAAGACCGTCGCGATGCAACGCCGGGATAGTTAGCAAGACGTAGCGATACAAAGATAAACACGTGTTGTCGCGCTGGGCTAGTTGCCGCCTTGTCGCCGTGCACGCGAAACATGGAGACAGACGATGAAGCAAAGATGGTTTCGCTTACTGCCCGTAATGATGATGACCCTTATCATCGCGTTCATGGACCGCACCAACATCGGCTTTGCGATTCCGTCGATGGGCAAGGAGCTCGGGCTGACCGCCTCGATTCTCGGATTTGCGTCGGGCGTGCTGTTTCTCGGCTACGGTGCTTCGCAGGTTCTGGGCGGCTGGATCGCCGACAAGGGCCACGGCAAGGTGTTGATCGCCATGCTGATGGTGCTGTGGGGAGTGATCGAAATGGCGCAGGGGTTTGTGCACAATGCGCAGGAGCTGGTCGCGGTTCGCTTCGCCATCGGCGTATTCGAAGGCGGCATCTTCCCGACGTTCCTGCTGTTCGTCAGGAACTGGTTCGCGCCGTCCGAGCGCGCTCGCGCAAATGGCATCTGGCAACTTTGCTACCCGTTCGCCGCGATGGCGAGCGGTCCTATCGCCGGCTACATCCTGAAACTCGGCGACTGGCGCACGTTGTTCATCGTCGAGGGCGTATTCCCGCTCGTATGGGTATTTGTGTGGCTGTGGGGCGTGGCCGATTCGCCGCGCAACGCGAAGTGGTTGAAAACCGCCGATCGCGCGCAACTGCTCGAACACCTCGACTCGGAAAACAAACGGCACGCGTCGCAAGCGCCGTCGCCAATCCCAGTGTCCTTCGGCTCGCAGTTGCGGCGTCCGGCAGTGTGGCTCTTTGCAACGGCGATCCTGCTTTGGAACACCGGCTTCCTCGGCTTCGTGATCTGGCTGCCTAGTGTGATTCATCAACAGCCGGGGCTTTCGCCGACGGACATCGGCTGGCTCTCATCGATTCCCTACGCGTTCGCGATCGTGCTCATGCCGATCCTGACTTACTGGTCCGACCGCAAACTGGACCGGCGGCTCTTTTCCGCGATACCGCTGGCCATTTCCGGCCTGGCCCTCCTGGCTGGCGGCGAGACCTTTGAGTCCAATACGTTCGTCGCGAACATGGCGCTGCTCGTGATCGCCGGCGCGACGCTTTACGGATCGCAGCCGGTACTCTGGTCGATCGCGACCGATCTCGTGCCCCCCGAAGTGACGGCCCGAATCAGCGGCATGATCAACGGTATCGGCATGATCGGGGCATTTGGAGGGCCTTACTTTGTCGGCTTCGCGCGCTCGTTGACCAACTCGTTTTCCGCCGGACTGTTGGTAATGGGCCTCTGTCTGATTGGCACAAGTGCGTTCGTGATGTTGATCAAGGAAACCGCGAGACCACGACGTCAGCGTGACACGACGGCGGAGCCGAATATGGGCCGTAGCTGAGCCAGGAATAGCAGCCTGGATCCGCCCATAGTCGACATCCCCACTCGCGCGCTGTTCGACACGTCGAATGCCGCTCATGGCGAGCGGCATCGTGCCCATTACGCTCGGCCGCCGTGAAGCGCGTTGCTCAAGCCGGCATCGGACAACGCACAAAGCGCCACCGCCGACCAGTCATGTTCAGCGCCGAGCCCTTGCGAGCGCAACGTCAGGAACCGGTCGTGGACGAGACTTGCCAAAGGGAGCGGAACGCCCAGTGCCTCAGCGGCCGCCAGCATCAGGCGGTTGTCCTTCTGGCCGAGCGGCAACGAGAAGCCAGGCGGCTGGAATTGCTGCGACGCAATCAGCGGGCCGTAGATCTTGTATGGCGGCGCATTGAAGTTGGCACTCGTCAACAGCTCGACCAGACGCATCGGATCGATGCCGGCCTTGCCCGCTACGGCACAGGCTTCGCCCAGCGTTTCGATGATCACGGACAGCATGAAATTGCCGATCAGCTTCACCAGATTGGCCTGCGAAGGATCGTCGCCGACAATGCCGACCGACTGCCCAAGCGTTTCGAGAAGCGGCACGGCAACCTTGAGGTGCTCGTCGGCTCCGGCCGCCATGATGAACAGCTTGCGCGCCGCCGCGGCATCGGGCCGGCCGAACACCGGCGCGGACACGAAGGCAAGCCCCGCTTCACGGTACTTCGCAGCGTGATCCTGCGCGGCGGAGACACTGATCGTGCTCATCGAGATGTGCAGCGCACCGGGTTTCAGCGTGGTGGCGATGCCCGCCTCGCCGAACGTGACCGCTGCGTGCGCTGCATCGTCGGCCACCATCGTGAACACAACGTCGGCCCCCAGCGCCGCCTGCGCGGGACTCGACGCGACGCTCGCCCCTGCTTCGCGCAGCGGTTCGGCGCGGCCCGGACTACGATTGAAAACCTGCACGTTGTGTCCGGAGTCGATCAGGTTTTTCGCAATCGCTGCGCCCATCGAGCCAAGTCCTACAAATCCAATTTTCATCATGCCATTCCAAGTGATCAGCCGCGCGAATGCGGGCCCGTTTCAGACTGCAAATTGATAGACCTGACGGCTCACGTCGAGCGTCACGTCGCCGTGTTCGCCCAAGGCCGTCATCCCGTGCTCTTCGAGCTTCGCGATCAGCGTCCCGATTGACTGGCCGCCAATCTGGTAGTCGCGCAGGCGGGTTCCTACCGACATGCGTTCGAAGAACACGCGGGTCGCTGTGATCGCCGCACTGATACGCTCGTCCTCGCTACCCTCGGCGATGTTCCAGACGCGTTCGGCGTACTGCAGCAGCTTCGCGCGCTTCGACTCGCGGCGCACGCTCAGCATGGCCGGCAGCACGATGGCGAGCGTCTGTGCGTGATCGAGTCCGTGCAGCGCCGTGATCTCGTGACCGAGCATGTGGGTCGCCCAGTCCTGCGGCACGCCGGCGCCGATCAGGCCGTTCAGTGCAAGCGTTGCCGTCCACATCAGGTTGGCCCGCACCGCATAGTTGTGCGGCTCGGCAAGCGCTTGCGGGCCGACTTCAGTCAGCGTGATCAGCAGGCCTTCAGCGAAACGGTCCTGCACCCTGGCGTCCACCGGATAGGTCAGGTACTGCTCGACGATATGAACGAACGCGTCGACGACACCGTTGGCAATCTGCCGCGGCGGCAACGAATAGGTGGTGGTCGGATCGAGCACCGAGAAGACCGGATAGGTCGCCTCGCTACGGAACGGCAGCTTGTCGCCTTTCGCGCGGTGGCTGATCACGCCGCCATTGTTCATCTCCGAACCGGTGGCGGGCAGCGTCAGCACGCTGCCGAACGGCATCGCGCCGCGGATCTCGGCCTGCTTCGCGAGAATGTCCCACGGTTCGCCGTCGAACTTCACCGCGGCAGCGATGAACTTGGTGCCGTCGATCACCGAACCGCCACCTACCGCCAGCAGAAAATCGATGTTCTTCTCACGGGCGAGCGCAACCGCTTCCATCAGCGTTTCGTAAGTGGGATTCGGCTCGATGCCGCCGAACACGTGCCACGCGCGCTCACCGAGTGCCGCCTGCACTTGCGCGAGCACACCGTTGCTCTTGATGCTGCCGCCGCCGCACGTAATCAGCACTCGCGCGTTGGGCGGGACGTGCGCATCGAGTGCGGCAATCTGGCCTTCGCCGAAAATGATTCGTGTGGGGTTATGAAACGTAAAGTTCTGCATTGAATCTCTTTTCCTTACATTGAAATGACCGGTCGTCTTAAAACGAAGCAAACGGCCGCCCGGATCGAAACCAGACGCCGTTCAAACCAGCGACGACCGTTACTGCGGGGATTTGAAAAACAGATCGAACATTGAATGCACGCAAGCCCTCAGTGGCTCGACCGAGTCATCCAGCTTCATTCGCAACAGGCTGCCTTCCCACGCGTTCCAGAACAGGTCAGCCATGGCTTCAGCTGAAAGATCGTGCCGCACGGAGCCGTATTCCTGGCCGCGGCGCAAATAATCGGCACAGCCGACACGCCATTCATTGACTGTCGTGCGCGCGGCGAGCCGGCACAGATCGCTCGACTGCGCGATCTCGCCTGCAAAGTTGCCGACCAGACAACCGTAGCGGTCGTCACAGTCTTCGTAGTCGGCAACGATGTGCGCGTAGATCCCGCGAAGCGCGAGTAGCGGATCGGATGACGCGGCTTGGAGCGAATACCGCTTCCATTCAGCGGCCTGCTCCTGCGCGTAGTGATGCAGGATCGCCGCGCCGAATGCCTCTTTGCTCTCGAAGTAGTTGTAGAACGAGCCCTTCGGCACGCCGGCACGCTCGACGATGTCTTTGACGCCGGTGCCGTGATAACCCGTTTCGGCGAACAGCGCGACACCCGCTTCGAGTAGCCTTTCGCGAAAGTCTTCAGTGCGTCGTGTGTGCATAACCATGACAACTACAGCCCTAAGGGCACGGTGTCGCTCCGCGCGAGCGGGCGGCACCGCGCACGTACATCGATTTCTAGCCGCGTCAGGCGCGGCGCGTCGCGAGTTCGGCGCCTTGACGCAGTGCTTCGAGCAGGCTGCGTTCGTCAGCGATGCCTTTGCCCGCGATATCGAACGCCGTGCCGTGATCGACCGAGGTACGGATCACATCGAGGCCGACCGTCACGTTGACGCCGGCTTCGAGGCCGAGCACCTTGACCGGACCATGGCCCTGATCGTGGTACATCGCCACCACCAGATCGAAGTCGCCGCGTCCCGCACGGAAGAACAGCGTGTCGGCCGGGAGCGGGCCTTCGATGTCCCAGCCGCGCTCACGCAAGACCTGCACGGCCGGAACGATTTTTTCCTCTTCCTCGCCGTAACCGAACAGGCCGTTTTCGCCGGCATGCGGGTTGATGCCGCACACGGCGATGCGCGGATTGGCAATGCCCGCCTTCACCAGCGTCGCGTGGCCTCGCTCTAGCGTGCGCTGCACGAGGCCCGGTTCGATCTTGCGGATCGCATCGATAATGCCGATGTGGGTCGTCACGTGAATCACGCGCAGTTTCGGCGCGACCAGCATCATCGACACCTCCTCGATGCCCGTGAGGTGCGCGAGCATTTCAGTGTGGCCGGGATACTTGTGACCGCCGGCGTGCAACGCTTCCTTGTTCAGCGGCGCCGTGCAGATCGCATCGATCTCGTCGGCCTTCGCGAGTTCGACGGCGCGCGCGATGTACTGATACGCGGCGTCGCCTGCGAGCGCCGACAGCGCGCCGAAAGGCAGGTCGGCAGGAATCAGCGCGAGGTCGATGCAGTCGATGGTGCCCTGCTCATATTGCGCATCCGCCGGCGTCGCGATGCGGCGCACTTTCGTGCTGCCGCCGACAATCCGGTTGGCCTGCTCGAGGCGCGCCGCATCGCCGATGACGAGCGGGCGGCACTGCCGGTAGACGGACTCGTGCGTCAAGCTCTTGACGACGATTTCCGGACCCACGCCGGCTGCGTCGCCCATCGTGATGCCGATGACTGGAAGATAGTTGCTCATGATGTTTTGCCTGAATGACGTTGGTTCGTTTCGCGAGCCGGCGAAGGTGCTGTGGTGCCGCTCGGGTGTGCCGATCCGGACTCGTTGTGAGCGAACTCCGGTGTGCCCCGCAGATGAAGGTAGGCGCCGTACAGCGCGTGCTCGCTGCCAAAGGCGCCGGCTTTGGTGACGACGGTGAGGCGCGGATTGCCGTGCGGGCGGCCCACCGCCACGCCCGGCTCGATTTCCGAAAGCAATTGCAGGCTGTCGATGCCGGCTGTACCGAGCATCGCGCGCGCGGTTTCGCCGCCGGTCGCGATCAAGCCGCTCAGATGCGTGAAAAACGGTGCCACGAGTGAAGCGAGCGCCGCCGACAATTGGGCGCCTTCGGCGGGATCGAACAGATTGTCGCGACCAATTCGCACCAGCAAGTCGGTGTGCGCGCTCAGATGCGCGCCGACGCGCGCTTGCCAGCCCGCCCACTCCGGATGAGGCTCGCCCGCACGCAGCACGACCGGCGGCACGATCAGCTCGCTCATGCCCGCACGCTCGCGCAGCATCGCGCATTGCTGTTCCGAGACGGCCGACAGGCTGCCCACCAGAATCAGGATCGCGCTTCTCTGCTGCACCGGCTCCGGCGGCACGTCTTGTGCTGCTTCCGGGGCAACATCGAAGAGATCGCTCAACGACGCCAGCTCACGAGCCAGACCGCCTGAGCCGACCCAGAACAGGGCTTCGTCCATCGACGCCGTCGCCTGCGCGAGTGCTCTCAAATCCGCATCCGTTTCCGCATCGACGATGAGCGCCTGCGCGCCACTGCTCGCCACCGCGGCAATGGCATCGCGCAACGCTGTGGGATCGCCACGCAGCGCGTCGACACCCAGCGCCGCGGTGCGCAAGCCGACCGCCTCGACCATGGCGTTGAGGTCGGCGGAAAGCGCGGCGTGTTCGAGCTTCCACGTTTCCGTGTTTTCGAGCGGCACGCCGCGCACGAACACGCGGCCCTCACGCACGGTGCGCCCGGTGGCGGGAAAGGCCGTGGCAACGATCGCGAGGCCCGCGAGCGGCTGCAACGCGGCCACTTCCGCAGCCCAGTTACCGCGCAAGGTCGAATCGATTTTCTTGTACAGACGCCGTCCCGGCCCGCGCTGCGCCAGCCACGCGGCGCAGGTGCAGTGCGCGGCTTCGGCCGGCGGCATGCGGCGCGTGTCGGTATCCACCGCGATCACCTCCGCCGCGCCCATCGCGCGCGACGCGTTCAGCGTCACCGCCGTACTGCGCCCCGCTCCCGCAAACGCAATCGCGCAGTCGGCGGCGCCGGACAGGTCGTCGGCGATGATCAGAATGCTCTTGTTGTTCACTGGCTCACCTCCAATGCAGCCGCGCGGCTGGCGTCGGTCTGCTTGCCAATCCGCTTTGCGACGGCCGCAGTGAGGATCGGCGACACGATCGCGGTCACGACGACGCACGAGGCGACCAGCAAAGTCGCGCTCTTCGCGGCCTCGGCATAGACGGGGTTGGCCGCTGCAATCAGCGCCGGTACGGCCGCTCCGTTGCCTGCCGTGTTGGCTGCCGCCACGCCTGCGACACCCGTGCCGCCAGTCAGCCGATCGGTCAAATACAGGGGGATGCCCGTCACGATCACCACCGCGACGCCGAGGCCGATGCCGAGCAAGCCGGCTTGCCATACTTTGTGCAGGTCGAGGCTCGCGCCCAGCGCCAAGGCGAAGAACGGGATCATCACAGGCACAGCGCGGCCGAGAAAGTTGCGCATCTCACGGTCCAGATTGCCGAGCAGCATGCCGGCCGCGAGCGGGAGGATGCTGCCGACCAGCGTCTGCCACGGAAACGCCGACAGCCCGGCTACGCCGAGCGTGACCATCGTCAGGAACGGGCCGGATTCGAGCGACATGATCGTGTAAGCGCCGACGTCTTCAGACTTCCCATATTGACCCATCAACGCCATGTACAGGCCGCCGTTCGTGTCGTTCATCGCGGCAACCACCGCCAGCGTCGACATGCCCGCGAACAGGCCGGACGAAACCGGCTGCTCACCCAGAAAGTGGCCCAGCACGACACCCACCAGAATCGCGGACCCAACCTTCGCCGCGAACAGCGCCCCGCCCTTCTTGAGCAGATAAGGCGTTGCCTTCACATCGATCGACGAGCCCATGCACACATAGAACACGGCGAGAATCGGCAGCGCGCCGGTAAACAACGCGTTCGTGAACGAGCCGAAGAACTTCGGCATGTCCGGCAAGAAGGTGGCGATCATTGCGCCGAACAACAGCGGGACGATCATCATCCCGCCCGGAACGCGTTCGATCGCGCGCTTGATAGGTAGCTGAGCCATTATTGTCTCCTGTTTGAAAATGATCGAAACAATCATGTTAAGTTGATCGATTCAATCATTCGGAGTGTACGCGACGGGACGCCTGTGCGCAATCCGGTCATTGTTATCCGGTCAAGGTCGGCAAATTCGCCAAACAAGTGTGTCAAGGCGTAGCGCGGGCCGAAATTGATCGAATCGATCACATTGAGCCAAAAACACTCGCCTGCCGTAACGACGTCGCGGGCGCAGCGCGCCCCGCCCCGTGCGCGTTGCTCCGGCAGCCGGTTTGATTACACTTACGCCCGTTGGCGCCTTTCCTCTCTATTGCGCGCACCGTTCGCATGACCCGCTACCCTCTATCACCATGAAAGTTACGAACCGCCGCGAGGCAATGCTGAAGGCCGTCCTGTCCGGCATGAACGACGTAGGCGCCCTGTGCGAGCATTTCGGCATGTCCGAAGCAACGGTGCGCCGCGACCTGCGCGCGCTCGCCGACGAACGGCTCATCGTGCGCACGTATGGGGGCGCGGCCGCCTCGGTCGGAATTCACGAACCCGAGGAGTCGCTCGATCTGCGGCGCGAAAGCTTCCGCGAGCAAAAGGATGCGATTGCGCAGGTGGCGGTGAGCCACGTCCAGGACGGCGACACCATCTTTCTCGACGGCGGCACCACCACCGCTGCAATGGCCCGGCTGCTGGCCGGCCGCCGCGACATTCGCGTGGTCACCAACAACCTGCTGGCAATTGGCCTGCTCGCATCTAGCGACGTGCCAGTCACGCTGATCGGCGGTGACCTGCGGCCCTCGAGCATGAGCACGCTTGGGCCGCTCGCGCAGATCGCGTTGAACCGCCTGTCCGTCGACAAGGCCTTTCTTGGCGCAGACGGTGTAGTCGCCGGCCGTGGGCTCTGCGAGGCGACCGCCGAGCAGGCCTATCTGAAGGAATGCATCATCAGGCAGGCAGCCAACGTCTTCGTGCTGGTGACGTCGCACAAACTGGATCGCGCGAGCCAGCAGCACTGGACACCACTCGAACGCGACTGGACCCTGGTGACCGATGCTCAACCGGGCGCGCCGGAATTGGCAACGTTCATGCTGCACGGCGAAGTGACGATCGAAAGCGCCTCGCAGGAGGCGCGCCAGCCTCTGCCTCACGGAAAGTCATAGGGTCTTTCAGGCGTCGGCGCCGCGCGGCCCTTACCGACCACGCAGTCGCACAGGACAGCCGCGAAGTTTCATAAGTGACTGACAGGCCAATCGATCTGTCGAAAGCGGCTTTGATCTGGCAATCCAGTTTGGCTTTGCTGCCCGACAAACACCTCAATGCGCGACGTGTGATGTCGAACCGGCGATTCCGTGGCGAGGCGCACAGCAACAGTAGAGTCTTCCAGGTGGTCATCTCCACCGCGGCGCATCTTTACGAAACATTCCGCACCGTCGCGGGGCATCGAGTCCCACCATTGCACCAGCGCTCGGCGTCGTATTGATGTCGCATCAGCGACCCGTTTTGTCCTCAATTTCCGTCTCGGACAAAAACCGCCACATTTTCCGTGCATTCGGGACAAGCTGATTTCCGGCACAGACGGATGACGGCGACAGGCCTGGTACTCGCTCTATTGAGTCAGTCTCGATCAGCAACGGACTCTCTCATGAATCGCACACCCACACCGCTCAAGCTTCCCGTCACCATCATCTCCGGGTTTCTCGGCGCGGGTAAAACCACCCTCGTCAATCAGCTACTGCAGCAACGGGCGCCGGGATCAATCGGCGTGGTCGTCAACGAATTCGGCGAAGTCGGCATCGACGGTCAACTGATCGTCGCCGAAGAACAGGCGCTGGTCGAAATCAATAACGGCTGCGTGTGCTGCACGGTGCGCGCGGACCTCGTCGGCAGTGTGAAAGCGCTGCTCGCGCGTCCGCAGACCGGCGCGGCGCCCATGCAGCGCCTGATCGTCGAGACATCCGGACTCGCCGATCCGGCACCGGTCCTGCAAACGTTCCTCGCCGATCCCGACCTGCGCGAAGCCGTGGATCTCGAATCGGTCGTCACTGTGGTCGACGCACTGCATCTGCGCCGACAACTCGATGACGACATTGCGCGCGAACAGGTGGCGTTCGCCGACGTCATTCTGATCAACAAGCTCGACCTGATCACGGAAGGCGAGCTAGTCGCCGTCGAACGGACGATCCGTTCATTGAATCCAACCGCCGCCATCATCACCTCGACCCGTTCGCAAATCCGCGCGGACGCTCTGCTGGGTATGCGCCGCTTCTCGCTCCCCACGCTGCTCGCGATCGAGCCCGATCTGCTCGACGAAGGCGCTCACGACCACGAACACGACACGTCGATTCAATCGTGCGCGCTGGTCGAAAAGGGCGACCTCGATGCCACGCGCTTTAACCGTTGGATCAACGAACTCGTACAGCAGCAAGGCCAGCAACTGATGCGGATGAAAGGCGTCCTCAACTTCCACGCCGAAGCGCGACAGTTCCATTTCCATAGCGTGCATATGTTGCTGGAAGCCGAACCCGGACGCGCATGGCAGAAGGACGAGCCGCGCGAGAACAAGTTCGTGTTCATCGGCCGCAATCTGGATTTTCCGCGACTACGCGAATCGTTTCTCAGCTGTATCCACTAGCCCAACTTATCTCGAGGAGTCTGCAATGAAGAAGACTGATGCGCTTACCGTCAGTATCGGCGTGCTCGCCGTCGTCGACACCTATGTCACGGCAACGGTGTTTCCGGTCCCCGTATGGGTCACGTTTATCGCGTGGGCATCGTTCTTCGTGGTCGGCGGCGGTCCGCGTGGCTTCGTGCAGAGCGTCGCGTCGAATCTCACCGGCCTCGTCATCGCGTCGCTCTCGCTAATGGCGATCGCCAATAGCGGTCCGGCCCCGCTCGCCGCAGCGATCTGTGTCGGTGTCGGGAGTGCGGCAATGGTGCAGGTGTCAAAACTGAAGCTGCTGAATGTACTGCCCGCTGTCGTGTGGGGCTTCGCTTCGACGGTCGGCACCACAGTCGCCACCGGTAAGGCGATTACCACGGTCGGCATCCAGAATCCCGCGTTGGCGGCCGCCGCCGCGCTCGTCACCGGCGCTGTCTTCGGCATCGTCTCCGAAGCGTTCGGCGAAGCACTGTGCCGCAAGCCCCAGGCCCAACTCAACTGACCTAACACTTCAGGAACCGCACACCATGAAACTACAGCACAGCCTTGGCGGGCTCGAAAATCTCGGACCCGTCAATGTCGAGACACGGGTTTTCGTCGAGCCGTGGGAGAAGCGAATTTTCGGCATTCATACGGTGATGATGGCGGAAAGCACGCATCTGTCGGACGCGCTGCCAAAGTACCCGGTGGCGACGCTGCCTACCACGTTCAGGAATACGTGGACCTGGGCGTCGCTGCGCACCGGCGCCGAAGGCATGCAGCCGTTCGAATACTTCAAATACCGCTACTACGAAAAGTGGCTGATGGGCATTTCTCAATTCTTCATCGATCAGGGTTATGTATCGGCCGACGAGCTCGCGCAAAAGACCGCGCATTACCGCGCCCAACCAGATGCGCCGCTGCCTGCGCAGCCGAATCCGGCCATTGCCACGCAGATCAACGACTACCTTGCAAAAGGCGATTCGGGGCTGAACGCACTGAAACGGACGCCGCGTTTCGAACCCGGCGCCCAGGTGTGCATCGCTGATCCAGCCGCCGTCGATCACACGCGTTTACCGGGCTACCTGCGCAACAAGCGCGGTCTGATCGACTTCGTCTATCCGGGCGCCTATTCCTACTTTGTTTCGACCGGGCCCGACGGCATCGGCGAGCCGATGCCCGTCTATCGCATTGCATTCAAGGCCGAGGACATTTGGGGCAAGGACAAGAGCGAACCCAACACGACGATCTACGCTGATTTATACGAAGCGTATCTCGATGCATCGAACTGAATCTCTACACCCATCATCTGGCATGGAACTAACATGAGCGAACTTTTCAAATATGACGACGAGCGCGAGACCGCGAGCGCGGCCAAGGTACGAGCGCTCGAAGCGCTTCTGATCGAGAAAGGGGTGCTGGGCAGCGACTCGGTCGATACCGTGCTGGCCCATTTCGAAACGATGGCTGGCCCGTTCAATGGCGCGAAAATTGTGGCGCGCGCGTGGATCGATCCGGCGTTCAGAGAACGCCTCGTCGAAGACACACCGAAGGCGATTGCGGAAATGGAGTTCCCGGCCGGGATGGAAGGCGCGGAAGGCGAACACATGGCCGCAGTCGCCAACGGCGACGGCGTTCACAATCTCATCATCTGCACGCTCTGCTCCTGTTATCCCTGGCCCGTGCTGGGTCTGCCGCCCTATTGGTACAAGGACCCGGTGTTCCGCGCGCGCGGCGTGCGCGAACCGCGCGCCGTGCTGAAGGAGTTCGGCGTGCCGGTTTCGGACGACACGGAAGTCAAGGTGTGGGACAGCAGCGCCCAAATCCGCTGGTTCGTCATCCCGGAGCGACCCGCCGGCACCGAAGGCATGAGCGAAGCGGAACTGGCCGCGCTCGTGACACCCGAAGCGATGATGGGTGTGGCGCTGGTGCCCTCGCCTTCTGCGTCGCCGCGGCCGGCGGTCTGATCATGTTTACCCGGTTCGAGGAATATGCCGCCTCCAGCATGCTTGGACATCCGGACTCTCCGCCGCGCATGCAAGGCAAACTGCTGTTCGACAAGCCATGGGAACGGCAGGTATTCGGGCTCGCGCTTTCGCTGTCGAAGGCGGGGCACTTCGAGTGGGAAGACTTCCGCCAGAATCTCATCGAGTCGATCGCCGAATGGGAAGACGGATACTGCGCGGGGCAGCCGCCGTGGGATTACTACGAGCGCTTTCTGCTCGCCCTCGAAAAAACCGTGACGCAGGCTGGGGTGCTGTCGGCCACAGACATGGCGTCGCTGAATCTGCACGCATTGCGTCCGTCCAGTAACTGAGCCGTGCCCTTGCTTCCGGCGTTCAGACAAGGGCTCGAGAACGCTCGCCATATCGCGTAACGAAGTTTCATCAGGATATCTATCATGCTCAAGCAACTGTCCAATGTACTCACGGGATCCGATCCTCAGGTCCAGCGCAAGCTCTTTGGCATTTACGGCCTGCTGTTGGTGACTAATGCCGCCGCGTGGATCTGGGCGTTCGTGTCGTTCTGGGACCACCCGGTCCTGCTCGGCACCGCGTTGATCGCCTATGGACTGGGCTTGCGCCATGCGGTCGATGCCGATCACATTGCCGCGATCGACAACGTGACCCGTAAGCTGATGCAGGAAAAAAAGCGTCCTGTCGCCGTGGGCTTTTTCTTCTCGCTCGGTCACTCGACCATCATCGTCATCGCCTCGCTCGCGGTCGCTGCGGTTGCAAGCGTGTTGAGCACGCGCTTCGTCCAATACAAGGAATTGGGCGGACTGATCAGCACGTCGGTATCGACCGTCTTTCTGTTCGCGATCGCATTCCTGAACCTGCTGATTCTGAAATCGATCTTCCAGGCGTGGCGCCACGTACGCGCAGGCGGCGCCTACGTCGACGACGACTTCGACATGTTGCTGGCCGATCGCGGCTTTCTCGCGCGGATCTTTCGCCCGATGTTCCGGCTCGTCACGCGCAGCTGGCACATGTTCCCACTTGGCTTTCTGTTCGGACTGGGTTTCGATACCGCGACCGAGGTGAGCCTGCTCGGCATGTCCGCGTCGCAGGTTTCGCACGGCATTTCGCCATGGGCGGTCATGGTGTTCCCGGCGCTCTTCAGCGCGGGGATGTCGCTGGTCGATACGCTCGACGGTCACCTGATGCTCGGCGCCTACGGCTGGGCGTATCTCAAGCCGATTCGTAAGATCTACTACAACATGACGATCACGCTGGTGTCGGTCGCGGTCGCGCTGCTGGTCGGCACGATCGAGGCCTTGGGCCTGATTTCTGACCACTTGAAGCTCGAAGGCAAGCTGTGGGATGCTATCGGTACGTTGAACGACAACTTCGGCACGCTGGGCTACTTCATCATTGGTATCTTCGCCGCGAGCTGGCTCGTATCGATGGTGCTTTACCGAACCCGGCGCTTCGACGAACTCGAGGCGAGCCGCTAAGCGAGCGCATGCGGCATGCGTCGCGCCAGCCTCGGCTCCATTTTGACTGACACCTTATGCGCAAGATCACTGTCGGAATGGTGCTGTTCCCCGGCTTCCAGCTGCTCGATATCGCGGGCCCCAAGGACGCCTTTGCGGAAGTCCGCATCCTCAGTCAGGGGACGTGCGAATACGAAATGCTGACGATCGGCACGACGCGCGGCAGCGTGCTGTCTTCCAGCGGCCTCACGGTGATGCCGGACCGGACCATTTTCGATCCGTGTCCGCATTTCGACACGGTGATCGTGCCCGGCGGCCTCGGCGTATTCGAAGTACTCGAAGACTCGACGCTCAGCGAATGGCTCGCGAAGCAGCACAAGAGCACGAGGCGGATCGCCGCTATCTGCAACGGCGTTTTTGCGTTCGGCGCCGCCGGCATGATCGATAACCGGACGGTCACGACACACTGGATGGACGCCACGCGTCTTTCTTCGATGTTTCCGAAGGCGAAGGTCGAACCCGACCAGATCTACGTAAAAGACAGCGGCCTCTATACGACCGCCGGCGTGACCGCCGGCATCGATCTCGCGCTGGTCATGATCGAAGAGGACTTCGGCAAGCAAATGGCGCTCGACGTCGCCAAGTATCTGATCGTTTATGTGCGCCGCGCGGGCGGCCAATCGCAATTCAGCCCCCTGTTGGAAACCCAGGCCGCCAGCGATTCCCAGATCCAGTCAATTCAGCAGTACCTGCTCGACAACCTTCATCTGAATCACACGACCACGTCGCTTGCGCGCCGGCTCAAAATGAGTCCGCGCAATCTGTCCCGCATCTTCACCAAGGAATGCGGCGTCAGTCTCATCGCATTCCTGAACGACGCGCGCATCGATGCCGCGCGCCGCTACCTCGAAAGCACCCGCCACCCGATCGGCGAAATCGCGAAGCGCTGCGGCTTTGAGAGCGCGGATACACTTCGGCGTACGTTTAGCCGCCGGCTTCAGATCAGTCCCGCCGAATACCGGCAGCGCTTTCGCTCCGGCGATCCGGTGAACGAGGGGGCTGCGGCACTGCGTCACCGATGACGAAAGCGATCGCGAACTACGCGTGATCGTCGAGACGCGTCCCGGTTTCAATTTGAAATGCTTGTGTGCAAACAGTGGAGCGCGCTCTGAGACGGCCAGCGCGCCGACGATGCTTTACTGGCGAGCTGGAGTCAACCTACGCTATCCAGCGCGTCTCCGGCGCGTGTGCTGGCCTTATACAGCTCGCTGGCCAGAATCACTGCATCGCTGTTGAGTGGTTTGAACGGTCCGCGGATTCGGGGACGGTAGATCCGGTCGCCCTTGCTGATAGGCTCGCCAGACAGGGCGCAACGCCCTGCCGCGGGAGCGAAGCAGGGGGCCCAGATTTGCTCCTCGTAGTTGCAAAGCGTAGCGTCGTGCCAGCGCAACGCGAAGAGCGAATTGGACAGTTCCTCCACGACCGTCACCGTATAGGTGCGCACGTCACTACCGTCCGACTCACGCGAAATGATCGGCTCGCCACCCAGGCGGGAGCGACCGGACAGGTCCGCAGGATTCCGCATCGGGTCTGTCGGAGAAAAAAATGAGTCAATGACCGCGGGCGTCGTCGTCCACGGGTCTCGAACGTCGGGCGCTGAAGTGAGTCGGTCCGGCTGATGCGATGATGGATGATGGGATGAGGACAGCGCAGGGAAAGCAGGTGCATGACAAGATTCACTTTCTGGCAGGATGTCTGAAGTCGTATTGTGTTCAGCGTTCAAGATCGTTTGCGCTCCTTACCAAAGAGTGAAACAGCAGTCGAACAACGCCCGACTTGCGGCTACTGGATGCATATGGTGGAGAAGTCGACTGTGCGGCGATAGACGGTCCTGCCGAGCCACGGCACGAACGTGTACTCGCCATATGAGTTGCTTCCGATATGGATCCAGCTACGTAGAACATGTGACACGATGATTCCTTGGACACGTTAAGAAGGGAACCGGTCGGGCGGCCATCCGAAAGTGCCATGGGGTCGTCGGGCCGAACCGCGGGCTTTGCGCTGCAATAACAGCAAGCGTGCCGCGATGAGAGAAGAGTAGGTTTAGCCGGAGGGCGAGTCTACTCTACGGTTGGATATGCCGATGCCGCATTAGCGTAACCGGCTTATACGGATGTATAAGCGCGGCAAGGAGACTTCACTGAGCTTGCTCCGTCAAGCGAATCTCCTGTTGAGCGGCAAACGCAAGCAGATCCGCGTTCAGGAATGACGGCCGTCGGGCAGACAGGGCTTGATACCAAGCGACTCGGCCTTGCGCACGAGGTCTGGCATCGAGCGTGCGTTCATTTTTCGCATGACTTGTCCGCGGTGGACCTTGACCGTGATCTCGCTCAAGTTCATCTCAGAGGCAATCTGCTTGTTCATCAGACCGGACAAGACAAAGGCCATCACCTCTTTCTCGCGCGGCGAAAGAGACTGGTAGGCAGCGCGCAGACCGGCTAACGCGGCTTCTGCCGTGAGCCGTTCGCTGTCTCGCGCCAAGGCTTGAGCAACCGCGTCGAGCATGTCCTGGTCTTTGAATGGCTTCGCAAAGAAATCGAGCGCGCCAGCCTTCATCGCCTTCACCCCCATCTCGATGTCTCCATGACCGGTCATGAATACGACGGGAATACGCATACCGCTATTGACGATTTCCTGGTGAAAAGCCATGCCGCTTTTGCCGCGCAGTCGCACGTCCAGGATGAGGCAGCTCGGTCCCGAGGAGTGAGGAAACCGGAGAAATTCGTCCGGCGACTCGAACGTTTCGACGCGCAAGCCTACGGAGCGCAAAAGCAGGTCAAGGGCCCGACGGATGCCTTCGTCGTCGTCGACGACGTAGATAACGGAACCGTCAGTTGCTTGGGATTTGTCCGTTGTTTGGCGGGTCGGTCTAGTAGTCATGTTGACACCTCGCGAAGCCGGAATGCGGTCGTACCCCGCTGGCATGGACCCATTTTCAACTTGCCAATGCACCTGCACCTCATTGGCAACCGAGTAAACTGATTGTAAATCGTTGCAGTCACCACGTGATCACTTTGGATGAGGCCAACGTCCGTGAGGGGCCTGGACTCCATTCAACAGCGGAATGCAAAGTGCAGGTGTCGGGCCAGGTCGCCGCCAGACAAGGGGGGGCAATGATTATCGCGAATTGTCAGACCATTGATCGGATCTACGTGACTGCGGGCTCGGCCCTCTACCGTGCCCGCCGCCTGACGGATGGAATGCAGGTGCTTCTCAAACTACTTCCTGAACACGCCGACGCAGCCCAATCCGCTCGGTTCAAGCGCGAATACCTGCTCCTTCACACGTTGAACATCGCTGGCGTTGCCAAGCCGCTTGCCCTGATCGATGACCGCGGACACCTGGTGTCGATTCTGGAAGACTTCTCAGGCGAGTCGCTCGAGACCGAGTTGTGTCGCAGCCCGCGCCCGGACCTGCCTCGCTGCCTCGCTATCGCCCATCACCTGGCCGATGCATTGGCGGGTATCGATGCCGCCCACGTCATCCATCGAGATCTGCGGCCGGCCAATATTCTGGTCGCGCCAGAAACTGGCCATGTTCTGCTGGTGGATTTCAGTCTCGCGACGACCCAGGAAGACATCGTCTCGCCAGAGGACGTTGTCGTATCCATGGGCGAGTGGGCGTATATGTCCCCCGAGCAAACCGGCCGCATGAATCGTCCGGTCGATTACCGGACCGATTGCTATTCGATGGGCGTGTTGCTCTATCGCATGCTGACCGGTCAGTTGCCGTTCCAGGCGAGCGATCCGCTGGAATGGACACATTGCCATATCGCCCGTATGCCGCCCCCGCCGTGCGATATTGCGCCCGCGATGCCGCAACCGGTGTCGGACATCGTCATGAAGCTGTTGGCCAAACTACCGGAGGATCGGTATCAAAGCATGCGCGGCGTGCAATCCGATCTCGAGCGCTGTCTCGCGCAATGGCGCGCCGGCGGCCGGATTGAGCCGTTCCGGCTCGGCACGGACGATCTGTCGGATCGCTTCCAGATTCCACACAGACTGTACGGGCGCGATCAGGAATCGAATGCGCTCCTCGGTGTATTCGAACTCATGGCGGCCACCGGCCGGGCGGCGCTTGCCACCGTGTCCGGGTACTCGGGCATCGGCAAGTCGTCGCTGGTCGACGCCTTACGCAAGCCGATTGTCACGAAGCATGGCTACTTCATTTCAGGCAAATTCGATCAGTACCAGCGCGACATTCCCTATGCCACCCTTACGCAAGCGTTTGGCGAGTTGGTGCAGCAACTGCTGGGCGAAAGTGCCGCACGCATCGCCGGCTGGCGACAAGAACTGCAGGCTGCGGTCGGGGTCAATGGCCAACTCATTCTCGATGTGCTGCCCAAAGTCGAGTTGATCATCGGCACCCAAGCGCCGGTACCGGCGCTGCCGCCGGCGGAGGCCCAAAACCGGTTCCGCCTGGTCTTCCGGCAATTCGTGACCGTGTTCACGAGCAAGGCACACCCGCTAGTCCTCTTCCTGGATGACCTGCAGTGGATCGACGCGGCCAGCCTGGCGCTCGTCGAGCACCTGCTCACCCACCCCGACACCTGTTATCTGCTGCTGATCGGCGCCTATCGCGACAACGAAGTGAGCGCGACGCATCCGCTTATGAAAAGCCTCGATGCGATCCATCACAGTGGCACGCCGGTGGTCGAC
This sequence comes from Paraburkholderia dipogonis, assembly GCF_046027395.1. Taxonomy (GTDB): domain Bacteria; phylum Pseudomonadota; class Gammaproteobacteria; order Burkholderiales; family Burkholderiaceae; genus Paraburkholderia; species Paraburkholderia dipogonis_A. The sequence goes on along the minus strand of NZ_JAQQEG010000005.1, from coordinate 169,915 downwards.
ATCCAGCTCGCGCCGTTGTCCGGCGCGCATCTGAATCAGTTGGTGGCCGACACGCTGCATGCGCCACCCGCGAGCTGCGAGCCGCTCACACATCTCATTTGTGAGCGCACCGAGAGCAACCCGTTTTTCTTTATCCAGTTCCTGGATGCACTGCACAAGGAGGGGTTGCTACGGCGTGACGCACAGATCCAGGCATGGCGGTGGGACCTGGAACAGATCAAAGCGAAAGACTTCGCCGATAACGTCGTCGATCTGATGTTGGGCAAGTTACGGCAACTGCCGACCCCGGCACAGGAAGCGCTGCAGCTGGCCGCTTGCCTCGGCAACAAGTTCGACCTGCGGACTCTCGCGCTGGTCAGCGGCCAAGCCGAGGTTGAGCAACACCTTGCGCCTGCAGTGCGCGAGAAATTGGTCTTACGCACCCACGGCAGCGGTAAGTTTCTGCACGACCGGATCCAGCAAGCGGCTTATTCACTGATTCCCGAAGGACGCCGCAGTGAAGTACATCTGCGCATTGGCCGCCTGCTCCTCTCGAACATGACGGCCAACGAGCTCGCCGACCATCTGTTCGATGTGGCAAACCAGTTCAATCGAGGCACCGCGCTAATCACGGCGCAGGAGGAGCGCGAGCGCGTAGCTGAACTTAATCTCACCGCTGGCATGCGTGCCAAGGCAGCGACGGCCTACGCAGCGGCACTGGCCTACTTCACTGCCGGCGACGCACTGGTGACAGAGGATGGCACGGAGCGGCGCGACGCGCTCACGTTCTCGCTCGGTTTTCAGCGTGCCGAATGCGAATTCCTGAACAGCTACCTGACGACGGCGGAACAACGACTCTCGATACTTTCAAACCGCGCAGCAAACCTCATCGAAAAAGCCGCCGTCACGTGCCTGCGCATGGCCCTTTATATGAACGCGGGACAAGCCGACCGCGCCGTTGAAGTGAGCCTCGAATATCTCCGTGCTGTCGGCGTCACGTGGTCGGCGCACCCGAGCAAGGAGGCGGTGCAGCAGGAATACGAGCAATTGTGGCAACGGATGGGCAGCCGCTCGATCGAGCAGCTCCTCGAATTGCCTTTGATGACCGATCCCGTGTGTCGTGCCACTCTGGACGTGCTAACAGCCGTCCAGCCGCCCGCTCATGCCACCGACATGAACCTGTATTGCCTCATCGCCGGCCGCATGGCGAACCTGAGCCTCGAGCATGGAAACAGCGACGGATCGGGATTCGCCTATGTCATGCTCGGCATGACCCTCGGCCCGCAATTCGGCGATTACCGGGCCGGGTTCCGGTTCGGCAAGCTCGGTGTGGATCTCGTCGAGAAGTACAGGATGGATCGCTTCAAAGCCCGCGTCTACGCAGGCTTTGGCGCCTTCATCGTTCCCTGGACGGCGCACATACGTGCGGGTCGTGCCGTATTGCGGCTCGCCTTTGACACGGCCAACCAAACCGGCGACCTTACGTTTTCGGGCTATTGCGGCAACAACCTGATCACCAATTTTCTAGCGGCCGGAGATCCGCTCGGTGATGTGCAGCGAGAAGCCGAAAGCGGCCTCGAGTTCGCACGCAAAATGCGGTTCGAATTCGTCGCCGACGTCATGACTGCGCAACTCAGGCTGATCAATGGGCTCCGCGGTCTGACGCCCGATTTCGGCTCGTTCAACGACGCTGCGTTCGACGAAGACCGGTTCGAGCAGCATTTGGGCGCAGATCCGGGGCTGGCACTTGTGGCTTGCTGGTACTGGATCCGCAAGTTGCAAGCGCGCTTCCATGCGGGTGACTACGCTTGCGCCATCGCAGCGGCATCGAATGCTGAACCGTTGCTGTGGACGTCGCCATTCTGCTTCGAGGTGGCGGAATATCATTTCTACGACGCGCTGGCGCGCGCGGCACAATGCGACTCGGTATCGGCTGACCAACGACCCGCGCTTCTGGAGGCGCTGTTCGCTCACCATAAACGGTTCGAGATGTGGGCTGGCAATTGCCCCGAGAATTTTTCTGACCGCGCCGCCCTGATAGCCGCGGAGATTGCTCGTCTCGAAGCTCGCGACTCCGATTCCATGCGACTTTACGAACAGGCCATTCGATCAGCACGCGAGTACCACTTCGTCCAGAACGAGGCAATCGCTTATGAGCGCGCATCCGCGTTCTACCGCACGCGTGGATTCGAGACAATTGCCGACGCCTACATGCGAAAGGCGCGCGACTGCTTTGCGCGCTGGGGCGCCGACGGCAAGGTCAGGCAGATCGACGCGCGCACGCCGCAACTGCGCGAAGAGCCGGCTTCATCGACGTCCAGTACGTTCGGCAACGTTGAGCAACTGGATCTGCTCTCGGTCACCAAGGCCTCCCAGGCCATCTCTGGCCAGATCGTGCTCGAGGATCTCGTCGACACGCTGATGCACATCCTGCTTGAAAATGCCGGAGCGCAGACCTGCTATTTGCTGCTCGCACGCAACGAGGACCTGGTCCTCGCGGCCGAAGCGAGCGTCGAGCAACAGACGATCCAGGTACGGCGGCATCTGGGCCGGGCGCGGCCCGCACAGGCGTTGCCGGCATCGTCCATAAGCGAATCGGTGCTGCCCGCGTCCATCATCAATTACGTGCGCCGCTGCCAGGAGCGGGTATTGCTGACGGATGCGATGCAATCGAATCCCTTTGCGGCAGACGATTACTTCGCCCGCCGGCGACCGAAGTCGGTGCTGTGCCTGCCGATCATGCGGCGCTCTGCGTTGATCGGGCTGTTGTATCTGGAGAACAACCTGGCCACGCATGCTTTCCCGCCCGAACGCGTAACCGTGCTGGAACTGCTGGCCTCGCAGGCCGCGATCTCGCTGGAGAACGCGCTGCTCTATGCCGACCTGCAGCGCGAGAACAGCGAGCGCAAGCTGGCCGAGGAGGAGCTACGCGTGCGCGAAGCACGCATCCGGCGGCTGGTCGAGTCGAACATCATCGGAGTGTTCTTCTGGAACGTGGCCGGTATCGCCACCGACGCGAACGACGCGTTTCTCCGGATCGTCGGCTATACACGACAGGATCTGCTGTCCGGCCAAGTCCAATGGGCCACCATGACGCCTCCGGAATATCGCGCCGCCGACGCGCGGGCGGTTGAAGAACTACGGCGGTACGGGAGTTCCCAGCCCTACGAAAAGGAATATATCCGCAAGGACGGCGGTCGCATCCCGGTTCTGGTCGGCGGCGCACTAATGGAGGGCTCGGAGGAAAACGGCGTGGCGTTCGTGCTCGACCTGACCGAACAGAAGGAGGCCGAGGCGGAACTCGCAGCGCGGCGAACCGCGGCCAAACAGGCGGAGGAACAGTTGCAATCATTACAGGTGGAACTGGCTCATGCAACTCGCGTAACAACGCTTGGGGAACTGAGTGCATCCATCGCCCACGAAGTCAGCCAGCCGCTCGGCGCGATCGTGACCAGTGGCGAAGCCTGCCTGCGATGGCTCGGCCACAGGGAGCCGCAGCCGGAAGAGGTGCGGGGCTGTGTGCAGCATATGATCGGCGAAGGTAGGCGCGCGAGCGAAATTGTCCGGCGTATCCGCACGCTCACCAGGAAGGCTGCCCCGCGGAAGACACAGCTGGAACTCAACGATGTGATCAATGACATCGTAGCCCTGGTTCAGCGCGAAGTCTTCAATCATCGCGTTTCGTTGCGCCTCGAGCTTGCCTCCGGGTTGCCTCCGTTGCTCGGTGATCGGGTCCAGCTTCAGCAAGTGCTCATCAATCTGGTCATAAACGGTATCCAGGCGATGGCTGACATCGGCGACGCTCCGCGTGAACTACTGATCGAGTCCCATCGGGATAACGATGGGCACGTCGTGGTCGCTGTGCAGGACTCTGGCCCCGGCATCGATCCGGAAAGCGCAAATCGGCTGTTCGACGCTTTCTTCACCACGAAGGCCGAAGGAATGGGCATGGGATTGTCGATCTGCCGTTCGATCATCGAAGCCCACGGAGGACAGGTGTGGGCGTCCAACCATGCCGGGCGCGGGGCCATTTTCCAGTTCAGTCTGCCTTCGGATAGCGAAGCGTCCTGAAGGACAATCCGGCGTGATACACAGAGCAATAACCGGTAATGCTTGAGAGCACGATCGAGACGCATCCGGATCGACGCCACGTTCATGAACCGTTTATACATTCGTATCATTTCCGTGCGGCGGCTTCCGGGCTACGATTGATTTGAGTCGCATGCCACACGATTCCGTCTGGCGCGGCTCCGCTTTCAGTGTGCCGAGGCCCGTCGCTTGTGTCTTCTCAAATTGTTTCCATCGTCGATGACGATGAGGGTGCCCGGGTGGCGACCGCGAGTCTGGTTCGTTCGCTGGGGTGGCAGGCACGAGTGTTTGCATCGGCGGAAGAATTTCTGGAGTCGGGGTTAATCGGCGAAACGTCATGCCTGATTTCGGATATACGGATGTCGGGCCTGTCCGGAATCGAACTGCACGACCACCTGCTGGCCCTCGGGTACGCAATTCCGATCATTTTCGTCACGGGATTCCCGACTGTCACCCTTCAGGCCAAAATCCAGGCCAGAGGTGCGCCCCCTTTCCTCGAGAAGCCCGTTGATGCCACCACGGTCGAGCGATTGCTCAATCTTGCGCTGGGTCAACCATAGCGCGTTGGCAGCTCATCAGAAGATTGCCGTCGCGCCGGGCCACGCAATCCAGGCCCTCAAAGCTTCAGTTCCCCTGCGTCGTCCGGACGATTTGTGCCTGCACGGCTTCGCGCCATGGACATTGCCTGTCGAACAGGAACTTCATCGCGACGGACACATTTCATCGCCGCCAGCAATTGCGCGAGTTATACGCGGGTATGAGATTCCTATCTATATGCACCGGCGTTCGAGCCGTTCGTAGAATGGTTTCGTGTGCCTCGGACCTGTACATTGTTTTCAAGGCCAATGTGCAAGCGTGATGCGCCTGACAGGGCCAGTCTTATTCATCACCAGTTCGCTCGATCAATACGCGAACCTGAGTCCGGTTTCTTGACGATTGATGCTCGCCACCTGGGCGCGCATCGTAGCCCATGCTGTCAGCCGGTGGCGGCCGCTGTAATTGCGGCCTATCTGAAGGAGGAGCAACCGATGATGACCATCGTGCTTATCTACATGTCCGGCTTCCTTGTCGTCGTGGCGACTGCGCTTGTCGCAATGATCAAGACCATCGCGCGTCCAAATCGTTGAAACGAGGAAATGTCGTATCTATCCGCTGCCGTTATTCGCATCTGCGTGATTCGACCACGCCCATGTTCGATGTTGTGGAGGTTGTCATGTTCATCCAGTCCAGCCAGATAGCACTGCCTTTTTCGTTCGAACGCGACCTGTGCGCATGGGCAAACGCCGTGTACGAAAAAGCCGTCGGAGAGGGCTTCATTCGCGTGCCCTGGGAGCCGGACGATGCGATCGTCCGGCGATTGCAGGCTTACTTCCACAGTGGCCTGTCGCCTGCCGAAGCTGCGAGCGCATGCTTCTGTCTGAACCACTGATGATCGCGCCTGGCGCTGAGCCTGAGATCGCCCGCGTGTCCCGACCGATCAAATCGCACACGGGTGCGTGGCAACTTTAAGCCCGAGCGCCGCAAGCAGCGGGTCGCCACCTGCGAGGCTCAGGCATCTTGTACCGTACGGCTGCCCGGATCAGAAACCGGCGGCCAGTCCGTCGCGCCGGGTGTCGCTCGCGGCGACATAACCGCGCTCGGGATCGTTGCGATCGAGCTTCCAGATGTACTGCCCGGAACCGAAGTCCATATACGGATCCTCGACCGACTTGATCGTATGGCCGAGACCCTCGAGCGCGCGCACCGTGTCCCCATCGAGCGTCGCTTCGACGTCGACCGTGAAGTCGCGATTGACCTTCCAGCGCGGCGCGTCGCACGCGGCCTGCGGCTGCTGACCGTAGTCGAGCATTCGCACAATGGATTGCAGATGCCCTTGCGGCTGCATGTCGCCGCCCATCACGCCGAAGCTCATCACCGCTTCCTGGCGGCCGTCGACCTGCTGGGTCAGGAAAGCAGGGATGATCGTATGGAACGGTCGCTTGCCGCCTTCGACCACGTTCGCCGACTTCGGATCCATCGAGAACCCGTAACCGCGGTTCTGCAGCGAAATGCCAGAGTCCGGCACGACGATGCCCGAGCCGAAGCCCATGTAGTTCGACTGGATGAAGCTGACCATCATGCCGCGCTCATCGGCGACCGACATGTAGATCGTGCCGCCCGCCTTCGGCATACCGAAATCGAAATGCGTGGCACGCTTCGGGTCGATCAACTTCGCGCGCGACTTCAGGTACGCGTCGTCGAGCATCTGTTCGGGCGTGACCTCCATCGAGCGCGGATCGGCGACGTACTGGTAGACGTCGGCGAAGGCGAGCTTCATCGCTTCAATCTGCAAATGCTGCGATTCGATGCCGTCAACTGGCAGCGCGCCCAGCTCGAACTGTTCGAGAATGCCGAGCGCGATTAGCGCGGCAATGCCCTGGCCGTTCGGCGGAATTTCGTGCACCGTGTGGCCGCGATAGTCCTTGCTGATCGGCTCGACCCAGTCGACGCGGTAGTTGCGCAGGTCGTCCATCGTGAGCGCGCCGCCGCCCTGGCGCGAGAACGCGGCGATCTGTTCTGCGATCTCGCCTTCGTAGTACGCGCGCGGGCCCTGCTCGGCCAGCTTACGCAGCGTCTTCGCGTGGCCCGGAAAGCGCACCAGTTCACTCACTTCCGGCGCGCGGCCACGCGGCATGAACGTGTCGGCGAAGCCCGGCTGGTCCTTCAGTTCCGGCACGGCGGCCGCCCACTTGTATGCAACGACGCTCGCCACCGCATGGCCGCGATCGGCGATCTCGATGGCCGGCTCCATCAGGTCGGCGAACGGCAGCGAGCCGAACTTCTGATGCAGCGCCTCCCAGCCGGCGATCACGCCCGGCACCGTCACCGCATCCCAGCCGCGCTTGGGGTGCTTCGCGAGACCGTTTTCCTCACCGTACTTACGCTTGAAGTAATCGACATTCCACGCGGCGGGCGACACGCCCGACGCGTTCAGCCCATGCAGCTTCGCGCCGTCCCAGACGAGCGCGAACGCGTCGCTGCCGAGGCCGTTAGAGACCGGCTCGACGACCGTGATCGCCGCGGCCGCGGCAATCGCCGCATCGACGGCATTTCCGCCTTTCCACAACATGCGCAAGCCGGCTTGTGCGGCAAGCGGATGGGACGTCGAAACGATGTTGCGCGCGAACACGGGCAACCGGGGTGTTGGATACGGGTTTTGCCAATTGAAACGTGTCATTGAAAAACTCAAACGAAAGTAATGTGGGGGCGGTCGGCCCATTGAGGCGGCGACGAAATCCGGTTACGACTCGCGCGGATCGAGCGCATCGCGCAGACCGTCGCCGAGCAGGTTGAAACCGAGCACGGCCAGAAAGATCGCGATGCCTGGGAAAATCGACATCCACGGCGCCTGACTGACAAAATCCTTCGCGGTGTTGAGCATCGAACCCCACGACGGCGACGGCGGCAGTTGGCCGAGCCCGAGGAACGACAGGCTCGCTTCGGCGATGATCGCGGTCGCGATCGTCAGGCTTGCCTGCACGATGATCGGCGGCAGCACGTTCGGCAGGATGTACCGCACGATGATCCGTGCGTGGCCGAGGCCGATTGCCCGCGCGCCTTCGACATATTCCTCGGCCTTCACGGTGATCGCCTGGCCGCGCGTCAGCCGGACGAAGCGCGGCATGGCGGAGATGCCGATCGCCGCCATCGCGTTGGTCAGGCTCGGTCCGAGGAATGCGGCGAGCGCGATGGCGAGGATCAGGAATGGAATCGACAGCAACGCGTCGGCGATTCGCGAGATCACGCCGTCGACGAGCTTGCCGAAATAGCCGGCCAGCAAGCCGAGCGGCACGCCGATCACGACCGCGATGCAGACCGACACGACGCCCGCCAGCAGCGACGCGCGCGCGCCCCATAGCAGACGGCTCAGCACGTCGCGGCCGAGTTCGTCGGTGCCGAACCAGTGCACGGCCGAAGGCGCCTGCCGCACGGTCATGAAGCTGGCCTGCACCGGGTCGTAATGCGACAGCCACGGCGCGAATACCGCCATCAGGACGATAAGCAGCACGAGCGCCGCGCCGAACACGGCGGCGCGATTGCGCATGAACTTCGCGATTCCGCGGTGCTTGCGGCGCGGCAGTACGGCCGTCTGCGACGCAGCGGCCGACGCCTGAACGGGGGAGGCGGAAGTAGCCATCAGCTGCGTCTCAGTCGGGGATTGAGTAGGACGTACAACACGTCGGCGCACAGGTTCACGACGATGAAGCACAGCGCGGTGACGAGCACGACACCCTGCACGACCGCGTAGTCGCGATTGAACACAGCATCGACGATGAGCTTGCCGAAGCCGGGGATCGTGAAAACCTGCTCGGTCAGCACCGCACCCGCGAGCAGTTCGCCGAACAGCAGCGCGAGCACGGTGACGATCGGCACCAGCGCGTTGCGAAAAGCGTGCTTGACGACGACGGTGCCGCGCAGCAGCCCTTTGGCGCGCGCGGTCCGAATATAGTCGGTGCGCAGCACGCTCAGCATCGCGCTGCGCGTGTGGCGCATCAATTGCGCGCCGAGCGAGGCGCCGAGCACGAACGCGGGCATCAGCATGGTCTTGATGCTGAGCCAGAAGTCTTCGGCCGGCGACACGTAGCCGGACGACGGCAGCAGATGCCAGCGCACCGAGACGATGAAGATCAGCATGATGCCGAGCCAGAAGTTCGGGATCGACATGCCGGACAACGCGAAGACGTTCGCGCCGTAATCGAGCGCGCCGCCGCGGCTTGCGGCGGAGATGACGCCGGCCGGAATGCCGATGCCGATCGCGAAGATCATCGCCATCGCCGCGAGCTGCAGTGTGACCGGCAACTTCTGCGCGATCAGCGACGTCACCGGCACGTCGGTGCGCAGCGACGCGCCGAGATCGCCGTGCACGACGTCGCGAACCCACAGCGCGTACTGCGTCGGCACCGGTTCGTCGAGGTGGTACTTGACGCGCAACGACGCGATCAACTGTGGATCCTGATCTTCCCCGGCCATTGCCATCACCGGATCGCCGGGCAGCAGCTTCTGCAGGCCAAAGATCAGCATCGACACGAGAATCAGCGTCGGAATGGCGACCAGCACGCGATTTGCAACGATCTGCAGCATGATCGGTCAGCCCTTGACACTGACGCCGCGCAGGCGGATCAGGCCGTCGGGATAGGGCGTGAAGCCTTGCACCTTCTTCGACAACTCGAACGGCCACGGCTGGCTATAGACATAGATGATCGGATCGTCGTCGGCGAGCAGCTTCGACGCCGCGTCGTACTGCGTTTTGCGGTCAGCGGCGGTCAGCTTCACGCGCGCCGCGTCGAGCAGCTGGTCGACTTGGGGGTTGCAGTAATGCGCGTAATTGAGGTTGCCGGCGCACGTATTGAACTGATGCAGGTTGCCGTCCGGATCGACACGGCCCGACCAGCCGAGGTACATCGCCTCGAAGTCGCCGCTGTGCGCGGCATTGAGCTCGGTCGCATAGTCGGTCGGCCGCAGCTTCAGGTTGAAGCCGGCTTCGCCGACCATCGCCTGCATCATCTGCACGATCTGGCTCGACACCGTGTTGTTCGGGTAAGTGAACTCGATGTCGACGTGCTCGTGGCCCGCCGCCTTCAGCAGCGCCTTCGCCTTCGCGACGTCGCGATGCGGCATCGGCAGCGACGCGTTGTAGTACGGGCTCGACTTCGGCACCGCCTGATTCGCCGGCGCGAAGATGCCCGCGCCGATCACCTGGTTGATCGCGTCACGGTCGATCGCGAGTTCGAACGCCTGCCGCACGCGCTTGTCTTTCAGCAGCGCGTTGCTGCGCTTGCCGTTGCCGATGTTGAACGTAACGTAGTAATAGCCGAAGCCGCTGACCGGCGCGAACTTGTAGCTCGCGTCGCTCTTGACCGACGCGACATCGGACGGCGCGAGGCGCTCAAGCATGTCGAGCGAACCCGAACGCAGGTTTGCGAGGCGCACGGTGCTGTCCGGAATCGGCAGGAAGATCACGCGCTGGACCGGGTATTTGTCGGCGTCCCAGTAGCCTGGGAATTTCTCCAGCACGACGCGATCGTTCTGCACGCGCTGAACGAACTTGTACGGGCCCGAACACACAGGATGCGCGGCGACGCCAGCCGGATCGGCCAGCGTCTTCGGCGCGAGCATCATGCCGGCGCGGTCGGTCAGCGTTGCGAGCAGCGCGGCGTCTGGCTGCTTCAACGCGATTGCGACCGTGTAGTCGTCGATCACGTCGACGTGATCGACCGACGCCAGTTCGCTCTTGCGGTTGCTCGTCGGCAACGTGCGGTCGCGGTCGAGGTTCGCCTTGACCGCGGCCGCGTTGAACGGCTCGTCGTCCTGGAACTTCACCCCTTGACGCAGCTTGAACGTCAGCGTCTTGCCGTCGGCGCTCGTCGTCCACGACGTCGCCAGCATCGGCACGATCTTCAGGTCGGGCGTGATATCGACCAGCGCGTTGCACAGCGACGCAAATACGATCCGGTCGACGAGCTGCACGCTGCGTGCGGGGTCGAGCGAACCGATGTCGTCCTGCAAGCCGATCCGTATCGTCTGGCTGGTCTGGGCCATTGCGCCGGTAGCGCTGAGTGCGAGCGCCACGGCAATCAACATTCTTCGCATGAGGACTTCCCTTTGTTTTCCAATTCACAAAACGGTTTGGTGAGCAGGCAGCGCAGCGGCGCCAGCTCGATTCTTCACATCGATTTTCATCTCGACCACCGGCTCAATCGCCGCTGGCGGCCAGCGTCGCCTGGCGGTCGCGGTAGATCGCGAGCCGCTCGATCAATTTCGGGCTGACGCTCGTCGCCAGCGGTGCGCCGCCGCCGGCGTTCTGGATCTCGCGCCAGAAGTGGCATGCGACTTGCCGTCCGTCCTCGAGGCGCTCGCTGATCGGCCGCGCTTGCGCGCAGTACGGCTTCGCATGCGGACAGCGCGTATGGAAACGGCAACCGGAAGGCGGCGCGGTCGGACTCGGCAGATCGCCGGACAATGCAGGCTTCGCACGCCGCTCGTGCGGGCTGCTCGCCGGAATCGCGCGCAGCAGCGCTTGCGTGTACGGATGCAGCGGCGCGTCGAACAGTGCATCGACATCGGCCAGCTCGACGATCTCGCCGAGATACATCACGGCAACGCGGTCGCTCATATGGCGGATCACCGCGAGGTCGTGCGCGACCATGATCAGCGTGAGGCCGAGATCCTGTTTCAGTGTCTCGAGAAGATTGATCACCTGCGCCTGCACCGAGACGTCGAGCGCCGACACCGGCTCATCGCCGACGATCAGCTTCGGCTCGCCAGCCAACGCGCGCGCGATGCCGATCCGTTGCCGCTGGCCGCCGGAGAATTCGTGCGGGTAACGGTCCGCGTAAGCCGGTTGCAGGCCAACCGTGCGCAGCAGTTGCGCGACGCGCTCGCGATGCTCGGCGCCGTTGCTCGCGAGTCCGTGCAGCGCGATCGGCTCGCCGACGATCTGGCCGATCGTCATGCCCGGATTCAGCGACGCGAACGGATCCTGAAAGATGATCTGCATTTCGCGGCGCAGCCGCCGCAGCGGTGCGCCTTGCTGATGCGTGATGTCCTTGCCTTGATAGAACACGCGGCCGTCGGTCGAATCGATCAAACGGAGCAGCAGGCGGCCCAGCGTGGACTTGCCGCAGCCCGATTCGCCGACGATCGCGAACGTCTCGCCGGGGTCGACCGCGAACGACACGTCGTTGACTGCGTAGACGGTTGGCGTGCGCGTGAAGAGATGCCGCGTACCGCCAAAATGCTTCGTCAACGCGCGCGCCTCGATGATCGGCGTCTGCGAATTCGAGGCCAGGTGTGCGTGCGGCGTCGGTGTAGTGGGCGTCGTCATGCAATTTCCTTGCTCAACAGCGGCGCGGCGACCTGTTCGACCGGAGCGAGCCAGCACGCGACGCGATGCACGCCCGCTATCACCTTGTCGGGCGGCGCGGCGTCGATACAGCGTTGCTCGGCGAATGGGCAGCGCGGCGCGAAGCGACAGCCGTTCGGCATCAACTCGGGCGACGGCACCGAACCGCGGATCGTCGCGAGCGCGCCTTCGCGCTTACCGACCGACGGAATCGCACCCATCAGGCCGATCGTGTAGGGATGCTGCGGGTCGTCGAACAGATCGGCAACGGTGCCGTATTCGACGATGCGGCCCGCGTACATCACCGCGACGTGGTCGGCGACTTCCGCGACGACGCCGAGGTCGTGCGTGATCAACACCATCGCGGTACCGGTCTCGGCCTGCAGATTTTTCACGAGCGCCAGCACCTGCGCCTGGATCGTCACGTCGAGCGCGGTCGTCGGCTCGTCGGCGATCAACAGGCGCGGGCGGTTCGCGAGCGCCATCGCGATCATTACGCGTTGGCGCATGCCGCCGGAGAGCTGATGCGGGTACGCATCGAGCCGGGTTTCCGGCGCCGGGATCCGCACGAGCCGCAGCATCTCGAGCGCTTGCTCGCGCGCCTGCCCGCGCTCGACATCGCGATGCCGCCGGATGCTTTCGCCGATCTGTTCGCCGACCGTGAACGCCGGGTTCAGCGACGTCATCGGCTCCTGAAAGATCATCGACAGCCGGTTGCCGCGAATATCAGCCAGTTCGCGCTCGGATAGCGCGAACAGGTCCTTGCCTTCGAAATGCGCGGTGCCGGCGACGCGTTGCGCAGGCGGGCTCGCGAGCAGACCCATCAGCGCGAGCGACGTCACGCTCTTGCCGCAGCCCGATTCGCCGACGATGCAGAGTGTCTCGCCAGTGCCGACCGAGAACGACACGTCATGAACGAGGTTCGGCACCTCGGCAGCGCGCGAGAACTTCAACGAAAAGCCGCGCACCTCCAGAACCGGTCGGCGGGCGGCATCGGTCATGCTGGGAAACTCCATATCGAGCTGCTAGTCCTGTTCAAGGCTGTCCTTGCAGCGATTATGTGGTGCGCTTAACCACAGAAAATATTAATATTTCTTACCGGTACTTAATTTTTTCTTGGGAATGAGCGATGCCGACTTTGCGCATGTTGAGAACCTTTCGGGCCGTCGCGCGCACCGGATCATTCGCGGCAGCGGCCGGGAGCGTCGCGCTGACCCAGGCGGCGGTTAGCTTGCAGATGCGCGGGCTCGAACAGGCGCTAGGCCGCCAGCTCTTCGACCGCAGCGGCCGGCAGATCATGCTGAGCCGCCACGGACAAGATATCTGGCCGAAGGTCGAGCAGATTTTCGACCTCCTGGCCGAACTCGAAGCGACGCCGGCGGATTCGATGGTCGGGCCGGTGACCATCGGCGCGGTGGTGTCGGTGATCGGCGCGCTGTCGCTGGTCATCGCGCGTTTGAAGGCCGCGCATCCGCAACTGGATGTGCGGCTGCTGTCGTCGCGCTCCGACGAACTGGCGCGGATGGTCGAGGCGGGTGAGGTCGATATCGCGGCGGTCGTCGCGCATGCCGACACGACGCTGCCTGACACGCTGAAGTGGACGACGCTATACACGGAGCCGCTGATGTTGGTGGTCAGCCGCGAAATCGGTGACAACGATCCGCGGCGGATTCTGCGCAACCACCCCTTTCTGCGCTTCGACCGGCGGGTGCGCACCGGGCGCGTCGTCGAGCATGCACTGCAGACCGTCGGCCTGACGGTCAACGAATACCTCGAACTCAACTCGATCGAGACGATCGCCGCGCTGGTGCGCGAAAATGTCGGCGTCGCGGTGCTACCGCTTCTGCATCGCGGCAGCTGGCACAACGATCCGTTACTACGCGTGCTGCCGATTTCGAATCCGCCGGTGCTGCGCACGGTCGGCATGATCCAGCGCGCGTCATATGACCGGCGCGGCATCACGCAGGCGATTATCGACACGCTGCACAACGACTGAGCGGCCTGTGCCCACCGCTTCACGGCGTTACGTCTGCACATGACGACTTATGGTCTGATACAGTACCCTGAATCAATTGGAGCACGCAGCCATGAAGGCTTCACGGGCGGCGGCATCACGCACTTATGCGATGCCTGAGCGAAGCGACCGCCTCGATTTCTACATACGCGATCAAGCCTCACGCCCCGCGATTGAAGAGCCGCACAAGCACGAATATTTTCAAATTCAGATCAACCTCGGCGGCGATACCGAACAGCACATCGGCGGGGTACGCCGACCGTTTCCCGCGGGTGCGGTCGCTTTTATCCTGCCGTATCGCTTGCATCTGATACCGCACCCCGCGCATTCGCGCTTCATTGTCATCAACTTTACGCAAGCGTTTCTACGCACCAATACGGACGGAGTCGCGGGTCCCCTGGACCTCGAGGATGTGTCGATTACGCAGGCCCCCGAACTCGCGCCGTTCAGGCTTCAGGAGTACATCGACTTCATTCTGGAGGAGGCCGATCTCGCCGAAATCGGGCCGGTTTTGTCACGCATGCTGGAGGTCGATGAGACGCGGCGCTTCGGTGCGACCGCCCTCCTGCGCGGGTATCTTCTTCAGCTTATCGGGATCGTATGCCAGCGGCACGCGGATCAGTTGCTTCGGCTTTCCTCGCGTAACGTACAACGACTCGGCCGACGGGACGCTCTGGTCCGCGTGGACCGTCATGTCAATGCGCATCTCGCGAGCGACGCACTGTCTCTGACCTCGGCCGCCGCCGCTGCGTTTCTATCGCCGAACTACCTTACGCATCTGATCAAGAAAGAGACGGGCCGGACATTTGTCGAGTGGGTGACCGAGCGACGCATCGCACGTGCAAAGGAACTGTTGGCAAACGACAACCGGCGCATCAAGGACATCGCGTCTCTGGTCGGCTATCGCGACGAGGCCTATTTTTCGAGGCGGTTTCGTCAGTCGGTCGGTCAGTCTCCGAGCGACTTTCGCGACATGCACCGGAGTGCGGGTCAACGAAACGGCGGCCCGACCGCGCGCAACAGCGCACCGTAAGATCGTCCTGGTGTTCGGCGGATTTGTCCTGCATGGTGCGTTCGCAGGGCGATATCGTAGGTAGGCCAATACTACTCGCGAGGCTTACCATGACCGAATACTCGGTGACACCCCCCACGATCACCTCCGTTGCTGTCAGCGGCTCGACGAGCCGCTTTCCCGTGCGCCGCGTCTTCTGTGTCGGGCGCAACTACGCCGACCATGCGCGCGAAATGGGCGCCAACCCGGACCGCGATCCTCCGTTCTTTTTCTCCAAGCCTGCCGATGCCGTCGTGCCGGCGACCGGTGTGCTGCCGTACCCTCCCCTTACCTCCGACTTGCATCATGAGATTGAGCTCGTCATTGCGGTCGGCAAGGAAGGCAAAGCCATCGCCCCGGAAAACGCACTCGATTTTGTCTGGGGTTATGGCGTTGGCGTCGATCTGACACGTCGGGATCTTCAGGCGACCGCGAAGAAACTGAGCCGCCCGTGGGACTGGGCGAAAGGCTTCGACGCGTCTGCGCCGGTGAGCGAGATCAAACCGGCGTCCGAGCTGGGGCATCCGTCCAGCGGACGGATATGGTTGTCCGTGAATGGCGAAGTCCGTCAGCAAGGCGATCTCAGCGAGATGATCTGGCCTGTCGCGGACATCATCAGTTACGTGTCTCAGAGTGTCACTGTGAAGCCGGGAGACCTTATCTTCAGCGGAACACCCGCTGGCGTCGGCGCACTACGCCAAGGCGACAAGGTCACAGGCGGCGTGGACGGCGTTGCAACCTTCAGTTTCGAGGTGGGCCCGCTGGCCGGCTGAACGAGGCGCGGGAAATTCGCCGCAAGGTCTAGCCTGCGAACAGGTGCGTCCGGCGCGAACCGGGCGCTTTTCGCAGGCAGACGCGAGTGTGGACGCGAACGTTCAACGTCCACCCGCTTTTTGTCCCAGGGTCTTGAAGGATGCCAGTTCACGACCGCCTGCTTTGACGCGGCCCAATCGTCCCAACGACGGACCGCCCACGCTCAATCGATCCGCAGCGGTTCAGCGTCGAATTCGACCATGCAGCCAGGGCCGCCATGAAACAGCGCTTCGCGCGCATCTTCCACCTTTCCCGTTGCCGCGATCTCAGCCGCGTACAGTTCGGCATCATCTTCCGGCACGTACCCGAGATAGCGCACGTTGGCATTGTCCCAGCGATTGCGCGCGTTATTGGATACGCCATACACGACCGCAAAGTGGAAGTCCGGATAGTCGATACAGCGGCGCGCCACCTGCACCATGTCGCGATGGCTGATCCATGTGAAGAGGTGGCGCGGTACGGTTGGCCTGTCGTCCGGGCGAAACGAGCCGATACGGATGCAGGCAACCGACATGCCATGCTTGTCGGCGTACATCCGGCCTAACGCCTCGCCGAACACCTTCGAGATGCCGTAACGGCTATCAGGGCGCGGCACGACGCTGTTGTCGATCATCCGGTCGCGACGATGAAAACCCACTGCATGGTTCGAACTCGCGAACACGACGCGCTTGACGCCTGCTTGCCGCGCCGCTTCGAACACGTTGTAGCAACCCTCGATGTTCATATCACGGATGCGCTCCCAGCGATCCTCGTCAGGAATGCCGGCGAGATGCACGACGACGTCGACGCCCTCCATGACCGGCAGAAGATCCTCTAGCCGCGTGATGTCCGCGGTCACGATTTCCTCGCCTGCCCGCGCCTCCGCCTGCGGCGCAATATCGGCGAGGCGCAGCGCATAGTGGCCCTGGAAACCAGCGCGGAGCACGCGCCCAATGTGACCGGCCGCGCCGGTGATCAGTACTCGAGTCATTGATACCCTCTGTGTGATTCAGGTAAAAACAGTTAATCGGTTTCGCCTTTCTGTATGGCGTAGCCAGCCGAGCGGCGATGATGCGCTTCGAGATACGCATCGCGCGACGGCACCAGGTGGTCCCGGCATAACCTGATCAACGATTCGCGGTCGCCGGTCCGGAGCGCCTCGATCATCTGATGATGCTCGGCACGAGCCTTCTCCAGATACTGAGGAAACACGATAGATACTGAACGGATCGCATGCGTGCGGCGTTCATACTCGCGAATCGCCTCAGTGAGAACCTGGCTTTCCGACAACGCAAAGAACGCATGGTGAAAAGCCATGTTCGCGCGGAACACGCGCCGCAGGTCGCTGGCGATGGCCGCTTCGTCGTGCTCTGCCTGAATTGCCGTTAACCCATCGAGCGCCTCGCTACTGACCGGAAAAACGATGCGTCTCGCCGCGTCTGCTTCCAGCAACTCGCGTAGCGCATACAGTTCAGTGACCTCGCGCGGTGTAAACGACTTGACCAGCGCACCTACATTCTTGCGGCGCTCCACCAGGCCGCGCCGCTCCACCTCCGCCAGCACCAGACGTGCGACGTGGCGCTTCAGGTTGAAGCGCTCGCACAGATCGTCTTCGACGAGCCGTTCGCGCGGATGCAGAACGCCAAGGACGATCTGCTCCTCGAGCTCGTCTGAGACGCTGCGCAGCGTCTCGTCGATATTGCGATCGCGCTCGACCGTCTTCGCAGTGGGTGCATCGGAGCGTTTGGGCTTGGCAGCGTTGCTCATAAAAAGGATCCGCAAAATGATCTAAGCCGCGAGCCTATACGAAAATATGATCTTTAACCCTTGTTTCCGTTGCCGGGAACGGTCGCGGTAATCCGGGTAGCTTGCAGAAAGTCAAAGTCGCAGCCCTGGTCGGCCTGAGTGATCGTGGTCAGAAAGAGCTTGCGATAACCACGCTCGTCGGGATCGGCCTGGCGGGCCGGCAACGCAGCGAGGCGAGCCGCAATTTCCTCGTCACTGAGGGCAAGTTCGATAGACCGTTCTGCCACGCTCAGGCGAATCCGGTCGCCAGTTTGTACGACCGCGAGAGGACCGCCGATAGCCGCTTCAGGTGTGACGTGCAGGACCACTGTACCGGACGCCGTGCCGCTCATGCGGCCATCCGAAATGCGCACCATGTCTTTGACACCCTGGCGGCCGAGCTTGCGCGGGATCGGAATGTAGCCCGCTTCCGGCATCCCGGGAGCACCGACCGGGCCGATCCGCTTGAGCACGAGTACATCATGTGCTTCAACGTCCAGTTCCGGATCGTCGATACGGCGAGCCAGATCCTCCGCGTCCTCGAAGACGACGGCGCGCCCTTCGTGCTCCATCAAGCTGGCGCTCGCCGCTGACTGCTTGATGATCGCGCCGCCCGGCGCCAGATTGCCACGCAGCACCGCAATACCACCTTGCGGAAAGATCGGGCGGTCAAACGGGCGGACAACTTCTTGCGGGAAGCTCGCCGGGGCGGCATCCAGCTCCTCGCCGAGCGTGCGGCCGGTCACAGTGAGCGCGTCGAGATGCAGCAGGCCTTTCATCTCGCGCATGACCGTGGTCAGCCCGCCGGCACGATGCAAGTCTTCCATGTAGTGCTGTCCAGACGGCTTCAGATCGACGAGGACGGGCGTCTCGCGCGCCATCCGGTCGAGCTGCTCAAGGTCGATGCGAATCCCGAGGCGGCCCGCAATCGCCGTGAGGTGAATGATGCCGTTGGTCGAGCCGCCGATTGCGAGCAGCACCCGCAACGCGTTTTCGATCGCCTTGGGCGTCAGGATGGTCGCCGGACTCAGGTCCCGACCGATCATCGCCACAGCCTGCGTGCCGGTGCGCTCCGCGATGCGGATGCGATCGGCGGTCACGGCAGGCGCAGACGCGCCGCCCGGCAGCATCATGCCCAAGGCTTCCGCAATGCAGGCCATGGTGCTTGCCGTTCCCATCACCGAACAGGTCCCGACCGTTGCGACGAGCTGATTGTTCACCGCTTCGATCTCGGCTTCGTCAATCTGGTCGCCGCGAAAACTTGCCCAGAAACGACGGCAGTCCGTACATGCCCCCACCCGTTCACCGCGATGCGAGCCCGTGAGCATGGCACCCGTCACCAGCTGAATAGCGGGAACGCCCGCCGCCGCCGCACCCATCAATTGGGCCGGGACGGTTTTGTCGCAGCCGCCGATCAGCACCACTGCGTCCATCGGCTGGGCCCGGATCATCTCTTCCGTGTCCATCGACATCAGGTTGCGCAGGTACATGCTGGTCGGATGCGAAAAGCTCTCGGCGATCGAAATCGTCGGGAATTCGACAGGCAGCCCGCCAGCCAGCATCACGCCGCGTTTTACCGCCTCGATCAACTGCGGCGCGTTGCCATGGCATGGGTTGTAGGCACTCCCCGTGTTCGCGATGGCCACGATGGGACGCGACAGCGCGTCGTCGGTATAGCCCGCACCCTTGATGAACGCCTTACGCAGAAAAAGCGAGAAACCTTCATCGCCGTAGTTCGTCAGCCCCTGCCGCAAGCCGCTTTTCTTCTCGTTCATTGTCGCTCCTAAATCGTCGATGAGATTATCAATAATCTTGACGGGAATGTTACCGATACTTATAGTCTCTCCGCAAGCGATTCTTTTTTGTTGCGGTCGATGCCGCATATCAACTCTCTCCAACAGCCTTCCGCCGAGGTCTTCATGAAGCATGTCGTGGCCTATCGTTCGTTGCCTCCTGCCGTGCTGGGGCTTCTTCGTGAGCACTGTTCCGTCGAGCTGGTCGACGTTTCCTCTGGCGACCTCGCGCCGTTCAGGCACGCCTTGGGCGCGGCTCACGCAATGGTCGGCAACAATCTCAAGATAACGCCTGAGATCCTCGATGCGGCGCCTTTACTCGAGGTCGCGTCCACCATTTCGGCCGGCTTCGACGCGTTCGATGTCGCCGAACTCTCGCGCCGCGGCATCGTTCTGACGAATACGCAGGAAGAAGTCACCGAAACCACCGCCGACCTCGTGTTCGGCCTGATCCTCGCGACCGCCCGGCGCATCTCGGAACTTGCCGACTGGACGCGGCGCGGCCAGTGGAAGCGTACCGTCGGCGAGGCGCAATTCGGTGTCGACGTGCATCACAAAACGCTCGGAATCGTCGGGTTGGGGCGCATTGGCAGCGCGGTTGCCAGGCGCGCCGCCCTAGGCTTCGGCATGGACGTGATCTATTCCAACCGCTCCCGCAACCCGGAAGCAGAGGAGCGCTACGGCGCGCAATGGCGGCCGCTTCCCGAATTGCTCGCGACTGCGGACTTCGTTTGCGTGCTTGTGCCGCTATCGCCCGCCACCGAGCGACTGATCGGCAGCGCCGAGCTCGGGACCATGAAGCCGTCGGCCATCCTCATCAACTGCGCTCGCGGCCAGGTCGTCGACGAAGTCGCCCTCATCGAACACCTTCGTGAAGGCCGCATTCGCGGCGCCGGTCTCGATGTGTTCGAACGCGAACCGGTGTCGCCGGACTCGCCGCTGCTCCAGTTACCGAACGTGGTAGCGGTGCCGCATATCGGTTCCGCTACGCAACAGACGCGCGAAAACATGGCCATGCGCGCGGTACGCAATCTCATCGACGCACTCGACGGCCAACTCTCGTCGACCTGTGTCAATCCCGAAGCGCTCCACGCCCGCTCGTCTGCGCAACAGATCCCGGGCTGAATGGCGCGAAACACGCTCACTTCAATCAAAAGGAACACGCGATGACTTCAGTCAACCGACCCCGCGGCGTTTACTCGCCCGTGGTCACGCCGTTCACAAGAGACCTTCTTCCGGATCACGACCGCTATGTCCGTCATTGCCGATGGCTGATCGATCAGGACGTCGGACTCGCTGTTTTCGGCACCAACTCGGAAGCGAACTCGCTCGCAGTCCGCGAGAAAATGAAGCTGCTCGAAACGTTGGTTGGCGCAGACATTCCGCTCGATCGTCTGATGCCGGGCACAGGCTGCTCGGCCCTCACCGACACAGTCGAACTGACACGCCATGCGCTGTCGCTGGGCGTGAACCATGTGCTGACGCTGCCGCCGTTCTTCTACAAGGGCGTCACCGACGAAGGTTTGTTCCGCAGCTATGCGCAGATCATCGAACGCGTGGGTTCCGACGCACTGCGCATTTATCTGTATCACATCCCGCCCGTGTCCCAGGTACCGCTCAGCCTCGCGCTCATCGAGCGGCTGCTCGCTGCATTCCCGGGCGTGATCGCCGGCGTGAAGGACAGTTCGGGCGACTGGAGCAACACGCAGGCCATGCTCGAGCGCTTCCAGCCGCATGGCTTCGATGTGTTCGCCGGCAGCGAGACCTTCCTGCTGGCCACCCTGCGGGCGGGCGGCGTTGGCTGCATCACGGCAACCGGCAACGTCAATCCGGCGGCTATCGTGCAGTTGTATCGTGACTGGCAATCGGCCGACGCCGATGCCCGTCAGGCAGCACTGGATGCCACGCGTGCGGTGTTCGCCAGGTTCCCGATGATCCCTGCGCTCAAGGCAGCGATCGGCGTGTATTCGAACGATCCCGACTGGGGCGTCGTACGTCCTCCTCTCGTCGATCTGACACCCGTGCAATGCGATGCGCTCGCCGCCGCACTCCGCGAAATCGGCTTCTCGATGCCGGGGGTCGAAGTCACCGCCTGACGCCTTGAAGAAAATCCGCCGGTTGCATACGCAACCGGCGTTTCTAGCTATTCAGTGCTTCGGCTTCACGCCCAATCGTCCAGCGCGTATTCGTTCAGCGCGGCTTCATCGAAGTCGAATCCGAGGCCTGGACGAGTCGGCACGGTCAGGTTGCCGTCTGCGAACGACAGTTGCGTATCCACCAGCCGGCGGAAATTCAGCACCTGATCGTCAGGGAAAAATTCGACATAGCGCGCATTGGCCGTCGACGCCACCAGATGCACGTGCAGATCGTGGAACCAGTGCGGACACATCGTCACACCCACGGCCGCGGCCGACGCCGCAATCCGTCGCCATTCGCTGATCCCGCCGCAAACCGCCGCGTCCGACTGAAGGATCATGGCCGCGCGCTTGTCGAGCAGCTCCTGATGCCGCCAACGCCCCGCTTCTATCTCACCGGTCGCAACGGTCACCGGCGTGCGTCGGCTCAGTTGCGCATGACTTTCGATGTCGTCAGGACTGAACGGCTCTTCGATCCAGTACGGGTTGAACGGCTCGTACCGGCGCATGTATTCGAGCGCGGTCGGAACGTCGGACCAGGCGTTGTTGGCGTCGAGCATCAGCAGCACGTCGTCGCCGACCGCTTCGCGGGCGGCCCTGATCCGCGCTTCCTCGCTGCGCGGATCAAGCCGTCCTACCTTCATCTTCACCGCGCGAAACCCCAGCGCCACATAGCCCGCCATTTCCTCGCCGAGATGCTCGGGTGTCTTGCCTTCGAGGTAGTAACCACCGCTGGCATAGGCCGGCACGGTGGCGCTAGATGTGCCGCCGAGATAGCGGCTCAACGGCAGGCCCGCAGCGCGTGCATTGCGGTCCCACAAGGCGATGTCGAGGATAGACAGCGCCCGCATGACCGAGCCCGCACGCCCTTGCAGCAGTGACTCGTCGTACATGGCGCACCACGAGCCTTCGACATCGAGCGCGGAGCGCCCACGCAACAGCGGCGCAAACAGTTCGCGCACGGCATACGTGACCAGCATGCCGGCGCGGTTGCCGCTGTAGCAAAAGCCGATGCCGTAATGGTCATCGGCTGTCGTGACGCGCACCACCGTGTAGTCGCGGGCAGTGACGAGGCGGGTCGAGAATGCAGTGTGGCGGTCAAGCGGCACGCGGATGGTGCGCGCCTCCACCGAAACGATCCGCGAACGTGTCTGATAATCGGTTTGCTCGGCTTCAACGATGACGTGTTTCATGGCAGTAGATCGACTCGAAAAAAACGACGATACCCGCGCGGCCGCGGGCGGGTGCCTCCGCCTGCGCCGCCCCGACTCCTTGCGTGGCGGGACGGACCGTTTATGCGGCGGTGGTATGCGTCCCGGCTGTCTCGCCTGCCGCGCGCCGGCCGATGACCAGCAGCATGGCCAGCACGCCGACCAGATCGACCGCCGCGCCGAGCATGAAGCCGCTGCTGTAACCGCCGAAGTACTGGACCGCTATCCCCATCATGGTCGGACCGACGATGCCCGAGATGTTGCTAATCAGGTGAACAAAGCCGCTTACGCCGCCAAGATGCCTGCCCGGCACAAGCTCGTGCATGGTGGCCCAGCACGCCTGCGACGAAGCCGTCAGGAACAGCACGGCGAACGCGACAAGCAGGACGGCGGGCGTCACGGAATCGACCATGCTGACGCCCACCAGAGCGAGACCCGACAGCGCGAGCGGCACGATCGCCGAGACCTTGCGCGCCAGCAGTTTGTTGCTCATGCGCTTGAAACACGCGTCGGCGACCAGGCCGCCGCCGAAGTATCCGATCCCGCCGCATGCCCATGGCACTGCGCTCAGAAAGCTCATGTGCTTCATGTCGAGATGCAGCGCGTTGGTGAAATAGCTCGGCATCCACGAAATGAACACGAACAGCGTGTAGTTCACCGCGAACAGGCCGACGCCAAGTGCGAGCGTGCTCGGACGAAACAGGTAGCTGCGCAGCGGCGTGCTTTCATCGCCGCCTTCCGCCGGATGGGCCGCACTGCGGCTCGCTTCGACCATCTGGCGTTCGGCCTCGCCGACCCGCGTGCTTTGCGCCGGCTTGTCGGTCGCGAACATGCGCCAGGCGACGATCCACACCAGCCCGAACGCCGCGATAATCACAAACGACGTGCGCCAGCCGTAGGCAATGGCGATCAATCCGACCACCGGCCCGGCAATCGCACTGCCTACCGTCTGGCCCGAAAACGTAAAGCCGACCATGGTCGCGGTTTCATGCCGGGGAAACCAGTTGGTGATGGTCCGGTTGGTTGTCGAATTCATCGGACCTTCGCCGAAGCCGAACAGCGCCCGGGAGATCAGCAGCGTGCCGAATCCAGTCGCGGCCGCAGTCAACCCGCAGAGAATGGACCACGCCCCCATCGCCCAGGAGAAGACCCGGCGCGGTCCATACTTGTCGGCGAGTTGTCCGCCGACGAATGCGAAGATGGAATAGCCGAAGAAAAAACTGCTGAACACCACGCCGAGTTGCGACGGTGAAAGATCCAGCTCCTTGTTGAGAACAGGCGCGACCACGCCAAGCGCCGCGCGGTCCATGTAATTGATCGCGCCCGCGACAAACAGCAGCAAGGCGACAACGTAGCGATACTTCCCAGTCTTCATGTTGTCTCTATTCCATGTAATTGAGGATACCGAATTGCTATCTGGCACTTCTCTCGAGTGCCATGCAGGTACTACTTGTTGACAAGCCTGGCGGGAAGCTGCGTCAAGATGAGACATGCGGAGACAATCAGCGACCCCGCAATCAGGAACAGGCTCGAATCAAGTGAATGCGTGACCGTCTTTAGCCACCCGACGAGCGCAGGGCTTACGAAGCCTGCGAGATTGCCCGTCGAATTGATCAATGCAATGCCGGCGGCCGCACCAGTGCCGCCGAGGAAGGAAGTGGGCAAGGCCCAGAACATGGGTAAGGCCGTAATCACGCCCGAAGCGGCAAGCGTCAGGCCAAGCAACGCAATATACGTATTGTTGCCCGCGTAGGCGCACATCACGAAACCCACAGCCGCCATGCATTGCGGCAACACGACGTGCCAGCGGCGTTCACGCGTGCGGTCCGCGTGGCGGCCGACCACAATCATCAGAATCAAGGCGGCAAGATAAGGCACGACGGTGAGCAGGCCGATGGTGAAGGCGTCCGTGATTCCGGAACTCTTTATGATGGTTGGCTGCCAGAAGCCAACCGCATAGGAGCCCATCACGATACCGAAGAGTATCGTGCACAAGGTCCAGACTTTGAGCGACGTGAAGACCTCGCGCACGGAACCGTGGCTTTTGGTGCGTGCTTCCGCGTCGATTTCCGACGCAATGAAGTCGCGGTCTTGAACCGGCAGCCACTTGGCGTCCTTCACCCGGTCATCGAGGAACCAGAAAATGACGGCTGCCAGGATCAGCGCGGGGACGGCTTCCAGAATGAACAGCCACTGCCAGCCGGCAAGCCCCGCGTTTCCCGCGAGGCGCTGCATGATAAAGCCCGAAATCGGGCCGCCGACAATGCCCGCCACCGGATTGCCCGCCATCAGGAAGGCAATCATCTTGCCGCGCCGATGCGATGGAAACCAGTAGGTGAGATACAGCACCAGCCCCGGGAAAAAGCCCGCTTCGGCCACGCCCAGAAAGAAACGCAATACGTAGAACATCGTGGGCGTGGTGACCCACGCGGTCGCGGCCGAGAGCACGGCCCACGTGAGCATGATCCGGGCGATCCAGCGCCGCGCGCCGAGCCGGTGCAGCAGCAAGTTGCTCGGCACCTCGAAGAAGAAATAACCGATGAAAAAGATGCCGGCGCCGAAGCCATACATCGCCTCGCTGAAGTTCAGATCGCTGAGCATCTGGAGCTTGGCGAAGCCCACGTTGACCCGATCCAGATACGCCACCACGTAGCAGACGAACAGCAAGGGCATGAAGCGCCAGGTCACTCGCGTGTAGATCGAGTTGCTTGCCGCGCTGTCAGGTAGTTGTATTGCCGGGGTTTGGGTACTCACGGGCTGTCTCCGCTATTTTGTTCGACTACCTACAGGCGGCGGTTTTACTTATAGGTGTAAATGGCCGTTCGCCCTCGCAATGCGCTGAGCCACTGCGGACTCAACTCATGATGCCGATCTGCCACGGCACGAATTCGTGATCACCTAGCCCGAGCATTTCGCTTTTTGTGCGCTCGCCCGACGCGGCTGCAAGAATCGCGTCGAAGATTTTCTGACCCGTACTCTGGATCGACGCAATGCCATCCAGGATCCCACCGCAGTTCAGATCCATGTCTTCGGTCAGACGGGTGTACATCGGTGTGTTGGTGGCGAGCTTCAGCGATGGCACGGGCTTGGCGCCGAACATCGAACCGCGCCCCGTGGTGAAGGCAATAAGATTTGCGCCGCCTGCAATCTGACCTGTCGCGGAGACGGGGTCGAAACCGGGGGTGTCCATGAATACGAGTCCAGGTTGCTTCACCAGCTCGGCATATCGATACACTTGCATCAGCGGCCCGGTGCCGCCTTTCATCGCTGACCCAATCGACTTTTCGAAGATGTTCGCCAGTCCGCCCACCTGATTGCCAGGGCTGACCTGGCCGTTGATCTGAACGTCTCGACCGACCGAATACTCGTCTTTCCACCAGCGGATCCGCTCAACCAGTTTCTCGCCGACTTCGCGGCTGACCGCACGCCGCGTGAGCGTATGCTCCACGCCGTAGATTTCGGGTGTTTCGGAGAGGATGGCGGTGCCGCCATGACGGACCAGAAAGTCCATCGCCGCACCAAGCGAAGGATTGGCGGTGATCGAGGAAAAGCCGTCCGAGCCGCCGCATTGCAAACCGATTTTCAGGTGGCTTGCGGGAACCGTCGTGCGCTTCACGCGATTGGCGTCGGGTAACAGCGCCTGGACCGCAGCTACGCCGGCCTCGATGGTCCGACGGGTGCCGCCGTTCTCCTGCATGATGAATGTGTGCAGCCGCGAATCAGCCTTCAGACCTTCCTGATCCATCAGTCCGGCCAGTTGGTTGCGCTCGCATCCCAGCCCGACAACCAGCGCCGCGGCAAGATTGGGATGCCGCGCGTAACCCGCCATTGTTCGGCGCAGCAGCGCCATCGGCTCACCGCTCATTTCCATGCCGCAACCGATCGAGTGCGTGAACGCGACCACACCGTCTACGTTGGGGTACTCCGCCAGCCGTTCCGGCGTGAACCATTCGGCGATCCTGTGCGCGACCGTGGCGGAACAATTGACTGTCGACAACACGCCGATGTAGTTGCGCGTGGCAACCTCGCCGTTATCCCGCACGATGCCCTGGAACGTGGCGCGCTCGGCTTCGGGCACCATCTCGACGGGCCGGTAGTCCGCGCCAAATGCGTAGTCCCGGTCGAACTCACGGAACTCGACGTTATGGCTATGGACCATCGTGCCTGGCGCAATATCCGTCGCGGCGAAGCCGATCACCACGTTGTATTTGCGAACCGGCTCGCCCTTTTTAATGGGCGTCGCCGCGATCTTATAGCCTGCGGCCACCTGGCTGCGGCAAACAAAATCTTCCGCTGGAACCGGTGTACCGATTGCGACGTCGATGCGCGCAATGACCACATTGTCAGCGGGATGCAACCGAATCACTGGCCCGGTTACGTTCTTGCTCGTCATCTCAGTCATCAGGCATTGCCCTTCTAAAAATTTGCGCCGGGCGGTCAAAAAGGCATGAAACGAGTAATCGCTTTCTTACATAACCGCTACGGCCGATGCATCACGGCTCGAAGCTCTGGAATTTCAAGCATCTTATGGCACTTCATTCCCGAATTCAAGAGAAAGCGCTTACTCATTTCCCTTTATACTACCGCTCGTGCCGCCGCAATAGGCGGAAATGCCGGGTCCTGAACAGGAGAGTGAGATGTGGCAACAAGCTGAGCGATACCCCGACCCGCGGGTGATTTCGCTAGACCCTTCCTTCGATAAATACCGCGTGGCCTTTTCGGCTGTCGAACGGCTGGCCACCGGTTACCGGTGGACCGAAGGTCCGGTATGGTTCGGCGATGGACGTTACCTGCTCTGGAGCGACATTCCGAACAATCAGATGCTGAAATGGGAGGAGGAAACGGGCGTAGTCAGCGTGTTCCGGAAGCCTTCCAACTACGCGAATGGCAACACCCGCGACAGACAGGGGCGGCTCGTTACGTGCGAGCACGGCCGCCGCGTCACACGCACTGAGTACGACGGCAGCATCACCGTCCTTCTCGATTCCTTTGAAGGCAAACCGCTTAATTCCCCCAACGACCTGGTAGTGAAGTCGGACGGTTCTATCTGGTTCACTGATCCGCCGATGGGCATTTCAGGACACTACGAAGGAATCAAGGCAGAGCAGGAACTCCCCCACTCCGTATATCGGATCGATGGCGTGACGGGCGAAGCGTCCGTAGTCACTCGCGACTTGAAAGGGCCGAACGGCCTGTGCTTTTCGCCCGACGAGAAGCTGCTCTACATCATCGAATCGCGCGGTGTGCCCAACCGGATGATCCACGCCTATGAAGTAGACGCGGATGGCCGCGGAATCGGCAAAGGCCGGATGTTTTACGACGCGGGCGCCGGCACGATCGACGGAATGCGCGCGGACATCGACGGCAATTTGTGGTGCGGCTGGGGCATGGGCAATGACGAGCTCGATGGCGTCATGGTTATTTCGCCACAAGGAAAGATGATTGGCCGGATCGCCCTGCCCGAGCGCTGCGCGAATTTGTGCTTTGGCGGACGCGCGCGTAACCGGCTGTTCATGGCGTCGTCGCAGTCCATTTATGCGGTGCACGTCAACACGCAGGGCGCGCTGGGTGGATAGCCCCGTTCGCCACGAAACGTATCACGACTACCGGCATGCGCCGGTGGCGACACTTCACTTCGAAATACTGACTTGATAACCCTGACATGCAAAGCAAACCCGTATTGACCGTTGTAGAAGCTACGCGAATCCTGGAAGCCGCGCGCGCGGAAGCAGAGAAAAACCAGTGGGCAGTAACCATCGCGGTCGTGGATGACGGGGGTCATCTGCTGGCCCTGCTCCGCCTCGACGGCTGTGCGCCGATAGGCGCTTACATCGCGACCGAAAAGGCGCGTACCTCCGCGCTCGGTCGACGTGAATCGAAGCAGTACGAAGACATGATCAACGGCGGCCGCACCGCGTTCCTGAGCGCCCCGCTAGCCGGCACGCTCGAGGGCGGCGTCCCGGTCGTGGTCGACGGAAACGTTGTGGGTGCAGTCGGCGTGTCCGGTGTCAAACCGGATCAGGATTCGCAAGTGGCCAGAACCGCTGCAAACAGCCTCAACGGCTGATCGATTGATATTTGAAAACTGTTGGAGCAAATGATGGGTGAAATGATCGAGAGAAACGGGCTGCGTGTCGCGGCTGTTCTCAGCAAATTTGTCGACGATGAGGCGTTGAGTGGGACTGGCATCGACAGCGAAGCCTTCTGGAAAGGCTTCGCCGTCCTCGTCCACGACCTCGCCCCCAGGAACCGCGCGCTGCTCGCGGAACGCGATCGCCTGCAGACGGAACTGGACCAGTGGCACCGCGCGCATCCGGGGCCCGTGCGCGATCTGAAGGCATACCGCGCATTTCTCGAAGGCATCGGCTATATCGTACCGGTGAGCGCAGCTGTCAAGGCGACGACCCAGAATGTCGACACCGAAATCGCCGGGCAAGCCGGACCGCAACTCGTCGTGCCACTGTCGAACCCGCGCTACGCGCTCAACGCCGCGAATGCGCGCTGGGGCAGCCTCTACGATGCACTCTACGGCACCGACGCGATCCCCGAAACCGACGGCGCCGAGCGCACCGCTTACTTCAATCCGGTCCGCGGTGCGCGCGTGGTCGCGCGCGCTCGCGCATTCCTCGATGAAGCCGCGCCGCTCGCCAACGGCTCGCACGTCGACGCCATCGCATACCGCGTGGAATGCGGCAAGCTCGCCGTCACGCTCAGGAACGGCTCGTCGGCGTTGAAGGTTCCCGCGCAGTTCATCGGCTATCAGGGCGACGCAGGCTCCCCTTCCGCCGTCCTGCTCAAACATCACGGTCTGCACTTCGAGATCCAGATCGACGCAACGCACTCCATCGGCAAGACCGACGCTGCGCGCGTGAAGGACGTGCTGATGGAAGCGGCCGTCTCGACGATTATCGATTGCGAAGACTCGGTTGCCGCTGTCGATGCCGCCGAAAAGGTCGAGCTTTACCGCAACTGGACCGGCCTCGCGAAAGGCGATCTGTCTGAGCAACTCACGAAGAACGGCAAGACCTTCACGCGTCGCCTGAACGCCGACCGCACATACACCGCGCCCGATGGCTCGTCCGTGAAACTGCATGGCCGCTCGTTGCTGTTCATCCGCAATGTCGGGCATTTGATGACGAATCCGGCGATCGTCGATCGTGAGGGTCGTGAGATTCCCGAAGGCATTCTGGATGCCGTGATGACATCGCTGGGCGCGATGCACGACCTGCAAAACAAGCTCAATTCGCGGACCGGATCGATTTACATCGTCAAGCCGAAGATGCACGGCCCGGCCGAAGTCGCGTTTTCCAATGAACTGTTCAACCGCGTCGAAGATCTGCTGGGGCTGCCGCGTCATACCATCAAGATGGGCATCATGGACGAGGAGCGTCGCACGAGCGTCAATTTGCAGGCGTGCATTGCGGCGGCATCGGCGCGCGTGGCGTTCATCAATACGGGCTTCCTGGATCGCACCGGCGACGAGATGCACAGCGCAATGGAAGCCGGTCCGATGATGCGCAAGGGCGATATGAAATCATCCGCGTGGATCGCGGCTTACGAGCGCAATAACGTGCTGGCCGGCTTGAGCTCAGGATTGCGCGGACGCGCGCAGATCGGCAAAGGCATGTGGGCGATGCCCGACCTGATGCATGCAATGCTCGAACAGAAAATCGCGCATCCCGAAGCGGGCGCGAACACGGCGTGGGTGCCGTCGCCGACTGCCGCGACGCTGCACGCGCTGCACTACCATCAAGTTGACGTTCAGGCCGTGCAGCAAGAGTTGGAAGAGACAGCCTACGACAGCGTACGCGATGAACTGCTCGATGGCTTGCTGACGATTCCTGTCGTCGAAGAGGCGCAGTGGTCAGATGAGGAAATCCGCAAGGAGATCGAGAACAACGCGCAAGGGATTCTGGGTTACGTGGTGCGCTGGATCGATCAGGGCGTCGGCTGCTCGAAGGTGCCGGATATACACGATATCGGTCTGATGGAAGACCGAGCGACGCTGCGCATTTCGAGCCAGCACATTGCGAACTGGCTGCATCACGGGGTGGTGTCGGAGGCGCTGGTGAACGAAACGTTCAAGCGCATGGCGAAGGTGGTGGATGCGCAGAACGCCAACGACCCGCAGTACCAGCCAATGACCGGTCGCCTGGACACATCGCTCGCGTTCAAGGCGGCGAAGGCGCTGGTTTTTGAAGGGCGGTCGCAGCCTAGCGGGTATACGGAGCCATTGCTGCACAAGTTCCGACTTGGCGCGAAGTGGTAGGCGCCGCATACCGCAGTCGAAACCGCGAGTGATTCAGCATGCATCGCGGGCGGCCGGCGGCGTCCCGCGCGCACGTGCTTGGCAACTCGCGGCTGTGGTGTACATAGCCGCATTGACGACATGTACCTTTTAGTGAGGATACCCAAGCGTTTGGACGCGAGGCATTCCGGAGTGCGGGCGCTTCCGTATTCGAGTTCGGCGTCGTGCTGATCGACCGCACGCTAAAACAGGTAGGTTCGCCAGGAGTAGTGGTGACGCCGACGCCAACCCGCGTAGTCCGCGGAACATGTCGGCCGCCGGCGAAGTGTTCCGCAACGGTCAGCCGCCGGCATGTCACCGACCGGCGGCTGTCGCACGCTGTCAGGATCTGTTCACGGCATCCTTGAACGCCTTGCCGGCCGCGAACTTGACGGTCTTCGCTGCGGGAATCTGGATTTCGGCGCCGGTCGCCGGGTTGCGGCCCACGCGTGCGGCGCGGGCTCCCGTTGAAAACGACCCGAAGCCGATGAGTTGAACCGTGTCGCCCTTCCTGACGGCGCTCGTGATTGCGCCGATGAACGCATCGATCGCTTCGCCTGTTGCCGCCTTGCTCGCGCCAGTCGCCGTAGCGACCGCGTCCACCAGTTCCTGTTTGTTCATTGTCGATCCGTTGTTTTCTTTGTGGAACTGTCACCCTACCCGATCGCCGCACGTTCGCGCAATGACAAACGGCGCGCGATCCTCTTCGCGCCTCGGGAGTCATCGTGAGATTGGCACACGAGACGAGAACTACAGAATACGTAACATTTGATACATGTCGGTTTGCGAAGGTATTACCCACTGATATCTGCTATCGCTTGTCGATTTCGCAGCCTTGGAATGCGCCCCGTCGTGAAACACAAGGGAGACCGTGCGTCGAAAGCGTTCCAAGTCATTGTTTGTGCGCCGTTTTTTCTCTCCTGCATTGTCCGTTTAATTGTTTCACGAAAATCTGTCCTAGTGGATGTCCGAAGCCCGCTTCTTGAGTACCGTCCGTGCAAGCTCCGGCCGTTGCCAAGCGTGCGAGCGGCTCGTGGAGGTGCTCGTAAAGCTCCGTGCTGCTGGCACCCTCCCCCTATCAGCACGAAAGCTGCTTCTGCCGCCGTGGGGTTGGAGCCTTCCGCGGGACACTGCACGCACTGTCGCGCGCCTCTTCGCTGACGACTAAACCGGAGTGATCGAAGGTGTTGCTGCCTCAATGTGGGCGTCGCTAAGGATGGGTGTGCGCGGCTTGGCCCTGACGTCCGGCTAGCTCAGGCAACAGTCGGGGGATGAACTTGAAGATTTGCTGCCGATCAGCGGACAGTGTTCACTCGAAGCGAGACAGATTGTGAAAGTATATTGAAAGAAACGGTAGGTACTTTGCCTTTGCGCCGAGTTGAGACGCGTACAGCGCTCCCTTTCTCAGGATGCGCATTCGGGACTTTTCGATTAAGCGAGGACATGCAACACGGCGATTTTCGGCTATTAATAATTTAAATCGATAGTCATTTCATATTGATCTAGTCATTTTTCGTCGGTGCATTGTCTGTCTAACGGTTCCACAAGAAGGCACAAGACGTAAACGGTGACTGTGATAATCATCTCCTGTGAATAGCGGCGCGACGTCAACAAGCACAAGTACGTCCCCGGTCGTGATGCCGTTTTGTGTGTGCTTGACGAGAGCCCAACTGGCACGGCGACATCACGCTAGGCCGGGAGCCCTTTGCTGCGAAGCGAAACGTTTGCCTGACCTGACGGACCAGTCTACGTTTCGAGTCAAAAATATCGAGCCCAACTCGAGTGGCTTCCTCTGAAACAATCAATTTGCCGCGTGGGACTTGTACGGCCTGTCCGACGAATTCCGGCCGAAGCGGCTGCGACAGTTGATGCAATATATCGAGCGCGCAGAGGAACATGACGCGTGGTGGCCACCGCATAAGATTGATGGCGGCACCCGCTTGGCCCGCCATTTTTTGACGTAGCTGTCTCCTTTCAGGGAGACCGCCGCCGGGCTCTTCTTTACGGTGTTGTGCGCTGGCTACTACCAGCCGGCAGGGGCCAGAATGCTCACTTGAGTCTTATTCATCGCCCGACACAATAAGATCGCCGACTGGGCGGCGCAGCGCGCCGGCGGACCTGACCGCTCGTTGTCTCCGTATCGACGGGGTTCCAACACCTCCGAGTTGCACCAACGTCTAATCCAGGAGCCGCCCTCATGACGAACCGCATTAGAGGACGGCCGGGCTGGAAGCATCGCTCGCCGAGATGCGCGATCATCTACACGAGCGCTGAGTAACCTACTTGTCTAAAAACCTTGTGGACGCGCGAAGATTCGATCGCCGGCCGAAGTCGATGACCGGTTTTTTTGGTGAAGGGCACGGCCACGACGACTGAATTCCGGAGAGGAAGGCTCGACTTCGGCATGGTTTCGGGAAATCGTCTATCAGACGGCCCGTCAGCAGCAAAGTAAAGACGCTAGCCCGAATGGCAGGCCTGCATCGAACTGTGCGGCTGGCCGCCGACGCGGCGACGCTGAAACGGCAATTCGGGTCCGGGGAGTAGCGCACGGACCTCGTGTCGTTCAATCCGAACGCAAATCGCTCGTGGTGTCGCTTTAGGCGGATTGCTGAGTCGCGCGACGGCAGCCGGGGCCGCAGTCGCACGCCCGGCTTTGACCCCATCCTTGGTCTCTCCCGTAAAACGACGTCGAAGCGATGCTGACACATCTGCCCTGTTCCGCGACGGCGCGCCCTCACGACCAGAAGGGGCTTGAACGCTTCCTCTCGTCAGCGTCTGGAAGGTGGTGGCTTCGATGGCATTGTGCAGGCGCGGACGGATTTCTCACGCAGCCGGATCCAGAGTGGAGCGGCACAAAGGCGCTCCAGATATCTACGCACTGGGGCCGTTTGCCGGAGCATTCGTCGCCGATCTGCGGTACAAGGCCTTTTTGTACTGTACGAATTTTCGCGTTGTCGTTAGCGTACGCTGCATTGGCGGCAACCTATTTCTGGACAATCACGGGGCCGGTGACAGAAACGAAAAACCGCCTATTGCCGCCGCCGACAGAGGCTGCCGAAGATGCACCGGGAGCCGTTCATGCACGGCGACGGCATCCTCTGCCCGACTGCGCGAAGTTCATCCACTCACCGTGCACCATAAGGCTGGAAGTCAACGACCCCGCGGCACCAGGTGCAGAGTATCGCCTCGCGCGGGCAGAGGTCCTTCCGATGGGCTTCACCAGTATGCAGCGGGATGATTCTTTCCACACTATCCGTGTCCTCCGCCCGGCCCGGGACCGAGCAGCACGAAGAAGCAGGTATCACTGGAAGGTCGCGATTCTGTGGGACCCAAAGTGGAGCACGGGACCCCTTCGTATCTGGTCGTCGAAGCACTACGCGCTCACGGCCGATCGCGACCATGGTTATGCGGATGCGAAAACGCGAGAGGTCCCGGTGATCCCAACCACGAAGGTCACCTGGGCAAAGCATCTGCTCACTCTGTTGATCGGTAGTGGATTTGCGGCAACGGGTTATGCCAGGTCGTGACGCGGACACCGCTGCGCCTCGCGGAGAACGAAGCCGTGGCGCTGAATGGGCGGGAATGGCGCGCTTGGCTCGAAGCACAATGTCGCCGTATATTTGCCCGCCTAGGGTCGAAAGGTAGGTGAACGTGTGTCAGCAATGTTGACACCTCTACACGAAGACGTTGGGGGGATCGAAGGAACGCGGCTGTCGAACGCGAGTGTCAGTAATACCGACACTTCGAACAGAGCGCCTTATCGAGGCACTGTTGCAAACTATCTGCACACTCGTGGCTCCCTCGTCGAGTGGTTGCGCAAATTCCAGTGCATATAAACCCTCCGCCCACACAGTCATGCCATCAAACCGGTCCCTCACATTCGCAAGAGGAAATACTGTGACCCCACGCAACGCCGACCGGACGGGACGGCGGTGTCCGCGACTACACCGGACGCCACCCTTGAAAGCACATCGAGGAGCAGGTGTGGCGTACGTCGAGACCCGCATCGATGACCGCAGTCCAGTCCCTCTGCCGGGCGTCGCTGCGGGCCAGGCTTTGTCCTCAATCGGATGCAAGCTCGCAGCTGAATCGCGCTGAGAAGACGGCCTCAAGACAGTTAAGGTTTTCTGCTTACAGTCTGTTTTGTCCAATTCAAAGTGTCAGTAATACCGACACTGCCCCCCCGCAGGGCCAGGTCGGCCGCACGTCCACGACTGGAAGCATTGCCCGTCGTACGCAATACGGTATTGGTACGTGCCAGTTTCACTGCCCGTGTGCGTCCACTGTTGCGCCTCGCCCAAACAGAACGCGGATCGCAGACACCGCCACTATCGCCCTCCCGCCCCCCGGCGATCAAACGCAACATTTCGCTTTCAGAGCCCGGTGTCAGTATTACTGACACCCCGCGTCGGCCCACAAAAAAGCCCGCTCGTCGCGGGCTCCTTTGTCGCGAGAAAAGCTAAGTCACCGCGGCTCGCCCTTGTACAGTTCACCGATAAGCTGCCGAATTCGCGCCTCCTGGGCCTCGGTCAAAGCCGCCGCCTTGATTTTCAACGTAAAGCTGTTGACGTCCTTGGTGATGCTTCCCGCCTGATCTTTTCCGGCGAAGAATTTCTCGATAAGCCTCTCCCGAGCGGTCGTCCCCGACGCACGACGAGTGACCATCGCGATAATCGCCGGCGCAAGCTTGCCTTGGGCCAGCTCTCCCTTGACCACATCTGGCCAGAGCTCGCGTGCAGCCACCTCGGCTTCGCCGCCGTGCTTCTTAAGGGCTGAGACAATTTCCTCGGCAGCGTTACAGCCGAGTAGGGCAGGCTGCAAATCAAGGTCCTTCTTCATGAAGTCCGGCAGATTTTCGAACGCAAGAAATTGGTATAGCCCGGTACGTGAGAGGCCCACTGCCTCTGCCAGCCTTTTGCGGCTAGGAAACTCGCTCTCAGACCGACGAAGCGAGATGGCCACTTCATAATCGGTGAGGTCGTCGCGGTCCATATTCTCGACCAGCGCCAGCACAATCATGTCCTGGTCGGAGCACTCGATGACCACGGTCTTGATGTACTCCGCCCCGAGTATCTTGTGTGCTCGCCAGCGCCGCTCCCCTGCCACAATCTGGTAGGCCGATTCAACCCGACGAACCACGATGGGTTGCATTAGCCCGACTTCGCGAATCGACTCTGCCAGCTCGGACAACTTGGCTTCATTGAATACCCGACGCGGCTGCCAAGGATTAGGAACAATTTCCGTCACCGGCAACTGCGACGTCGTCCCCGACGACTCAAGCTCCTGCACCCTCAACTGTGCGGCCGCCAACGCTCCCGCCATTCCTGGTGCTGTCTCTGTCCGACTCCCGCGACGGCTTGCATCGGGGGTTCGTTCCGCTGTTGACCGAAGATTTGCGGTCTTGGCCAACATCTGATCACGGATATTGTTGGTGCTCATTGTGCTGGCCTCCATTGTTTGACGAACATGTCATCGACCCACCGGCAATAGTCAATTAGCGGCTGCTTGACGCGCGCTAAGGATTTCGCCTGGCTATGAGAGCTGCTGATGTCAAAAACGGTCGTAAATGCCAGAGCACCTGAACTCATGACCGAACTGGCAGGAACCTCAAACGGGTCCAGCCAGTGACGATACGCGCCTTGTGCCCACGTGCGCACAACGGGTGCCGCGGAAGTGCTGTTGTAGTTCACGCGGGTCAGCAATACGGAAACGAAATCGTACTTTTTGTTAGCTTCGTATTTGATGAACGACTTGGCGACGTCCGAGAAAAGTCGCCAGAAGGAAAGCGAGCTGAAGAAGTCGAGATTCTCCGGGACCATCGGCATGACCATTGCGTCCGCTGCCATCAATGCGTTCAGGTTGAGGTAAGACAGGGAGGGCGAGGTATCCAGAATGATGTAGTCATAGTGCTTGCGCAACGGCGCTAGTCCATCCCGGAGCACCTGCCAGAACTTGAATCCTGCAAGCTTCATCTGCATCGCGGGAAGGTGATACTCAGCCCCGACCAGTTCTGTATGCGCCGGGATGATATCCAACCCATCCCAGTACGTTGGCTGCACCCTGGAGAGCAGACCTCCTTCGACCTTTTGGTCGTAGACAAAAGGAAGCACTGTATCGTCCGGAGATACCTCTTTTTCCGCGTACAGTCCACATAGCTCCGAAAGCGATGCTTGGGGGTCAAGGTCGACAACGAGAACCTTTCGCCCGCGCAGGCTCAACCCTTGGGCAAGGCACATCGACGTTGTGGTTTTAGCCGAGCCCCCCTTCAGCTGCGACGTGATAAGCACTTTGCCTTCGAAATCGCTCGGTCCAGCTACCAGCGGCGTCTGGTAGATGTCCGACACCTGCTGTACCCAATTTCGGGCTTCAGCTAGCGTAAATAGCCGACTGCGGCTTCGTCCTGTCCCGGTGGACTGCCCTTCCGGCAGCACGCCATCCCCCTTCGTTGCCAGGTATTGCACCTGCTGACGCGTCAGGCCGCAGAGCTCTGCGACTTCTCCAGTCGTAAACACCGGCGCTTCCTTGCGCGGGCGCGGCGCGAGAATTTGGTCTCGCAACTCAGTTGCATAATCGGTGACGACGTCCGCGAAATCTGAGATTTCCTCAAGCGTCACGGTTCGGTCTATCGGCATCGGTTGGCTGACATTGGCCATTTCGGAGTTTTCCCTGGAAATTGAAGCTAAACGGAGAATACAGGAAAAACGCAAAAACAGCTTTATATTGTCGTCCAGTTTCTCAAATATCCGTCGTAAGCCACTGTTTTTTATGCCTTCAACGGAATCGGTGCCAGCCCATATGAACGAAATCTCCCGCACAAAATCTCTCACCTTTGGAAGCATATGGCGGCCGCCGGGGAAGAGTTATGGATAAAAGGTGAGAGTTTTTATCCACTGACCCGCTGGATCGAGCAGAGGCAACGGCTGAGAGGGTTAGCGTTCAAGCGGTCTCATAGCGATGAGCACGCGCACGCGGACGATTACATTACGTTTTGATTTCGTTTGGTGGAAGGAGGGGCAAAGGTGAGAGATAGTGTGCATCCACGCAAATGCCAATATCGGACGAGCCTGTCCGCATGCACAAAATCCCTCACCCTACGACCATCGACATTAACGCTGGGACTTGTGCGTAGGACGACAGTCGCGGCGCAGCTGAATGCGACAGATGGTCTGCACCGAAGACCTTGCGTGTATCCGCCAGCAGAAGATGTTGCACACAATCTCTCACCTTTGAAGGCACGAAGAACATCACCGAGAAGCGTCCCGAACACATGTGAGGCGGCACCGCTTCACATCTCCCTGATTCGAAAAGCACCATCGTCCTCGCCGTACGCTCCCAAGCGGCGGACACTCTGTCTCACTGACTAAAGCGCGCAGAGTTGCGAGGCCTATTAGATTCGACTGCACATCGGGTCTTTGAGATCGACTCCTGCTGTCTACTGCGGGGCCATCCAGGCAGCCGCCTACGTTGCCGAACGGTTTGTTGGTTGTTTTAAATAAAAAAACGAACTAACAAACTTACAGAAGAAATACAATTCCTTTGTTATCAAACAGTTAATACCGGAGAGGTGAGACTCAATGTGCCAAAGGTGAGAGAAAATGTGCATCTCAGGTGAGACATCCAGGCGCAGAAGGGGAGATTTATGGTGTGTCGAGGTGAGAGACAAAAGCGCGTTTTACTGGAGGTGAGAGATTTTCCCGCGTCGCCTGTGGATAACCGGCTGAAACCCTTTACCATTATGGGCTTGGGCTCCGACGTCTTCACTAGTGGTGAGAGATGGTGTGCCGAAGGTGAGGGATGATGTGCAGGCTGTTCGTCTCAGCGCCAGAGGTGAGACTTTCTTATTGACATCTCACCTTTGTATGCCTAGAGTCTGCTGAATTTCTAGGGAACAGGCATGTCCAGCAGCGTCGACCGACGGGTCACCCCTCTTCAATTTGCACTGGACCTATTCGTGGAGATGGCGCCGGCGCAAAGGTCCATCGATGAGGCTAGTCCAGACAAAGATATCGGTTATCAAAAGAACCGGGTCTTTGCGCGCATTATCGGATTAGGACTGTCCGCCAGACGCTTTGTGGATGCCGCTTACTTCATCGTCGCGCAGGACCCTGAAATTCAGGAAACCTATGACGTGACGCTCAGTTTTTTTAAATGGCTGATGCGCTATGACAGCAGGAATAAGAAACATTTTTCCAGCGTCATTCGCAGCGTCAAATCTTCGATGCTCGAAGTGATGAGTGCACCGGTAGTGTCCGTAGATTCGAAAGGACGCATGCTGGAGGAACCTGTCGAACCCGGTGAAGAGGGCAGCGCCGGTGATGACGATGCGGATGAGGACCTGGTCGTCCAGAATGAAGACGGGGACTGGCTTGAGTTGATCGGCCGGGTCAGCGTCAGGAATGGCCGGATTCGCTTCCGGGTGCCTATCGAGTTGCAACGCCTCATCAAGGATCCTGAGAACTCGTACTGGACCAGCCTGCTAGTCACCTCGAGATTTACGCTCATCTATGCTCGAGGCATTTATGACCACGTCTTGCCGTCCGTACCCAGCGGGCTAACAGACTGGCTGTCACTCGACCTCGTTCGAAACTTGCCCGGCAAGTCATGGGCAAACAACGCTGAGTTCAAATACTTCAAGCGCGATTATCTCGAGCCGGCGGTCAATCAAATCAACGAACTGTCCGACATCGAGTTGTCGTATGAAACCCGTGCCGGAACTCCCGGCTCGCGAAAGAAAGACCAGATACGCTTCCGGCTCAAACGCAAAGAAGGGGCATTGGCATCCAAAGCGGCCATGCTGAACTCAGTCGTACTTTTCAAAATGCTTCAAGATGAATTCGGACTGTCTGAAAAGCAGTTTGAAAAAATCGCTGAGAACAGGCTCGTCTGGACAGACGAGCGCATTCAACAAGCCATCGACTACACCCGCTGGACAATCAGGCAGGGTATCAAGGTGAAAAGAGCATCCGCCTACTTGATGAGGGCTCTTTCGGACAACTACCGGGTATCCGACGCCGACAGGCAGGTCGAGTTGATTCAGGCCCAGCTTGGTGAGGCTACGATGGGGGAACAGGGGGCGAGGTCTGACAGGCAAAAGGAAGTCGAGGCCAGCCTGGCGGCAGCTAACGCGGCAGCCGATAAACGTCGACAGGAGGAGATTCGTCTGGCGCGCGAATTCTTCGACACAGCGGACAAGAAGACACGGGAGGACCTCGTCCGCAAGTTTGTCGCGTCAAGCACGATGGGACTGCGCGCTATTGAGCGTCAAATGCTCAAACCGGCTAACGTCACTGAGGCCAACATTCTGAATCTGCCAGACGTTGCCAATACGTTCAGCTCATACGTCGCCGGCGAAATCAGAAAAGCAGCGCGTGTGCGTGCGCGGAACCCATAATGTTCCGCAAGGCTATCAGCAATCCGGGGCCTCACGGTGGAAGTTGCCAGTGACATTGACCACGATACCTGCGAGGTTCGGCTGGCCCACGCCATCGACGACTCCGTGGCGAACGCTACCCGTCGTAGAGTGCGGTCGTCTACCGCCTTCTGAGCGGCTGCACGGCGCGCCACCGTTGCGGCGTTTCCTCCTTGATGTGGCAGCGCCGTACTCGGCGATGCGCCGCTTGGGAAAATCGCAGTGCCCCTTTCAGCCTCCATCGCTTTGCCAGGCGGGCTCTATCAGCATCAACGCTGCGCGCGCCGCGCGTCGGGAGCCCGACCGGAACCGCACGGTGAGGCCCTGTCAGCAAGCATGTCCAAATGCGGCTATTATTTCGCGCGGCGATCGGCGCCGAAACAGGAAAGGAAAAAATCCGGATGATCCATGTCATTGCAACGATCACTACCCAGCCCGGTCAACGCGAAGCCGTGCTGGCGCTCTTCAACAAGAACCGTCCGGCGGTGCTGGCGGAAGAGGGGTGCATTAGCTACGAGGCCGTGGTCGACGTACCGGACTTCGGGACGATCCAGACACCACTCGGCACTGACACCTTTGCTGTAATCGAACGCTGGGAAAGCGCGCAAGCGTTAAAGGCACATGCGGCCTCCGCGCATATGGCCGAGTACGGACGCAATACTCGTCCGTTGCTCGTGAGCCGCGTCATCAACGTGCTGCAGGCTTGCTGAAGGGCTGGGCGCGTGCAGCCCTGCGTTTGATGAGCAGGGAATGTCTCGAGCAGTCAGGCACCTAAACGATCAATGATGCGGTGAATGCGTTCGCAGCATATTGGCTGCGACGGCGCGACGCAAACAGCGTGCGCTTGGCTACCGCTGCGCAACGGAAGCCTAACCAGTTGCGCGCGGATCTGGGAACGGCACGACGCTGGTACTTGTCGCCCGCCTACAGGGCGCGAATCCGTTCTTCACGAACAGCAGGAAGGTCGGGAAGATGCCCTTTTCGAACAGACCGATTGCAAAACGTACGGCCGCCCCTTACGACGCGTGATGGACCATGCTCTGCGATAGTTCGGCGATGCTCCACAGCACCCGCGTCACGGCGATGAGCGCCTTGCCGAATCTGTGGTCGGTGAACCAGCCCCAGATCGCCTGCGCGATGCCATAGCCGGAAAACAGCACGCCGGAGGCGAAATCGAGTACCGCCGGGGTCGACGCCAGCTTGCTGCCCATGCTTGGTATCGCGAAGCCCAAGTTGATGCGATCCATGAACTGATCGTCGTCGCCCTGCAGCCGGAACCCTCTCTGCTTCATCGCCTCTTTCCGTGGCAATACCGACCGCTTACCGGATCTGCGGCGGGGGATACACCTTACAATCGAAAACCTGTGGCTCATGGGCCGGCAGCACTCTCGCTCCAAGCGCCGCGATGCGGCGGAAGCTTTCGTCGTAAGCGCGCAGGTCCGTGTGGTTGCCGTTCGGGACCGGCTCGCTGCCGTCCTCCGGCCAGTTCTCGTAGAGTGGAATGAGATCGCCTGCGATGAGATACGGTCCTGCCTGCGTGTCGACCAGCACACCCTGTGAGCCCGCCGTATGTCCCGGCAGGCGCAATACGCGGATGCCGGCCATCACGTCGGCGTCACCGAACGCCACGTCCATCCGGTCGAGAATGTCCACCCACGGTGGAGTGCGGCCGCGCTGGTTGGTTTCGTAGATCGGACGCTGGAACGGCACCGGCCAGATCGCCTCTTTCAACTCCGCTTCCTGGACATGAAAGCGTGCGTTCGTGAACAACCGCGCGCCGCCGACGTGGTCGTTATGCAGATGAGTGAGAATGACCAGTTCGACGGAAGCCGGATCGACGCCTTCGCGCGCCAGACCGTACTGCAGCAAGTCGTCGATTCCGGCATCCGTCTCGGTGTAGCACTGCGGTGCGCGCGAGCGGGAACCCGGTCCGGCATCGACGACGATCGTATGGCGAGCGCTGCGCAGCAACCACGCGATGCACGGCGCGTGCAGGCGCGCGGAACCGCAGTTCTTGCGGTACAAAAAGCACGAGCGCTCATGATTGACGATATCGCCGCAGCGGATCGGTACGATGGTGAATGCCATGTTCGAGGTTCGCTTCACTGTTTTATGGTGCTGACGCCGGGAGCCCGCTTGAAGGGCCGGACCTTGGCCGAATCTGGGCCGGTGATCAGATAAACGGTCGTGCCGCGCGTTCGATGGTTCCTTTCAACCAATTCATGAGCAAGGTGATGCTGCCATCGTAGCCGGTGCACATGACCCCGCCGCGCGCATTCGCAGGCGCTAAGGTGCGTTGTGGCGGTCGCCGATATGGCCGCTCGGAAGGCACAGTATAGATCAAATGAGTAAGCGCTTTCTCTTGAATTGGTCGGAATTTGCTCTTAAACTACGCTGGAAAATTGGGTAATTTTATTAGATATCGAGGGAAATATCGAATGCCAGAGAAAGCGATTACTTAAATTGATATTTGGTGAACGCCGACCGGTGTTTGCCTCCTTGACTCCGGTCTCCGCCGCGCCGACGTCAAACGCGCGGTGTTCACGAACTCGAATCACGCGGTGGGATTTCATTGGCGCGACGGGGTGATCGCGAATGCGCTCGGCTAGATGGACGCGTAACAGGCACGACGTATCGGTCGAATGCATGCGGATCGACTGGTTTCGTCCCGGCAATACGCCGACGGCGCCGCGCCGCCTCTTCGTATTGCGCAGCCATCGCGACATGATGCAACTGACAAAGCGCTGCATCGATTACCCCGACTACCACTTCGCGAGCGTGCCCGGTGTGTTGGGCAATGCGCGCAACCGCCAGGACAAAACGTACGGCAGTTCGGCTATGGCGAGATATGACGCGCGACGGAGTGCCGTGCAGATAGCGGTCACAGGGGCGGGTAGAGGATGGGCGTGAAGCACTGTTTCCAGCGGCTTCGACTGACTCGCGCAGTCTGTCTGACGCGAACGCTGAACGAACCGGGCAGGCGAAGGCCCGAGCCCAGCGGTGGCCATTTCTCAAGGTGCCGCGTTATAGTATGCCGCAAAGGGAAGGCGCGATGGTGCGCCTCGACATCGGGCAGGGTGCAAGTTGACCAACGAGGCAAAGAAAAGAGCGCCGCGTCGTAAATCGAATGCGATTTCCGTGATAGATGTCGCGCGCGCGGCAGGGGTATCGACCGCGACCGTTTCGCGCGTGTTGAACGGCAACGCAAAGGTAGCGGCTGAACTGCAGAACCGCGTGCGTGACATCGCGCAGGAACTCGGCTACACACCGCACGCCGCGGCGCGTGCGCTGGCATCTCAGCGCTCGAAAACGATCGGCGCGGTGATCCCATCGCTGGAAAACCAGAACTTCGCGATCGGCGTGTTCGCGCTGCAAAAGCGCATCGGGGAAGCCGGCTATACATTGCTGCTCGGATGCTCGTACTACGACCAGGAAGACGAACTGAAGCAGGTCCGTGCCCTTATCGCGGACGGCATCGCCGGGTTGATGCTCGTGGGCCGCAGCCACTCGCCTGCGCTCTACGAACTGATCAGAAAGGAACAGATTCCGCTCGTCAATGGCTGGACAGTCGATCACGACTACCCGTATGTCGGCTTCGACAACGTAGCGGTCGGCCGTCGCCTCGCCGACTATCTGCTCGATCTTGGGCACACGCGCTTCGGCATGATTACGCAAATGACGCAGCACAGCGATCGTGCGGCTGATCGCATCATCGGCGTGCGCGCGGCGTTGCAGTCGCGCGGACTGCAGTTGCGCCACGAGCATCTGATCGAGATGCCGCACAAGATCATTGAAGGGCAGATGGCGATGAAGGCGTTGATGAACGGCCCTGAGCGACCGACCGCCGTAATTTGCGGCACCGATCTGCTTGCAATCGGCGCGCTCGCCGAGGCGCGCGAGTCGGGTATCGACGTGCCGGGCGACCTGTCGATCGCGGGCATCAACGACATCGAATTTTCCAGCTTCACGTCGCCGCCGCTAACGACCATGCGGCTCGCCGCTGATGAAATCGGCGCGCGCAGCGCCGAGTATCTGCTCGCACGGATCGAAGGACGGCCCGTGAGTTCGCAGTACATCGTACCAACCGACCTGATCGTGCGCGGCACGACGGCGCGTCCTCGCAACACCTAGATCGCCGGCGCGCGGTGCGGCGCGTCATGGAAAAAAGCAAAGTCGGGCGAGCACGCAACGCGGCGCGTTGAGCGATGACGGGCCGGCGATTCGTGGGTCCGGACAGACGGCTCAGATTCTCACTGACTCCGACACCAACTGCGTGGCTCATGCCTACTCCGCAGCATGCGCGGACTCAGCACGCAACCAGTGCGGCTGCATTTGCTTCGGCGGCAGTGCGCGCCTCAGATTTGCCGGACACCAACCGCAAGAATGCCCATTTAGCGACCTGCGCTGGCAAGTTCGATGCACGACAACGTGTAATCCAGTTTCTCCCAACGTCGCAACTCGCCGTTGCAGCCGCTCGTGAAGCTGACGCCGAACTATTCCTGCGCGCGCTCGTGAAAT
Source organism: Paraburkholderia dipogonis (assembly GCF_046027395.1). Classification (GTDB taxonomy): domain Bacteria; phylum Pseudomonadota; class Gammaproteobacteria; order Burkholderiales; family Burkholderiaceae; genus Paraburkholderia; species Paraburkholderia dipogonis_A. The sequence continues at coordinate 124,970 of NZ_JAQQEG010000005.1, read as the reverse complement.
TTGTTTACACTGGCTAGTGCAAAAGCGTTGCCGGGAAAAACTGCGTGCGGGAGTCAAGCGTGCGCACAAAATCAGCGAACTGAAGCATGGATAACCTGCAAGTAGTACCTCACACCACGACCGATACTCTGGCGAGAGTCCGGGCGATTTCAGACTCCCTGCCTGACGCGCAGCAACAGGTGGGAAAAGCGATACTTGCTGAGCCGGAGTGGTCGGTGCGAGCCAATGTCGCGGAGATTGCGCACCGCGCCGGTGTCAGCGCACCGACCGTCGTCCGATTCTGCCGCGCTGTGGGTTTCGAAGGTTTGAGCGACTTCAAGCTGCAGCTTGCGCAGAGCCTGGCGGTAGGCACGCCGTACCTTCATCGAGCGGTCAACGCCAAAGATGACGTACCGAGCCTCGTCCACAAAATCCTCTACGGAGCCGCCGCCGTGCTGACCGGTCTTGAGAGCCAGCTCGATGCCGACACGATCGGTCACGCCATCGAAAAGCTCGCCGCGGCCAGCCGGATCGACTGCTATAGCGTGGGCAGTGTGTCGACTTTTCTCGCCAACGACGCCCAGTCGCGCTTCGCGCGCCTGGGGCTCACATCGAACGCTTATTTCGATCCGCATATGCAGGTCATCTCGGCAGCAGCGCTGTCGCCCCGGGATGTCGTGCTCGCGATTTCACACGTCGGACGCATGCCGACCTTGCTGGAAGCGGTAGCGCTCGCGCGCGAACAAGGTGCGACAGTGATCGGCATTACCCGGCCGGACACACCGCTGGCGAAGCAGTGCACTATTCCGATCGGAATGATCGTGCCCGAGGACGCCGCTGCGCGTGTGGGCACGGAGGCGTACCTCGCGGGCCAGATACTCATCGAGGTTCTGATGGTCGGCGTTGGCTTGCGGCTCGGACCAACGGCGCTCGAGCGGCTCAAGCGAGTCCGATCCGTGCTGCGCGAGAGGGGTGTCGATAGCGACGTCCACCCGGCGTTGCAGCGCGCCTGGTCAGAAGCAGAGCGCGACGCGCTCGGCGACAACTAGATCCGTCTACGCTGACGGAATAGCGCCGCGCGGTTGGCCGCCGTGATCGGCTAGCACCCACTCAAAATTTACTTTTTTTCTTTTTGACATCAAAGGACCAAAGCTTTACGCTTGGTTCTGAAATTTAGTTACATCAAGAGGTGTCTCCACGCAGGGAGGGGTGATGGTTGATCGATACACGAAGGTTCCATTTCAATAGGACTACAAATTGATTTAATGACGTAAACGGCTACGTTACAGTGCGTTTCGTGCTCAGTCCATTGAGGCGCCGGGCGGCCGGCGGAGCGGATGGTGTTCTTTTTTGGCGGCGTATAGCGACGATACCGGGCCTTGAAAATGAAATTTACTTACATCTCATCCACAGCAGCATTTGCCTTGGCGAAACGGGACCTATGAACGCAACACGGGAGGCGCACGGCTCCGCGCATTGGCTGTTTCAGGGCGGTGTCGTGATCGATGGCAGCGGAGCGTCCCGTTTTCGCGCTGACGTGCGCGTCGAAAACGGCCGCATCAGTGAAATCGGCGCGGACCTCGGACTGCGCGGGGCGACGCGCATCGACGCGTCGGGGCGCGTCGTCGCGCCCGGCTTTATCGACGTGCATACCCACGACGACGAATGCGTGCTGTCGGCGCCGCAGATGCTCTCCAAGATCAGCCAGGGCGTGACCACCGTTGTGGTAGGCAATTGCGGGATCAGTCTCGCGCCGCTCGTGCACTCGAATGTGCCGCCGCCGCTGACCTTGCTGGGCGGCTCGGACAAGCACGTCTTTCCGACGATGCAGGCCTACGCGCAAGCCGTGGATGCTGCGCGTCCAGCGGTCAATGTCGCGGCCCTCGTCGGCCACTCGACATTGCGCGTCGCGACAATGGCCGACCCTTACCGCGCCGCGACGCGCGCGGAGCAGGCGAAGATGGCGGACCTGATGCGCGAAGCGATGGCCGCGGGCGCGACGGGGCTCAGCACGGGCCTTTTCTACGACACCAACGCGGCGGCAGACGTTGCCGAGGTCACCATGCTGGCGCGTATCGCCGCCGAAGCGGGTGGCGTGTATACCGCGCACATCCGCAACGAAGCCGAGGATGTGATCGCGTCACTGGACGAAGCGTTCACGGCCGCGCGAGATGCCGCTCTGCCCGTGGTGATTTCACATCACAAGTGCGCGGGGCCCGCCAACTGGGGACGCTCCGTCGAAACACTCGCACATATCGACGCCGCGCGGCGCGCGCAGCCGATCGGGCTCGACGCGTACCCGTATGTCGCCGGCTCGACCATCCTGCGCCCGGACCTGGTGGACGGCATCATCGAAATCATGGTGACGTGGTCGGAGCCTTACCCTGAAATGAGCGGGCGCTCGCTGGCCGATATCGCGCAGGAGTGGCAATGCAGCCAGAGAGAAGCTTGCGAGCGCCTACAGCCGGGCGGCGCGAGTTACTTCCAGATGCGTGAGGATGACGTGCGCCGCGTCCTGCAATACGAGGCGACGATGATCGGCTCAGACGGCCTGCCGCACGATCGTCATCCGCACCCCCGGCTGTGGGGGACCTTTCCGCGCGTGTTAGGCCATTACGCCCGTGAACTGGGTTTGTTCACGCTGGAGGAAGCCGTGCGTCGCATGACCAGCCTGTCCGCACACCGTTTCAATCTGCTGGATCGCGGCGAGATCGCGGTTGGCAAGCACGCGGATCTGGTCGTGTTCGATCCGGATTTCGTGATTGACCGCGCCACCTACGCGCAGCCGACCACGCCGGCCGCCGGCATCGACAGCGTCATGGTGAGCGGTTCGATGACTTACCACGCACAAGGTCCTACCGGCATTCGGGCCGGCAGGTTCCTGCGTCTCGGGACCCGCTCATGAGACCGTCACTGTCGTTGTCGTCCGGCAACCAGCGCTTTCGCAGCAAACGTATCGGCTACGATCGCCGCGCGTTCGCCTGGCTGCTCAACACACCTGCGCTCCTAGCGATCGTCCTGCTTTCCGCGTTCCCGATAGCCTACTCGGCGTGGATCAGCCTGCACCGGTACAACCTCCAGCGTCCGCGGGCTTTCAAGTTCGTCGGCCTGTCGAACTACAGCGACATACTGCAGTCGTCCGAGTTCTGGACCGCCCTGCGGATCACCGCCGTGTACACGGTGCTGGTGGTCCTGCTGGTGGTGGTGTTCGGCATCCTGATTGCGCTGCTGCTCAACCGCGAGTTTCCCGGCCGCGCGCTGGTGCGCACGCTGGTCCTGCTACCGTGGGCCATTCCGCCCGTGGTGAATGGCCTGATGTGGCAATGGATCTATGACGCCAAGGTGGGCGCGCTCAACGGGCTGCTGGTCAGCCTTGGCTTGATCGACCAGTATCGCGGCTGGCTGTCGACTCCCACTTCGGCCTTGCTCGCGCTGGTGTTCTCGGAAGTCTGGAGCCTCCTGCCGCTCGCGGTGATCCTGTTGCTCTCCGCGCTACAGCGCATTCCCGCGGAGCTTTACGAGGCGGCAGGCATGGACGGCGCCAGCAGGTTCCAGCTGTTCCGGTACATCACGTTGCCCTGGCTTTCGCAGTCGCTGCTCGTCGTATTGATCCTGCAGACGATGTCCGCGCTCCGGGCGTTCGACATCATTTATGTGCTGACAGCGGGCGGCCCCGGCACGGCCACCACCACGCTCACCTGGCAGACCTACCTCACCACATTCGACAACCTCGATTTCGGCCACGGGAATGCCTACGCCTGGCTGGTAAGCCTGATTACGCTGGGGCTCGCCCTGGCCTATTTCCGAGTGCTGTACGGACGTGGGGACTTTGAAGCATGAGCGCTCTTCTCAACTCGTTGGTCACACCCGCCGGCCGCCAATCGCGGCGCACGGTGTTCCTGATCGTGGCGGGGATTGCCGTCGCGATCTACATCCTCGCGCCGTTCTGCTGGCTGCTGCTGACGAGCTTCATGCATGAGCGGGACGCGCTGACAGTGCCGACGCAGTGGATTCCCCGCCATCCGACGCTCGAGCACTACGAGATGTTCTTTCATCCATCGGGGACGAGTGCGATCGTCGGCGGCCGTGCTGCCGAGGAAATGCTTCCGGGCATGCTGAACTCGCTGATGGCCGCGCTCGGTACGGCCGCGGTCAACCTGGTGCTCGGCACGCTCGCCGGCTACAGCCTCGCTCGTCTGCGTTTTCGCGGCCAGGGCGCGCTGCTTGGTGTTTATCTCGGCTCGCGCATGGTCCCGGGTATCGCGCTGATCGTGCCGCTTTATCTGACGCTCAAGAATCTCGGCATGCTGGACCACCTGTCCGCGCTGGTCATCACGTATGTGACCTTCACGCTGCCGTTCACGATCTGGCTGCTGAAGAACTACTTTCAGACTATCCCGCGCTCGCTCGAAGAAGCCGCGCTGATGGACGGGTGCAGCTGGTTTCAGATGCTCGTCAAGGTGCTGCTGCCCGTCGCCATGCCCGGACTCGTCTCTTCGGCCATGTTTGCCTTCATGACCGCGTGGAACGACTACCTGTTCGCCGTGATCCTGACGAGCACGACGGCGTCGAAGACCCTGCCGGTAGTCGTCGCGGGCTTCGCCACCGACGTGACGACCCAGCGCACGCTGATGGCGACCGGCGGCGTTCTGGCCATCATTCCGCCTCTGGCGCTGGCATTCGTGTTCCAGCGGCTGATCGTCCAGGGACTGACAAGCGGTGCGGTGAAGGACTGACTATGGCAATCCATTCAATGCAATCTCATGGCCTCAAGGAGGACCACCATGTCGTCCAGTGAAGATTCCTATCATGCGTTGTCCCGCCGCCGGTTTCTGACGATGTCCGCGCTCGCTGGCACGGGCGCGGCGCTCGGCGGCCTCGGGCTGATGTCCCCGGCGCGCGCCGCCGATGTCTCGGTGCGATTCGCGGGCTGGGCCTTTGAGCCGCAGGTGGTCGAACAGCGCCTGCGGCAGTTCATGGCCGAGAATCCGGACATCAAGGTGAACTACTCGCCGCTCGACATGCAGTTGTACAGCGAGAAGATGATCGCCCTGTTCAATGCCGGCTCCCAGCCGGATACGTTCTACGTACGCGACACGGATCTGGGCGCATGGGTCGACGCGGGCTGGCTGCAGCCGATCGATGGCTTGCCGAAGCTCGACGAATTGAATCGCGACATCTTTCCTTTCGACCGTCAGGCGCTCTTCTACAAGGGCAAACAATACGGCACGCCCTACTATGGCGATATCTACGTCTATATCTACGATCGCGCCGCGCTCGACAAGGCGGGCGTCAAAGCGGCGCCGGTCACGCTCGATCAGCTCAAGAACGCGGCCCTGGAGGTCAAGAAAGCAGGCCTCGCCCAGTACCCGATCCTGAAGGGCTATAAAACGAACGTGGACGGGCTGAGCGAATTCTGGTCCATGGTGCTCGCATCCGGCGGCCATCTGTTCAATCCCGCGATGGACCCGGTGTTTCCCAATGAAGACAAGACCGCGCTGACGGTGCTGCAATGGATGGTCGATGCAATGCATAGCTGGCAGATCCTCGACCCGCGTGGCCTCGAACTCGACGACACCCAGGTGCGCGACGCCTTCCTGAGTGGCCAGGGCATTTTCACGTCCAATGTCGGAAACGTTTTTCCTCGCTCCAACAATCCGCAATACAGCAAGCGCGCCGGCAACATCCGCATGACGCGTTTTCCAGGCGTGAAGGATGTCGGCAAAGGACCGATGGGATGGGCGCGCCTGTATGGCATGAGCTCGCAGACCAAAGCGCGCGACGCGGCCTGGCGTCTGATGTATTTCCTTGGCGGCAAGGACGCCAGGGGTCAGTTCTCATCCGCCCAGACGTGGTATCTCAAGTACGGCGTCGGGTATCCGTTCAAGCCGCTCGACAGTGATCCGCAGATCGCGGCCTCGCAGAAACAGCTGGGCTACGAGCCGGCGATCATCCAGCAGCAAATGTCGAATGCCCGCACGCGCGAAAACATCGCCACGACCTGGTACACCGAATGGGACCGCTTTACGCAGCAGCAGATTCAGGCTGTGTTGATGCGGCAGATCACGCCGATCGCGGCATTGACCGCGTCGGCGCAAAAAGCGCAACAACTGAAGAAGGAGGCGAGTTAATGACCAATTTCACGCTTGAGCGCGACGGCGCCAGTCCCACTGCGGTTCTCCTGCACGGGTTCTGTCAGTCGTCGGCCTACTGGGAGCCGACTGCAGACCGGCTCGCCGCCGCCGGCATCGCCTGCCTCGCGCCCGATCTGCCGGGCTTCGGCGCGTCGGCGGGGGAACGCGGTCCGTACTCGATGGCCGCGCTGGCGGACTCAGTCGCGCGTTTGCTCGATGCACGCGGCCTGTCGCGCATCACGTTGATCGGCGGATCGATGGGAGGCGTCGTCGCGCAGCAGTTCGTCTTGCGCTACCCGGAGCGCGTCGCGCGTCTGCTGCTCGTCGCGACCGGCGCGATGGCCGCAGACCCCGCCGCGGCGCTAGCGAAGGCCGACGCAATGGCGGCCGCACCCTGGGACGAAGCCGCGGTCGAGCCGATCGTGAACGGGTTCTTTCTGCGCCCGCCATCGGCTCCTGATTTGGCGAGGTTCCGCAGCATCGCGCTGAGCGCGGCCCAAGCCGCCGCCGTCGATGCGGCACGTTCCAATGCATTGAATAACACGCTCGACCAACTCGCCTCCATCCGGGTTCCGACGCTGATCATCCAGGGTCGGCACGACCGCGCGCGCACGCCCGAGCATGGAGCAGAGATGCGCGCAAGGATTGCGGGCGCCGCGTTGGCCGTCATCGAGGACGCAGGCCACACGCCGCAACTCGAGCAGCCGGACGCATTTCATGACGTTGCGCTGCCTTTCCTGCTCGCCGCGCGCGTCGATCAGCCGGTCGCTGGCCGGACCTTAGCCTGAACCACGGAGAACGTAGATGATTCTGAATGAAATCGCGGACAAGGTCTGCCTGGTGACCGGTGCGAGTCGCGGGATTGGCGCGGCGGTGGCACGCGGCCTCGGCGCCCGTGGTGCGAAAGTGATGGTTCATTACCGCAGCGGGCGCGCGCAAGCCGAGGCCGTGGCCGCCGACATCGAGCAGCATGGCGGCATTGCCCGCCTCGTTGAGGGCGACATCGCGCTACACGGTACCGCCGAGCGGCTGATTCGGGAAACGGTCGAGATCTTCGGGCGGCTGGACGTGTTGATCAACAATGCCGGCGACCAGATCTCGCGCGTCGGCATTGCAGAGTTTCCCGACGAACTCTTCGAGCGTCATATGTCGATCAACGTGCGGCCTGTGTTCGCCGCATGCCGCGCGGCCGTGCGCCAGTTTCGCAGTCAGGAAAGCGGCGGCAACATCATCAACGTCAGTTCCGTCGCGGCACGCACTGGCGGCGGCGCGGGCTCCGCGGTCTATGCCGGCGCGAAGGCCTTCATGTCGACATTTTCGCGATCGATCGCAAAGGAACTCGCGCCCGAAGGCATCAGGGTGAATGTCGTCTCGCCCGGGGTGATCAAGACCGATTTGCAGGATCGCGTCACCTCGCCCGAACAACTGAAGGCCACCACCACGCAGATCCCGATGGCGCGCATCGGTGATCCGGAGGACTGCGTCGGAACCTTCCTTTACCTGTGCTCGGATCAGTTGAGCGGCTATGTGACCGGTCAGGTCGTCGAGGTCAATGGCGGTCTGCTGATGCCTTGAGGCGAGCGTCCCGCCATTCAACTATCCATTCCCGGAGTCACCGCTTTGGCAAACCTCAGCATCCACAACGTTAAAAAGTCCTACGGCTCTCACTCCGTCATTCAAGATATCAGCGTGGATATCCCGGATGGAGAATTCGCGGTGCTCGTGGGTCCTTCCGGCTGCGGCAAGTCGACATTGCTGCGAATGATCGCGGGCCTCGAGGACATCACGTCGGGACAGATCCGCGTGGCGGGGCAGGTCATGAACGACGTGTCGCCCAAGAACCGCGACATGGCGATGGTGTTTCAGAACTACGCGCTTTACCCGCACATGACGGTTGGGCAGAACATGGGATTCTCGCTGAAGATCAGCAACGTGCCGAAGGCTGAAATCGAGCAGCGCGTCGGCCGTGCCGCTGAGATTCTCGCCCTCGGTCCGCTCCTCGAACGCTATCCTCGCCAACTCTCGGGCGGGCAACGCCAGCGCGTCGCGATGGGGCGGGCGATCGTGCGCGATCCGCAAGTCTTCCTGTTCGACGAGCCGCTGTCGAACCTCGATGCCAAACTGCGCGTTGCCATGCGCACCGAGATCAAGCAGCTTCATCAACGCTTGCGGACGACGACCGTCTACGTCACTCACGACCAGGTCGAGGCGATGACGCTGGCCGACAGGATCGTGGTGATGCGCGACGGTGTCGTCGAACAGGTGGGTGCGCCGCTCGAAGTCTACGATCAGCCGCGCAACGTGTTTGTGGCAGGGTTCATCGGCTCGCCGGCCATGAATTTCTTGCGGGGCGCGCTTGTCGATGGCGACAAGGAAACCGTGTTCCGTTCTGATAGTAGTGGCTTGACGGTTCGCCTCGGCCGCCAACTCACGGCGGACCGTTCAAGACCGGTGATCCTCGGAATTCGTCCCGAGCATTTCGTCACCACAGAGGATGGCACGCCGACCGAAGTCGTGGTCGTCGAGACGACCGGCTCGGCCACTCAGGTCAATGTCCGTTACGGCAGCGACGAGATCATCTGCGAGTTTCGCGAACGCGTTCTCGCGCGACCGGGAGAGCGCCTGTGCATCGCTCCGCTACCGCACGCCATACACCTGTTCGACGCGGAAACCGGCCGACGTCTTCCAGAGTTCGACCGCTCCCTGTCCTGATGAACACGCCGTACGCCGGTCTCGCGCTGTACGGCGCGCAATAATCCACCCGCGCTCGCCGACTACCCCGGAATAAGCACGCGACTGCGCGTGAGCACCTCTTTGGCCAGCTCCACGATGGTATCCGCGCCGCTAAGACACTCTTCCTGATAGGCGACAAAGAACCCTTGCTGAGTGATTGGCCGTTCAGTGTTCAACACGTGAATCACCCCGGAATCGATCTCCGCGCGCATTATCGCGGGCGACAACACGGCTGCCGCATGTCCGGCCGCGACGAGCCGCGACATCATCGACAGGGAATTGCATGAGCTGATGTTGTCCGGATTGCAGCCTGCGCTGCGAAACCAGTTCATCACCAGCGAATGGTTCGATGACGGTTGCGAGACGGTGATGATCGGCACCGACGCAAGATCGTGAGGCGCGATGTTGTTGTTGGGCACGAGTTGCGGCGATGCCACCCAGTGCAGATCGGTGTAGCCGATGGCGGTCTCGACCACGTGGGGCGCATCGGTGGAATCATTCAGTATCGCTATGTCAAGTTCGTGCGCACCCAGCTTGCGTCCGAGCGCGACGCCCACATCGATCGTGAGTTCGATCTTCATGTGCGGATAGCGCGTCTTGAGTTGCGTCAATAGATCCGCAAGCCCGGCGTGGGCGATGGACTCGATCGCGCCGAGCCGCAGAAGCCCGTACATGGGGTCGGTACGCTTCGCGATCTGTTCGAGTTTCTCGGCGAGCTTCAGCACCTGTTCCGCATTGGCGAGCGCATCGCGGCCTGCGAGCGTGAGTTCGGAGCGCGTCCGGCTGCGCGTGAAGAGCTGCACGCCGAGATGTTCTTCGAACTCCTGGATACGCGCCGAAATGGTCGGCTGCGTGAGATGTTGATGACGCGCCGCCGCATGAAACCCTCCTAACCGCGCCACCCAGTAAAAGGTTTCAATTTGCTGAAGAGTAATACGCATGATCGAAGGTTTCTATCAGATGGTCTCGCTAACTTTGATTATCTCCCGGAAAAATTGCATTCGTATACTCGGTGCACTCTTTGGTTGCCTCTCTATTGACACCGAAGCGTGGTGCGTCGTTGGTCACTTTGCAGCAAGACAGTCCGCAGGCTCCGATTGCCCCGCGCGCAATCTAACATTCCCCGGTCTCGAGATACGAAGTGGTGCGCGGTTTATCACAAGATCGGCATATGAATCCTCTGACGATGAATTGGGAATCCTTATGATAAGGAAGTCACTGCTCGCTCTCGCACTCTCGAACGCGTTCGCTATTCCAGCGTTTGCGCAAAGCAGCGTCACGTTGTACGGGATGATCGATGAGGGCCTGACCTACGTCAGCAACTCCGCCGGCCATAGTCAATGGGCCCTGCAAAGCGGCGTCGAGGGCGGCAGCAGATGGGGTTTGAAAGGCAGCGAGGATCTCGGCGGCGGCACGAATGCGATCTTCCAGCTGGAAAACGGTTTCAACGTTTCCACGGGCACGCTCGGGCAGGGTGGTCTGGAATTCGGCCGTCAAGCCTACGTCGGCCTGACGAACCAACGCTGGGGTACGCTGACATTCGGCCGCCAGTATGACCCGATTGTCGACATGATCGGGCAGACCACTTCCAATGGGCAATGGGGTGGCCTGTTCTCGCACCCGAGCGATATCGACAACACGGACAATGCCTTTCGCGTAAACAACTCGGTCAAGTATGTCACGCCGACCTGGGCAGGCCTGACGGCCGAAGCGATGTACGCCTTCGGCGGTGTCGCCGGCGACTTCCGCCAGAAGAGCACGATCGCCGCCGGCGCGAACTATCGCAATGGTCCGCTGTACCTTGGCGCCGCATACTTTTACGCCACCAGCCCCGCGCAACAGTTTACGGATGGTGGTTTCAAGCCGAACGCCATACCGGGCGTGTCGAACGGCGAAGGCGCATTCGGCTATGTCGGCAATCCGGGCAACATGCAGAACATCGGCGTGGGCGGCGCATACACGATCGGGCCGGCGCGCGTCACCCTGGCGTACACCAACACCAGGTTCGAGGACGCGAGCGGCGTGGCAGGTAACACGGTCACCTTCAGCAACTATGAGATATGGGGGCAATACCACGTGACGCCGGCGACGACGCTGGGCGCCGGCTATACCTTCACGGAAGGCAAGGTGGACTTCAACGACGCGAGACCCAAGTACAACCAGGTCAACCTGCTGGCGGACTACGCCCTCTCCAAACGCACCGACGTCTACCTGAACGCGGCATATCAGAAGGCTGCTGGCGGAGCAAACGCGGATATCTATCAGGGTTTCCCGGGATCGGAATCGAGCACGACGACGCAATGGGTCGCGCGTGCGGCCCTGCGCGTGAGATTTTGACAGCGCGGCTCGAGCGGTAACCACTACTGAAGCGGGGAAGTGAACATGAACACGAGAATGGCAGCGCTGGCGCAGGGCCGTAAATCATCGGTTCGATGGAGGATCTTCTGGTTCCTGCTCGTCCTGATCACGATCAACTACGTGGACCGCGCTTCGCTGTCGGTCGCGATGCCCCTGATCTCGAAGGAGTTCTCGCTCTCGCCGATGGTGCAAGGCTTGATTCTGAGTTCGTTCTTCTGGTCGTATACGGTCATGCAGATTCCGGCGGGCCTGCTGGTCGACCGCTTCAAGCCGCGCATCGTGATCACGGTGGCGACGCTCGTCTGGGGAGGCTTCCAGGCCGGCGCGGGATTCTGCACGAATGCCGTTTCATTGCTGCTAATGCGCCTCGGTCTCGGGTTCGCCGAGGCGTCGATCGCACCCGCCGGCGGTAAGCTCAATGCGCTCTGGTTGACGCGCAACGAACGCACAAGGGGCGCGTCGCTGATGGACGGCGGCGCGCCGCTAGGCGCCGCGGTGGGATCGCTGCTGATCTCGGCGTTGATCGCGCTATTGGGCTCGTGGCGCCTCGCGTTTCTGGTTGCGGGTGTCGCCACGACGCTGGCCGGCGCCCTGGCCTGGGTCTATATCCGCAATCACCCGCGCGAGCATCCGGCGGTCAACGAAGACGAAGCGTCGTTCATCGAGCGTTCGCACGAGGAAGAACTGGAGCGCGAGCCGGCCAACGCATCCGGACGTGCAATCGACTTTCTGAAGTACCGCTCCTTTCTGTTCATGTTCTTCGGCTTCATGTGTTGCAACACGTTGTTCAACGGATTGCTCACGTGGATGCCGAGCTATCTGATCAAGGAGCACGGCCTCGATATCCGTCAAATGGGTGGGTCGAGCTTCATCATTTACTTTTCCGGCTTCGCCGGCGAACTCGTCGGCGCGTGGCTTGCCGATAAGTGGCTGGCGGCGGGCGGCAGGCCGAACACGGTGTTGCGTACGATTTTCGGCGCGGCTGGCGTGATTGCCACTGTCTCGGTGTTTTCAGTAGCTTACTTGTCCAGCGCGACGCTGGTCGTCGTGCTGCTCTCATGCACGGTTTTCTTTTTGCGCTGGGGCAACCTGTACTGGTGCATTCCACCTTTGCTTGCCACGCGCAACAAGGTCGGCACATTAGGTGGCTTTCTGAACCTGGGAGCGGCGATCGGCGGCATTGGCGCGCCGATTCTGGTCGGCGGGATTGTCCAGACGACCGGTTCGTATTTTCTCGCCATGATGTTTTTTGCGGCGACCGGCGTCGGCTTGCTGCTTTGCTCGCTCGGCATCGATTACGAGAAGAAGTTGCCTGTATGAGGCCCGCGCTACCCGAAGCGGATCTGGACATGGTGGCGGGCACCGCATCCGCCCGACCACCACCCGCTGCGGGTGACTTGCCACTTGATTCGCATGACCTGAGCGCTTTCCGGTCTTCAATTAACAACCGTCAGTAAGGACGCTTTGATGAACCCAGATGACTCGTATAGCCAGCCTTGGCAATGGCCTGAATCCCATTGGCGAAAGTTGGTCGACCAGGTACGCGCGGGACGTGCGCTTCGCCCCAATGGCTGGCCTGCGGGAGCGCGTTGCGCGGTAGCGCTCTCATTCGATTGCGACCACGAAACCAGTGAATTGCGCGAGGGCGGAAAGTCGATCGGCCGGCTCAGTTGGGGGCAGTACGGTAGCCGGGCGGGCATGCCGCGCATTCTCGACGTGCTGCGCAAATATGCCGTGCCGGCCTCGTTCTTCGTACCCGCGGTCACGGCGCTTTTGCATCCGGAAGAGGCGCGCAGCATCATCGGCGACGGCCACGAAATCGGCCTGCACGGCTGGATTCATGAACTGAACTCGGTGCTCCCGCACGAGGCGGAACGCGATCTGTTGCTACGCTCGGCGGACACGCTCGAGACCATCACCGGGCAGCGTCCGGTAGGCATGCGTACGCCGTCATGGGATTTCAGCCCGCATACGCTTTCCATCGCGCGCGAGATGGGGTTGCGCTACGATTCGTCGCTGATGGCCGACGTCGACTGCTATGAGTTGCTCGAGGCCGGCGTGCCGAGCGGTCTCGTCGAACTGCCCGTCGAGTGGATTCGCGACGACGGCGCATATCTGATCATGAATCGCTTCGAGGCGGTGCGGCCTTACACGTCGCCGGCCGACGTCTACGATATCTTTCGCCGCGAGTTCGATGCGGCCTATGCGGAGGGTGGCGTCTTCCAGTTGACGATGCATCCGCACGTCACCGGTTACCGGTCGAGAATATGGATTCTGGAAGAAATCATCCGGCATGCGCAGTCGTTGCCGGGAGTGTGGTTCGCGACACATCGCGATGTCGCCGAATGGGCACTTGAACATGCACAACCGACCTGAATCCAGTGTGCGATCCGGCGCTGCCGGGCAGCCGCGCTTTCCGGTTCCACCGAAGGCGACCGATACTCATCACCACATCTACGATGCGCGCTATCCAGTCGATCCGTCCGCGCAATTGCAGCCGCCCGACGCGACGGTCGCCGACTATCGCGCGCTGCAGCGGCGGCTGGGTGTCGAGCGACATGTCGTCGTTCAACCGTCGACGTATGGAACCGACAACCGTTGCCTGCTCGATGCCCTGTCGCAGTTCGGACAGACCGCGCGCGGTATCGCGACTGTGCCCGTCACCGTGACGGATGGTGAGCTGGCCGGTCTTCACGATGCGGGCGTACGCGGGCTGCGCTTTAACCTCGAGTACCTGGTCGGCGTCACAGTATCGATGATGGCGCCGCTCTCGAAGCGGATCGAACCGCTCGGCTGGCACATTCAGGTCAATGCCACTGCCGCGCAGCTACTCGCGCATCGGCAGTTGCTTGCGAGTCTGTCGTCGCCGCTCGTGATTGATCATATGGGGCAGATCCCGCAACCGGACGCCGCGGAGCATGCCGCGTTCCGGATGGTCGAGGCGCTGCTGGCCAACGGCCGTACCTGGGTCAAATTGAGCGGACCCTATCTCGTGTCGCAAAGCGGAGCGCCGGTCTACGCCGATGCCGGCGGGGTCGCGCTCAGGTTTACCCAACTTGCCGCGGACAGGATGCTGTGGGGATCGGACTGGCCTCATCCGACGCAAGCGGCCGACAACAAGCCGGACGCTGCCCATTTGCTGGATGACCTGGCGCTGTGGATACCCGATGAATCGACGCGGTATCGAATCCTCGTTGAGAATCCCGCGAGGCTTTACGGCTTTTAGCGTGCGTGCGCCGCGCCGCCTGGTTCAGCGCTTGCCGATGTAGGCAACTACGTCGATCTCTACGAGCACGCCTTGCAGACCGGCTTCCACGGTCGTTCGCGCCGGCTTGTGCTGGGCAAACCAGTTCGCGTAGAGCGCGTTGAAGCGGCTGAAGAGCGTCAAGTCGGTCAGATAGACCGTGACCTTGACGACATCCTCCAGCCTCGCGCCGGCGGCCGCCAGCACCCGCTCGACATTGGCAAGCGTTGCACGGGTCTGCTCTTCGATCGAGTCGCCGATCAGTTTCCGGTCGGCGTCGCGCGGCGTTTGGCCGGACAGGAAGACGAAGTCGCCGGCGATCATCGCGGAAGAATAGTGCCCGCCTGGTTTGAAGTCAGTTGGATTGACGCTACGCAATGCGCGGGACGTGCCGCTGTCGTTCATGTTTTTCCCTTCGCCGTGATCTGGTGTTTTGCCGACTTGCCGTATGACGTGCGTGGCTGCGTCGCGTCGCGTCGCTTCAATCGACGCCTGTCCGTTGCGGGCCTCAAGGCCTATCGACGGTTCCCGAGTTGCTCACGCACTTCCCACGACCCTTCCGCGGTGAGCACCATTGCGCTGGGGTAGAGATAAGCAGTCGTGCAAGCGTGGCGCGGCAATAGCATCACCCGGTCGCCGACTGCCAGATCGGTGTTTTCGACCACGACGTGCTCTTCGCTCATCATGACGATCCTGCCGTCCCAGCGAAAGCGCTCGGCCAGCGGCTTGTCCGGCGAGATAGCCTTCGAGCCCGCATCGAGCGTGGCGGTCGTGCTATTGCGTGAAATCACCGTGGCCAGCACATAGGCGCTCGGCGTCCAGCCGAGCGCAGACAACTCCAGGTCGTGTTGAGCGCTCGAATAGGCCCAACTGCCGGGGGACACGAAATCGGCGAGTGTGCGCGGCCACAGATCGAACGTATAGCTGCCCCCGGCGATGAGCCTTCTCGACAATCCTTCTGCCTCGGCGGCGCGCGTCAGCGCCGCCACTTTCTCCACGATGGCGGCCACCCGCGTGCGGCGTGTGGCATGGTCGAGATCATGGATGTGGCCGTCGTAGGCATGCCATCCTCCAAAGCGGCCGATCGTGGCCAGCTCGCGGGCCAGTTGCAGCGTCGCCGTTGCTATTGGCGCTCCAGTTCTGCCCATGCCGGCATCCAGATCGATAAGCAGCGAGAGATTGGGCAGCTGCGCACCATTCGTCGCGAGTCGCCACGCGGCTACGCCTGCCGCCGAGTCGACGAGCGCCTCGACCCGTGCGTCCGGATGAACGTGCGCCAGCGCGAGCACGGTACGGATATGAGCAGCGTTCACAGTCGGATACGCCCAGACGACGTGTTTCGCGCCGGCCCCGAGCGCCATCGCCACTTCGGCTACGGTAGCGGTCTTGAATGCGGTTACGCCCTCGCGAACCAGTCTCTTGACGACCCACCCTGCGCGATGCGTCTTCACATGCGGCATGAGGCGTTCCACCCCTCCACACGCACGGGCGGTCGCATACAGGTTATCGACGATGCCGCGCTCGGATACGATGAAACACGGTGTCTGCAATTCTTCTGGCAAGCTGGCGGCCCATGACGGCGCACGTCTGAGAGCGGTACTCGAAAGGTCGGACATGGTTGGTGCGTTAAGAGAGAAAAAGGGCGTTGCGCTCACGAGCGCGACGGCGCTGCGAGATATCCGTCAACGTGAGCTCTGAGCTGACTCAGCACTTGTGCATGCTGTTCCCACGACAGCCGGTCGACGCTCATCTTCGGCGTAGCAGGGCGGTCGATACGGCTATCGTCAACCGCCTGACCGATGTCGACGGCCGCGGCGAGATACGCCCGGTCGCGCTCCGGCGTGAAATCGGTGAGTAGCCGCGCCGCCGCATCTCGCGGCGCGACCATCGCCATCGCGGATACCAGTCCCCAGCCGCCCCAGTTCGAGACGCTGGAAACGATCAGGTAGTCGGCGGGAATGGCTGCGCTGATCAACGGGCCGTTGGGAATGTCGTCGTGGACGATTTCTTCGGGCAGCACGCCCATGCCGATTTCATTGCCGCCGTCGCCGATGCCGATCGTGACCCACGGACGCGGCCACTCGGGATCCTCGAACAGGAGATGCAGCGGAGCGGTATCGTCGGACATGTCCGCGCCGTACTCGCGGTGCGGCTTGCCGTCGCTCGCGGGCGACACCCGCTCGATCGCGATCATATGCGTGATCGGACGTTCAGCCTCGCTTAGCCGGACTCTCAGCGACTTGACCGATGCGGCGCTTACCGAGGTGATCTCGAAGGCCACGTCTTTCGGCAATTCCGTTGTAACAGCCCAGACCGCCTTGCAGCATGGCGCATCCGAGATTACCGTCACCGGTATGCCGAGGTTCGAAAGTGCGGCGGCCAGGTGGGCCATGCCGCCCAGTCCGTCCGTCTCCGGCGAGGGCGGGACGGCATTGCGTATGAAGAAGCCAGTCACGATACCGACGTGGGCGTTCGGCGTGCTCATGATCGAGCGCGCGGCTGCTTCCAGTTGACCTTCAACGAACCGTTTCATGCGGCCAATGTCGCGCCGGACGGTTTGGCCAATGATGTCTTCGACTTTTGCTATTCCCATTTTCCAATCTCAGTAGCAACGTTGTTCATGCGAGGCGCGGCGATGGCTTAGACCGGAATCTTCGTTTCATAATCGATTCCGATCGAACAGAGCAGCAGGCCGACGCCCATTGCGGCGAAACACATCAGCGCGAGGAAATAGGAGCCCGTGAATTGAACGATCGCGCCGATCGCGATGGGGATCACCATGCCGCCGATATTCCCGCCGAAGTTGAGCAGACCGCCGAGCATGCCCACCTTGTTGCGCGAGGCGAGCATCGCGGGGATCGACCAGTACAGACCACCCCAGCGCAAAAAGAAGAGCGTGATGGACAGCAGGATCACGACCATCGTGGGGCTCGTCGCGTGTGCCACTGAAAACACCGCAATCGTGGCAACCACGCCGGCGATACCGAAGATCGTACGCATGACGCGGTTCGGCGCGGCACCGCTCGCGAGCCACTTGTCGGCGACGTAGGCACCGGAGAGTTCGCCGATGAAGCCGCAGAAGAAGATCACGAAGCTGGCGCCGCCCATCTGTTGAATGTTGAAGCCCTGCACTTTCTGCAGATAGGTGGGCATCCATGTCAACAGGCCGTAGTAAAGCGTCGTGCAACACATGAAGCCGACGAACATCAGCAACACTGAGCGATACCTGAAGAAATCGAGCGAGTTGCCTGACAGGTTTTTCGCTTCCTTTTCATCCTCCTTGCGCCGGGCCTGTTCGATATGTTCCGCTTCGGCTTCGTTGACCCCGGCGTGATCGCGCGGTTGATTCCTGATGTAGTACCACGCGCCGATGCCGCATAGAACCGTGCCGACGCCGGCGATCGCGAACGCTGTGCGCCATGAGTGCGCCACTACGATCAGCCAGGTGATCAGTACTGATCCGAGCGCTGCACCGAGCGGCGAGCCGCCGTCCATCAGCGAGGCGCCGCGGACCCGCTCATGCTGCGTGAGCCACATCGCATTGAGCGCACCGCCCGCCGAGGCCACGGGCGCTTCTGCCACACCGAGTCCGAGCCTCGTCGCGAGCAAGGACATCGCATTGGTCGTCAACGCGCCAAGACCCTGGAAGGCACCCCAGAGCAAAGTGCACAGCGCGGGCACCAGCCGCGGCTTGAAGCGGTCGACTGCCATGCCGCCCGGAATCTGCATCAGCGTGTACGACCAGAAGAACGAACTCATGATGAGGCCTTGCATGACCGGCGTCAGCGTGAACTCGCTGGCGATCATCGGCATCGCGACGGACAGGGATGCACGATCGATGTAGTTGACCGTGACGAGCAGCAACATGATGAGAAAAATCTTCCAGCGAACCGATGTCTTCGGCTGGGCGTACGCCATGACCGCTGCGGGTGCTCTGCTCATGCCTGTTTCTCCTGACTCGCTGTTTGAATGTCACGTACATGCGCGGCGCGTTGCGCATCGGGGAGGTATGAACCGGTCATCTGCCACGCCGCAGGCACCCGTTCCATGCTAGTTGAAAGTGAGTATAGGTGCGACGATCTGAGGGGAGATAATCGAAAGTGACCCGCGCAATCGATAGAAATCGCTGATCATGCGTGCACCGCCTCGTGCAGGTTTATCTATCTGCGCGCCATCGCGCGTGACAGGCTCCGCGTTCAGGAGCTCGTCGAAACGATGGCGAAGCGTGGCCTGCTCCAACATATGACGATCAGGCGCTGGGTCAAAGGCGACTCGGCAAGGAGCAGGCCGGCGCATCAATGGGTTGTGGGTTCGCTCCTTCGCACGAGATTGATAGTGGGTACAAGCATCAGGGAGACGACCGCGCCGATCGATATCATCAGGACGGAAGAGAAGGTGAGATGGAGGGACTGGTGGAGCGCAACTCTCGCCGCAGAGTTGACGATAGCGTCGCCTGGTGCCGAGTCAAGAAGCTGTCGCAACTGATCGGAGGTAACCTCTGCGGTGCCGGTCGAATGAGTCAGCCCATAATTCAGAACCGCACCAAACACGGTTGCACCAAGCGTACTGCCGAGGTTGCGGGAGAACAGGTTGGACGCCGTCGCGCTACCGCGTTCCGACGGCTTGACGATTTCCTGGATCAAGATAAGTGAGCTCACGCTAACTATTCCCATTCCAAAGCCCATAATCAACGACCCGATTCCTGCAAACAGCGGTGTGCTCTGTGGGGTCAATGCTGCGAAGACCACTGCGCCAATCGGCAAGAACACGCTGCCGCCGATGAGGGTGCGCCGCAGTCCGATCCGGTGGAAGGAGCGTGCTGCAATGGTAGCGCCCGTTGGCCAACCGACCATTATCATGGTCAAGGCGAGGCCCGCCGCCACCGGGGACCTGCCCAGGACGCCCTGTACATACATGGGAAGGAAGCTGGTCAGCCCCATTAGCGCCATTCCCGAAAGGACCGTGGCGGCATTACACGCCGCGATTGGCCGATACCCCCACAAGGAAAACGAAATCATGGGGTCGGCGGCCCGTTGCTCCTGGAGAATGAAGAGTGCGCCGCATATCACGAACAGAGCAAACTCGAGGATGGTTCGAGTACTGACGGACGTCCCGGCATTCGTCAGCGCCACCATGAGAGCGCCGATGCATGCAGCGAAAAGCGTTGCACCGAGGATATCGATCGAAGGGCGTTCGCGCCTTTCCTGTTCGTGTAGAAAGACGATGAAGCCGGCGGCGGAGGCAAGGCCAATTGGGATATTGATCCAGAAGATCCAGGCCCACGAAAGGTCGCGAATGAGCATGCCACCCGCCATCGGCCCGATGACCGCAGCGATCGCCCAGACACTGGCGAGATAGCCCTGGATTTTCCCTCGTTCACGTGCTGGATACAGGTCGCCCACGATAGTGAGCGCGACAGGCTGGATCGCACCAGCGCCGACACCTTGAATCAGTCGAAACGCAATCATTGCAGGCATGGACCGGGCAAAGCCCGCGAGCACCGATCCCACCAGAAAGATGACGATGCCAATGAGCATGATGGGCTTACGACCGTACAGGTCAGCGAGCTTGCCGAATACGACGGTCATTGCCGTCTGCGTGAGCAGAAACGACGAGAAGACCCAGCTATAAAGATGCAGGCCGCCCAATTGAGTCACGATCTGCGGCATCGCTGTAGACACAATGGTCGCTTCGATAGCGACCATTGCCATTGACGCCATGACCGATGCAATAACGAGCGGTCGCACTGTTTTCAGTTGTGGTGACATGCTATTTTGTAGAAGGGGCGCTGCCCGCGATCAGACTTGTTATCCACCCACTCCGACAAAACGCGCGCGCGCCGGCTTCAACACGAACATTGCAAGGACGGCAGTACTCAGATCGAGCACAATCGCGCATCCGAACACTGGCGCCCAGCTGCCGGTGTGCTGATGCAGCAACGCGGCCAGCGGGCCGCCGAAGATCGAGCCAATCCCGAACGAGATGTAAAGCCAGCCGTAATTCGTGGTGGCATAACGGGTGCCAAACGTGTCGGTCAGGGTCGAAGGGAACAGCGAAAAAATTTCACCCCAGCCGAAGAACACCACGCCGGACAGCAGCACGAACAGGACCGCGTTATCGCGCGTCAGCAGCCAGAGCGCCATCGCCACACCTTCCAGCGCGAACGCGAAACACATCGTGTTTTCGCGCCCCAGGCGGTCCGATATCCAGCCGAACAGCGGACGGGTCAGACCGTTCGTGAAGCGGTCGATCGTCAGTGCCAGCGGCAATGCGGCGAGCCCGAAGACCAGTACCTTGCTGACGCCGAAGTCGGCGGCGAAGCTTGCCATCTGCGAGGTGACCATGAGGCCCGAAGTAGACATCATCGTCATCATCACGAACATCAGCCAGAACAGCGGTGTCCTGAGCATTTCGGACGGGCGGAAGTCGCGCGTCGAGACCGTCGTCCGGGATACTGCCGAGCCGATACTGTCGG
This sequence comes from Paraburkholderia dipogonis, assembly GCF_046027395.1. Lineage (GTDB taxonomy): Bacteria > Pseudomonadota > Gammaproteobacteria > Burkholderiales > Burkholderiaceae > Paraburkholderia > Paraburkholderia dipogonis_A. The sequence continues at coordinate 104,047 of NZ_JAQQEG010000005.1, read as the reverse complement.
CCGCGGGCGGTACTCGCAGGCCCTGCGAGGCGAGCAGGCCGACCGCTGCGAAGATGATGCCGTACAGCCACAGCGTGGATTCGACACCGTGCGTTGCCAGCGATGCCGAGATCGGAAAGGTGGTGACAATGGCGCCCATGCCGTAGCCTGCGGCCGCTACACCGGCGGCGAAACCGCGTCGATCGGGAAACCAGCGAACCACGAATCCCACCACGCCGACATACACGATGCCGGTACCGAGACCGCCGACGCAGCCATACGTGAGGTACAGCATCGCCGTACTGTGCGCATACGAAGCAAGCACCCAGCTCACGCCTGCCAGCACCGTACCGATCGAGATCAGCCTGCGCGGCCCGAAACGATCAATCAGCGCGCCCTGGAACGGTGAAAAGAATGCCTGCAGCAGCACCAGCAGTGAGAATGTGACTTGCAGTTCCGGCAGGGCGATGCCGAGCTTGGCCATGAGCGGCTTCGTCATCAGAGTCCATACATATTGCGGACTCGAAATCGTCATCATGCAAACAAGGCCGAGTCCGAGCTGGATCCAGCGGGTATGCGCGGCTGTTTGCGCGGCGGGCGGGGCGGCGCCTTTCAATGATTGCGTGGGGGTATTCAACGTGTTTCTCCGTTTGGGATTGATCTATCGACAGATGAACAGACGTGCGCCGTCCCTGCCGTCGGCGCGAACGCTCGCGGGTCGTCGATTCAGAAGGGTGCGGGCGGAGTGGCCGCCCGCTGTCTGGCAGGCGCGCTTACCAGCCAGCCGCGGCGCCGTCGCTGCGCGGGTCGAAGCCTGCTTCCAGACATCCGTTGCCGTGCCGGACAATCGCGCCCGCGTGGCCCATTGCTTCGTCGTACGGCCGCATCTGCTCGACGTCATGGCCGAGACGACGCAGCGCATTGAATGTCTCGACCGGAAACCGCGCCTCCAGCTTGAGCGATTCATTGGTTTGCCCCCAGGTCCGACCCAGCAGCCAGCGAGGCGCATCGATAGCGGCTTGCGGATTCCAGCCGAAGTGCGCGATCCGCGAAAAGACGGCGCTTTGCGATTGCGGCTGGCCGTCGCCGCCCATGTTTCCGTACACCATCGTGCGTCCATCGGCGAAGCGCGCGAGCGCCGGGTTCAACGTGTGAAATGGCCGCCGCCCAGGCGTAAGTGGATTGCGCGCAGAAGGATCGAGCGAGAAGCTACAACCGCGGTTTTGCCAGTTGATACCCGAATCTGCGAGCACGAGGCCGCTGCCGAACTCGTGATAGATGCTCTGGATGAAGCTGACGGCCACGCCATCGGCGTCGATCACGCCGAGCCACACTGTGTCGGCCGGTCCGAGGCCGCGACCCCACGGTGCTGCCGTGGACATCGAAATCCGTTCGGCCATCGCGTCGAGCACATGAGGCGCAAGCAGCGCCTGTGGATCGATGTCCATGTAATCCGGGTCGGTGATGTGCTTGTCGCGTATGGCGAACGCGAGCTTGGTTGCCTCCACGCACGCGTGGACGTACTCGGGCCCGAGCGGATCCATATCGTCGCGCAAGACACGGTCAAGCACGCCGAGAATCTGCAACGATACAAGCCCCTGGGTGGGCGGCGGCATGTTGTAGATCGTGCCGAGAGAATGCGTGAGCGCCAGTGGCGTGCGCAGCCTTGCGCGATGCTGTTCAAGGTCCGCGAGCGACAGAGGACTTTCGAGGGCGCGCAGATCGGCCGCGATGCTGCGTGCGAGATCGCCACGGTAGAAGTCGTCGAGACCCGCGTGGGCGAGACGCTCGAGCGTCGCGGCTAGGCGCGGCTGCACGAAGCGCTCGCCGACAGCCGGTACGCCCAGCGGGTTGTCGCTCGTCAGAAACGTCTCGGCGAACCCCGCGACTGATTTGAGTTCCTGCCGCTTGAGCGCGACGCATTCGGACTGACTCCGCGTGACAGGAATACCGCCTCCCGCGTAGGCGATTGCGTCTTCCAGCAAGCGCGCGACCGGCAGCTTGCCGCCGAGTGTGTCACTGGACCAGCGATGCGCCAACGACCAGCCCGACACCGTTCCGGCCACCGTGTTCGCCGCCAGCGGGCCGCGAAACGGGATGGATTGCAGGCCGCGTGCGCGGTAGGCGTCGATCGTCGCCGCCGATGCCGCCGCTCCACACGCCTCGATGCCGACGGGCTCTTCGCCCGGCCGCGAAATCAACCAGAAGCCATCGCCGCCGATACTGTTCATATGCGGGTACACCGCTGCAATGGTCGCCGCGGCGGCAATCATCGCCTCGACGGCATTGCCTCCGTCGCGCAGGATCGCGAGCGCGCTTTGCGATGCCAGCGCATGGGGTGTGACCGCCATCCCACGGATGCCGCGTACGGGATTTAAAAATTCTGCTCTCATGTTTCCTCAAAAATCAATCGATCATCGCTACCCGCTCAGCCGCTACGGGTTTGCATGATCACGTCATACTTGCTGCACACAACGAAGCTGGCATCAGCGAGAAGCAACTGCGATGTTCCAGCCGGTTCTACCTTCCACCCACTCGGCAAGCGATAGCAAAGCGGCATCGTGCTGACTTGCACCGACCAGTTGCACGCCGAGCGGCAGTCCGTCCGGACCGAAGCCAACCGGTAACGTCACCGCCGGCACGCCGAGGAAGGTCCAGGGCGTGCAGAACGCCGCATCGCCCGTATAGTCGAGCCCACGGGGCGCCTCGCCTGATGCCGGCGCCACCAGCAGCGCGTCCAGTCCCGCCGCTTCAGTGAGCCAGCGGTCGAAGCGAAGCGCCATCTTTATCTGCAATGCCTTGGCTTTCGCATACTCGGTCGCGGGCAAAGCCCGGCCTTCTTCGACCAGAGCCGTGATCGGCGCGCTGACAAGAACTGGCGAACGGTCTACCAGTTCGCCGTGTGTCAATGCGGCTTCAACTGCGAGCAGGATCGAAGCATGCCGTGCAGCGTCGGCCAATTCGGCAGGCAAGTCGGCAGCGACGATTTCCGCGCCATCGGCGCGCAAACGCAGGGCAAGTTGATTCAGCACATGCTGCTGCGCCTTGTCGATCGGTCCACCGATCTGCTCGCGCAACACGCCGATGCGTGGCGGCCGCTGTGCCGTATCGCCAGGGACTTTCCCAGGGCGACTGCTATGCGACGCGTGTGGATCGTCCGCGTCGCTGCCTGCCAGAATGGATAGCGCATGAACTGCGTCGGCGACATTGGTGGTGAAAACGCCAAGGTGATCGAGCGACCCTGACAACGGCAACACGCCGGTCCGCGCAATCGTGCCGTAACTCGGCTTTACCCCGACCACGCCGCAATACGCGGCGGGACGGATGACGGAGCCGAACGTCTGCGTGCCGAGCGCCAGCGGCACGATGCCTGCCGCGACGGCGGCAGCGGAACCGCTCGACGAGCCGCCAGGCGTGTGATCGCTATTCCACGGGTTGGTCGTGGCGCCAGGCTGACGCCAGGCGAACTCGGTGGTGACCGTTTTGCCGAGTATCGTCGCGCCGGCTTCGCGCAAACGGGCGACCACCCATGCGTCCTTGTCGGGCCTGCGCCCTTCGTAGGCCGGCGATCCAAACGCGGTGGGCATATCGGCCGTATCGATCAGGTCCTTTATGCCGACTGGGACGCCCGCGAGCGGCGCGTCGCGATCGGCACGATTGACGATCGGCGACGTCGGCAGATGGATGAACGCTTGCAACTCCGGTTGCAGCCGTTGCGCGGCATCGAACGCCTGTTGCACGGTCTGCTCGACGGTGCGGGTTCCCGTGCTGATCGCGTCACGGATTTCGCGGATGCTGGGGGAGGGGGAAGAATGGTTCATTTCGCGGCGAGTGCTTGATGAATGAAGTTCTGCACGATGAAGGTGCTGTATTTCGGCTGCTGCTTCAGGTTGCCGAGCGCGATTTGCGTATCCATTGCAACCGTCAGCGATTTCGGGGTGATGTCGACATTCCTCGGATACACGCCTTCGTCCAGCATGCGTTTTACCGCGGCGTTCACGATCTCTGGATCAAGGCTTGGAAATTCCCTGCGGGCGATCGCCGACGTTTCCGTGGGATTGTTCTGCATGAATACGAGCGCCTGCTGCATACCCTTCACGAACCGTGCAGCCACGTCGGGGTCCACGCTTCTTTTCGCCGAGATCGAGGAGAATGCGTATTCGCCGTACAACTTCGGAAAGCCGAGCACCACTTTCATGCCTTTGGCAACGGCCTGGTCAAGGCCGGGCTCATACATCACCGCAACCTTGGACTGGCCAGCGACCAGTGGGCCGATCTCGGAGCCAAGCGGTACCTGGGATAGTTTTACGTCGGCGGGCGACATGCCGTTCTCTTTTAGCAACTTGAAGAACAGCGACGTGCTGGTGGTCGGCATCTGACCCGACACGACCGTCTGGCCCTTCACATCCTTGATGCCGGTGAATTTGCTGTCCGGTGTAGCGGCGATCCATACCGCCGCACCGTTCACGACGTTGGCGATCACATCGACATCCGCGCCTTTTTCGGCGGCGACCGCGGTCCATTCGGGACCATGCAAGGAGAAATCCGCACTGCCCGACAACACGGCTGACAACGCCGCGCTCGGGCTGCCTGCGGTCTGCTTTGTCACCTCTAACCCTTCCTTGGTGAAGAAGCCGCCGTCGATGGCAACGTAGAGTGGCAGATACAGCATCGACTGGAAAGCCTGAGAAATAACCGCTTTTTTGTCGGCGGCCAATGCGGGCGTTGCGATGCTGACGGCCGAAACTGCGACTGCTGTTGTCAGAGCAGCCAGCATCTTTCTTGCAATGATTGCCATTTTCAGGTCCGGAGAAAGGTTAGATTGAAGGGCGGAAAGGAAGCAATTCGACCTGTGTGGCGACGGCATCAAACCCGTAGCGTTGGTGCATTCGACACCTGTCGCCACGGCAACAGCTTGCGTTCGATCAGGTCGATCAGGAAATACAACACGAAGCCAATCGCCATCAGTACGAAGAGGCCGGCCCACACGGTGTTCAGATCGTAAAGACTTGAAGCGGTGAAGATCATGTGGCCAAGCCCTTTCTCCGACGAAATGAATTCACCCACCACGGCGCCCACCAGACCAAAGCCGATGTTGATACGGAAAGTCGAGATTACGTAAGGCAGCGTGAACGGAATCACGACTTTCAGGAACACGTCGTTCTTGTTCGCGCCAAGCGTGACGAGGAGTGCCTGAAGATCAGGATCGGCCTCTTTCGCTGCCTCGTAGGCGGCTATCAGCGCGACAATCGCCGTCAGCGAAATCGCCAGCGCAACTTTCGAAACGAGCCCGGTGCCGAACCAGAGAATCACAATCGGGGCGAAAGCGATCTTCGGAACACTGTTGATCGCGACGATAAACGGCTCGATCAGTCGCGCGACGAATGGCGAATACCACAATGCGAGGCCGCAGACCGAGCCGACCGCCGTGCCGAACAGAAAGCCGAGCATGGCTTCGAACAAGGTGTAGCCGATATCGACGAAAAGGTCGCCCGATTCAGCGGAGCGAGCTAAAGCGTCGTAGATTTTTGTCGGCGAGCCGACCAGGAAGTTCGATACCCAGCCGAGCCGCGCAGCGCCTTCCCATATCGCAAAGAATGCAATCACCGCGACGAGTTGCAGCACCGTGCGCCCCCATCCGGTATTCAGCACAGGGCCCGAGCGCGTCTGGCTGCGCGGCGCGGAGATTTTCGCGTCATTGATGGATGCGGAACGGTTCATGCGGCCTTTACCTCGGTCTGGATATCGAGTTCCGCGCACAGCGCGTGAAAGTAGCCGGAGAAGTTCGGGTCGCTGCGCGCACCGATTGGCGAACGCGCGCCGATCTCGATGTCATAGACTTTCTTGACTTGCGAAGGTCGGCCGCCGAGCACCACGACACGCTTCGACAACGCGACTGCTTCGTCGATGTCGTGCGTGACCAGAACGACTGTCTTGTGGAACGTCTCGACCGCTTCCATCAGCACGCCTTCAAGATACAGCCGGGTCTGATAGTCGAGCGCTGAAAACGGCTCATCGAGCAGGATGATGTCGGGATCGTTGATCAAGGTGCGGATCAGCGCGACACGCTGGCGCATGCCGCCGGACAGCATGCGGGGATAGGCGTTTTCGAAACCCGCGAGGCCGTAGGTGTTCAGGTATTCCATGGCCGTCTCGCGTGCTTGCGCAACCGGCATGCGGGACAACTCGGGCCCGATCAGGACGTTCTGCAATACGGTGCGCCACGGCAACAAGAGGTCTCGCTGCATCATGTAACCAACTTTGCCGCGCAAGCCGGTGACTGCTTGACCTCGATAGACGATCTCGCCGCTGTCGGGTTCGAGGAGGCCGGCGATCACGTTGAACACGGTCGTCTTCCCGCAACCCGACGGGCCGATGATGCTGACGAAGTCCCGTTCATTGATGTCGAACGACAGCCCACCCAGCACATCGACCGAGCCCTGCTTACTGGAAAACGATTTTCGAATGTTTCGCAACGCTAGTTGTACTGGCATGCTGGTCCTCGTGCTGAACTTGAATCACTTCGCGCTTCGCTCACGTGTCCGCTACGCGCAGCGTCGGTACAGGGTTGGTTGACGCTTGTGAAGCGCCTGTCCTGGGGGGCACTCAATTGCCGGCTTCGTCGCTAGCCGGTGCAATCTAGGTGCAAATTGCAACAATTGAAATATCCACATTGATTCAGTTTGCACGAAACGTGCCATCGAGAGAAAACCCATACGCAAGGGAGAATCGGGGACTTGCAGGTGGAGATGAGCACGCCGCAATGTTCGGGAAGTGTGCAGATACGCGCAAGGAAGGTGCATGAGGCACGGCAAGATTGGTGGCGCACCGTCTCTGGGCGAAACGCAAACGTTCGGCGGCGAAAGGCCGCTGCAAGACGTTCAGGATTGGAAATCGTTGCGAAAACTGCCTTCAGAATCGAAGTGCCGTACCAACGGTTGCATCAGAACGTTTAACTTGGGGCTTGGGCCGCGCTGGATACAGCGTCTTGCCAGTTCAATCCAGGCGCCGTTTTGGCGAGGGCATGCGGTATGCAGTGTCGCTTCGGCCGCTGCATAAATGCAGCGGCGTCGGGGGGGCAGCCGAAAAACACGGCTTCCCACCGACGCCAGCGAGTGCTTTCCGGGTAGCGGCGCTTCTGTCCGATGATTTGTCGCAAGGGCCGTTAGGCTCACCCGTGTCAGGAGCGTTCGACGCGTTAGCGGTTATAGGCAACCGTTTCTGCGTCGTTATCGCCCTGGCCAGGTTTTGTATTGATCCTATTTGCCGAAAAGTCGGGCGCGTGCTTCGCGCGACAGAATCAAGAGACTGTGGGTGTAACAGACGACTCCGTTTGTCGACGGCCGAACATCCAGGAAATGACTGCCGACACGATCAGCGTGCCGCTAACGAAGTAGAGTCCGAGCGAGTAGTCGCCGCTGATTTCGCGTAACTTGCCGATGACCATTGGGCCGATCGTGCCGCCTATCAGACTGCCCATCGCGTTGATCAATGCGATGCCCGCAGCTGCAGCCGAACCGGAGAGGAACTGCGTGGGCATGCTCCACAGCGGCGGCTTCGCGGCGTTGATGCCAAAATTCGCGACCGACAGTCCGACGATCAGGAGCAGTGCGGACGGTGCATATCCGGCAAGCAGCATCCCTGCGCCTGCGGCCAGACATGCGATCGACACGTGCAATCTGCGTTCGCCGGTGCGGTCGGAGTTTTTCGCCCAGAGCACCATACCGACGACAGCGACGACATTGGGAATTGCGTTGACGAGTCCCAGTTCGAAATAGCTGAAGCCGAAGTGGCTGATGATCATCGGCGCCCAAATGCCAATCGCGTACAGGCCAGTCGACGTGCCCGCATAAACGAGGGCGAGGGCGAGCACTCGCGGATCCTTCGTGGCCGCCCATACGCTGGATGCCGCGCCGGTCGCCTTGGCGGCGCGCTCCCGGTCCATCTCGAGCGTGAGCCACTCACGCTCGTCGGTATCGAGCCAGCGCGCATCTTCAGGCTTGTCGGTCAGGAAGAAGAACGCGATCACGCCGAGCGCGACAGTCGGTGCCGCTTCGAGAATGAAGAGCCACTGCCAGCCATGAATCTGTGCGATGCCGTCCATGCCCATGATGGCGCCGGAGATCGGCGAGCCGATCATGTTCGATAACGGCGCGGCGGTCATGAAAATCGCCGTCACGAGCGCTCGATGCCGGGCCGGGAACCAATAGCTCAGGTACAGGATGATGCCGGGGAAGAATCCGGCCTCCGCCAGCCCTAGCAGGAAGCGCAGCACATAGAAGCTATATGGACCGCTGACACTCGCGGTCCCAGCGGAGAGGCCCCCCCACACGACCATGAGCAACGCGATCCACCGCCGCGCGCCGACGCGCTGAAGCGCAAGATTCGACGGCATGCCGAACACGATGTAGCCGACGAAGAAGATTCCCGCGCCGAAGCCGAACATCGCTGGTGTGAGCCCGATGTCGTGATTCATCGTCAGGCCGGCGAAGCCGACGTTGACGCGGTTCAGGAAGCTCACGAAGTACAGCGCGATGATGAACGGCACGATGCGCCATGTGATCTTCTTGACGGTGCGCGTCTCTAGCGCGTGCGCGTCCGGAACGGTGGCGCGTTTGGATGGCTGGGGCATGGTCGTCTCCTGCCGGCGCGTTCCACGCGCCGGTCTCGTTATCAGGTTGAAATTCGCGTCGCTCGATGCCGACACGCACGCATGGAGAGCGTGCTTGTGTCCAGTTACGACATGCTGCGTTGCTGGGCAGGAAGATCGATGCGTGCCCACGGATTGGCTGCCCAATGCCGCTGTTCAAATGCATCGATCTGGTCGGATTGCTGCAGTGTCATCTGGACCATGTCGAGACCGTCCATAAACATGCGTTTTTGCCTCGGCGGGATCGAGAACGAATGGCGCTCGCCCGAGGCAGTCACGACAACTTCGTTCTCGACGTCGATCGACAACTGTCTGGTGTCCGTATGAGCGAGTTCGGCAACAAGTGCATCGACTATCTCCGGCGCGAGCGTCACGAGCAGCAGGCGATTATTGCCGGCGTTGAAGTAGAAGATTTCGCCGTAGCTAGGAGCGATGACCGCTTCGATGCCGGCCTGTTGCAGTCCCCACACGGCGTGTTCGCGACTCGAGCCGCAGCCGAAATTCGATCCGGCGATCAGAATGCGTGCGTCGCGATATTCCGGGCGATTCAGCACGAACGTCTCGCGCGGCTGACCGCGGTCATCGTAGCGCAGGTCGTAAAGCAGTCCACGCGCGAGCCCCGACTTGTCAATGCCGAACAGGAACTGCTTCGGCATGATCTGGTCGGTATCAAGATTGTTGATCGGCAACGGCGCTGCGGTGCCCTGAATGAGACGGCGATCAGCCATGTACAAGCTCCTTGCGAATGTCGACGATATGACCCGCGATCGCAGCGGCAGCGGCCATTGCGGGACTCATCAGGTGGGTCTTGCTGCCACGGCCCTGGCGGCCTTCGAAGTTGCGATTGGTCGTCGATGCGCAGCGCTCGCCCGGCGCCAGGACGTCGTCGTTCATCGCGAGGCACATCGAACAGCCGGGCTGGCGCCACTCGAAGCCCGCGTCGATCAGGATCTGCGCAACGCCTTCGCGCTCCGCCTGGTCGCGGACCATGCCGGAACCAGGAACGACCATGGCGCGAACCGATGCCGCGACCTTGCGTCCCCGCACCATAGCCGCAGCCGCTCGAAGGTCTTCAATGCGCGCATTCGTGCACGAGCCAATGAACACACGATCGATTGGCGTGCCCTCGATGCTTGCGCCGGACGGCAGCGCGATGTAGTCGAGCGCCTTGCGCGCGGTTGCTGCGTCGATGCCGGTTGCCGTGTCGACTTCGGGAATGTGCCCGTCGACGGGAATCGCCTGGTCTGGACTCGTGCCCCACGTAACATACGGCGCGATTTGCGATGCATCGACGTGATGTTCGACCTCGAAGAGAGCATTGGGGTCCGAGCGCAGCGAGCGCCATGCGGCCGTCGCGCTATCGAGCGTCGCCGCATCCAGATCGCGCACGCGGGCCCGCACGTAGTCGATCGTCGTGTCGTCCGGTGCAATCAACGCGGCGCGCGCGCCGGCTTCGACCGTCATGTTGCACAAGGTCATTCGCGCCTCGGCAGAAAGCGAAGCGATTGTCGATCCCGCATATTCGAGCGCGAAGCCGCGGGCGCCCTGTGCGCCGATACGCGCAATGATGTGCAGTACCAGGTCCTTCGACGTGGTGCCAGGCGGCAGTTCTCCGTCGACGGTGATCCGCATGTCGTTCGCCACGCGATAGACGAGCGTTTGCGTCGCGAGTACGTGTTCGACTTCTGAGGTGCCGATCCCGAAACCGAGTGCGCCGAGCGCACCGTACGTCGTCGTGTGACTATCGCCACACAGTACGACCATGCCAGGCCGGATCAGTCCGATTTCCGGTGCGACGACGTGCTCGATCCCCTGCGCCGGATCGTTCACGTCGAACAGGTGGATGCCTTGCGTGGTGCAGTTGCGTGTGAAATTCGCGGCTTGCTTTGATGCGTCGACGATGTCGATCGTGCGGGCGGCAACCGGCACCGCACGCGTCGGGATGACGTGGTCGACAATCCCCATCTGCTGCCGTGGCCGGCGCACGAGGACGTCTTTCTCAGTGAGTCCGGCGAACGCCTGCGGACTCGTGTACTCGTTCATGATATGCAGGTCCGCATACAGCAGCACATGCTGGTCGTCGAGGCGGTCGACCGTATGTGATGCGACGAGCTTTTGATAGAAGGTGTGCGGCATGGACTCCTCTGGCCGGTTGAATCTGAAGCGTGGGGCCGGTCATGATCGACCGATAAGCAGGAGTCTAATTCGCCAATTCCGTTATAGAATTCAGTAGAATCTAAACTACTCTTAAATTAAATTTATCAATGGACGCGGTTTCGGATCTCGAGTTTTTCGTCAAACTCGTCAAACATGGCAGCCTGTCGGCGCTCGCGCGGGACGTTGGAGTCACGCCGCCCGCGGTGAGCGCTCGCCTTGCGCAGATCGAGCGGCGCCTCGGTGTGCGGCTGCTGAACCGGACCACCCGGCGGCTCAGCATGACGCACGAGGGCGAGCAATACCTGACGACGGGGTCGAAGCTGCTGTCTGCGTTACAGGAACTCGACCGGACCATTTCGAGCAGCAGAGCGACGCCAAAGGGGCTGCTGCGCGTGAATGCGACCTTCGGCTTTGGCCGCCGTCACATCGCCCCGGCCATCGCGGCGTTTCATCGCCAGTATCCCGACGTCGAGGTACAACTAGAGTTGACGGATCGCCCGTTGAATCTCGCCGAAGCGGCGTTCGACGTCGGCGTGCGGTTCGGCGAGATTCCCGATTCAAGGTTGATCGCACGCAAGGTCGCGACGAACCGCAGGATGGTGTGCGCGTCGCCGATCTACGTGCGAGCGAAAGGCGAACCGGATACGCCGCGCGATCTGCAGCGGCATCAATGCATCGTACTCAGGGAAAACGACACGGCCTACGGCACCTGGCATTTCAGCAAGGGGAAGCGCCACGAAACGGTCAAGGTGCACGGTGTGCTGAGCAGCAATGACGGCGAAGCGACGCTCGTCTGGGCACTTGACGGACAGGGAATCCTGATGCGCTCGGAGTGGGATGCGACCACCTATCTGCAGTCTGGCCGTCTCAAGCAGTTGCTGCCCGATTGGTCGTTGCCGCCAGCAGATATCTATGCTGTGTATCCAGAGCGGCTCAATCTGACGGCGAAGGTGACGGCGTTCGTCGAATTTCTCGAAGGCTTTCTCGGGAAGGGGCCGGGAGCGGGCTGAGGTGGCGAAAAAGCCGATGGCTTCTCGCTCACCTGCGATTTGAACCGCAACCCGGAACACGTCGGTCGAACCGGCTGGCAATGGGCATTGCGCCGCGCGTCTAGCCGGCATCGTCAACGCGCTTCCAGAATTCGAACGCAGCGGCGTATGCGTTGCGCGGCGCGCCCGTCGCGACCAGCAGCCAGAGAAGCAGGCGCGCCTTGCGCGGCCCGAGCCACCCTGAAAACAACGCGCCACGGCGGGCCAGGTCGATTTCTGAGCCAGAGAATCCATAGGTGCGCGCCGCCGTCGATCCCGATCCCGTGCGGCTGGAGATGACGATCGGCAGCCGCGGCGCCAGCGCTTCGATGCGCTGTGCTTCGTCATCCGAAACATGCCCGGCACCGTAGGCCGCGATGACGATCCCCTGATATCCCGCGTGGGCGACCGCGTCGAGCATCTCACCCGTCTCACCCAGACATGTCTCGACGAGCGCCACTCGAGCCGACAGGTCGGGCGTGGAAAAGCGCTGGGAATAACGCTTTGACGGTGGACGGAAATACTGGGGCATACCTTCGAGCACCATGCCAGCTGGTCCTACGACTGGCGACTCGAAGGTTTCGACGGACATCGAGTTCGCTTTACGCACCCAGCGCGCCTCATGGATCGTGTTGTTCATGACTACGGCTACACCGCGCCCGCGACTGGCGCCGTGCGCGGCGCAGGCCACCGCGGCAAGAATATTGGCGGGCCCATCCGCGCCTACGGCCAGCGGCGTGCGCATTGCGCCTGTGACCACCAGAGGTTGAGGATGCGTCCACAGAAGATCGAGCAGGAAGGCGGTTTCCTCGAGCGTGTCGGTTCCTTGGGTCAGGACGATCCCGGCGGCGCCGGCAGCCACCATGCGCTCTGCCCACGCCAGACTGTCCAGCACATGCGCAAAGTTCAGCGAAGGGCTGGGTAACTGCAAGAGCGTCTCGGCGTGAATCTGCGCGATATCAGCCAGACCGGGGACCGCGGCCACCAATTGTTGCGCGGAAAGACGTGGCAACGCGCCAGCGTCGGCATTGTCGGCGGTCATACATATCGTGCCGCCCAATGCCCCGACAGCGATGCTCGGATAGTTCATCGAAGTATTCCTTTCGAGTGTTTGGAAAATATCAGCTTGAACCGTAGCTCAAATGCGTGCAAAGACTCGCTACCGACGAGGAGCGCCGTTATCGCGCCCGGAATCGGTGCGGCACCGAACTTGCACTGCGTGATGCACCTTCCTCGCGCGCACTTGCACAAGTCCCGCGCATCGCGCTGTGCTCTTGCCGGCTGAGCAAGCGCCCGCTTGCCCACACGTACTGGAGTTACCGCATGATGGCACGCTTCGTGCCTATAAGCATGTAAATTTCAATTGTTGCAAGTTGCAATTAACGTGGCGCAGTGGAATCGGAGATCAGCCTGTCGCAGGCGCATATCCGAAATTGGAACATCTGAACTTCAGTCTGGATATCCGAAGGCGTGCCACTGTATCAACGAGCTTACTGAACACGTCGAAGAGAGTGGCGAGTGGACACGGCCGCTAATACGACGCAAGCACGGCCTGAATTCATTTTGTGTCATTTCTTCCTATTGGAGTGAAGCATGTTGAAGCGATTGTTTACTCGATGCGTAGCTGGGGCGCTGATTGCGAGCGCTGCGACGATGGTGTGTGCGCAGGATGCATCCAAGGTGTTACGAGTCGTGCCGCAAGCCGATCTGAAGATCCTCGATCCGATCTGGACCACGGCATTCATCACGCGCGATCACGGCTACATGATCTACGACACACTGTTCGGCGTGGATGCCAAGGGCGTAGTACAACCGGAGATGGTGGACACATATACGACCTCGCCGGACGGCAAGACCTGGACGTTCACGCTACGCAAGGGGCTCGCATTCAGCGACGGCAAGCCGGTCACCTCAACCGACGTTATCGCGTCGATCACGCGCTGGGGCAAGCGCGACGTGTTTGGTGAGAGAATGTTCGCGGCCCTGCAGTCGTTCGATGCGGTCGACGCCAAGTCTTTCCGCATGACCTTCAAGCAACCCTTCCCAATGGTCCTGGACGCGCTCGGCAAGCCGTCGGGCAGCGCCCCGTTCATCATGCCGAAGCGGGTCGCCGATACGCCGGCGGACCAGCAGATCTCTGACTACACCGGTTCGGGCCCCTACATCTTCAAACAGGACGAGTACCGCCCGGGCGCGAAGATCGTATACATCAAGAACCCGAATTATGTGCCGCGACCGGAGCCGGCTTCCGGGACCGCAGGCGGCAAGCATGTCTATGTCGACCGGGTCGAATGGATCGTGCTTAAGGACGCACAGACGCAGGCCAATGCGATTGCGAACGGCGAAGTGGACATGATCGAATGGATGCCCGCTGAACAATACGCCGCGTTCAAGAACAATCCCAAGCTGGAGCTGGTGAAGCCGACGCCGGCCGGGCTCTTCGACCTGCACCTGAATCATCTGGTGCCGCCGTTCAACAACCCGAAGATCGCCCAGGCGGCAATCATGGCGATCAACCAGGAAGCGTTGATGCGCGCGCAACTGGTAAACAAGGATCTGTACCGGACGTGTTCCTCGATTTACCCCTGCGATTCGCCGTTGGCGTCGAGCGAGACCGCCTACTTCACTGGCAAGCCCCAGTTCGCGGCGGCCCGCAATCTGTTGAAGGAGGCGGGCTACGACGGCAAGCCGGTGGTGTTGATGTATCCGTCGGACTACGCAGTACTGAACAAGTTTCCGCCAGTCATGGCGCAACTGTTGAAGCAGGCCGGGTTCAATGTCGACCTTCAGGCAATGGACTGGTCGACGCTCGTCACGCGCCGAACCAGCAAGGCGCCGGCCGACAAGGGTGGCTGGAACCTGTTCATTACCGGATGGGCGCCCGGCGACACCATGAATCCGTTGTTCTTCACGCCGCTGACGGGCAATGGCGACAAGGGCTGGTTCGGCTGGGCGACTGACGACAAGATCGAGCAGCTCAAGAGCGATTACCTTGTCGCCAGCGATCCTGCGCAGCGCAAGAAGATTGCTGCGGCGATCCAGCTGGAAACGTACCAGAGCGGGATTCTGGCACCGTTGGGCGACTTCGATTTCTATTCGGTGATCCGCAAGGGCGTGGTCAGCGGCGTCGTCCCGGCTCAGGTCAACGTGTTCTGGAACATTCGCAAGAGCTAACCGGTGTCGGTGGCTGGCCGTTCGCCGGCCGGCCGCCCTCTCGCATGGCAACGCAAACCTGTCCATCTGTCAACCGGCTTGGAGCGTAACCGACATGGCTTTCTTTCTTTTCCGACGCGTACTGTCGACGGCGCCAGTGCTGGTCATTGTCGCCCTTATCGTGTTCATGATTCTGCGCCTGACGCCGGGCGATCCGGCTGCGGCGCTCGTCGGTGACAACGGCACTAGCGCGGACATCGCGCGGATCCACGCGAGCCTCGGACTCGACCGGCCGCTGCCAGTGCAGTTCGTTAAATGGACTGGGCAATTGCTGCAGGGCAACCTCGGCGATTCGTACTACATGAAACAGCCGGTAACCCGATTGATTGCGCAACGCATCGCACCGACCGTGTCGTTGTCCGTCCTGACACTGGTGATGACGCTCCTGCTCGCGGTGCCGCTCGGCGTGATCGCGGCCTCGCGGCACGGAGGCTGGCTGGACCGGATGTTGATGGGAGTTTCCGTGATGGGATTCTCGGTGCCGTCGTTCGTGGTCGGCTATATCCTCATATGGGCGGTCGCCTTGCATGCGAAGCTGTTACCGGTGCAGGGATACGCACCACTGAGCGCGGGTATCGGTCCGTGGCTCACGCACCTGATCCTGCCCGCCATTACGCTGTCCATCGTCTACCTTGCGCTGATTGCCCGCGTTACGCGCGCTGCGGTTGCCGAGGCGTTGACCGAAGACTACATCCGCACCGCCCGCGCCAAGGGTATCTCCGAAGCACGCGTGCTGATTCGCCATGCGCTGGCCAATGCCGCGGTACCGATCGTCACGGTGATCGGCATCGGCATCGGCTTGCTGATCGGCGGCGTGGTGGTCACCGAAACCGTCTACGCGATCCCCGGGCTCGGGCAACTAACGGTCGATGCTGTACTGGCGCGCGACTTCCCGCTGGTGCAAGGCATCACGCTGTTCTTTTCCTTTGTTTACGTGCTTATCAACCTGCTGGTCGACATGAGCTATCTGCTGCTCGACCCGCGTATCCGCTATTGAGTGAAAGGACGACTGGACATGAGCGACGATCACGATCCGATGACCCTTGCCGCGCCGGGCGCCATGCTTGCCAACCTGGAGGTGGCGCCGGCCATTCGCTCCCGCACACCGTTGTGGCGCCGCGTGCTGCGGAACTGGTCGGTGCGCCTGGGATGCGGGGCACTGGTGCTTCTGCTCTTCGTAGCCGTCGCCGCACCGTGGCTTGGCACGATCGATCCGACCGCGATGGATCCCGCGAGCGCCAACCTTGCGCCGGGCGTGAGGGCCGAATTCAGTGATCTGTCAGGCGCGACGTTCCAGCACTTCTTCCTGATGGGCACTGACAGTCTCGGCCGGGATACCTGGAGCCGGGTGGTATATGGGGCGCGCGTGTCGCTGTCGGTCGGCATCTCGGTGGCACTGCTGGCGCTCACCTTCGGCGCACTGGTCGGCGTGGCGGCGGGATATTTTCGCCGCCTCGACGACGTCATCATGCGCGCCATGGACAGCTTGATGGCGATTCCCAGCATCCTGTTCGCGATTACGCTGATGGCGCTCTGGCGGCCGACGCTGGTCACGGTGATTGTCGCGATCACGATTCCCGAAATTCCGCGCGTCGCGCGGTTGGTGCGCTCGATCGTGCTGACCATTCGCGAGGAACCCTACATCGAGGCCGCCATTTCGTTGGCCACGCCGACCGTCAAGATTCTGTGGCGTCATATTTTGCCGAATGCAATCGCACCGCTGATCGTGCAGGGCACCTACGTGTGCGCGTCGGCGATCCTGGTGGAAGCGATCCTGTCGTTTCTCGGCGTTGGCCTGCCGCCGGATATTCCGACGTGGGGCAACGTCATGGCCGACGGGCGCATGCAGTTCAACCAATATCCTCAGACCGTGCTGTTCCCAGGTGTTTTCCTGGCGCTGACGGTGCTGGCGGTCAACATCCTGGGCGACGGATTGCGTGACACGCTCGATCCGAAATTCAACAAACGGGGGAGCTGACGCGATGCGCGATTTCGACTTCAAAATGGCAGCACCCTCCGCGGCCGAGCCGGCCACGAGCGTCCTCGCCGTGAATAACCTCACCATTTCTCTGCCGGCTGGTGCCGACCGGCCCCATGCAATCCGGCATGTCTCGCTCGACGTGCGGCAGGGGGAGATTGTCTGCCTGCTGGGCGAGTCCGGCTCGGGCAAATCGGTGATCGCACAGGCAGTGATGGGTTTGCTGCCGCCAACGCTCAAGGCGGTAGACGGCAGCATCGAGCTGCTCGGCGAGGACGTGCTGACAGCTAGTCCGGCCCGCATACGCCAATTGCGCGGTGAAAAAATGGCGATGGTTTTCCAGGAACCGATGACGGCCCTCAATCCGATCATGACGTGCGGCGCGCAGGTCGACGAGATGCTGGCACAGCATAGTCGTGCCGGCGTCGGCGAGAGGCGTCGGCGCATACTCGAGATCTTCGCCCACGTCAGGCTGCCGGAACCGGAGCGTATCTACGCGTCTTATCCGCATCAGTTGTCGGGCGGACAGCGTCAGCGCATCGTGATCGCCATGGCGCTGATCCTGAAGCCGTCGCTGCTGATCTGCGACGAGCCCACCACCGCGCTCGACGTCACGACCCAGGCCGAGATCCTCAAGCTGATTCGTGAATTGCAGACTGAGAGTGGAACTGCCGTGCTGTTCATCACGCATGATTTCGGTGTTGTAGCCGAGATCGCTGATCGTGTCGTGGTATTGCGGTTGGGCGACATGGTCGAGCAGGGCGCCAAGTTGCAAGTATTGCAGCAGCCGCGCGAGCCCTATACCCGCATGTTGCTGGCAGCCGTCCCCGCGCTGGTGCCGCGCATGCGTCCGCCGGTGGAGAAGGCCTATCCACTGCTCGACGCGCGTGGGATTGGGAAGACGTATGTGACGGGTTCCTGGCCGGGCCGCAAGCGCAAGGTGCGGGCGGCCACTGATGTCTCGCTGACGGTGCATCCGGGCGAAACGGTCGGAATTGTGGGCGAATCCGGTTCGGGAAAATCGACTGTTGCGCGTTGCATTGCGCGGCTCATCGAGCCGACCGCCGGCGATATTTTCGCCGACGGTCGATCGGTGGCCAAAGCGCGCGGCCGCGCGTTATATCCGTTCCGGCGCGGCGTACAGGTCGTGTTCCAGGATCCCTACCGGTCGCTGGATCCGCGCCAGACAGTGGGGGCTTCAATCGTCGAAGGGCCGTTGAATTTCGGCGTGCCATACGCTCAGGCGTGGCAACGTGCAGAAGAACTGATGACGCTGGTACGGCTCAGGCCCGATGCGCTGAACCGCTACCCTAGCGAATTCTCTGGCGGCCAGCGGCAACGGATCTCGATCGCGCGGGCGCTGGCCTGCGAGCCACAAGTATTGATCGCCGACGAGGCGGTGTCCGCACTCGACGTCTCGGTCCAGGCGCAAATCCTCGAGCTACTGGACGACATTCAGCAGCGGCTGCGGATCGGCATTCTGTTCATTACACACGATCTGCGAGTGGCCAGCCAGATCTGCGATCGGGTCATCGTGATGCGGCGCGGCGAGATTGTCGAGGAAGGCGCGATCGAGGAGGTGTTCCTCGCGCCGCGCCACGAGTATACGCAGGCTTTGCTGGCGGCGGCGCCAGGACGTGGCTTTGCGTTCGGCGCGGCTTGATGCGTGCCCCTCTCATCACAGTGATTTCCCGAGGTTCCGGTCAGTCATGGCGTTGACCCGATACCGGCGATATTTTCAAAGAGACAGCAATGCACACACCTAAGCGAATCGTCTTCTGTGGCTTCCAGCACGAGACGAATACTTTCGCACCGACTCAAGCGGACCTGCTCGCGTTCGAGCGCGGAGGCGGCTGGCCGGGGCTGGTGCGCGGCGACGCGGTATTCGAAGCGATTGCGGGCAGAAATATTCCCGCCGCCGGTTTTGTCGATGCAGCACGAAGCGCGGGCCATACGCTGCTGCCAACCCTGTGGTGCGCGGCTAGCCCGTCAGCGCACGTCACCGAGGCAGCCTACGAACATATCGCCGGTGAGATCCTGGCCGGCATCGAGGCAGCGCTGCCGGTCGACGCGGTCTACCTGGACCTGCACGGCGCGATGGTCACGACTCATTTCGACGACGGCGAGGGCGAACTGTTGCGGCGCGTGCGTGCGCTCGTTGGTGAGGCTGTGCCGGTGGTGGGCAGTCTCGATCTGCACGGAAACGTGACGGCGCAGATGCTCGACAGGGCAGACGCACTGGTCGCATACCGTACCTATCCGCACGTCGACATGGCGCGCACCGGGAAGCGCGCATTTGCGCTTCTGGAAAAGCGCTGGTCAAGCGGTTCGCGTGCCGCGCTCGCATTCCGCCGGCTGCCGTTCCTCGTGCCGATCTGCTGGCAGTGCACCGACATGCAGCCGGCCGCGCGTCTTTATGCGTTGCTGGAGGAGATCGAAGCGGCGGATAGTGCCGACCTGTCGTTCGCGACCGGTTTCCCGGCGGCCGATTTTCCCGAATGCTCGCCGGTGATCTGGGCTTATGCGAACGATCCCGCCGTTGCCGAAGCGGCGGTCGACGAGTTGACGCGGGCGGCGAACGACGCTGAAGCCGAATTCGCCGGTACGCTGTATTCACCCGACGATGCAGTCCGTTACGCGATCGAACAGAGCCGCGCCGGCAGGCGTCCGATCATCGTCGCAGACGGACAGGACAATCCGGGTGCCGGCGCGAATTCGGACACCACCGGGGTACTGCGGGCGCTGATCAGGCAGGACGCGCAGCAGGCTGCGATCGGCCTGATCGTCGATCCGGCGGCCGCCGAAGCGATTCACGAGCGGCGTGTCGGCGAGACGATCCGGCTGTCACTGGGTGGTCATTCCGGCATCCCCGGCGACGCGCCTTACGAAGACGAGTTCCTGATCGAAGCGATCTCGGAAGGCAAGATTGACGCGACCGGCCCGTACTATGCCGGCTTTCACCTGGATGTCGGGCCGGCCGCCTGCCTGAGGCGCGGCGGCGTGCGAATCGTCGTGGCCTCG
This sequence comes from Paraburkholderia dipogonis, assembly GCF_046027395.1. Classification (GTDB taxonomy): domain Bacteria; phylum Pseudomonadota; class Gammaproteobacteria; order Burkholderiales; family Burkholderiaceae; genus Paraburkholderia; species Paraburkholderia dipogonis_A. The sequence continues at coordinate 84,021 of NZ_JAQQEG010000005.1, read as the reverse complement.
TTCAAGGTGCAGATGGCCGACCAGGCGCTGTTTCGCCTCGTCGGCATCGAGCCCGCCACGCAGGCGATCCTGGTCGTCAAGAGCGCGGTACATTTCCGCGCCGACTTCGCACCGATCGCGGCTGAGATTATCGTCTGCGCAGCGCCTGGTTCAATGCCCATGCGGCTTGAGCAACTGCCGTGGAGCAAGCTTCCTGCGGGAATGCGGCTTGGCGCCAAGGGGCAGCCTTTCGAGCCGGGGCGGACGGCCTCGGAGGGTGGCTGACTTGCGCATCGACAGGACCTGTTGCAGCTTCAGGCCGCCGCAGCGCATCGACACCTTCTATCTGACTTTTCTATTACCCACTCGTCACATTTCACCAATCGAGATCCCTACACATGGAAGACTATTTTGTATTCAACGCCGGAAACGTGGTGTTGCAATCCGGTATCACCTTCAGAGATGCCAAGCTCGCCTATCAAACCTACGGAAAGTTGAACGCAGAAAAATCGAATGTCATTCTATACATGACGTCATTTTCCGCGCATCACTATGACATCGAGTGGATGGTCGGTCCGGGCAAGGCGCTAGACACCGACAAGTACTTCGTCGTTATTCCGAACCTGTTCGGCAATGGACTGTCGTCCTCGCCCAGCAACGCAACCGAGCCCTTTAGCGGAAGCCGTTGGCCGAATTTTACGATCGCCGATAACGTCGCGATTCAACACCAACTCCTGACGCAAGAACTCGGCATCGACGTATTGCAATTAGCGTGCGGGTGGTCGATGGGCGGCTTACAGGCGTATCAATGGGCGGCAATGTATCCGGAGATGGTCAGGCGGCTGGTCGTGCTCTGCGGCGCGGCAAAGACGTCGCCGCACAATCAGGTGTTCATCGAGGGCGTGCGCGCGACCCTGACGACTGATCCGGGTTTTCAAAACGGAACGTTCGTTGAGCGTCCCGAGCGCGGTCTGCGGGCCATGGGTCGCAACTACGCTGCCATGGCGATGTCGCAGACGTTTTATCGTGACGAGGTGTGGCGCCAGGCCGGCTTTTCCTCGCTCGAAGATTATCTCGTGATGTCTTGGGAAGCGAATTTCCTGAAGCGCGACGGCAACAACCTGCTGGCTCACTTATGGACATGGCAGCATGCGAACATCGCGGCCAATTCCAAATACAACGGTGATTTTCACGCAGCGCTGAAGGCGATTACGGCAAAGGCTTTGATCATGCCTAGCGAAACCGATCTGTATTTTCAGGTGGAAGACAACCGTCTCGAGGTCGCGCAAATGCGCAACGCCAGGCTCGTTCCCATTTCGTCGATATGGGGCCATCGCGCCGGGCTGCCGACAGCCAATCTGGACGATGCCGCGTTTATTTCCGCTGCGATAACCCGGCATCTTGAGGACTAACGTACCAGACATGCCGCGGCGGCGTGTCGTGTTTCTCTTTTAGTCCCTTATCGGCACCGCAAGCCGAGCCATTTCCCAAGCGTGGCGTGCTGCCTGACGCAACAGCCTACGCGGCTGTCACACCGATGACGCAACAAAGGCAGCTCACACGAACCAGCGGCGTTCTCCATCATCGGCGAGCGTCGAGAACGACATATTGCGCACCGCGACGAAACCGAGTCGGGTGTTTCGGCAGATTGCATCGTCACATCTAAATCGCTCCTTGAGATCGTCGCATCCGTACGGGTGCGACGCATGCCAATGTTTCGCCCGAAATCGGTGCAACGGTGATATCGCGTCGCGCAGTGCACCTTTCTCGCGCGCACCGCGCATGGTTTCTGCGCATGGCCGCGGTTGCATCGCGGTATGAAAAACGCCCGATTTGTCCATGAACACGGGGTTTGCACGGACGTGGCACGCTTCGTGCAAATCGATTTAACATGCAAACGACAATTATTGGAAATTGCAACTATATCGACGCGATGCGAATGCACTGGCAGATCGTCGATAGGTGCAGTTTTCAGGGCTGGGTCATCTGAACTTACGTTTCGATGTACTGAGCGCGTTGTCCAGGAGCGTGGCGTCGAGTCTTCAGGAAAGCGCGCTGCCTGAGTCATTTCGTGTCACTTATTCGTACGGAGTTGAAGCATGAGTACCCAGAATTTCGGCGCCCGCACCCGCGCCCCACTTGTCCTTTCACTACACAGCCGCTGGTGGCAATTATTGTGCGGCCTCGTATGCGCGATGGTCGCGTCCAATCCCCAATACATCTGGACGTTGCTGACGCGCCCGCTGACAGCGCAACTCGGCGTGTCGCTGCCGGGTCTGCAGGTCACCTTCTCCATCCTCATTGTCTGCCAGACTTTCCTATCGCCGCTCGAGGGCTATTTGATCGAGCGCTTTGGGCCGCGCTGGTTGCTGGCCGCGGGTGGCGCAATCACGGGGCTTAGCTGGGTACTGACGAGCCGCGCGGAATCTCTGCTGTCCGTTTATCTCTGCTATGGCGTTCTCGGGGGGATCGGCGTAGGTATTGTCGTGGTCGGCACGATCGGGCTGATGGCACGCTGGTTCCCGGACCGTCGGGGTTTTGCGATAGGCGTGGTGATGGCGGGCTTCGGCATGGGCGCGATGCTCACGACATTTCCGATCACCAATAGCATCGCCAGGTACGGCTATCAGCATACGCTGGTCGTCTATGGCGTGATCCTCGGTGTGATCGGAATACTTGCCGCGCTCGGCATGAGACTGCCGCCTCCCGGCTACATGGCGGACTGGCGGCCGCAGAGAGCCGCGGCCGCCATACCCGACACGCGGCCCGGCAACATGCTGCGCACGCCGTTGTTCTGGCTGATGTTTGTGATGATGTCGATGATGGCAACCTCCGGCCTGATGGTGACTTCACAAATGGCAGTCTTCACGCGAGATTTCGGCATGGCGGGAGTCACCGTGTTCGGCCTCGCGGCGTTGCCGCTTGCGTTGACGATTGATCGCGTGGCGAACGGCGTGACGCGGCCCATGTTCGGATGGATCTCCGACCTGATCGGGCGCGAGCACACGATGCTGATCGCATTCGGGATGGAAGCGATAGCGATGACCTTGTGGCTCACGTCGCGGCACGACCCGTTGTTGTTCGTGCTGCTGTCGGGCGTCGTCTTTCTCGGCTGGGGCGAGATTTTTTCGCTGTTCCCTTCGACACTCACGGACACGTTTGGCAGCAAGCATGCGATCGTCAACTACGCGTGCCTGTCTTATGCGCAAGGTATCGGTTCGATCCTGGGCGGACCGGTGGCGGCGCTACTCCACGAGCATACGGGCGGTTGGGACGCGGTGTTCGGCACGGCAATCGCATTGGACAGTTGTACCGCTGTGCTCGCGATCGCCGCACTCAGGCCGATGCGCCGCGCGTGGTTTGCCCGCGCGTCCAGGCGCTCGTAATGCAATGGGCCACGTCCAGCCTGTCAGCAATCTCGCCCACTTGAATCTGCGCGGTTGCCGCACCGCCTCGTCGATTCTCTGTTTTTTCGTCTCCTTAATTTTCCACTGAAAGGGATTAATTCCAATGGATAGCGACCTGATCGACCTGATGATGAAGTGGCGGCACGCCCTGCACTCCTGTCCGGAAACTGCGTTCGAGGAGGTCGCAACCGCGGACCTCGTCGCCGGCGTATTGCGACAGTATGGCTTCGAGGTACATGGCGGCATTGGGCGAACCGGTGTAGTGGGCACCATGACCCGAAGCGCGGGACCCGCCATCGGCTTGCGCGCCGACATGGACGCGCTGCCGATCGCTGAAGCCAATAGCTTCGCGCATCGATCGCAACATGAAGGCAAGATGCATGCGTGTGGCCATGACGGCCATACTGCAATGCTGCTCGGCGCCGCTGTCGCGTTGAGCCGCGACTCCAGTTGGCGCGGTACGGTGCATGTGATTTTTCAGCCAGCAGAAGAAGGGCCAGCGGGCGGCGGCAGGATGATGGTCGAAGACGGACTCTTCGAGCGATTTGCGTGCGACGCCGTGTTTGGTTTGCACAACTGGCCGGGCATCCCGCGCGGACAGTTTGCGATCAACGATGGTCCGATGATGGCATCGTTCGACACGTTCGAGATTGTTGTCGACGGCAAGGGTTCGCATGCCGCGATGCCGGAGGAGGGAAGCGACGTGCTGGTTTGTGCCAGCCAGATTGTCACCGCATTGCAGACGATCATAAGCCGGCGAATTTCCCCGAAGGAATCAGGCGTCGTTAGCGTCACGCAAATTCATGGTGGCGAAGCGTGGAACGTATTGCCTGACCGTGCGGTCATTCGCGGCACCGTCCGCTGTTTTTCGAGCGATGTGCAGGAACGGATCCGCGCGTCGATCGGCGAAGTCTCCTCGGGTATTGCGCGCGCACTGGGCGCAAACGCGACGCTTGACTATCGCTACGCGTATCCGGCCACCATCAACAGTGCCGTTCAAGCCGACCTTGCAGCTGCGGCCGCCGCGGTGACCGTCGGCACTACCAGCGTGCGGCGAGGTTGTGTGCCTTCGATGGCCTCGGAAGATTTTGCGTTCATGCTGCACGCGAAGCCCGGCGCGTATATCTGGATGGGCGTTGACGAGGCGACTCCGGCAGCACCGCTCCACAATCCGCATTACGATTTCAACGATGGCGCGCTTGCGATCGGTGCGAATTATTGGGTGAACCTCGTCAAGCTGTTTTGTGCACGGTAAAGGGCCCTCATGCAACCTGCCAATCTCCAGCATGCTGTGCAATTCGCGATCGATCATGAAACGCCGTGGGACCGCGAGGTCGATGGCGTATGGGGCGTACATCCGGACGACCCGCCACCCTGGAACCGGTTGCTCGGACCGGTGCATGGGCGTGGTCCGGTGTCCGGCGTCATCACGCGGGCTGGCCAGCCGCTAACTTCGTGGGGCGAACCTGATCGTGCCGACCTGACCTTTAGCATCGCCAAGACTTATCTTGCGCTGCTGGCCGGCGTTGCGCACGATCGAGGCCTGATGCCCGATGTCGACGAGCCGGTGCATGTGCGCGTGCCTGGTATCGGCTTTGATGACGAGCACAACGCGAGCGTGAGCTGGGCGCATCTGCTGCAGCAGACGAGCGAATGGCAAGGCGTGTGTTTCGGCTTGCCCGACGAGGCCGACCACTACCGATACGTGAAATTCGGCAAGGAGCCCGATGGGAAGAAGGGGGAGCGGCGGTCGTTACACGCTCCCGGTGCCTACTGGGAATACAACGACGTGCGCATCAACCAGTTTTCGCTGGCGCTGCTGCACCTGTTCGGCCGCCCGTTGCCAGAGGTGTTTCGCGAAGCGATCATGCGGCCACTCGACGCGAGTGAGAACTGGCAATGGGTCGGTTACGACAATGCCTGGGTGGAGGTGGGCGGGCAGCGCGTGCAGTCGGTTCCGGGCGGCACGCATTGGGGTGGCGGCCTGTCGATCAGTGCTCAGGACCAGATCAAGGTGGCCCACCTGTTGCTGGGTCAGGGCAGCGTCAACGGCCGGCAGATAGTCTCCACCGAGTGGCTGCAGCGCATGTTGACACCGTGTGCGATCGCACCGTTCTATGGCTACCTGGTCTGGCTCAACCACGAGCGCAGCGTCTTTCCGAGCGCGCCGGCGTCCAGCTACTTCGCAATCGGCGCGGGCGGTTCGTTCACCTGGATCGAACCCGAACGCGAACTGGCGGTGGTGGTGCGCTGGCTCAACCCGGCACATGCCGACGAATTTTTCGGTTTGGTGCTCAAGGCGATTGACGAGGGGGCGAGGGGTTAATCAGCGTCCATTCGCTTGCCGCACGGCCATCGTGCGTGCTTGCCCCATTCGTGTGCATTGCGGTACGCTCGTGCCGTCTGGCAAGCGCCCGGCTTGTCAGCACGTATGGGTTTTTCGCACGGTGGTATGTTTCGTGCACGAAACGCGTAAACTTTAAAAGTTGCAGTGTGCAACTGAATCAGAGTAGCTGAATGGGAGAACAGCATGTCGAAGGCGCCGTATCCAAGACTGGAACATTTAAACTTCCGCCTCGATGTACTGAGCGAGTTGGCCAAGGGTGTGGCGTCCGGCCTTTACGAAGCCGAATGTGACGTAACCCTGCGCGACCTGCGCGTGCTGCGTTTCGTCGATATGCAGCCTGGCATCTCGCTCGGTCCGCTGATTGAGCTGACGTACCTTGAAAAGACGCTGGTTTCGAAGCTGGTCACTACGCTAGCTAATCGCGGCTTGCTGACGCGCTCTACCGGCACGACGGATGCACGCGTCATCAACCTGAACTTGACCAGGAAAGGCAAGGCAATTGTCCGCAAGTGCGATCGGATCGGCGAGATCTTCGACGAGCAGCTCATGTCTGTTTTGTCAGCGGAGGAAAAGCGAGTGCTTTTTGACTGCATCAACAAGCTGACGGAACACGTGGAGGAGGGCGGTGAATGGACGGTCCCGCCGGCAAGACGCAGACGCACGGCCTGAATCGAGACACCTGGGCGAGAATAGGCTGCCCCAGCGCGGGCAGACGATCGGCGGCATGTGGCGGACGCCGGTTGCCACGCCCGCGCGTTCTTTCGGGGAAGGATTAGGCCAAGCGCCAAAGGCGAGACCGAACTTGCTGAATCTCTCTTTAGCTTTCACGGTTATGCCCATGGGGACAAGCGAATTCACTCGGTTCAATTCCGCACTATCGCAATGCGGTCCGCGTATGGCCACTTACCTCCCGGCCCGCCTCCGGGTCCATGCCGATAAAGCAGAGGACCGAGATCAGCACCAGCACAGCCACTAGCAGGAAGGCGACCCGGAAATCAGCCAGTGAGAACTGGGCGTGATTTCCATGATCCAGGACCGCTGCGTGCAGCGCTATCGCACCAAATGCGATGCCCAGACCGATTGTCATCTGCTGGACCATACTGAAGAATGTGCTCGCTGAGCTCATTCGTGCCGGCGGAACGTCCGCGAACGCGAGCGTGTTGATGCTTGTGAACTGCATCGACCGGCACAAGGCGCCTGCCAGCAGCACCAGCATGATCAGCGCGCGAGGCATGTCCGGCGAGAGCAGGCTACACAAAGCGATTGTGACCGCCGTAAGCACCCCGTTGACGATCATCACCTTGCGAAAGCCAAAGCGTTTGAGGATCGGCGTGGTGGCAGTCTTCATGCCCAGATTGCCGGCCGCGTACGCGAGCACCGGCAAACCCGCAGCGAATGCATTCAACCCGAAGCCCAGTTGGAACAGCAGCGGTAACAGGAAGGGTGAGACACTGACCCATACGACATATAACGAGCCGCCGTGGAGGGTCAAACGGAACGTCGGAATTCGCCAGGGCGAAAGATCGATCAGGGGATGTTCGGCGCGGCCGAAATGCCGTATGGCCAGGACTGCAGCGACCAAGCCGCAGATCAGCGCGGCGGTCGTGATGCGCCAGTCGCTATGCAGTTGCCCGATCAGGACCATGCCGTACATCAGGCACGTCAGCGCGATACCCGCTCAGCACGAACCCCGGCACATCGAAGGGACGGCGGGTGGCTTCGCGGTAGTTCGGATGAATAAGGCGGTTAGCGCCAGACCCGGCAAAACGATCGGCACGTTTAGCAGAAAGATCCAGCGCCAGTTGAAATAGGTCGAGATAAACCCACCCAATACCGGTGCAGCGAGGCCGGGCCACGTGATATAGGCTATCGAACGCATCAGGTGACGTTTCTCGGTGCTGCGCAGCACGGCGCGGTGTGCCACCTTGCGATTCGCCGCCGTATTTATTCGAACGACAACGACAACGCCACGCCCAGCGACGCGGCCGGCGTTGGGTGAGCTGTCTGGAGATGCCAAGCCGGTAGGACTGGCGCATATTGCGCAAAGCCCCATCGGTCGGGTAGGGTGGCATCATCTTCACAACCAGAACAGAGGATAAACGATGAACAAGCAGGAACTGGTGGATGCCGTTGCCGCGAAGACCGGCGTAAGCAAGGCAGTGGCGGCCGAAACGCTGGGTGCGCTGATCGGCGCCATCACGGCGGCCGTCACGAAAGGCGACGCCGTGCAGCTGATCGGCTTCGGCTCGTTTTCAACAGGTGCCCGTGCCGCGCGCGTGGGTCGCAATCCGGCCACCGGCGCCGAGATTCAGATCCCTGCCGCGAAGACTGTGAAGTTCACAGCGGGCAAGGCGTTCAAGGATGCGGTGAACGCCGGATGACTGGGAGATGAGTGGCATGACGAACACAGAGCCTGCGGGCGCGGACTACGCTGCCTGGCTGAATGACCTGAAGGCGCGGGTGGCGAGCGCACGGCAACGTGCGGCGCTGGCTGTCAGTCGGGAACTGGTGCTGCTTTACTGGCAGATTGGCCGGGATATCGCGCAGCGACAGCAAGTTCAGGGGTGGGGCGCAAAGGTGATCGATCGCCTTGCGCGCGATTTGCGCTCGGCATTTCCCGACATGCGCGGCTTTTCCCCGCGCAACCTCAAGTACATGCGTGCGTTCGCGCAGGCGTGGCCGGATGGGGAATTTGTGCAGCAGGCTGCTGCACAATTGCCGTGGTTCCACCTGTGTACGCTGCTCGACAAACTGACCACTCGCGAGGAGCGTGAGTGGTATGCAGCGAAGGCGGTCGAGCACGGCTGGTCGCGCAACGTGCTCGTCATGCAGATCGAAACCCGAGTACGCGAACGCCAGGGCAACGCGGTGACAAATTTCCCCGAACGCCTGCCGTCGCCGCAATCCGATCTTGCGCGGGACAGCCTGAAGGACCCGTATATCTTCGACTTCCTCGGCCTCGGCGAGCATGCGCAGGAACGGGATCTGGAACACGCTTTGACCCGACACATCACTAGATTCCTGCTTGAGCTCGGTGCCGGGTTTGCGTTCGTCGGCCGGCAATACCGGCTCGAAGTTGGTGGCGACGAGTTCTTTGTCGATCTTCTGTTCTACCATCTGAAGCTGCGCTGCTACGTGGTCGTCGAACTGAAGGCCACGCCGTTCAGGCCGGAATACGCGGGGCAGCTGAACTTCTACCTGTCGGCGATCGATGCGCAACTGAAGACGCCCACCGATCAACCGACCATCGGGCTTCTCCTGTGCAAGGAACAGAACAGGCTGGTCGCCGAATACGCGCTTCGTGGCATCGCCAAGCCGATGGGTGTGGCCGAATACCAGCTTTTGCGCGAGATACCCCAACCGCTGGCCACTGAGTTGCCGTCGATCGCCGAGATCGAGGCCGAGTTGCGTGATGAGGAGTAACGCCGCTACTGCGTGCCGTTTCGCAATGTCCCTGCCGAAAGGGGCAAGCAGGATCTGAAGCCTGGTGCCATCGTTGTAGCTTGGATGCGCAGCCAGTGCGCTGCGACTTACTTCCGAAACGCGGCTTCTATCGCTTCATCGCACGAGCCAGGCGCGCCAGAGCGCGAAGTCCTGGCGGGGCAACCTGTGCCGCATGCGGGCGGGAGCATCTGAAAGCGCTTGACTAGCAAGGGATTCCGCGAAACGTATCAGCGGAGGGCAGGCATGGGTGCGATGCTGCGTGCGTCACCGGCCCGAACTAGCGCGTTCAGCGTGTCCTCTAATCCGGCTAGTGTGGTTGCCGAGCAGCGCGATAGGTACGCGGGCCAGAAGCGGCATCAAGCGTGTCCAATGGCACGGCTCGGTTCAGCGGCGTGCCGCAACCCCCGTGTAGCGCGTAGACGACCCGACAGCGGTAACGCTCAGCTTGCAGAGACTGCATATCGAGGCAAGGCAATCGTGAAGACACAACCCGTGCCGGGCACATCCCGGACGCTGAGAACACCGTTATCTGCCTCGACGCTGCGCCTGGTGATTGAGAGACCTAGCCCCAGTCCGGTCCTATCCGTGCCGTTCTGAGTGAACGGCAGGAACATTCTTTCCGCGTTACCGGACGGAAGACCACCGCAATGATCCTTCACATCGATCAGAATGCGATCCGATAACGCGTACGCGTCCAGCGTCACTTCGGTGTGGTTGTGCGTGAATTTAAAAGCGTTTTGCAGCAGATTTCCGACCGCTGAATAAAGCTGGTCGCGATCCCCGCAAATGGCCAGCCGCGGATCCACAGTGGAAACCGTCAGTACGCATCCGCGAATCTGGGCCGCAAGGTCAGCGGCATATTTCACTTCAGCGATGAAGTCGGCAACAGAAAACATCCTCGATTGCAAGGAAATTCCTGCGGCCGTACGAACCTCGTCCAGAGAGTGAGCTATCAGATCACGCAATCCGTCCAAACTCCGTTCCAGAACCGACCCTGTGGCTCCAGACAGACTTAGACTTCCGGTCTTTGCCGCGGTAAACGCGAGCGTCGCAGTCTGAAGAAAGTTACGCAGTTCGTGTGCGAAAAATCCCAGCCGCTCATGCATTTCAACGGCCTGCTTGTCCGCCACCGCAAAATCGCGCTGGTAGCTGAACTCGGTGACCGCATCGGCAATGGCATTGTCCAGACAGCGGTTAAGGGTTCGAAACTCGTCTATCAGAAACGGCGCATCGCGCTCGTACGCGAGGTCTGTAATGGCCTGGCACAGGTCCCCATAGTCGTGGACGACCTGGTCAACCGAGAACCCGAGCTTCAACAACTCCCGCCCATGCTGCGCCGCTGACTCGCCGATTTCGGATAAAGACGCCCCGCCGCCCGAAGGACCTGAAATCCTGCGGCTGTCCAGTGGTTCCGACGTCTGTTCCATTCGAAGCGTCCTGATGAGCTGATCGAGGAACAGCGGCACACCATTCTGAAGTTGCTGCGCGGTTGCCTCGCGTGCGGGCCGCTGTGCCACCTTCGCCCGACACCGTTCTATCAGTTCATTGCGGTTGTTTGCCAGAAAAACGTGCATCATGACGCGCCCCCTGGATGTTGGTTTCGTCTTTCTATGAGTGGCGCCAGCGGCACGCCCACACTACCCACGGCGACGTGGCATTTGCTCACTGGCAGGTCGGCCAACTATGTCGAAGCACCATGGCGTGGCGCCCACACTCGGAAAACGGTAGGCCGGCTTCCCGAGACCGCGATAGACCCTTGCCACGATAAGTGCCCGTGGCGCCAGTCATGTGAGACCGCGGTCCCTTTCGAGTAGTAACTACCGCCGCACACCATGTTACGCGCTCTGCGCGTTCGGGTATTTCCTTTCGGCGAATGCGGGGCAGCAGTCCGCCGTACGCGTAAGGAATCCCACTGAGCCCGCCATGCCGCAACCGGTCAGCGCCGCGGCGGCAGGGCTATGTGTACGTTCACCGGACTGAGCCAGGCGAGCCCCATGCCATAGTGGCCGGTCGGCGCTGGTCGCGAAGATCGCATATAGATCCAGGAACCCGCTACCAATGCCAGAAGCGGGGATCGCCTCAACGCAATTTCGCGATTGCATCACGCGCATCAGTGGCCAGAATTCCGCCCCTTGAATGTGATCGCGGTCGATATCAAAATTCGGGTCAGCGATGTCGTCGTGAGGAATCGTTTCTGCAATCGAACGGCCGACAGTGACGGCGTGCCGCAGATGGCCGATCTGGGTCGCCAGGTGCTGCTGGACAACGTCCTAAAGTCGGAAAGACGCGAGCATTGCCCGAAGCTCGGTCCATTCGCCAGTTACACCGAGATGCATGGAGTCACGCATACCTGAATCCGTTTTCATCGCTTCGGCCAGGTCTCCGGGCAGGGCGACGGATTACTGGGCCAACGCAACCAGCGCAGCAAGTCTGACTTTATTTTCACGCTTTTCAGTCAGGTAGCCATGAATGAAAGGTAGCGACGCAGTGGCCGTCACCGCGAAAACGCTGCCCACTGCCTGTACCCATGCAGCAAGTGCCGGATGCGCTTCGACCCAACGAAGAATGTCATCCTTGTGTGGACTCCCGGGTTTGTCTTCTGATTCGCTGGTAACGGCGATAGACTTGTCCGCCAGTATGGTTGCGAAGGTGAACGGCGACATTTTTGCAGTGGTTCTTGGGATGAATGCGCTCTGTCCCGAGACGCGTCATTCCCGAGGGTGGTCCTCGCGGTCGATCTCCCCAGCGGCCTGTTCCCAGAACTGTACATCCCGGCCCTCCGGCGTACCCGCCCGCTCCCACACCTCACGGGCGCGGCGTAGTATCCGGGCTTCTCTCTCTGAAGTCGGCTCACGTTCTTCAACCGTTGCCCCCTCCTCATCGACACGGACGCTCGTCACGTCATATCCGTCCGCGAGCTGGTGCCACACCGTGACCTTGTTCAACTGTTCGAACTGACCGATCGCCGTCGCGATCGCCTCTGCCTTTGTGCCCTGGGCGACCGAAACGCGCATCAACTCGCTGTGATGCGGGTGACCGCGGTGGTCAGTGAATGTCTTATGAAAAATCACTTCATAGGGACGTCGCTGGGAGGTGCCACCGTCCACGTCAGACAGGGAAATAACGCCTACCAGGTGCCGGTCCCCTCGGTCGAGGACCGCCAGACGATGTACATGATTCTGGTTCATGATGGTGGCGGCCTGTTCGATCGGATCATCCTCGAAGCAGAAAAGTACTTCGGCCGACATCGCTTCGCGCACGGTCATCTGACTGACGTTTCGTGCATCCGCGACGCCCCGCATCGTGATATCGCGGTCCGTGAGCATCCCGATCACGCGCGTGTCCTGGCACACCGGCAACGCGCCAATGTTTTCGTTCTTCAGCTTGCGGGCTGCCGCGTCGAGCATTTCCTCCGCCTGAATGCGAACTGGCTCTTTCATCATTTCTCTGACTAGCATAACGTTGTTCCTGGTAGGGGTACCTGGAGAGGGTGCACCCCGCGCAAAGCGGTTAGCAGCACATCTCAGGCCTCACGAATACGGTTCAGTAAACCCGGAGATACAAACTCCAAGGTAGCCCACTGTTCAGGCTACGCGACAGCGGACGCAGATGCGGTCCGATAGCGTACAGAGAGACGAACGCCGGCCAGATCAGTGTCGCTCACTTGAGTGGCGGCTCCTTTCCTTAATGAACAATCCGTCCCCTGTAATCCTGACGACCAATGCGACCGGAATTTTCAGGCTGCAGGCACTGCTGGTTCGCGCTCGCCAGGCGCGATCATCTACGGCGACGCCGTCGCTGTGCCGAACGATAGAGAACGGTTGCCCGGCAGAGTGGACACGGAAAGTCTGCTCTGGCAGTGCACTGGCTACGGTTTCCGATACGTGACATGCCCGCGGACCCAGGGTCTCTACCTTCGACAAAGGGGCTCTTCTTCTTCCACGGATTTTTGATGATTGGGTTGTAGCGATCTGAAACATTGTGCGGTTTCCCGCCGCATGTAGTCACCGATCGGATTGATGTTTCCCCATGCCAATGGCGAAAGGGATTGCAGCTGGCTGTCATCAGGCTCCGGCCCGTGGCGTTTTGATCTCACGGACTCGCCCGTCACTCATGGGGCAGCGGCGGTGGTAAGTGTCCGACGCTCAGCGTACAGACGTGATCGCGGTCGCTGAGCGACCATCGCGTGATGGGCACGTAACTGGAACGTCCTATCTCAACCCGAAATAGCCGAGCACAAACAGAACGATGACCACGGCTCCAACAAGCCAGATGATGTTGTTCATGACACTCTCCTCAAGTTCGACACTAGCCTAAGCAGCGGTGCGACGCGGGTCGCGGACCAATTGGCGAAGCGTGCAGCGGCACCTCGCGTTTTGTCGCAACAAAGACTTGCGCGGTTGCGCCGGTTGCCGGCTGCGAATGCGCGCCCCGCGAGAGAAATCAGGGAATCACCGGCGCACGGCGGACGCAACCTATCTTTCTCACATGCGACAGGGTATGTCTGTACGGTAGCGGTCCGAACGCCTAAAGAAGGCTAATAGACTCTGAACGGAGTGGGAACGGTCGATCGTCACGGCCGCCTATGGCTACTGATGCGACACCTTCAGCGTAGTCAGCATCGGTAGCTGGGCCTATCAGTGTTGGTCGGATCGCAGGCACGGCGCACGGGTGAAGTTCGGACTCCGCTGGAGCCCTCGGACAAACAGATCGCCATGCAGACCAAGAATCGGGGGATTCACGTCCGGCGACCCCATGAATCATTCATGGCATCCCAACAGCCAGGGGCGCATGAGTCCGGCCAGACGGAAGGATGGTAGGTTCGCTGGGTTCATCGCATGAAAATGGCCGGTCAGCGTCCCTTCCGGCGTGCGTCGTCATGACCGGCGCCACGGCTTCGCCATGGAAAGCCGCCAGGCGCAGATCAACCGGCGGCGGCACGTCGCAACACCGGGCGCGTTGCCGCGTGAAGCAGTGACGTATAGCTGGCTACGTAATTCCGCGCCATCGTTCTGGCGCTGAAGCGGCGTTCGAACTGGGCGCGGACTTCCGTACGTGACAGCTCATCGAGTCGTTGCAGCGCGCCAACGGCACTCTGCACGTCTTCGCAGATATAACCGGTGACGCCGTGGTCGATCACTTCGGGGACAGAGCCGCGATTGAATGCGATCACCGGGGTACCGCACGCCATTGCCTCGATCATGACGAGGCCGAACGGCTCGGACCAGTCGATCGGAAACAGCAGCGCCCTCGCACCCGACAGGAATCCAGGCTTCTGCTGCTCGCTGATTTCCCCGAGAAATTCGACGTGCGCCTGCGACAGCAGCGGCTCGATTTCCGTCTTGAAGTATTTCTGGTCGGCCTTGTCTATCTTCGCGGCGATCTTCAACGGCAGACCGCTTTGTGCAGCGATCCTGATGGCGACATCTGCTCCTTTCTCCGGACTCAGTCGTCCCAGGAAAGCGAGATATTGCGGCTCCTTCTGCGTTTGCGGCGTGAGCAGCGTTTCCGGCAGACCGTGATAGATCGTGTCCAGCCAGTTCGCCTGCGGCAGCGGCAAACGTTGTGAATCGGAGATCGACACGACCGGCGCCTTCGGAAACGTATTGAACACGGCTTGCAATTCCGGCAGGTCGAGGCGGCCGTGCAGCGTCGTCACGAACGGCGTGTCGAGCCGCGAAAACAGCGAGAACGGCAGATAGTCGAGGTGGAAGTGCAACACGTCGAATTCGTGGGCGACACGGCGCACCTGTTCGAGCATCAGCATGTGCGGGGCGAGCAGGTCGCGGGTTGACGGGTCGAGGCGCAATGCACGCGGCCACGCGGCCGCGAGCGTCGCCTTCGTGTGCGAGTCGCCGCTTGCGAACAGGGTCACGTCGTGCCCCAGGTCGACAAGCGCCTCGGTGAGGTAGGACACCACGCGCTCGGTGCCCCCATAGAGTTCCGGGGGAACCGCCTCATGCAACGGGGCAATCTGTGCGATGCGCATGGGTACTTCTCCCTGGAAAGTGCACGCTTTAAAACCATCCAGGGTTGAGGCCTCGCAGGGCAACGTGTACGAGATCCTGGTGAGACGATCGGGACCGGCTCTGGGCGTCTCCCCTGGATGGCGGCGCTTCCGGATCGCATCATCCGGCGAATACGCGCTATGTCGCCACGGGATTGCAGGGCACCTCGTCGCACACCGGGAAAGTCGCAGTGGATGCAATGTTGTGGAAGCCGGGACGTCGGTGTTTTTTCCGTGAGGACGATGTGTCCGTCAATACGTTCTCACTTCTGGCACGGCAGGTCTGTACGGTAGCGGTCAACACCCTTTATACGATGCGTCAAACCTTCCTCAACGGTCTGGGAAACGGGCGGCCCCAGCCAGCGTGCTTGCGCCACGCGAAGGGAACGGGACCTGTCTGATTGCAGTGGAAATGCCGAACTTTCCAATCTGAAAAAACAGTGCATTAGGTCATTTTTAGTATGGGTATGGGCATCCCTGCCGCGCGGGCATTGTCAAATTGACGGAGACAGACCGGGTTTGGCGCAGACGTATCGTTATACTTATTAATTAGCGTTGGCCTCCGCTTGTGCCACCGTCCAGCGTTGCCACACGGAACTGCGCCTTGAGTTGGGCGCGATGGCATGAGGCCGTCATCCGGTGCGTGGGCAACGCGAAGTGCTGCCGGATCGGACCGAAGCAGGAGCAAGTTCGATGTGCACTGGTGGAGATCGACGTTTTTGCAAGCATCGGAAGATTGCGGCTCGAAAGAAGAGGCGGCGAACGGAATACGCCGAACATTCGGCTGAACACCGTCCACCGCCAGGCGTCGCGCCTGGCGCCGGTCTTCAACGCCTGTCAGGCAGCAGGATCCGCTCGTCCACCTGACGGATGTCAGTGTGGCCGCAAAAGGCCATGGTGATGTCCAGTTCCTTCTGGATGATCTGCAGGCACTGTGTGACACCAGCCTCTCCCATCGCACCCAGGCCGTAGAGGAAGCTGCGGCCGATCAGCGTGCCCCTGGCGCCGAGCGCAACGGCTTTCAGCACGTCCTGTCCGCTGCGGATGCCGCCATCCATCCACACCTCGATGCGCGAGCCGATCTCACGCGCGATCTCGGGAAGTGCCGAGATCGAAGAGGGTGCGCCGTCGAGTTGGCGGCCGCCATGGTTGGAGACGATCAGCGCGTCGGCACCGCTATTGGCGGCAAGGCGCGCATCTTCGACATCCATGATGCCTTTCAGAATGAGTTTGCCACCCCATAGCTTCTTGACCCACTCGACGTCCGCCCAACTCAGCGCCGGATCGAACTGTTCGGCGGTCCACGAACTCAGGGACGATAAATCGCCTACACCCTTCGCGTGACCGACGATGTTGCCGAAGGTGCGCCGCCGGGTGCCGAGCATGCCGAGGCACCAGCGCGGCCTGGTCGCCAGATTGATGAGGTTCGCTGGGGTCAGTTTGGGCGGCGCCGACAGGCCGTTCTTGATGTCCTTGTGGCGTTGGCCGAGGATCTGCAGGTCCAGCGTTAGCATCAGGGCGCTGCACCGTGCCGCGCGAGCCCGCTCAATTAACCGCACAATGAAATCGCGGTCGCGCATCATATAAAGTTGGAACCAGAACGGCTTGCTGGTCTCGGCGGCAACGTCCTCGATCGAGCAGATGCTCATCGTGGACAAGGTGAACGGGACGCCGAACTTCTCCGCCGCGCGTGCAGCGAGGATTTCGCCGTCGGCATGTTGCATGCCGGTCAAGCCCGTCGGCGCGAGCGCTACGGGCATGGCGGCCTCCTGACCGACCATTTCCGTGCGCGTGCTGCGGCCCGCCATGTTGACCGCCACTCGCTGGCGCAGCTTGAGGCGCTGGAAGTCGCTTTCATTTGCGCGGTAGGTACTCTCGGTCCATGAGCCACTGTCGGCGTAGTCGTAGAACATGCGCGGCACGCGCCGTTGAGCAAGCACGCGTAAATCTTCGATGCAGGTGATGGCAGGCACAGTTTTTCTCAGCACAGGGAATAACGACGAGTGTACGTTCTCGGACGCTCGCCCGGTATTCTGGGATTGCCTGGGAAAAATTCACGCCCGCCACGCCGCGCCTTGCGGAAAGTGAAATTGGTCGAGCGACTCGGCGCGCATCTCGAGGCTATAGCCGGGCAGTTGCGGCGGCTTATAGCGGCACATCACGCGGTTATGGCAATCCTCGCCGGTCGCCACACCGATCGGGGCCACGCGCCGGCGGATGGCCGCGTGCCCCAGGATATCGTCGGGGCTCGTCGGCTCTTCGATCCACCAGGGATCGAACTCTGCGAGGCGCCGCATGTTGGCGACGGCTTCGTCGACTTTCCACGCCGGGTTGGCGTCCATCATCAGCTTGCGATCAGCGCCGATTTCGTCGCGCAGAATGCGCGCGCCGCACGGTCCTCTCCCACACGGCATTCATGATAGCGGCAGGCGCGAGGTGAATCGCGCCTTTCTCCGGACCGATCCAGCGCAACTGGCTGTCTGACGTGAGGGCGCGCCAGAACGAACCCATGTCGGCAACGATGTCTTCGAGGGTCTTGCCGACGATGAGCGGCGCCAGCGAGTTCGCCGCGGTCACGCAAATTTCGTTAGCCCGGCCGATAGCGAAGGTAAGTCCGCGTCCCACCATCTGTTCCGGTGAGTCTGTTTCGAGCACGACGTAGGTGGCCGAATACTCCGGCGCCGCATTCAGCATCGGAGCCATCGAGTGAGCGGGAGGCCAGGAAGCGAATGTCCCGAACGGACAGCCTCGTGATCGTGGTCATCTGGACGCCCCCAAGCGTGACCGGTGCGGCAGCCAGTTGGTACGCGCGCATGGCTCGCACCAAGCGCTGCTGGTAAGCACACACGAGGCCACGCTCCAAGCGTTAGCACGCGTTGACAGCACTGATTTCACCACCTAGCATGCTAGCATGTCAGTCGCAAATCAAGCTCTCCGTGAGCGTCGTAATCCATGAAGTCAGCGGCCAACGGCCCTTATGCTGCATTGCAGAAACTGCAGGGCGGGGAACGGAGTAGTTTGACCGACGCCGTGGCAGAGGCGTTGCGCGAGGCTATCGTCACGCTTGCGCTGGAGCCAGGAATGATGATCGACAAGCAGGCGGTCTGCGAACGGATGGGCGTGTCGCGTTTTCCGGTGTCCGCGGCGCTTGCGAAGCTTGCCACCGCTGGGCTCGTCGAGGTGTTGCCGCAACGCGGCACACGTGTCAAGCCGATCGTGATTCACGACATCCGCCAGCATCTGTTTATCCGCAGCGCGCTCGAAGTCGAGACCGTGCGCGGCCTGTCGTCGACGCGATCCGATGCGACTCTGGAGGCGCTCGCCGCCAACCTCGACAAGCAACGCGAGGCCGTGGCCAAAGGATTGCGCCACGAATTTCACCTGCTCGATCTCGCCTTCCACGAGATCCTGCTCGACGCTATCGACTTGCCTCGCGTAAAGGAAATCGTCGCCACGTCGCGCGGCGCGCTTGATCGTGCGCGCCAGTTGCTGGGGAGTCCGGAACGTCATATTCATACACTCGAGGAGCACGTGCGCATCTTCGAGGCGATCGCGGAGCGTGACGCCGAAGCTGCGGCCCACGCGATGCACTGTCATCTGGATGAAGTCGTTGCAGAGTTGCGGCGCTTTGCCACCGAACGGCCCGATTTGTTCGAGGAGTAAACCGGCCCTTCGCACGAGTCTTCGTAGGAGTCTCCGGACCGCCGCAGTCCGGGCGCATCGGGTGGGCTGCTCGCCAGCCGCCGAGCGCAGCGTAGTCAACTCGGTATGGAGGAGACAAAAAATGAAACTCGTCAAATGTGCAAGCGTGGCCGCCGCCCTGGCGGCTGCGTGGTTCATGGCAGCGGGGCATGCGCTCGCTGCAGAAGATTTCCATGGCGTCACCATCAATGTGATGACGTTCGTGGGTCCGCAAATCGCGGAGCCGCTGCAGCGCCGTGCGCCTGACTTCGAAAAGCTCACGGGTGCCAAAGTCAACATTCTGACCGTGCCGTTCTCCGACTTGTACCAGAAGCTGCTGACCGATTGGGCCTCCGGTACGAACTCGGTCGACGCCGCGGTGTTCGCCCCGCAGTGGATGGTCGACTATACGAAGGGCGGCTTCCTCGAGGACCTGTCGGCGCGCGTCGCCCATGATCCGGCGCTGAAGGAAGACGACGTGATGCCGTTCTTCCGCGATTTTTCGGAGCGTTTCAATGGCAAGACCTATCTGGTTGCGCTCGACGGCGACTTCCAGATGGTCTACTACCGGACCGACATTCTGAAACAGCTCGGCAAGCAGCCGCCGAGAACCTGGGACGATTACCTGGACATCGCGAAGGCAGCGAACGGCAAGGTATTCGGCGGCGACGGCAAACCGGTTGCGGGTTCGTGTATTTCGAAGAAGCGCAATGCGCAGGCGTACTGGGCGATCATCTCGATTGCGGGTGGCTACATCCAGTCGAAAGGGACGGCGCAAGGCGCCTTCTTCGATCCGGCCAACTTCAAGCCGCTCGTCGACAATGATGCGTTCAAGGCCGCGCTGAACGTCTACAAGGAATCGACCCGATACGGACCGCCGAACGAAATCAATCTCGACGTCGGCGATACGCGCAGCGCCTTCATTTCAGGACACTGCGCGCTGACGCTCGACTGGGGTGACGTCGGCGTGCTGGCGATCGACCCGAAGCAGTCGAAGGTGATCGACAAGGTCGGCGCGGTCATCCTGCCGGGCTCGACGAAGGTGTTGAACCGTGACACCGGCAAGCTGGTGGCGTGCGACAAGAGTACGTGCCCGTATGCGGTGGAGGGCGTCAACCACGCGCCTTTTGCAGCATTCGGCGGGTGGTCCGGCGGGATCAATGCCAAGGCCAACCCCAAGGTGAAGGATGCAGCCTACGCGTTTCTCTCGTACATGAGCCAGCCTGCTCAATCGAATATTGACGTGACGATCGGTGCGACCGGCTTCAATCCGTATCGCCGATCGCAGTTCACGGACATGTCGATCTGGAAGAAGTCCGGCATGAGCGACGCGGCGGCGGCCTCCTACCTCGGCGCCATCAAGGCCAGTCTGCAAAGCCCGAATATGATCATCGACCTGCGTATCCCTCAGAACCAGCGCTACGAGCAAGTCGTACTGGATACCGCGGTGGCGCGGTTTCTCGCGGGGGAACTTGATGCCGACGCCACCATGAAGGCGATCCAGACAGGCTGGGATGAAATTACCGACGACCTTGGAAAGGACGGCCAGTTGAAGGCCTACAAGGCGTCGATCGGCGCGAAATAGCCGCATGCCGCGCCGGTCTGCGGCAACCGGCGCCGCTTCGGGAGAGGCGATGACGAACGGCGTCCGAACGTCGTTCGTCCGCCGTAACGATGACACGAGACTGGCTCATGCAATCTTCGTCGCACGTTTCGTCACCTGCTTCACAGCGACGCGCGTCGCGCAGGTCATCCGTTGCCAACTGGCTGGATCGCCAGGCCCCCTACGTGTTCGTGCTGCCGGCCGTGCTACTCATTCTCGGCTTTTCGATCTTTCCGCTAGTCACGTCCGCCTATCTGTCGTTGATGCGGTTCTCGCTCGGCGAGGGAGGCTACGAACTGAAGTTTGTCGGCATGCGCAACTACGTGAGGCTTTTCAGCGGCAGCCAGCAATTTCACTTTGTCGGTGTATTCCGGCCGCCTGGCATTATTAGCCTCTCGGTGATGGCCGCTGCCGCGCTCGCTACAGGCTGGTGGCTCCTCAGTTACCTGCGCGGCAGGCATCGCTCTGTCGTCGGCGGCATCGGCCGGCTGATCACTGCTGCGTCCTTGCTGGCGCTCGTGTGGCTTGCCGCCAATACGGTCGGTCACGGCGGCGAGCTGGGCAGCCTGATGGTGACGCTCTTTTACGTGGTGTTCGGCGTGGCGCTGCAGTTCCTGCTGGGTCTCGGGCTCGCCTACCTGTGCGCGTTGCCGCTCAAGGGCGGCCGATTTTTCCGGATTCTGTTCTTTCTGCCGCTGATGGTGACACCCGTTGGCATCGCGTACATGTTCCGCATGATGGCGGATACCGCAGTTGGCCCGCTTGCGCCGGTGTGGGCGTGGCTTGGGCTGGGGCATATCTCGTGGGCGGCGGACCCGTGGCTTGCGCGCATCGTGGTCATCATCGGGGATACCTGGCAGTGGGTGCCTTTCATGTTTCTTGTTTTGCTGGCCGCGCTGGAAGGCACCTCGCGTGACCAGATCGAGGCCGCGCAACTCGATGGCGCGTCGAGCTGGCGGATCTTTCGCGACGTGACCTGGCCGGCGATCGCGCCGGTCGCCGCGAGCGCGGTGCTGATTCGCCTGATCGAAGCGTTCAAGGTGGTCGACCTGCCGAACGTGCTGACCAATGGCGGCCCCGGCATTGCGACGGAATCAATGACACTGCACGCATTCATCGAATGGCGCACGCTGAATCTCGGCGGCGCGTCGGCCGTCGCCTACATGTTGTTCTTCGTGTCGACGATCGCGTGTGTGTCATTTTTTCAACTCGTCGTGCGGCGCGCGAGAGGGGGGCAATCATGATCCGGCGCCTCTTTGTTCCCGCACGGCTCGATGAGATTCCCATCGGCACCCGGGTGATTGCCTATGGCCTGCTTGGCTTATGGACACTGGTCGTATTGTTTCCGTTGTACTGGATGGCGATCACGTCGTTCAAGCTGCCTATCGACGTATCGAACGGGCCGGCCTACGTGCCATTCATCGACTTCAAGCCGAGTCTCGACGCTTGGCATTACATCTTCGTCGACCTCGGACCGGACACGTTTCGTCCCTACGTGAATTCGCTGATCATTGCCACGTTCTCCACGGCTGCCGCCGTGTTCCTGGGCTCGATAGCGGCTTACGCCCTCGCGCGCATCGAATACAGGCCGCCCGTCGCGGCGGTGGGTCTCGGCGTCCTGATGCTGGCCGTGGTGGTGGCCGCCGTCGGCTGGGGCGGTGTGGACCTGCGGATCGCAGTGGCCGTGTGCGGCGCGCTCTTTTTCCTGCTGCTGCGCCCGATCATCCGACGCGCAAGGCGCCATTTCGCCAACGACGACATTCTCTTCTGGATTATTTCTCAACGCATCTTGCCGCCTGTCGTCACGGTGATCCCGATCTACCTGACCTTCAAGAGCATCGGGTTGCTCGACACCCGGACCGCGCTGATCATCACCTATGCGACAGCGAATATGCCGATTGTCGTCTGGCTGATGTTCGATTTTTTCGCCAGCGTGCCGAAAGAAATCGAGGAGAGCGCACAGATCGACGGCGCGACACGCTTTGCCATCCTGTTTGGCATCGTGGTCCCGCTCGTCGCGCCGGGTATCGTGGCGACAGGCCTGCTCGTGCTGATCCTCTCCTGGAACGAGTATCTGTTCGCGCTCTTTCTGTCGACGGCCAACGCGCAAACCCTGCCACTTCTCGTCGCCGCGCAGAACGCCACTCGGGGGCCGCAGTGGTGGAACATGTCGGTGCTGATTCTGATCATGATCCTGCCGGTGATGCTGCTCACGCTCACGCTACAGCGCTTCATCGTCAAAGGCATTCTCGTGGGAGCGGTCAAAGGATGAACGACATGGAGACGCAGGCGCCACGCCCGTCGCATTTCGCGAGCTCGACGGTGCCGCATTCGAAGAGCGTCTCGCTGCGCAACGTCAGCAAGACCTTCGGAGACACACGCGTACTGCACGATCTGTCACTGGACGTACATGCGGGCGAGTTTCTTGTCCTTCTCGGCGAATCGGGTTGCGGCAAG
The DNA here is from genome assembly GCF_046027395.1 of Paraburkholderia dipogonis. GTDB lineage: Bacteria > Pseudomonadota > Gammaproteobacteria > Burkholderiales > Burkholderiaceae > Paraburkholderia > Paraburkholderia dipogonis_A. Next base: position 61,096 of record NZ_JAQQEG010000005.1, on the reverse strand, counting down.
ACGACCGCGTTGCGCATCATCGCGGGACTCGAATCGGCGAGTGAGGGGAGCATCTACGTCGGCGACAACGACGTGACACAGCAACTGCCGCGCGATCGTGATGTTGCGATGGTATTTCAGTCCTACGCGCTGTATCCGCATAAGACGGTGTTCGAGAACATTGCTTACCCGCTGATCGTGAGAAAGCGCGCGAAGGCCGAGATCGATGCGGCGGTGCGCGACGTGGCGGCGAGCGTTCATCTTGAACCGCAGCTCGACCGGTATCCGCGTCAGTTATCGGGTGGCCAGCGGCAGCGCGTCGCGCTCGCTCGCGCCATTGTTCGCCGCCCCGCGGCGTTTCTGATGGACGAACCGCTGTCGAACCTCGATGCGAAGCTGCGCGGCCATATGCGTGCCGAACTCAAGCACATGCAGCATGAGCTCGGTGTCACTACGATCTACGTCACACATGACCAGATCGAGGCAATGACCCTTGCGCATCGTGTTGCGCTGATCGACAAAGGCGTCCTGCAACAACTCGACGCCCCAGCGCGCATTTATTCGGACCCCGCGAATCTGTTCGTCGCGGGCTTCATTGGTTCGCCGCCAATGAATTTTCTGCGCGGCACGCTGACGAACAACCGCTTCGAGTCGGAAGGCCTGGCGCTGGTTGCGGACGTAAATCATCATGGGGAGGCGGTGCTTGGCGTGCGTCCCGAAGACTGCATGCTCGTCACCGCGGCTGATGGTGAGTTCCGCGGGCACATCTATTCGGTCGAATTGATCGGCGATCACTCGCTCGTCACGCTGAACGTCGGAGAGCAGCAGATAGTCGTCAAGGTGTCGAACATGTTTGCTGGAGAGATCGGCACGGAGGTCGGCCTGCGGGCGAACCGCGAGCGCGTTTATTTCTTCGACCAGAGTTCGGGCCTGCGTATCCGGCAGTGCTGAGTGTTGCCGGATGCGGGCAGCGGATTGACCCAGATTGGCGCGATGAAGAAACCGAAGCCGCTCGAAGACTCACGCTGGATTCGCGTTCGGCTCGGCTTCGCAGGATTGCCTTGTGTCGGGAATTCATTCAATCCGGAGTTGCAGTTGAGTCCGGCGACGACGCCTTTCGGGCCATCTCCCGCCTGAACGCACGCGTTGCTTCGCGTAGGGTCGGAAAGTGCGGCCACGGCGGCCCCGCTTCCCCCAGACCGCGATCGCTCAGCCACTGAACGGTTTGCGCGTAGCGTCCGGCCATGACCATCGTAATACCACGTGCCGCGAGCTCGCGCTGAAGTTCAGTCAGCGTATGGCGGCCGGTGACGTCGGTGGCTGTGATCGTCATGGCGTCCAGCACGAACCAGCGCGGCGCGAGGCCGGCCGCATCAACCAGTTGTAACGCCGAGCGTTTGAAATAGCGTGCGTTGAAAAAAACAACCGGAGCGTTGAACCGGAAAAGACATAGTCCGGGGGTGAAGCGCGCAGTCGGATGCAGTGCGACGTTGTGAAAGCCAGGCATCCCTTTCACCTCGCCAAGCACTTCGCAAGAGGGGCGTGCAACGATTCGGATGAAGCGCAGCAGCGCCAGAACGACGGCCAGCAGAATGCCATGCATGGACCCCAGAACAACGACACCGATGGTTGCCACGATCGAGATGGCAAGCTCGTCTTTTGCCTCCCGCCATAGCGTCCGGAGCGTTGCCACGTCAACCAGTGAGACGGCAGCCATCACCAGGACAGCGGCCAGGGCAGGGATGGGCACGTATTGGAGCGGTCCCGTAAGGAACAGCAGGACAACAGCGATCGTCGCAGCTGCAAACAGCCCTGCAACCTGGGTGCGGCCGCCGGCGGTGTCGTTCATCGCGGTACGGGAGGAGGCGCCACTGACGGCAAAGCCCTGCGATAGCGCCGAAGCGATGTTCGCGGCACCGATCGCCGCCAGTTCGCGATCGTCATCGACGTCGTACCCATTCTTTGCGGCAAAGCTGCGCGCTGTCAGCATGCCACTGCAAAACGCGATCAACGCGATCCCGGCTGCATCGACAAGTAGCGTATCGAGCGACTCGAGCGTGCCGTACGGTAGAGTCAACGCGGGCAGGCCAGCCGGAACCGGGCCTACAGTTTGCACACCCTGGGCATGGAGTGCGAAACCCTTGGTGGCGAGTCCCGAAAGCGCCAGGGTTATCAGCGCGGCAGGCACACGGGGCAACACCTTCGGTGAAATCACCAACATCACGAATGAAGCCAGACCGACCGCGACGGTTGGAAGGTGGGTTTCTCCGAGTCTCCCCGCGACCTCCACCAGACGCGGAATGATGCCACCCGACTCGACCTTGAAGCCGAGCAGCTTGCCCATCTGACCGAGCACGATCGACAACGCGACTCCGTTCATGAAGCCTGTCAGGATAGGACGCGACAGGAAATCCGCACAGACGCCAAGCCGCAGGAAACTGGCACCGATGCACAGCAGGCCCGCAACAAGCGCGAGCGTCATCGACATGGATAGGTATGCGGCAGAGCCGAGTGCGGCAAGCGGAGAAATGGCCGCAAGGATCAATGCGCAGGTCGCCGCGTCCGGTCCAACGATCAACTGGCGCGATGTTCCGAAGAGCGCATAGGCGACCAGCGGAAGGATGCTCGAATAGAGACCGATAGCAGCGTTGAAGCCCGCGAGTTGCGCGTATGCAACGCCGACGGGCAAAGCAATCGCTGCAACACACAGGCCAGCAACGAAATCGTGGCGCAGATCCTGCACACGGTAATGAACGAGGTCGTGCAGACCCGGAGCGATACGTGCGATCCGGTCCAGTGCTGCGGATCCTCTGCGAGTGGGCGCTCGGTTCATAAGAACATCGGGTCAACGAAAAATCGGCAACGCGAGATAACCCTTGATGACGATTGCATTGACGATGTCGATAAAAAATGCCCCCACCATCGGCACAATGAGAAACGCCAGATGCGAGTGGCCGAAGCGGTTCGTGACCGCCTGCATATTGGCAATTGCGGTTGGCGTCGCTCCAAGCCCGAACCCGCAATGACCCGCGGCCAGTACGACAGCGTCGTAGTTGCCGCCCATCACGCGGAACGTCACGAAGATCGCATATAGCGCCATCAATGCCGTCTGCGCGACAAGAATCGAAATGACCGGCAATGCCAACGCGGCCAGATCCCACAGTTTCAGCGTCATCAGCGCCATGGCGAGGAACAGCGCGAGGCTGACATTGCCGAGCAGTGCGACAGCGTGCTCGGCCACGGGCTTGCCCGCCAATGCGAGCCCATTGCTTAGTAGTACGCCAATAAACAGTACGCAGACAAAAGTCGGCAATTCGAAGGCCGTGCCGGCCAGCAGGTTCGAGAGCACCTCGCCGACCGCCAGGCTGATCGCAATCAATGTCAGCGTGGCGATGAAGGCGGCGGGCGTGGTGGGCTGTTCCGCTTTCGGCTCTTCAAAGGCGAGTGAGGAATCGGCCGGCATGGCAGTCTGTTGCGAGTCGGGTTTCGTGACGCGGCGCATCAGCAGACGGGCCACCGGCCCGCCCAGGATACCGCCCATCACGAGACCGAATGTGGCACACGCGATGGCGGCTTCGATAGCCGATTGCAGGCCGTGATGTTCGGCAAAGACCTTGCTCCACGCGGCACCCGTTCCGTGTCCGCCCGACAGCGTGATCGAACCGCCCAGCAAGCCAAGCAGCGGGTCGACGCCGAGCGCATAAGCGAGACCGATGCCGACGGCATTCTGTAGTACCAGCAAGCCGAACACGACGGCGAGAAAACGCAGCAGCAACGGGCCGCCTTGTTTGAGGCTCGCGAGATTGGCATTCAACCCGATGGTTGCAAAGAAGGCGAGCATCATGGGCGTTTGCAACGCCGCGTCGAAGCGCACCTCGGCGTGCCCTGCGACGCGCACGACCAACAGCACGATCGCGACGACGAGCCCGCCGGCAACCGGCTCGGGAATCGTATAGGTATGCAGCACGGGAATCCACGTGACGAGGCGGTTGCCGAGCAGCAGAACCAGCGAAGCCGCAACGAGGGTGCCATAGATGCCGATGTTCATGTTTTAGCCTTGTGAAGCCGATGAGGACGAAGCCTCAGCCTGGTCGCGAGCGTCCGCCGCCTATGCCGTGCGGACGAACAGAGCGTGGATCTTGGTCCAGAAATCGCCGCCGAGCACAAAGAAGCTCCCGATCAGCATCAGATCACCGAGCACCTGCAACTGCCAGATGTTCGGTCTGAGTCCCGGCCAGAATTGGTCGACGTACGATTCGAGCATCGCCCACACGATTGGCGTGCAGAACATCACCAGGCCGATGACGTGGCGAACTGGCCCGACCGTTTTGCTGGGTGCGAGACGTTTTGCATGGCCGAAGATAATCTGCTTGAGGCTCTGAAAACCAGCTTTGCCCATGACAGCAATGCAGGTCACCAGCAGGACCTTGTTGGCAACGAAAATCACGCCGGTCAATGCCGCGATGCGTCCAGCCGAAACTCCCATGGAGCTAGCCAGTGGAAGGAGTAGCCACAACGTGAAAGCCAGCACGAAGATGCCGATTCCAAGCTTGAAACGCCATCCGCCAGCGGCGGGAACCTCGGCTTTGATGTCTGACGTAGTCATGACGCTATCTCCTGTTGGGCGACTAAAGAGCCTCGGATTGCCGCGGCACGCGACGGGGTTGATCGAGAAGTTGCAGCACCAGACAGGCGTAGAGGGAGACGGCGATAAACAGCCCCGTGCGCACCGCGAAAGCTGTGTAGACGTCTTTCCCAGCGACACTGTCCTCGACCGACTGGCCTAGCAGGATGATCAGGGTCACCAGAGTGTTCAGCCAGAAGCTGGGCGGGTATTGCGTCGGGCTCAGGGCATACAGCTTGCGCGCCAGCAATAGGGCAAACAGGAACGTCCAGAGAAAGAACATCCATAGATGGACGAACAGACTGAGCGCAAACCAGAACAGGATTGCGAGTACGCCGCCGAGCAAAGTCGAACCGAGCAGTTCGCGCGCTGCGCCACGGGCCGTAGTCGTGCAACTCTGTCGGCCGAGGCTGACCGCCTTCATCATGATCGGTAGGTAGCCGGCCGGGTCGGTCAGCGTCAGCAGGAAGGCGGGTAATACCACTGCGGTGGCGCGAACCGCCATCCAGCTGGCTTCGTTATCCGCGAGGACCGGGGCGGTAGGTAATGCCGGCGCGCCAGCGGGCTCAGGAAACATCCAGTGGCTGAATGCGTGCATCAGTATGGCGAGAAGCAGGCCCTTGACCAGCGCGCCGATGACCAGCACGGCCAGCCCAAAGTCGACGGTGCCGGCCGTCGAAATCATGGTTAAGCCGACCGCCAGGAAGGTGGTGACCAGATTGTTAGCACCGCGCAGGCCGCGGCGGAATGCCAGGAAGAGGCACAGACCGACCAGCAGCACGCCAGCGAGCGAGAAATATCGCAGTAAAGGGATGAGCAGCAGACCGCTGCCGGTTGTCAACATCGCTACCAACACCAGGCCCAGCCCGGCCTTGGGCGACAGCGGCTTGTTGAGCATGGCCAGGAGAAACACGACGAACACCGGGGCGACCATCGGGATTGGCAAGCCCAGGCCGAAGCTTGTCGCCAGGCAAAGCGCGGTACCGGTCGCGAGGCGCAGTGCGCGCTGACTGCGGGGAGGACGCCGGGTGGGCGCTGCGCGGTTAGTAGGCATACGATAGCCAACTCATCAGATGCAGGAATAGACGGCCGAGCGGGTTCAACGGATTCCCCTGAGTGGGGAACGCCATGACCTCGGCCTGGCCGCCAACGCGCACACCACGCAACGTGGACAACTCGCCGTGGGAGACCTCGACTATTACCGGGAAGCGTTGGGCGGGACGCAGCCAGTCGCGGCTGTTCTGCACGGTCGGCAGGCCGCCGGGCGGCGCGCTCAATCCGACATTGACCCCGTAGCCCACGCTGCGCACGCGGCCTTCGAATACCTGGCCCGGCAGGGCGTCCAATGCGATGGCAACCGGAGTACCGGGCTCGACATGGCCCAGATTGTTCTCCGTCATTTCCGCGCTGATCCACATATCGTGGATGGTGATCAGTGTCATGACCGGATTGCCAGCGGCAGCAAACTGGCCGGCGTCGGTGCGCAGATCCGTGATCAGACCGGCCGAGCGCGCGCGTACCCTGGTATTGCTTAAATCCAGTTCGGCCTTCTCGAGGGCGGCAGCGGCACTACGCAGCTTTGCGTTGTCGTCCTCGCTGCCCCCCTCCTGTTCACGCGCGCGTTGAACCTCCGCCTGCGCCGCTGCCACCTGACTGATTGCCTGTTCAAGGCTCGCGCGAGCCAGTTCGAGGCGGCGCAGTGAAATGGTGCCTGGATCTCCACGATAGAGACTGCCGAGGCGATCGTTATCCTGGCGGGCCTTGAGTTCGTTAGCCTGGGCGGCACGCAAGGTGGCACGCGCCGAATCGATCCCGGCTGTGCTGGCGCCGATCTGCCGGCGCATTGAGTCGAGATCGGCGCGGGCGCGATCAACGGCGATCCTGTAGTGCTCCGGATCTACCTCGAACAGGACTGCCCCCGCATCGACATCCTGATTGTTCCGCACATACACCTTGGTCACCCGTCCCGAGACTTCGGACGCCACTGGCACAACGAAGGCCTGCACCCGCGCTTGCTGCGTATAGGGCGTAAACCGGTCGGCCAGCAGGTACCAGACGAGGCTAAGAACGATCAGTATGACGACCCACTTCACCCCCTTCCTTGACGGGTCGTCGGCGGGCGATGGCGTGCTCGGCGGAGTGGCTGCAGGAGGCTTCGGGACGTCGCTCATCGGACCTTACCTCTGCAAAGGGGAGCTGGCGTTGGCGGACGAACTTGCCGGCTCGTCCAGCAGTTGACCCCAGTCGGTACGTTTCTGCATCTGCTTACGGCTCGCTGGGTCGATGAGCGGTTGGTCGCTGTACCATCCCCCTCCGAGGGCTTTGTACAAAGCAATCACGTCGCTCACGGCATTACTGCGGTTGACCAGATAGGCATCCTCCTGGGTAGCTAGCGCGCGCTGGGCATCCAGCACCCGCTGAAAGTCTGAATAGCCCTCACGGTAAAGTGCGTTGGCCAGCGTCAGTGAGCGCTTCGCGGCCTGTTTCGCGTCGCGCAGGAGCGCTTCACGTTCGAGGGATTTGTTCAGGTCGCTGGCGGCGTCGTCGGCTTCGCGCGCTGCCTGGCGCACATCGTCCCGATAGACGACGATCAGTTGTTGGAGACGGGCGTCCTGTACGCGCACGTTGTTCTTGATGGCGCCGTGGTCGAACACGTTCCAGCGCAGACTAGGGCCGCCGATCACGGACAGGCCGTTGGGTATGCCAGCCAGCGAACCGGCGGACCAGCCAATGCTGCCCAGCAGGGTCAGCGACGGATAGAGATCGGCTTGCGCAACGCCGATGAGCGCCGATTGAGCCGCAATCTTCTGTTCGGCAGCGCGGATATCCGGGCGGCGCAGCAGCAGGTTCGCGGGTACGTCCTGGAGCACCGCGCGGTCGACCAGTGGCACCACCCCTTCCTTCTCCGTCAAGTCCGGGAGTTCGGCCCGGTTGCCGGGAGTGTGGCCGATAAGAACTGCCAGGGCATTGCGTGAACGCATGATCTGGCTTTCCAGATCGGGGATGCTGCTCAGGGTGCTCACGTACTGGGTCTTGGCTTGCTGCACGTCAAGTTCGTCAGTTTCGCCGCTCTTGAAGAGTCGTTCGGTGATTTCATAGCTGCGTTTTTGCAGCCGGGCGTTGTCGCGCGCGATGTGCAGGCGCGCCTCGGCCGTGCGCAGGGCAAAGTAACTCTGTGCCAACTGAGCATGCAGCAGGACCAGCGCATCCTCATAGTTGGCTTTGGCGGCCAACCATGCAGCGTCGGCCGATTCTATGGCCCGGCTGAATCGCCCCCAGAAATCGACCTCCCAGCCGATGTCGAAGCCCGCGCTGTATTGCCAGAAGCTGCTGGTCTGGGGAGCCTCGGGCGTGGTTACCTTGCGATCACGGTAGAGGACGTCGGCGCTAGCTATCTGGACTTGCGGGTAGCGTCCGCTTTGGGCGATACCCAGTTGCGCGCGCGCCTCCATGACGCGCAGGCCGGCAACCTGAAGGCTGGCGTTATGCGCATCGGCTTCGGCCATCAGACCTTCCAGCGTCGGATCAGCGAAGACTCGCCACCATTGCCGGATATCGGGTTGCGAACGTGTCTCGACGGCCTGGTCGAGAGCGGGACTATTCCAGTGTTCAACCCATGGCTCGCGCTGTGGCTGGAAATTCGGCCCCAGGCGCACGCAGCCACCGAGGCATAACGCGCCGATCAGCAGTACCCGGTTAGGACAAGTCGAAAGCGACATGGGCATCCTGCACTACCAACCATTCTTGGTAAACATCAGCTGTGACAGCCGCCACCGGCCGCAATCGAACAATAGAAAGTCCCGTAGCAAGCCGTTTCGCCTTCGTATGACCTTGAGTCCTGGCTCGCGGTCACGTTTCGTGTGCATGCACGAACGACGGCCTCGGTCGAGCAGATCCGAGACGCACTCGTCGCCGACAGCGGCTCGTTGCTGAATACTCGCCAACCGCGAACGTTCGCCGCCGCTACTGAAGTCTGATTCGGCGAATCAATGTTAGTGGTGGCGTGTCGAAAAAACTATTGGACTTTAGTTCCATGCGCGGGCGGCTGGCGCGTGTTAATCGTCGGACGCAAAGGTCGCGCGGTTCAACGGCGAGAAAGTAAAGCAGAATGAGAATGAAGCGGCCATAACATTAATGTCTACAATCTGTTTTAGTGAGACCTGGCTAAACTGAGCCATCTGCGATGCACTGTGCCATTCACTTAGTGGAACCCCGTAGCAGTATTTCAACGCGTTGTCACGTCAGGGCACCGCTGGTTGTAATCGAATGCAATCAATTCGCGACACTTACTAATTCGTGAGTTCGACATTTACAATCGGCCGACCCCGTACTAGCATTAATTACCCGTCAGTTCATAGCCCGCTAGGCGCTTCTTACGGCGATTCTGAAAAACGGACGGCATTCGGCAACTGGTCACTTCGAGGACGGCCGAAGCGAGAGCCAATTGATGGCAATTACCCCGGAGATCTGCTTTGACGATTGACGCGCACGCGTGAAATATTGAGTGTGACGCGCAACGCCTGGCAGTGAAAGCAGTCTCTAGCGTGCTAACGGAAGTGTCTCCTAGAAATTCAGCGGTTGTGTCCCGGCGTTAGCGTTTGCGAGGAAGCGTGGCCATGAGCATCGCGATCCAAGTCATTGCCATTTTGGAAGCAGTGGTCATTCTGTGGTTGCTGCTCGAGATGACGCGGCGCCGGCAATCCATGGCCTTGTTTGCCAGTGCCAATCTACGAGATTTCTCTGCCGAAAGCGTCGATGCTCCGTTATCGAGCGCCGCGGCGACGCGTCAACGGAGTTCGAGGACGGCGACGCGTGCTAGTCGGTTCGACGCGATGGCGAAGGCGAGTTCGTCAGGCGGGTCGCCAGGAGAAATCCGCCACCTCGCAGAGACTTCTAGTACGGCGGGCGAGCGTCAAGGCGCGGCGGGCGTTCACCGTGCATTTGGAGCGCGGTTTCGCACGATCGCATCGGCGAGGACGCTTCGTCGTCAGTCTTCTGACCATGGCACCGGCGTGACGGGCATGCAAAGCTTTTGTGACGACGCGACCGCTCGTACGAGCGGCGAGCATTATTTTCGCGAGGCGGTCGTATATTTGCCATTGGCGATTCTGATGCTCGATGAGCGCGGCCTGATAGTCATGGCTAATCCGCAGATCGAGAAGCTGTTTGGATATGAACACGGACGGCTCGTCGGGGAGCCTGTCGGACTGTTGATACCCTCCCTGCATTTTGACCGTGGTGCCTCCCGTTGGACGGCCGCGTTCGGGTTGCCGGGAACCCACGGCGTGCCGCCTTCGCACGAAATGTCCGCGCGGCGAAAGGACGGCACGGAATTTCGCGTCGAGGTCGGGTTGAATGCATATCCGTTCGATGAGAGCGTAACGCTCGGGTTCATCATCGACAGGACAGATCGGCACGAGTTAGAGCGCAACCGCCAGGATCTGGCGCATCTGACGCGCGTGTCCACGATGGGGCAACTGGCGTCATCGCTAGCCCATGAGCTCAATCAGCCTCTCACTGCAATTCTGAGCAACGTTCAGGCCGCGCAGCGCTTTATGGCTGCTGATCCTATCGACCTGGTTGAAGTGCGAGAAATACTCGACGACATTGTTAAAGACGACTACCGGGCAAGCGAGATCATCCGGCGAATCCGGACGGCAGTCAAAAAGGGGGGGCTGGATGTCGCGCCGCTCGATCTCTCCGGGGTGATCCGCGACGTTATCCATCTGGTGCATAGCGACGCTATTGTGCGCGGAACTCATGTGACGCTAGATCTCGAGAGCGGTCTTCCGCCCGTGCGCGGCGACAAGGTGCAGTTGCAGCAGGTAATCCTCAACCTCCTTCTCAATGCGTTCGATGCCATGAAAGATGTGCCGCCAGTTGATCGTACGGTCTCGGTGACGCTCAGATCCGAGGGCGATAACAAGCTGTGCATCGCGGTTCGCGATAGGGGGCACGGACTGACCGCCGACAAGCTTGACAAGATCTTCAGGCCATTCGTTACATCAAAACCCAACGGGCTCGGCTTGGGATTGTCGATTAGCCGTACCATCGTCGATATGCACCTCGGTCGGCTTTGGGCGGAAAACAATGTTGAGGGAGGCGCGACGTTCTATGTCACATTACCCCGCGGTGATGCGACAGACCATGACCGGTCGCGACAAGAGCCATGACAGTCAATGGGTCGCGGGTATTCGTTGTCGACGACGATGATTCCGTGTGTCGCGCTCTTGCGCGTTTGATCCAGTCCGCGGGCTATGGAGTGGAGACGTTCGGCTCCGCACGGGCGTTTCTCGGCAGGGTGTGCACCGTTAATACCCCGGCGTGTGCGGTCCTGGATGTTCAATTGCCCGACCTGAGCGGCCTGGAATTGCAGCGTGAACTCAATGCGGCGCTGCCGGTCATTTTCGTTACCGGGCATGGCGATATTCCGATGACTGTCGGAGCGATGAAAGCGGGTGCCACCGACTTTCTTTCGAAGCCAGTGCAGGACGCCGACTTGCTCCGTGCAATCGGACAGGCCCTTGAGCGTGCCGCGCAAACCCATGCGATCCGGTGCGAAGTCGACGCGCTCCGTCGTCGCGTTGATCGCCTGACGCCGCGAGAGCGGGAAGTCATGGAACTGGTCGTGGAGGGGCGACTGAACAAGCAGGTGGCGAGCGAACTCGGCACAGCCGAACAGACTATCAAGATCCATCGTGGGCGCGTGATGGCAAAAATGGAAGTCGCGTCGCTAGCCGAGTTGGTCCGTATCGCAGACAAGATCGGTCTCGGTGCTCCTGCCGAACCACCCGCATCACGCTGAACATCGCCGAACCGACGCGAACGGCCTATCCGTTCTGGGCACACTGTCCACGTTGCAGCGCCGGTATAGGACTAAAGTCTAATAGTGAAAAGTTCGCGTGACTTCTAATCTGGTGTCTATGGAGTGCGGTGAGATCCATGCGCTCCTGGACACCGGACTACATGCAATGGCAAAACTCAAACCATTTGTTGTCGTTGTCGATGACGATGAATCGGTGTGCCGGGCGATCAGGAGACTGCTGCGATCAATCGGGATCGCAGCCGAAACGTTCGCGAGCGGATATGCGTTTCTCGATGTCTTGTCGTCAATGCCGTCATATCAACCTGACTGTGTGATTCTCGACGTGCAGATGCCTGGATTGAATGGACTGGAAGTCCAGCAGGCTCTTTCTGGTAGCGGTACGCCCGTCATTTTTATTACCGCCCACGATGACGTCGGCGTGCGCGAGCAGGCAATTGCTTGCGGCGCCGTGGCCTATTTGCACAAACCTTTCGACGACCAGTTGTTCGTGAAGACCGTACTTACGGTGTCAAACGCAATCTCAAGTTGATACAGCTGTATCAATTTACAACTGCGCGCGACGCTTCCAAAGCGCAGGGGATCCTGGTGTTCCCGAATGTTCTTGCCGCGGGGGTTGTCGTAGGAGGGGAGTATGGCGAGGGCGCGTTGCGTGTTGGTGGCTCGACGGCCGGATACTACAGCACCACGACCGCTTCATTCGGTTTGCAGCTAGGCGCGCAGTCGAAGTCAGTGATTTTGATGTTCATCACGAAAGATGCGTTCGGCAAATTTCGCGGCAGCAAGGGCTGGACTGCTGGCGTCGACGGATCTGTCGCTTTAGCGAATGTCGGCGCCAATGGAAACGTGGATACCAGCAGCATCTCCGCGCCGGTAATCGGATTTGTGCTCACGAATGCCGGTTTGATGGCCAATCTCTCACTCGAAGGTACGAAGGTCAGCAAGCTCGATCTTTGACGGCCTTCCTGACGCACGCCAGGTCTCGGCAGGGCAAGGGGATGCCGGCACCTGGCTGCAACGCAGGTCGTTATCCTTGCTTCTGCACTTTTTTGATTGCATTGTCTTTCGCCGCCTGCGCATCCACGATCAGTCTGTATGCAGCGTAGTACTTATAGATATTGCGCACATAGGTCGTGGTTTCCATGCCGATCTTCTCCGCGACCACGATTTCCACATTGTTAAACCACTTGTCGGGATCGAGCCCGCGCGCCGCTGCCTCCTTGCGCATTTTGGCAATGTTGCTCGGCCCGGCGTTGTAGCTCGCGAACGCAAAGAGCGCCCGATCAGTGTCGCTGAAGTGTGCGTCGGAGAAGTAGCGGGTCATCAAGTGGTCCATATATTTCGCTCCCGCGTGAATATTGGACTCACTGACGGAAATGCTGCCGACGCCCATCTGCTTCCCGGTGGCAGGCATGATCTGCATGATGCCGATCGCACCCACATGACTGCGCGCGTTCTGGTTGAGCTGCGATTCCTGATAACCCTGTGCGGCCAGCATGAGTGGATCGAAACCGTATTGCTTGCCGTACTTGTCGAACAGAGCGAGCGTTTGCTCGAATAGCTTGCGTTCCGCGGAGTCTGTATTGTTCGAAATCTGCTTGATCTGTTTCATGTACTGGGACAACCGATAGGCCGCGACGCCCTGCTTCTTTACGTAATTGACATAGAAGTCGGATATCGCGGCCTGAAGTTGCGGACTTCCTTTGCGAATCGCCCAACCGACATAGCCCTCCCCGCGCACGACAAGATCGTCGCGTACCTTGACATGTGGGAGCACTTGAGCCCACATCTTCGCCTTCCAGTCATCGACTACGACGATACCGAGCAGGCCTGCGTTCAGCATCTCCAGCGTATCTTCATCTTCAAGGGCGTCCGGCAGTAACACGATCTGCACGGGCGACTTGCCGGCCGCCTTGAAGCGGTCGTTCAGGGCCGTCAGGCTCTCGTAGTAACTGGTCGACTTACGCACGTAGACCTGTTTGCCTGCTAGGTCGTCGAGCGTGGCGATCGACGGTGCCTTCGGACCCGTCACGATCAGTTCGCGCACTGGTTTCAAATCACGTGGTGCAACAAAGTCGACGAGCTTCTTCCGTTCGTCTGTGGCCGTCAGGTTGCCGGCGGAAATGTCGCCCAGGCCGGCAGAAAGATTTGCCAGAAGCTTGTCGCGTGTCGTCGGAATCAGATAGACGGTAACCGGTCTCTTGCCGAGCTGACTGGCGTAGCGTTTGTTTATGTAGCGTTCGAAATCGCGTGCGAGTTCTGCCGACAACCCGCGCTCGCGGCCTTTATCGTTGAAATAAAGCGTCCGGCTATAAGGAACAAGAAAGCGTATGACATGGCGCTGAAGCATCGCGTCAAAATCACCGGACCAGGGCTTGATTGCCACGTCCAGTTTGCGGACTTTGATCGCCTGCGTCGCCACCGTTTGCGATGCGGGAGTGTTCGACGACGCGGTTTGCGGCGCAGCCGCCTGCGCGCCCGTAGTGATGGCCAGTACGGATACGACAAATGCAACCGTCCAATGATTGGCGCCCATGACGAATGTCTCCCCGCAAGTGCCACGTATCTATGTTGACGTAGGCATTTTTCATAATAGGACACGCCACGCGGGGGATGACCCGGCATTTCCCTAGGCACATAGAAGGCGGCGCTGCGGTGGCATCGTGGGTCTCTGCGAATCGCGCCGTGAACGTGCCGGCCTGATCGCGCAGTTGGCGAACATGGATCCGTATCCGGAGTCGGTGCCGATCAACAGTCTGGTGCAGGTCGAGGGCACGCCGCTGACCGGGACCGAACCGCTCGATCCGTTCGAATTCGTGCGCACGATCGCCATAGCGCGCATTTCGATGCCACGCGCGATGGTGCGGCAGGGCGCGAGCAGATGAACGAAGCGCTGCAGGTCATGTGCTTCCTGGCCGGCGCGAATTCGATTTTCTACGGCCGCCAGTTGCTGACTACTGGCAATCCGCAAGCCGAAGCGGACCGCAAGCTGGTTGAGCGCCTCGGCATCCGGGCGGAAGGATCACCGCCAGTGGAAGTCCCACAGGCCTTCGATATGAAGTGCCTACACGAGCAAACTAGCTAACCCGTATGCATCGAGAGAGCTACGCGAGCAATCTGCGCAGGTCTTTTGTGCCTGGCTAGCATAGATCTCATTGAGGAGCATCTAAGCGCGACGCATCTTTGATTTCGCGCGCCGCGTCAACATGTTCAAGCCTTCGACAAATGCGGAAAAAGCCATCGCGGCGTAGATATATCCCTTGGGGACATGCGAACCGAAGCCCTCGGCGATGAGCGTCATTCCGATCACGAGAAGAAAGCCGAGTGCGAGCATCACAACGGTGGGATTGCGCTCGATGAAACGCGACAGTGGGCTCGCCGCGAATAGCATGACCGCGACGGCGGCAATCACAGCGACAAACATGATGGGAACGTGTTCTGTCATACCAACCGCAGTCACGATGCTGTCGACCGAAAACACGAGATCGAGAACAAGAATCTGAACGATTGCGGACCACGGCGTGAGCGTTGTGGCGGGCTCGCCTGACGCGTCGTTTTCGTCCTCTGGCGCAACGTGATGATGGATCTCTTTAGTCGCCTTCCAGACCAGGAACAGGCCGCCAGCGATCAGGATAAAGTCGCGCCACGAAAACTCATGACCGAAGGCGGAAAAGAGCGGACTGGTCAGGCCCATGATCAGCGCGACCGTGCCGAGCAATCCAAGCCGCATGAGCAGCGCGAGACCGATACCGATTCTTTGCGTTCGTGCCCTCTGTGCCGAGGGCAGTTTGTTGCTCAGGATCGAGATGAAGATCAGGTTGTCGATGCCCAGCACGACTTCCATCACGACGAGCGTTCCAAGAGCCGCCCAGGCGGTGGGGTCGCTGGCGAGCGCAAACAAATCGGCCATGGGGAGAGCAGATAGTGAGGGTTATGGGTCAGTGGCCAGGGGCGACAGTCCGAAGCACCGCCACGCCCGCGCCTGAAGCATGGCGCATCGAAACACGACTGGTGAGCTGAGTCTAAACAGGCATAGGCCGGAGACGCGTCGCCGCGAGGCAACACGGTCAATAACCGGCGCGGTCTTCATTGCGGCAGTTTTGCGCCCGGACTTGCTGTTCTGAACATCAAGCCTAGCATCCGCCATGGATGGCCGCCATGGAACCTTAGTCCCATTGTCGTCGCGCTCAATCAGGCCTAGATTTCCGAGATTGAGACACCTTACGTTTTGTCAATACAAGGTTAGGAGGCGTGCTTTGCCTTTACGGCAGGGGATGGTGGTTTTTCTCCCAGTAGCGTCACCCGTTACGTCATTCAATCACAGGAAACCATCGTGGCAAATAAACTTGGGGAGCAACCCTCCAAGATAGCGACGACGTGGGACAAGTTCGACCACGACGTTCTCGTCTCGACGCGCGCGGGAAAACCGCTTTGGAGAGAGACGGAAATTTTTGCACCAATGCATCGGCCTGGGCAAAATTCATCAGTTGCAGATCGCTGTTCAATAGCGTTTTCTGCATCTCGGCGTCGGTGAATCTTCACGTGCAGCCGACTGTAGTGTGGACCGGGTGCGCCCGTCACGGGCGGCTGGCACATGCAATTACCTAGCCGTAGGCGGGGAATACCGGCGTTGCGCCGCGGCGCATACGGTGTGCGCTGGGCGAGCCGCATACGCCGCCGCTTCCTGCACTTTCCTGCACTAGAATGGGTTATTACTACACTGCCGGGCGTCGTGGAGTATCTGGCCAGCACGACGCGCGGGATTCTCGTTGGAGGAATGCCATGCCGACTTACCAGTACAGGTGCGAGAAGTGCGGTGAAGTGTTCGAACATGCCGAGCATCTTGCTGAGCACGAAACCGCCCATCCGCCTTGTCCGAAGTGCGCAAGCGAGAAGGTTCAGCACATACCTACGCCATTTGTTGCGAAAACGTCCAGAAAGAGCTGAAATCCGTCTGGCCGAGCAAGGGCAAAATCCGACCGCATCTACGGACGTTAACGTCACCCAAAACTATGTCCGGAGTTTGCTCGATAACGGTCGTTCGCTTATCAACGATGTCGCGGGGCGCCCAGCGTAATGGGCCGGGTGTTTTAGGGGCGGCTCATTACGCCGGATGAGTAGAGGAATCCGGATTAATCCGAACCCCGACAAGTGGTGGGTTACACGATTAATGTTCCGCGACATCACTTACCCAGCGCTTCATCCGGCCGGAGTTTGGGTCGAAATGCCCCTTGGGTTCGTCGGCGGTTGGAACTGCCTGCCAGCAAAGCTACCGTCGCGATCGCAGATCCAGACAAACGCCCATTGTTGGGCAACCTCGATCGCCTCTTCCTCAGTATCGAACCAGGCAAGATTGCGCTCGATGTGCATTTCGCCGTCAACATCCTCGTCCGCGGAAAGGCGGACCAGCCGCGCATGTGCGAAGAATTTCCCACGGGAGAATTCCGGGGTTGCATCAATGATCCACCCAAGGTACCCGCATTTCATGATCACCTCCATACCAGGCTATTGAGATTCGAAAAGCCAACATGGAATCATCCAGTCGTGTTCGCTAATGCTCCTCCGTGAGGCAGTCCGCAGAGCCTTGTGTCGGCAATTGGGCAGACGCCGTTACGGGCCAGTGCGGAGGCGATTAGCCCGTCGGCGATCAAACGGCGATCGTCATCGAAGCAAATAACATGCCTTTTTGCATACACGCCGCGCTAATGAAGGCACTTGCGTTTCGGCGCCCGCCGGTTGCGGCTTCTGCCAGGCAGGACGGCCGCCAATGCGTGAAAGTTCTGCGCCAGCATTGGACTGCGGGCGACGTGTTCTGAAAAAATTTTTGCCATTCTTGAAAAAAGTATCGACGGCCCAAACGGGTCGTTCTGCCGGTCGCCGTCAGGCATAGACGGCCACAAAGGGCAAATCCCGGAGTCACCGATGAAGGACCGTGTGTTGTTGCAGACGGCCCGCGCGACTCTAGGTGTCGCCGTGAACCGAACGGGCTTGTCCGATCGCTGCAAGTAACGAAGCGAGCAATACCGGTTTGCCAACATGTGCGTCGAAGCCGACTCAGAGCCCTGGGCCGGTAGCTGTGCTGCCACAGTGGCGCCCCTTTGTTCCTTTACTCAGGCAGTTGCATTTCCCGTCGCAATGGTAAACCGTCACAACGTGTCGTCTGTGTGTCGAACAATGTCGCCGCGGTGTTATTCGAGACCGAACATTTTTCCTTATAGTCGAACAGTCTGTAAAGGCTACGACGAGGCGTCAAACGATGATCTGTTGGGACGTGCGTCGGTAAATCCTGGCGCGTAGCGTCGACGACGCTGGCATGTGGTTAAGGTCCCGACAGACACGTCGGCCGCCGCGCGGAACCATCGATTCTCTAACCAGTGAGGCAGCGAACGTGGGCACTGACGGAATGCAGTGCGGGACACAGGCGAGCGTCGGCGCCAGCGACTTGCGCACAGGAGCATCGGCGCCTGGTATGGTGTCCTCCATTTCCAGCCTGCTGCTCGGGTTTGCCCTGCTGGTCATGGGGAACGGCCTGCTCGGCACGCTGATCGCTCTCCGCATGGTCCATGCAAACTTTCCTTTGATGACTGTTGGACCGATTCAGGCCGCGTATTACCTCGGCTTCATGCTCGGCGCCTGGCGAGGCGGATCACTCATCGCACGGATCGGTCATCACCGTGCGTTTGCAACCTTCGCCGCCGTTGCGGCCTGCACTGCGCTCGGGTATGCCGTCTCCATCCAATCGCTCATCTGGGGGGGCCTGCGGTTCATGACGGGCTTTTGCATGGTGGGCATTTTCACGGTAATGGAAAGCTGGTTGAATGGCGTGGCGCGCAACGAATGGCGGGGGCGCGTCTTCTCCGTATATCTGATCACCACATATCTGTGTGTGGGCGCCGGACAGTTTCTGGTCAGCATGACTGATCCCTACGGTTTCGAACTTTTCAGTCTCGTGGGCTGCTTGTTCGCGGCATCTCTCGTGCCCGTTACCCTCGCTCGCAGCCGTGCAGCCGAAGCTTCCGCGCACGCACACGACTGCACACAGGAGTCGAGATCCGGCCTCGGACTGGACGGCGTGCGCTCCCTCTGTCGATTGGCGCCGTTGGGTCTGTGTGGGTGCCTTGCGGCCGGCTTGCTGAACAGCGTGTTCTACTCCCTGTATCCCGTATACATGCGTAGCGCCGGTTATCCGGTATCGGCGGTGTCCCATTTCATGGGTACCGCCCTGATCGCAGCGCTTCTGCCGCAATGGCCGGTGGCTCACCTGTCTGACCGTGTCGACCGGAGGTGGGTGATGCTGGCCGTTTCGTTGTTGCTGGCCCTGAGCAGCGTGACACTCTTTCTATTGCATGGCGACGGGCTACCTCAACCTGTTGCGTACCTCTACGTCAGCCTGATGTTTACCGTGTACGGCCTATCTATCGCGCACGCCAACGACCGTGTCCCATCGACCCATCGCGTCGGCGCTAGCGCCGGCTTACTGCTGATTTTCGCGCTCGGGGGTAGCACCGGACCGATTGCGGCATCGCTGGTGATGACGTGGGCCGGCCCGCAGGGTATCTATCTGTTCACCATGGCCGTTACTGCCGTTCTTGCCATGCCGATCTTGCTCAGCGTGAGCGCTCATCGCGGCATGGCCAGAGCTGCATGACGGTTCAACTTAACTTTAATTCTGCTCAGAGCCGTTCGCATCTGAACTGATGCAACGAGTGGACCATGTTATGGCTGGGCAGGGGCGTGGCGCTCTGCAGCCGGATGCGCCCTGCTTCTCGCCGGGCCGGGATCGTCTAGCCCCGTCGTCTCCGATAAACCGGCTCGAATCGCACGGCGATCCCGGGGCATCGCCGGGGGCGCGACTAAGTGTGCGGGAGATTGGGCGAGGCGCCTCGAGACGTCGGTGGTTACCCTACATTGCATTGATTCAAAAGAACAAAATCTGGTCACAGACGCGACATGCCGCTTTTGTGACAAATGATGTCGATCCCGTGTTAAAGGAAGCGCTCATCCTGCATCTATGCTGTCACCAAAGCAGCAAGCACGATAAACATGGCCCCGTCAGGGCTAGGAGACACAGTGGAAATCCTTGCTTTCATCTGGGACAACCTGGCGAGTATCGCCAGGATGACCGTCGAGCATATCGAGATCGTCGGCGTGGGCGTCGGCTTCGCCATCCTCACCGGCGTGCCGCTCGGCATTGCGATCACCATTAATGAACGCGTCGCGAAAATCGTGCTGTACGTCGCGTCGATCATCATGACGATTCCGTCCGTTGCACTGTTCGGCATCATGATTCCGGTGCTTTCCGTGATCGGCCAGGGCATCGGCTTCCTGCCGACGGTCATCGCGTTGTTCCTCTACTCGCAACTGCCGATCGTTCGCAATACCTATACCGCGATTACCAATATCGACCCTTCGCTGCGCGAAGCAGCCAGGGGGATGGGCATGAAGACCGGCGAGCGGCTGCGCAAGGTCGAACTTCCGATCGCGCTGCCCATCATCATGGCTGGCGTGCGCATGGCGGTGGTCATCAATGTCGGGGTCGCAGCGATTGCGGCCTACATCGGGGCCGGCGGTCTGGGCAAGCTCATCAGCCGCGGCATCTCACAATCCGATCCGCGCCAGTTGATCGCTGGCGCCATTCTTGTCAGCGTGCTCGCCATCGCGGCCGACTTCGGGCTCGGCTGGGTTCAGCGGTTCTTGACACCCAGGGGGCTACGCAGCCCGTCCCGCACGGCTAATCTCGCGCTGCGGCTTGGCGTGTTGACGGGCATTCGCAAACATCCACGGCAGGCGCATTGATCATGATCAAGCTATCAAACGTTACGAAGCGCTACGACGGCGCAAGCAGCCCGGTGGTCGACGGCATCAACATGGAAGTGGCCGCCGGAGAAATCTGCGTACTGCTGGGACCTTCGGGCTGCGGCAAGACGACGACGCTCAAGATGATCAACCGTCTGGTTCAGCCGACCTCCGGCAAGATCTTTCTCGAAGGCAAGGACACCGATGAATTCGACGTGGTGGCGTTGCGCCGCCGCATCGGCTACGTGATTCAGCAGATCGGCTTGTTCCCGAACATGACCGTCGAGGAAAACATCTGCGTGGTGCCGCAGTTGCTGGGCTGGGACAAGGCGAAGGCGCGCCGGCGGGCGGCGGAACTGCTCGAGATTGTGGCGCTCGATCCGGCCATTTATCTTACCCGCTACCCGAAGGACCTGTCGGGGGGGCAGGCACAGCGTGTCGGGGTCGCACGGGCGCTTGCAACCGATCCGCCCGTCATGCTGATGGACGAACCGTTCGGCGCGATCGATCCGATCAACCGGGAGCTGATTCAGGATGAGTTCCTCAGGATTCAGAAGCAGGTTAAAAAGACCATCATCTTTGTCAGTCACGACATCGACGAGGCGGTGAAGATGGCCGACAGGATCGCGATCTTCCGTGCCGGCCAGCTCGAGCAGTTTGATTCGCCGGACAACATCCTCGCGCGACCGGCCACGCCGTTCATCGCGGGTTTCGTCGGCACGGACCGCGCACTCAAGCGCCTGCGTCTGGTGCGTGCGCGGGACGCACTGTCGGCATGTGAGTGCCTGGTGCGCGTCGGCGAGAGCAGCGCACGCGCGCAGGCGATCATGGCCAAACACGGCGTCGACCAGATCGTGCTCCTCGATGCAGCCGACAGGCCCCAGGGCTATCTAACCGCTGACCAGCTTCAGCGCTTCGATGGGGCGCTGACTCCGGCACACGCCATGCCTTGTCAGGGGGCAGCAAGGCCGGAGGATGATCTGCGATCGGTTGTCTCGGCGATGTTCGCGAGCGGGGCATCGTGGCTGCCCACGGTCGACGACGACGGCCGGTTTGTCGGTTATGTCAGTCAGGCGCACATTGTCGATCTGCTGCGCGTACCGGCTGGAGAGCAGGCATGAAACACGGAAGACATACCGGCACGGCCAGATGGGCCAGTTCTGCCGTCGGTCTGCTGCTCGCGATGGTGTGCGCGCAGGCTCGCGCGGACAGCTGGTTGTCTGGCGTCGCCCAATACCGCGGCGACATCGTCTACCAGTCGAGCCAGATGATGCTGATGGTGGCGATTGCGGGCGTCCTCGCGATCATGGTGGCGGTGCCGGTCGGCATCTACATGAGCAGACCCTCGCAACGGCACGGTTCAGCGGTGGTCATGCAGACACTGAATGTCGGCCAGGCGGTCCCGAAGCTCGCCCTGCTCGCGCTGGCGATGAGCGTGATGGGCATCGGCACGGTACCGGCGATCTTCGGCCTGTGGGTGGCGACACTGCTGCCGATCGCGCTAAATACCTATGAGGGGTTGCGAGCCGTGCCACGCGCATTGATCGAAGCAGCCACCGGAATGGGCATGACGCCGCTGCAGATTCTCTGGCGCGTCGAACTGCCCAACGCGCTGTATGTCATCTTCGCGGGCATCCGGACGGCGCTGGCGATCACTGTAGGGACGGCGCCGCTCGCCTTCCTGATCGGTGGCGGCGGTCTCGGCGAGCTGATCTTTACCGGCATTGACCTCAACGATTTCACCATGTTGCTTGCGGGCGCGATACCGACTGCCCTGCTGGCTATTTTCACCGACGCCTTTGTCGGTCTGATGCAGCGCCGGCTTGTCTCGCGCGGCGTCAACCCGCAAACGTGAACCACTGCCGGTTATCACCAACCCATCGAGGAGACCATGAAAAATTCATTGTTGGCGCGCGCGTTCGCGCTGATCTCTGTACTGATTGCAGCGTTCTGGATCATCCCATCATCGGCCGCGACGGTCATCGTCGGCGGCAAGAATTTCACTGAACAGCAGCTGATGGCGGAGATGACCACTCAACTGCTGGAAGCCAAGGGCTTCACCGTGACAAAGAAGGACGGCTTGGGCAGCGCCGTGCTACGGCAAGCACAGGAAAACGGTCAGGTCGATATCTATTGGGAGTACACCGGCACGTCGCTGATTACCTACAACAAGGTCAACGACCGTCTCAGTCCCGAAGACACCTATAAAAAGGTCAAGGAACTGGATGCGGCCAAGGGTCTCGTATGGCTGAACCCGTCGCGCGCCAACAATACCTACTCGTTCGCGATGAACGAGGATGAAGCGAAGAAGCTCGGCATTGTGACCATCAGCGATCTCGCAAAAGCAATCAAGGGCGGCAAGACTCTTACGTTCGCGTGCAACTCGGAATTCTATGCGCGCCCCGATGGCCTGCGTCCGCTTGAGAAGATGTACGGCTTCGAGTTCAGCCAGGATGAGGTCAAGCGGATGGATTCGGGGCTGACCTATCAGGCGTTGAAGGACCGGCAGGTGGACATTGCGCTGGTGTTCGCCACCGATGGCCGCGTGCCGGCCTTCCACTTTGTGATCCTGAAGGACGACAAGGGCTACTTCCCGGCCTACGCACTCACACCGGTTATCCGCAAGGCAACGCTCGACGCCAATCCGACGCTCGGGCCTATCCTGAACTCTCTGTCGGCAAAGCTCGACGCGCCGACAATGGCGCGCCTCAATGCAAGCGTCGACGTGTCGAAGAAGTCCTTTAGCGATGTCGCGCACGAATTCCTGAAGCAGTCAGGTCTGATCTGATGCCCGGTCAGGGCGCCCACCCACGCAACGCGAGAGAAAACAGATGAATTCGATGGCCGGCAACGATCCGCAGCACAACCTGATCAGGGTGGCTGCTGCCCAGATCGACGGCGCCTACGGCGATGTCGGCGCGAACCTGACCAGGCATCTCGGCCACATGGAGCAGGCGCGCGCCAGCGGCGTACGGCTCCTTGTTTTCCCCGAGCTGTCGCTGTGTGGGCACAGTGCCGGCAAGGATGCGCTGCGGCTCGCGATGGGCACCGACGATCCGGTGATCGCGACGCTTGCGCAGGCGAGCACGAACCTGCATACCGTGTTCGGGTTCATCGAGGAAGCACCTGGCGGACAGTTCTACAACAGCCAGGCGACTGTCTCGAACGGCAAGGTCGTGCATATTCACCGCAAGGCGCAACTGGCAACCTACGGCAAGCTGAGGGACGGGCTTTACTACGCGGCCGGTACGGCGCTCGGGAGTTTCCCCCTCAATGACCGCTGGCAGCTGGCGACGCCAATATGCGCGGATCTATGGAATCCGGCCCTCGTGCATGCGCTCGCCTGCGATGGCGTCACGCTGATCGCGGCGCCGATCAGTTCGGCTCGCGAAGCGGTCGGTGAAGGCTTCGACAATCCGACCGGCTGGGACGTCAACCTGCGTTTCTACGCGATCACGTACGGCGTGGGCATCGTCATGGCAAACCGTGTCGGCACCGAAGGGATGATGACCTTCTGGGGCGGTTCGCGCATTCTCGATCCGTTCGGCAAGACTGTCGCGCTCGGCTCGGAGACTGAAGAGGGGCTCGTCATTGGCGAACTGGACTATCAGGCGGTTCGCCGGGCGCGGTTCCTGTTGCCAACCGTGCGGGACGCACGAGCATTTGCATTGCGCCAAAGTGCAGCGAAGCGCGACTTTACCCTTCAACCGGATTAAGACACGACGATGCGAGATTTTCTTCTTGATGACACCGACCGGGCGTTCCGGAGCGAAGTCCGGGATTTCCTGCTACGCGAACTCGCACCGCGGGCGGCCGACATCGAAGACCGCCAGGACTGGTCGGCCGTGAAACATGTCGTCCGCATGCTGGGCGAGGCGGGCTATCTCCGGCTGATGTTTCCCGATCTGTATCGGGGCACGCTCACCAACCCGGGGCTTACTCACGCAACGATCCTTTCCGAGGAAGCCGCGTATCTCAACTACGCATTTGAAACCACCATTGCGACCGCGCTGAGCTGCGCCTATCCACTGCATCGCCATGCCAGCGAGCGGCTGCGCAACGCCTATCTCGCACCGATTCTCGACGGGACAGCGATCGGCGCGATCTGCGTGACCGAACCCGACGTCGGCAGTGATTCCGCGGGCATGGAAACGCGGATCGATTTTGATGCAAAGACCAATGAGTGGGTCATCAACGGTTTCAAGCGATATATCTCCAATGCGTCCGTTGCCGACGTCTACATCGTCTATGGCATCGCCCCGGCCGGCACCGACCCGTCTCGGGCCGGCATGACGGCGGTCGCCGTACCGGCCGCCGCGGCCGGCATCCGGTTCCCGCGCAATTACACCTTCATGGGCCGGCGCGGGTGCATCGTGGGCGAGGTCGAATTTAACGACTGCCGCGTGCCGGCTGATCACCTGCTCGGCGAACAGGGCGCCGGTTTTCGCATCATGCGCGGCATGTTCAATTTCGAGCGGGCCATCCTGGGCGGTTCGGGTCTGGGCGTCGCGCGCAGCGCGTTCGATATCGCAACGGCGCATGCGCAGCGGCGTCAGTCGTTCGGTCAGGCTCTGGGCTGCAAGCAACTGATCTGGGACAAGATCGCGCAGATGAGCTGGCGCATTGACGCAGCCGAACTCCTCACCTACCGGGCGACAAAGATGTACGACGCAGGGGCCGATGGCAAGGCGCTGATGAAAGAGGCCGCCATGGCAAAACTGGTGGCCACCGAAACGGCGAACTTTTGCGCGAACGAAACGGTGCAAATCCTCGGCGGCGATGGGATCACCAAGGAGTTCGGCCGCGCCGAGCAACTGTATCGCGATGCACGCGCGCTGACGATTGTTGGCGGCACGTCCGAGATCGCCAAATACCTGATCGCAGGTCGCGACCTTCCGGACATCCGGATCAATCTCTAGAAGCTTTACACCGTCCCATGCTCACGGTCACGTCCCTCTTCGAAAACACGGTCGAAAAATATCCCGACCGCCTCGCACTCGTTTGCGGCGACACCACGCTCACCTATGCGGCATGGAGCCACCGGGTCAGATGCCTCGCACAGGCGCTGTTCAACCTCGGTGTCCGGCAGATGGACCGGGTGGCCATCCTGCAGAAAACGTCTGACGCGACACCAACGACGTACATGGCGTGCCAACTGCTCGGCGCGATCGCGGTGCCGATGAACTTCCGGCTGTCGGCCAACGAGGCGGCATTCATCCTGCGGGATGCCGGTGCGCGTGTTGTGGTCTACGACGATTCGATGCTGCCCGTCATCAGCAAGATTGAGCAGGCGCTGCCCGATCTGCGCACCTACATCTGTGTCGCGGGCAACGCACCCGATGCGTCCGGACCACCGGCGCATCATCATTCGTTCGAGGCGCTGGTCGAGGGAATTGGGCAGTTCGACGCGCCACTTCCTCGCCTGAAGCCGGACGACATCTCGGCGCTCGTCTACACGTCGGGCACGACTGGCCGGCCCAAGGGTGCGATTCACACCCACGGCAATGATGTCGCGATTGCGATCAACTGCGTGATGGAATACAGCCTGACGAGCACCGACGCGGCGCTGCATATCGCCCCGCTTTACCACGTGGGCGGCATGCAGGCCTATTTCGTACCGCACATGATGGTTGGCGCGGCGAACGTGATCGTGCCACGCTACGAGCCGCTGGCCACGCTCGAGGCGATTGCCCGCCACCACATCACGACCCTCTTCGCTGTGCCCACCCAGATCCAGGACATGCTGTTCCATCCTGATTTCGCGTCAATCGATGTCAGCAGCCTGCGCATGATCACGACCGGCGGTGCCGCCATTCCCGCCGCGACCATGCAGCGCGTAATCCAGGAGTTCTGCCCGAACATCTTCAACGGCTATGGGATGACGGAGGCGAGCTTGACGCTGCTGCTGCATCCGCGCGATGCGCTGGGGTATCTCGGTTCCTGTGGCAAGCCGACGCTGATCAGCACATGTCGTGTCGTCAGGAACGATCCGGAGCGAACGGTGCCACCGGCGGAGAGCGTGGTCGTCGGCGAGGTTGGCCAGCTCATCGTGAAAGGCCCGCAACTCGCTGCCAGCTACTGGAACAACCCCGTTGAGACGGAGAAGAAATTCAAGGGCGGGTGGCTCTATACAGGCGACCTCTTCAGCGTGGATGAAGCCGGGTATTTTCACTTCCACGGCCGGGCCGACGACATGATCGTATCGGGTGGTGAAAACATCTATCCACGCGAAATCGAGGAAGTCCTGTATCACTGCCCCGGAGTACAGGAGGCCGCAGTGATTGGAGTACCCGACGAGAAGTGGGGCCAGGCGGTGACCGCGTTCGTGGTGCGCAGCGACGCCGCTCTCACAGAGGCGGACGTCGTCGCTTTCTGCAAGGCGAGCGACGATCTCGCGCCGTACAAGCGCCCGAAAAAGATCTTCTTCGTGAACCAGCTGCCGCTCAATCCGAGCGGTAAGGTACTGCGGCACGAGCTGGCCGGAGCGGTCTATCAAAAACTGGTGGCAGGAGCCTCACAATGAGCGACGCAGTGCTATATGAGCGCGACGAATCTGTTGTCACGCTGACCCTCAACCGGCCGGCAACGCGCAATGCCCTGACAGAGATGGAGGTTGTCGATGCGCTGGTGACGAGTCTGGAGCGCGTGCAGGCCGACGGCAGTGTCCGGGCAATCGTGCTGACCGGCGCCGGACCGGCCTTCTCGTCGGGCGGCAACATCAAGCATATGCGCGACGACGTTGGTACGTTTGCGGGCAGTTCGGCGCACATTCGCGAGAACTATCGCCGCGGCATCCAGCGCATTCCGAAAGCGTTTCATGAACTGGACGTGCCGTGCATCGCGGCGGTGAACGGCCCGGCGCATGGCGCCGGCTGCGACCTGACGTTGATGTGCGATATTCGCATCGCCGCTGCGAGTGCGGTGTTCGCGGAGAGCTTCGCCAAGGTCGGCATCATTCCCGGCGACGGTGGCGCCTGGTTACTGCCCCGCGTGATCGGGCTTTCACGAGCCAGTGAAATGATCTTCACGGGCACGCCGATCGATGCGCAGCGTGCCCAGGAATGGGGACTGGTGTCCCAGGTCGTGCCGGATGAGGAATTGATGGATGTCGCGCATGCGCTCGCGCGGGCGATTGCCAGCAATCCGCCAGGCGTCTTGCGGATGTCCAAGCGGCTCATCCGGGAAGGGCAGCGGATGGACCTGCCCAGCCTGCTCGAATTATCGGCTGCATTTCAGGGCATTGCGCACCGGACCGCAGACCATCGCGAGGCGCTCGCGGCGACTTTTCAGAAACGCCCCCCGACTTTTACCGGAGACTGACCGATGGGTGCGTCCGCTATTGCGTTCATCCACGGTCTGACTTTCGGCGATTTGCCCAAAGACGTTGTTGAACAGGGCAGGTTGTGCCTGCTCGACCTGCTGGGCGTCGCCCTTGCCGGCAGACAGACCGCGTTGTCGCGTATCGCAAGCGACCATGCGGTCGACTTCTTCGCGGCCGGCAGGCTGCGCTCGCGCATCCTCTTCGACGGGCGGGTGGCAAGCCCCATCGGTGCCGGACTCGCGGGAGCGATGACCATCGACAGCTGCGACGGCCACGATGGCCACGCAGAAACAAAAGGACACGTCGGCGTGACCGTGCTTCCGGCATTGCTCGCGCTGGCGGAGCATCGACCCGACATGAGCGGGCGTGAATTCCTCACGTGCCTGGTGCTGGGTTATGAGATCGGGACGCGCGCTGGCATTGCGCTGCATGCCAGCGCCTGTGACTATCACACGTCGGGCGCATGGAACGCGCTGGCTGCGGCTGCGCTCGTGGGGGGGGGGGGGGGGGGCGGCCCCCCCCCCCCCCCCCCCGGGGGGGGGGGGGGGGGCGCCCCCCCCCCCCCCCCCCACTGCCCGGTCCACCCGGGACGCGGCGTGCATCCAGCTCCCTGGTTACCGCCCTTGACCCGCGACCGTAGCCGATAGCGGGCAGGCATCAAGGGGCGAGGGACCGTGTTGCCCGCACCCCTCCCTCGCCTTTTTCCTTGACGCCTGCCCGCTATCGGCTCCTTCAGTCGCACGGGCGGAAACCCGGGAGCCTGGCGGCAGCAAGGCCAACCCCGAGTTCCACCGGGAGGTGTCCAGCCACAACGGCAAGTCACATCCCTTCGCCCGGTTCAGGTCCTCAACCTTGACTGTGGAGATTGCCATGAAACTCGCTTCCTCTTTCCGTTACGGCTCCCCGATGCTGCGCGCTGACTCGCCTCTCTCAGACGATCAGATTCGCCGCGTTGCCCCGTCCATTTTCGCGGACGGCAAGCACGAAAGCCGCTCCGATCGCTACACCTACATTCCGACCATCGAGGTGCTGCGCGGCCTGCGCAACGAAGGCTTCCAGCCTTTCATGGTCTGCCAGACGCGCGTGCGGCACGACGACCGCCGCGAGTACACAAAGCACATGCTGCGGCTTCGCCATGCCGAGCAGACCACCGGCGACGAAGCCAATGAAATCGTCCTGCTGAACTCGCACGATGGCACTAGCAGTTACCAGATGCTCGCAGGCATGCTGCGCTTCGTCTGCCAGAACGGCATGGTGGCGGGCGACAGCGTCCGGGATATCCGTGTGCCGCACAAAGGCAACATCGTGCAGAACGTCATCAACGGCGCGTTCGACGTGCTCGACGGCTTCGACCTGATCCGCGAGCAAAAGGACGGCATGCGTGCCGTCACGCTCGACCGCGACGAACAGCACGCATTCGCCCGCTCCGCACTTGCGCTGCGCTACGACCCGACCGACGCAGAGGCACCGGCCCCTGTCACCGACAGCCAGTTACTCGCTCCGCGCCGCTTCGAGGATCGCCGCGACGACCTTTGGACCGTCTTTAACCGCGTGCAGGAAAACCTGACCAAGGGCGGCCTGCACGGACGCTCACGCACCGGACGCTCAATGTCCACCCGCCCCATCACCGGCATCGACCAGAACGTGAAGCTCAACCGCGCCCTCTGGATGCTCGCGGATGCGATGCGCCAGATGAAGGCGTAAGCACAGCAGAGGCGGTACCCCACCGCCTCGCCCCAACCTTTCTGTCAGGACTCCTATCCGAGTCAAGTCCTGACAGCATCCTGCATCACTCTGACCCGGAACTTACCTCCCAACTTTCTGGAGTTAATCATGCAAGCCCATGAAATCGAAACCGCCACGGTGGACACCGCCGAAGCCGCATCCGCACTCGAAACCAGTTTCGGCAACGAACAGCCTGTCGTCACCGTGCCCTATTCCAGCCTGCGGCGCTCGCCACTCAATGCCCGCACGAAACCGCTCTCCGGCATTCCCGGCCTTGCGACGAACATCCGTGCGAAAGGACTGCTGCAGAAACCTCGTTGTGCACGAGATGAAGGGGTCGCGCAGCAAGCAGCGTAAGTACGGGGTCTGTGCGGGGCAGCGCCGCGAGGCCGCGCTCGATCTGCTGTACGAGCAGAAGCACATCACTGCCGATTATCCGGTGCCCGTGCGGATCGTCAGCGAAGGCGAAGCCCTCGCCATTTCGCTGATCGAAAACAGCGAGCGCGAAGGACTCGACCCGTTCGACGTTCTACGTTCGTACCGGATGCTGGCCGGGGAAGGTCGCAGTGTCGACTACATCGCTGCGCTCTTTTCCGCTTCACCGCTCACGGTCAAACGCCGCATGAAGCTCGCGAACGTCTCGCCCCGACTGCTCGCACTGCTGCGCGACGATGCCATCACACTCGACCAGCTTGCCGCGCTCGCTCTCGCGGACGACCACGAGACGCAGGAGCATATCTGGTTCGAGGCGAACGAGTGGCAGCGCCAGCCCAACTATCTGCGGCAGGCCATCACCCGCGCGGAAATCGACGCGAGCCGCAGCCGCCTCGTGCGCTTCGTCGGTCTTGACACCTACGAATCTGCTGGCGGTTATGTGCGCCGCGATCTGTTCAGCGACGACCAGAACGCGGGGTATATCGCGGACGCGGAACTGTTGCAGCGCCTCGTTGCGCAGAAGCTCGACGCCGCCGCCGGGGAAGTCCGCGCCGAGGGTTGGGGCTGGACCGAAACGCGCATCGAACGCAATTTTCTGGAACTGAACCGCCACGGCAGGCTGCGCCCCGTCCGGCGTCCATATACCGGGGACGAGCAGCGCGAGGCGGACGCTCTCACCGCGCAGCGGGACGAACTGGCCGAAAAACTCGAAGCACTCTCGGAGGACGACGAAAACGCCTATGAGGAAGCCGACCGCCTCAACGAGGAAGTCGAGCGCGTCAATTCGGCGATCATCGCGCTCGAAAGCCGCATTGTAGTCTGGAACACGGATCAGATAGCCGAGGCCGGTGCGTTCGTGATGGTCGGTCCGCAAGGCGAACTGCTCATCGAGCGCGGTCTCGTGAGGCGTGAGAACAGCGCGGCGCTCGACGCAGCGGGCGCGACGGTCACCGGCACGCCGGAAGCCAAGGAGCAGGACGTAGCGGACACGCCGACCCCGAAGGTCAAGCCTGTCCACAGCGCGAAACTCTGTCAGCGGCTCACCGCACACCGTACCGCCGCAGTCCACGCAGAACTGGTCGCACAGCCCGCCATCGCGCTCGCCGCCATCCTGCGGCAACTGATTCCGCTGGCACTGCCCGAACACTACGGGCATACGTCCGCGCTCGGCTGCCTGGCGCTTTCCGGCGAGAACAATCACGACGGCCTGCTGCGTGCAGCGGACGACCTGCCCGCCAGCCCCGCGTGGAACGCCATCGAGACGCAGCGCGCACGCTGGATCGCGGAACTGCCCGCCAGACGCGCCGACCTGCTGCCGTGGCTGATGCAGCAGGACCCTGGCACGACCCTGCTCGACCTCCTCGCGTTCTGCACGGGCGCGCTGCTCGACGGCATCGCTGGCGAGGAAAAGCCGCATGCGATCAATGCACTCGCGGGCGCGCTGAACCTCGACATGACCCGGTACTGGACACCGACCCGCACTGCGTACTTCGATCACGTCAGCAAGGCGCGCATCGCGGAAGTCGTGGCCGCCGCCGTGTCCCCCAAGGTTGCCGCTGACCTCGGGAAGATGAAGAAGGCCGACGCTGCTGCCGCCGCCGAACTGCGGCTCGCAAAAGCCACATGGCTCCCGGAAGTCCTCACCGATCGGGAAACACCGGCCACGCCCTCCTGGGAAAGCCGCGACGACGAGGATGAGGACAACGATGCGGATACAGGAGACGGTACCGGCGAAGCGCCGGACAGCGAGGACTACGAAGCGGAACCGGATGCCGGGAACGGCACCGGACACGTCAACGATATGCCTCCCGATGCAGCACCCACTTCCGGCACAGATAAGGCGTTGGCGCCGTGGCCTTTCCCGACCGCTGAGAGCATGAACACCGCACAACCCGGCCCGCGCGCTGCGTAGCCCCTGCCTTCGCCCCGGAAACGGGGCGAAACAGGCGGCAGACTTGTATTACTGCCACCTGCTTACCCGAACCGGAAAACCCACCATGACCCGCCGTATCCGCATGGTCGTGCTCGTCACGAATGCCGAAGGCTCGCCCGACCTCTGCGCGACCTTCGTCGAAGCCACCGATCTGCAATGCAACGAAGGCCAGCACTATGACATGGCGCTCGCCTGCGCCGAAGATGAAGGCTACCGCGCACCCATGATCGCCTTCGACCCGAATGACGCAGCCGCAAGCATGCTCCGCTATGTCACCGACTTCATGGAAGACCATACCGATGAAGCGTAACCTGTGCGGGCAGCCGGCGAGCCGCCCGCCCGTCCCGGATGGCTGCCTGCCCACCAGCCTGCCAGTGCGCCCGCACCTGCCGCCAGCATCATCACGACCAGGCCACCGACCACCAGCCCATAGCACGCCCTCATGAGCCGTCGCAAGGTGACCTGCTCGAATGACACGACCGCTGCCTCAAGCCGTTGCCCCTGCTCGCGCGCCGCGATGGCCGTCACGCCTACGAGCCGGTTCCCCGCTGTACGCGCGATCCGGTCCGCCGCTCTTTCCGACAATCTGGTCAGCGCCTGTCCGTTCAATTCCGCGAGTGCAGTCCGGTAACGCGCTTCCTGTTCGCTGATCATCTTCTCGGCCAGTTCAATCGTCGCCTTGCAGCGCGCAAGCGCGTCGCGATGCTGCGCCATCAGCGCATCCGTCGCCGCGTGCGCCTCGGCCCACATCGCGTCGAGACTGCCTGTGCCCGCCTGCCGGATACGCTCCGGCATCGCTTCGTAGAGGCGCGCGTAGTATTCAAGCACGACGATCATCGACCATAGAGCGTCATTGTCCCGCAGGCTCAGCGCACCGGCAATCCGCCGAATCCGCAGGAGACTGGCGTCGTCGGGCAAGTCACCCGTAACATCGAGAAACAGGCGGGCGAGCGTATCAGGCGGCGTCGCCCGCCTGTTACGCATGGGCCGTCACCCCGGCGAACATCGTGTTATATAGCGCGCACCAGCGCAGCAGTTCCGCCCGTTCGCCAATATGCATCGTCTCCGCTGCCTTGCGTATCGACAGCCGCTGACTGCGAAGTTCATCCGCGACGCGATCCGCGAGATCGGGAAAATCCAGCGACCGGCCCTGCGCCTCGACGGCCTTGCGCAATTGCGAGTCCCGATACAGGGTAAATTTTTCCGGCGCGCCGAAATAGCCGTTGCGCACAACATGCGTCGTAGCACCTGGGAACGTCGCGCCGAACTTGAGAAGCAGTTCGAGGCTGTCGCGCTGCCGGTTGATGACCCACAGCACGACCAGACGCCGCGCCAGTTCATCGAGCGTGCTGGCGAGTGTTCCGCCATACTGCGCGACGCCCGCCTGGCTGCGGGCCGCCGTATTGACGACAACGGTCGCATCCCGATGCGAATCGCAGAAATTGACGAAATCGATCCAGCCACTCACGTCGTCCAGATCACACGACCCACATTCGATTTCGTCGTGGACAGCCTTCATGACGTCGGGGTTGGACGTATCCGTCTCAACCAGCACGACGTTGACGTCCGTCCGTCGCAGGTAATCAACCAGCGCCAGCGTCACAAAGCTCTTGCCGACACCACCCTTGCTGCCACCGACCATATAGATAGGAGGATTTTCCGTTGCCATGTGAGACCTCTACAAGTTTTCGGTATCCGGACTGATCGGAAATCCGAGGAAGCCCTGAACCGGTTGCCCGGGCTTGGTTACGCCCCCATTCCCTTTCTGCTGTGATCCTGCGTGAGCACGGTCGTTATGTGGCGACGCCTCTTGATTGACCTTCTTTGCGCGCGGTGATGCCGTGGCAGTGCGCGTTTTGACTTGTCGCTCCGCCTGTGTAGACTCGTCTTCTTTCGCTGCACGTTGCATCGCGTATCGCAACGTGCTGGCGCTAATCTCCACGCCGTCCTGCGCGATCTGCTGAACGATTTCTTCCTGCGTGTAGCCCTTCCTCTGGGCACCAATAACTTGAGGCTGCATGGATTTCATTCCATCGCGGACATTGACGCGATGCTCATGCGCGGGTTTTTCCGGCAGTGCGTCGAGACGGCGCGCTGCCGCGTCCCATTGCGCCTGGGTAAAGCTCTTCACCACCGGCATCATTCGCTCCCGCGTACTGCTTTCACGATATCTTGCTAAGGGGAATAACGGTCGTCAATACCCCGAAACAGACTCATTTCGGGTCGATGGAACCAACTGGAATAAGCGGCATTTCCCCGGAACAGGAATTTTTTTGTGCCATTGCATACGGGTAACCCACCGGAATCTGCGCGCACGAGAACCCGGCCACATCGCCCCTCGAATCAAGTGATCAAGATTGTGCGTTGACAACGGGCAACACACGCAATCCATCGCCCACCATAGTGCGACGGATGATCGCGGAACCTGATGCGACGTATCCATCCGATACAATTTTTGGCGCGATGCCCGTGAAAGGCTCTATGCCCACGTTGCGCAACCGTCGGCACCCATGCACGGGGAATCAACACGGAATTTGAGTTTTTCTGCGCGGCGTGCGATCACGCATGCTCATGCGTTTTGCTCCGTGAGTCGTACCTTCGCGCTTCCGACCTAACTTCTATTTGCGCGGGCAGGGATACCTGTTCACGCGATACATCACTTCTTTCAACTAGGACAGTTCATCTTGCTGCGCGAGGTGTGCGGCGTCCCTATTCGGACGAACATATTTTCCTGCGGCGGGGTTTTGATCTATTTGCGCGACCACGGTCAACCCCGCTCACGGGACTTGCGGATGGCAAACTTAAGGACATAAAAACGAGGGACGGCAGGATAGGCTACCGCCGGTTTTGGGCGTCATGCGCAATGCGCTTCTACTAGATAAACATGGTCGTGATGTCAGTAACCTTGCGCTTACTAACAAGCGCTCGCGCGTCGATCAGAATCCTGGGGCATGTTCCGGCAATATGATCGATCGGATCAACGAGAATATGGCGAACTGTGTTCGAGGTCGCAAGAATAGGTCGCCGTCTGCAGCGGAGTTGAGAGGCTGAGAAATCGTCACTGTTCCGCCATTTGGGGACTTTGCATAAAAGAAATTAGCAACATATGAACGATCGTGCTTTTGTGTATCAAAGACGCATCGCGACGCCACGGTCATCGTCAGCCAACGGCCGGTTACCGGGTCACGAAGTCATTCGCGGTCACCCGTAGCGGTTCGTCGGGCCGCGCAAGTAACTTTCTTTGTGCGACAGCGACGATGCGGTTGCGACCGCTTTCGAATGTCTTGAGTGTGCGTGCCGCGTCGGCGTCAGGCGGCAGCCAGAAGTGTTCTTCGAGTGCGTCACGTGCAACCGCGATTTCGACCTCGCGCCCGCGGATCGGCAGCATGAAAACCACAACGCGTCCATCCGGCGAGACGGCGGGCGCGCGATCAAGAACTTCCATGAAGCACCTCGACGATATTATTGGCGGCCTTTGTATTTGTACTGCACCGCGCAGCAATAAATTTACCAGAAGTTGAACGCAGGACGATCGTCAATGATTAATCGCCACGTGACGTATCTGCGCATTAATTTTTTCAGGCGGCCACGTGTTGTAGGTGGTCTCGTGTCTTGTGGCGTACGTAGTTGGGACAGATGGTTGGTTGCGTATTCGAAATTAACGTACCTCCTTATGGTGTGCTTTTCCGGGAGTCAACGTGAGCCACGATCTGGCGGATGGTTCGGCACTGCAGCGTGAAAACACCAATACGGATGAATTTACGAGCGAGAACGCAATGGTCGTTTGAGAAGAAGCGTTCGTAGATCGCGGCGCGTATCGGTGACGAAGTGAATGTGAATGGGCATGGCACAGTCGGACGCTAACGCAGAACAACACCCTCGTTGCGTAGGGTGTCGAATAGACGCCGCGGAATTCAGCGGACAGAGGACCGGTTTAACTAAATAGATAACGAAAAATTGATCACTTTAATTATGTCAAATTGTATCGCCCCGGTTAATCGGTTTCTACTTAACTGGCGTCGGTTCAAGCGACGCGGCGGCAGGGTGGCGCTAAGGCCTGCCTGCTTTGGTTGGAGCCGCCGCGCCGTGCCGCAACGGACCGCGTGTTGCCTTACCGCTCGGTGCTGGGAACGCGGGGAGAGTCGGTGCCCGCCTGTTGAGCTCGCGCCGTAGCTGCGTCCAACATCGCAGCCCCGATTGACGGGTCGGCGGCCGCAGCCAATATGCGTCGTGCCTCCAGGTAGGCGGGATGAACGGGTAAGCGGTGATACGCATGGCTTTCTACATAACGCATGAAGACGTCAATTGCATCCGCGCCCGTGGGGATTGTGAACTGCCCGCGGCAACAAGCCTGACGGATTGCCGCTCGAACGGAAAGACTGTGCGGCGAGAAGTTCCAGGGTGGCGCCGCCCGCAGCACACCAAGCAACATGCCGTCGACAGTCGAAGCGAGCGCGACCCGACAATCGTCCTCCTTATGACACACCACCCAGATCTCGGACCCGACGAGGTCATGGCGACTGTGAAGCACCTCGTTCGTGTAGCGTCCGTAATAGAACTCGACAAACGGGGCGCGCCCCGTTTGGGCGCCGCCGCGCACGATACATCGCTTGCGAACGCTCAATAGGGCGTCCACAACAGCCGGATCGGCTCGACGCAAGGTTTGCTGCGAATGCTGATATAGAAATTTCGCGTAGGCCAGCGGCGTCCGGTTGCCGATGCCGCTGTGTGGCGTGACGTTATAGTTTGCGACAAGCATGTCGAGCAACTCTTCCGCGTACTCGTACTGGAATCGGCTCGCCAAAGGCACCTCCTCGGGCTGTCGGCCCTTTCGGTCCTGAGGCTTGCCGCCAGTGGTGTTGGATAGGCGCTGAAAGCCCTGTCCCGCCAGGTTACGAAAAAAAGCTTCGATGAACGGCCGGTCGTCCTTGCTACGACGTTTCGAAAACGAATTTTTTGGGTCGAGCACCGTGGCACCAGCCGCATCTTGCAACGCATCGCGAACGTGTTGCCAGGTCTCCGACAGCGCGCCGTCTACACTAATCTCATCCCAGCAGAGCCCGACGAATTCATCGCCAAGTGCGGAGAGGAGCCCGGCTTCGGGCAGATACGGTTTGTCGCAGAAACTCACCGGGCGCATGCGCCACCTGCTCAATGCCCGCTTGAGCGCGCGCAGGACGGCGTCTTTTGATATTTCCCGCCTCATGCTGAAGTAGTAGCCAAGTACCGCACGCGACGCCACCTCAAGGATCACGATGACCCACAGACGATGAACGATCTTCTCCTGCGAACCGCCCCCCACCAGAGGAAGCGACACACAAAAACGTCCGTCGAGTTTGTGTGCATCCATCTCGACACGCTGCATGAACTTCATCACCGGCCGTCGAGCGCCGTCTCCGGTCTTCAGCTTCGCGACCAGGTCTGGGCCACCGCTCGTCGCCGCTAGTGCTCGTGGGTTCGCCGACAGCACGCTGTCGACATACCGGCCAATTGAGACATAGCCAAGCCTAGCCGTATTAAACGGCCACTCGGCGCGCTGCTCATATCCGAGGCCACGAAGTTGGTCGAGAAACCATGCGCAATGGCGCCGTTTCGACCAGCCGCCTGGATGAAACGCCGCTCAAAATACGTGCTTCGAAGGCCTTGCGAAGCTCAGGCCAAGCGTCGAGTAGCGACTGCAGCGCGCCAACGGCGCCCCCACCAAATTGGTCGATTTGGATCTTGCGAGACCGCTGATACTGCTTCAATCGCACCCATGGCACCAACCCACGCCATCCGTAGGGCCGTTCGTCTGGGTGGGTTTCAATGCAACGTTCATGAATCAGACGATAGGCCTGTTTTGCGCCCAGTGAAGTAACCCCCTTGATTGTGTCGGCCGTCGCACAGGAAAGATACAGCGAGACTGCTTCCTTTTTCGCAAAATACAGCGCACGCCGGCGGCCATCGAGCGCACCCTCATCGGGGCTGGCCCATTGCGACGTGTCGATAGTTCGCCTCCCCATCGTCCGCGTGAGCAGTAAAGGCTGTCGTCAAGGTCGCCTGCTTCCATGGGCGCTCCATAGCGCCCGCCCGCCGATAGCTAAGGGCCGGGCGCCTTTAAGACCATAGAGCGCTTACGCAACAATGCAAGGTGAAGATTCGGCCACGGTGTCGAAAAGGATACAAAATTGCTTGAACTGTTGGCCGAAGGAACAATTTTGCTTGAATTGTTTGCAAGCAATTTTGTTCCGGAGCGCCGTGGACGCCGCCAATTTCCGGCCGTCCAGTGGTAACAAAATTAGTTGCACCCACGATTCGGGTTCGTTTCCAGCGTCGGGGGGCAACTTTCTACAAAGCCTAGTGAAGCACAACAAAATTACGCGAAATAACGAATGGGGCAGATTTATGCATCAATTCGATGGCCGTGAGGCTCACCCGTTCCGCACTCGGAAGCGCCAAGGCCTCCGCCGAGTCCGTGCCGACGGCCTGCGGGTCAGATCTTCTAACGGCGAGCTAGAACAGAGCCTGGCGAACGGCCGCTTCGCGGCCTGGTGCGTTTGCACGGTCGATGGGCGCGAGATACCAAATGCACACTCAGCGCCCATTCCGCGCGGCCAGACCGCTTTGATCGTGACGTAGACCGCGCGAGTTCTTTGCTCGCGACGACATAGTTGGCGCAGTCATGGAGGCGAGCACATGCCAGATCAAGTAATCCTCGGACCCGCTTGGGCTAAGCTGTTCCGCTTCCCTAGCAAAGATCAAACGCGATGTGCGCACTCAAACGTCGTTCCCGCCTTGATTCTTCAGAGTGTTATCTGCCACGGCCCTGCAGCGACGCCCACGACCGCTGCTATCTGTAAATTCCGATGAGCTTGGCGAACTTCATTGAAGCTGATCTACTCGGCAGCGTGACGACGGATAATGAAGCCGCGAAGAATATTGCGTGCAAACCAGATCTCCACACAACTGTGTGTGGCCTCACCGTCTTGCAAGGGCAGGGTCGTACCCGCACGATTCGGTTGGCTGTCATCAAGCCGCCTCTACGAACAGTCGACCGTTGCGTATTGCTCTGTTTTTTCGGTCGATTGACCACGCGAGGGAGCGGCGGTCGGTCCACAGTCCTTAACGCCTCGGAAACGGACCCTCTGCGCAGCATCAGAGGGGCGGGGGTTATGATGTAGTTGGCTTTCGCGGTGTCGAGGCGAATCGTACGTTGTCGGCCCCCTTCTAGCATTCGATGCGACAAAGCCGTCTGCTCCATGACGTGAGGCAGGTTCGCCTGCCAGCGCACGCCATCTGTAAGCGCCGAGGAGCCACGCGCGGCGGCCGCCACGGCGCCGCTGCCCATGGCGACGGGACTGCGATTGGCATGGTGCGAGAGAACCACAGCGGCACCGGTCTCGCGAGCAACAGCTCAATGGCCTCAACGACTGCCGTCATATGGGTGGAATCGTTCTCGTCACTGCAATGGAAACGACAGAGAGAATCGACTGTCCCAAGGCGAGCACCGTCGCAAAAGGGCGAAATCTTGGCTACCTCCGCCTTCGCAATCTTTCCCGCTTGACAAGCATCAAACGTCCCGCGTTTGGAGACGGATAGATTCGGAGGGGAGAACGCAATCGTTCAAATAGCGCATAGCATGACCTCGGCTTGCGAAACTCGGGCATTGCTTGCATACCGTGGAACGCGGCCTGTGGGCGATGATGCATGACCTGCCGGAACTCCTCCGCAAGCAGAGATACCACGGGCGAACCGGCCGTCTTGGAGCAAGTCCCAAGTCCGAATCCCTCCGCCGATGGGGCGCCGGCTACAACATCGCAAGCGATTTGGGTGAGCAGCATGGTATTGCAGAGAGCGTCTGGTCCAACCAGAGCGCCCACCGTCCCGTCACCGTCTCCCGGCGCAAGGTACTATTTCTTCTCAAATCTCTGGCACAGAATTCATGCTCGCTGACGTAAACCTGAAGATCCTTCTACCGCAGATTGTTCGATACTAGCGATTTGTGTTTTCGCTATTGGCGCCTTTTTCTGATTGGGCAGCGTGGGTATCCTTGAAAACATGTGAACATGCCCCCGGACACCGCAATGCAGAAGGGAGGATATGAGTGATTGGCAATGGACGGGTTTTACTCCTCCCCTGACGTTCGTTGTCATTGGGCACAGCAATGCGCTGTGCCTTTTTTTATCAGCTGGTTATGGAAAAGCGCCGCGTATGTGGCGCATCAAGCATACGGAGACCGGCGAATGACGATGTTCTAGACAATTGGCGTCCTACTGACCCTCATTGCAATCTTTGGCCCGACAAACCCTAGGTTCCTTAAACTTCCGGACGCCCTTGGTATCACGGCATTCGGCCTCCTCGTCAGCCTTTGATTCCTCTTTGCCAGCTACAAAAATCCTAGTCTAGTTCGCGTTGCACGAAAGGTGGTCAGCGACATCGATTTCGCGGACATCATTTTCCACGGGCTTCCTAGAACATTAGGAAGGCTGGTAAGGAAACTAACACGCTGCACAGCTACTTCCAAACATACCAACGCGCGCAAGGATGCAGACAATTCGCAGCCTGATGCCGCTTAACTGAATGACTGGCAACACCACGAGAAGCGGCGATCCGACCGCTGGATATTTAAGACTCAAGCAACGAAGGATAGACAGAGCATGACTGATTTCAAAGATGCGCAGGTCGTCTCAGCGCAAGATACTCGCCGGCGTGTTCTCGCCATCGTCGGCGCCTCATCCGGCAATCTCGTCGAATGGTTCGACTTCTACATCTATTCGTTCTGCGCCATATACTTCGCGCCCGCCTTTTTCCCCAGCGGCAATACGACTACACAATTGCTGAATACGGCGGGCGTCTTTGCCGCAGGCTTTCTGATGCGTCCGATCGGCGGCTGGTTTTTCGGGCGACTGGCCGACAAACACGGCCGGAAGACCTCCATGCTGGTGTCGGTGTATATGATGTGCGGCGGCTCTCTGGCCATCGCATTCCTGCCGACCTACGCGCAGATCGGCGCGCTTGCCCCCGCGCTTCTGCTGATAGCGCGCCTCTTTCAAGGCCTGTCGGTCGGCGGCGAATACGGTACGAGTGCGACCTACATGAGCGAGGTCGCGCTGAAGGGACGCCGCGGCTTCTTCTCGTCGTTCCAGTACGTGACACTGATCGGCGGCCAGCTTTGCGCGCTGCTGGTGCTCATCATTCTGCAGCAGACGCTTTCCGCCGACGACCTCAAGGCATGGGGCTGGCGCATTCCCTTCGTGGTGGGCGCAGGCGCCGCACTCGTCGCGCTCTACCTGCGCAAGTCGCTCGAAGAAACCACGACGGCGGAATCGCGCCGTCAGAAGGAAGCCGGTACGCTGCGAGGTCTCTGGAAGCATCGCAAGGCGTTCATCTCAGTTGTCGGCTTTACGGCCGGCGGCTCGCTGATTTTCTACACGTTCACCACCTACATGCAGAAGTACCTGGTGAACACGGCGGGCATGCACGCCAAAACCGCCAGCAATGTGATGACCGGCGCACTCTTTGTATTCATGTGCCTGCAACCGGTATTCGGCGCACTCTCCGACCGGATCGGCCGCCGCAAGTCGATGCTGATGTTCGGTGCGCTCGCGACACTGTGCACCGTACCGCTGTTGCACGCCCTCAAGGACGTATCCAGTCCGCTCATGGCGTTCGTTTTCGTGACCATCGCCCTCACGATTGTCAGCTTCTACACCTCGATCAGCGGACTCATCAAGGCTGAAATGTTCCCGCCCGAAGTGCGCGCACTGGGTGTGGGCCTCTCGTACGCGGTCGGCAATGCAATGTTCGGCGGTACAGCCGAGTACGTCGCGCTGTGGTTCAAGCAGGCGGGCAGCGAGACGACGTTCTACTGGTATGTGACGGCCCTCTGCGCAATTTCTTTCCTGGTTTCGTTCAGCATGCGCGATACGGCGAAGGAAGGTTACCTGCGTCACGAACCTTGATTTGATTCGATCCGGCGCCGGCGGGCCCCGCGACAGTCCAGAGCCGGTCGCCCGCGCGAGGCGCCCCTCGCCGCACTCGCAAAAGAGAAGGCCGCGCACCTCACCGGTGTCGCGGCCTTTTTGTCAGGCGGGGCAGAGAGCGCTCTTCGGTATAACGCTCCCCGTTTCGCCTGCCATCACAGATTGATTAGCGTGTTATCCACCGCTTGCTGCGTCTTGATGGTTTGCGCGTTCGCCTGATAGTTGCGTTGCGCGGAGATCATATGCACGAGCTCGGACGTGAGATCGACGTTCGAAGCCTCCAGCGCCCCGCCCTGCAATGCTCCGTGATTAGTCGAACCCGGCACCGAAATCTGCGGCACGCCCGACGAGTTCGTCGCGGCATACTGATTGCCGCCGAGGTTGACCAGTCCATTGGGGTTATTGAAAGTGGCCAGGGCTACCTGCCCAATGGCCATGGTCTCGCCGTTGGAGTACATCCCGACAATCGTGCCGTCCACATCGATCGCGAAGGTGGCGAGCCGCCCTGACTCGAAACCGTCCTGGCCGAGTTGATTGACACCGGTCTTTCCGCCGTACTGTGTCGTGCCGCCAATACTCAACGAAAGGCTCTGCGGTGTGGCGGAGCCGTCCGTTGTCGCCACTGCAAAGTCAAACGCAAGGGGCTTCGCCGTCGGGTTCCCCGCGGCGTCGGTGGTCGAAACCAGATTGCCGGAGGTATCGAACTTCGCCGTGCCGATCTGCGTTGCCGCACCCGTTGCCGAGCCTGCATACACGTCCCAGGAACCGGCGGCCGTCTTCACGAAGTACATGTCGACCTGCTGCGAACCGCCCAGCGAGTCGTACACCACGGTCGACGTCGCATAGTTGTAGCTCATGGGGTCGCCCTTCGCGAACGGGGTCGTCTTCGGCAGACTGTCCTGTGCGTTCAGGTTCAAGCCCGCCGTGATCGCCGTGGTGGCCTTGGGCGGCAGATTGCTCATCGGCACACGCAACGGCACCGTGGAGGCCGTGTTGATGACGCCCGACGCGTCGGCGTTGTAGCCCATCAGATTCTGGCCCGCAGCGTTAACGATGTAACCGTTGTGCAACTCGAATACGCCATCGCGCGAGTACGTGAGCACGCCATTGCTCTGCATCTGGAAGAACCCGTTCCCGTTGATGGCGATATCCAGTTCGCGGCCCGTGTTCGTGATACCACCCTGCGTGAACTGCTGCTGTACCTGGGCGAGCCGTGTGCCGATGCCGATCTGGTTGTTGACAGCGGTTGCAACCGAGTTCGCATACATGTCCGAAAAGCGCGCCACGCCCTGCTTGAAACCAACGGTGTTCGCGTTCGCGACGTTATTGCCAATCACATCCAGGTCTTTGGACGCGCCGGCGAGTCCGCTCAG
This sequence comes from Paraburkholderia dipogonis, assembly GCF_046027395.1. Classification (GTDB taxonomy): domain Bacteria; phylum Pseudomonadota; class Gammaproteobacteria; order Burkholderiales; family Burkholderiaceae; genus Paraburkholderia; species Paraburkholderia dipogonis_A. The sequence goes on along the minus strand of NZ_JAQQEG010000005.1, from coordinate 18,125 downwards.
GCCAACTTGATAACTCATGGTCGTTCCTCGAAAGATTCGGGTCGGTTAAACAATGGCCGCGAGGTCGTTCAGACCCACGATGGTGCCGTTAGACAGTGCGAGCCCGGGCGTCCCGTCCGGCTGCCTGATGACCGCGTGCACGACAGATGTCGAAAGCGTCTTCAACGGAATCTGCTGGCCGCCGGCCGATGCGGTCGCGGTGAAGGTGTAGGTGCCATCCGGCAGCGGATTGCCACTCGCATCCTTGGGCTGCCAGCCGACCGGGACCGTGCCGGCCGACTGCTTGCCGAGATTCAGCGTATCGACAACCTGGCCGGCCGAGTTCTTGACCACAATCTGCAGGTCAGTCACGTCACGCTCCAGCTTGACGCCGAATCCGGCGGACTTGCCCTCCGTGACTGACGCCGAGTTGCCCGGAGCGAGTACGGTGGACCCGATCAGCAGCGCGGCCTGGGTTTGCTGGTCCGCGGTGAGCTGCGCCGCCAATGCGGACAGCGACACGTTGAGCTGGGCGATACCGGAGACCGTGTTGATTTGCGCGAGCTGCGAGGTCATCTGCGAGCTATCCATCGGGCTCGTCGGGTCCTGGTTCTGCAGTTGCGCGATCAGCAGGCGCAGAAAGGTCGCCTGCAGGTCTTCGCCCCGGTTGCTGCCGGCGTATTGGCTGGCGGCTTCCTTGCGATTGCTCGTGCCGTTGACGGAGTCGAGCAATGCTTGCGAAGGCGGCGCGGTATTCTGGAAGTAGGTGTTTTGTGCGTACATGAGGAACGAGTCCAGTTGAAGGTTCGCTTATCGGAAGATGCCCAGCACGGTGTCGAACATCGTGGATGCCGCCTGGATGACCTTGCTATTGGCCTGGTAGAGTTGCTGGTAGTACATGAGGTTCGCCGCTTCCTCGTTGATGTTCACGCCCGACACGGACTGCTGGGCGGCGCCGACCTGCTGGACCACGGCGTTCTGCGCCGCGGCGGCGGACTTCAACTGATTGGTGGTGTTGCCGACGCTGTTGACGTAGTTGCTGAAGCCGCTAGTGAGCGTGATGCCGCCATTGAAGTCTTTGGCCTTCAGCAGGTTCGACAGCGCGAGCGCGTTACTGCCATCGCCGGTCGCGCCGCTATTGCGCGATACCGTGAATAAGTCGCCATTCGCGGGCTTACCGGAGAGATCGAGCCTTACGCCGTTCATCCCGCCCGCAGTGCTGCTGTTGACCATCAGCGCCAGGCCTTTTGCAGGGTCGTACGGCACGGGCGTGTCGGCATCCGTAATCTCGATGGTCGTTGGCGGTGTGCCGTCGAGGGTGACGGTCGAGCCCACCGGAAAACCCGTCAGTTGACCCGGCGCCGGGCTCGACATGAATTTCAGGCTGGTCGGCGAAGATGGAATCGAATAGTCACTACCCGTCACGCCGACGACCAGCTTCCCGCCGCCCGAGTTCGTCGGGCTCGCGTTGCCAAGCACCGGTGAAGCAGCGGCAATCGCCGCGCCGTCGGTTGTCGCTAGACCGAAACTGTCGAGCACGCCCCGAGTGGGCAGCACGGTGAAGGCATCGCCCGCCGCCATCGCGCCGCTCAACTCGAATTTCATCCCGTTGATGGTTGCCGGCATGGTGCCCGAAGTGCCGACCACGTTGCCGGTCGCCTTGTCCGTGAGGGCGTAGCTCGAGCCGTCGAAGGACAACGTGAAGTCGCCGATCGGCGGCTTCACTCCGTCCACGATGCTCACGCCGAGCTGCGCGTCACTGGTGTTGTTCCGGTTCGCATACACCGTCGGCACGCCCAGTTTGAAGAGGTCTCCACCTTGCCGGCCGGCGAGGTCGACGCCCAGCGCATTCTGCTGGTTCACCTGTCCGGCGAGACTCATCGCGATGGCGCCAAGCTGCGCCTGAGCAGGGTCCAGTGTTTCCCGGCGGAACGTGATCAATCCGCCAAGCACACCGTCAGTGAGGCTCGAATCGGGCAGATCGACGGGGGTCGGCTTCGGATTGGCACCCGTCGTCCCGAGCCAGGCAACGGCCAGCTCCGTTGGTTCCGAAGGCGATGCCACCGCGCCGAGCTCGTAGCTGGTGTTGCCGTTCACCAGCGGCTGGCCGCCGGGCATGAATACACTGACGCCGTTGGTGCCGCTCACCACTTGAGCGCCGACCAGTTGACTCAGATTGGAGACCGCGAGATCGCGCCGGTCGAGCAGGTCGTTGGGCGGCTGCCCCTGCGCGCTCGCCTTCGCGATTTCCGCATTCAGCTGTGCAATCTGCTTCGCGTACCCGTTGATCTCGGACACCGCGCCGCTAATCTGCGTGTTCGTACTGGAACGAAGTTGCGCGTACTGCGCTCCCGCCGCATGGAACTGGTCGACCAGAACCTGTGCCTTGCTCATCACCGTCTGGCGTACGGCGAGGCTGGAGGGGCTGTTGGCGAGATCCTGAAGACCGTTGAAAAAGCCCGGGATCGCGGTTGATATTCCCGCCGTCGGACTGCCGACGAGGTTGTTCAGTTGCGCCGCAAGCGAGTAATAGGTCGCCAGTGAGCTGCCTCTCGCCTGCGCGTCATTCAGCGCGCTCGTCAGAAAATCGCTGTACTGGCGCTGCACGGTCGTCGTCGACACGCCCTGAGGCAGATAACCCGAAGGCGAATAGTGCCCCTGCGTTTCCTGATATATCGGACGCACACGAGAATACCCCGGCGTGGCGACGTTGCTAATGTTCTGCCCCGTGGTCTGAAGACCCCACGAAGCCGCGTTCAGCCCGCTCAGGCCGATATTCAAAAGACTGCTGGTCATTCAGAACTCCGATGAAATACGTGCCGGAAAAAAGACTGCAGCAGGCCACCGTCCCGCTGTTTTCGCCGCGGGACGTCCGTCAGTACTGCGATAGAGAACTGCTACGCCTAACGGGCGTTCAACGCGCCGGTAGTATTGCCATTGCCGAATAGCTGGGTGAGATAGTTGGCGTTGGTATTCATTTGCGCCATCAACGTATTCAGCGCCGTGAATTGCGCGCCGTACTGTTTGGTCAACTGTTCGGCGTAAGTGTCGAGGCGAGCCTTCTGGGCCGACAGCGACTTCATTTCCTGATCGATCGAGCTCAGGCGACTGTCGATAATCCCGTCCTTCTTGACGTAGGCGTCGACACGATTCGTCACCGTGGCCGCAATGCCGTTATTGGAATCGAAAAGCGCCGAGACCTTGTCCGGAAAGTTAGTGAGCGCGGAGGTGAGTGCGGCATCGTCAATCGACAGCATGCCGTCCATGAGCGAGACGCCGATCGAGCCGAGGGTGAGCGAGCCGTTTGCTGAAGAAACCCCTTTTCCGATCACCGCCGCGAGTTCATTGCGGATGCCGTTGAGCATCGAATCCCCCAGCAGCGCGGCCCCTTGTGAGCCCTTGTTCTGCAAAGGGTCGAACGCGGTCAGTGTTGCCGCCGTGCTGACGAAGTTGTTGTACGCGGCGACAAACGCAGTGACTGCCGCTTTCTGCACCGTAGCGTCGCGCTTGATCGACAACGTTTGCGTCGTGCCGACGGACTCGGCGCCTAGCGACAGCGTGACGTCGGAAATGGCGTTTTCCACGCTATTGCTCGCACTATAGACGCGCGTGCCCGCGATGGTGAAAGACGCGTCCTGGCCGACCACGCTCTGCGTCCAGCCCGAACTGCCATCGACGGTGGTGTAAGGGGAAACCGTTTTAGTCGGGTCTTTCGGGTCGACGGTACTGGTTGATGACACAACGTTCAGTCTGGACAGTCCGGCATCGATGCTGCCGCTCGCAAGGTCGGCCGACATCGAGATGCTGTTACCCACGCCCGTCCCGGTGGAGCGCAGCACGAGATGCGCGCCATCCGCGCCTGTGACGACGGTCGCCGTGACACCGGAACCCTTGGCCGCCGCGTTGATCGCCGATGCGATTCCCCCAACCGTATTGTTCTTCTCCGTGATTTCAACGGAGATTTCCTTGCCGCCCACGACAAGCTTCAGCGTCCCTTCACCGAGCTTTGCCTTCGGGTCGAATGCCGAGGAACTGATGGTCTGCGCCGTCGCGATGTTATCGACGGTGATCGCGTAGCTGCCGGCCACCGCGCCCTTGCCGGCGGCTGCGGCAATACCCTTTCCATCGCTTCGGGTGGCGAGGCCGCCGAGCGCCGTGCCGTCGGCGAGCGACTTCGACGCTTCCTGGAGCGCCTCGAGCGCGGACTTGAGCTTTCCAATCGCGGAAGTCCGCGTCTGCCGGGTCGTCTGCTGCCCGGCAATACTGCTCGCCTGACCCGCAACCTTCGCGTTCACGAGCGCGGTGACAATCCCTGAAATGTCGGCATTCGAACCCGTCGAACCGCTGATGATTGACTGCACCGCGGACTGCATCCCCGGGGTATCGTAGATTGAGGTCATGCCCTATCCGTTGGCCTGATTTATATGGCGTCCGGCTTTTCCCGCCCGGCGCCGGCGCGAGGAAAGTCGTGCAAGCAATCGGAAGTCCAATGCCTCCAATTGGCTTACACGTATATTACGGATAAGCTTCGCCAGGCTAAAGCCTCCCTATGCCCCCTGCGACTATGGCAAAAATAAAAATTCGATAAGTCGGTTGTTTCTCTATGAAATGTGCTATTACGGCAGCGCTGCGCGAACCGAGTTTTAAGTTGCTCAGCCGCCGCGAGAAGTTTCCGCTGACACGCGCAACGACTCAGCGCGCCGCTCGAGCCACCAACCGTACTCTTTCGGCCAACTGCCGAAGCCGTCCGTCTCGAGCCGTTCGCGCGCGTGTAGAGCCCAATTCGGGTTATAGAGGGCCTCGCGTCCTATCCCAACGAGGTCGGCGTGCCCGCTCTGCAATACCTGCTCGGCTTGGGCAGGCTCTACGATGAGCCCGACGGCCATCGTTTTGACTGCCGCGTCCTTTCTAACTCGTCCAGCGTGGCGAACCTGCCGGCCAACGCCACGCGCTAGGCGGTTTGCAACACTCGCGAGACCAGATATGCCACCCGATGAACAGTCGATGACGTCGACTCCCGCGTCCTTCAAATACCGGCAGAACTGGACCATTTCGTCGATGCCGTAGCCGCCATCGGCGCCGTCGATGACCGAAATCCGACACATGAGGGGCTTATTATGCGGCCAGATGGCGCGCAGCCTTTTGACGACTTCCAACGGATACGCTCGCCGGCAAGCGGGCCCTCCGCCATAGGCGTCGCTTCGCAGATTGGAAACGGGGGAAAGAAACTCGTGAAGCAGATACCCGTGCCCACAGTGAATCTCCAGTACTTCGAAGCCTGCGCGTGATGCACGTCGTGCTGCTGCTTCCCACGCTGCCGCGACGGTCTCCAGTTGGTCCGCACCCATTGCGTCGGGCTCAGGCCATCCTCGCGCCGCCGGGAGCGCCGAGGGCGCAACCGTTCTCCATGGCGGTTCGCCCCGGACGGCATCCGCGTCGACGAGGGGCGCATGGCCCTCCCAGGGACGCGTCACTGCTGCCTTGCGTCCCGCATGCCCGAGCTTGATGCCGGGCACCGCCCCTCGCGCCTTGATAAAACTGGCGATTCGACCAAGTGGCGCCACCTGGTCATTCGACCATAAGCCCAAATCGCCATAGGTCGTGCGACCGCGCGGTTCCACTGCCGTGGTTTCCACCATCACCATGCCGCCGCCGGCCTGCGCGAGCTTGCCGTAGTGGACAAGATGCCAATCGTTAGCCAACCCCTCGTGGGCGCAATACTGCCGGATGGGGCTGATGACAATCCGATTGCGGAGGGTGACGTCGCGGAGCGTCAGCGGAGAGAAAAGCGTGGACTTCACTATGCTTGCAGGTGGGTGAGGTGTGACCCGCGACTCTAGTTGATATCGTGCAAGCCGTGTCGCAGGCGCCGGCGAATAGTCTTTTCGGTCTCTTTGAACAATACTCCTGGGCCGTCTCTACCCGGACCGGCCGTTTGCGGGCCATTGTTTGTGCAAATGATCTGCGACTAATATAAGACATCCGCGGATCGCCGCCTTCCGGTTTTGTAAGGTCCCCACATGCAAGCTGGAACTACTTCCCCAACCATCTCTCGCGCCGAGGCCTTAACCGGTCCAATTGTCTACGTTGTGGACGATGACGCCGCAGTACGCCGTGCCCTCGCAACACTGATGCGGTCGGTCGAGCTCTGCGTTGAAACGTTCGCCTCCGCAGAAGAGTTCCTGCTGTTCTCCCGTCCGGCCGTACCGAGCTGCCTCGTTCTCGATGTCCGGCTTCGGGGAAAGAACGGCCTGACGTTCCAGAAGGAAATCGTCGATAGCAGCATGCATATTCCTGTGGTATTCATGACCGGACACGGCGACATTGAAATGTCGGTCAAGGCGATGAAAGCGGGCGCGACTGACTTTTTTGCCAAGCCATTTCGTGACCAGGACATGCTCGATGCCATCGGCCAGGCCCTGAGGCGCGACAAGGCGCGACTCGAATCCGAGGGCGCGGTCATGCAGTTGCGCGCGTCATACGACACCCTGTCTCCGAGGGAAAAGGAAGTACTGCCCTACGTGCTAGGTGGCCTCCTGAACAAGCAGATTGCGTCCGAGATGAACCTGAGTGAAATTACTGTGAAGGTGCATCGCGGGCAGGTGATGAAGAAGTTGAACGCCCGCTCTCTTCCCGACCTCGTTCGGAAAGCAGAGTCGCTTGGTATCGTCCCGCGCGGCATTGATACTGCACATTAGACTCCGCAAAATCAGCACCAGCCGCGAGGCATACGAACGCCTATACCTGCGCATGTGCGAGGTCGAATCTGAGTTACTCGTTTGCCCCTGGCACGAGTACCCACCGTGAATTTCGCGCACTCTGTTGAGTTATTCTGCGGTACAAGTGGCCGACCCAATCGCGCCAACGCTATATTCCCTCGTAAAATGGATTCCTCCGTCCCCGCTGTCCGCGCTTAAGACATCGCACCAGTGCATGTCCGATAGCGGCACGGCGAGCAAGGCGCCCGCTCACCTTTCCTGCTTCATATCAGAGTTGCGGTCCGTTGCATCTGCCCATGCACGAAGCGTCGCGATGAGGCTTTCTCCGACTGAAGAACCGTCGCTGAAGGAATCAGCCGTACCCAAAGCTCTCAACCACTGGTTATTTATTGGCGCCAATGCCTACGTCGAATACACATTCGTTCTACGGCTTGACAGAAGTGCCTATCGTCGGCCGCGGTGGACTATTCGGACATTTGCATTGAGTAGGCCTTGCTTCCGGTGGGGTTGAAACGCAATCTGCGGTAATCAGCAGCGCACTGGAAATCGGAGCTCAAGCCGATGCTAAACCGAGTCACAACAGCAACTGGAACTTTTACGTAACACATCTCGCTCAACATTCGACAGAGTCATAAAAGGACTCGCCCTCTGGGCAGGCAACATAGCGAGGGCCCGCGGCCTGGCACGCTTGCGGCGCATCGCCAGTGCACCTCGCCGCCGCGCGCTGGCAGGGATACTCCGCACAATGGCCGTATCCCTCGATTCCCACGTCCAGCGAATTGCAATTCCTCGCTCGGGCGTTTCGACGCGCACGTTTTTGGTGACGGTGCTCGAGAGTTACCCAACTTGACCATTGCTGTTGCATGGCGTGACCCGACGCGTCGCAATCACGCCAATCAGGTATGGGCGCTGGCGGAGGCTTCGGACGGCGGCAGATGCACGCTCTCAGGGAAACCATCCGCGGAGATGCAGAGGTTTATTCACCGCAGTCCGGCAACCACGGTACGCCGCCGAACGTGGCAGCAATGATTCTCGCGTCCGTGCTGCCTAACATCCGCGTTGAAGACGGATGATGTTCTCGGGTGGGCCATACGCTGCCTGGCTTACCCTGAACCCAGGCAGTGACGAACGTTAGCGAGTTGACGCCGCGCTCACGCGCCTTCGTGGCCACACGAGGCCGCTGGCCACTTCTGGATTCCAGAAATACCTTTTCGTGAAATCCGAACAATCTAGCGACGCTGTCTGCCGCACAATGACTTGTGCCAGACCCGTGCCCGGGAAAGTGCTGTATCCCGGGCAGGCCGCCTTACCAGATGCGATACGACCTGCCCGTTTGCACACCGTCGACGCTACGGCGGTATGCCTTCGCGACCTTAGCTGCGTCGACCGTTTCGAACCCAGGAAAGAATGGTCCATAGGCCGCAGACGATTCGGTCACGATGGACGGGCTTACTGCATTGATACGCTGTCCGTGTTTCAATTCCGTGGCGGCGGCCAGTACGAAGGCGTCGATGGCTGCGTTGGCTGTCGTAGCGTTGCTGCCCTGTGCGATAGGCTCATGAGTACAGATGCCGCTTGTTAGCGTTATCGAGCCGCCCTCATTGAGGTAGCGTTGCCCGATGAGGGCGAGTCGCACCTGACCGAGGACCTTATTCAAGAGACCCAAGCTGAATTGCTCGGCAGTAGTCTCCGTGAGCGGGCCGAAGTGGATATGTCCGGTTGCCGAAACGATGGCGTCAACGCGGCCGATTTTCTCGAAAAGCCCTGTAACACTCGCGTCGTCCGTAATGTCCACCTGCAGGTCACCGCGCGTCTTGCCAACGCTAACGAGCTCGTGATGGTCAAGCTCGCTCATGATTGCTTTGCCTATCGTGCCGGTACCACCGAATACGAGAACTTTCATCTGAGCCTCCGTTGAATGTGTTGGAGGATTGTGGCTTTCGGCGCGACGTCCGGCCAGTAGCGCCTGATTAGGAAACATCTAACTGGAAGTTAGGAGCATGGACAGATTGCGAAGTATGGAGGTGTTTGTCGCCGTGGTCGACGCGGGGACGTTCAGCGCTGCTGCACAGAGTCTTAACCTCTCGGGTGTGATGGTTGGCAAAACAATCCAGCAACTTGAGGACCATCTCAAAGCGCGCCTGCTAAACCGCAGTACGCGGCGACAAAACCTCACTGACGCCGGCACTGCTTTCTACAAGGCCGCCCGTACAATTCTCGAGCAGGTGAAAATCGCTGAGGACAGCATTGAGAACATGCAGGCTACTCCGCAGGGGCGCCTGCGCGTCAGTGCGCCTGACACGCTTGGCAGCGAGGCCATCGCGCCGCTGCTAGCCGCCTACTCGGTTGAGCACCCCAACGTCCATGTGGAACTGGTGCTCAGCAACGAACGCGTGAATCTGATTGAAGATGGGTTTGACCTCGCCGTTCGCATCGGACCACTCGCCGATTCCCATCTTGTTGCGCGGCCCCTCAAACCGTACCAGATGGTCATCTGCGCATCGCCGACGTACCTCGCACGCGCCGGGGTGCCTCGAACAATGGCCGAGCTCGAAGAACATAATTGCCTCGGCCACCTGGCTTTTAAGGTTCGTCATGCGTGGCGCGTTGGTGACACGGAATATGCATGGCCACAAAAGACGACCCTATCAACCAATGATGGGCACGCCTTGCGAGCAGCCGCTATTGCTGGCGCTGGTGTCATTATCCAGCCGGAGGTGTTGCTTGCTGAGGACATCGCGACGGGACGTCTTGTGCGGATACTGGACCCGTATCTTCCGGCGCCCAGACCCGTGAACCTTGTCTATCTTCGGGATTCAAAGCCCAGGTGTAAGCTGATGAGCCTGGTTCACTGGATTCTTCAAGAACTTTCCTATCGGCCAACTTGAATTACCAGACCTAAGCACCGCTCGCGCGACGCCAGCTCCTCGATGTAGTCCCGGTTGTCGAAGAGAACGCTCTCGTGAAGGGACGCTGGTCAGCGAAACCACAAGCCGCTGCGACAGATGCCAGAGACAGAGAGGTGCCGCGAAGTGGCTCCTTGGCCCGCTCGATCCGATAGGTCCGCAACCATCTGAACGCCGGTACTCCAATTGTTTGACGAAACGCGTCAATGAACTGACGCAGGGGCAGCCCGCATAAAGCCGCAATGTCGAGCAGCCGGCGCTTAGCTGATAGTTCCGCTACCAGCAGTTCTTTGGCTATGCGGTCCTGCGTCTTTGAGAGCACGCGCGAACGCGCCACCGCACGTGCCCGAAAGCGGCCATATGCGGTGGCAAGTCGCTCGTACATTGCGTGGGCGACATGGTCGAAGAAGAGACAGCACGCAAGTTGAGAGCCTGCCATCGCAGGTACCATAGCGAGACCCAGGTGATGTAGAGCAGGGTCAATCTCCCGATTTACATCTTGCAACTCTCCCACTGTCGGCAAAGCCGACAGGCTACAAGGTCGTCAAACGCGGGGCGCGAACTATGAAAAAGCACGCATTCGAATGGGTCAGGCAAATTCGCAACAGACTCTTCAGAAAGGTGGCTCAGCATTATCGAGCCCGGGGCATACGGGTCCGTCGGAACCCGACACCCCGTTTCCAAAGCCCTGTCCGTCCTAAGTGCTGCAACTGCAACTGCAACTGCAACGAGAGAATGTATGCGTCCTGCGTCGGCAAGGGCGTATTCTTTCCGAGTCCGTGCATCGATGAGAACATATGTGTGGCGGTCAGTTGAGCAGTTTTCCAGGCTGGTAGTTCTCAGCGTCTGTGCGGTGTCAACATTGAACGGATGCGCGAACTCACGAACATACGCGTCGGTTGCGACGCTTGAGGTCGCAACGCGCAATGCACCGTCTACACTGTGCTGGACGGTTGGACGCCCGCCCTCGTCCTTCCAGTTCACCCGCTCTTTGCCAGCCTCCGACTAAGCGGCCGTTCTGCGTTGCATCGCTATGGCAGCGCCCTGATAACAAGAGATTTGTACCTCGAGAAGACGTTCCCTATTGTGGCAGGTTTGCCGTTGCTTTGAACGTTCTCCGCCCGCACGCGTTCTATCAACCGTGAAGGTTCCAGATATTTCGGACAAGCACGAGGCCGTCGTGTACGTCGTAGACGACGAGGCATCGGTGCGTCGCGCCCTGGCGACGCTCATGCGTTCGGTCGACATGCACGTTGAAAACATTTTCCTCTCCGGAGGCATTCCTGCAACACCCTCGCCCGCCAGTACCTAGCTGTCTAATCCTTGATGTCCGAGTACGCAACAAGAACGGTCTGACGTTCCTGCAGGAAATCGTTCAGAGCGGTCTGCGGATGCCGATCGTATTCATGACTGGACACGGTGACATCGAGATGACCGTCAAGGCCATGAAAGCTGGCGCGATGGACTTCTTTGCCAAGCCATTTCGCGACCAGGACACGCTTGATGCCATTGGTCAGGCACTGGCCAGAGCCGCGCGCCTTCACTCGGAGCGAGCGGTAGCCGAACTACAGGCGCTTTACCAGACTCTTTCGCCGCGCGCGAAAGAGGTGGTGTCGTTCATTCTCGCCGGTCTGCTCAACAAGCAGATTGCGGCTGAAATGAACCTGAGCGAAATCACCGTCAAGGTTCACCGTGGTCAGGTGATGCGCACACTGAACGCGCGCTCCTTGCCGGACCTTGTTCGAAAAGCAGAGACGCTCGGCATCAAACCACACGACGAGAAGCCCTCGCAAGGAACGCAGGGAACGCGGAGATAGCAGCCGAGTTACAGAGCTCATGGAGAGCCGAGTGCGACCGATAGCCAATGCATCATCGCAGAAGGCTGGTATGGCTTCTGCAGAAGGACAAGGGCGCCATTACCTGTCGCCCTCGCCTGCAGAGCCGGCGTCGGATATGCACTGATAAAGATTGTTGCAGGCGCAACGCCTTGGGCAACGAGGCGTTCGTGCATTTCCACTCCGGACATGCCAGACATCCGGATGTCCGAAACCAGGCAAGCGGTAGCTGCAGCTTCCCACGACGCAAGAAATGCTTCGGCTGACTCAAAGAGTCGCGCTTCCCAGCCGAGTGAGCGCACCAGACTGCCAAGCGCGCGACGTACTGCCTGGTCGTCGTCGACAATGGATACTATTGGTGTTGTCTGCAAAATCGCGGCCCCTACTTCTCTCCCAGTGAATACCGCGGGCGTCGAAGCACCCGTAGTCTTGTAACTTAGAGACTACCTTACGGGGGGCGTCTGGCGCGATGATACGTTTGTATAAGCGGGTTGTACCGGAAGAGCGTCGCTGTTGCGGGCTCCCCGGCCAGGCGGATCGCCTGTTCACTTCGCGGCAATAGCCGTCTGCGCAGAAGGCAGCGTCACGCGAAAAGTCGCGCCGCCCTCCGGATTGTTTGAAGCCGATATCTCACCTCCGTGTGCTTCAACAATTGAAGTGCAGATAGCGAGGCCCATGCCCATACCGGTGCTGCGTGTGGTGAAGAATGCATCAAAGAGGCGAGTCAGATTGTCCTCACTGATTCCCGGGCCACTATCGCGTACAGAAAGAACAATGTCCCCATCCGCGTTAGTCGACGAGCTCACCGTCAGTCGGTGTTTGCCTGGGGTGGTCGCCATCGACTGCAACCCGTTGATGATGATATTGATTAGCACCTGCTGAAGCTGAACGCGGTCCCCTGACACCGCAGGAACCGCGGGCGCGAGGTGCAGCTCGAGACAGCAGCCGTGGCTCTCCATCTCGCCCTTTGTCAGGGCGACTACCTCGTCGACCAGTTCGTTGACCTCCACCGGCGCGTGTTCGGGCGGTGCGCCCTTCATCAGTCGCCTCACCCTCTGGACTATCTCGGCGGCCCGGGTTCCCTCGCTGGTCATCTCGCTAACGCAGCTTTCGACTTCCTCCATGTTGGGCGGCTTGCGGTGCAGCCAGCGCAGGCAGGCTTCCCCGCTCGTGACGATGGCTGCAAGCGGCTGTCCGACTTCATGAGCAATTGAGGCGCTCAGCTCGCCCAGAGCCGAAATACGGCTGGCGCGGGCCAGTTCGCTTTGCGTCTGCCGAAGTTGCGTCTCGGTCTTCCGCGCGCTCGTCACATCCATGACAGCACCAATGAAGTGGCGGCTGCCGCCCACTGCGTCGGAAGCGTGCGCCACAACGTGCAGATGCTTTACCCGGCCGTCCGGGAAAAGCAGACGGTGCTCAATGTCAAAATCATCCGCGGTGCTGCTGACCTGCGAGAGCATGCGCTCGAAGATATCGAGGTCCCCCGGATGAAGCCTCTCGCGCACGGTCTCAAGCGTTGGAGCGCGGGCTGGGTCGCACTCAAAAATCCGGAATGCCTCCTCGGACCAGAAAAGCTCGCCCGTGACGACGTTCCAGCCAAAGCTTCCCGTATGGCTAAGTTGCTGGGCTTCGGCAAGGTACTGCGCCTGGCTTTTCCGGACCAGTTCTTCGGCCCGCCTGCGCTGCGTGATGTCGTTGTTCGTTTCCAAGGTTGCGCAGGGCTGGCCGCGGCTGTCGTGCTGGAGCGTCCAGCGACTTGCCACAATGACTGCGGAACCGTCGCGCCTGGTATGCACAAGGTCGCCTTCCCAGTACCCGTCGCGTGCCAGTACCCGCTGTATTTCTTCCCGCGACACGAGAAAAACAGTTTTAAGCAGGTCGTCGACAACTTTTCCGACGGCCTCATTCTTACTCCATCCGTAGAGCACCTCCGCTGCGTGATTCCAGTAGGTAATCACGTTTTGCCGGTCACGCACGAAGACGGTGTCGTGTGTCAGGTCCAGCAGTCTCGCCTGCTCCCGCTGCAAACGCTCGGCTGTTCTGATGCGTCGCACGAGCGAGGTAATCGCAATCGAAGTAATGAAAAAAGCCGCTATGGGCAGGATGTCCTGCGGTTTTTCGATTGCAAAACTAAAGAGCGGCGGCGTGAAGTAGACATTGAGCAGCAAGCCGCCAACGATTGAGAAAATTGCAGAGGAAATGAAGCTGTCGAGAAGAGACAGCAGTACGATGACAATCAGCATGCAGAAACCAGTGGTGGCAATCCTGAGGTGAAGACTCAGACAAAGCCACGCAATGGCGCACAGGACAAGGCTCCCGCCAATCCATAACGTCACCAGGTAGCCCCACTGACTGCTCTTGTCCGACGAACCTAGCTTGCCACCCACGCTACCTCCCGCGGTGTGCCACTGGCCTCGCGCCTCGTGACCCGCGCCAGCCCCTGTTTAAAAGCGGTGGCGTGGTGAGGCACGCACCGCCCGGCCAATAGGCCCAATTTTCTTTACACGCTTGAAAGAAAACGGCTTTTTCTATGCAGCATGCACAAACTCCATCATATACAAACATATAAGAGCGGTGCAGTCTGGACTACTCGTTTTTCCCGAAGCTGGAACGCGAAGATGCTCGAGGTCGACTTACTGCGTTATACGGCCGTATACCGCGATTACGCCATCGCGGCATTGCAATACCCCACCGTAGAGTAGATTCGCCCCTTTGCCGAATCTACTCTTCAGTCATCGCGATTAGCGCATGACTGATGACATTACGGACCTTCGTAGTCCCGAACTGCCATCTCCGCTTCAGGGTGCTAACCCGCGATGCGGCAAGCCGGCGCCCGTGCCTGCGAGCAGCCGTACCTGAGCGCTTTCCTTAACCGTCGCACCCGCCTCAAAAGGAACTGGCCATGTCACACGCCCTGCACAACTGGATATACATCGGCGCAAACGCCTATATCGAATACACCTTCGTTACCTGGCTTGGCAGAAGCCTCTACAGGCGAACCGTGGACTACCGACAAGTCTGCCTTCAATAGATGTTCGCGGCTTCACACTGATTCTTCGATAACTGCATCAACCCTGGATGAGAGGAAGATGATGTTGAACGTTCAAACACTTACTGGGCCCGCGGACTCATCGACTGAAGCCGACGAGCCGGATTCTTCAAGCCCGCTGCCGGCAGCGAATCGTTCCAGTGTGGCGTCGACGCTCACCGGTTTATCGCAGGGACGAGGTCGGGTTGGCCGGCGCCGCCCTTCTTTTGACGCGGCTATGGCAACCACGGCTGACCCGTGGTCACAAACGCTTGCCGCTCTGCAGCACTTTTCAGTGCCGCCGGACGAACCACTTAACCCTTTCGGTTTGCCAGGGTACAGGTACGCGCCCGCACGGATGGCAACTGATAACCCTCGCGCCAGGTCGTTCACGATAACCGTTGTGGAGCACATGTCCAATTCGCGGGTCTGCCTTTCCTGGCACGACCCGACCTTATGCAATTACGAGGAACAGGTCTGGACGCCGGCGCTTGCCCGCCGCTCGGGCCGATGCGCGCTCTCTGGGGCTCACATCCGCAGGGGCAACGCGGTGTACCGTCCCCAGACACGAGGTCAAATACCGCCGGCGAACGGAGAGGCGATGATTCTCGCGACCGCACTTGCGCAGGTACGCGACGGCTGACCAAAGCCGCAATAGTCGCCTGAGACGTCTCACCCAAAGCGCCTCCCGCGGCTGAGATGGTCCCGATGAACGGCAGTTACCGTCCGATTGTCGCTTTTGAGTGGCCAAAGCGTCTCCCGTAGGAGTGTTTATCTGGCATTACGCCGCCGTCATACTGTCGCCAAACGTGGGGACATGTTTCTGCGGCGTCTACCAGCGCCATCGTGCATTGCCCCAGCAACTTAAAACCTGACTGCGATGGCGATGTTGACAAGAGAGGCGATTAGCTCAGGGGCCTACCTCGAACATTTCGAGGCGCTGCCAAACCTGTGGACCCGGGAGCGCATTCACAGTTCGCTCACAGAGACCCTGCAGGCGCGGCCGGCCGATGCGGTTGACACCTGGATTTT
Source organism: Paraburkholderia dipogonis (assembly GCF_046027395.1). Lineage (GTDB taxonomy): Bacteria > Pseudomonadota > Gammaproteobacteria > Burkholderiales > Burkholderiaceae > Paraburkholderia > Paraburkholderia dipogonis_A. The sequence continues at coordinate 2,626 of NZ_JAQQEG010000005.1, read as the reverse complement.
CGCCTACGGCTCCCTGATGTGGAACCCGATGGTGGAGTTCGAAGAACGGCAAACGGCAACGTTGCACGGCTGGCACCGAAGCTTTTGTCTGCGCATGGTTGCAGGTCGCGGTAGCCCCGATGGCCCGGCGCGCATGCTCGCACTGCGCCCGGGTGGCCACACGGACGGCGTAGCGCCGAAGTTGCCGGTGGCGACGCTCGATGACGAACTCCGGCTCATCTGGATTCGGGAGATGGTGCTGGGCTCTTATCGGCCAACGTGGGCCTGCATAACGCTGGAAGATGGCACAGAAACGCATGCTCTCGCGTTTGTTGCAGACGAGAGTCGCGAACAGTTTGAGTCAGATTCGTATGTGGCAACCGTTGCGCCACTCATCGCCACCGCAACGGGAAAGTTTGGAAGCAATACCGAGTATCTGCTGAAACTGCGCGAGGCTTTGATTGAGTGCGGGTTGCAGGACTCCTATATCGAAGAGTTCGCGAGCGAGATCGAGCGCCTGTCGCGCCGAGCCAGCTGCGATGTACCCGGCGCATTCGAATGACTGCAGCGGCGCAGAACAAGCCGCCCAGCGTAATTGCCTTAAGTGAGAATCATGGACAAACTTCAAGCGATGCAGGTCTTCACACGGGTAGTCGACACGAACAGCTTTTCCGGTGCGGCCGACTCCCTGCACATGACGCGTTCGTCGGTGACGACCATTATCCAGACCCTCGAGGCCTACCTTAAGGTGCGCCTGCTCAATCGCACGACACGTCGCATCAGCCTTACTCCGGACGGCGCCGCTTACTATGAGCGCTGTTCGCGCATTCTCGCCGAGGTCGAGGAGTCGGAGAGCTCGTTTTCACGGGCATCAGCTCCGCGAGGAAAGCTCAAAGTTGACATGCCGGGTTCAATCGGACGGCTCGTGGTCGTCCCCGCGCTGGACGACTTTCACTCGCGATATCCCGACATCGACATCATGCTTGGCGTCGGAGACAGGGCCGTTGACCTGATTCAGGATAGCGTCGATTGCGCCATCCGCATCGGCCCGATGCAGGACTCCACGCTGGTTGCGAGACGCGTCGGCGTATCGGAGTTCGTCACCGTGGCAAGCCCGGACTACATCGCCCGATACGGCGAGCCATCGTCTCTGGCCGAGCTCGAATCACACACGGCCGTCAATTACTTCTCGAGTCGCAACGGCCGTATTGTGGAGATGGACTTCGTCGTTGACGGCAAGCCGGTCGAAGTCCACATGCGCTCGAAGCTCGCCGCTAACGATGGCGATGCATACCTTCAGTGCGGATTGCGGGGCCTCGGGCTCGTCCAGGTCCCCCACTTCCTTGCTCTTCCTCACCTCGAATCGGGCGCGCTGGTGGAAGTGCTCGGCAAATGGCGCCCCAGCCCGTTTCCGATTTCGGCGGTCTATCCACAGAATCGTCACTTATCCCCGCAGGTTCGGGTGTTCGTCGAATGGGTTGCCGAGCTGTTTGAGAGCTGTCAATTGCTTCGCGCGGATAACGTGCTCCCGTCCGGTATCGCCCAATACGTCAAGCATCGCCAGTCGTCCAGCGCTGCCGGCCGCGTGCTGGAGTCGGCGCGGGCGCCGGGTGCACGCAGCAGGGATTTGGCGCCGATGTAGGCGCCCTGCCACAGCCGGGGAGTCTCGACATTTGGCGCTGTTCCTTGACAGCACAATTCGCTGCGAGCGAATTGTCTTATCGGAAGTGAGATGTTTATCCGGTCGTCCAATCTATGCAGAATTCCGGCTGCTTAAACCTCCTTTACCTTTGGCGCATAGCGCAGACACTTTGATGAAAGCCAGGCTGGACATTACGGACATCACGATTGCAGGACACGCGCAAGACATCACGTTGCGCAGCTTCCATCCGTCCGCTCACAGCGGTGCGCCAATCGTGCTGTATTTCCATGGCGGCGGGTTCGTCAAGGGTTCGCTGAACGAAGCCAGTAAGCCGGCTTCGCTCCTCGCTGCAAGGGTCCCGGCCTGGGTCGTTGCCGTGGGTTATTCGCTCGCGCCAGAGTTTCCGTTTCCAGCCGCAACTGAGGACGCCCATCTGGCTCTCGAGTGGGCGATAGAAAGCGCCCGGGAATATCGCGCAGATTCGAACCGGATTGCTGCGGTCGGACATGACGCCGGAGGCAACATCGCAGCGGGACTCGCCGCCATCGCGCGCGACCGGGGCGTGCGTCGCCTGTCCGCGCAGGCACTCCTTGCGCCCTTGCTTGACCCGAGCATGACGCGACTCATAGAGGGGCAGCGCCATGGCAAGAGTGACCTTGCCCAGGAGGATTGCGTACGCTCATACCGTGCGTACCTGCCCAGCGCAAACCATCGCATCCACCCTTATGCGGCGCCGCTGGAATCAAGACGCCTCGGCACCCTGCCCCCCACGCTGATAGCGACGGCAGAGCAGGACCTTGTGCGCGCAGACGGCGAGACCTATGCCCGCGAACTTATTACGGCGGGCGTATCCGTTGAGATGACACGCCATGGCGGAGTCTGCCATGGCGAACTCATCTCTCACCCACCGGCACTCAATGATGTCGTCGAATTCCTGCGCAAGCGGCTCGCGCCTGATTGACCGAGCAGAATTGTCGCTCTGATGGATACAAAGAAACCACTCTT
>NZ_JAQQEG010000049.1:0-64973 GCF_046027395.1 Paraburkholderia dipogonis | reverse complement strand
TGGCCATGCGTGTGGATTTTATTTTCCGATCCTAAGTTAAATGGAGATGCGCCGAACGGCTTTGCCGACCCTGTGCCCAAGGAGAGGCGCGCGGTTGTTAGGTTGCAGCCACGTCGCGCCACGGGCACCCGTATCGCCGCGAACCCGTGAAGGCGACCGAAATTTCAATCGAGCGGCGTCATGTCGCCGTGCCGGTCGGCGGCCTGACGCTCGCAGATCGCTACGGAAAACAACGACCCACCAGGGATTAACCCTGGGTATTTTCCTCGCCATAGCGACGCCTGGATCCCGCCGTAGGCATGCAGCCATGACACAGCCGGATTGCATCGGTTAACATTGACACCTAGAAGCAGCGGGCCAGAGCGCATCTCGGCCACCGTACCGCTGCGCGTAAGTAGCAGGTAAGTTGCGGCCTTTATCGTGTTTGAAAGTCGGCGAGCAGTCGCGCATGGGGTGCGGTGCGGCAGGGGCGATCATGTTGTCGAGGGTTGGAGACAGCAGCCGCAACTTTCAGGCGCCATACGATACGGCGCGCCCAGGCGCGCCGGCACAGATTTTACGTTTCATCTTCACCAAGGGGTTGTCGATGTCTGCGATTGAATCGGTTCTTCACGAACGCCGTGTTTTCCCTCCCTCCGCTGAAACAGCGGCAGGTGCCGCGATCTCCGGCATGGACGCGTACCGGGCGCTCGCCGCCGAGGCGGAACGCGATTACGAAGGTTTCTGGGGGCGCCTCGCTCGCGAGACGCTGAGCTGGAACACGCCCTTCACCAAGGTGCTCGACGAATCGAAAGCGCCGTTCTACACCTGGTTCGAAGACGGCCAGATCAACGCTTCGTATAACAGCATCGACCGTCACGTCGAGGCCGGCAACGGCGAGCGCGTCGCGATCATTTTCGAAGCCGACGACGGCACCGTCACCAACGTCACCTATCAGGACCTGCTGCAACGTGTGTCGCGCTTCGCGAACGCGCTGAAGAAGCGCGGCGTGAAGAAGGGCGACCGCGTGGTGATCTACATGCCGATGTCGATCGAAGGCATCGTCGGCATGCAGGCTTGCGCGCGGATCGGCGCGACGCATTCGGTGGTGTTCGGCGGCTTCTCGTCGAAGTCGCTCAACGAACGGCTGGTGGACGTGGGCGCGGTCGCGCTCGTCACGTCCGACGAACAGATGCGCGGCGGCAAAGCCTTGCCGCTGAAGAACATCGCCGACGAAGCGCTGGCGATGGGCGGTTGCGAAGCAGTCACGAGCGTGATCGTCTATCAGCGCACCGGCGGCAAGGTCGCCTGGAACGAAGGCCGCGATCTGTGGATGCACGAGCTCACGCAAGCCGAATCGGATCAATGCGCGCCCGAGTGGGTCGGCGCTGAGCATCCTTTGTTCATCCTTTACACATCCGGTTCGACGGGTAAGCCGAAGGGCGTCCAGCACAGCACTGGCGGCTATCTGCTGTGGGCCGCGCAGACCCTGAAGTGGACCTTCGACTGGAAGCCCACCGACGTATTCTGGTGTACCGCCGACATCGGCTGGATCACCGGCCATAGCTACATCACGTATGGTCCGTTGACGCTCGGCGGCACGCAGGTCGTGTTCGAAGGCGTGCCGACCTATCCGAACGCCGGCCGTTTCTGGGACATGATCGCCAAGCACAAGGTCTCCCTGTTCTATACGGCGCCGACCGCGATCCGCTCGCTGATCAAGGCCGCGGACGCCGACGAGAAGGTGCATCCGAAGAGTTACGACCTGTCCTCGCTGCGCATCATCGGCACGGTCGGTGAGCCGATCAATCCGGAAGCGTGGATCTGGTATTACGAGAACGTCGGCGGCAGCCGTTGCCCGATCGTCGATACATGGTGGCAAACCGAAACCGGCGGACACATGATCACGCCGCTGCCGGGCGCCACGCCTTTGGTACCGGGTTCGTGTACGTTGCCGCTGCCGGGCATCATGGCCGCGGTCGTCGACGAAACCGGCCAGGACGTGCCGAACGGGCAGGGCGGTATTCTGGTGGTGAAGCGTCCGTGGCCGTCGATGCTGCGCAACGTGTGGGGCGATCCGGATCGCTACAAGAAGAGCTACTTCCCCGAAGAACTCGGCGGCAAGTTGTATCTTGCAGGCGACGGCGCGGTGCGCGACAAGGGCACTGGCTACTTCACGATCATGGGCCGCATCGACGACGTGCTCAACGTGTCGGGTCACCGGCTCGGCACGATGGAGATCGAGTCGGCGCTGGTGTCAAACCCGCTCGTCGCGGAAGCCGCTGTGGTGGGACGCCCCGATGCGACTACCGGCGAAGCCGTGTGTGCGTTCGTCGTGCTGAAACGCGCGCGTCCGGAAGGCGAGGAAGCGGTGAAGCTCGCCAACGAACTGCGCAACTGGGTCGGCAAGGAGATCGGTCCGATCGCCAAGCCGAAGGACATCCGCTTCGGTGAGAACCTGCCGAAGACGCGTTCGGGCAAGATCATGCGCCGCCTGTTGCGCTCGCTCGCGAAGGGCGAAGAAATCACGCAGGACGTGTCGACGCTGGAGAACCCGGCGATTCTCGATCAGCTCGGCGAGTCGCTCTGAGCCTGGGTTTGTCCGTGTGAACGGCAAGGGCGTGTCGAACGATACGCTCTTGCTCCGACGCAGATCGTTGGACCTGATGCCACGTTGTTGAAGCCACCGCGCGGTCAATCCCGATTGCCTGTCCGGTGGCTTTTTGATACATAGGCGCATGGCCGCGCCGCACCACTCCTCACACGCTACGCTCAATCCGCCGCCCGAACCGCCCGCGGTCTCGGCAACGATGGCGCGCGCGCATCAAAAGTACTGGCGTTTCAACCTCGCGTTGATTGCGACGTTGATGACCTTGGGCTTCATGGTGTCGTTCGTCCTGCCGTTGATGGCGCCGGCTCTCGCTCAGGTGCGGGTCGGCGGCTTCAGGTTGCCGTTCTATTTCGGCGCGCAGGGCGCGATCCTGATCTATCTGGCACTCATCGTCGTGTATATCGTGCTGATGCAGCGCGCTGACCGCCGGCTGCAACGCGCTTTGGAAGCGGACACTAGCGCCGGTGCCGACGCGCTCAACGCGCGCGGAAACTGAGCCGATGAAACTCACGAACCGGCTGATCCGCTCCTACGCCCTTTACACGCTCGGCTTTCTGCTTTTCATCTACGTGATGTGGCGCATCGAGCGCACCACCGGTCCCGGTGTGTGGATCGGCTATGTGTTCCTGTTCGTGCCGATCGCCGTGTATGCGGTGATCGGTCTGCTGTCGCGGACTTCCGACCTCGTCGAATACTACGTGGCGGGGCGGCGCGTGCCGTCCGCCTTCAACGGCATGGCGACGGCGGCCGACTGGCTTTCGGCGGCCTCGTTCATCGGCCTTGCCGGGTCGATCTATGCGACCGGATATGACGGTCTTGCGTATCTGATGGGCTGGACTGGCGGCTACTGCCTCGTCGCGTTCCTGCTCGCGCCGTATGTGCGCAAGCTCGCGCGCTACACGATTCCCGATTTTCTCGGCACGCGCTTTTCGAGCAACGCCGTGCGCGGCCTCGCGGCGCTGGCGGCGGTCCTGTGCTCGTTCGTTTATCTGGTCGCGCAGATCCAGGGTGTCGGTCTGATTGCGACGCGCTTTATCGGCGTGGATTTCGCCGTCGGCATCTTCTGCGGACTCGCGGGCATTCTGGTGTGTTCGTTTCTCGGCGGCATGCGCGCCGTGACGTGGACGCAGGTCGCGCAGTACATCATCCTGATCGCGGCGATTCTGATTCCCGTCTCGATGATCGCGCACAAGGACGGCCTCGGCTGGGTGCCGCAATTCAACTACGGCCGCTTGATGGAGCGTGTCGAAGGCCTCGAGAAGCAGGTGCGAGACGCGCCACTCGAACAGACCGTGCGCGACGATTATCGGCGCCGTGCCGCGTTGATGCAGACGCGGCTCGACACGTTGCCGCAATCGTTCGTCGACGAGAAGCTGCGTCTCACGCAGGAAGTCGCCGATCTACGCCGCCATAACGGCCCGCTGCGCGAGATCAACGAGCGCGAGCGGGCGCTCGAACAATTTCCGCGCGATGCCGCCGCCGCGCAGATCGTCTGGACCCAGCGACGCGATGAAATGCTGATGCGCGCCGCCGCACCGGTGCCGATGCATGAGCCGTTCCCCGCCGTGAGCGATGAAGACCGGCGCACCCACGAACGCAATTTTCTTTCGCTGCTGCTGTGCCTGTCACTCGGCACGGCGAGTCTGCCGCATATCCTGACGCGCTATAACACGACCACCTCGGTGGCCTCGGCGCGACGCTCCGTCGGATGGACGCTCTTTTTCGTCGCGCTGTTCTATCTGACGGTGCCGGTGCTGGCGGTGCTGATCAAGTACGAGATATTGACCAACCTGGTCGGCCATCACTTCGCCGACTTGCCGCAGTGGCTCATGCAATGGCGCAAGGTGGAGCCGAGCCTGATCAGTCTCGCCGATACGAACGGCGACGGCATCGTGCGTTGGAGCGAGATCCAGATGCAGCCCGACATGGTCGTGCTTGCCGCACCGGAGATCGCAGGGCTGCCGTATGTGATGTCGGGGCTGATCGCGGCGGGCGCGCTGGCCGCGGCGCTCTCTACCGCGGACGGTTTGCTGCTCACCATCGCCAATGCCTTGTCGCACGATGTGTACTACCACATGGTCGATCCGAACGCGTCGAGCCAGCGGCGCGTGACGATCTCGAAGATTCTGTTGCTGGGGGTGGCGCTGTTTGCGTCGTATGTGGCGTCGCTGAATACGGGGAACATTCTGTTTCTGGTGGGTGCGGCATTTTCGCTGGCGGCGTCGAGCCTGTTTCCGGTGCTGGTGCTTGGCGTGTTCTGGAAGCGCACCACGCGCCTCGGGGCGGTGGCGGGCATGGTGGCGGGGCTGGTGGTGTGCATCTATTACATCGTCTCCACGTATCCATTTTTCACGCAGATGACGGGCTTCGCCGGCGCACGGTGGTTCGGGATCGAGCCGATTAGCTCCGGCGTATTCGGCGTGCCGGCGGGGTTTCTGGTGGCGATCGGTGTGAGTCTGGTCGATCGTAAACCGGACGCTTACACGCGGGCGTTGGTGGACTATATCCGGCATCCTTAGACCGGTTTGCGCGTGGGTCTGGCGCGGGGCGCGAAGTTTGCTATAATTCGGCTCCCCGCCGGAGAGATGGATGAGCGGTTTAAGTCGCACGCCTGGAAAGCGTGTATAGGTTAATAACCTATCCGGGGTTCGAATCCCCGTCTCTCCGCCACCCTTCCAACAAGCCTTTGCCTCATTCGAAATTCAGCGCTGCGCCATAAAACTGGCCCTGTGCGGTAAAAATTTCATCGCAAAGGCCCCCCGCATTCCGGCCTTCGCCGGTAAGCCCCGATGTTTCAACCCGCAAAAATAGTCTCGGGTAGTCCGCGCACACCAGGAATCTGAACGGCAAACAGCGAGCCCGAAAGCGGGGCGCTCTTGAGCACGTCTTGCGCGAGCCGCACACGCGCGCTCGTGACATAAAGGATGTCGAGGTTCGGACCGCCGAAGCAGCAGCTGGTCGGACGCGGCACCGGCATGCGGACACGCGTCATCTCCTGGCCTTCCGGGTCGAAACGGGCAATGCACCACTCGTCCCACATCGCGACCCACAGGCAGCCTTCGGCATCCACGGTGAGCCCGTCGGGCGAACCGGCCGACGCGTCGAACGAGATCAGCGGCTGGCGATTGTCGATCGTGCCGTTGATGAAATCGAAGTCGTACTGGAACACGAGCTTGCGGTGCGAATCGGTGAAATACATGCGCGTATTGTCCGGGCTCCAGCCGAGACCGTTCGCCACGGTGAAGCCGGTGTCCATTTTGAGCCATGAGCCGTCGGGCTCGACCTTGAACAGGTTGCCGCGGTTCGGCGTCGCGCCCATGTCCATGGTGCCCACCCACAGGCGGCCCATGCGGTCGCATTTGCCGTCGTTGTAGCGATTGCCAGGCCGGTCGGCCTCCGGGTGAGACAGGCGCGTGAGCGTGCCGCTGTCGTCGATGGTCATCAGGCCGTTGGGCGTCGCGATCAGCAGTCCGCCTGTCGCCTTCGGAATAGCGAGGCTGACCATCGAGCCAAGCTTCGTTTCGGTATCGATGCCCGTCGCCACGTCGAAGCGGTGTATCGCGGGAGTCAGGATGTCGACCCAGTACAGCGCCTCGTCACGCGGCGACCAGAGCGGACCTTCGCCAAGAAGCGACGGAATCTGGCTGACGCAGCGGACCTCGGCGTTCGACTGCGTTTCCGGCTGTCCCTTGGCTGAGATCGACATCGAGCGGCCGCCTGCATTGTGTGAAATTTTCCGCGCGGCGCCGATGACGGCCGCCGACAAACCATGCGCGCGCGTCTCGTCCAGTTCCGCCAGCGTGCCGGAGATCGCGAGCGCGCCGATGGGCCGCTCTTCAAAATCGAATATGGGCGCGGCCAATGCCACGGTATCCGCGGAACTCTCACAGATGGCCAGCGCATAGCCACGCGCGCGCGTCAGATCGAGCTCGCTCTTCAGCGCGCCGACCGACGTGATGGTGCGCGGACCGAGCGACGGCAACCCGATCGATTCCAGCAGATGTTGCTGCTGGCTTGGGTCCAGCCACGCCATCACGGCCTTGCCGACCGCGCTCGCGTGCAGCGGCAGACGTTCGCCGACGCCCGGCGAGAGCCGCGCCGACTGGCGCGCCTGTTCTCCGGCGATCACGACGGCGCTGTGTCCTTCGAGTACGACCAGATGGACGGCCTCGCCAACCTGATCGCGCAACAGCAGGAGTTCGTCCTGGGCGGCAACCCGCAAGTCGAAGTCGCTCCATACCTCGTGCGCCAGCTCGAGAAAACGCAGGCCGAGGCGAAAGGTCTTGCTGCCCGCGTCGTGCTGTAGCAATCCTTCCCGTTGCAACGTGGCGAGAATGCGGTGCAGCGTGGCGCGCGGCATGCCGCACGCGTGCAGGAGCTGGGTGAATGTCATCGGCGCCGGCGCCTTCGACACGATGTTCAGCAGGGCCATCGCCTTTTCGAGCACGCCGATCCCACCCGCGCCTTTTTCGGCAGCAACGACGGCGGACGCCGCGGCATCCGCCCGCTTCGGTGCTGCTTGTGTGGCCGCGCGGGGCGCGGCCGGCAGTTTTTCTCTCACGGTGTTCAAGTTGTCGGATCTGCTTCGAATGGAAAAGGTCTCGATCGGCATTGTACGCTGAAAGCCGGTTTCGCACACCGTTTGTTCTATTGAATGGAACTGATGTCGGTCGCGAACACGCCGAATCGATTGAAAAAGCAGCCTGTTTCATTTAACGGAAATGACGGCGGCGACCGCATGACGGTGCTCGCAGTAGTCTGATAGCATCCGCTCCCAGCAAATACCGGTGTTCTTCCGTCGCCATAACGCTCCCGACCATGCTCAAAGACAAACCCGCCTCTGAAGTCCCCGGTTCCGCCGGCCTGGGTGTGCTCGACAAGGCACTGGCGCTGTTGAACATCGTGTCGGCCAAGCGCGCGCCAATGAGCTTTACCGACCTGCAGCGCGCGTCCGCGTTGCCGAAATCCACGCTGCATCGTCTCACCCAGACGCTCGTCCACGAAGGGTTGTTGCGCTACGACGCGTACACCAAGAAATTTCAGCTCGGCTTGCGGCTGCTCGAAATGGCCCACAAGGTCTGGAGCGACTTCGACTTGCGCGTGGCCGCGCAGGATACGCTCGCCGCGCTGCGCGACTCGCTGGGCGAGACCGTGCAACTGGCGGTCCTGAATGGAGACGAAGTGGTGGTGGTCGCCAGTGCCGACGCGGCGCACGACATGACGCGCACGTCGAGCGTGGGTATGCCGTTGCCGGTGCATGCGACGGCAGCGGGCAAGGCGATCGTCGCCAATCTCGATCCGGCGCAGTCGGCCAGGCTGATCGAGCGGCTCGACATGCGGCGCTTCACCGACCGCACGTTGACCACGACGGCCGCGCTGCGCGACGACCTCGATCTCGCGCGCGCCCGGGGCTATGCGCTCGAAGAAGGCGAATGGCGCGCGCCGAGCGTGTCGGTCGCGGCGCCGATCTTCGACTACGAAGGGCGGCCGATCGGCGCGGTCTCGGTGACGGGCGACGTCACACGCCTGAAAGCGGAGCGTCTGCATGGCCTGAGTTCGACGCTGATCGGTGCGGCGCGTGGCATTTCGCATTCGGCTGCCGGTGCGGCCATGTCGATCGTACCGCGCGAGCAGCCGAAACAGGCGTCCACCGTCGAGGTGCGTTGTGTCACGCGGGCCCAGGCGCTGCTGGGCGAAGGGCCGATCTGGTCGCCGCGCGACAACGCGCTTTACTGGGTCGACATCCTGATGCCTTCGGTCCATACCTACCACGCCGCGGACGGTTCGACCTCGGAAGTGCGGCTGGGCTCGATGGCGAGCGTCGCGATTCCCAGGTCCACGGGCGGCCTGCTGCTCGCGACGCCAGGCGGCCTGATGAATTTCGACCCGGCCACGCGGCGCATGACGCCGTTGAGCCACCCCGAGGCGGAACGTCCCGCGAACCGCTTCAACGACGGCAAGTGCGACCGCCGCGGGCGCCTCTGGATCGCGTCGATGGATATGGCGACGGCGCTCAATCGTGGCAGTCTGTTTCGCGTCGAGGCGGACGGCTCGTGGCGCAAGATGGACACGGGCTTTACGGTGCCTAACGGCCTTGGCTGGAGCCCGGACGACTCGCGCATGTACTTTGTCGATACCCACCGCCGCGCGCTCTACGAATACGAGTTCGACCTGATGTCGGGATCCATCGCGAACCGGCGCACGCTCATTGAATTTGCGCCCACCGAAGGGCGCGCGGACGGCCTCACCGTCGACGACGAGGGTTGCATCTGGATCGCGATGTGGGACGCATGGCATGTCGTCCGATATGCGCCGGACGGGCGCGAAATCCAGCGCATCCGCATGCCGGTGCCGCGGCCGACCAGTTGCTGCTTCGGCGGCCCGAACCTCGACACGCTGTATGTCACGAGCGCCTCCGTGCGCCTTAGCGAACAGGCGCTGGCCGAGGCGCCGCTGTCGGGATCGCTGTTCGCAATGGAAATCCCTGGTGTACGGGGATTGCCCGAAGCGATGTTCGCGGGCTGAGCGTCCGTTTTTTATCCGATTGCGCCGCCAGCCGGCGCACACGTCCTTGCCGCCCGATCGGGCATTCTCCTTCCCCCTTGGGATTTCGTTGATGGTTCTCACGCGCTTTCGCCGTGTGAGTTCCATTGAACGGGAAATTCATCGCTAAATCTCCCCTAAGTCTGCATCGTTACACTACGGTGCAAGTCGTGCCGAAACGGCGCAGAGCCGCACCACGACTGAGTGCGTCTTCATTTCGTTGCGGTCGCCGACCCTTTTCGTGCGGCTTATGTACGGGACATCCCTGGCTACGTCCCTCTTTCATTTGTCCCATTCAATGGTAGACTGCGCTCCATGTTGTTCCGATGGATGGAACATTCAACCAGGAGGAGACCAGCCAGAATGAAAGCAAAACATCAGTTGCTCGTCATGGCGACGGCAGCGTTGGGGGCATCGTCCGCAATGGCCCAATCGAGCCTGACGATGTACGGAATTGTCGATCTGGAAGTAGGCAAGTACGACGGCAGCACGGCGATACGTGAAAACACCGGCGCGACGAGCCGCTGGGGTTTGAAGGGCACGGAGGACCTCGGCGGCGGCTATCGCGCGGTCTTCTGGCTGGAGCAGCAGTTCAATCCGAATGACGGCACCTTCTACAACTCCAGTTCGTTCTTCAGCGGCCGCTCGACTGTCGGACTGGAAGGGTGGTTCGGTCATTTCGTGGTGGGACGCGACGTGAACGCGAGCCACTACGTGGAATCGAGTTCCGATCCGTTTGGCCAGGACGGCGTCGCCGCTGGGTACGGCGCGCGAGGCGGTATCTCGCAGGCGAACGGCGGCCCGGGCCAGATCGATACGGTGCGGACCAATAACTCGGCCAACTACGTCTACACGTGGGCCAACCTGACGCTGCGCGCGATGGTGGCCGCACGCGACAGCGCCATCCAGGGAGGCGACGGCAGCATTCCGTATTCGGCGTCGCTGGTCTACGAGGACAAGCAGTTGAAGCTGGGTGCGTCGTGGATTCGCCCGCAGAACTACAACGCGCACTGGGCCTATGCGGCCGGCCAATACGATTTCGGCCTCGCGCGGCTCTACGCCGGCTACGGCTTCGGCCAGAACACTTTCCAGCAGGTCATGCATAACCAGATGGTGGGCATCGCAATCCCGACGGGTGTGTACGGCATGGTCCGCAGCACGTTCTCGCACACCACCGCGTATGGGCACACGATCCAGAGCCGCAGTGTGTTGGGCTACGTCTATTTCCTTTCGAAGCGCACCTCGGTTTACGCCGATGCCATTTACGACGCCAATGCCGGTAAATACGCGTACCGCACGGGCACCACGACAGGCGTCAATGGCTGGCAGCCGACGGGCACGTCGTCGAGCGGAACTGGCTTTACGGTGGGCCTGAAGCAGGTATTTTGACCGGCGCACGTGCGGCGCAGCGCCATCAGGGATCGGCGCTGCCGACATGCTACGAATCCATATTCAGGAGGCAATTTGATATCACGTAGACAATTCATCGGTGCGGTAGCGGTCGCATCGGGATTCACGGCGGCGGGGGTGAAGGCGCAAACCCGCGGGATCACGTATGTCGGCTGGTCGCAAGAAGAGGCCGCCAGCAGGCCGACGCTGGCCGCGCTGTTCAACGGCTATCGCCAGAGCGCGGGCGTATCGCTCGACACGGTCGGCTACCCGTGGGCGCAGATGCAGCAGAACGTGCTGCTGCGTTTGCGCTCGGGGCAGCCAATGGACGTCGTGCAGCTGAACGAACGCTGGGTGCCGCAATTCGCGGCAACGAACCGCCTCGTCGATATCGATACCGTGTTCGGCGCGGCACAGTTACGTAGCCGCATCAGCAAGGGCGTGCTGGAACTCGGCAATTACCATGGCAAGCAGATGGGACTGCCGTGGTCGGCTGGATCGATCGGCATGGTCGCGAACGCGAAAGTGCTGCAGAGCGTGGGCCTTTCGACGCCGCCCGCATCGGTGGACGAATTTTTGAGCGCACTCAAGGCGATCAAGAAAGCGAACCCCAGCGCCGTGCCGTACGCAATGGCCACGAAGAACAACAACGCGTTGAGCCCTGACTTCCAGGTATGGCTATGGACGTTCGGCGGCCACCTGTTCGACACCAGCGGCAAGGTTGCGGTGAACAGCCCGGCAGGCGTGAAAGCGCTCAGCTTCATGGCCGGCCTCGTCAAGGACGGACTGGCTGCGAAAGACGTCGACCGGCCGGACGCGCGCCGCATGTTCGCCCAGTACCAGACCGGCTTCTATAACGATGCGCCGCTCGCGCGTGGCTTCGCCCGCAGCAATTCGAGCATCGGCGACAAATTCGACGCGCTCGTCATTGCCATGCCCACACCAGTGCTGCACGCGGGCGATGTGCCGCGCTCGCTCGCCTGGGGGCATCTGCTCAGCATCTTCAGCGACGGCAAGCAGAAGATCGACGCGAACTCGCCGCAAGCGAAGCTGCTCGCGTATCTCGCGCTCAACGACGACTCGCAATTGCGCATCTACAAGGATATCGGGCTGTTTCCCGTCACCAACAGCGCGCTCGAGAAGCTGGCATCCGATCCGTACGTGTCGGTCTGGTCGAAGGCGGCACGCAGCGCCACGCGCGACGAGACTTCGTTCTGGCCGAATTCGGCTCAGCTCACCACGGTGATCGGCGAAGAAGTGCAGGCCGCGGTGCTCGCCCAGAAGTCGCCGCAGGAGGCGATCGACAGCATGAGCAAACGCTTGCAGGAACAGACAGCGGGTATTTCGAGGTTCTGACATGAGTGATTCATCCATCGCGTCCGCGGATCCGCCGCGCGAAGCGCGTCGCCATTCGACGCTCAAGCAGCACGAGCGCCGGGTCGGCGTGGCGCTTGCGCTCCCCGCGCTGGCGGCGTTTGTCGTGGTCATCCTGATTCCGTTCGTGAAGTCCCTGAAGCTAGCGCTGTTCAGGTACACGATCGATACGCCGGAGCCGCAATTCGTCGGCTTCGAGAACTTCGTCAAGCTGTTTCGTGATCCGACCATCGTCAACGTCTGTCTGAACACGCTGTTGTTCGTGGCCAGCGCGACCTGCGTGACGATGGTGATCTCGCTCGCATGGGCGCTGATGATGAACCAGGCGTTCAAGGGGCGGGCGTTGGTACGCGCGGCGTCGCTGTTGCCGTGGGTGCTGCCTTCGACGGTGACCGCTTTCCTCGCGGCGTGGATCTTCAACGGCCAGTACGGCGTGCTCAATGCAATCCTGCTTTCGACGGGATTGATAACCGAGCCGATCACGTGGCTGGCAGAGCGCCACGGTGCGATGGCCTGCGTCGTCATCACGAAGGTATGGCTTTCCGTGCCGCTCTTCATGGCGTTTTTTCTTGCCGGATTGCAAAGCGTGTCGCAGGACCAGGTCGATGCCGCGCGCGTCGATGGCTGTCAGAACCTCGGCGTGTTGCGGCACGTCGTGCTGCCGCATCTCGCGCCCACCATCATCATCGTGATGATTCTCGGCACGATGGGCAACCTGCAGGCGTTCGACGTGATTTACGCGTTGACACAAGGCGGACCGGTTGGCGCCACCACGATGCTTTCCGTCGAGGTCTACAAACAGGCGTTCGAGAACTGGGACATGGGCATGGCGTGCGCGGTCGGCGTCCTGTGGTTCGTGCTGATTGCCGTGCCTACGGTGTTTTATCTGCGTGCGCTGTTCAAGCGGGAGTCCTGATGCTGCTCAATCTTCGAACCGGACCAGCCAAGACGACTTTCGTCGCGGCATTCGTGGTAATCGCGGCGTTTCTATTTCTGCCGATCGTCTGGATGGTGATGACTTCGATCAAGCCGCAAGGCGAAGTCTTCGTGCAGTTTCCATCGTTCTGGCCGCACGTGCCGACTTTTGAAAACTATCGCAAGCTGTTTGCGCAAGGCGAGATGGTCGGATATCTGCGCAATAGTCTGTTGACGGCGGGCGGCGGCGCGCTGCTCACCGTCACGCTGGCGACTTACGCGGCCTACAGCTTCGCGAAGTTCCGTTATCGCGGACGCAAGGCGCTGATGGTGCTGATGCTCTCGGCGCAGATGTTTCCGTTCGCGATGCTGCTGGTCAGTCTTTATCCGATCTTGCAGGCGTTCGGGCTGCTCAACACACGGATCGGCCTGATCATCGCGTACATCGTGCTGGCGCTGCCGAGCGGCACGTACATGTTGTACAGCTACTTCGTCAACATTCCGAACGAAATCATCGAAGCGGCGCGCACCGACGGCGCGAGCGAACTCTACATCCTGCATCGCATCGTGCTGCCGCTCGCGATGCCCGCGCTCGTCACCGTGGGACTGTATTCGTTCATGTGGGCATGGAACGACCTGCTGTTCTCGCTGACGCTGATCACGTCGCCTGAGTTGCGCACGGTCGGTCCGGGCCTGCTCCTCGGCTACATGGGCGAGGGCAAGAGCGACTGGGGCGGCGCGATGGCGGCCTCGATCGTCAGCTCGTTGCCGGTGGTGATCGGCTTCGCGTTTCTTCAACGCTTCTTCATTCAGGGGCTCACGGCAGGAGCAGTCAAATCATGAGACTCGCAGACAAGGTTGCCATCGTTACGGGTACAGGGCAGGGCATCGGCCGCGCGGTGCTGCGGCGATTCGTCAAGGAAGGCGCACGCGTGGTCGCCGTCGAATGGTCGCGTGAGGCCGGTGAAGCGTCGATCGAGGGATTGCCCGAACAGCAGGTGCATCTGATCTGCGCCGACGCTCATTCGCAATCGACGGTGGACGATGCCGTGCAGCAGGCACTGACTCGCTTCGGTGGATTGCATGTGCTGGTGAACAACGCGGTGCGCTACACCGAGCGCAATGTTGTCGATTGCACGGACGAGGACTGGGCCGCGACGATCGATTCGGCACTCGGTTCGACATTCCGCTTCTGCCGTGCAGCGATTCCGCACATGCTGCGCCACAGCGGTGGCTCGATCGTGAACCTGGCGTCGATCAATCATCTCGTCGCCAATCCGGGCCTCGCTGCCTACACGGCGGCTAAAGGCGGCGTCGCCGCGCTCAGCAAGCAGATCGCGATCGAGTACGGAACGCAGGGCATTCGTTGCAATGCGGTGTCGCCCGCGTTCATTGCGACCGAACGCACGATGCAAGGCGTGACGGAGCGCGACATGCGCCTGAACCGAGAGTGTTACCCGGTAGGCCGGGTTGGCGAGCCCGACGATGTCGCCAACGCGGTGCTGTTCCTCGCGTCGGACGAAGCATCGTTCATCACGGGCGTGGACCTCGCCGTGGACGGCGGCCTGACCTCGCTCGCCGCGAGCGCAGTGCTTTCGACGCGGATTCGCGGTTGGTGGGGCCGTCCACCGATCGTGCTGCCGGACGCATGACGTTGCGAACGCAGCGATTGCATCGGCGCGATCCATCGAGGACAACATTCATGAAGGAGACTACAAATGGCTCAAGTTGAGCTGAAAGGGGTGCGCAAGAGCTTTGGCCCTGCAACCGTGATTCACGGCGTCGACCTGAAAATCGACGACGGCGAGTTCTGCGTGTTCGTCGGGCCGTCGGGTTGCGGCAAGTCCACGCTGCTCAGGCTGATTGCCGGCCTGGAGGAGTGCAGTGAAGGGACGATTTCGATTGGCGGCATCGACGTCACGAACGCGCAACCGGCACGCCGCGGCATTGCCATGGTGTTCCAGTCCTATGCGCTATATCCGCACATGACCGTCGCGCAGAACATGGGCTTTGGCCTCAGGATGGCGAGTGTGCCGCAGACGCAGATCGACGCGGCTGTCGAACGCGCTGCGCAGACGCTGAAAATCGAGCACCTCATGAGCCGTCGCCCGAAAGACCTGTCGGGCGGCCAGCGCCAGCGCGTGGCGATCGGACGCGCGATCGTGCGCGATCCCAAGCTGTTTCTCTTCGATGAGCCGCTGTCGAATCTGGATGCGGCGCTGCGCGTGGAGATGCGCGTCGAACTCTCGAAGATCAAGTCGCAGCTCGGCACCACGTTTATCTACGTGACGCACGATCAGATCGAAGCGATGACACTCGCGGACAAGATCGTCGTGCTGCGCGACGGCAAGATCGAACAGATCGGTTCGCCGCTGCAGTTGTACACGCGTCCGGCCAATCGCTTTGTCGCTGGTTTCATCGGCTCGCCGAAGATGAATTTTATCGACGTGGGCGCAATGGGTGGACGCGGCGCCGCGCTGGACGTCGCGCTGCCGGGCGGTGCGAAGCTGTCGTTCGCCGGCGACGTGCGCTTGCCAGCCGACAGGTCGATCACGCTCGGCGTGCGTCCCGAGCATCTCGAACTGGTCGATCCGCACAACGGCCATTTGCGCGGCCGTGTCGTGCTGGCCGAGCGGCTGGGCGGCGAGACCTACGTGCATGCGCTGGTGGAATCGGCGATGGTGCTGGTCAAGACGGCAGGCGATTCGCCCGTTCGGGCCGGTGAGAACATCGGCTTGTCCATTCCCGCGCAACAGGCGCATCTCTTCAACTCGGCCGGTTTGCGCATTCCTGTTGCCGAAGCCCAAGCACTGCGGGTCTGAGACGATGACACAACATCCATTACAGGTCGTCGCAGTGCGTCACTGGAAAGTGGCGATGCCGTTCAGCCAGCCGCTCGAATGGGGTTCGGGCGCGCGGCCTGCCGCGACGCGGCTCGTCGTCGAATTGACGCTGGCCAATGGCGTGAAGGGTTACGGCGAAACAATCTGCCTGCTCGATTTCATCGAGCCTGTGCTGGTCAACACCGTGATTCCGATTGCAAGGCAACACCGTGCCTGTGATGTCGAGCGCTTCACGCGGCACGTGTTCGGCGCGGGCTACTACCATCACAAACGCGCGGTTGTGATGGCAATGGCCGCCGTCGAGATGGCGATGTGGGACGCGCAGGGGCGCACCTTTGATTCGCCGTTGGCGGAACTGTGGGGCGGTGTCTATCGTTCGCAGGTCGAGGTATCCGCGTATCTGTTCGGAACGGACGAGGCGCAGTTGAAGGACTCAGCGCAGCGTTTTCTGGACGATGGCTATCGCAGCTTCAAGGTCAAGATCGGTATGACGCCGTCGAGCGATCTGTCGAACGTCGAAGCCGTGAAGTCGGTGACGGGCGATTTGCCGTTGCGCGCGGATGTCAACAGCGCGTGGACGCCAGGCACCGCAAAACGCATGCTGGAATGTTTGCGGCCGTTCGATCTGCAATATGTCGAACAGCCGCTCGAACTCGACGACTTGCAAGGCCACGCACAACTGCGTAGCGCGCAACCCGTTCCCATCGCGTTGGACGAGTCGGCCTATACGCTCGCGGACGTCGGCAATATCGTGCGCCACGCCGCGGCCGATGTGATCCTGCTCGATCCGCACGAAATCGGCGGCCTGTGGCAGACCATCAAGGCTGCGGCAATCGCGGAAGCGCACGGCATTCCCGTGACGCTGCACAGCGGCGGCGAACTGGGCTTCTCGCAGTCTGCGTATGTGCATCTTGCGAGCGCCATTCCCAACATGTCCATCTCGATCGATTCCGAGCGCGTCTATTTCGCCGACGACGTCGTGCGTTCGGCGCCCACAGTGAAGGACGGTGCGTTTTCACTGCCGGACGGTCCGGGTCTTGGCATGCAGCCGGACTTCGACAAGCTGGACCATTACAAGGTGGATCACATTCGCGGCGCGTATCTCGATGCACGACGCCCCGGATGGTTCTCGACCAAGCCTGCCTATTGAGCGTGGAGACTAATACATGAACAAGAACGACAGCATTGCAGCGATCTCAGGGGTGTTCCCCGTTTTGCCCACGCCGTTCGACGAACACGGCAAGCCCGATGTCGACAGTCTGCGCAGACTGGTGCGCTATCTGGTCGACGCGGGTGTCGACGGCATGACGTATCCGGGCGTCGCGAGCGAGTTCAACCAGTTGACGATTGAAGAGAGACTGGCATTGACGGATATCGTGCTCGACGAACTCGACGGCCACTTGCCGCTCGTCGCGGGCGTATCGAGCACCGATATCGAGAAGACGGTGCAACTCGCGCAAGCGGCCGCCGAACGTGGCGCGAGCGCATTGATGATCGCCGTGCCGCCTGATCGCAACACGGCGGATGCGCAGATCGAGTTCTTTTCCGCGGTTGCGCGCGCTGTGCCCGACACGCCGATCGTCTTGCAGAACGTGCCGGCGCCTGTGGGTGCGGGTCTCGATCCGGACGTGCTGGTCGCGATCCTGAACGCGGTGCCTGGCATTCGTTATGTGAAAGAGGAAACGTTGCCGAGCGGCCAGCGGCTCACAGTGGTCCGGCGGACGGCGCCCCACACGTTGCTCGGCGTATTGGGCGGCGCGGGCGGCCGCTATATCACCGACGAGCTGCGGCGCGGCGCGTGCGGCACGATGCCTGCGATCGAGCTGGCGGAAGTGCATGTCGCCTTGTTTGCCGCGCATCGCGCAGGCGAGACTGAGCGCGTGCGGCAACTGTTCACGCGCATGCTGCCGATACTGAACGTGCAGGCGGTGTTTCGCTGGTCGTTGACGAAGTACGTACTGCATCGTCGAGGCCTGATCCGCTGCCGCCTGCAACGCGCAGCCGGGCCATTACTCGATAACGAGGATGCCGCCGACGTCGATGCATTCCTGCACGACATCGAGGATCTCCTCGCACCATGCAGATGAGGAAGCAAGCCATGCTGACACATGTACCCAGAATAACCCGCGTCGAATCGTTCATCGTGTCGATTCCGCGCGATGAGCCCTACCTCGGCGGACTCGGCAAAGACGAGCAGATCAATCATCGCGGCTATCTGATCCGCAAGGGCAACAAAACGATCTATCCGACTACCGACATGTCGGTGCTGATCAAGGTGACAGCCGAGGACGGCACCGTGGGTTGGGGCGAGACATACGGGATCGTCGCGCCGGAAGCCGTGACGGCCATCATCGACGATGTACTCGGGCCCACTGTCGTCGGTCGCGATCCTCGCGATGCGGTCGTGATACAGGAAGATCTGTACGACCTGATGCGAGTGCGAGGGTTCTTCGGCGGGTTCTACGTCGATGCCATCGCGGGCGTCGATATTGCAATCTGGGATCTGTTCGGCAAACTGGTCGGACAGCCAGTGGTCAAGCTGATCGGCGGCCAGCGTCTGGAGGAAATTCCCGCGTACGTGTCGGGGCTGCCCGGTCGCACGCTCGACGAACGCGTGGAGCTGGCGCGCTCGTTCGTGAGCAAAGGGTTCAGCGCCTTCAAGTATCACGCGGCAGTCTCGTTCGACGGCATTGTCGAGGAGATGCGGGCGTTGCGCGAAGGGCTCGGCGATTCCGTCAAGCTCATGGTCGATCTGCATTGGAAATTCACCGCGCAGGAAGCGATACAGCTTGCGGACCAGTTGGCGCGCTGGCGTCCGTATTTCATCGAGGCGCCTTGCGCGCCCGAAGACATGGAAGGGCAGGCGCGAGTGGGCGAACAGATTCGCGTGCCGCTGGCGTTGGGCGAGGAATGGCGAACCGTCTACGAGTATCGTCCGCGACTGGAGAAGCGCTCGATGTCGATCATCCAGCCGGAGATGGGGCATACGGGCATCAGCCAGTTCATGCAGATCGCGCGGATGGCGAACGCCTTTCACGTGAAGGTGATCCCTCACGCGACCATCGGTATCGGCATTTTTCAGGCGGCGAGCCTGCACGCGGCGGCGGCGCTGCCGAATGTCCCGATGCACGAGTACCAACACTCCGTGTTCGATCGCAACCTTCGATATGTGAAGACATCGATGCGCTGCGTGAATGGCGCGTTTCAGTTGCCGCAGGGGCCCGGGCTCGGTGTCGAGCCGAGCGACGAGGTTTGGCAACACGTGCGAAAGAGAACGATAGCCTGATATCGACAGACCGGGATTAACGAGAATAAACGCTTATTCCCGGAGCGTATTTTATAAATTGAGGATGCCGTACTATGAATCCATCTTTTATCAGCCTCGATTGGGGTACCTCGAGTTTGAGAGCGACACTGGTCTCCGCTGACGGAGAGATCGTGGAAAACCGAAGTGCCCCAGGCGGTGTAATGACCGTTAAAGACAGGGATTTTCATACACCGTTGAACGCGATCTGTGAAGACTGGGTCGACATTCACGGCTGCCCGATCGTGGCAAGCGGGATGATCGGCAGCCGGCAAGGTTGGGTCGAGGCGCCTTATCTGGCTTGTCCGGCTACGCCGGCAGCGGCCGCACTAGCGTTCACGACGCTCTCCGTCGCCGACAAGGTCGACATGCACATCATTCCAGGCGTGCGGTGCGGCGGCGTGGATTCGATACACGATGTGATGCGCGGTGAAGAGACGCAGATCTGGGGAGCGGGCGTCGGATCCGAGTGTCTTTGCGTCCTGCCGGGCACGCACAGCAAATGGGTATCGGTCGGTGAGGACTCGATGATCACCCACTTCGCGACCTACATAACGGGCGAGCTGTATGGTTTGCTGACAAAGCATGGCATTCTCGGACGGCTGATGGAGTTCGGCGGCTGCAACGATGAGGCGTTCCATGCAGGCGTGTCGCTGGGCCTGAAACACCCGCAACAGGCTACGCACGTCGTGTTTGCCGCGCGCACGATCCGCCTGATGGACGAAATGGAGCCGGGAAGCTTGCCGGATTATCTGTCGGGGATTCTGATCGGCGTGGAGGTGGCGAGCGCGATGGCGGCGTTCGCGTCGGATATGTCGCGCCCGATTTTGCTGATCGGCGACGATGACCTATGCAGACGGTACAGGTGGGCGCTGGAGAGCGCCGGCTTCGAGCCCGCGCGCGCTGGGCAGGATGCGACTGTGAAAGGGCATGTGCGCATCGCGAGAGAGGCGGGGATTGTTGGGTGACCCAAGGATCGGAGGTACATCGGTGTTCGTCCTCCGGCCTCGCCTCGTTGTGTGCCTACGCCGCGAATCCGCGCCGGCGCAGCCAGTCAAGGACGATCATGGCGATGTCATCGCTGTTGTCGTCTGCCATGAGCGCATGCGAATTGCCTTTGATGCCCCGCGCCGGCAGATCGATCCATTCGACGTCCGTGCCGGCCGCCGCGAGCGCATCGTGCCAGCGTCGCACCTTCGGCACCGAGTCAACCCAGAACGAGTGCTGATCGAGATAGTCGCCCCAGACGAACAGATGAGGCACGTGTCGAAGCGCGGCCGCATTGTTTCCGTCGGCAGTCGGCGCGCCCGAAGGTTCGAGCGAGATGACCGCCTTCACACGGTCCGGAGCATGCAGCGCCGCGGTCAGTCCGAAGTTGCCGCCTTGGCTATGCGTCAGGATGATACTGCCGTCGAGCTTGTCGACCAGGGCATCGTAGGCCCGTTGCGTGCGCTCGTTGTTCGTCGCCCAGCGCGGGGCGAACTGGTTCATGAAGGCTTCCATCTGATCGACCGGGAAGCGCACGCCGTCATGTGGGTGCCTGCTTGCCGGATCGCGGTGCCATGATCCTGCAGGGCCGAAGCGGAAGGTTTCTTCCCATGCTTCCTGCGCGGTCCGGAAGTAGGGCGCATCAGCATAGACCTCGGGATAGGGCGCCCACGAGGCACGGCCTCTTTCGACGGCGTCCGACACGTACACATCCAGACCTGCACGCAGGAAAAACATCTGCCAACCCGGACGGCCATCGGGTGTCGTTTCCCAGTTGACGCCCGTCATGCCGCCGCCATGCCACAGCAGCAGGGGCCACCTCGCGGTCGGGCGCTCGAGTTTGACGTACTGGACATACATCTGGCCGGCAATGATCTCACCGTTCGGATTGACTCGATGAACCGCCCCTTGATTGGTACTGATCCGCTCGCGCAGCGGCATCCCATGGAGGCTCAACATCTCGCCGCCTACATGGAAGCTGCCAATCTCGCTGACCAGCAGTGGGCTTGTCCGCAAGCTGGAAGAATGGATCTGTTTCTGGTCGCTCATCGTAGCTACCTCAACTAATTGGTTGATACGTGACATCTCGCCGCAAGCGCGCTCTGCTAGCGCGATGGACATGGACCGGACGCTGGCCCAACGTGCGCAAACATCGGCATCGACATCTGTTCGTGATCATTGCCCGGCGTTCACTGATGCGACAGTTCCAGTTGAGCGCGCCGAAGGGTTTGTTCATGATCTCGCGATAGATGACTTTAGTTCGGTGGTCGCGGCGATCTTGATGCGCCGTCAGTCGCTCGAGCAACGCAAGTGGATCAGGAATATTGAGCGAGCGCGGCCTCGAAAAGCGGCTTCCACGAGAGGATGTGCCGGCTGATCAGATCGCTCGCTTCTTTGACGTTCCCCTGGTCGGCGAGATTCACCATCTGATAGTGCTCCTTTACCGACTCCTTCTGGCGTCTGCGACCTTCAGAAGAATCGATGCCGTAAAGCCGCATATCGTCGCGCAATTGCATCACCATTTTTGTCAGGAATGGATTGCCGACCTGTCCGACCAGAGCTTCATGAAAAGTCCGATCGGATGTGATGTATTTCGGTAGGTTGTCCGCTGCAACTGCATTAGACACCTCATCGGCAAGGGCCATCAGCGTATCGCGATCTCTGAGACCTTGACGGGCGAGCGTCTCGAGAGCAAAGCGTTCAAGCAAGTCTCGCATGGTGAAGAGGCTGTCCAGTGCCTCCCGGGAAAGCAGTTCAACACGGAATCCACGATTGCGCATCGCCACCAGCAGGCCGCTGCGGCTGAGTTCCAGCAACGCTTCGCGGACCGGTGTGGTCGAGACACCGAGTTCGGTAGCAAGTCCCGGCACCGAATAAACGGCGCCAGGGGCGGTACGTCCCGAAACAATATCTGCGCGCACCAGTGCGACAACCTGCTCGCGTAAATTACCTGCGCCGACGCCTTGCAGTAGTT
Source organism: Paraburkholderia dipogonis (assembly GCF_046027395.1). Taxonomy (GTDB): domain Bacteria; phylum Pseudomonadota; class Gammaproteobacteria; order Burkholderiales; family Burkholderiaceae; genus Paraburkholderia; species Paraburkholderia dipogonis_A. Next base: position 43,053 of record NZ_JAQQEG010000049.1, on the reverse strand, counting down.
CCATTTCACTCCTCTGTTGATCAATGCCATGTGAAGTGTACACAAGTTGACTGAGTAGTGCGTGACGCGTGGCAACCATGATTCCGATCGATTGATGCTTCGCGTTTGCTCGTTTCTGCGTTGGACACGACGTGTAACGTGCTACTGAAACTACGTGGAAAAATAGGTTTGGTTGCGCTGGTTCTGTACATAGTTGCCGCACATGATGGCCGTACATGTGGAAGCGCTTCCTTAATAGTTCGATCGAGCACACGGAACACTAGCATCAGTTTCAAGATGGCGTTTCCAACAAAGAGATTACGCGCTGTAAACGCTACAGGACGGGGCTTCTGCGTCTCATGCGCCTTGCGATAACAAAGAAAACTTACGACAACAGCAGGTTTGACAAAAAATCAGGGTTTACGCTTATTGTGAGTGGAAAATTCGAGACTAGAATCCACTCACTTCGTAGTAACGCGCTACTTGTTCTACGGGGTTTTGGACGACAGAATTTCACTTTCTACATCGCGGAACTCAGAACAAACAGCGCATCCCTCAGAATAAAAACGAAATGTGGATGTAATAAATCCGACCGTCTGATGGTTTTCGAATACGTTGTTCGGAATAAAACGGGGAGGTCACTTACACCGATAGCGTTCAGCCAGATGCTGACGGAACGCTTGCGGCACTTCACGAGGGAATGATGCGAGTATTACTGGTTGAAGATGATTTACACATCGGTCAAAACCTGTTTTGCGCGTTGAAAGGTGCGGATTACAGCGTTGACTGGGTCCGTGACGGCAAGGCTGGCAAGGACGCGATTGGAAATGCTTACTACGCAGTCGCATTGCTCAATTTGGGGCTTCCGGGTATCTGCGGCATAGACCTGTTGAAGGCATCGCGGGCTGCCGGAAACAGGGTTCCTGTACTGCTTCTTTCTGCACATGACGATCCCGAGACGCGTGCGCGCGGCCTCGATACCGGCGCGGACGACTTCGTACTCAAACCATTTGATGTCCGCGAACTACTGGCACGCATTCGCGCTGTCCTTCGGCGCACGGCGGGCTATGCAACCTCGCGAATCGGCGACGAATCGATCGGCCTCGATCTTGATAAGCGCACGTTCTTCCATAACGGTGTGGAGTCGTCGCTCTCGGCGCGGGAATTCGCGCTGATGCATGCCTTTCTGGAACGACGCGGCACAGTACTGTCGCGCGGCCAACTCGAAGAACGGCTGTACGGTTGGGGCAGAGAGGTAGAAAGCAATGCGATCGACGTATTGATCCATGCAATGCGGAAAAAATACGGCCAATCGTTGATCCGCAACGTTCGCGGTGTCGGCTGGACGGTGATGCCGGGGGAATCTTCCCACGGCACGTTACGCGGCACGATGCTGAGCCGGACGGGTTTGCAGACCCATTGATTCCCGCGTGTCGTATGCGTGAGGCGGCGCCGCTGGTGCCTGAATCGGTGGAGCAGTGCGCGCAAAATGAGCGCGTCGCGTATTTGTAATTCCTGTCTAACTTTCGGCGGGCATTCTACGCACTATTCCTGACCAACTGATAGTTTCTGCCTGCCAAAAGAGGACGAAGATGAAGCTCGGATGGACCACTGTGCTGATCGCAATGAGTGCGAGCGTCCTGATTTCCGGATGCGCCACGCCTGTCGAACGAGCCAACGAGAAAAATGACCTGCTCGCGGCAGCGGGCTTTCATATCGTCCCCGTGACGACTGATCAACAGCGCGTACAGTTGGAGACATTGCCGCCGAATCGCGTCGTCCAGAAGGTCAGGGACGGAAAGGTTATCTTTCTCTACGCAGATCCGTACGCATGCGGCTGCCTGTATATCGGCGACGAAAATGCGTGGGATAGCTACAAGCGTGAACAACTCCAGCAAAACCTGATTAGCCAGGAGCGCATGAACGCGGAGATGAATGAAAACGCGGCATGGAACTGGAGCATGTGGGGCCCCGGTTGGTGGGCGTACTGACGAGCGACTGTTCGAATGGCCGCGGGTCACGAAAGCCGATAGTTATTTCCGGAGCCATCCGGCCGGCGTTGCACCTCAGGGCATCGCTGCATTCGCCAGGATTCAACGGCTTTTTGTTTTTTTGCTAGACTTCCGCGGAGACCACCCGGAGGTCGGCACATGGATCGCAAAGTCAAGCTGCTGTCTGGACTGAATCTGTCTACTGCAGTCGGTGCGGAAATCGGCGCGCTTTGCCGACCTGTGGTGACGCGAGCGGACGGTACGGTTTATTACATCGACCACGCCAGCACAGACGCTCTGCGCGAAAAATACAGACATGATCCCAATGTCGACATTGGCGCGCTCGTCGATGTCGATGCCGTATGGGGCAAGCAATCGCTCTCCGAAGCGCTGGGCGGTAAATCCGTCGATTACGTGATTGCATCCCATGTGGTTGAACATGTGCCCGATCTGGTCGGCTGGTTTGCCGAGATCGGCGCAATACTCAAACCCGATGGCCAACTGCGTCTCGCGGTGCCCGATAAGCGCTTTACTTTCGATCTGATGCGGGAGGAGTCGCGTATCAGCGACGTGCTGAGCGCTCATATCGTGCGGGCGCGCACTCCTCAGCCGCAGGCAATCATCGACCATGTCGTGAACGTGCGCTACGACGTGAATGCAGGGGCGATCTGGGCCGGCCTCCCGTCCGGTGGGCGGCCGGCGCATACGGTCGCGGACGGCATGGCCGCTGCCCAGGATGCTTTTGCCAACGGCAATTATCACGACGTGCACGTCTGGGTGTTCACGCCAGCCACCTTCGCGAGGACTTGCCGGCTGCTTGTCGAAAACGGACTGCTGAGCATGTCGTGCGCGAATTTCTTTGACACCGCGAGAAACGAACTCGAGTTTCTGGTTCACATGCAGCAGTGCGCCGATGTCGAATTCGCTTCCGCCAGCTGGGCACGCATGGAGGCGGCCGCCGCGCCGTTGCCGCCGCCGTCGGATCTGCCTGCGGCATTGCTTCAGGTTCGCGCCGTGCCTTCGCGGCTGCATCGTGTGGTGCGGCGCGTGGGACGTCTGCTGTCATAGCCGCGACGCGGAGGACCGGCGCTTCGGCTCCTTCGCTTGCAGCGCTTGTCCGTCTGGCTCTATTTCGACTCGACTACGCTCGTTCTGAATATTGCAGCCGCGAGCATTCTGTAATCTGTAAAATGCGCGGATGGAAACACACAGCATCCGCGACGCAAGCTCTTTGCGCTACGTAACCGGCCTCGATGGACTCCGTGCCATTTCGATGATGCTGGTCGTCCTGTTTCATTACACGAGTTTTTTTTCCAGTCGCCTCTTCGGGTTGAGTAGCGTATGGACCGGCATCGTGCGTATTGCGTCGACCGGTTGGATAGGCGTGGACGTGTTTTTCGTGATCTCGGGCTTTCTCATCACGACAACGCTATTGAAGCGTCCTGTCAATTCAATCGCGTCATATTCAAAGTTCATTCGGCGCCGTGCAATCCGGTTGCTGCCGGCCTATGTCGCGAGCCTGTTGATATTCACGCTTGTCGCGCTGCTCATTGATCCGCATAGCAAAGTGCTGAGAAACGAGTATTTGCTGTGGACATTCACGACCAGTCTGCAGGCGCTGTTCGGCGACCGGGTCGCACTGGCCGATCAGCATTTCGCCATGGTGCATTTCTGGACGCTGGCTGTGGAATGGCATTTCTATATCGTCTTCCCGATTCTCGTTGCCCGTTTCCATTCGTACTTTCGCCCGGCCGTGGCTCTGTTGCTGGTGGCGATAGCGTTCAGGGTGGTGTGCCATTTTGCCGGGATTTCCGACAACGGCATCTATACCTTCACGCTTTGCCGGATCGACTCGATTGCGGCAGGTTGTCTGTTGGCACTCGTGCCTTCCCGCATTAGTTCCAGGCAGTCTGCAGCGGCAGGCGTGCTCGGTGCGGCGATTTTCATGGCGATCTGGATCGCGCTGGCACGCGCGGATGTCCCGTTCAAGACCTTGGCGTGGCTTCAAACGTTCGGATATACGCTGTTAGCCGTGTCGGTCGCGTTGATGATTTATCGGGTCATTCATTCCCCGCCGCGCTCGGTGATCGTGCGGGCGCTGGAATTCAAGCCGCTTGCTGCAATAGGGCGCGCAAGCTATAGCCTGTACATCTGGCACGTGCCTTTTTACCCCACCATCGTGCTCGTGGCGCAACGCAACTTCACGGACATCAGGCTTGCCTATCTTGTCGCGGTATTGGCCGGCGTCGTGATGACGGCGGTGCTCGGCAGTCTTTCTTATCTGCTCATCGAATCCCGATTCACCCGCGCGCGTCCAGCGGTGCTGGCGTGAAAGCGGGACGCTGCTTGATGTATGGCAGCGAGACTGGCCGCGCGAGGCCGTAAACCAAAACAAATCATCTTGCTCTAAACTAGCGGCCGCCCAAGCCCTCCAGTCAAGAGCAAGAACTCCATGCCCCCAGCGCCCGCCGAGCCACCCGGCTCCTCATCCGTTAGTTTGCCGAAACACCCCGCATTTCAACGTTTCTGGTGCACCCGCATCCTCTCGTCGCTGTCGTTCCAGATGCTCGCCGTGGCAATGGGCTGGCACGTCTACGCGCTCACGCATAGCGCCTTCGCACTCGGCCTCGTCGGCCTCGCGCAATTTCTGCCGATGTTCGTGCTGACGCTCGTCGTCGGCCACGTAGCCGACCGTTATGACCGCCGCCGCATCGCGGCCATCTGCCAAAGCCTCGAAAGCGTCGCTGCATTGTTATTCGCTTTCGGCACCTTCGGCGGATGGATCAGCGCGCCCGTGATCTATGTGCTGGCCGCATGCGTCGGCGCGGCGCGCGCCTTCGAATCGCCCGCAGTGGCTTCGCTGTTGCCGGGCGTCGTGCCGCGCGGGCAGTTGCCCAAAGCGACGGCATGGGCCACTTCCGCGAATCAGACTGCGCAGATCGCGGGCCCGGCGCTGGGCGGTCTGCTCTACGGCATCGGCCCCGGCGCGGCCTATCTCGCCTGCACGGTGTCGTTCGCGGCCGCGGCCACAGCCGTGTGGGGCATCTCGCTTCAGACGAAGCCGGCGAACCGCGCGCCCATCACGCTTGAATCGGTGTTCTCGGGCATTGCCTTCATTCGCAAGGAGCCGGTGATTCTCGGCGCGTTGTCGCTCGATCTGTTTGCCGTGCTGTTCGGCGGCACGACTGCGCTATTGCCGGTCTTCGCGCGCGATATCCTGCACACGGGGCCGCTCGGTCTCGGTCTGTTGCGTTCGGGCACGGCCATCGGCGCGCTCGCGGGCACCATCTGGCTCGCGCATTTCCCGCTGCGCAACCGGCCCGGTGCGGCGATGTTCGGCGGCGTGATCGCGTTCGGCGCGGCCACGGTCGTGTTCGGGTTGTCGCATCAATTTCTCGTGTCGCTCGTCGCGCTCATGGTGCTCGGCGCCTCGGACACCATTAGCGTGGTCGTGCGTCTGTCGCTCGTGCAACTGCGCACGCCGGACGAAATGCTGGGGCGCGTCAGTGCGGTCAATTCGCTTTTCATCGGGACGTCGAATCAATTGGGCGAATTCGAATCCGGCGTGACGGCGGGGTGGTGGGGCGCGCGACCGGCCGTGCTGGTGGGCGGCGTAGCGACGATTGCGGTCGCCTTGCTATGGATGCGCTTCTTCCCGGAACTCAGGCGCACGCGCTCGCTGGAGCGTGAAGAGGAACTGGCGCCGAGCCATTGATCGACGCAAGACTTTGCTTCAGGCCTGCGCGGCGCTCACACGCAGCGCGGTCCATCGCACCGTCGCCAGAATCGATGCCGCGACGATCAATGCGCCGCCGACCCACGCGGTCACCGAAATCCGTTCACCCAACCAGATGCAGGCAAACAATGCGCCGAATGCCGGTTCGCTGCCCATCAGCAGCGAGACGCGTGTCGGACTGCTGCGTTTGATCGCGAAGTTCTGCGCGAAGAACGCGAACAGCGTGCAAGCGATCACCAGATAACCGACATAGCCCCAGAACGCCGCATGTCCCGCAATCGAGGGCACGGGCTGCCACTGCTGTGGCGCAAACAGCCAGGCGGCTGCGGCGCTGCCGAACGCCACCACGCCTGACTGAACCGCCGTCACCGACAGCGGCGGCAGGGCCGAATCGCGCATCACGCGTTTGGTCACGCACACCGTCAACGCGCGCAGCAGCGCGGCAAGCAGAATCAGCGCATCGCCGGGATTGAGGCTCAGCGCACCGTCGCCGGCGAGCAGCCACGCGCCCAACAGCGAAAGCGCCACCGCCAGCCACTCGACGCGGCTCGGCTTGCGCTTGAGCAGCAGCCATTCGATGAGCGGTGTCAGCACCACGCACAAGCTGATCAAAAACGCGGCGTTGGCCGCACGGGTCATCAGGATGCCGAAGGTTTCGCACAGGAAGATGCCGAGAAGCAGCGCGCCGGCGACCAGCACGCCGCGCAGCGTGCGGGCATCGGCGGCGCGCAGGTGGCGCAGGGCGGGCGACAGGAGCGCGAAAGTGATGCCGAAGCGCAGTGCGAGCAAACCGAGCACCGGATAGAACACCAAGGCGCTTTTGACGACGCCGTAACTGGTGCCCCACACGACGGCGACGGCGAGCAGCATCAGATCGGACAACATGAGCAGGCGTTCTTGTTTCGACATGGACGGACCTTGAGCTAATGAGGCCGTATTGTCGAACTTTGCGCCAAGCGTGATAATCGGGTCTCGGCGCACAGCCTTTATGTCACAGATGCATTAATAGAAAGACCACACTCGCGGACCCAGAACGATGACCCCAACCGAGCTTTTCGCCTTGCTGCCGGACATGGCGGTTTTCGCGCGCGTCGTCGACGCCGGCAATTTCTCGGTGGCGGCGCGGCAACTCGGCAGCACGCCGTCCACGGTCAGCCGTCAGATCAAGCGTCTCGAAGACGCGCTGGCGACCCGTTTGCTCGAGCGCTCCACGCGCACGGTGCGGGTGACGGAATCGGGTGCCCAGGTGGCGCGATTCTGTCGCGACATGGTGAGCGCCGCGTCGGGCGCGGTGGACGCCGCCGGGCAACTGGCAGGCAGACCGCAAGGCAAGGTGAGCGTGAGCGCGCCGACCCAGTTCGCGAAGTCCGTGATTCACCCGCTCATTCCCGGCTTCCTGGGCGCCTACGACGAAGTCGACCTGCAACTCCTCTTCACCGACCACGACGTCGACCCGCTCACCGACGATGTCGATCTGGTAATCCGTCTGACCGAGCATCCGCCGCAGGGACTCGCGGGGCGCCGGTTGGGCGCGGTGCGCTGGCTGCTGGTGGCGTCGCCGGCGTATTTGCGCGAGCGTGGCACACCGGCGCAGCCACGCGATCTGCAGAAGCACGCCTGCATCTACCTCGGCGAGACCGCCGACGACAACCGTTGGCGCTTTCGCCGCGGCACGGAGACACAGAGCGTCGACGTGAGGGGGCGCTACATCGCCAATCATGCTGGCGCGCGACTCGAAGCCGCGCTGCAGGATTTCGGCGTCGCATGCGTACCGGAATTTGCAGCCTCGGAATCACTGCAGAGCGGCGAACTCGTGCAGGTCTTGCCGGACTGGAATCTTGAAGCGCGCGCCTACGTCGGCTCGGTGTGGCTGCTGTATCCGCCGAATCGTTTCTTGCCGCCGAAGGTGAGGGCATTGATCGATTACCTTGTCGAGCATCTTCACGATACGCTCGATACCGCATGAGAACCACTGCACGCGAGACGAAAGTAGAATCTCCCGCGTAATCCATGATTCAATGCAGTCCCAGCGATTCGATCGATCAGAGGAGAACCAGCATGAGCATGCGCGAAACCGGACCGATTGCGGCGACTGTCTATCGCGGCGCTTCGATTGAGAACACGCACTTGGCGCACGTCGCGGTGGTCGACGCGAACGGCCGCCTATTGGCGTCATTCGGCGATCCGTCACGCATGACGCTGGCACGTTCCGCGGCGAAGCCCGCACAAGCGTTAGCGGTGTTGGAAACCGGCGCACTGGAGCGTTTCGGCTTCGACGAAGCCGACTTGGCGCTGATGTGCGGCTCGCACAGCAGCGAGGCGCGCCATATCGAGCGCACTCGACAGATGCTGGCCAAGGCGCAGGCGAGCGAAGCCGACTTGCGCTGCGGCGGCCATCCGCCGCTATCTGACGCCGTCTACATCGACTGGCTCAAGCGCGACTTCAAACCGAGCGCCGTATGCAGCAACTGTTCCGGCAAACACGCCGGCATGCTGGCCGGCGCGCAATCGATCGGGGCATCGATAGCTGGGTATGAACAACCCGACCATCCATTGCAGGTGCGAGTAAAACACACGGTCGCCGACGTCTGCGATTTACCCGACGACGCCGTGCAATGGGCGACAGACGGCTGCAATCTACCGACCCCTGCGTTTCCGCTGGACCGCCTGGCACGCCTGTTCGCGAAGCTAGCCGCCGCAGAGGACGACGTATCGTCGAACGCACAGTCCATCACATCGCGCACGACGGCGCTCGCCCGAATTTACCGCGCGATGACAACGTATCCGGAATGGGTAGCGGGCGAGGGCCGCTTCTGCACGCAATTGATGCAAGCCTTCGACGGCGCACTAGTTGGCAAGGTGGGCGCGGACGGCAGCTACGCGATAGGCGTACGAGCATCCGGGCAGACGAAGAGGGCGGGCGCGCACGGCGCGCTGGGCATCGCAGTAAAAATCGAGGACGGCAACGTTGGCGTACTGTATGCGGTGGTCGCGGAACTGCTTGCGTCGCTAGAGATCGGGACACCGGAACAACGAGCGAAGCTCGCGGCGTTTCACGCACCGAAGATGTTGAACACAATGGGCATCCCAACGAGCCGAATAACATTTTCGGTCGCGCTCAAACGCGCACCGGAACTCGTCGCTCGATGAACGACCGCAACGGCGCGCGCAGCGCCGCCGGAAGAATGACGGCTTTGTCACAAGGGGGGAGTGTGCGAGAACACAGATTCCAGATGCACCACTACCGCAACTGCGCGAGGGCCCCGCTTATGAGCTAGCGGTGTGAAGCCGCTTTCTTTGCCTACTTTCTTTGCGGCATGCAAAGAAAGTAGGTGCCGCCCCGCACAGGGGCAACACTAATAGACCACCACGACAACAAGGAAAGGCCAACAAATTAAGGATAACAAACAAAAACCCCCTCCTCAAGCAGCAACCCCAGAAGGCACAACCCCAATTGCATTCCGAATAGCATCCGCCAACTCCGAAGCGGCGAACTTCGCCACATACCCATTAGCCCCAGCATTCTTCACATGCGCCTCATTCGCGGCCCCGGTAAGAGAAGAATGAATAATCACCGGAATATCGCGAGTCCGCTCATCAGCCTTGATTTGCCGAGTAAGCATAAACCCATCCATCTCAGGCATCTCAAGATCAGTCAAAACAAGTGCAATACTATCCTTGACACGAGTCCCTTTAGCCTGCGCCTCGCGCGCAACCTGCTGCAACGTATTCCAGGCCTCTTCCCCCGTCTTGGTCATGACATAATCCGCCCCAATAGCACTCAAAGCCTGCTCAATGAGCTTCCGAGCAAACCCAGAATCATCAGCAGCAAGAATCTTCGCTCCACGCCGAATCCCCAGCGCCTCCCCAACGGAAGTCGGATCCACACTAGGATGCTGTGACGGAAACACATCCCGCAAAACCTGCTCGACATCGATCACCTGCGCCAACCGCGAATCACCAGTATTCCCATCGATCCGCGCAATGCTAGTAACGAGATTGCCCCCAGCCGCACCTTCGGCGGACAAAACCTGATTCCACTCCAGCCGCACGATATCGTCGACTTCTTCAACCGCAAACGCCTGCGTCGACCGCGCAAACTCCGTCACCAACAAAATATTCAGCCCGCGCGTCGGCTCACACCCCATCAGCCGCGGCAAATCGATCACAGGAATGATCTGCCCGCGAATATCCACAGCGCCCATCACAAACGGCGACGAACCGGCGATCGGCGTAACCGTCGGCATCGTCGAGATTTCCCGCACCTTGAAGACGTTGATGCCATAAAGCTCGTGCGCATCGCTGCCGGGCACGGAGCCTAGCCGATACAGCAACAACTCGAACTTGTTGGAGCTCGTCAGGTTGCTGCGTTCATCGTTCGCGCGGTTTTCTACTGCCATCGAATCTCTCCAGGATTGCGGTGCGTGTGATGCGCCATGCAACCGTTGCGTTCGATCCTGGCGCGCGCCCTACCTTTCTGTTATCGGCGCGGCGCACGGAAAGTTCAGCGATTCACGCCGTTTTCCTCGCATGCTCTGGTTAACGCGCAACCGATATTGGGGACAAGCGAAGCGGAAAACGTACGGACACCAACGCGGCGGCCGCAATACAGGCCTGTCAAGGCATTCATATGAAGGTTACCTAAGGTTACAGAAGCGACAGCGTCGTATCACATGCCGCACAGCGCGCCTTCTAGAATTCACAGCGATAAAAGCGTGGCGCCGTCAGCGGCTCGCAAGCTGACTGCAAGGTAACCGCGCAGTCGACAGGCACGACGCCTGAGGCGCACACGCATCGCTGTTGTTCGCTTCCACCTCAAGGAGAACGTATGATCCGCTTGCCTCTCGCCACTCTCACCAGCGCCTGCATGGCTGGACTGCTCGTCGTCGCCGGCGCGGCCAACGCTCAAACAACCCCGGCAGCCGCCGCGGCCGACGCCGGCCGCCTGCATGCCGCCGACCAGACGTTCATCGCGGACGGCACCAAGGCCGTGGCGACGCAACGCGACGCCGCCCGCATCGCGACCTCGCGTTCGACCGATCGCGACGTCAAGGCATTCGCCGAGCGCGTCTCCACCGACAACGCGAAAATCTCCGACGCACTGCGCGCGGCGAGCCCACGCGGCGTCGACGTGCCGAAGAACGACCCCGACGCAGCCGTGCTCGCGAGCATCAACAACCTGCGTGGCGCCGACTTCGACAAGGCGTACATCGAGCAGGTCGCGCTTGCCGGCGAACAGAAAGCGCTGTCGGCATTCCAGGCGGAAATCGCTTCAGGCCGCGACGAACAGTTGAAGGACGCGGCGAAGAAGGCCTTGCCGACGATCCAGGAGCACTACGCGATGGCGCAGGATCTCGCCAAGCGTAAGCATCTGTCGACCGCGCAATAAGCGGTTCAACGCGCGTCACGTTGCGGCGTGACGCGCCGCCGTTCGAATGCGTGGTTTTCGGCGATAATCGGCTTCGCTCTTTCGAGTCCGCTGCGCGCATGATCTTGGGTGACGCGCATACTTCGAAAGCTCCCACCATTCTCACGCGCATTCAATCAAAGCTCTCCGCATGAGCAAGCCTGCCAATCTGCCGCAACAGTTGGACCATATGCTTCGGCAAGCCGTCGCACTTCAGCAGAACGGCGCATTCGCCGAGGCCGAGGAACTCTATCGCGAGATTCTCGAACTCAAACCCCGTCATTTCGACGCGCTGCAATTGCTGGGCGCGCTGACGCTGCAAGCGGGCCGTCTGCAAGAGGGCGTCGAGCTACTCAGGAAAGCGCTTGCCATCAACGCGAAACAGGCGCCGCTTCATTCGAATCTCGCCTATGCGTTGAACGCCTTGCGGCGTTTCGACGAAGCCCTGGCGAGTGCCGATCGCGCACTGGCTTTGCAGCCCAAATTCCCCGATGCCCTGAACAATCGCGGCAATGCGCAAGCCGGCCTGAATCGGCCGCTCGATGCGCTCGGCAGTTTCGATCGCGCGATTGCGCTGATGCCGGATTTCGCGCAGGCCTGGAACAACCGCGCATGCGTACTACGCGATCTGGGCCGTCCCGCCGATGCGCTCGCAAGCTGCGACCACGCGCTCGCGCTGCAACCGAACTATCCGGACGCGTGGAGCAACCGCGGCAACGCGTTCAGTGACCTGAACCAGCCGGAAGAAGCGGAACGCAGCTACCATCGCGCACTCGAATTGGCCCCGGCATTCGCCGATGCCTGGAACAATCTCGGCCTTACGCAGATCGATCTCAACCAGCACGCGCAAGCGCTTGAGAGTTACGAACGCGCATTGGCCGTGAATCCCACGGCTGCGGAAACGCATTGGAACGAATCACTGTGCCTGCTGCAAATGGGACAGCTTGAAGCCGGCTGGAAAAAATATGAATGGCGCTGGGAGCGCACCCGCATCAAGGCAAGCCGGCGCAGTTTTGCGCAACCCCTTTGGCTGGGCGATTTTTCGATCGACGGCAAGACGATTCTGTTGCACGCGGAGCAGGGCCTCGGCGACACGCTGCAGTTTTGCCGCTATGCCGCGCTGGTGTCGGAACTCGGTGCGAAGGTCGTGCTCGAAGTGCCGCTTGAGTTGACGCGCGTTATGTCCACGCTCGAAGGCGTGGACCAGTTGATCGAAAGTGGCCACACGCTGCCATCATTCGATTGCCACTGTCCACTGCTGAGTCTGCCGCTCGCATTCAAGACCGGCCTCGACAGCATTCCATCGACAACGCCTTATCTCTTCGCGGATGCGGAAGCCACTCGCCAATGGCGCGACCGGATTCATGCGCAAACAGATGGCCGCCTGAAAGTCGGACTCGTGTGGGCCGGCGGAAACCGGCCGCATGTCGCGGAGCTTCGCAAGAACGATGCGCGCCGTTCGATCGCTTTCGCACAACTTGCGCCGCTTCTTGAGGTGACTAACGTGCAGTTCTTCAGCCTGCAAAAAGGACCGGCAGCACAGCAACTCAAAAGCGACGAGCGGGGCGAACATGTGATCGATTACACGGAAGAACTCAACGACTTCGCCGACACCGCAGCGTTGGTGACGAACCTTGACCTGGTGATTTCCGTGGACACGTCCACCGCGCATCTCGCCGGCGCACTCGACAAGCCGGTCTGGATTCTGAACCGCTTCGACACCTGCTGGCGCTGGATGCTGGAGCGCACCGATACGCCGTGGTATCCGCGTGCCCGCTTGTTCAGGCAGCCGGCGCTCGGCGATTGGGACAGCGTGATGCAAGCCGCGCGCGACGCTCTGAGCACATTGGCTGCGGGCGCGGCGCATCCACGATAATGATACCGTTCGCGCCCGCCACGTTCCCTGCGCGCTGGCCGACGCGTTTGCGCGGACGCGCGTAGACTGAATGTCCGTTTATCGACGGCTAAGCCACGGAGATTCATCAATGGAATACAGACATCTGGGTGCATCCGGTTTCAAGGTGCCGGTACTGAGTTTCGGCACGGGCACGTTCGGCGGCAAGGGCGAGTTTTTCCAGGCGTGGGGCGCGACCGACGTCGCCGAGGCGCGGCGTCTGCTCGACATCTGCTTCGATGCGGGCGTCACCATGTTCGACACCGCGGACATCTATTCGAGCGGCGCGTCCGAGTCGGTGCTCGGTGAAGCGCTCAAGGGCAAGCGCGACAAGGCGATCATCTCGACCAAGGCGACCTTCCGTTTCGACGATGGACCGAACAGCGTCGGCTCGTCGCGCTTCCATCTGATTCAGGCGGTGGACGCGGCGCTCAAGCGCTTGCAAACCGATTACATCGACCTGTTCCAGTTGCACGGTTTCGACGCCAGAACGCCGGTCGTCGAAGTCATGTCCACGCTCGACGATCTCGTGCGCGCCGGCAAGATCCGCTACACCGGCGTGTCGAATTTCTCCGGCTGGCATCTGATGAAGTCGCAGGACGTGGCGGATCGCTACGGCTATCCGCGCTACGTCGCGAATCAGACTTACTATTCGCTGGTCGGACGCGATTACGAGTGGGAGCTGATGCCGCTCGGCGTCGATCAAGGTGTGGGCGCGGTGGTGTGGAGTCCGCTCGGCTGGGGGCGTCTCACCGGCAAGATCAAGCGCGGCCAGCCGCTGCCCGATTCTAGCCGTCTGCATAAAACCGCCGACATGGGGCCGCCGGTGCCGGACGAATATCTGTTCCGCGTGCTCGATGCGATCGATGAGATCGCGGCCGAAACCGGCAAGACGGTTCCGCAGATCGCGCTGAACTGGTTGCTGCAGCGGCCTACGGTGTCGACGGTGCTGATCGGCGCGCGTAACGAGGAACAGTTGCGGCAGAACCTCGGTGCGGTGGGTTGGAATCTGACGCCCGAGCAGGTGGCGAAGCTCGACGCGGCGAGTGCCGTGCGTCCCGCTTATCCGTACTGGCATCAGGAAGGATTCCTGGAACGCAATCCGAAGGCGGTGTAAGCGCGCTTTCGCCTCAAGGCACGCTGCGTGACAACGTGCTCCGGTTCGGACTCATTTCGCGAGTTCGGCTGGAGCGGCGAACAGTTCGCTGTAGTAGTGGCGCCCGGCGTCGAGATGCGGGCCAAAGGCAAAGCCTTGCGCGAGCATGGCATCGAAGTCGGCGCGTTCGATCTTCATCACGTAGCTGTGCTCGGTGGTGACGAGGCGGCACGCCGTGCCGGGCGCCGCCGCCGCGCTGAACCACTTGCCCGCGCTTGCGTGGTCCGCCGCATACGCATGCGAACCGGAGTCGATTTGCCAGCCGCCGTCCAGCAGAATCCACATGGCCTGATCCTCAGCGGTTGCCGCGCTGTCGTTGCATCGCGCGACGACCGTGCCGGCCTGCGCTTCCCATTCATGCGAGTGGCCGATCACCCATCGCAGTTGAGCGGTCGTCAGGCTCGTAAAGAACGGCGTGTGCTTCAGCAAATGAAGGTACGTGACCGAGGGTTTCATAGTCGTGCTCCTCGTAGCGACGGACGCGTCGGACGGTTGAGGTTGGGCATCGCATGCGCCGATGAGAACCGGCAGCAACACGGCGCATGCGATCAGCGAGACTGCTTTCACGGTGGTATGCCTTGACGCCACGCTTAACGTTGAATCCGTGCTTCCAGCAAATCGCCCATACCGATTCGCCTGGCGAACTCGATCCGCACACGCTCCGACACGTCGAGCACCTCGCGTGCGCCGTCGCCGACGAAGTCGATCACCGAACGCATCGGCCGCTCGCCTGAAGGCAGCCCGACGATCCGCACGATTTCATCGGCCACGGCTTGCGGATCGGCGTCGTCGGGCGTCAGTTCGGACAGGCGCTGGCCGATCTGATCCATCACGCCGTCGTAGCGTGCGTAGGCCGCGGCCCGTTCGGTATCGGCCGGCTTGCCCGCGCTCGGAAAGTGAGCGGTGCCGCGTGTGAACGCGCCCGGCACCACGATCGAGCTCTCGATGCCGAAGCGAGCGATCTCATACGCGAGCGAAACCGCCAGCGAATCCATCGCGGCCTTCGCGGCGCCGTACGGGCCGAGAAAGGGAGGAAAGCCGCCCTTGGTCGTCGAACTGCTGACCCACAGCATCAAGCCCGCTTCCTGCAGGCGCAGATAGGGCAGCACGGCGCGGTTCACGCGCTGCGCGCCGAACAGGTTGGTGTCGAACACCTTCATCATTTCTTCGGGCGTGAACGCTTCACTCGGGCCGACCACCAGATGCCCGGCATTCTGCATCACCACGTCGAGCCGTCCCTGTTCGCGGACGATCGTCGCCGCCGCGGCATCAGCCGATGCTTGCGATAACACGTCGAGTTCGAGCGGATGCAACTGGATGTCCTTCGCTTTGGCGAGCGTGCGCAATTCGTCGGCGCGCGGTTTGTTGCGCCCTTCGACATCGCGCATGGTCGCGTAGACAATGTGACCGGCTTCAGCGAGCGACTGTGCGCTGAGTTTGCCGATACCCGTACCGGCGCCCGTCACGAGGATGATCTGCTTCTGCATTTTTCTTCTCCGATTCGATGAAAGTGAGGCGGCTCGTCAGAGCCTGCCCAGAGACAACGCGTGTCGAGCGCGTCAGGCAATGCCGCCGTTGGCGCGCAGAATTTGACCGTTGACCCAACCCGCGTCCGGACCGGCGAGGAACGCCACCACCGAGGCGATATCGTCCGGCTGGCCGAGGCGTTGCAGCGGCGGCATCTTCGCGAAGGTCTGGATCTGTTCTTCGGTCTTGCCGTCGAGGAACAGCGACGTCGCGATCGGACCCGGCGCCACGGCGTTGACGGTGATGTTGCGGCCGCGCAGTTCCTTGGCGAACACGTGCGTGAACGCTTCGACGGCCGCCTTGGTCGCGTTGTAGATCGCATAGCCCGGCATGTTCAGCGCCAGCGTGGTGCTCGAAAAGTTGACGATGCGCCCGCCCTCGTTCATGCGCGTAGCTGCTTCGCGCAAGGTGTTGAAGGTGCCGCGCACGTTGATGTCGAAGGTCTGGTCGTAGAGCGCGTCGCTGGTGTCGGCGAGCGGCACCGTCTTGAGCACGCCCGCGTTGTTGACCAGCACGTCCACCTTGCCGAGCTGCTGTTCGGTGATCTCGAACATGCGGCGCACGTCATCGGCGTTCGACACGTCGGCCTTCACCGCGATGGCTTGAGTGCCGGCCGCCGTGAGTTCCGCGACAAGCGCATCGGCTTCGGCCGAACTGGACGCGTAATTGACCGCGACCGCGAAGCCGTCCTTGGCCAGACGTTGCGCAACCGCCGCGCCGATGCCGCGGGACGCGCCGGTGACGATAGCGACCTGGGCGTTTTTGAGCGTGTTCATGATTCGTTTCCTTGAGTCTGTTGGGTGGGTGAGGTGAATCATGGACGCTTTCCGGGCATAGATAATCGGGTTAAACTGGCCATCATCATTCCATTTACTTTAACAATTGGCGCGCGCGCCGCCCGACAGGCGTCACAAACAGGCTCCGAACATGGATCGTTTCGAGGAAATGCGGGTTTTTATACGGATTGCCGAGCGGCAAAGCTTCACGCGCGCCTCGGACGATCTGCAGATCCCGCGCGCCACCGTGACCAACCTGATGAAGCGCATGGAGCAGCGGCTCGGCGCGCGGCTGCTCGAGCGCACCACGCGCACGGTGCGTCTCACGCACGACGGCGAGGCGTACTACCGCCGCTGCGTGCGTCTGATTGCCGACATGGAGGAAGCCGAGGGATCGTTTTCGAACCTCGCGCCCAAGGGACTGTTGCGGGTGAATTTGCAGGGCACGCTGGCGCGGCACTTCGTGGTGCCGGCGCTGCCGGCGTTTCTCGCGCGCTTTCCCGGAATCGAACTGACCATCGGCGAAGATGACCGGCTCGTCGATCTGGTGCGGGAGGGCGTCGACTGCGTGCTGCGGGCGGGCAATCTGCAGGATTCGTCGATGGTGGGGCGGCGCGTCGCGCAACTGCCGCAAGTCACGGTCGCGAGTCCGGCGTATCTCGCCGCGTATGGCGAGCCGGCCGATCCGTCGGCGCTGTCCACGCATCGGGCCGTCAATTACCTGTCGAGCGCGACAGGCAAGGCCGTGCCGCTCGAATTCAGCGTGGCGGGCCGCGAGGTGGCGATGGTCCTGCCGTCGGCGGTGTCGGTGACCGGCACCGAACTCTATACCGGCTCGGCGCTTGCCGGGCTCGGCATCGTGCAGGTGCCGCAATACCGGGTGGCGGCCGAACTGGCGACCGGGCGGCTGAAAATCATTCTCGCGGATTTTCCGCCGCCGCCGATGCCGGTGTCCGTGCTGTATCCGCAGAATCGGCAGTTGTCGTCGCGGGTGCGGGTGTTCGCGCAGTGGCTGCGCGATATTTTCGAAGCGGCGGCGACAACCGGTGGCGCGCCATGACGCGCGCGTTCAGGCCGCCACGCGGCGCGAGCCGAAGATGTTGATCAGATTGCCTTCGGGATCGCGCAGCATGGTCGAGCTGCGCCCGGCGTTGAGCGGCTGATCGGCCCACAGCAGTTCAACCCCATGTTGCCTGAGCGCAGCTGTCGCCGCGGCCAGATCGTCGGTTTCGAACACCACGGCCTTATAGCCGAGCACGTCCAGGTGATGGGGTGCCGGCGTGCGATCGACCCGCTGATGCTCGGCGTACGGACGCGATACCAGTTCGATGCGCATACCCGCCGCTTCGATCATCGCGAAGTCCGCGCCGACTGCATCGAAGCGGCCACGCTCGCTCACCACGAAGCCGAACACCTTTTCGTACCAGGCGATCGAGGCATCCAGATCGCCGGTGGCGAGCGCCACGTTGTTGACGCGCAGACCTTGAAGGGGTGCTTGTGTGACGGGACTGGTTTGCATGATGTCTTCTACTCCTGGGCTGGATGCGCTGCTAGCGAGTAGCAGCGGTTGACGAGCCGGATTCCGAAAGCCGCGTGCGATCATGCGGCGCGGTGAAATCCTGAACCGGGCCGAGCGGCACGATGCCGGTCGGATTGATGCCGCGGTGGCTCTCGTAGTAATGCCGCTTGATGTGCGTGAAATCGACTGTCTGCGCAATGCCGGGCAACTGGTAGATATCGCGCGTGTAGGCGGACAGATTCCGGTAATCGGCGATGCGGCGCAGATTGCACTTGAAGTGGCCGACATAGACGGCGTCGAAGCGGATCAGCGTCGTGAACAACCGGATATCGGCTTCGGTGAGTTGCGCGCCGGTCAGATAGCGTTGCGTGGCGAGTTGCGCGTCGAGCCAGTCGAGCGTCTCGAAGAGCGGCGTGACGGCTTCTTGGTAGGCCTGCTGCGTGGTGGCGAAGCCTGCCTTGTAAACGCCATTGTTCAGCGTGTCGTAGACGCGCGCGTTGATCGCGTCGATTTGCGGACGCAACAACGCCGGATAAAAATCGCCGGGTTTAGCGCCGATGCCGTCGAACGCCGAATTCAGCATGCGGATGATTTCCGACGATTCGTTGCTGACGATCGCGGCGCGCTGTTTGTCCCACAGGATGGGCACCGTGACGCGGCCGCTGTAGTGAGGGTCGGCGGCGGTATAGACCTGGTGCAGTAGCTTCGCGTGATTGACGCTGTCGGGCACGACGCCGGGGCCGTCCGCGAAGGTCCAACCGTTTTCCAGCATCAGCCAATGCACGACCGAGACGTCGATCATTGCTTCGAGGCCTTTGAGCGCCCGCACGATCAAGGTGCGATGCGCCCACGGGCAGGCGAGGCTCACATACAGATGGTAGCGTCCCGCTTGCGCTTCGAAACCACCGGAGCCGCTCGGACCGGGCGAACCGTCGGCCGTCACCCAGTTGCGGAACGCCGCGTCCTTGCGCACGAAGCGGCCGCCGGTCGACTTGGTGTCGTACCAGCGATCCTGCCATTGTCCGTCCACTAAAAGTCCCATGTCGCTGCTCCTTGTGCGTGCGCCGTCGTGCCAGGACCGCGCGCAACGAATGTTCCTGGCGCGGCGTCGGCCGTGGTTGCAGGGCTTCATCGGTAGCTCGTGCGGCTTTTCCGAAAGCCCACGCCAACGGTGGTTGCCGCCAATGCTGCCGCCATATCTCCATAGTGGACTAGCATCGGCGCTTTGCCGTACCATCTTTCCGTCGAACTCGTTCGAAGGAATGGAACATGTTGTCGGAAGACGAACTGGCTTTGCTCGACGCGATTCGCGAGACCGGCAGCCTGTCGCGCGCGGCGGCGCGCCTCGGCAAGGCGCCGTCCACGGTCTCGCATGCCGCCCGGCAACTGGAGACGCGCTTCGACGCGTTGCTGTTCGACCGGCGCCGCTACCGGCTGCAACTCACGGCCGCCGGCCAGCTCCTCGCTGACGAAGCCGCGCGTTTGATGCTCGACATGTCGCGCATGACGCAGCGCGTGAAGCAGATCGCAAGCGGCTGGGAAGACCGTCTTTGGGTGGTCACGGACGAGATTCTCGAATTCGAACTGTTGATGCCGGTGGTGCGCGCATTCGATGCGCTCGACTCCGGCGTCAAGCTGCGCTTCACCCACGAAGTATTGAGCGGCACGTGGGAGGCGCTGCGCGACGGCCGCGCGGATCTGATCGTGGGCGCGACCAACGAGCCGCCGGCGATTCCCGGCCTGCGCTGGTTCGAACTCGGCGTGATGGAGTGGGTGTTCGCGGTGTCGCCGCGCCATCCGCTGGCGGCCGTCGAAGGGACGCTCGGCCGCGAACGGATCCTCGAACACCGCGCAGTGGTGGTGGCGGATTCATCGCGTACGACGGCGGGGCGTGCCTACGGTTTGATCGGCGGACAGGCGTCCCTCGCCGTGCCGTCGATGCGCGCGAAAATCCTCGCGCAGCGCGACGGCCTGGGCGTCGGCTGGTTGCCGCGTCAGCGCGTCACGACGCTATTGAAGCAGGGCGAGCTGATCGAGAAAGCGACCTCCGATCCGCGCGAGCCGAACGTGCTGTACGTCGCGTGGCGCGGCGATCATGAAGGGCGCGCATTGCAGTGGTGGCTCGAACAGTTGCGGCAACCGCGGCTTGCCAAACGCCTCGTGCGCGGCGTCGATATGACGATCGGCGCGTGATACTCACGCCCTCAGTCCGCGATCGAGCGGCGCTTTTTATGGAGGCCGTGCCGCTTCTCGTGGGATCATACGCGCCGTGCTGGGCGATTCTGCTTTCTGCACGGTACGAAACAAGAGGAGCAAGGCGATGATCGATGGACTGGTGGGCGGGCGGTTGTACGGCGAGGCGCAGATTCGCACGGGGCAGAACGGCAGGCGTTTCGTGACCTGCAAGGTGCGCGCGGCCACCAACGACGGCGACACGATTTTCGTCAACGTGATCGCTTTCGACGACGACGTGCAAACCGCGCTGCTCGCGTTGAGCGACGCGGACAGCGTCGCGCTGAGCGGCACGTTGACGCCCAAGGTCTGGACCGACAAGAACGGGCTCGTCAAACCGGCCGTGGATATGGTCGCCCACAAGATGCTGACGGCTTACGAAGGCCGCCGCGAAGCGGATGAATGAGCCGTGTTCGGCGGCTCGCCACCGGCGTCCCTGAGATACTCGACGAAACGGTCCGCCACAGGCTCCGCGTCGCCGCTCCGGCGCAACAGCAGCACTTGTGACATCAGCGTCTCGCCGGTTAGCGGCAAAAACGCGACCTTCGGATCCTGCACCTGACGCAACGTGTACGGCACCAGCGCAACGCCCATGCCGAAGCCGACCATCGTCACGACGGTCTGCCACAAGCGCGCCTCATGGCGAATCAACGGACTGAATCCCGCTCCCACGCACTGCGCGATGATCAGATCGTGATAATGCGGCGACACGGTGCGCGGAAACAGAATGAACGGCTCCTGCGCCAACGCCCGCAGATCGACCTTGCGTTTGCGCGCCAGCGGATGAGCGGCGGGCAGACAGCACAGGAACGGCTCGGAAAAGATCGGCGTGGAAATGACGTCGGACGGAAAATTGCCCCAATGCGCGCAGCCCATGTCGATCTGCATGCGCTGGATTGCGTGCACCTGTTCGCTGGTGTTCATCTCCTTCAGGACGATTTCGACGCCGGGGTAGTCGGCCTCGAAGCGTTTCACCGCCTGCGGCATGCCGCGGTACAGCATCGAATTCACGAAACCGATGCGCAAGCGGCCGGCGAGGCCGTGCGCCGAGCGCACCGTCATGCGTTCCGCCTCGTTCGCCTGCAATAACAGGCGGCGCGCTTCGCCGAGCAGCACCTGGCCGGCATTGGTCAGCGACACCGTCTTGTTGGTGCGCGCGAGCAACTGCACGCCGAGCTGCTCCTCGAACTTGCGGATGTCGAAACTGAGGGCGGGCTGCGAAATGAACAGCCGCTTGGCCGCGCGGCCGAAATGCAGTTCCTCGGCGACCGCCACGAAATAGCGCAATTGCTTCAGGTCCACGGCTGTCTCCTGATTTTTATCGATAAGCTGCGGCTATCGTACCGGATATAAGTTGTATTAGACGATTATCGACGCCGCTTCTATGCTCCTCTCACAAGCACTAACGTGCATAGCAGAGTAAGGAGACACGCATGAGCGAAATCACCGCGCAGCCGGCACACGGCTCGTCCAACATTCCCGACAGCCGGGGCATCAATTTTTTCACCAGCGATCCTGACTTCGAGCGTCTGTTGAAGCTGCATCTCGGCGACACGCTGTTTCACGAACTCGAAAGCCAGCTCGTCTCGCTAGGCCAGCGCGCTTCCGACGAACTCGACGTGTGGGCGCTGTCCGCCGACAAGAATCCGCCGCAATTGCACCATCGCACGCGGCGCGGCGAAGCGCTGCAAAGCATCGACAAGCATCCTGATTACGTCGCGCTGGAACGCGTGGCCTATGCGGAGTTGGGACTTGCCGCAATGAGCCACGAGAGCCGCGACGGCAAAAAATCGCCGCCGCCGCTCGTGAAGTACGCGCTGACCTTCCTGTTCGTGCAGGCGGAATTCGGCCTCTGCTGTCCCGTCAGCATGACCGATTCGCTCACGCGCACGCTGCGCAAATTCGGCGCGCCGGAACTGGTTGCGCGCTTTCTGCCGATGCTCGCCTCGCGCGATTTCGACACACTGTTCCAAGGCGCGATGTTCATGACCGAACAGGCGGCGGGCTCGGACGTCGCGCGCATTGCCACGCGTGCGTCGCTCGAAACCGATGCGAACGGTGATGAAACGTGGCGCCTGTACGGCGACAAATGGTTCTGCTCGAACGCCGACGCCGATCTCGCGATGGTGCTCGCGCGGCCGGACACGGCGCCGCCCGGCATCAACGGACTCGGACTGTTCCTGTTGCCGAAGACGCTGCCGGACGGCTCGCGCAACAGCTACCGGATTGTGCGTCTGAAGGACAAGCTCGGCAGCCGTTCGATGGCGAGCGGCGAGATTGTGCTGGAAGGTGCGGTCGCGTATCTGATCGGCGAAGTAGGCCGCGGTTTTCATCAGATGGCCGACATGATCAACATGTCGCGTCTGTCGAACGGCGTGCGCGCCGCGGGTTTGATGCGCCGTGCGCTGACCGAGGCGCTGCACATCGCCCGCAATCGCGAAGCGTTCGGCCGCAAACTGATCGACATGCCGTTGATGCAGCGTCAGTTGCTCAAGATGATGCTGCCCGCCGAACAGGCGCGCTCGATGTTCATGCGCATCGCGCTGCTGCTGGAGCAGGCTGACGCCGGCGACCGGCAGGCGGCGAAATGCGTGCGCATCCTCACGCCGCTCATCAAGTTCCGCGCCTGCCGCGACGCGCGCCGCGTGACCGGCGACGCGATGGAAGTGCGCGGCGGCACCGGCTATATCGAAGAGTGGAGCGACGCGCGGCTCGTCCGCGACGCGCATCTCGGCTCGATCTGGGAAGGCACCAGCAATATCGTCGCGCTCGACATCGCGCGAGCCGCGAAACGCGACGGCGCGCTCGAGCCGTTGCGCACCTATCTGCAGGATCTGCTCGGCGCGGCGGGATTGCCGGCGGCCAGTCTCGCATTGCTGCGCGCGACACTCGCGCGTGCGTGCGATGCGCTGGCGAGCGTGGCGGATTCGGGCCGCGACGAATGGGTCCGGCAAGCGGGCACCGCGTTGTATCACGCGAGCACCGCTGTGCTGATGGCATGCGAAGGCGTGCGTCTCGCGCCGGATTACCGGCGTCTCGCGCTTGCTCATCTGGTGGTGCGGCACAAGCTGTTGCCAGTCGATCCGCTGGCCTTGCATTCGGCATCGGATGAGAGCGATGTAGTCGACGCTTTGGTCAACGGCCGCAGCGTCACGCTCGAACAAGCGCTGCAACTGTTGCCACAAGGGAGCGCGCAATGACCGCATCGGTGAACGAAGGCAAGCAAGGCGCGTTGCAAGGCCTCAAGGTCATCGACCTGAGCCGCGTGCTCGGCGGTCCCTACTGCACGCAGGCGCTCGCCGATCACGGCGCGCAGGTGATCAAGCTGGAGCCGCCCGACGGCGACGAAACACGTGGCTGGGGGCCGCCGTTCTACGGCGACACCGCGTGGTACTTCGCGGGCGTGAACCGCAACAAGCAGGGCATCGCGGTCGATCTCTCGCGTGAAGAAGGCCGCGCGATTCTGTGGAAGCTGCTCGAAGACGCCGACGTGCTGGTCGAAAACTTCAAACCCGGCACGCTCGGGCGCTGGGGCATGGACTACGAGCGCGATCTGCGCGAGCGTTTCCCGAAGCTGATTCATTGCGCCGTGTCAGGCTTCGGCCCCGACGGTCCGCTCGGCGGCTTGCCCGGCTACGACGCCGCGATCCAGGCGATGACCGGCCTGATGAGCGTGAACGGCGAGCGCGACGGACCCGCCACGCGCGTCGGCTTGCCGGTCGTCGACATGGTCACCGGGCTGAACGCGCTCGCCGGCATTCTGCTCGCACTCGCCGAGCGCGCGAAGAGCGGCCACGGCCAGTCGATCGATATCGCGTTGTACGACTGCGGCGTGTCGCTGCTGCATCCGCATCTGCCGAACTATTTCGGCTCGGGCCGCACGCCGCAGCGCAGCGGCAACGCGCATCCCAACATCACGCCGTACGACAGCTATCGCACCGCGACCGCGCCGATCTTTCTCGCGGTGGGCAACGACCGGCAGTTCGCGAAACTGTGCGCGCATCTCGGCGTGCCCGAACTCGCCGACGATCCGCGTTACGTCGACAACCGCAGCCGCTGCGCGCATCGCGAGCCGCTGAAGGCCACGCTCGAAAGCCTGCTCGCCGCGTACGAGTGCGAGCCGCTCGCGCACGCGCTGATCAACGCGGGCGTGCCGTGCGGACCGGTGCAAACCGTCGACGTCGTGGCGCGGCACCCGCATACCTTGCATCGCGGCATGGTGGTCGAGATGGGCGAGTATCGCGGCACCGCGTCGCCGATCAAGTTGTCGCGCACGCCGGCCACGTACCGCAGCGCGCCACCGTCGCTCGGCGCCGACACGCGCGACGTGCTCGACGCATTGGGTATCGACGCCGCCACTCAGCAGCATCTGTTCGAAGCGGGCGTGCTCAAGGCATAACCGCCGCAGTTCGCGGCGACGGCACGCAGAAGCCGCGCCACGCCCAGAAAAAAGACCTTGGAGACAGAGACATGCATCACGAGCCCAACGACCACGCCGCAGCCCGGCAACCCACCCGCGCCGCAGCCGCGGCTTTTGTCGGCACCACCATCGAGTGGTACGACTTTTATATCTACGCCACGGCGTCCGCGCTGATATTCGGCAAGCTGTTCTTTCCCGGCAGCGATCCGTTTTTCGCCACGCTCGCTTCCTTCGGCACCTTTGCGGTGGGTTTCTTCGCGCGGCCATTCGGCGGGCTGGTGTTCGGCCACCTTGGCGACCGCATCGGCCGCAAGAAAGCGCTCGTCGCGACGCTGGCGATCATGGGCATCGGCACCGTCGGCATCGGCTTCCTGCCGACCTATGCAAGCGCCGGCGTGTGGGCACCGGTGCTGCTCGTGTTGTTGCGGGTCGCGCAGGGCATTGCGATCGGCGGCGAATGGGGCGGCGCGGTGCTGATGGCGAGCGAGCATGCGCCACAAGGACGGCGAACCTTCTTCGCTTCGTTTGCGCAACTCGGCAGTCCGGCGGGGTTGATCCTGTCGCTGCTCGCGTTCCGCGCGGTGGCGTCGATGGACAAGGACGCGTTTCTCAGTTGGGGATGGCGCCTGCCGTTTCTCGCGAGCGCGGTGCTGCTGGTGGTTGGCCTGCTGATCCGCGCGGGCGTCGACGAATCGCCGGAATTCAAGGCGCTCAAGGCGCAACGGCGCGTGGCGGCGCTGCCCGTCGCCGAGGTCGTGCGCGATGCGTGGCGCACGCTGTTGCTGTGCCTTGGCGCTAATGTGATCGGCGTGGCTGGCGCATGGTTCGTCAACACCTTCATGCTCAATTACACGACGCAGACGCTCGGCCTCGACCGTTCGTTGATTCTCGATTGCCTGTTCGTGGTCGCGTTCATCCAGTTGTTCACGCAACTGGGTTCCGGATGGTTCGCGCAACGCATCGGCACGGGACGCTTCCTGAAGGGTGCGGCTGCGTTGGCGATGCTCTCGCCTTATCCGATGTTCGCGCTCGTTTCGACCGGGCGGCCGGTGGCGATCGTGATCGGCATTGCGCTGGCGGTGATGTGCATGTCGAGTTCGTACGCGGTGATGGCCGGCTTCATGTCGACCGCGTTCCCGGTGCGCGTCAGATATTCGGCGATTTCGCTGTCGTACCAGGTCTGCGCCGCGCTGGCCGGCGGCTTGACGCCGTTGATCGGGACGCTGCTCGCGCATCGTTATCCGGGTGCATGGTGGCCGCTGGCGGTGTTCTATAGTGTTCTGGCCGGGGTATCGCTCGTCTGCATCGGCACGCTGGAGCGTCGCAAGCGCGGCGCGGCGCACGGCGTTGTCGAAGCGGCCCAGGCATTTGCCGGTGCCGCCGATGCCGGGAAACACGCGGAACTGTGATCGTCGTGGTTAACCCCACGTCATGGTCCGCCCGCATAATGTCATCCTCATCCGCGCAAAAGCCGCCTACCATCGAGGCAGACGGCAAAAAAATGACGGGGGGAAGTCAGCATGGATCGCTATCGTTCGCTGGG
This sequence comes from Paraburkholderia dipogonis, assembly GCF_046027395.1. GTDB lineage: Bacteria > Pseudomonadota > Gammaproteobacteria > Burkholderiales > Burkholderiaceae > Paraburkholderia > Paraburkholderia dipogonis_A. The sequence goes on along the minus strand of NZ_JAQQEG010000049.1, from coordinate 16,873 downwards.
TGTCGTGACCGGCGCGGCGCAGCTCGCCAGCGCCGATGTTCTGTGCCGGATGACCGCCGCCTGGGACCGGCCGGGCGCGGTGCGGCCATTCGATCTCGTTCTCGAGCAGCAGTCCTGGCAAGGGCCGGCCTCGCAGAGCGAGGTGAACGCGCAGTTCAAGATTCACGTGTTCGACACGATGCGCGCGTTTGAAAAGCGCGGCGTCGAGGCGATCGTGTTGCCGTGTTTCCTCAGCCATACCTTCATCGACGAACTCTCGGCGAACGTGGCCGTGCCGGTCGCCAACATCATGACGGCGCTATTGGCGCATGTGCGGCAAATGTTTCCGTCAGTGCGTCGGATCGGCGTGCTGACTTCGGACGCGATCCGCGATAACGGCCTCTTCGAACGTTATTTCGATGCCACGCGGTTCGACGTGCTGCATCCGCGCAACGAAGCGGGCGTCGATTGCGTGACGAGCGCCGTCTATGGCGATGAAGGCATCAGGAACGGCCGTCTCTATGGCCGCCCGGTCGAGTTGCTGCGCGCGGCGTGCGCGGACCTCATTGCGCAGGGCGCGGAGATCATCCTGCCGGGGCTCGTCGAAATCGCGCTGGTCGCGCGCGCGCTCGGCCGGCTCGAGGTGCCGCTCGTCGACGCCAATCTGGTCTACGCGCGCTACGTCGCGGCGGCCCAATATTCGCAGCTGGAGCGTCGCTTCAAGGTGGGTGTGCTCGGCGGTCTCGGGCCGGCCGCGACGGTCGATTTCATGGCGAAGCTGGTGCGCAATACGCCCGCGGCGTGCGATCAGGATCACATCAAGATCATGGTCGAGCAGAATCCGCAGATTCCGGATCGCACCGCCGCGCTGCTCGGCAACGGCGACGATCCGACGCTCGCGCTGTATGCCGGCTGCAAGACGCTCGAGGACGGCGGCGCGGACCTCATTGCGATTCCGTGCAATACGGCGCATGCGTTCGTCGAGCGCATCCAGCCGTCGCTCAGCATTCCGATCGTCAATATGCTGACCTGTACCGCCGATTATCTGCATGAGACCTTTCCGGGCTTGCGCGAAGTCGGCGTGCTGGCCACCTCTGGCACACTCGCGAGCCGCGTCTATCAGCAGGCGCTCGAAGCGCGCGGTTTCGTGCAGGTTGCGCCGGGCGAGCCGGCGCAGGCGCGGCTGATGAACGCCATCTACGGGCCGAAGGGTGCGAAGGCGGGCTTCACGTCGGGCGAGTGCTGCGATGATCTCGCCGCGGCGGTCGACGATCTGGTCGCGCAAGGCGTGCAGGTGATCGTGCTGGCTTGCACCGAGTTGCCGCTGCTGTTGCGTGACGCGACGCTGGCGTGCGTGGGCGGACTGGTGGTGCGGCTCGTCGATCCGACCGAGGTGTTGGCGAAGCGCTGCGTGGCGTATGCGCTGGGTGAAAGCGGGGCGCTGGATGGTGCCCCGGCCGCTGCGGTGCCAACAGGGGGCCGATCAGTGCGGAAGGCGTCCGCGGTCAAGAACGGTGCGCCCGTCACGACCCCGCTGCGCCTTGCAAGCCTGGCACGATAGCGCCGTTTTACGCGTCCGACGCCGCTTCGAGCGGCTTTTAACCCCTCCCTCCCCAACGGCACAACGCTTGCTGCCGCGCTAAACGGCGCGCATCTTTGCCGCCGGTCACCGCCTGACGCGGCTCTAAAGCCCACCGTGCCGCGTCATGGAAAACTGTATAAATATACAGTATAGTATCCCGTTGCAAGCTGGGCTTCGGCGTGGGTTTCCGCCGGCCCTGCGGCACCGAACTTGCGCGGTCGCGAGGCGTCCGTGAGAGGTGGCCCACTCATTCAGACGGTCGGAAAAATTGGCATCTAACGGCACTATCAAGATTCGCGGCGCACGCCAGCACAACCTCAAGAACGTCGACCTCGACGTACGAACCGGCGAAATGACGGTCGTCACCGGCCCGTCCGGTTCCGGCAAGTCGAGCCTCGTGTTCGACACGCTTTACGCGGAAGGGCAGCGGCGCTACGTCGAAACATTCAGCGCTTACGCCCGGCAGTTTCTCGACCGCATGGACCGGCCGCAAGTCGACCGCGTCGACGGCGTGCCGCCGGCCATTGCGATCGACCAGACCAACCCGGTGCGCAGTTCGCGTTCCACCGTCGGCACCATGACGGAGCTCAACGATCACCTGAAGCTGCTCTACGCGCGTGCGGCCGAACTGTTCGACCGCAAGACGGCCCATCAGGTGCGCCACGACACGCCGGAAACGATCTACGCCGAGTTGCTCGAACGCACGGCGGAGAACGAGCCGCGGCTCGTCGTCACGTTCCCGGTCGAGTTGCCGGAGTCGGCGTCGGAGCAGGAAGTGGAGCAGTGGCTGTCGGCCAGCGGCTACACGCGCGTGCAGGCGCAGCGCGAAGTCGATTCGCCCACCGGCAAGCGCAAGCTGCTCGACGTGGTGGCCGACCGCTTCCGGCTGCGCTCGGTGGACAAGCAGCGGGTGGTCGAGGCAATCGAGGCTTCGCTCAAGCGCGGCGGCGGGCGCGTCAATATCTATGTGCTGCCGGCGTCATCGGAAGGGGCGGACAGTCAGGATGCCGAACCGCAAATCTGGCGCTTTTCCACCGGTTTGCACAGCCCGGAAAGCGATCTGCGCTACGCCGACCCGCAGCCCGCGCTGTTCTCGTTCAACTCGGCCTACGGCGCGTGCGAGGTGTGCCGCGGTTTCGGGCGCGTGATCGGCGTCGACCTCGGGCTGGTGATCCCGGACGCGCGCAAGACGCTGCGCGACGGGGCGATCAAGCCCATGCAAACGCCCGCATGGAAGGAATGCCAGGACGATCTGATGCGCTACGCGGCGAAAGCCGATATCCGTCGCGGCACGCCTTGGGGCGAACTGACCGACGCCGAGCGCGACTGGGTCATCAACGGCTCGCCGGATTGGAATGGCAAGTGGCAAAGCCACTGGTACGGCGTCAAACGCTTCTTCGAGTATCTCGAATCGAAAGCGTACAAGATGCATATTCGTGTGCTGCTGTCCAAGTACCGCAGCTATACGCCGTGCGAAACCTGCGGCGGCGCGCGCCTGAAAACGGAATCGTTGTTGTGGCGCCTTGGCAGCAGGGTGAACGCGGACGACGTGTTGCCGGCCGGGAAGCGCTTCCTGCCGCGCGGCGTCGACTGGACGCGGCAACAGCTCGAAGCGTTGCCGGGTTTGACCGTGCACGATCTGATGCTGATGCCGATCGAACGCATCCGGCGTTTCTTCGACGAAATCAGTTTGCCGAGCGCCTTGCTCGATGACGCGCTCAAACTGCTGCTCGCCGAAGTGCGCACGCGCCTCAAGTATCTGTGCGACGTAGGCCTCGGTTATCTGACGCTCGACCGGCAAAGCCGCACGTTGTCAGGCGGCGAAGTGCAGCGGATCAACCTGACCACGGCGCTCGGCACGTCGCTCACCAAGACGCTGTTCGTGCTCGACGAACCGAGCATCGGCTTGCATCCGCGCGATCTGAACCGCATCGTCGAAGCCATGCACCGTTTGCGCGACGCGGGCAATACGCTGGTGGTGGTCGAACACGATCCGTCCGTGATGCTCGCGGCGGACCGTCTGATCGACATGGGTCCGGGGCCGGGCGAGCGCGGCGGCTCGATCATTTACGACGGCGCGCCCGAGGCGATCCGTTCGTCAGGCACGCTCACCGGCGAGTACCTCGGCGGCCGGCGTCATGTGGCCGACGCGGCGCATTGGTCGCAGCGTCCGGTGGAGGCCGCCACGCCGCGCATCGTGCTCGAAGGCGCGACAGAACACAATCTGCGCGATGTCACGGTGGAGATTCCGCTGCAGCGGCTCGTCTGCGTGACGGGGGTGTCGGGTTCCGGTAAATCCACGCTGCTGCAGGACGTGCTGTATCCGGCCATGGCGCGGCACTTCGGGCTCGCCACCGAATCGCCGGGCGCATTCAGAAACCTGAGCGGCGCCGATCAGGTCACCGACGTCGTGTTCGTCGACCAGTCGCCGATCGGCAAGACGGCGCGCTCGAATCCGGCGAGTTATGTCGGCGCGTTCGACGAAATCCGCAAGCTGTTCGCCAAAGCGCCGCTCGCGCAGCAACGCGGTTACGGGCCGGGCATGTTCAGCTTCAACTCGGGCGACGGCCGTTGCCCGACCTGCGGCGGCTCGGGTTTCGAACATATCGAAATGCAATTCCTGAGCGACGTGTACCTGCGCTGCCCCGATTGCGACGGCCGCCGTTATCGCGCGGAGCTGCTCGAAGTGAAGATCGAGCGTGGCGAACCGGCGCGCGCGCTGAGCATTGCCGACGTGCTGGAATTGACGGTGAGCGAAGCCACAGCGTATTTCGCTAAAGACGCCGAAGTGCTGCGCGTGCTGCAGCCGATCGTCGACGTGGGCCTCGAATACGTGAAGCTCGGCCAGCCGGTGCCCACGCTGTCGGGCGGCGAAGCGCAGCGGCTCAAGCTCGCCGGTTTCCTTGCGGAATCGGCGCAGGCGCGGACTGCGCGCAGCGCAAAGCAAGCGGTCGCGAAACGTTTGTTCATGTTCGACGAACCGACCACCGGCCTGCATTTCGACGACATCGCCAAGCTGATGCAGGCATTCGGCAAGCTGCTCGCGAGCGGCCATTCGCTGATCGTGATCGAGCACAATCTCGACGTGATACGCGCTGCCGACTGGCTGATCGACCTGGGGCCCGAAGGTGGCGACGGCGGCGGCCGGGTCTTGTGCGCCGGTACGCCGGAAGACGTCAAAGCGTGCCCGGAATCGCATACTGGCAAAGCGTTGCTGCAATACGACCGTGCCATGAGCGCGGCGGCCGAACCGGCGTCGCAAGGCATTCCGCTGCAAAAGGCGTTGAGCGCCGCGCGTGCGCGCCGGGCGATCGAAGGCGAGGACGTGGTGCGCATCGTCAACGCGCGCGAGCACAACCTGAAAGCGCTGGACGTCGACATTCCGCACGGCAAATTCAACGTGATTACCGGCGTGTCCGGTTCGGGCAAGTCCACGCTCGCCTTCGACATTCTGTTCCACGAAGGGCAGCGCCGTTACCTCGAATCGCTGAATGCCTATGCACGTTCTATCGTGCAGCCGGCGGGGCGGCCCGAGGTCGATGCCGTGTACGGCATTCCGCCGACCGTCGCGATCGAACAGCGGCTCTCGCGCGGCGGTCGCAAGAGTACGGTGGCGACCACGTCCGAGGTGTGGCACTTCCTGCGTCTGCTGTACGTGAAGCTCGGCTTGCAGCATTGCATTCACGATGGCACGCCGGTCACGTCGCAGAGCGTCGAATCGATCGCGGCGCAGTTGCTGCGCGATCACAAAGGGCAGCATGTCGGCTTTCTCGCGCCGCTGGTCGTCAACCGCAAGGGCGTTTATACGGATCTGGCGAAGTGGGCGAAGGCACGCGGCAATACCCATCTGCGAGTGGACGGCGAGTTCGTGCCGGTGGACCCATGGCCGAAACTCGACCGCTTCCGCGAGCATACAATCGAGTTGCCGGTGGCCGACATCGTCGTGTCGCCGGACAACGAAACCGAACTGCGTCAGGCGCTCGACCAGACGCTGGAAGTCGGCAAGGGCGTGATGCATCTGCTGGCGCCGCTCGACGGGTTGCACGACGCGATCAGCGGCGGCCATCCCACCGCGAAACTCGGCGCGGTGAAAGTGTTGTCCACCAAGCGCGCGTGTCCGGTGTGCGGGACCAGCTACCCCGAACTCGATCCGCGCATGTTCTCGTACAACAGCAAGCATGGCTGGTGTACCACGTGTGTCGGCACGGGCCTCGCGCTCACGCGTGAGCAACGCGCGGTGTACGACGATACGATCGTCGCCGACGACAATCGCGGTCGTGAACAGAGCCTGCCGTCGGAAGAGCAGGAACCCGAGGGTCTCGTAGACGAACCGTGTCCGGATTGCGCGGGCACGCGTCTGAATCCCATCGCGCGCGCGGTGACGTTCGACGCACAGGCGATCGTCGATGTCGCGCAGTGGACCGTGTCCGACACGCGCGCGTGGATCGACACGCTGGAGATGACCGGTCGCGACGCGGAAATCGCACGTGACGTAGTGAGCGAAATCGGCAGCCGTCTGCAGTTCCTCGAGGAAGTGGGGCTCGGCTATCTGAGTCTCGATCGTGCGGCGCCGAGCCTGTCAGGCGGCGAAGCACAGCGCATCCGGCTCGCCGCGCAACTCGGCAGCAACCTGCAAGGGGTGTGCTATGTGCTCGACGAACCGACCATCGGTCTGCATCCGCGCGATAACCAGATTCTGCTGAACGCTTTGCGCAAGCTCGGTGAAAAGGGCAATACGTTGGTGGTGGTCGAGCATGACGAGGACACGATTCGGCGTGCTGATCACATCATCGACATCGGGCCGGGCGCGGGCAAACGCGGCGGCACGCTGGTCGCGCAGGGCAGTGTGGCCGACCTGTCGGCTCAGCCCGATTCGCTGACCGGACAGTTTCTCGCGCAGCCCATCGTGCATCCGTTGCAGCCGCGCCGCGAAGTGGTCGCGCCGGGCAAACGCACGGCCGCGGTGCCGGAGAACTGGCTGACCGTGCATGGCGGCAAGCTGCACAATTTGCGCAACGTCACGGTCGGCATTCCGCTCTCACGGCTGGTGGCAGTCACCGGCGTCAGCGGCTCCGGCAAATCGACACTTGCACGCGACGTGCTGATGACCAACCTGCTGGATGCCGTTGGGCGTTCGGTGCTGTCGTCGCCGGCTACGCGGCGCGCGCGGGCGGCGGCCGAGGAAAAGCCCGCGGCCAACCGGCGTTCCAGCGTGCTGGCGCGCACAGCGCCGCGTGCGCCGCTGAACGTGACGCATGCATGGCAAGGGTGCGATTCGATTACCGGCTGGGAAACCATCGACCGCGTACTCGAAGTCGATCAAACGCCGATCGGCAAGACGCCGCGTTCGTGTCCCGCTACGTACATCGGCGTATGGGACGCGATCCGCAAGCTGTTCGCCGGCACGCTCGAAGCGCGCGCGCGCGGCTATACGGCCTCGCGTTTCTCGTTCAACACCGGCGAAGGCCGTTGCCCGGCATGCGAGGGGCAGGGCGTGCGCACCATCGGCATGAGCTTCCTGCCCGACGTGAAGGTGCCTTGCGATGTGTGTCACGGGCAGCGCTTCAATCCCGAAACGCTCGCGGTCACGTGGCGTGGCAAGAATATCGGCGACGTGTTGACCATGGAAATCGACGAGGCCGTCGAGTTCTTCGGGCCGATCTCGAACATCGCTCATCCGTTGCAGTTGATGAAAGACGTCGGGCTCGGCTATCTCACGCTGGGTCAACCTTCGCCCACGTTGTCGGGCGGCGAGGCGCAGCGTATCAAGCTCGTCACCGAATTGAGCAAGGTACGCGACGACATCACACGGCGCGGCCAGAAGCCGCCGCATACCTTGTATGTGCTGGACGAACCAACCGTGGGCCTGCATATGGCCGATGTGGCCAAGCTGATTCGCGTGCTGCATCGTCTCGCGGACGGCGGCCATAGTGTCGTCGTCATCGAGCACGATCTGGATGTGATCGCCGAGGCGGACTGGATCATCGACCTTGGTCCGGAGGGCGGCGTGGGCGGCGGGTCGATCGTTGCTGCTACGGATCCCGAAGGACTGGCGCGGGTTGCGGCGAGTCATACAGGCGCCGCGTTGCGGCCGGTTCTTGCGCGATCGCGTAACAATAGCGCTGTCGTGGCAGGCGAAGGCACGAACGGTTGATGCAGCAGGGCGGCGCGATCAACGTTGCGCCGCTCCTGCTTGCTCTTCTGTTGAACGCGCAAGCGTTTGCCGGCGCATGACTCATGTCACTCTGACCAGGCCGTTCGGTCCGCGCGACATTGTCCTGCATAGCATACCAACGTCGCGCTGACATCGCCCGCGGCCGGCATCATTCGCATTGTTGGCTTAATGTAATTTGGTGGAATTGTTTTGTAATTCAATTCAAGGCGTAATTGAGAGGCGTATATAGAGTGTCGTAAATACCGCTAAAAATATTTTTAAACGCTTCTGTCCTTCTGCTATCGTCTCGCCTTCGGCGGCGGTCACACCCCGGCGCCCGATCACCACAACAAACGTCCTGTCCGCGATCCATACGAGCCACGCAGCGATGGCGTGCAAACGCCTGCCCAGCAGGGGCTTTCGCGATCCGGGTCAGACGTTCCGCCGACCGTTTCGCGTGCATCGATGCACGACGAACGTGCAGAGAATTCCCAATTGTCGGGCAGAAAAAGCCGAATGCTTATCTGCTCGACATACGCTTATTCTTTTAAAGCGGCGCGAATTCGGCACGAGTTAGAGTTACCTCTCTAAACTAAGTATGTTGTCATCAAAAAAAGTTTGACCGTACATTTTTTGTCCTGCTATCGTTGCCACCCATGAAACGCGTGTGACGTTTGCGCAAAAAGTTCCAGGCGCTACGACTTATAGCGATCAGGTTGTCTACAGCGTTCATGCAAGGCAGAAGTGAGCGGTTCAAATTTAATCCATTAGTAGTTCTACTTAGATTGGCTATTCGGCTCGCATGACGCACGGCCGCGGTCTCCTGGAGATGCGCCCGTGTCGTCGGATCGGAGCCGGGTAGTGTCACGTCCGTTTTGGACTCCGAATCAAAGGCCGCCGGTTATCGGATGGTTGAAGTGAATGTTGTTTGCGGCAGGTAGGCGCACTGCAGTTACAGAAATGGACGATTCACGCCGGAGGAGTAAAGGTGGGTACGAAAGTCGAAGGGCAATTTCCGGCAGTAGCGGCCCGTATGGAGAGGCCGGGGCGCCCGCGTGAGTTTGGGCGCAAGCAGCAAAACCCAGTACGCCGCTTTGGCGGTATCGCAGTTGTTCTGCTTTTGCACATCGTGCTGATTTATGCGCTGATCAATGGCCTCGCCACCAAGGTCGTGCAGGTCATTCAGCATCCTATCGAGACGAAAATCATCGAACCGGTGAAGCCGCCGCCTCCGCCGCCGTTGCCCACCGTGCAATTGCCGCCGCCGAAGTTCGCACCGCCGCCGCCGCCGTTCGTGCCGCCGCCGGAAGTGCAGGTGCAGACGCCGCCGCAGCCGACCATTACGCATCAGGCCGCGCCGGTCGTGTCGGCGCCTGCCGTGGCCCCGCCCGCACCGCCGGCGCCGCCCGCGCCGAGCAAGCCTGTGAGCACCGAAGTCGGAGTCGTGTGTCCGAACTCGGATCAGATCCGTTCGTCGATCCGCTATCCGAAGGAAGCGCAGGAAAACAACGTGACGGGTGATGTTCTCATTGAATTCGTCGTCGACCCGCAGGGCCATATTACGAATGAACGCGTTGCCAAATCCTCGGACGACTCCTCACTGGATCGTGCCGCATTCAACGCAGTCAAGCAGTTTACGTGCGTTTCCCAAGGCCAGGCTGTCCGTGTGCAAGTTCCGTTCTCGTTTAACCTGAACTGAATTCACAGACTGTTCGGTACCGGTAGCGATTTATCAGTCTTGGTTTAGAAGTTGTACTAATGAACTTGGAGCAGGCATGAAGAAGCGTACTCTCGCCGCACTGGCGGCAAGCATGTTGATCGCCGTAACCACGGTGGATACCTTTGTTGCACCGCAAATGGCCCATGCGCAGGCTAGCGACGCCTCCGCGTCGGCTGCCGCCGCACCGGCCACCGCCGCGCCGCAAACCGCGAGCGCGGCCGCCGACGAAGCGGTGCCGCCGCCGGCGCCGGCTACGTCCGAAACCGTCAGCAACCCGTACGGCCTCAGCGCCCTCTGGAATAACGGCGACTTCGTCGCCCGTTTCGTGCTGATTCTGCTGGTGCTCATGTCGATGGGCAGCTGGTACATCATGATCACCAAGTTCGTCGAGCAGTTCCGCGCGAACCGCCGCGCGAAGAGCGCCGACGAGCAGTTGTGGACCGCGCCGTCGCTGGTCGAAGGCGCAAAGCTGCTCGACGAAACGTCGCCGTTCCGCTTCATCGCCGAAACGGCTATCGAAGCGGGCGAGCATCACGACGAAGCGCTGCTCGAAGCCGTGGACCGCAATACGTGGATCGATACTTCGGTCGAGCGTGCGATCACCAACGTGTCGAATCGTCTGCAAGACGGTTTGGCATTCCTCGGCACGGTGGGTTCCACGGCGCCGTTCGTCGGCCTGTTCGGTACGGTGTGGGGGATTTATCACGCGCTGACGGCCATCGGCATTGCCGGCCAGGCTTCGATCGACAAGGTCGCGGGTCCGGTGGGCGAGGCGCTGATCATGACCGCCATCGGTCTCGCGGTGGCAGTGCCCGCGGTGCTCGGCTACAACTTCCTGGTTCGCCGCAACAAGTCGGTGATGGAGCGTGTGCGTGCATTCGGCGCGCAACTGCATACCGTTCTTCTGGCTGGCAGCCGCCGCCCGGCGCGTGCCGCGGCTCGTGAAGCGTCGCTGGTTCAATAAGCGGAGTCCGTCATGGCAATGAGCGTTGGGCAGGACGACAACGACGAGGTCATCTCCAGTATCAACACCACGCCGCTCGTCGACGTGATGCTGGTTCTGCTGATCATCTTTCTGATCACGATTCCGGTCGTGACGCATACGGTGCCGGTGCAATTGCCGAAGGAGACGATCCAGCCGCTGCAAACCACGCCCAAGAGTATCGTCATCGCGGTCAACCGCGACGGCGACTTCTTCTGGAACGAGAAGCAGGTCGACGCGCCGACGTTGCTGGCACGCCTGAAGACCGTGTCGGTCATGACGCCGCAACCGGAAGTGCACGTTCGCGGCGACCAGAGCGCGCGTTATGAATTCATCGGCCGGGTCATTACCGAGTGCGAGCGCGCCGGTATCGCCAAGGTTTCGTTTATCACTGAGCCGCCCGCGCGCGGCGGCTAACTTTGCATGGGATCGGACTAAGTGCTGTGCATGGGACCAGAGTAAGCGCTAAAGCGCCAACTCTGGCCGACAGCTAAAGCGCCAGGTCCGATCGACTCGCTTTGCATGGGATCGGACTAAGTGCTGTGCATGGGACCAGAGTAAGCGCTAAAGCGCCAACTCTGGCCGACAGCTAAAGCGCCAAGTCCGATCGACTCGCTTTGCATGGGATCGGACTAAGCGCTAAAGCGCCAAGTCCGATCGACAGGAGCCGAAAATGGGAATGAACGTATCGTCGGGCGGCGGCAGCGAACCGGATGTGATGGTCGACATCAACACCACGCCGCTGATCGACGTGATGCTGGTGTTGCTGATCATGCTGATCATCACGATCCCGATTCAGACGCACGCTATCAAGATGAACCTGCCGGTCGGCAATCCGCCGCCACCGATCACGCAGCCTGAAGTGGTGCAGATCGATATCGACTTCGACGGCACCACGACGTGGAACGGCCAGCCGGTGCCGAACCGCGCGGCGCTCGAATCCAGGCTCGCGCAAGTGGCCGCCGAGCCGGTTCAGGCGGAAATCCATCTGCGGCCGAACAAACTGGTGCCGTACAAGGATGTCGCCGAGGTGATGGCGTCCGCGCAACGACTGGGCGCGACGAAGATCGGCCTGATCGGCAATGAGCAGTACATGCAATAGGGAAGGGCAATGCAAACGATTCATCAACGGTTCAAGCGCGCCGTCATCGCGGCCGCTCTCATGCTGCCTCTCGCCTCTCAGGCCGCCGATACCCTGCGGCCTGATGTGGCGAAGCCGCTGAATGCCGCACAGGATCTGTATCGCGCGCACAGGTACAGGGACGCGCTGACGAAGATCGATCAGGCGGCGGCTGTGCCCGGCAAGACGCCGTACGAAAGCACCATGATCGAGCAGATGCGTGGCGCGGCAGCGGCGGCGGCGGGTGACACCGGCGTGGCTGCTCAGGCTTACGAAACGTTGCTGAGTTCCGGGAAGTTGAGCGGCGCGGACGAGCAACGTACGTCGGCGGCATTGGCCGGCATCTACTTCCAGCAAAAGAACTATGCGCAGGCGGCGAAAGTTGCACAACGCTATCTGAAGTCGGGTGGCAGTGATCCCGACATGCGCACGCTGCTGGTTCAGTCTTACTACCTGTCGAACGATTGTGCGAGCGTGGTTAGCCTGCTCAGGCCCGGCATCGATGCGCAGGTGCACGCCGGTCACGCGCCTGACGAGTCGCAACTGCAATTGCTCGGCACGTGTGCGCAGCGCGTGAAGGACGATGCCACGTACCGCAGCGCGCTCGAAAAGCTGGTTGCTTATCATCCGAAGCAGTCTTACTGGGACGATCTGTTCTCGGCGATTCGCAACAAACCGGGCTATTCGTCGAAGCTCGATATCGACACGTATCGCCTGCGTCGCGCGACCGGGTCGCTGTCGACCGCCGACGACTACATGGAAATGACTCAACTGGCGATCGTGGCGGGCACCACCGCGGAAGGCAAGCAGGTCATCGATCAGGGCTTTACTTCGGGCGTGCTGGGGCGCGACGCGCAGGCGGATCGCGAGAAACGTCTGCAGGCACTCGCGGCCAAACGCGCGCAAGCGCCCGCCGATCCGGCGAACCCCGTCGCCCCCGTCGACGTGGGTTTCAACCAGGTTTTCGCGGGGCAGGCGAAGCAGGGGCTGGCGGCGATGGATGCCGCCATCGCCAAGGGTGGAATCGACCACCCGGACCAGGCGCAGCTGCATCTCGGTGAGGCGTACTACATGGCGGGCGACAAGGCTCGCGCAGTGCAAACCTTCCGTGCAGTGAAAGGCAACGATGGCTCAGCCGATCTCGCGCGTTTGTGGGTGCTGGTGGCGTCGAAATAAGAGCACTCCGTTCCCGTTATGTTCCATTAGACAAGACGCGCTAGAGCTCTCCTCACGGCGGGCGCGCTCGTCGTAGGAAATGTGGGTCGTCTCCGATGCCTGCGTGTGGTTGCAGCCGCAACCGTCGCAAGTCATTCGGAGTATCCAGAAGTCTTCTGGACAACCAATTTGTTCGCGTTGTCCGTAGCGTAATTTCAGTTGACCTGGCAAAGACGTTTTAGGGAGAACGTTGCGCTCGACGAAACATAATTTGCATATATCAAACTATTTTTGACTACGGGATTCTGTCTTGCTATGGTCTTGCCACTCAATAACAAGGCACACGTTGCAGTCTCTATAGGAAGCAAAATCCGCGCGCTGCGCCAACGGCTCAGTCGCACGCTGGATGAAGTGGCAAAGACCGCGGGCATTTCCAAGCCCTTTTTGTCGCAAGTGGAACGGGGTCACGCAACACCGTCGATTACATCGCTGGTCGGTATTGCGCGAGCTCTGGGTGTCACGGTGCAGTACTTCGTCGACACGCCGACCGAAGACAAATCGGTGCGTAGAGGAAGTGAGTTGAAGTATTTCGGATTTGACGGAACCGCCAATCTGTTTGGAAGGCTGACGAACCTGTCGGTCGGCGGCAAGCTGGAAGTGATCCTCGTCAGGATGCCGGTGGGACAGAACCCATCGGAAGTCACGACGCATGCGGGTGAAGAATTCCTGTATGTGATGAGCGGCCAGATCTCGCTCACGTTGGAAGGCACAACGTTCGTATTGCAGGCTGGCGACACCGCGCATTACGAGTCTACCGTGCCGCACTCCTGGTCCAATACCGCGCGTGAAGAAGCGGTGGTCGTGTGGGTAGGCACGCCAAGATTGTTTTAGTGCCGTAGGCCATGCTTTAGAGAAAAAGCAGTTGCTCGATATTTGTAAGCATTACTTAAGTTTATACCCGCGATTTGGGAAAATAAGACGGCGCATGGCGGAATCCATTCGCGTGGCAGTAGAAATGGCATCAATTGGAAAGCGCTGCGCATTCCGATTGCAATAAATTAGTAGTCCGACACTGACTTATTTGAAGTTGCTTTAACGGAACGCGGCGCAAGATCGCCGTATATCGAGTAGAGAGGTTCACGAGACCACTCTTCACATACTGCTGTGGCCTTACTGACGAGCGAGAAGGGGAAAAATGAAACAAAGGGCATTGGCGTTGGCCATTAGAAGAATAGTCTGGGCTGAACTGGCATTGTCGGCCGTAATCGCCGTACCGGCGTTTGCACAAAGCCAGCCGGCCACCACCGGCACTGCGGCAGGCGCGACGACGGAAAGCACGCCGGCAACGGGCACTGCAGCCACGCCGTCCGCGGATAGCAACACCGCGACGCCGACGGGGAAAGGGGTTCAGCAACTCAAGAAATTTGAAGTGACCGGCTCGCTGATCCGCACGTCGGACAAGGTCGGCAATACGGAAGTTCAGACCATCACGGCCAAGGACATCCAGCAAAGCGGTTATACGACCGTGGCCGACTTCCTGCGCGGCACGTCCGCGAACTCGGGGAGCAGCTGGGGCCAAACGACGATGAATAGCTCCGCGCAAGGCGGTGGCGGCATTGCATTGCGCGGTCTGAGCGAGAAGTACACGCTGGTGCTGGTGGACGGGCAACGGGTGGCGAATTACGGCAAGGCGGTGAACTTCACCGACACGTTCTTCGACGTGAATTCGATCCCGCTCAACATGATCGACCACATCGACATCGTGAAGACCGGTGCGGTCTCGGTGTATGGTTCGGATGCAATTGCGGGCGTCGTCAACATCATCACGAAGAAGGACTTCCAGGGCTTGCAGATCGATGGCCAGCTCGGCAAGGCGCAGCATCCGGGCGACGCGCAGGGTAACTTCAGCGTGCTCGGCGGTATCGGCGATCTGAATGGCGACCGCTTCAACGTGACCGCCGCCGCGAGCTACTACCGCGACACCGGCTCGTCGCTCGGCGATCGCGACATGACCGCGGGTCAGGACTTCAGCCAGTTCCCGGGTGGCCTCGCGGGCCCGCTCGGTCCGAATCAGCAGTCGTTCTGGACCACGGCCGACGGCACCAACACGGCGCTCAGCCCCTGTCCTCCGGGCAGCGTGTCGGCGAACGGCGCATCCACGTGTAAATCGAATCCGGCCAGCACCACCTCGCTGGTGCCGGCGATCACGCGCCTGAACGCGAAAGTGCGCGGCACCTTCAAGGTCAACGACGATGTGCAGGCTTACGCCGACCTCTGGGTGAGCCGCAACGAAACCGTGCAGAACGAAGGTCCGGCGGTGCTGAGCAGCCAGACCAACGCGTTCAACCCGGCCACCGGTTCGGCGTTGCCGATCTCTCGCACGGTCTCGGGCACCAACCCGTACAACCCGTTCGGCGTGCCCACGCTGATCAACTACACGTTCCCGAACACCGTGTCGGCGGATACGGTGTCGACGTTCTGGCGTGCGATGACCGGCGTGAAGGGCTCGTTCACCACCGCGAAGTTCGGCGACTGGGATTGGTCGGCGGATTACGGCCATTCGCAGAGCACGGTCGACACGACCTACGGCAACGCGCTGAATGTTGCGGGCCTCGAGAACATTCTGCAAAACGGCGTGTTCAACTTCTCGAACCCGTCGGCCACGCCGAACGGTTTGAACGGCGTGTTCCAGAACGACTACGAGCAGGCGATCTCGAAGCTGGACAGCGTCACAGCGAAGACCTCGACGGGCAACCTGTTCAACCTGCCGGGTGGTCCGGTCGGTGTCGGTTTCGGTACGGAATTCCGTCACGAAAGCAACATCATCAACTCGCGCACTTATAGCGCGCTCGGGGTGACCGCGCCGGCCAACGTGCAGACGGTCGACGGCGAGCGCAATGTGGCCGCCGTTTACTATCAGGTCGATATTCCGATCATCCGCAACCTGACGTTCACGCAGGCGGGCCGTTACGACCACTACAGCGACTTCGGTGGTGCGTTCTCGCCGAGCTTCGCATTGCGCTTCCAACCGGTGCAGGCTCTCACGGCTTTCGCATCGTATAGCCGCGGCTTCCGTGCCCCGACGCTGGTCGAAAATTCGCAGGCGACCTATCTGGCTCACCAGAACCTGGTCGACCCGAACGACCCGAGCGGCACGCCGACCAAGCACTTCACGACGGAACAGGTCAACGGCAATCCGGCGCTGCAGCCTGAGCACACCAAGAACTACAACATCGGCTTCCAGCTTTCGCCGGACTCGTCGACGGATATCGGTGCGGCGTTCTACAAGATCCACATTGACGGCGTGATCGGCACGGACGATCCGAACGCGGTGATGGATGCGAACAACCCGTCGAACGTGATCCGCAATCCGGACGGCACGGTGGCCTTTATCAAGGAACAGTTCGTCAACCTCGGTTCGCTCGACACCGACGGCTTCGACATGAACTTCCGCAAGTCAGTGGGCACGAAGTACGGCACGTTCACGCTGGCGGGCGACTGGGCCTACGTGTGGCACTTCAAGCTGAATAGCCCGGGTGCGCCGACGCAGGACTTCGCGGGCAACAACCTCGCGCTGCTGCAGCCGTTCGGTGCGTCCAATCCGCGCTGGAAGGGTAATACCAGCTTCTCCTGGGATTACCGCAAGCTGACCACCACGCTGACGTGGCAGTACACTGGCCCGTACACCAACGCGGTGGCGTCCGAGTTCGGCGACGGCGGCACGCTGTCGGTGGCGTCGTACAGCCAGTTCAACCTGATGGCCACGTATCGCGGCTTCAAGAACTGGACGATCTACGGCGGCATCAACAACATCTTCGATCGCAAGCCGCCGTTCGACGTCGAGTGGCAGGCCACCCCGGATATCACGGGCTACGACCAGTCGCTTTACACCAACATCGGCCGCTTCTTCCAGGTCGGTGCGACGTACCGCTTCTGAAGTCCTTGAGGTTGGTGATGCACCGGCAGTCTGTCTAGCCGGTCGGCCGCTCCGGTTTCCGGTCGTCGGTACCGGAGCGGCGTAAAGTTGTTAGAGGCGTACTTTGGAGTTCCTCGTGCACAGTGCTCGTTCGAGACCACGGCGAGCGACGGCGGCCAGTCATCAGCAGCGCGGCGCCAGCGGGGAAAGTTACGGGAGCGACGGCGTCAGGCCGTCACTCGCGCCGATTCGATTTACCGCGCGC
>NZ_JAQQEG010000048.1:0-72815 GCF_046027395.1 Paraburkholderia dipogonis | reverse complement strand
CGGGGGGGCCGGGGGGCGGGGGGGGGCGGGGGGGGGCCCCCACGCCGCCTCCGTTTCGTACGCGAACGGTGGTCAAGTTACGGTGCGGCCCGGGCAGTCGCTGAACGACGTGGCGATTGCCGTCACGCAGTCGCACGACAAGGCGACGCTCGCACGTGCGTCGCGCGCCTTGTTCGATGCGAACCCGAATGCCTTCATGAGCCACGACCCGAGCCGGTTGCGGCTGGGCGCGGTGCTGACGGTGCCGGTGCTGGATGCGTCGGGTGCGCTGGCTGCGTCGGCGGCGGGGATTGCGGTGGCGGCTTCCGCGGCTGCGCCTGCTTCGGCGCCGAATGCGGCGCCGGCGACCGACGCGGCGAGCGCCGCAGCGCAAGTCAATGCGGCGGCGGCAAGCGCAGCAAGCGCCGCGGCGCGCGCGACGACGCCGGCCACCCCTGCTGTGTCGGCGACGGCCAGTGCGGCCACTGAGGCAAGCTCAGCGACGCCGGGTGGCGCGGCTTCATCGGCGCCGGTCACGGGATCGCAGGCGGCGGCGTTGCCGGCCAGTGGCGCTCATGAGTGGACCGGTTCGATTCAACCCTCGGCTAGCGAGGCTGAAGGCGCATCGGCGGCCGGTGCTGGAACGACGCCGGCGACGACCGCCGCGCAGCCGGCATCGCAACCTCGTGCGCAGGTGTCGAGCTTGCAGCAATTGCTCGCGCTGAAAAATCGCGTGCTGATGGAGTTGCAGAAGCATGGCATCGGCGGGACGCCGCCCGCTTCGGGGACCGCGTCGACCAATGCCGCACAGCCGGCGGTTGGCGTGTCCTCAACGGCAGCTGTGCCGAGTCATGGCGCTACGCCGGTGGCGTCGACGTCGAATGATGTCGGCATGTCGCAGACGGAGTTGAGCGTGGCGGCGGCGGTTGGCGCGGCGCTGGTCGTGCTGCTGGCGGCGCTGCGCATGGGCCGGCGTAAGCGCGAACGTGTGGCGGCGGAAGCTGCGTCGGCGAATGGCGACGCGGAAGCGTCCGCGCGGGCAAAGGGCCCGCAGGACGCCGTTTCGACGCACGAGCAGGTTCCGGTGCGCGAAGCGTCGGGCGCCGGCGATGATGCGGCCGTGGGAAATGCGGCGGCGATGGCGGCTGCGGAACGTGAAGCTGCGGAAGGTGACGCGGCGGCGCGTGAAATGGCGGAGCGTGTGGCTGCGGAGCGCGACGCGGAGATTCGTCAGGCGGCTACGCGGGAGGCGGCGGAGAAAGCAGCGGCGGAACGTGTAGCCGAAGAACAGGCTGCGGCGGAGCGTGCTGCGGCGGAACATGCGGCGGCGGAGCAAGCAGAGGTTGAGCGTGCGGCGGCGGAACGCGCGGCAGCGGAGCATGCAGAGGTTGAGCGCGCAGCGGCGGAACGCACGGCAGCGGAGCAAGCAGAGGTTGAGCGCGCAGCGGCGGAACGCGCGGCAGCCGAGCAAGTAGCGGCAGAACGCGCAGCGGCGGAACGCGCAACCGCAGAACGTGCGGTAGAACAACAAACCGCAGCCCACGCAACCTTCCCCTCCCAAGACTCCAACGCGCCCCAGCACATCGGGCAAGAGCGTGACGCAACACCCGCGTCCGTCGAACCCGTGCAATTGAATCCGAACATCGCTCCGTCCGGTCAGAGCGGTTTCATTCCCGAGCCTCTTCCGGCACCGCATCACGACGACTTCGACAGCGCGACCACGGCCGCGAGCCTTGCCGCCGCTGCGGAACTCGGCGCTGAGGCGTTGCCGTTGGCGCCGCTCGAACCCGTCGACAAAGCCTTCCTCCACGAGGACCCCGCTCATCGTCGGCAATGGGACGACGCGCCGGCCGTACCGCAGGAGCCCTCGACCGAGCTGCAGCATCATCTGAATTCGCCGCTGCCGGTCGATCTAACCCGGCCGCACCTCGAGCCGCACGCGCCTACGGCGTTCGGCCAGCCGTACAGCGACCCAGCGGTGCCGGCCGCGCCGTTGGCGGGTGAGACCCAGCAAGCGCACAGCCAGTCATCGTATGAGCCGCATCACCCGGCCCAGACGGCACCGTCCGATGCCGCACCGACGCTCGAGCCCGAAGAACCGCTAGCGCAACCCCAGTCAGCCCCCGCAGCCGTGCCGACCGAATTCCCGCGGGAAGCCGTCGATGCGTTCGGCAGCCTCGACATGCCGTTGCCCCCACGCGTCGAGTCGTCCGCGGATGCCCTGCAAGCGCCCGCCTCGCTGTCGACCCAGCCGGTGGCATCGCCGGAATTCATGGCGAAACATGCCGCGCCGTTGCCCCACCCGGACGACGACGCGCCGTATATCGCCGACGAAATCACCGCCGGCACCGCGGGCCACGCGGCCGTCGCGGGCTTGGGTGCGGGTTTAGGTGCGGGCCTCGGCGCATCCGGCTTCGGCGCGTTGAAGCTCGATTTCGACCTCGAGTTGCCGCCGAGTCCGGCCCAGCCGTTGCCGGCGTTCACGCAGAACGATCTCGGCCGCATCGCTCGCAACAAGCTCGAACTGGCGGCCGAGTACATCGAGCTCGGCGATCTGTCCGGCGCGCGCGCGCTCATCAACGAAGTGATCGAGACGAACGATCCGGGTACGCGCACCGAGGCCCGCGCGTTGCTCTCGACGCTCGCCCCGTTGTCGTGAAGCGTATTGCTCTAGGCGTCCAGTACGACGGTTCGGCATTCTGCGGTTGGCAGTCGCAACTGCACCGCAACACCGTGCAGGACGAGCTCGAACGGGCGCTGCGCGAGTTCGCGCAGACGCCGGTGCAAACCGTCGTCGCGGGCCGCACGGATACAGGGGTGCATGGTCTCGGCCAGGTCGTGCATTTCGACACCGAACTCGATCGCGCCGACGTGTCCTGGGTTCGCGGCACCAATTCGTTCCTGCCGAAGACGATCTCGATCCAGTGGGCCAAGCCGATGCCCGACGAGTTCCACGCGCGGTTCTCGGCGTTCGAGCGGACCTATTACTACGTGCTGTACGTCCATCCGGTGCGCTCGCCGATGCTGGCGACGCGGGCCGGCTGGGTGCACGCAACGCTCGACGTCGACGCGATGCGGACGGCCGCGGCTCACCTGATCGGCGAGCACGATTTTTCGGCTTTCCGTTCGTCGCAATGTCAGGCGAAAACGCCGGTCAAGCATCTGTATCAGATCGACGTGCGGCAGCAGGGCGACTTCATCCATTTCCGTTTTCGGGCGAACGCGTTCCTGCACCACATGGTGCGCAACCTGATGGGCTGTCTCGTCTACATTGGCCGTGGCCGTCGCCCGGCCGAATGGATGGCCGAGGTGCTCGCGAGCCGCGATCGCGATGTCGCCGCGCCGACCTTCATGCCCGACGGCTTATATCTGGCGCAGGTGGGCTATCCTGAGCAATTCGCCGTGCCCGCGCCGCAGACGGGCAGCGTGCCGTGGAGTACCGTATGGACCGAGCAAGCCGAAATATGAAAGCAACCGAAACCCTCGCGAACGAATCCCATGCCGACGCGCAGCAGCCGGCCGTGCCGCATCGCACGCGCATCAAACTGTGCGGCCTGTCGAAGCCGGAAGACGTAGCCCATGCTATCGACCTCGGCGCCGACGCGATCGGCCTCGTGTTCTACCCGCCGAGTCCGCGCTCGGTCAGCGTCGCGCAGGCGGTCGAGCTGGTGCACGACGTGCCGCCGTTCGTCTCAGTAGTCGGCTTGTTCGTCAACGCCACGCCGGACTGGATCCGCGAGGTCGTGAGCAACGTGGGACTCACGCTGCTGCAGTTTCACGGCGATGAAACGCCGGAACAGTGCGAATCGCTTGCCGGCGTTGCGGGTTTGCCTTGGTTGCGCGCGTTGCGCGTTGCGGCGGATACTCAGCCCGCCGATTTGGTAAAATCGGCGCTTAGCTATTCAGCAGCCAGCGGCCTTCTGTTCGACACCCATGTCGAAGGATACGGCGGCGGCGGGAAGGTCTTCGATTGGTCACTTATTCCAGCAGAGCTCGCGCGTCGGGCCGTTTTGAGTGGTGGGTTGAACGCGCAAAACGTCAGTGATGCGATCCATCGCGTGCGCCCGTACGCGGTCGATGTCTCGAGCGGCATCGAAACGCCGGGCGCCAAGGGCGTGAAAGATCACGCCCGGATGGCGGCGTTCGTACGCGCGGTGCGCGCAGCGGACGCCGAATGATTCCGGCGCGGCGGTTGTCTCGCACGAGAACCGCGCGCCACACTGAGAAGAGTGATCACCATGTATAACTTGCCTGACGAAAGAGGCCATTTCGGCCAGTTTGGCGGCGTGTTCGTCGCTGAAACGCTGGTCCACGCACTCGACGAGCTGCGTGCGGCATACGAAAAATATAAGAAAGACCCGGAATTCGTTGCTGAATACGAGCGCGAATTGAAGTATTTCGTCGGCCGTCCGTCGCCGATTTATCACGCACAGCGTTGGAGCGAAATGCTCGGCGGCGCGCAGATTTTCCTTAAGCGCGAAGACCTGAATCACACCGGTGCGCACAAGGTCAACAACGTGATCGGGCAGGCGCTGCTTGCCAAGCGCATGGGCAAACCGCGCGTGATCGCGGAAACCGGCGCCGGTCAGCACGGCGTGGCAACGGCGACCATCGCCGCGCGTTTCGGCATGGAGTGTGTGGTCTACATGGGCGCGGAAGACGTGCGCCGCCAGGCTGCCAACGTGTACCGCATGAAGCTGCTCGGCGCGACTGTCGTGCCGGTCGAATCTGGCTCGCGGACCTTGAAGGACGCGTTGAACGAAGCCATGCGCGACTGGGTCACCAACGTCGAAAACACGTTCTACATCATCGGCACGGTGGCGGGACCGCATCCGTATCCGATGATGGTGCGCGACTTCCAGCGCGTGATCGGCGACGAGTGCAAGGTGCAGATGCCCGAGCTGGTCGGCCGTCAGCCCGACGCTGTGATTGCATGCGTTGGCGGTGGTTCGAACGCGATGGGCATCTTTTACCCGTACATTGACGACACTTCGGTGAAGCTGATCGGCGTCGAAGCTGCCGGCGATGGCATCGAGTCCGGCCGGCACGCAGCCTCGCTGATTGGCGGAAGCCCCGGCGTGCTGCACGGTAACCGCACGTACCTGCTTCAGGATGAAAACGGCCAGATCATCGAGACCCATTCGGTGTCGGCGGGCCTCGATTATCCGGGCGTCGGTCCCGAGCATGCGTGGTTAAAAGACAGCAAGCGCGCGGAATATGTCGGCATCACCGACGAAGAGGCGCTCAAGGCGTTCCACGACTGCTGCCGCATCGAAGGCATCATTCCGGCACTGGAATCCAGCCACGCGCTGGCTTATGCCGCGAAACTCGCGCCGACGTTGCCGAAGGACAAGTACCTTCTGGTCAATTTGTCGGGCCGCGGCGACAAGGACATGCATACGGTCGCCGAGCGATCGGGCATTCAGTTCTGAGCGCCGCGACGATGCGTGACGAGTTCGACGAGCCGCAGCCGGCAATTGAAACCACGCCGGCCGCCAATGTGCCGGCGGCCGAAGCGCCTGCATCGCTGTTGCCGCAGGTGCCTGCCGGCATACGGCTGTTGAACCGCGATTTTCTGACCGATGTGGCGAACATTCCCGACGGGTCGATCGACCTGATCGTATGCGATCCGCCTTACGGGCTCGGCAAGGATTATGGCAACGACTCCGACATGCGGACAGGCGAAGATTTTCTCGCCTGGACGCGTGGCTGGCTCGAACTGGCTATTCCGAAGCTCAAGCCGTCAGGTTCGCTCTACATTTTCTGCACCTGGCAGTACGCGCCGGAAATCTTCAGCTTCCTGAAGACAAAACTCACGATGATCAACGAAATCATCTGGGACCGGCGTGTGCCGAGCATGGGCGGAACGGTGCGCCGGTTTACTTCGGTGCACGACAACATCGGCTTTTTCGCGGTGTCGAAGGATTACTTCTTCGATCTCGATCCCGTCCGCATCCCGTACGATGCCGCCACGAAGAAGGCGCGTTCGCGTAAATTGTTCGAAGGCAGTAAGTGGCTCGAGGTTGGCTATAATCCAAAGGATGTCTGGTCGGTGTCGCGGCTGCATCGGCAACATGCCGAGCGCGTCGCGCATCCTACCCAGAAGCCTCTGGAAATTGTCGAGCGGATGGTGCTGGCAAGTTGTCCGAAAGGCGGCCGCGTGCTCGACCCTTTCATGGGCAGCGGCACCACCGCAGTCGCCTGCGCCCGTCAGCAGCGCGAATTCGTCGGCTATGAGATCAATGAAAGTTACTGCGCGATCGCGCGTGAACGCGTCAGCGCGGCTGCCGCTCCGCCCGTAGCGCGTCGGGTCAAAGCCAAAACTCAACGGCAGACCGAAGTGCAATGAGCGACGTGCAATGAGCACGCTGCGCAGTAACCCAAATCCGAGAATATTCCATGTCCCGTATCAAGAACACGTTTGCTGCGCTGTCCGCCCAAGGTAAGAAAGGCCTGATTCCGTTTATGACGGCCGGCGACCCGGATCCCGCGCGCACGGTCGAATTCATGCATGCGCTCGCCGCCGGCGGCGCAGATGTGATCGAACTCGGCGTGCCGTTTTCCGACCCGATGGCCGACGGTCCGGTGATCCAGCAGTCGTCGGAACGCGCGTTGGCGCATGGTGTGTCGCTGCGCCACGTGATCGCTGACGTGAAGCGCTTCCGCGAAACCAACGACACCACGCCCGTCGTGCTGATGGGCTACGCTAATCCGATCGAACGCATGGGTACCGAAGCCTTTGCGAAGGCGGCGAAAGAGGCCGGCGTAGATGGTGTGCTGGTTGTCGATTATCCGCCGGAAGAGTGCGCTAACTTCGCCGAACAGATGCGATCTGCCGGTATCGATCCGATTTTTCTGCTCGCGCCCACGTCGACCGATGAGCGCATCGCAGAAGTCGGCAAAATAGCCAGCGGCTACGTCTACTATGTGTCGTTGAAAGGCGTGACCGGAGCGGCAAATCTGGACGTTTCCAGCATCGCGAGTAAAATCCCGGCCATCAAGTCGCGCGTCCCGCTGCCGGTGGGCGTCGGTTTCGGTATCCGCGACGCTCAAACCGCGCGTTCGGTAGCCGAAGTGTCCGATGCCGTCGTGATCGGCAGCCGTATCGTGCAATTGCTCGAACAGGCGGCGCCTGAAGCCGCTGCCGAGACGCTCACGCGTTTCGTCGCTGAAGTGCGCGAGGCGCTGGATAGCGTTGCGACTGCCCGATAACAGTTATTTTTGTCTTCTGTAGTGTGAGCGGCGGGCTTGTCCCGCCGTTTGCGCGATCGTAGACCCGAGAAGGATTCAATATGAGCTGGCTCGACAAACTGCTGCCGCCGAAAATCAAACAAACCGACCCGAAGAACCGCAAGGGGATTCCGGAGGGCCTGTGGATCAAGTGCCCGTCGTGCGAAGCCGTGCTGTACCGCAACGACGTCGAGGCCAATCTGCACGTTTGCCCGAAGTGCGACCATCACATGCGCATCGGCGCGCGTGAGCGGCTCGACGGCCTGCTCGATCCGGAAGGGCGCTACGAAATCGGCCAGGAAATCGTCCCGGTCGACGCACTCAAGTTCAAAGACAGCCGCAAGTACCCGGACCGCCTGAAAGAGGCGATGGACGACACCGACGAAACCGACGCAATGGTCGTCATGGGCGGCGCGATCCATACGCTGCCGGTGGTGGTGGCGTGCTTCGAATTCTCGTTCATGGGCGGCTCGATGGGTTCGGTGGTCGGCGAGCGCTTCGCGCGCGGCGCGCAGAACGCGCTCGAACAGAAAGTGCCGTTCATCTGCTTTACCGCTTCGGGCGGCGCGCGGATGCAGGAAAGCCTGCTGTCGCTAATGCAAATGGCCAAGACCACGGCCATGCTGACCAAGCTCGCCGAAGCCAAGCTGCCGTTCATCTCCGTGCTGACCGACCCGACAATGGGCGGCGTGTCAGCCAGTTTCGCGTTCCTCGGCGACGTGGTGATCGCGGAGCCGAAGGCGCTGATCGGTTTTGCCGGTCCGCGCGTGATCGAACAAACCGTGCGCGAGAAACTGCCGGAAGGCTTCCAGCGCGCCGAGTTCCTGCTAACGAAGGGCGCGATCGACATGATCGTCGACCGTCGCAAGCTGCGTGAAGAACTCGCGCAATTGATGGCGCTGCTGAGCCACCAACCGGCTGACGCAGTAGCGTAAGCAGGCACTACGGTGAACCGTCGTCGAGCTTTCTTAAGCGCGGCGGCCGTTAGAAAAGCAGCAAAAAATAGCGCGCCGCGTGAGTGATCAAGCGGCGCGCTGTCATTTCCGGGATAATCACGGTCTCGCAACGCAGCGCCGGTTGCTGACGGTGGCCAGCGAGGGCGGGTGCGGTTTGCGCGCATAAAGTGCCCGCCGGACTAGGCTCTGGCCGCAGCCGCAGCCGCAGCCGCAGCCGCAGCCGCAGCCGCAGCCGCAGCCGCAGCCGCAGCCGCAGCCGACCGCCTCGCCCCGCGCCCATTCGCAACACTGCCTAATCGATTCACTCGCGATTCACCCGATGACCACATTCCCCACCCTCGACGCGTGGCTCACGCACCTTGAATCCGCGCATCCGGTCGGCATCGACATGGGCCTGGCCCGCATCAGTCAGGTGCGCGACGCGATGCAGTTGTCGTTCGCGTGTCCGGTCATCACGGTCGGCGGGACGAACGGCAAGGGTTCCACGTGCGCGATCCTCGAATCCATTCTGCTGCGCGCTGGGTTCACGGTCGGCTGTCATACCTCACCGCATTTGCTGTCGTTCAACGAGCGCGCGCGGGTGAACGGCGAAATGGCGAGCGATGCGGACCTGCTGCCGCATTTCGAAGCCGTCGAAGCCGCGCGCCTGAGCCTCGCCGAACCGGTCACGCTGACCTACTTCGAATTCACGACGCTGGCGATCATGAGCCTGTTCGCTTCGCGCGGACTGGACGCGGTGATTTTCGAAGTCGGCCTGGGCGGCCGCCTTGACGCGGTCAATATCCTCGATACGGATTGCGCGATCATCACCAGCATCGATATCGACCACACCGAGTATCTCGGCGACACGCGCGAGAAAATCGCCTTCGAAAAGGCCGGCATTTTCCGTCCGGGCAAGCCGGCGATCTGCGCGGACCCGGTGCCGCCGCAATCGCTGATCGATTACGCGGAAAAAATCGGCGCCGAATTGTGGCTGTTCGGCCGCGATTTCCGCTATGAAGGCCAAGCCGGAAGCGAGCGCCAGCAATGGAGCTACGTCGGTCCGACCATGCGGCGCTCGGCGCTCGCCTATCCGGCGCTGCGCGGCGCGAATCAGTTGATCAACACGTCGGCGGCGCTCGCCGGCCTGGAGGCGCTGCGTGACCGTTTGCCGGTGTCGGCGCAGGACATCCGCCTCGGCCTCGCCAACGTGGAACTGCCGGGGCGCTTCCAGGTGCTGCCGGGCAAGCCGGCCATCGTGCTGGATGTCGGCCACAATCCGCACGCCGCCGCGGTGCTGTCGCAAAATCTCGGCAACATGGGCTTCTTCCCCTACACGTACGCGGTGTTCGGCGCGATGCGCGACAAGGACATTGCCGGCGTGCTGACGCACCTGAAAGGCGAAATCGATCACTGGTGCGTGACGGATTTGCCGACGCCGCGAGCGGCGTCAGCGGAAGAACTCGAAGCGGCCTTGCGCGAGCAGGGCGTCGACGAGGGCGCCGACAGCAGTGTGACGCGCTACGCCACACCGGCAGAGGCTTTCCAAGACGCGCTAAAACGAGCGTCAGAGAATGATAGAATCGTGGTTTTCGGCAGTTTCTATACGGTAGCAGGCGTGATGGCCTACCGTAAATCGCAGCAACACTGAACGGGCGCCAGGCTCGAACCAAGCGATTCATGGGAATTTTCTCGTTCGGCAAGAAAGACGACGCGCCCACCCGGCGCGGCGCAAATACCAGTTCCACCCGGGCCGCCCGTGGCGAGCGCGTGGAGCGGCGAACCCGCCGCACGGAGCGCACCGTCGACGCCGATGCGATGCTGCTCGACCCTACGTTGCCGGAAAAGCAGCGTGCGCGTCGCCGCCTCGTCGGCGCCATCGCGATGGTCGTGGCGGCGGTCGTCATCCTGCCGATGGTGCTGGACTCGCACCCCAAGCCGGTTACAGACGACATCTCCATCGACATTCCAAGCCGTCCCGCGCCGAAGCTCGCTAAAGCCCAGGAAGACACGCAGGCCGGCGTAGCACCGGATAATCCTGCAACGCCAGACGCGGCACTCGCCGCATCCGGTCTTGCGCCGGCAACGGCAGCCAAGCAAGGCCAGTCTGGCGCCGCGAAGCAATCGAGCGCGGAGACGAACGCAGCGGCGTCCGCCGCCAAGCCGGCGGCGAAACCGCAAGCGCCGTCCGTGGCGGCCAACACTACGCCGGCGGCGCCCGCAACGTCTGCCAAGCCGGCCGCGAAACCGCCGGTCACGCATAACGCCGCGACCGCTCCCGCACCGGCTGCTCAAGCCCCAAGCTCAGAAGACACGAACACGGCCGCCAGCGCGGACGCGAATTCCGGCACGCCGGCATCGCCGCCGGGCAGCCGTTTCGCCGTGCAACTCGGCGCCTTCGCGAACGACGCCAACGCGCGCAATTGGGCCGCCAAGTTGAAAGCGGCGGGTGTGCCCGCATATACCGAACATCGAAAGCAGGCTGACGGCTCCACGCTCACGTTGCTGCGTGCAGGCCCGTTCGCCGACCGTGCAGCGGCGAGTGCCGCCATCGCAAAGGTTCGCGAGGTCGGCTTGACGTCGGGCGCGAACAGCGGCGCTGCACAGTAAGCCAGCGATGTTCACTGCCTTCGACTACGCTGTAATGGCGGTGATCGGTTTGTCGGCGCTGCGCGGAACATGGCGCGGGTTTTTGTCGGAGATATTCGGGCTGATCGGCTGGATTGCGGCGTTTTTCATTGCTTGCCGCTTTGTCGGTTACGTCGTGCCGTTCATCCCGTCCAATTGGCCGGGCGGCGCGTTGACCCAGTGGCTACTGGCCTTTGCGCTGGTGGTGGTCGGTGTGGTGCTGGTGGCGAGCGTGCTGAACGCCCTTTTGAGCCGCATCGTGCAGGCAACCGGCTTGAGCGGCGTGGACCGCTCGCTCGGTTTGATGTTCGGCCTCGTGCGCGGGGTCATTCTGGTGCTGATTCTGGTCGCCCTGGCTGGCTTGACCGAACTGCCCCAACAGGAATTCTGGCGCAACGCCTTGCTTCGGCCCTATGCGGTCGAGGGCGTGCACGTAATGAAACCGCTGCTTCCCGAGACGCTTGCTGCTTACGTCCGAGTGTGACGATCAGGCGAGTGGATAGGGAAATGCAGCAGGACTCCGGCGCAAACCGGCTGCCTTTACGTTCGGTCGCGTAGCTTTGAGAACGCCCCGAAGGAAGTCCTTCGGGACGCCATCGCAGGCAGCGGCCGCCATGACGAATTTCGTACCTTTGAAGGACATGCCATGTGCGGCATCGTAGGCGTAGTTTCCCACTCTCCGGTCAATCAGCTGATCTATGACAGCCTGCTGCTCCTGCAGCACCGCGGTCAGGACGCCGCCGGCATCGCGACAGCGAACGGCAGCAACTTCCACATGCACAAGGCCAACGGCATGGTGCGCGACGTGTTCCGCACGCGCAACATGCGCAGCCTGCCCGGCACGACCGGCATCGGCCAGGTCCGTTACCCGACCGCTGGTTCCGCGTCGAGCGAAGAAGAAGCCCAGCCGTTCTACGTGAACGCGCCGTTCGGCATCATCCTCGCGCACAACGGCAATCTGACCAACTGGCAGCAGCTGAAAGATGAGATGTTCCGCATCGATCGCCGCCACATCAATACCAATTCCGACACCGAAGTCATGCTCAACGTGCTCGCGCACGAATTGCAGCTTTCCAGCTCGGGCCTGCAACTCGATCCGGCCGCGCTGTTCAAGGCCGTGTCGGGCGTGCATCGGCGGGTGCGCGGGTCGTACGCGATCGTGTCGCTGATCGCCGGTTATGGCCTGCTGGGCTTCCGTGACCCGTTCGGCATCCGTCCGCTGTGCCTCGGCAAGCAGGAAACGGCCGAAGGCGTCGAGTGGATCCTGGCGTCGGAGTCGGTGGCGATCGAAGGTATCGGCTTCGAGTTCGTGCGCGATATCGCGCCGGGCGAAGCGATTTTCATCGACATCGAAGGCAATCTGCACTCGCAGCAATGCGCCACGAACCCGAGCCTGAATCCCTGTATTTTTGAACTCGTGTATCTCGCGCGTCCGGACTCGGTGCTCGACGGCGTGCCGGTTTACAACGTGCGTCTGCGCATGGGCGACTACCTCGCCGAGAAGATCAAGCGCGAGCTGCCCGACGTTCCGATCGACGTCGTGATGCCGATTCCCGATTCGTCCCGTCCGGCCGCGATGCAGGTCGCGAAGAAGCTGGGCGTGGAATACCGCGAAGGTTTCTTCAAGAACCGATACGTCGGCCGTACCTTCATCATGCCGGGCCAAGCCGTGCGCAAGAAGTCGGTGCGCCAGAAGCTGAATGCCATGGGCATCGAGTTCAAGGGCAAGAATGTGCTGATCGTCGACGACTCGATCGTGCGGGGCACCACGTCGCATGAAATCGTGCAGATGGCGCGCGATGCCGGCGCGAACAAGGTGATCTTCGCTTCGGCGGCGCCGCCGGTGAAGTTCCCGAACGTCTACGGCATCGACATGCCGACGCGCGGTGAACTCGTCGCCCACGGCCGCTCGGACGACGAAGTCGCGCGCATGATCGGCGCGGACCATCTCGTTTATCAGGACGTCGACGCGCTCAAGCAGGCGGTGCGCGACATCAACCCGGCGCTGAAGGAATTCGAAGCGTCGTGTTTCGACGGCAACTACGTGACCGGCGACGTGACCACCGAGTACCTCGACCGCATCGAAAGGGCGCGTCTCGCACCGTCCTCGCAATCGGACCGCGACGCCGCGAGCGAAGCGATCGACGGCGGCGCCCCGGCCCGTTCGCAACTGCATCTGCAACTGTCGATGGGTTGAGCGCGATTTGAGTTACACGCTCCCGGCGCGGCACGCTGCACGCCACGCCGGGAGCGTGTTAGCATGACGGCTTGCGTCGATTTGAACTCAGCTTGCGGACGCGGGGCAACCCGAAACAGCTAAAGCGAATGGTGGAGAAGCCGCATTCATCTACCTCCGCTCCAGCTTTCCCCCGCACATGAAGCCCGCTTATGCCGACGCAAAAGCGGGCTTTTTTGTTGCTGCCGTTCGGCCTCGCGCACTCATTTCACACGTGAGCCGCAGACGCCGAACACAGCCTTGGAACATTGGAAACCAGAACCAACATGGACGACTCCCTGAACTTCGACACGCTGGCAGTCCGCTCGGGCACGGTGCGCAGCGACTTCAACGAGCATTCGGAAGCGATTTTCCTGACCTCGAGCTTCGTCTTCGGGAGTGCCGCGGACGCCGCCGAAAAATTCAAGAATTCCGAAGACAACTACACCTATTCCCGCTTCACGAACCCGACCGTCTCGATGTTCCAGGATCGTCTGGCCGCGCTCGAAGGCGGCGAAGCCTGCATGGCGACGGCGTCGGGCATGGCTGCGATCATGTCGGTGGTGATGTCGGCGTTGCAGGCGGGCGACCATCTGGTCAGCTCGCAGGCACTGTTCGGCTCGA
Source organism: Paraburkholderia dipogonis (assembly GCF_046027395.1). GTDB lineage: Bacteria > Pseudomonadota > Gammaproteobacteria > Burkholderiales > Burkholderiaceae > Paraburkholderia > Paraburkholderia dipogonis_A. The sequence continues at coordinate 59,204 of NZ_JAQQEG010000048.1, read as the reverse complement.
CGCTCGGCATGTTCTCGCAGATCTTCAGCAAGTTCGGCATTACGACCACGTTCGTCGATCCGACCGATCTGGACGCGTGGAAAAACGCCGTGCGCCCGGAGACGAAGATGTTCTTCCTCGAAACGCCGTCGAATCCGCTGACCGAAGTCGCCGACATCGAAGCGATCAGCAAGATCGCTAAGGCGTCGAACGCGCTGTTCGTGGTCGACAACTGCTTCTGCAGCCCGGCCTTGCAGCAGCCGCTGAAGCTCGGCGCGGACGTCGTGATGCATTCGGCCACCAAGTTCCTCGACGGTCAGGGCCGCGTGCTCGGCGGCGCGCTGGTCGGCTCGAAGCAATTCATCATGGAAAAGGTGTTCCCGTTCGTGCGCAGCGCCGGGCCGACGCTGTCCGCGTTCAACGCATGGGTGTTGCTCAAGGGTATGGAAACGCTGTCGCTGCGCGTTGAAAAGCAGTCGGCGAATGCGCTCGACATCGCGCGCTGGCTGGAAACGCATCCGGCTGTAAATCGTGTGTTCTATCCGGGGCTCGAATCGCATCCGCAGCATGCGCTGGCCATGCGTCAGCAGAAGTCGGGTGGCGCGATTCTGTCGTTCGAACTGAAGGGCGACACGCCGGAGCAGATGCGCGCGAATGCATGGCGTGTGATCGACAACACGAAGATCTGCTCGATCACCGGCAATCTCGGCGATACGCGCACCACCATCACGCATCCGGCCACGACCACGCATGGCCGCGTGACGCCGGAAGCGCGCGCGGCGGCGGGCATCAGCGAAGGCTTGATTCGTCTTGCGGTCGGTCTGGAAAACGCGGGCGATATCCGCGGCGATCTGGAGCGCGGTCTGGCGGGTTGAGCGAGGGTTTGAGCGAAGGCTCGAACGACAGCGTGAAGCAGGGCAAGCGGGCCGCTCCGTTCGGGCGGCTCGCGCAACGAAGCATCAGAGCAGTCCTTCCGAGCAATAGAGCCAACGCCACGAAACTCAGTGCAATGAAACCCAGCGCGTGAAAACTCAGTGGCGCAACGCGCGCCACTGACCGGGCGCCAGCCCGAAACGCCGCGTGAACGCGTGCGTATAGGCGCTCTGATCGCCGAAGCCGACGTCCAGCGCGATATCGGTCAACGAAAGGCGCGGATCGGCGAGCAACGTAAGCGACGTATCGAGCCGCAGGCGCTGCAAATAGCGATGCGGCGTCTCGCCGAAGGCCTCGATAAAAAGCTGATGAAAGCGCCGCATGCCGAAGCCGCAATGCGTGGCGAGATCGGCGATCCGCAAAGGCTCCGACAAATGCGCGCGCAACCAGCGGTCGATACGCGCAAAGTCGAGCCCGGCGCCGACTGCCTGTGCGCCGGCCGCGGTGCTCGCGTCGGCCACCAGGGCTGCCCCGAGGCGTGCGGCAGCGTCCCAATGAAAACGCCGTGTATCCAGATCGCCGCCCAGAACGCCGCCGGTAGCGTGTGCCGCGATGCGGTGCACGAGCTGCGTCAGCGAGGCATCGACGGTGACGGCCCGTGCGCGGTCGAACAACCTTTCCGGCACGGCCAGCGACGCGGCCGGCAAATCCAGCACCAACTGCCGGTTCTCGCCGACGCCCGCGTAATCGTGCCGAGCGCCCGCAGGGATGAGCCAGGCGGAACCGGCGTCGATTTGTTGCGCGACGCCGTTCACCGCCATCACCATCGCGCCGTCGATCCCGAGTACGACCTGGTGGAAGTCGTGCACGTCCGATGCTTCGATCGCGCGGTAGCGGCGCAGCGAAACGCTAGGAGCGGTAACGGCGGCGTGGCTCATCGACGGTGCGCAGTGACAGTTCAGAGAAAGACTTAAACGCCGAGCAATTCGACTTCGAACACGAGCGTTGCGTTCGGCGGAATCACGCCGCCCGCGCCGCGCACGCCGTAGCCGAGTTGCGGCGGAATGGTCAGCTTGCGCGTGCCGCCGACCTTCATGCCTTGCACGCCTTCGTCCCAGCCCTTGATGACCATGCCGCCGCCCAGCACGAAAGCGAACGGGTCATTGCGGTCCTTGCTCGAGTCGAACTTCTGGCCATCGGTCAGCCAGCCGGTGTAGTGCACGCTGACGGTCTTGCCGGCCACCGCTTCGGCGCCGGTGCCTTCAACGATGTCTTCGTACTTCAAGCCGGATTCGGTAGTCACAGTCGACATATGTCGCTCCTCAGGTCAAAAACGTAAAAACCGACATTGTAGGCGTGTTCGCGCCGCATGCCGAGGATTGCCACGTGGCACGCGGATTGCGTGCCAATAGGCCGTCCGGCCAGGCTGATCGCGCCGGACGGCATGCCTATAATGGGGCTTCTTTCAATCATCATGCACCGCCTGAGAGGGCTCGATCGTGACAACGTCTTCAACCGGAACTGCCGGCGAAAAGCCGGCGCCTTCCGGCTTCGCCGTATCCGAACGCACCGCGCATCTGCGCGCGGAAACCGCGCTGTTCATGCGTGACCATGTGCTCTCGCTGGTGTCGCACGATCTGCGCGGTCCTTTGAACGCCATTCATAGCTGGGCGTACGTGCTGGAGCGCAAGCTCGACGCGAACGACCCCAACGCGCAGCGCGCCGTCACCGGCATTCGCAATGGCGTGGACCAGCAGGTCAAGCTGCTGGAGACGATCGTCGACGCCACGCGCGCCGAAACCAAATCGCTGGCGCTGGCTTATGCGTCATTCCCGCTGCATCCGTTACTCGATGAAACCGTGGAAGAAGTCCGCTCGGGCTTGGCTCGCACGCGCGGCGTGGGGGTCACGCTCGACTCGCAACTTGCCACCGAACAGCTCAACGGCGACCGCGAGCGCCTCGCGGCCGCGCTATGGCTGATGCTGACCTTCGCGGTCGAAACGAGCCCGGAAGGCACCACGGTCATCCTGTCCACGAAAGCCGACAGGAGCGCATGGCACGCCAGCCTCACGTACGACGCTAACAGCGCCACGTTGGAGGATCCCGCCTTGCCTCATGTGCTCGAAGCGTTTGCCCGCAAGCAGGCGCGCGAGCCGCGCGAAGCGAAACGCATCGCGTGGGTGCTGGCGTTGTGCAAGCGTGTCGCGGAAGCGCACGGCGGCAGTTTCGAGCAAGGCGAAGCAAACGGCGTTGATGCAACCGGCAGCAATGCGGCGACGCTTGCGCTACGCATCCCGCTGAGCGCAACAGCAGCAAAGTGAACGGTTGGACTCAGCCCCTTCGTTTGCGCGATTCAGATTTCACCGAGCTTTCACCCTCTATACTGACAACTTTTGTTGCCGGAGCCTTTCGCTTTGATCCAGGTCGTCGCCCTTATCGGTGCGTTGTTTCTCGTTGCCCTCAACGGTTTCTTTGTTGCCGCTGAATTCGGTCTGGTCAAACTGCGGCAGACGCGCGTGCAAAGCCTCGCCGCCAAACATGGCATGCGCGGACGTCTGCTGGCCAAGGTGCACGGGCGCCTCGACGCCTATCTGTCCGCCTGTCAGCTCGGCATCACGCTGGCGTCACTCGGGCTCGGCTGGATCGGCGAACCCGCGTTCGCGGAGTTGCTCACACCGCTCTTCAGCCTGCTCGGTGTGGAGTCGGAGAAGCTGATCCACGGCATTTCGCTGTTCTTCGCGTTCTCGTGCATTTCGTTCCTGCACATCGTCGTGGGCGAACTCGCGCCGAAGTCGCTGGCGATCCGCGAGGCGGAGAAGGTTTCGCTTTGGGCCGCCACGCCGCTCTACGGCTTTTACTGGGCCATGTATCCGGCGATCTGGGTGCTCAATTCGAGCGCCAACGCCGTGCTCAAACTCGCCGGGCTCGACGCCGACCACGGCCACGACTCGCATTACTCAACCGACGAACTCAAGCTGATCCTGCGCGGCCGCCGCGCCAACGTCGCAACGGAACTGGGTTCGCCGGACGGCGCCTACAGTCAGGACGAGTGGAACACGATCGCGCACTCGCTGGATTTTTCGCGCATGACGGTGTCGGACCTCATGCGTCCGGCCTACGAAATGATCGGCTTGCGCCGCGATCTGCCGTTGCGCGAAAACATGCAGGTGGTGGCGCGGCATCGATTCAGCCGTTATCCGCTGTTCGAAGACGCGTCCGGCGAACGCGTGGCCGGCATGATCCACTTGAAGGACTTGCTGCTGGCCCGCCATGCGGGCAGCACACTTGAGGACCTCTCCAAATACGCGCGGCCTGTGCAATACGTCACGCCGGAAATGCCGGCGCTCGAACTGTTTCGCCGCTTTCGCAAGGGCGCGCCGCACTTCGCGCTGGTCGGCCACAAGCGGGAGAAGCCGATCGGTTTCCTGACGCTCGACAATCTGCTCGGCGCACTGGTCGGCCAGATCCACGACGAGTTCCGTCAAGGCGACGCCGACTGGACGCGCATGGACGACGGCACCTTGATGGGCAAGGGCAGCTTGCCGGTGGTGTCGTTGGAACGCGCGCTGGGGATCGACATCGATGAGGGCAAGGCCGAATCGGTTGGCGGCCTCGTGATTCAGGCGCTCAACGATCTGCCCACCGAAGGGCAGAGAGTCGAGTTCGACCGCTTCGACGTCGTCGTCAAGAAGATGAAAGGGCCGCGTATCGTGCTCGTGCGGGTCTATCCGAAAACCTTCGACGACGAAGGTGGCTAAGCCGCGATAGCGCTGCAACACGCCACAGGTAGAATGGTCGTCCACACCGTTGGGGGCGACATGGGATATCTGTTGGTGCTGTGCGTCGGGTTGCTGGCCGGCACGTTGAGCGGCGTGGTCGGCACCGGCTCGTCGATGATGCTGATGCCCGTTCTCGTCATGCTGTTCGGTCCGCAACAGGCTGTGCCGATCATGGCGATCGCCGCGATCATGGGCAACTTCGGCAAGGTCCTCGCGTGGTGGCGCGAGATCGACTGGCGGGCGTGCGGTGCCTACTGCGTGACCGCCGTGCCGGGCGCGGCGCTAGGTGTGCGAACGCTGCTTGCGTTGCCGCCGCACGCGGTCGAGATTGCGTTGGGGTTGTTCTTCGTCGCGATGGTGCCTACGCGGCGCTGGCTCGCGCGCCGGGATATCAAGTTCTCTTTATTGCAGCTTTCCCTGATCGGCGGCGTGGTGGGTTTTCTCACCGGCATCGTCGTGTCCACGGGGCCGATCACGGTGCCCGTGTTCATGTCTTATGGCCTCGTGAAGGGCGCTTTTCTCGCGACCGAAGCGGCGGGCTCCTTGACCGTCTACGCCGCCAAAGTCGCGGTCTTCAATCATTTCGGCGCGCTGCCTTTGCATGTGGTGATCGATGGCTTGATCACCGGCTCTGCGTTGATGATCGGCTCGTTTGCCGCGCGCTCCATCGTGGTTCGCATGAGCCCCTCGACCTTCAAACTGGTCGTCGACGGCTTGATGTTGTCTTCGGGACTTTCACTGTTGTGGGCAGCGGGGCGCTAAGTTTGACCGATCGGTCTAGCCGACAGACGCCTGAAACACGCGCCGATAATTTCCGCCGAGAATCGCACCCACTTCCTCTGGCGAAAATCCGGCAAGCAGCAGCGCGCTCGCCAGATCGGGCAACTGCTCGTAGCTGCGGAACACCGGCGGCGAAATAAACCCGAGCATGTCCGTCCCGAGGCCGACATGCTCCACGCCGACGACATCCGCCATGCGCTTGACGCCCTCGGCCATCGCGTGCAAATCCTTGAACGTCCCCGAGCTTGGCCAAACGCCGATCACGCCACCCGTGCCGGCGATCACGCGCGCATGGTCCGGCGTGATGAGCCGGCTTCGCGCCCCCGGATGCGTGGCCAACGCGCTATGTGACAGCACGAGCGGTTTGGTCGACGTGTCGGCCGCGCGCTTGACCAGATCGTACGTGCCGTGCGCGACATCGACGACGATTCCCAACGCATTGCAGCGGCGTATCACCTGCACGCCGGTATCGGTCAGGCCGCCGTGCACTGGCGGTTCGGTCTGGATATCGCCGAGTTCGTTCACGCGATAGTGCGTCAGTTGCAAATGCCGCAACTGGTGCTGCGTGTAGGCCTCATCGACCCGATCCACCTGGCCCTCGAGAAAATCCGCGCCTTCGGCTGAGATGATCGCGCATGGCCCGAGCGGGCCGGAAGTCGTTAGCGACGCCGCGTTCGTCACCAGCCGCATCTGCTGACGTTCGATCAACTCGTGGGCTCGCTGGAATTCGGTCTGGCCGAGCGCATACAGTTCGCCGGGCTGCGGATCGCGCCACGCTTCGAAACGCTTGCGGTTGTCGGCGACCCGCGTGACGGTCGTATCGGTGACGATCGCGAGGCAAATGACGTTCATGCCCCCGGCGCGCATCGGCGCAGCGAGCGGGATGAACGGACGATGCGCGCCGATCGAGAGATTGCGCGACACGATCACGCGGCCGCCGTGACTGTGCATGTCGATGGTGAGGGTGCCCGCGGGCGGCTGCCATGCCGGCGCAGGAGCGCTTTCGGTTTGCGCGGCGCCCTCGTGCGCCTCCGTGTAGCCGCCGAAGCGGCCGGGCGCGCAGGCCGTGAGTCCAAGCGCCGCGCCGGACGCCAGAAACGCGCGGCGGCTAAACGTTCGCGGCGGCATTTCGACACGCTCGAGCGGCGTCGCATCGACCAATCGATACCGCCAGCCCGCCGGATCGTCGACCAGGCGCACGAGGCGCCCGCGCAGTGTCAAGGCGTCCGCTTGCGGCGCGATCGGCATAGCCGCATGCACTTCGATCGAGGTCAACGGATTGCGCGGCACGCAGCCGCCGCAGCAGGGTTCGTCAGCGCCCAGTAAGAAATAGTCGACAGAGCCCGCTAGCGGATCGAGTGGAATCATCCAACCCGATAACTCGATGGTCGCGCCGTGCAGTGCGTCGGCGTCGCCGGTGCGGATCGTCGGCCAGTCGATGTTCATCGACGCTTCCCCTCGAGGGTGATTTATTTGCGAGCCGTAGCTGCCCGGCTTTTGTCAGTAGCCAGCGTGCCCACCATGCGCTCGACGAGCTTCAACGCTTCCGTTTTCAGCGCGGCGGGATCATCGGCATCATCGAGCAATTGCGCCGCCTCGCACACCATGCTGCCGATCATGCGTGCGGCGAGATAGGCGCTCGCTTTGGTTTTTGCGTTGCCGGTGTGCGGGCTGGTCAGCGCGCCGATCAGCAGCCCATAGACGTGCGTTTCTTCGATCTCGCGGCAGCGTGCCGGTCCGAGCACCGCGGGAGCCGTTTCGATGACGAGTTGCCGGTAGACGGGTTCGCAGCAGACTTCCAGGAATTCGCGGATACCCGCGCTGACGCGCTTTGCCTTTGGCGCGGCCTCGGCCGCAGCTTTCACTTTCAATGCGGCGGCCGCCTGCAGGGACTCGACAAGGGCGTCGAAGAGCTCGGCTTTATCGGCGAAGTGATGGTAGAACGCGCCGCGCGTCACGCGTGCACTGCGCGCAATCGCTTCGATGCCGACCTGCTGATAACCCTCCGCTGCGAATAGCTCGCCTGCAGCGGCAATGAGCGCCTGACGGGTGGCGTCCGCGTATTCCTCGCGGCGGGATTTTGGGGGCGCGCCTGCGGTTGGCATGGAGTCGATTCGTGTCCCTTGATTTTTCACATTCTAATTGTAGTATACATACGCGGTGTATGTGAAAATCTCTGTGTATGTAATTGCGGCAGTTCATCACGACACGGAGACGCGGGCAACAAACAACGCCGTAGATAAGCAACCCATTCAGGAGCGGACCCAAATGACCTCAGCAGGAAAATACGTTTTGCCCAGTGCGGAGCAGCTATCCAACGCGCAGAAAGTCGTGCAGCGGTTCGCCGCGGAGTGGCAAAACCCCGTCGCCGATAACTTGAGAGTCCTCATGCACGAGGACACGCAAAACCTCATTCCACCCATGACAGAACCCGCCAACCGCGAAGGGGTCGTCGAGCATTTCCGTCAGGTGCTAACGCAGTTGCCGGACTTGAAAGTGGATGTCCTGCAATGGGCTCCCACTGGCGACGCCGTGATGATCGAATGGCGAGCGTCAGCCACCGTGGCGGGCCAGGTGCTTAGCTGGCAGGGCGTCGACCGCTTCAACGTTCGCGGCGACCGCATGTACAAAGGGCAGGTGTATTGGGACACGCGGCGTGTCGCGGAGCAGATGGCCGAAGCCGTCAAACGCGCGCAACAGAGCAGCTCAACGCAATGACGCGTCATTTCGAACAGGCGTAAAAAAGGCGGTCAGAGCACGTGCGCTCCAACCGCCTTCGCCCGGAAGACCTGGAAGATCAACTGCGTGGCACGCCATCCTCCACCAACACCGCGATCGGCATCGCGCCCAACGCATCGCGCAGAAACAGCAGGCCGTTTTCATCGACCTTCGGCGCAGCGGGACTCAGCCAGTCGAACAGCGCTCTCGCGGACAGATCGGCGGGCATCTCCAGCGCCGTGTCCTCCCATTTCGCCGGATCGACCATCGGCAAATCGCTTTCGTCGCCGAGCAAGCCGGCCGCGAGCCGGCTCGCCACCACCACGGCCCACGCATTGCCATGCCGCCGCGCAAACGCGATCACACTCGACGCGTGCTTACCGCGCACGGCGAGCGGCAGATATTCGCTCTGACTCAGCAGCTCCGGCAAATGCGCTCGCAACGCGAGCACGCGCTGCACCACCGCAAGCTTCACGCGTCCATCGCGCCAGTTCGGCAGGAATTCCGACGGTGGCGTCTGCACGAGCCACGCCTCGCGTTTGGCGAAATCGACGGGCCTGCGGTTGTCCGGATCGACCAGACTGAAGTCCCACAACTCGGTACCCTGATAAAGATCGGGAATCCCAGGCGATGCCAGCCGCAGCACGGTCTGCTGCAGGCTATTGAGCGCGCCGGCGCGGCCGATTCGCGCGACGAACGCGGACAACGCCTTCAGGAAGCCGTCGCGCCGCTGCGGTGCGAGGATGTCGAACAGGAAATCGCGACAGGCGGCCTCGTACCCTTCGTCGGGCGCGAGCCAGTTGGTTTGCAGCTTGGCTTCGCGCAGCGCCTTCAGTTGCCATTGCGCGACGCGTTCGGCCAGTTCCTTCACGCCGGCTTCGTCGTCCGGTTGCAGATCCGGCGGCCAGCATCCCACCAGTGTTTGATAGAGCATCGCTTCGGCGGCGGGGCCGGGCGCCCAGTCGTAGCTCGTGTCCTGGCCGACGCTGCTGACCGGCTTGCCGTCTAGCGCACGCCGATGCGGCGCATTCAGCGTGGACCACGCGCGCAACGTCGTGCTCCAATCCTGCGCGATCTCGCTCAACACAGCGAGCCGCGCGCGCACGTCTTCGCCGCGTTTGTGATCGTGCGTGGCCGTCGCAAGCATCGCGTGCGGGAAGCGCTGCGAACGCTCCAGATTTGCCGCGTGAAACGCTTCGACGGACAACGCGAACTCGCCCGGGTCCGAGCCAACTTCGTTGCGCGACAACAGCCGGCCATAGCGATAGCACGCCGTATCTTCGACCGCCTTCGCGGCAACCGGCGCGGTCAACTGTGAAAACAGCGTCTGCGCGGTGCGTCGCGCGGAACCAGCATGGCTTGGCGGCGCGCCGTTCTGGCCTTGCTGCTGCGGCGTACCGCTTCGTCCGGGCGGCGGCTCTTCGGCGCTGCCGCCGAGCCATGCGTTCACGCGATCGAGCGCGACAAGGTCCGCGCGCGAAAGCGAGCGTCGCGCGCCCTCCAAAGCCTGCTCGAAATAGACGTTATCCGCGGCGCTGCGCAGACCGTTCTGCGGATAGATTCGATACACCGGAAAATGCACGACCAGTTCGGTCAACACACGCCGCAGCGTGGTGAAGGTGAAATCGCGTGTGGTCAGCGAATCGCGGGCAATGCGATGCAACGCGCGTGCCGCGCGGTCGAGTTCCGCCGAAAGGTTTTCCGCGAGAATCTTGCGGCGCGCGATTAGCGCTTCGTCTGCAAAACGCGGGCTGCGGCCGGTCAGTTCGGCCCACGTTTGCGCGAGCGGTTCGGCGCCGGCGGGATCGTGCAGCAGCGCGCCGACGTCGCTCATGAAATCGTAACCGGTCGTGCCGTCCACGGGCCAATCGTCGCGCAGCGGTTCGCCGCGTCCGAGAATCTTTTCGACCACCACATACGGCGCGGTATCGCGCAGTTCCGTGAGACGCTGACGCAAACGCTGACAATATTCTCGCGGCTCGGCGAGGCCGTCGACGTGATCGATCCGCAAGCCATCTACCACGCCTTCCTGATAGAGACGGAATGGCAGCGCATGCACGGCCTCGAACACTTCGGGCCGTTCCACACGCACACCGGCGAGCGTCGAGATGTCGAAGAAACGCCGCCAGTTCACTTCATCGGACGCGGTGCGCCACCACGCCAGGCGGAAGTGCTGCCGCTCGATCAGCCGATGCAGGCGGTCACGCGCCACCGGGTCGTCCGGAGCATATGCCTGCAGCGCGATCTCGATTGCCGAGTCACCGTTTTGCGCGACGAACTCGCGCAGCATGTCGCGGCCTTCGGCGGCGCGCGGGTGATCGGTGGGCTGTGTCGTGAGTCCGTGGAAACGCTCGGCGAGCGCGTTGAGATCGGCGCGGTCGGCGCTTTGCAGGATCGACGCGTAATCGGTCGGACACACCGGAAACACGTGCGGGCCGTAGCCGATATAGAAGCGCCCGATGTCGGCCGCGAAATGCAGCGCGATGCGGCCCGCCGCGAGTTCCTCGCCGTACGGCGCGCCGAGCGTCGGCAGCAGCACCTTGCCGCGCAAGGCAGGGTCGGGTGAATGCCAGTCCACGTCGAAATGCCGCGCATAAGCGCTATGACGGCCCCACTCGAGGATATCGAGCCACCACGCGTTGCTCGATCCGCCGACGCCCATGTGGTTGGGCACGGTGTCGATAATCAGCCCCATGTTACGTGCGCGCAGTTTGTCGACGAGGCGCTTCAGGCCCGCCTCGCCGCCGCATTCGGCGCTGACCTGGGTGTAGTCGACGGTGTCGTAGCCGTGCATCGAGCCTGGCTCGGCCGTCGTGATGGGCGACGCGTAGACGTGGCTGATGCCGAGCGCGGCGAAGTATTCGACGTGCTTCGCGGCATCGTCGAAGGTGAAGCCTCGATGGAACTGGAGGCGAAGCGTGGAGCGCGGGACGGTCATGGCGTATCAGGCTCCGAAGAAGCGTTGGCAGAAGGAACCGGGGCGATCGCGGCGCGGCGCGCGCGATCGACCGAGAGCAGACGATCGCAGAAGGTGTCGTCCTCGAACAGTTCGTCGATCGGCACGCTCACGCGGCGCCGCCAGTTCGGATGTTCGTCGATCGAGCCAGGCAGATTCGGCTGCTCGACTTGCGCGAGCAAATCCTCGAGCGGGAACGTCACCAGCGGGCCGGGCGTCGCGGCAACGAAGGCAAGCGCTTCGTCCACGGGTGCGCTGTCGGGCGGCGGTGCAGCGACGTCAGGCGCGGCCACGCCCGCCTGTTGGAACGCTCGCCACAACTCGGCGCGATCTTTCGCGCGCGCTTCCTGGGCCGCTTCCTCAGGATCGCGGCCGTCGGCGCGCGCCATCGTCTGGCCGATCTTGTTGCGCCACGTGATGTCGCTGCCGCGCCACCAGCCGGCGACTGTCGGCAGATCGTGCGTGGTCGTCGTGCCGACTGCGTTGCGGTCCCACGCATAAGGCGGTTTGAATCCTTTGCCGTCGTGCGCGCCCTCGAACCACAGCACGCGAATGCCGGCGATGCCGTGCTCCTCGAGCCGCTCACGAAAACCGGGCGGCACAGTGCCGAGATCCTCGCCGATCACGATCGCGCGATGCCGCCACGATTCGAGCGCGATCAGACGCAGCAGATCTTCGAGCGGGTAGCGCAAATAAGCGCCGTTACGCGCGCTTTCGCCTTCCGGCACAAGCCACAGCCGCCGCAAGCCGAGAATATGATCGATGCGGATGCCGCCGGCATGCGCGAACGCCGCGCGCAGCATGTCGATGAAAGCAGAGAAGCCCTGCGTGCGCATGGCGCGCGGTGAGAACGTGGTGAGTCCCCACGCCTGGCCGGCCTGGTTGAACAGGTCTGGCGGCGCGCCGACCGATACGCCTTGCAGCATGTCGTCGCGATACGACCAAGCATGACTGCCGGCGCTATCGCATCCCACCGCGAGATCGGCGATCAGGCCGACGGCCATGCCGGCATCGCGCGCCGCATGTTGCGCGTGCGACAAACCTTTGGCAGCGAGCCATTGCAGAAACAGATGGAAATCGACCTCGTGCCGATGGGCCTCCGCAAAGGCCTCGACTTCCGGGCTGCGCGGGTCGCGCAACGTTTCTGGCCAATTGCGCCAATGTCCGTCGCCGCCTTCTTGCGCGAGTTGCACCGCCTGTAGCGCTTCAAATCGCGCGTGATCTTCGAGCGCGCGCCCGGCGCGTTCGCAGAAGCCGTGAAATTCCAGCGCGCGCGGCGTGTTCTGCGCGCGTTCGTCAATGCTGAAGTGCTCGTACAGCTTGCGCAAGACTTTCAGCTTCAGCACGACGGCGTTCGGCCAGTCGATCAGCGGCAGGCGTTCGAGTTTCGACCACGCGTCGCCGGCCTGTGCGGCTTCGAGCGCGGCATGGGCCGCATCCGCGCCGAACACGGCGGCGGGATCGATATGCGTAACGTTCAACCACAAACGCGACGACGGCGAATACGGACTGAAGCGCTCCGGCTCCGCGCTGAACATCGCATGAGTCGGGCTGACGGCGAGCGCATGCGCACCACGCGTTGCGCTTTCCACGGCGATTTGCGCGAGCGCCGAATAATCGCCGATGCCGCCGTCGCCTGTACGGCGCAAGCCGTATAACTGCGCGGCCATGCCCCACAACGGCGGCGCGGGCGAGTCCTTGTCCGTGACGTCGTCGTGCAGCGTGCGCCAGGCGTCGGCGACCGTATAGCAGCGCGGCGGCGCCACGGCCAGCGTCACCCGCTGTTCGTGGATCACGAGCGTGTGATAGCCGGCCTCGTCGATCGGCGCGAGCAAGGCTTCCTCGCCTTTGGGCGCCGTGAACCTGCCGTCGATGATCGAGCCGCTTTCGAGTTCGATCCGATAGTGGCTGCCGGATTTGATCGCCGCGATGGGCAAGGCAATGCCGCGCCCGACTTCCGCGGTCATCAGCGGCGGCAGTTTGCGGCCCGACAGTTCTGCTTCCAGCGCGGCGGTGCTTTGCCGGATTTGCGTGGCGTTGCCGCACGGCAAACCCATCCGCTCGAGCAGCACGGCGAGTGTGCTTTCAGGCACATGTTGCGTCGTATGGTGCGCATCCTGCCATTCCACCTCGAAGCCGGCGCGCGAGGCGAGAGTGACGATCGTGTTGGTAGGGCGTCGGGTAATCACGCGTGGCGCTCCTGTTGTCCCGCAATGCGAGCATCGTGGCCGATGGCATAGTCGCAGACGTCGCCGGTCATCCACGCGACGAACGTGTACGGCGGTAATACCTTGACGTCGATCTGTTCGCGCACGCGCGGCGGCGTTTCGAAAATCACTTTGCCGGCGGGAATCTCGGCGCACGCCACGTTCTCTTTCGAGAGATTCAGCGCGACCGACAAGGTCTCGCCGTCGCAGAGTTTCCAGCGCGCGATCAGCGCATTGGCGTCGCCGCCATTCGCCGCGGTCAGCACGGTCACGCCGCACGACTTGCTATGTTGCAGGCGCGGGGTGATCAGTTTTGCGCGCACGGCGAGCGCGGATTTGTAGAAGTGCATCCAGTCGAGGCGGTCTTTCGCTTCATCGGCGTCGTGCTTCGGCGCTTCGTGCGGCACCGGCGGCGAGGATGCCGCGAACGTCTTCACGTCGTTCGGATCGGGAATCTGGGCGCGGCGTTTCTCGTCGGTGAATGAGGAAAAGCGCGCGAATTCGCGGCGCCGTCCTTCGCGGACCGCGTCGGCGAGATCACCGCTGTAGTCCGTGAAAAACAGAAAGGGTTGCGTGGAGCCGTATTCCTCGTCCATGAACAGCAGCGGAATTTGCGGCGACAGCAGGAGCAGGCCGGTGGCGGCGCGCAACGCATCGTCCGAGGTCAGTTTTCGCAGACGCTCGCCGAACGCGCGGTTGCCGATCTGATCGTGGTTCTGCAGGAACATCACGAACGAAGTGGGCGGCAGGTGACCGCTTGCTTCGCCGCGCGGTTTGCCGTCGTGAATCGGCGACGGGTCACCCTGATACGCGAAGCCTTCCGACAGCACGCGCGCAAGACGCTGGATCGGCTGGTCTTCGTACGCGTGGTAGTAGCCTTCCGTTTCGCCGGTCAGCAGCACGTGCAAGGTATTGTGCGCGTCGTCGTTCCATTGCGCGTCGAAATGCGTTTCGAGCAGGCTCGCGCTGTTGTGCTCGTTTTCCAGCACCAGATGCACATGCCGCCCATGCTGCACTTTGGCGCGGATATGGTCGGACAATTCGCGCAGCCACGCATGATTGTCGATGGCGTGCACCGCGTCGAAGCGCAGCCCGTCGAGACGATATTCGTTGATCCAGTAGACGGCGTTATCCGTGAAGAAGTCGCTCACTTCGCTGCGCTCGAAATCGATCGCCGGGCCCCACGGCGTATGCGTGCCTTCGCGGAAAAACGAGCGAGCGTATTCGTGCAGATAGTTGCCGTCCGGGCCGAAGTGGTTATAGACCACGTCGAGAAACACCATCAGGCCGAGACCGTGCGCGGCGTCAATCAGCGCTTTCAGATCTTCCGGGCGGCCGTAGGCGGAATCTGGGGCATACGGCAACACGCCGTCATAGCCCCAATTGTGCTTGCCGGGGAAGTCGTTCAACGGCATCAATTCGATGGCGGTGACGCCGAGCGCGGCGAGTGCGGGCAGCCGCTTCTGCACGCCCGCATAGCCGCCCATTGCGCCGACGTGCAACTCGTACAGCACCGTCTCTTCCCAAGGCCGGCCATGCCAGTTCGTGTGTTCCCAACGGTACGCACGCGGATCGATGACTTCGCTCGGCCCATGCACGTCTTGCGGCTGGAAGCGCGACGCCGGATCGGGCACTGCATGCTCGCCATCCAGCCGGAAGCGGTACAGCGTGCCCGCGCCGCCGTCGACGCTCGCTTCGAACCAGCCGTTACCGGTGGGCGTCATATCGTGCGCGCCTTGAGCAGGGCCGTTTTCGATTTCCACCTGCACGCGTTGGCAGGAAGGCGCCCAGAAGCGAAACCGCGTGCGCGGCTTCGTGCCCGTCGCGCCTAGCAGCTGCGCGCCGAACGGCAAACAGTGCGCGTGATGATGCGCATGAGGATCAATCGGACTTTCGGACATGATTCGTCACCATTCAGTTTTGCTTTCGAGCCGCGTGTTACGTGTCGCTCGCGCCGGCGCTGCTGGATGCACAACGCGCACAACGACGACACGTCATCACGCAGCGTGCATGCTGTCGTGTCGCGGCTCCGCTCCCGCCTACGTGGTCGGCGACGTATCGCTACTGGGCGGATGCGCACCCGGATCGGGCGGAAGTGCAGTCAAAAGCCGCGGTCCATGCTGCGCGCCGGCCTTCCAGCCCGCCTGCCAATCCGCTTCGCCCACCGGCTGCGCAGCCAGCATCACGAGGCTATGCGCGGCCACTTCGACCTCCCCAACCGCCAGGCGGTGCGGCGCGCTCTCCGGCTCGGCAGTGTCTAACAGCACGTGCCATTCCAGGTGCGGGGCGGGCGGCGTAAAACGCAGTGTTTCCTCGTTGGCGTTGAGCATCATCAACAATACTTCTGTTTCGCCGTTTAAGCCTGGACCCGCGCGGCGCAGCGTGAAGGCACGGCCTTCGGGGTCCTGCCAGGCCTCGATGGTGAGCGGGTCGCCGTGTTCGTCGAACCAGCCCACATCGAACAGGCCAGGCAACACCTCACGATCGCCGAACAGAAAGCGCGTTTCGCGCAGTAGCGGATGTTGCTTGCGCAGCGCGATCACACGCGCGACGAAGGCGGTCATCTGCTGGCCGTCCGCCGAATCCGCGCGTTCCCAGTCGAGCCATGAAATTTCGTTGTCCTGGCAGTACGCGTTGTTGTTGCCGTTCTGCGTGCGCAGCGATTCGTCGCCGGCCAGCACCATCGGCGTGCCGAGCGCCATCAGCAGTGTGGCGATCAGCGAGCGCGCCACGCGTTTGCGAGTGGCGAGAATCGCGGGGTCGTCGCTCGGGCCTTCCACACCCCAATTGCGGCTGCAGTTTTCGTTGTGGCCGTCGTTGTTGTCTTCGCGGTTGGCTTCGTTGTGCTTCTGCTCGTAAGCGGTGACGTCGGCTAACGTAAAACCGTCATGCGACGTGACAAAATTGACCGATGCCCACGGTTTCCTCGCTCGCCGGTTGAAGAGATCCGCCGAACCGGTCAACCGCGCGGCAAGATCGGGCCGCAAGCCGGCGTCGCCGCGCCAGAAACGTCGCACGGTGTCGCGGAAACGGTCGTTCCATTCGCTGAAGCCCGGCGGATGATTGCCTAGCTGATAACCGCCAGGACCGATGTCCCACGGCTCGGAAATCAGCTTGCGCTGAGACAGGATCGGGTCCTGGCGTAACGCGTCGAAGAAACCTGAGCCGGGATCGAAGCCGTGCTGTTCGCGGCCGAGCGTGACGCCGAGATCGAAACGGAAGCCGTCGATATTGAACGCCGTCGACCAGTAGCGCAGTGAGTCCATCACCATTTGCAGCACACGCGGATGCGGCAGATTCACGGTGTTGCCGCAGCCGGTGTCATTGATATGGTGACGCTCGTCGCCGGGGATCAGCCGGTAATAGCTGGCGTTGTCGAGGCCACGCCACGACACCGTCGGCCCCATCTCGTTGCCTTCGCAGGTGTGGTTGTAGACCACGTCCAGAATCACTTCGATGCCGGCCGCGTGCAACTGACGGACGGCGATGCGCATTTCGTCGAGCCGGTGCGTGCTGAGATACGACGGTTCCGGCGCGAAAAATGCCGCCGTGTTGTAACCCCAGTAGTTGCGCAGACCGCGCTCCACCAGGAAGCGGTCGTTCAAAAACGCATGCACGGGCAGCAATTCGACCGCAGTCACGCCGAGTTTCAACAGATGCTCGATGAACTCCGGCGAAGCCAGCGCCGCGAACGTGCCGCGTTCGTGCTGACGCAAATCGGCGCGCAACATCGAAGCGCCGCGTACATGCGTCTCGTAGACGATGGTTTCACCCCACGGCACATTTGGGCGCTTGTCGTGCGACCAGTCGAACGCTTCGTCGATCACCACGCACTTCGGCATGGCGGGCGCCGAATCGCGCCGGTCGATGGAAAGGTCCGCGCGATTCGAATGCACGCGATAACCGAACAGCGCATCCGACCAGCGAAATTGTCCGACCAGTTTGCGCGCGTACGGATCGAGCAGCAGCTTGTGCGGGTTGAAGCGATGCCCATACTGCGGCTGATACGGACCATGCGCGCGAAACCCATACGCGGTGCCCGGATGCGCGTTGGGCAGATAACCGTGCCAGACTTCGTCGGTGCATTCGGGCAGCGTGTAGCGGCGGATTTCCTTGCGGCCGGTGGGATCGAACAGGCAAAGCTCGATTTTTTGCGCGTTCGCCGAGAACACTGCAAAGTTGACGCCGAGGCCATCCCAGCTGGCGCCGAGCGGATAGGGCGAACCGGGCAGAAGCCGGTCGGGCATTGCATGCGACATGATTCCCCTTCCTTGTTCTGATTTATGAACGCTATCGTGGGTCTTCATGCAACGAGCGCGCGGCGCGAAGATTTCGCACACCGCGCGCTCGCTTCACAGCATCTCCTTCAATCCGCGCGCAAGACGATCGTCGCAAGCGGCGGCAGCGTCAGTGAAGCGGAATGCGGCCAGCCGTGGCTCGATTGGGCGTCGGTGTGAATCAACCCGCCGTTGCCCATGTTCGAGCCGCCATACACGCCGGCGTCCGTATTGAGCACTTCCGACCAGCGTCCGCCGCGCGGCATGCCGATCCGGTAACCCACCCGCGGCACCGGCGTCATATTGCAGACTACGACCAGTTCGCGGCCGGCGCCATCGGTGCGGCGATAGGCGAACACGCTGTTACCGCTGTCGTCGCCGATCAGCCACTCGAAGCCGCCCGGCTCGCAATCGAGCAGATACAGCGCGGGCTCCTCGCTGTACAGCCGGTTCAGGTCGCGCACGAGCTTTTGCACGCCGTGGTGGTTCGAATCGTCGAGCAGATGCCAGTGCGGCGACGTGTCGTGGTCGAATTCCGCCAGTTGGCCGAATTCGCCGCCCATGAACAGCAGCTTCTTGCCCGGATGCGTCCACATGAAACCGAAGTACGCGCGCAGGTTGGCGAACTTCTGCCACCTGTCGCCGGGCATCTTGCCGAGCAGCGAGCCCTTGCCGTGCACCACTTCGTCGTGCGAGAGCGGCAGCACGAAGCGCTCCGAATACGCGTACACCATGCCGAACGTCAGCATGTGGTGGTGGTATTGGCGGTAGACCGGATCTTCTTCCATGTAGTGCAGCGTGTCGTGCATCCAGCCCATGTTCCACTTGAACTGGAAACCGAGGCCGCCGTCTTCGACACGCGCCGTCACGCCCGGCCAAGCGGTCGATTCCTCGGCGATCGTGATCGCGCCCGGCACCCCCGGAACGTAGCCGACTTCGTGATTCAGGCGCTTCAGGAATGCAATCGATTCCAGGTTCTCGCGGCCGCCGTAAATATTCGGCACCCACTCGTCGGCGGCGCGCGAATAGTCGCGATACAGCATCGAGGCGACCGCGTCCACGCGCAGACCGTCGACGTGATAACGCTTCAGCCACGCCAGCCCCGAGGCGACCAGGAACGCACTCACCTCGTTGCGGCCGAGGTTGTAGATCATCGTGTTCCAGTCCTGGTGATAGCCTTCGCGCGGGTCGGCGTGCTCATAGAGCGGCGTGCCGTCGAAGTCGATCAGGCCATGCGCGTCGTTCGGAAAGTGCGCGGGCACCCAGTCGAGAATCACGCCGAGTCCGGCTTCGTGCGCCTTGTCGACGAATCTTGCGAACTGTTCGGGCTTGCCGAAGCGTGCCGACGGCGCGAACTGCCCGAGCGGCTGATAACCCCACGATCCGCCGAACGGATGCTCCGCAATCGGCATGAACTCCACATGCGTGAAGCCCATGCTTTTCACGTACGGAATCATGCGTTCCGCGAGCTCATCCCAGTCGAGTCCGCGTTGACCTTGTTCCGCGACACGCAGCCAGGATTCGGCATGCGCTTCGTAGATCGAGATCGGCGAGCGCGGAGTCTGCTTGCTTGCGCGCGACTGGATCCACTCGTGATCGGTCCACGGAAACTGCTCGATCTCATCGACGTGCGCCACGATCGACGCGGTGCCCGGCGGCTTCTCCGTTTGCATTGCGCACGGATCGGCTTTCAAGGGCAGCGGATGACCATCGCGCGACAGCAACTCGTATTTGTAGCGCGTGCCCGGACCGACGCGCGGCACGAACAATTCCCACACACCGGCCTGATGCCGCAGCCGCATCGGATGACGGCGGCCGTCCCACGCGTTGAAGTCGCCCACCACTGAGACTCGTCGCGCGTTCGGCGCCCATACGGCGAAGCGCACGCCCGGCACGCCGTGGAATTCCATCGGGTGAGCGCCGAGGCATTCGAGCACCGCGTACGGATCGCCGCCGGCGAGCCGGCCGAGCGGCTCGTCGCCGAGAACCGGACCGAACGAATACGTGTCCTCGATTTCCTGCACCACGCCATGCCAGTCGATCCGCAAACGGTACGGCGCCGCGGCCGTGACGCGGCCGGCAAACAACCCCGGCCGCAACTGTTCGAGCTCGCCGAGCAACGCACCGTCGGCGCGCGCAATCACGCTGACGTGCGCGGCGTTCGGCAGCAGCGCGCGCACCACCGACCCCGCGTCCGTCTGATGCAGCCCGAGCTGCGAGAAAGGATCGGGGTGGCGCGCTTCGACGAGCGCGTCGATATCGAGCGGTTGGAGGCCTGCGGCCGGATCATGCTCACTCATAGTCGCCCTCGGCCGGATTAGGCGGTGTGGCGGCGCCTGGCGCCTGGGTTGAGGAATCGTGGGCTTGCGCGCCGGTGTCGCCGAGCAAACGGCTGGTGAGCGCGGCGAGGCCGCGTACCGGCAAGCTGAGCCACGTCGGGCGGTTGGCCGCTTCGTAACGGATTTCGTAGGCGGCCTTTTCGATCAGGAACAGATCGAGCAAGGCCTGTTCGGCTTCAGGCGCGACGAGCGGCGTCGACGCTTCCGCGGCAGCCGCGCGGTATTCGCTGAGGAACGTTTCGGTGGCATGCGCGCGGAAACGATCGAACAACGTGCGCTTGCGGTCGGCGGTCTGTTGCGGCGCGGCCTCCGTGGTGGACTGCGCTGCCGCGCTTGCGTACGACAGCGAGCGCATCAGGCCGGCCACATCACGCAGCGGGCTCGACTTCTGACGACGTTCTTCGAGCGTCCGTGCCGGCTCGCCTTCAAAGTCGATCAGATACGCGTCGCCCTGCGCGACCAGCACCTGGCCGAGATGGAAGTCGCCGTGAATGCGAATGCGCAGCGCGCCCGCGTCGGCGGAAACCAGCTTGTCGACGGCGGCCACCAGTGCCTTGCGACGGTCGATCAGGCTTTGCGCCAGCGCCTTGGTTTCCGGGTCGCTCATCTGCTCGATGCGTGGCGCGAGCAGATCGAGCGCGCTGGCTAGCATTGCCTGCGTGCCGTCCACCCATGCCTTCACCTGTTCCGCGCTGGCGGATTCCGGCGCGAACGCCGGGTCGTCCGTCGGCGAGGCGAGCGCCACGTGCAGTTCGCCCAACCGTCTGCCGATGATGCCGGCCAACGTGCTGTAGCCTTCCACCAGAATCACCTCGTTGGTGCGGTCCGGCGCCGACTGCGCTTCGGTATCGACGGCGATGGCGAGTTCGTCCACCGAGCGGCGCAGATAGTCGAGCGACCAGTTCCACGCGTCGCCCTGATTCTCGATATAGCCTTGCAGGATGCAGAGCGTGTGCGGCACGCCTTCGGGATCGACGCGCACCACTTCGCCGTATAGCGGCGCGGTGTTCGCGTAACCCAATTGCGTCAGGTAGCGGCTGATCTCCGCTTCCGGATGGACGCCGCTCACGAGGCGGCGCACCAGCTTCAGCACGACGGTGTCGGCGATGATCAGCGAGCTGTTGCTCTGCTCGGCCGCGAGCCAGCGGATCTCCGGCCGTTCGCCGAGCCCTTCGAGTTCGGCGAAACGCTCGCTCGGCAGAAACTTGATTTCGCTCTTCTGCACGGTCGGCACCACGGCGCGTTCGCGCAATTTGCGCATCACGCCATGCGCGAAGATCGGCAACGCAAAGGCATCCGTCAGATGTCCCACGTTGCGGCCGCGCCGCACGCGCGCAAAAGCCAGTTGCTTGAACAACGGGAAAGTCGTTTCGCCGCCCCACGTGATGGCGATCGGCACCACGTAGCGTTCGGTGTGACCGCCCACGTCCGCTTCGATTTCGGTGAAGGCGAAGCCGCCGTGCGGAATCGTGGTCAATGCCGCGAGCCGCACCGCATTGAGCTTCTGATCCTTCGACGCAAACCAGCGGCGCCGGCTCAGCCACGAAGGCAGCACTTCCGATTCGAGCAGGCGTACGTTCTCCGGCGTCGGACCGACCTGGCCTTCGCGGATCACGATCGTGACGAATTCCGGCAGCGATTCCGAATGGGCCTGTGCCCAAGTCGGACGCTGGGCGCCCGGGCACAGCATGAACCACAGGAAGCCGTACGGCGGAAACGTCAGCAGATAAGTCAGTTGGCCGATGGCCGGGAACACGGAATCGGCGGTCATTTCGATCGGCACCGAACCATTGAACTCGGACAGATCGAGCTCCACCGCTTGCGGCGCGCGCGACAGATTCGCCACGCACAGGATCGGCGGCTCGCCTGGCATCTCGCGCAGATACGCGAGAATCTTGCGGTTTTCCGGTTTCAGGAAACGGATCGTGCCGCGTCCAAAAGTTTGCTTCGCGCGGCGCGTGGCAAGCATGCGGCGGGTCCAGTTCAGCAGCGAATGCGGGTCACGGCTTTGCGCTTCCACATTCACCGCGTCGAAACCATACAGCGAACCCATGACCGGCGGCAGCACCAGTTGTTCAGGATCGGCGCGCGAGAATCCGCCGTTGCGATCCGACGACCACTGCATCGGCGTGCGCACGCCATCGCGGTCGCCCAGGTGGATGTTGTCGCCCATGCCGAGTTCGTCGCCGTAATAGATCACGGGCGTGCCGGGCATGGAGAGCAGCAGCGAATTGATCAGTTCGATGCGGCGGCGGTCGCGCTCCATCAGCGGCGCGAGGCGGCGGCGAATGCCGAGGTTCAGCCGCGCGCGGCGGTCGCTCGCGTAGGTGTTCCACAGATAGTCGCGCTCGGAATCCGTGACCATCTCCAGCGTCAACTCGTCGTGATTGCGCAGAAAAATCGCCCACTGATTCGTTTCGGCGAGGTCCGGCGTTTGCCGCATGATGTCGGTGATCGGGAAGCGGTCCTCGCTCGCTATCGACATGTAGATGCGCGGCATCAGCGGAAAGTGGAAGGCCATGTGGCATTCGTCTTCATCGCCGAAATATTCCTTCACGTCTTCCGGCCACTGGTTGGCTTCGGCGAGCAGCATTCGGTTCGGATACTCGGCGTCGATGGTGGCGCGAATCTTCTTGAGCACCGCGTGCGTTTCCGGCAGGTTCTCGTTGTTCGTGCCTTCACGTTCCACGAGATACGGCACCGCGTCAAGCCGTAGCCCGTCGATGCCCATGTCGAGCCAGAAGCGCATGACCTGCAGCACTTCCTTCAACACGGCCGGATTGTCGAAATTCAGATCGGGCTGATGCGAGTAGAAGCGGTGCCAGTAATACGCGCCCGCCACGGGGTCGTGCGTCCAGTTGGACGGCTCCGAGTCGATGAAGATGATGCGCGTTTCCTGGTACTTCTGATCGGTGTTGGACCACACGTAATAGTTGCGGTGGTTCGAGCCCGGCTTCGCGCGGCGCGCGCGCTGAAACCACGGGTGCTGATCCGACGTGTGGTTGATCACCAACTCGGTAATCACGCGAATGCCGCGTGCGTGCGCTTCCTGAATGAAGCGCTTCACGTCGGCGATCTGACCGTAGTCGGGGTGCACGTTGCGGTAATCGGCGATGTCGTAGCCGTCGTCGCGCCGCGGCGAGGGGTAGAACGGCAGCAGCCAGATCGCGTTCACACCGAGCTCGGCAATGTAGTCGAGCTTCGCGATCAGGCCGGGAAAGTCGCCGACACCGTCGTTGTTCGCATCGAAGAACGACTTGATGTGCACCTGATAGATGATCGCGTCTTTGTACCAGAGCGGATCGTCGCTCAAGGCCGCGGGTTTGCCACGCCGGTTGGTGCGCGGCTTGGCCGTGTTGCCAGGGGCATTGCCCACCGGTGACTGTGTCGTGCTTTGAGCCGGGTCGTCACGCTTCATGTCGCACCTTCCGTTGAGGTTGGGTTGCCAGCGTCTGCGTGATAGTCGCTGTCGGCTTCATCGGGCCGTTCGGCGGGCAGGCCGCCGAGCGGCGCGATGCGCCAGATCGAGAACGGCTGGCCCGACCCGAGCTGGACGTGCTGCCAGCGGCCGTGCCATTCGAAGCGGGCGCCGGTCATCTGGTCGGTGACTTCCAGCGGGCCATGATCGTGCAGATTCCATTTCTGGAAAGTCTCCCACGACAATTCGATATCCGCGCCCTGTTCGTTGAACGGGTCGAGATTGATCGCGACGAGGATCACGTTGTCGCGCGATTCGGTCGCTTTCTCGAAGAATAGGATGTGATCGTTGTGCGCGGGCAGGAACGTCAGGCCGAGATGCGTTTGCAGCGCCGGGTTCGCACGGCGAATCCGGTTCAGCGCCGCGATTTCGGGGACGATGTTGCCGGGCCGGTTCCAGTCCCACGCGCGCAACTGGTACTTCTCGGAGTCGAGATACTCCTCGCTGTTCGGCAGCGCGGCGGCCTCGCATAGCTCGAAACCACTATACACGCCCCACAAACCGGCCAGCGTCGAGGCGAGTGCGGCGCGAATCAGAAAGCCCGTGCGTCCTTGCGATTGCAGATGCCGCGGGTTGATATCCGGCGTATTGACGAAGAAGTTAGGCCGGTACGAATCACGCGCGCCGGTCTGCGTGAGCTCGGTCATGTACTCGATGAAATCGCGCTTCGATTCCCGCCACGTGAAGTACGTGTACGACTGCGAGAAGCCGATCTTGCCGAGCCGGTTCATCATGCGCGGCCGCGTGAAGGCTTCGGCGAGGAAGATCGTGTCGGGATAGCGCGCCCGCACATCGGCGATCACCCATTCCCAGAACGGCAGCGGCTTGGTGTGCGGATTGTCGATGCGGAAAATATGCACGCCCGCTTCGATCCAGAACAGGAAGACGTCGCGCAGCGCGAGCCATAAATCGGGCTTGGCGTCGTGCGCATAGAAGTCGGGATTGACGATGTCCTGATACTTCTTCGGGGGATTCTCCGCGTAGCGCAGCGTGCCGTCGGGGCGCCACGCGAACCACGTCGGATGTTCCTTGAGCCACGGGTGATCCGGCGAGCATTGCACCGCGAAGTCGAGCGCGATTTCGAGGCCGTGCGCATGCGCGGCGGCGAGCATCGCCTTGAAGTCGTCGAGCGTGCCCAGTTGCGGATGCACGGCCGTGTGACCGCCTTCGACCCCGCCGATCGCATACGGGCTGCCGACGTCGCCCGGCTGCGCGTTCAGCGTGTTGTTGCGCCCTTTGCGATTCGCCACACCGATGGGGTGAATCGGCGGGAAATACAGCACGTCGAAACCCATGTCGCGGATGCGTGGCAGTTTCGTCGTGACATCGGCGAAGGTGCCGTGGCGCGATTCGTCATCGCTCATCGAACGCGGGAAGATTTCGTACCAGCTGGCGAAGCGCGCGGCCGTGCGGTCCGCATCGATCTTGTAGATCACCGGATCGCGGCTCAGGAACGGCCGGTGACGCGCGGCGATCATCGCCTTCGCCGTGGTCGGCGCGAGCAGGAGCGCGAGCTTCGTTTCCGCGTCGGCCTTCGTGAAGACCTTGACGATGTGTTCGAGCGGTTCGGTGACCGCGCCTTCCGAGGTTTCCACTTCAGCGAGCACCAGCGCGAACAGATGCGACGCTTCGTCGAGTTCGAGTTCGACGGTTTGTCCCGCCTTCAGTTTCTTCTGGATATGCTCCACCAGCGAGGCGAAGTCGTCGCGCCACGCGATCACCGTGAACTCGTAACGGCCCATGCGTTCGAGCGGAATCCGCGCTTTCCAGATATCGAGGCCGGCGGGTTGGGCCGGTTCCATCAACACTTCGTGCCAGGCGGTTTCGTCGGCGGCGCGCCAGATTACGGCGGCGGCGATCTTGTCATGACCTTCAGCGAAGATCGCGGCGGTGATTTCGGCGCGTTCGCCCACGCTGCGCTTGGCCGCGAAGCGGCCGTTATCGACCGAAGGCGTCACGCTCTCGATCGCCACGCGTGGCGCGCTCAGCGCCTCGATCACGGTCTTGCGGCCGCTGCGCTTGCTATTCGCTTTGTCGATGGGTGGCGCGAGGCGGATCGGCTTCTCGGTGACCGCGCGGAACAGGCGGACCGCGCCGGGTGTGAGTGTGAACGGCGTGAGCGTGGCAGGCAAAGCGTTGCCGGACGCGTCGAGCGGCACGAAGCGCGTGAAGTTGCCCGGCACGCCCGCGAGGAAGCGCGCGGGATCGACGCGTAGCGGCGCGCCGAGGTCGGGATTGATCGCGATCAGGATCGCTTCGTCGGCATCGCGCAGGTCGGGCTGGTCGGCGCGCAGCAATACCGCCGCGGGCGCGCCGGGCCCGCTGAGCGGGCGCAATTCACCGTTGGCGTGCAGCGTCTTTGAATTGCGCGCCACCTGGTTCACGTGCGTGATGCGTTCTGAGAGATCGAATCGCTTCGCCTGGACCGCGAGGGCGAATTGCGAAGCATCGCCGCGCGTTTGCGACATCGGCTCGGTGATGCCGTATTCGAAACCCATCGGCATCATCCAGCCCGTGCCAATGGCAGCCGACGTGAACAGCGCGCGCCGGTATGCCCGCTCGACGATGGCGGCGTCGTGCGCATCGCTCAACTCGGCGGCGAGGCGGGTGCCGTAAGGCGCTTCGGGAAAGGCAATTGGTGCGGCGATGCGCGCGAGCGCGGCATGTTCCTCGACCATCCAGCTTGCGCGGAAGTCCCACCAGCGCACCGACGAGAACACGCTGTCGAAGCCGGCGCCTTGCAGGGCGAGCAGATCGCCGCGAGCGAGGCCGGGCGTGGCTGCGAGAAAACGCACCTCGGGATGCCTCGCGCGGACCGCGTCGCCCAATTGCCGCCAGACGGCGGCCGGCACGCGATGCGGCGAGTCGAACCGGAAGCCGCCCACGCCGGCCTCGGCGAGCGCCAGCAACTGCTGCGTCCACCAGCCGACCAACGCGGCGCTGCTGCCGGCGTCGTTGAAGTTCGCATACGCGACGTTGTCCTCGCGATGCACATGGCGCGGGTCGAGCCGCGCCTCTTCAGACTCGAATGGAAGGAACCAGTCGGCATGTTCGGCGTACAGCGCGCCATCGGCGGCCATCCGGTCGATCACCAGATCGACCAGCAAAGTCAGGCCGTTCTGCCCGGCGGCGTTCGCGAGCGTGCGTATCGCCTCGGTAGCGGGCTGCTGGGACTCGAAGACCGGATGCAGGCGGGCGTGGTTGCCGACCACCTGCCCGTGGCCAGCCTGTCCAGGCTCGAAGAGGCTGCCGATCAGCGCGTGATCGAAGCCCAGCGCGGCTGCATGCGCGAACTGCGCAGGCCATGCATCGAGCGGCCCAACCAGAAGTGAATGAAAAAAGTAAATCCGCGGCGCGTACCCGTTTCGAGGTTCCATCGATGGTTTCCAGATTCGTCCTGCTGCGGTGTGGATGCAATTGGCATGCGATCACAGCGCTCATTGGGCTTCCAGAGCCGGATACCGCGCGATGCATCAAGCGAAGGCGCGTACTGGTCAATGTAGTGCAAAGATCGTCACGCCGCTGGCCAGTAAAGGGTGCTTTGACGCCAGGCGTCGATGGCACGGGCTGGCCAGATCGATTCGGAAGACACAGCAAACGCTGTGCCAGTGCGGCTCGGACGGCAGCGATGGAGGGGTGAGCGTACGCCTCGCAGTAAGCTTCGCAGGCAGGTGCGAAAGAAGGCGCGAGGCGCTGAAACACGTTGAACGGCCTGAACGGACGGCCGCCGCGTGTAAAACGGGCGGCTGCGGTCCGGGATTTACACGTGACGCGTCAGGGGCGCGGTGATGACCGCAAAAGGCGGAGTCTTGTGCGGCAGGGGTGTTGGTGAGGGGCTTTGTGTCGACAGCGTTACGAACCGAGCAAGCCCGCCGCGATGTTCACGCACAAACCCAGTACGGCGACGTTGAAGTAGAACGACAGCACGGATTGCGCGAGCGCGGCGCGGCGAATCGAACGCGAGCGCAGCACCACGTCCGACGTTTGCGAGGCCACGGCGATGGTGAACGAGAAATACAGGAAGTCCCAGTAGTCCGGCTGGAGCGCGTGGTCGGGAAACAGCAGCGGCGTTTCCTTTGCTTCGGCGTCGTAGTAAAGCCGTGCGTAGTGCAGCGTAAAGATGGTCGGGATCAAGAACCACGCGCCGAACATCGTGAGCCCCGTCAGCGCGTAGTGCCAGACAGTGGAAGCGCCGGCTGTCCCCTTGGCCGAGGCCAGTTCCAGCACAATGGCGGCAATGCTTGCAATGGTCGCCACGCAGATCACCATCAGCACCACGCCGGCATTCTCGTCGTCGCGACGGGCGAATTCGCGTACGCGGCCTTCGTCGGCAACGGCCATGTGCACCCAGATCATCGCCAGATAACTCCAGATGGCCGCGTCCCAACCGGCCAGCACGCGGACCATCGGGCGTGTGTGCGCGGGCACGGCCAGCGCGGCGATGATGCCGAGCGCAAGGCCGACCAGCATGCGCGGTCGATTGCGAAGAACCTGTGGATAGTATTTTGTGAGCATGGAATATAGGGTGTAGGGCTCTCGGTGTCGCGGATTTTACCTGCGCCTGGACCACCGTTTGTCGAATGGGCGGGTCACAGGCTATAGTCTTTCGCAACGCCCTTGCGCGCCGCTTTCAGTTGAAAGGCGATTGGCAGGCGGCACGTTTATTTTGCCGCGCATGCGGTTTCATACGGATGTCATCAGCACCACGTAGCTCAGCTCGCAATAGGTGCGTGTGGGCTCACAAAAGACCGCTGAAGCGGCGCATAGCCCAGGTTTGGGGTCGAGATCGACGCCACGCGCGAATGCATCACGCCAAGGTCGCGAGGCAAGTTGAGAATCACTCACCATCTGGAGTCCCCATGACCGATGTACCCGACAACAATGATGCGCACCACGAAGTGACGCATCAAGCCGAGTTGTCGTCGTCAGCGTCGTTTTCCGCCTCGCGCAGAGCGTGGGTGCTCGGTGCATGTGCCGCGGCCGCGGCGCTCGCGTTTGCTGGGGCCAGCCGCTCGCTTTCATGGATCGCCCCGGCGTTTGCCGATACGCCCGCGGGCGGCGGCCTCGACGCTTTCCTCGCACTCTCGCAGCGTCTCACCGGCCGTCCGGGCTTCGACGCCCCGCTCGGCAAACGCGTCTACGACGCCCTCGCCAAATCCGACAGTCAATTCACGCAGAACGTCGCCGCGCTCAACACATGGCTGCAAGGTCATGGCGGCGTACCGTCCGATACCGTCACGCAGGCTTTGCAAATCGACCAGCCCGCGCTCGCGAAATCCGTGAGCGCGATCATGCGCGCGTGGTATCTCGGCCTCGTCGGTGACGTGCCGCATGTGGATGTGGTCGCGTATGAAAAAGCGTTGATGTTCGAGCCCGTCAAGGACGTGCTCACGATTCCGTCCTATTGCCGGGACGTGCCGTTCTACTGGGCAAAGAAACCGTTGAGCGCGTGAGCGATGTTCGTCTCGCGCGGGCCGCGTGGTTCGATTGAGTCATTCGACGCAGCGCCGGCACGCGAGTACAGCAAACAACGATAAGTGCTCTGCACAAGAGGGCAACAATGGCAAACTCAACTTCTGCCGACATCGTCGTGGTCGGTTCGGGCGTGGCGGGCGGACTGGTCGCGCATCAGATGGCGCTGGCCGGCGCGTCGGTGATTGTGCTCGAAGCCGGGCCGCGCATTCCGCGTTGGCAGATCGTCGAGAACTTTCGCAACTCGCCGGTCAAATCCGACTTCGCGACGCCGTATCCATCGACGCCCTACGCGCCGCATCCCGAGTACGCGCCTGCCAACAATTATCTGATCCAGAAAGGCGACTATCCGTATAGCTCGCAGTACCTGCGGCTGGTGGGCGGCACGACCTGGCATTGGGCGGCGGCCGCATGGCGGTTGTTGCCCTCGGACTTCCAGTTGCACAAGCTGTACGGCGTGGGACGCGACTGGCCTTATCCGTATGAAACGCTGGAGCCGTGGTATTCGGCGGCTGAAGTGCAGCTCGGCGTGTCGGGTCCCGACAGTTCAATCGATCTCGGCTCGCCGCGCTCGAAGCCGTATCCGATGAGTCAGCTTCCACTCTCCTACATGGACCAGCGTTTCAGCGCCGTGCTTAATGCGCAAGGCTTCAAGGTCGTGCCCGAGCCGGTGGCGCGCAACAGCCGTCCGTACGACGCGCGGCCCACCTGCTGCGGCAATAACAACTGCATGCCGATCTGCCCGATCGCCGCGATGTACAACGGCGTCGTGCATGCGGAGAAAGCCGAACAGGCCGGCGCGAAACTGATTCCTGAAGCGGTGGTGTATCGCGTCGAAGCGGACAACAAAGGGCTGATCACCGCCGTCCACTACAAGGACCCGAACGGCAACAGCACGCGCGTGACCGGCAAACTGTTCGTGCTCGCCGCGAACGGCATCGAAACGCCGAAGCTGATGCTGATGTCGACGTCCGATAAATTCCCTCACGGCGTCGGCAACAGCTCGGATCAGGTGGGCCGCAATCTGATGGACCATCCGGGCACGGGCGTCGCGTTCCTCGCCAATGAACCGCTGTGGCCAGGGCGCGGGCCGATGGAGATGACCTCGATCGTCAACTTCCGCGATGGCGCGTTCCGTTCGGACTTCGCCGCGAAAAAACTGCATCTCTCGAACGCGGTGCCCACCATGGCCGTGACCGCCGACCTGCTAAAAAAAGGCCTGACCGGCGCCGAACTCGACCGGCAGATACGCGACCGCGCGGCGCGCACGCTGAATATCAACAGCTTCCACGAGCATCTGGCGGAGCCGCAGAACCGTGTGGTGCCTTCGGCGGATCACAAGGATTCACTCGGCATTCCGCAGCCGGAGATCTACTACTCGATCAACGACTACGTAAAGAAAAGTGCGGCCAATACGCACGAACTATATGCGCAGATCGCCGCGCTGTTCGGCGGCGCCGAGGTCGCCTTCGACGATACCTTCGCGCCGAACAATCACATCATGGGCACCACGATCATGGGCAGCGATCCGGCGGATTCGGTCGTCGATGCGGACTGCCGCACACATGACCATTCCAATCTGTTCATCGCCAGCAGCGGCGTGATGCCGACCGCGGCATCGGTGAATTGCACGCTGACGATCGCGGCCTTGTCGCTGAAGCTGGCCGACAAGCTCAAGCGTGAAATCTGAGCGTGAACGGAGAGCCACAATGACGAAGAACACCTCTCACGTGCAGCCGCTCGATACGCTGATCCAGAAAGCCCGCCGCCGCCACCTCAGGGTCGCGACGCTGGCCGCGATTTTCTCGCTGTTCGCGCTGTATGTTGCCTGGTATGAGGCGCACGGCCCCAACACGCAACGTAACGATGAACTGCCGATCACGCTGGCCCGCGCCGACGACGCCGCGCAAGCGATCAACGGCGCGGCCCTGCCGGCGACGGCGGGCGGCAGCGACCTGGTCAAGCGCGGCGAATACCTCGCGCGCGCCGGCGATTGCGTGGCGTGCCACACGGCGGACAAAGCGCGGCCCTTCGCGGGCGGGCTGCCGATCAACACACCGTTCGGCACCATCGTGACGCCGAACATCACGCCCGATCCGGACACCGGCATCGGCCAATGGAGCGACGCCGATTTTCTGCGCGCCATGCATGAGGGCATCGGCAAAAGCGACGAGCGCCTGTATCCGGCCTTCCCTTATGCGGAGTACACCAAGGTCACCGATCAGGACGTGCTGGCGATTCGCGCGTATCTGAACACGCTCACGCCGATCCACTACACGCCGCCGGGCAACAGCCTGAAATTCCCGTTCAATCAGCGCTGGCTGATGGTGTTCTGGAACCTGTTCAATTTCACCGAGGGCCGCTTCGTGCCCGATCCCAAGCAAAGCGCCGAGTGGAATCGCGGCGCGTATCTGGTGCAAGGGCTCGCGCATTGCGAGGAATGTCATACGCCGCGCAATTTCACGCAGGGCCTGAAGTCGAGTTCGCGTTTCTCCGGCGCGGTGCAGGCCGGCTGGCACGCGTACAACATCACATCCGACAAGAACAGCGGCGTGGGCAGTTGGAGCGACGACGAACTGGTGTCGTATCTGTCGACCGGCGCGGCGCCCGGCCGGGCCAATGCGGCCGGTCCGATGGCCGACGTGGTGACCGACAGTACGCAATATCTGACGCGTGAGGATCTCGGCTCGATCGTCGCGTATCTGCGCGCGGTGCCGCCGGTCAGCGGCGGCGAATCGCGCCCGCGCGACCAGTGGGGCAATCCCGCCGACGACGTCACGGCGCTGCGCGGCACCGCCATCCATGCCGTGAACGGTGCGCAACTGTTCGTCGCCAATTGTGCGAGCTGCCATAGCTGGACGGGCCAAGGCGTGGGCGCGAGCGCGCCGGGGGCGTATCCGTCGCTGATTCACAACTCCGTGGTGGGTGCGAGCGACGCCAACAATCTGGCGATGGTGATCCTGCACGGCGTCACCCGTACGACGAAACAGGCTGAGGTGTTGATGCCCGCATTTGCCAACCAGCTCACCGACGACCAGGTGGCCGCCATCACCAACTATGTGACCAAACAGTTCGGCAATCCCCAATCGAGCGTGACGGCCGATCAGATCGGCAAATTGCGAACTCAGCAATAGTGACCACGCAGACGGTGTATTTCCGGTAAGGCCTGCCGGAAACAGGCCGCTTTTGCGTTGATTTGCGTCATTCTCGCCCTCCACGGCGCCAAGAAACGATGGGCAGCGCGCATACGCATTGCGGATGCCGCATTATCATGGACCCATGGCTACCGTACTCGTCAATTCCGTCCAGCATCACCCGGCCAACCGGAGCGGCCGCGACTTCGTGGTCGGGGATTTGCATGGCTGCGTCGATGCACTGCGCTATCTGCTGCGCGTGATCACGTTCGACCCGGCGCGGGACCGGCTCTTTTCGGTCGGCGATCTGGTGGATCGCGGCGAGAATTCCGAGCTGGCTCTGGCGCTGCTCGACAAGCCGTGGTTTTTCGCCGTGCTCGGCAATCACGAAGACACGCTGTGCGCGGTCGCCGACGGCCGCTTGCGGCGTCAATGGTGGTACGGAATCGGCGGCATCTGGGCGGCGCAATTATCCGACGAACGCTTGCAGGACTACGCGGAACTCTTGCGCGGGTTGCCGCTTGCGCGCGTGGTCGGCAGCGGCAAGGAGCGCTTCAATATTCTGCATGCCGAATTCTTTGGCTCGGATGCGGAGCTCGACGCGGGGAATTTTTCCGACGACACCCGCCAGCGATTGCTGTGGGGCCGCGACCTGGCGTTGGGCAATGGCGATCCACAGCGGCAGCGCGGTCTCTCACTGACCTATTGCGGCCACACGCCGATGCGCGACATCAAGCAGGTCGGCTCACAGGTGTTCATCGACACCGGCGCGTTCGGGTCGGGCGGCAAGCTCACGATCGTGGAGCCGCTTGCCTTGCGGCGCTGGTCCGTCTCAACCGAAGAGGCCCGCGCGGAAGGCGCGGCGGCGCTGGCGCTGCCGTGACGGCGGCGCGCGCAGGCTACGCGCAGTCCACATTTAGGCCGCGTGATCAGCCGACCTGGCTGAGTTCGAACACCATATCCACGCTCGCGCCGTTCCAGTTGTATTCCAGATACGCCGCGTGATGGCAGCCGCGCAGCAGCGTCGTTTTGAACGCGGCGAGGCATTCGCCGCCGTCATCCCGCACCGACGGATACACGATACCCGGCGCATCCGCCTCGCGGACGGCCCGGCCGAGCGACTGTCCGGCCAGATAGTCATCCGGCGACAGCACCGCGAGATCCACCGACGTGTCGCCGCGAATGTCCACGACGCTGCCTTGCGCGACGACGGTGTATAGACGCATCTGCTGGCGCATGGGCGGCTCGGCCGTCGCTTCCAGAAATTTCCCTGTGTGATAACGCGTTTCGGCGATCGCGGTGGCGCGTGAGCGCGCGCAATAGAACACGCCGTATGTGCCGTCCGAGAAGCGGCTGCCGAGCGGATTCAGATGCGTCAACGCGGCCATGATCGGCCCGTAGCCCGGTCCGAAGCGGCGCTCTTCGCGCGGCACCAGATCGAGTTCGCCGACTTCGGTGCGCAGACGGTCGTTGGTCATCGCTTCGAGCGCGTACAGGGCGTCGAAATCTTCCGGCGAGGCGACCCGGTCGAACAGACTGACGGCCGGAAAGCGCGTCGGAATCACGCGATACGCGGGCGACCAATCGAGCGGCGCCGTGCGCCAGCGGTCCTGCCAATGCGGTTGTGTCACGCCCAGCCGCCTCGCATTGCGTCGAGATACTGGCGCACGGCCACGAGATCGCTGATGTTGCCCGCCAGCATGCGGTCCAGCGCGCGGCGTCCGCCGAACGGCGGCGCGCTGTTGGGGCGTTTGATCCAGGCGTCGGCGACGCTGGCTTGCGGCAACAGGATTTGCAGCGCCTTGTAGATGCCGAGCAGCAGCGACAGGCGTTCGAGTGTGTCGCGCCCGAGGCGGGCCGTTTCAGGCGCCTGCTTCCACTTGAAGTAGGTGGAACGGCCCGGTGAGCCGAGCAGCACGATCTGTTCTTCCGCGCTCAGGTCCCAGTCGCGCGCGATGTTGAAGAACGCGCGTAGACCTGCCGCGGACATTTCCGTTAGCGTGGGTTCCGAAACTGGCCGGCGAATCGGCGCTTCGGGTTGAGTGGCACGGGCAGCGTGAGCCATGAGCGGGTAAGTCCTAATTTGTACTTGAAATTGATATTAGTCTAAATGTGGATTTTTGCAAGGGAATATAATCCTGGCTCGTCATAAAGCCGAAGATCAGGAGAAGCAGGAGATGGGCATTCGAGCAGTTGCGGCAGGAGCGGCGCTTGCCGTGTGGTGTGTGTCGGGCGCGGCTATGGCCGCGGGTTACGCCGAAGTGTGGAACCCGCCAGAGGCGAGCGGGCATGTCGCGAAGCAGGGCAACAAGGTCAAGTCTGGCGCCGGTTCGAAGACAGCGTCGAAGGCTGCTTCGAAGGGCGCCGCGCCGCGCGTTGCAGTGGCGACAGGACATGGCAACAAGCCGGTGGCGGATGTCAGCGTGAACAAGGTGGCTGCCAAGGGCGCCACGAAAAGCGGGATCAACGCAACGCATGCAGGCAAAACCAAATCGAAAGCGGCCGTGATGGCGCAGAGTAAAAAGCCGCACGCGCAGCTCGTCCAGACGAAAGCGGGGCAAGGCAAGGTCGTGCGCGCGAATCTGGTCGTCCCGGCTCCTCAGGTTCACCCGCAAACGGCTAAGGTCGTGGCGAAAACCGGCGCGGAGAAACCGGCCGCACCCCATGCGAATGGGCCGGCTCCATCCGCAAACGTTAGCGCCACTCCGGCGAACCCGACGAGCAATCCCGCCACCGCCAGCAGCGGTTCGCTGCCGCCGATCCTGCACTGATCTCGAACTCAGGCCGCGCGTTATATTGCAGCAGACGCTGACCCATCTGCGTCGCACGGCACGGCCGCGCGCGCACGATCAGCGGATTGCCGAGCCGCGTTTCGAGCGCCCGCACACGCTGCGATACCGCCGACGACGTGAGGTTCAGCCGCACAACGGCTTGCTTGAAGCTGCCGGTTTCGATGACTGCGCGGACGGCGGCGGTTTGTCGGGGGTCGAGGTCCACTGATCTATTTGGAAAGGTTAATTTTCTAGCTTAAGCGAAAGGCGGCGAATTTTATCCGCAGGGGAAGGCGGTGAGTCGTTTTGTCATTGCATCGCCAACCCATTCGTCACCAACCGCAACGTCTCCGCCGACCGCTCGTCTCTCACCCTTGAATGCAGCGTGACGCGCGATTCTGGCAGCGCCGGCAAACCCAGCCGCGGGCCGACGTCGATCAGCCCGCGCGGCGCCACGCGGCGCGCCAGCGGCGACACCGCCAGTCCCGCCGCCACGGCCGCGCCGACGGCCGCCACGCCACCACCGACGAATACTTCCTGCCAACCGACGCCCGCCTGCGCGAGCGTTCGCAGCGCCACGTCGCGCACGTTGCAAGGTGGGCTCAACAGCGCCAGCGCCAATGGCTCGCCAACTCGTGGCAACCACGCTGGCGTGGCGAGCCAGCCGAGCGGTTCGCTAAAGAGCACTTGCGCGTCGTCGCGTGGCGGTTCGTCGGCGCCATAGCGGACGATCACCGCGTCGAGGCGACGTTCGTCGAATTGCGCGAGCAGCGCGGCGGACATGCCCAGATGCAATTCGATCACCAGCCCCGGATCGTGCGCATTGAGTCTGCCGAGCAGGAGCGGCAGGTCCGGTCCCGCGACATGCTCGCTGAGCCCCAACGCAAGCCGCCGTCGCTCGACCGACAGCGACCCCAGCGCACGTTCATGTGCGTTCAGCAGGTCGCGCGCGGCGCTGAGGAACGCGTTGCCGTCCGCGGACAGGCGCACCACACGCGGCGTACGCTCCAGCAATTGCTTGCCTAGATGCGCCTCCAGCCGCTTGAGCTTGAGGCTGACCGCGGATTGCGTCGTGTCGAGCGCATCCGCGGCACGCGTGAAGCTATGCAGGTCGGCAACCAGAACGAACGCCCGGACGGCATCGAGATCGAGAACTTTCATTTCGGATGGATATAGATGAAATCATCAATGATGTCTGTTAATTATGACTGAGCGCGCCTAAGCTGTGTTTACCCAATCAACGCACCAAGGAGTTTTCATCATGCCGCTCACACGAATCGCATTGCGTGCAGGCAAGCCCGTCGAATACCGCAAGGCTGTGACGGAGAGTATCCAGCGCTCGCTGGTGGACACCTTCAACGTGCCGAAGGACGACATCTTCATGCTGATCACCGAGCATGAAGCCGGCAATTTTGTGTACGACAACCAGTATCTGAACGTGCAGCGAAGCGACGATCTCGTGATCATTCAGATCACGCTGAACAACACCCGCACGCTCGAGATGAAAAAGGCGCTGTACAAGCGTATGGCGGACGAACTGGCGGAATCGCCAGGGCTGCGACGAGAGGATGTATTCATCAATCTCGTCGAGGTGCTGAAGGAGAACTGGTCGTTCGGCAACGGGATCGCGCAGTACGCGTTGTGATGGCTGTGGCCGTCTTATGACATGAACGCGGGCGGCCAGGCCGCCCGTCGCTCGTTAGAAAAGCGGCAACGTCACGCGATCGTATCGATCACGCCGCCGTCGACGCGCAGCGCCGCGCCGGTCGTCGCCGACGCCTGCGGCGAGCAGACATAGACGACCATGTTCGCCACTTCCTCGGTGGTGGCCGCGCGCTGGATGATCGAACTGCTGCGGTGCTCGCGGACGAACTCCGTGGCGACCTGCTCGACGGTTTTGCCTTGCTCTTTGGCCGTGTCTTCGACCATCGAACGGAAGCCGTCGGACAAGGTCGGTCCGGGCAGCACGGCATTCACCGTCACGCCGCTGCCGGCCGCCTGTTTGGCGATGCCGCGCGCAATGCTCAGTTGCGCAGTCTTCGAAAAACCATAAGCGAGCATATCCGGCGGAATATTCAGTGCCGACTCGGACGAGATGAACACCACGCGGCCCCATTTGCGCTCCATCATCCCTTTGAGGTAGTGGCGCGTGAGCCGCACGCCTGACATCACGTTGATCTGGAAGTAGCGCTCCCAGTCGTCGTCGTCGGTGGTGAAGATGTCGCCGGGTCCGAAGACGCCGAGGTTGTTCACCAGGATATCCGCCTGCGGCACGGCTTTCGTCAATGCGTCGCAACCTTCCAGCGTGCCGAGGTCGCCCGCGAAGCCCTGCAATTTCGCTTGCGGTGCAGACTTGCGGATCGTGTCGATCGCGCGGTCCACCGCTTCCTGCTTGCGTCCGTTGATGATGGTCTGTGCGCCTGATGCGGCAATGCCGGCGGCGATCGCAAGGCCGATGCCCGCCGTGGATGCACTGACGATGGCGGTCTTGCCCGAAAGATCGATGTTCACTGTGTTGCTCCTTATCGAAGTTGCAACGCGCCAGCCAAAGCCGGCCGCGCCGAAAAATGCAAAGGGCCCGGTGTTCGAAGCGTCGAACTCAAAGTATCCCATCTATCCGTTTTCGAGGTCCGCTGAGCGAGCGGCCGGTGGCGCAGGCCCGCGTCGCTATAATGATTCGTCGTCCTTTCCTCGGTCATCGACCGCTTCTCGCCATGACATCCGACCACACCGATCCAGCCCGCGAAACTCTCGAACTCGGCGGCTCCGTCTGGTTTCAGGCGGGCGCGCAGACGCTCGGCGGCGCGTCGCGGATCGCGCTGCTCGCGGCGATCGGCGAGACCGGCTCGATCACCAGCGCGGCCAAAGCCGTCGGCATGAGCTACAAAGGCGCGTGGGATGCGGTCGACACCATGAACAATCTCGCCGGCGAGCCGCTCGTGGTGCGCCTGACCGGCGGCAAAGGCGGTGGCGGCACCACGCTGACGCCGCGCGCCGTCAAACTGATCGAGACGTTTCGCGCCGTGGAACGCGAGCATCGGCGCTTTCTCGAACGCGCGGGCGCGGCGACCGAAGGATTCGCGACGGACTGGGATCTGATTGGCCGCATCGGCGTGAAGACGAGTGCGCGCAATCAGCTTTACGGCACGGTGTCGGCGATCACGCGCGGCACCGTCAACGACGAAGTCACGCTGGCGCTGCCCGGCGGCCACGCGATCGTCTCGGTCATCACGCATGAAAGCACCGAGACGTTAGGCCTTGTCGAAGGCACGGCGGCGTTTGCGTTGATCAAGGCGTCGTGGGTCGTGCTGCTCGTCGATAACGCCAGCGGCGCGCCGCTCAAACTCTCGGCACGCAATCAGTTGCGCGGCACGGTGCAGAGCGTGAAGCGCGGCGCGATCAACGCCGAGGTGTCGCTGGTGCTGGATGGCGGCGCGGTGATCACCGCGGTCGTCACCAATGAAAGCGTCGACACGCTCGGCCTCGTGGAAGGCGGGAGCGCCGTCGCGGCGTTCAAGGCGTCGAGTGTGATACTCGGTGTGAAGGACTGAGCCCCCGTTGAAACGCTCCCGCTCGAATCAGGGCTCGGTGTGCGCGTAGCCGGCGAATGGATGATCCTCGCGCACGCAGCCGTCGCTGACCTGCACGACCTGATCGCCGAAGGCGGCGACATCGTCGGGATCGTGTGTGATCAACACCATCGGAATATCGAGCCGCGTTTGCAGTTCTGACAGCTCGCGGCGCATGCGTTGACGCAAGGCGCTGTCGAGTGCCGAAAACGGTTCGTCCAGCAACAGCACCTGAGGTTGCGCGACGAGCGCGCGCGCCAGCGCTACGCGTTGCTTCTGTCCACCGGAAAGCTGCGCCGGATGATTGCCCGCCACGCTCTTCAATTCCAGCGCTTCGAGCCAGTAATCGATCTGCGGATGCGTGATCCGCTTGCGCGGATTGAGCCAGCCCTGCTGCAAGCCGAAGCCGATGTTCTGCCGCACGTTCAGATGCGGAAATAGCGCGTAGTCCTGAAATAGAAAGGCGAGCTTGCGCGCTTGCGGTTTCAGATCGACGCCGCGCGCGCTGTCAAACAGGGCGTTGCCATGCAGCACGATCGTGCCTTCGTCGGGACGCAGCAGGCCGGCGATAGCCTGCAACGTCAGACTCTTGCCCGCGCCGGACGGCCCGAACAGCACGACGCGCTGCGAGGTCGCCTTGAAGGCGACGTCGAGCGTAAAGCGGCGTTCGGCGCTCTGGAAGGTCTTGCGGATGTCGACGGCGAGCAGCATATCAACCCGACTTCAACAATGTGTGCTGCGGCACAAGACGTCCCGCGAGCAACAGGATCACGACGCACGTCACCGAGGTCACGAGCACGAGGAAATTCGCGGTGCTGTCGTCGCCGGCCTGCACGGCTGAATAGACCGCCACCGAAAGCGTCTGCGTGCGTCCCGGCAGATTGCCCGCGATCATCAGCGTGGCGCCGAATTCGCCGAGCGCCCGCGCGAACGCCAGCAGGCCGCCGGCGAGAATGCCGCGCGCAGCGAGCGGCAGCGTCACGCGAAAGAACACGGCCGTCTCGCTGACGCCGAGCGTGCGCGCGGCCCGCTCGAGTTGCGGATCGACGGCCTCGAAGGCGGCGCGCGCCGATTTCAGCACGAGCGGAAAGGCCACCACCGTCGACGCGATCACCGCACCCTGCCAGGTGAACACCAACTGGATATCGAAGCGGTCGAGCCAGCCGCCGATCACGCCGCGCCGTCCGAGCAGGACGAGCAGGTAATAGCCGAGCACGGTGGGCGGCAGGACCAGCGGCAGCATCAGCATCGAATCGATCAGGTCGCGCGCGCCCGAGCGCCAGCGCGACAAACCGAAGCCCGCCGCGACGCCGAAGACCAGATTGAGCGCGGTGGCCCAACCCGCCACTTTCAGCGACAGCAGCAGCGGAATCCAGGCCTGTTGCATGAGCGTGCGTCGTCCCGGTGAAGTTAGTGCGCGGGCTTGAAGCCGTACTTGGCGAGCACGGCCTGGCCGGCCGGCGACAGCACGAAGTCCATGAACGCCTGCGCGTCCGCTGCGTGGCGGCTGCCTTCCACTTGCGCGATCGGATAGGTGATCGGCGTTTGCGTCGGCACGTTCAGCGCGACCTTGACCTTGTCAGGCATGACGGCGGCGTCGGTGCTGAACACGAAGCCGGCGTCGACTTCGCCACGCGACACGTAGTCGAGACTCTGACGCACGTTCGACGCCAGTACGGCCTTCGCGCTCACGGCGTCCCACACGCCCGCGGCCTGCAGCGCGCCCTGGGTGTATCGGCCGACCGGCACGGAAGCCGGATCGCCGTACGCGACGCGCTTCACGCTCGCCGATGTCAGATCGTTCAGACCGGTCGGCGCGAAATGGCTGTCGGTCGGCACGATCAGCACCAGCGAATTGGCGGCGAAGTCCTTACGCGTGGCCGGCACGATCACTTTTTCGGCGGCAGCCTTGTCCATGGCTTTCTGATCCGCGGACGCGAACACGTCGGCGGGCGCGCCCTTGACGATCTGCTGCATCAGCACGTCGGAGGCGCCGAAGTTCAGCAACACCTTGGTGCCCGGATGCTGCTGCTCGAACACTTCGCTGACCGCCTTGAACGCGTTGGTCAGGCTGGCGGCGGCGGAGACCACCAGTTCGTCGGCGCGCGCATTGGCGCTGATGGCGACGGCGACGGCGCTGGCGACGAACAGCGCTTGCTTCAGAAGGCGGCGGGAGAGTGTCATGAAGGCTTGGAGGTCCGGCGTGAACCGGGTCGGCGGGTTAAAACGCTATCGTAATATATGAAAGGTTATAACGGTGGCCCATGACAATTATTCAGCCGTGCGCATGACGCGCCTCATCGAACAACGGGAGAGGGTTCAGGCGTCGAACGAATGCGGCGGCGCCAGCGTGTTGAGCGTTTGCGACAGCGGCGCCGTGGCCGGACGGACGTCGCGTACCGCCTTCCACTTCGCGCGAATGAACGGCCGGTCATGACCGGACACTTTCAGCGCGATATGCGTGACCCAGCGCTGCGTCGGCACGTGCACGCCGTGCACCAGCACCGCGAGGACCATCATGCTGACGGCGACGGGCAGGACCGACAGCCGGCCCGGCTCCGCATGCCACGCGAGGCGGACGAACACCAGCGCCGCCAGCGCGCCGGTCAGACAGCCGGTGATGGCCTCAGACGGCGAGTGAGCGCTCAGCACGACGCGCGACAACCCCACCGCGATCCCCGCGGCAAGGCCGAGCAGCACGCCGGCCAGACGGATGCCCGGACGCGCCGGCAACAGTATGAGGAACAGCACGACCGGATACACCGCGGTGGACAGCATGGCATGGCCGCTGACGCCGGTGAAGTCCAGCTCTCGCACGCCGACACCCCAGCCGAGGAACGCCAGCTTCGTCACCGTCACAATGCCGATGGCCGCGCCGAGCAGCAGCAGCCAGCCCGCCGCCATGCGCCACGTGTAGCCGACCGCCAGCCACAACGCAATGGCGAACGCGAGCGGCAGCGTCATGCCAGCACCGCCGAGGCTGGTGATCGAATACCAAAGGTGGGCAGGTAAATCGGGCATGGCAAAAGCGCGACCAAGGCCGCGTAGAATCGGGTTGGTGGTGGGTAATGCACGAGCGGCACGAGCGGCACAAATTGCCGACTCGGCCGGCGCGGCATGGTCCCGCACGGCAAGGAATCAACCGCCAGTATAGACGGGTGCTGCAGGGCGGTCGCGCCGCGTGCGTAGCTTTTTGCCGCTTAACGTTAGTTGGCGAACAAGCGATAAAGATTCGGCCGACAAATGGCAACCAAACGGTGGACGAGCCTTGCAGGGCTTTGACGCCAGCCTCATGACAAGGTTCGCCGTGCGGAAATTTCGGCCTCGGATAGCAACCCAGGCTTCCAGCATCGCATGAGGATTGGTGTTATTGTGCATTGCACAACAAAGCGCCGTTCTACCGGACGGACCCTGTCCCTTTTTGCGAGGTTATCCGCCAATGGCAAAAAGTCTATCGAAAATCTGGCTGCGCGGTCTCAAGCGGCTGCTCGCGATCCAAACCGAGCACGCTCGCAAAACCACCAAGCGCACCACGACGCGACCGGCCCGGCCCGCCACTGGTAAGCCGTCCACCAAAGTTCGCCCGCTCAAGCTCGAAGCGGCGGTGCGTGCGCCCGCCAAGCGCGAAGTGCCGCGCGCCGCCGCCCGCGAGTCGCGTGTGCGTCCGCGCGCGTCGGCATGGGCGAGCGGCTCGTGGACGCGCTCGTTCCACTCGGCGCCTGCCGCGCCCGGCCGGCTCGTCAATCACCTTCAGTACGGCTTGTATGTCCCGACGGGCCACGCGCTCGAGGCCATGCCGCTGGTGGTGATGCTGCACGGCTGCACGCAGTCGATCGATGAATTTGCCGAAGGCACGCGGATGAACGTGCTCGCCGACCGCTTCGGCTTCGCCGTGGTGTATCCGGAACAGTCGAAGCACGTGCATTCGCACCGCTGCTGGCATTGGTACGACGCCGGCGAAAGCGCCGGCGGCGCCGAAGCGCGCGCGGTGGTGTCGCTGGTGGACGCGTTGGTCGCGCAGCATGGTTTCGACAGCGAGCGCGTGTATGTCGCCGGCATCTCCGCTGGC
The DNA here is from genome assembly GCF_046027395.1 of Paraburkholderia dipogonis. Classification (GTDB taxonomy): domain Bacteria; phylum Pseudomonadota; class Gammaproteobacteria; order Burkholderiales; family Burkholderiaceae; genus Paraburkholderia; species Paraburkholderia dipogonis_A. The sequence goes on along the minus strand of NZ_JAQQEG010000048.1, from coordinate 16,803 downwards.
GCCGGCCTGACGGCGCTTCTGGCCGTCAAGTATCCGGAGCATTTCGCAGCGGTCGCGCTGCACTCGGGCCCCGCTTTCGGCGAGGCGCGCTCCGGCGTCGCGGCGATGGACGTGATGCGGCGCGGTGCGCGCCGCGAACCGGCCGAGTTGGTCGACGAAACCGCCGACGTGGCGCGTTACCCCGGCATGCCGGCCCTCATCATCCACGGCGATGCCGACCATGTGGTCTCGCCGATCAATGCCGACCAACTGGCCGTGCAGTTTCTCCGCCTGAACCGCATCGTCGACCAGAACGGCGCGCGCAAATCCGGCGAAGTCCGCGAGGACCGCAAGGGCGGCATGGTCATGCGCGACTACCTGCGCGGCGGGCGGCGCGTGGTGCGGCTGTGCCGCGTGCAAGGCCTCGCCCATGCCTGGAGCGGCGGCGACGACGCCGTGCCGTTTCATTCCGCCAAAGGTCCCGACGCAAGCGCCATGGTGTGGGAATTTTTCAAGCACCAGCGCCGCACGGGCACAGGCCGTATCGCGGAAGCTGATGCCGCAGCGGCCTCCGCGGGCGGGCGGTGACGGTGGAGCGACACTTCGAAATGAGTGCTGGCGCATTCCTAGGGTTTTCCCTATAATACGGGTTATCCCTTAGGCGTTAACGCCTAAACTCATTGCCGAGGTTGACCATGTACCTGCTTAGCCGCCTGTTTCTGTTTCTGACCAAATCGCCCGATCAACTCGCGAAGGAACGCGCTGACGCTTTCCTCGCTGAAGCAACCGATCTATACGATCTGGAATTCCGTATGCGTAAGCTCGACCGTGAGGCGAACGTTCGCCAACCGTCGTGGATGAGCCAGCACTAAGCTGCGCAAGTTAAAGCATCGGCGCTTATTGCAACGCCGGTGTTCGGGGTGAGGCGCCCAAGCTGTCGCAAATCGCCGCAAGCGCTCAGACAGCCGGATTCAATTGCCACAACGCGTGATTCAACACCGCGGCGAACGCCACCCAAGCGACATAGGGCATCAATAGTCCGCCTGCCCAGCGGTCCCGTCGCCAGAATGCGCTTGTCAGCGCGACGATCATTATCAGCAGTATCAAAATATCGGCCAGCGCCACGCCCGGCCGATGCAGGCCAAAAAAGAGCCACATCCAGGCTGCGTTGAATAGCAACTGCACCAGCCATAAAACGATCGCTGCGCTCAGGCCGTCGCGTTTCCACACGCGCCAGGCGGCAATCGCCATCAGCACATACAGCAGCGACCACGCCGGCGGGAACACCCAGTCCGGCGGATTGAACGCGGGCTTCTGCAGCGCCACGTACCAGGCGTCAGGCAGAAACCGGCTCGCGACGAACGCGGCTGCGAACGCCAGAACAAGAAACACCAGCAACGACGGCAATCGGCGCATCCCCGAGTCCCTTAGATATCCAGAATCAAAGCAAAACGGCGTAAGCGTGTGCTCACTTGCCGAAACGGGCTAGCGTGCGCGTCCGCGCTTCGGCATGGTCGACGATCGGCGCCGGATAGTCCTTGCCCAATACCACGCCGAATTCCGCGAGCCGGTCCGCTCCCGCCAGCCACGGCGCATGAATCCACTTCGGCGGCAGCTTCGCGAGTTGGGGCAAATAGCGTCTGATAAAGCGTCCTTCGGCGTCGAATTTTTCGGACTGTGTGATCGGATTGAAGATCCGGAAATAAGGCTGCGCATCGCATCCCGTCGACGCCGCCCACTGCCAGCCGCCGTTATTCGCCGAGAAATCAAAGTCGTTCAACTGATCGGCGAAGTACCGCTCGCCGAGCCGCCAGTCCACGCCCAGATCCTTCACCAGAAAACTCGCCGTCACCATCCGCAAGCGATTGTGCATGTAGCCGGTGCGGTTCAATTGCAGCATCGCGGCGTCGACGAGCGGGTAGCCGGTGCGGCCGTCGCACCACGCGGCGAATGCCTCGTCCGCTTGCGAGCCCTGTTCCCAGCGCAGCCGGTCGTACTCTTCCTTGAACGACGCGCCGCTCGCCAGCCGCGGATGATGCGCCAGGATCATGAAGTAGAAGTCTCGCCAGATCAGCTCTGACAGCCACGTCGCGGAGCCTTCACCGTCGGGTTGCAGTGACATTTCGTGGGCGAGGCGCGCGAGCGTGCGGATCGAGACCGTGCCGAAGCGCAGATGCATCGACAGATAGCTCGGGCCCTTGGCAGCGGGAAAGTCACGCCGGTCCTTGTAGCTGTCGATGCGCGTCGCGAAGTCGTCGAGCAGACGCTGCGCGCCGCTCATGCCGGTGGGAAGATCCAGTTCCGCAAGATTGCTCGGCGCAAAGCCGAGTTGGGCGGGCGCCGGCAACCGGCGGTCCAGCTTCGACGGCAGCGCGGCCAGATGCTTCGTGTAGGTTTCCACGGGATACGGCTTCAGATCGAAAGCCGTCAGTTGCCTGAGCCATGCGTTCTTGTACGGCGTGAACACCGTGAACGGTTTGCTCTGGCCGGTGAGCACTTCGTCGCGCTCGAAAATCACCTGGTCCTTGAACGTCAGCCACTGGCGTCCAGCTTCAGCGAGCCGCTCGCGGACCGTCTCGTCGCGCTCGATGGCGACAGGTTCGTAGTCGTGATTCGCGAAAACCGCGTCGACGCCGAGTTCATCGGCAAGCTTCGGCATCAGGTCGGCGGGCTCGCCGTAAAGCACGATCAGGCCGCCGCCGTTCGCGCGCAACGCTTCGTCCAGTTCGCCCAGCGCCGCAAGAATCAACTCGATGCGGCGATCCTGCGGCTGCGTGTCCGGATGACGAGCCTGCCATGCGTCGACCAGCGGCTGCAGGATCGTCGTGTCGAACACGAATGCGCACCACACGCGCTCGCAATGCTTGAGCGCGTAGTAGAGCGCGGCGTTGTCCGTGCTGCGCAGGTCGCGGCGAAACCAGACCAGACCGGTGTCGAAGGAGTCGTTCAGTTGTCGGACGCGTGTCATCAGGAACGTGGAGAGTAGAACTAAAGTGGATGGCAGCTCGATCGCCGGCCGCGAGCGCTGCAAGCGGCGGCATGGACCTGCGTCGCACATCGCATGCCGCGTCCGCAAACAGCACAGCGCCCGCCCCTATTTTGCAGGGTGCGGGCGCTGATCGTGGCAGGCGGCGCGGTTTTCCCGCCGCTCGCGCGATTCTTTAGCGATGCATCGTCGCTGAATCCGCCGCTTAAGCGATTTGCAAGCGGACGCCGACGTTGTTACGCGTGGCGTTCGAGTACGGGCAGACCTGATGCGCTGCGTCGACCAGTTCCTTGGCCGCGCCGGCGTCCAGGCCCGGCAGCGACACGCGCAGATCGATGTCCAGTGCGAAGCCGCCTTTGTCGTTCGGGCCGATGCCGACTTCCGCCGTGACTTGCGTGTCAGCCGGCAAAGTCTGCTTCTTCTGGCCCGCGACAAACTTCATTGCGCTCAGGAAACACGCCGAGTAGCCAGCTGCAAAGAGTTGTTCCGGATTCGTACCTGCTGCGCCGGTGCCGCCCAGTTCACGCGGTGCTGCCAGCTTAACGTCCAATGCGTTGTCCGACGATACTGCACGGCCGTCGCGGCCACCGGTGCTCGTTGCGCTTGCTTTGTAGAGGATGTTCATGGTGCTGCTCCTATGTCTGGGTTGTCAGGATGTGCAAATTTGCCGCTCTTTGCTGAGCCCGCCGTTCTGGCGGAGCATTGTCGCAGCGGCATGTGAGTAAGATAGTACACAAATCATTTGTGTGCAAATGAATTTTTGCATCATAGCGATAGCGCGCGTTCTGCAACGGGCCGGCTAGTGGTCCATGTAATCGTTGAGAGTGGCGCGCAGTCGAGTCAGGTCGTCGCGCAAACGCAGCAGAAATTCGGGCGTCTGCTGGGTCGCGCACAGGATCTCCGCAGGCACTTCGCGCGCCTGGCGCTTGAGCGCCGCGCCGGCTTTGGTGAGCCGGATATAGACGAGACGCTCATCTTCGACGCCGCGTACCCGCTCCAGCAGCCCTTGTGTCTCGAGGCGCTTGAGCAGTGGCGTGACCGTCGCCGAATCGAGGTTCAGGCGCGCGGCCATGTCTTTGACCGTGACGTCGTCGCTCTCCCACAGCACCAGCATGGTCAGATATTGCGGATACGTCAGGCCCAGCTTGTCCAGTAGCGGCTTATACGCCTTTGTCATGGCAAGCGATGTCGAGTAGAGGGCGAAGCAGAGTTGCTCGTCGAGCGTGAAGGGTAAAGCGGGCCGCTGGGTCATGATGCATCCCGTATAAAAAGAGCGTGCAAATGGATTGCGCGCAAACCATTGTGCCGCAAATCGGCACAGTTTGACGAGTGCAGTTGGAGAGTCAGGAAACGGCGAAGGCATGAGCTGCCGCGAGGGCAGCACAGGCACGGGCGCCAGAACAGCGCCCGCGCCTGTGCGGAACTCAAGCCGCCGGCGTGGTCGGCAAGTCCGGTGCTTCGGGCGTTTGCACGCCGAAGCAGCCGCGATAGGTCGCGTAGAACGAGCAGTACAACATGGTCGTGACGATCATCGTGGCGGGCATCAGGATCGCGAACGCGAAGTCGCCCGCGCCCAGCGCCTGCATCAGCGCCGACAAGCCGAGCGACACGGTCAACGCCACCGCGAACCACAGCGCGCCGAACACGATAAACGCGCCGCGGTTGCGCCAGCAACTGACGAGGCTGAAGAACATCGCCTTGACGGGCGGCACGTCATGCCACGCGGCGAGAATCGGCGAGAACCAGAAAATCATCGCCACCGGAATGTAAACCGCGAAGGCCGTGATCACCGCCAGCGGGATATTGCTGTTGGCGATCGCGTCCTGATCCATCGTGGCGGCGCCGAGCATGACCTTCAGCAGCATGCCGCCGTCGGCGAGCGCCGAAGCGGCTAGCACCAGCGCCATTGCGACGACGTAGAGCACGCCGAGCACCAGCAGCCGTTTGGCGACCACCGGGCCGTACGAGTGAAAACCGTCTACCAGAATCGTCGGGAACACCGGTTTGCCCGCGATCGTGTTGCGGCACGCCGCCATGAAGCCGACCGCGACGCCCGGAATGAAGGCCAGCGGCAATACGCCGCCGACCACCGGAATCTGCGACACGAGCGTCATCACCAGCAGATACGTGAAGAACAGCGTCAGGAACGCGAGCGGGTTCTTGCGGAACAGCCAGATACCCTGCCGGAACCACACATAGCCGGCTTTCGCGGGGACTTCGATCAGTTGCATGAGGTATGGATGCCTGGAAGTGCAACGCCGGTTAGGCGTTCGCGCAGAATGCGCTCGAAATGGCCGGGGTCGTGCGGTTTGAGCAGTTCGGCCGCGCGCGGCAAATGAAAATCATACAGGCGCGAGACCCAGAAGCGGTACGCGCCCGCTCGCAGCATGTCGCCCCAATGGCGGTTTTCTTCGACGGTGAAGGGGCGCACGGTCTGGTACGCGCGCAGCATGGCTTCGGTGCGGGCGTCGTCGAGTTTGCCGGTGGCGAGGTCGACACACCAGTCGTTGACCGTCACCGCCACGTCGAACAGCCACTTGTCGCAGCCGGCGAAATAGAAGTCGAAGAAACCGCCGAGGCGCACTTCGTGGCCCGTGTCCGGCGCGGCATGCGCGAACATGGCGTTGTCGCGGAACAGATCGGCGTGGCACGGGCCTGCCGGCAGCGCGGCGTAATCGGTCGACGCGAAGAAGGCTTCCTGATGCGCCAGTTCGGACGACAGCAGCTCGCGTTGCTCGCCTTCCAGAAACGGCAGGATGGTCGGCACGGTTTCCTGCCACCACGGCAGGCTGCGCAGATTCGGCTGATAGCCCGTGTAGTCGCGTCCTGCCAGGTGCATGCGCGCCAGCATTTGCCCGACTTCGATGCAGTGTTCGATGCCCGGCGCCAGTTCCGGCGCGCCCTCGAGCTTGGTCACGATGGCGGCGGGCTTGCCATGCAAGGTGCCGAACAGCGCGCCGTCTTCGCGCGGCATGGGGTCCGGCACCGGCACGCGATGCGCGGCCAGATGCCGCATGAGGTCGAGATAGAACGGCAGTTGTTCGGCCGTCAGCTTTTCGAAAATCGTGAGGACGTATTCGCCGCGCGTCGTCGTCAGAAAGAAGTTGCTGTTCTCAATACCGGAGGAAATGCCGCGAAATTCGACGACGTCGCCGAGATCGTAATGGCTCATCCATTCTGCAAGTTGGGGTTCGGTGACAGCGGTGAAGACAGCCATGCGGGAAACGTCAGATCAGGTTGGTCGGGCTGGCGCGGTGCGGCCAGTGCGATGTGCGGCAGATGCAGTATCGAAAACGCGTTCTTTCGGAGCCGTGAAGCGCTGCGGCATTTCAACGCCTTACCGCCAGGGTGAAGCTCGGCAAGCAGGCCGAGGCCCGGGATGGCGCCTTGCGGGCACTTGGATCCGGGCGGCGCCCACACCGGGCGCAGCCCCGGCATACATCAATAGGTCAGGTTCACGGACGGCAAACGCGTGCTCGGGCGGCCGTTGTCGCGCACGGTGGGCGACGTGTCGAGCGGCGCGCTCATTTGATAGCGCGTGCCGAGGTTCGAATGCACGTTGATTTCGACGGGCTTGCCTTTGTCGCGGTATTCGGTGATTTCGGTGCCGTTGGCGCTGCGTTCGTAGAAGCTCGGCGTGCGCGGGACGTTGATTTCAACCTTCGAGCTGACCTCGGCGGCCGGACGATTGATCTTCTCCAGGTCGGGCAGACCGGCCCGTTCGTTGGCGGACTGGGGCGCGCCGGGAGCCGGTGTGTCGTCGACAGGCTGGGCAGCCATCGCGGCGTTGCCAAAGGCGAGGGCCAGTGCAACGGCGACGGGAAGGAGCGGCTTCATGGTGATTCTCCAATATGGTGCCCCGATTCTAGCAAATCCCACCTGGTCCTCGGGCGCGATCGCCTTATTTTGCGCCGCTTTCGCGCGGCGTGCGCGCAATCTTGCGAGCCATGTTGCAGCGTGTGTTGCAGCACCGCCAGGTGATTTGGCGATCAACGGTTCCGTGGTAATGTGGCCTGATCATTAGAGGCGAATGAAGATGAACAACGATACCAATCAACGCGCGGTGCAGACTCCCGCCAACAGCTTCCCAACCGAATCCTTCGATGACGCTACCGAGGCCGTCACCCGCCTCTCGGCGATTTACGAAGCGAACACTTCGTTTCTGCGCGACGCCTTCGCGCGCTATCGCCGCAACGAACTGTTCGAGCGCCGGGTACGCGCCTGCTATCCGTTCGTGCGGGTGTGCACCGAGGTCAACACGCATATCGACTCGCGCCGTTCGTATGGTTTCGTCGCGGGTCCGGGCGTGTTCGAGACGACTGTCACGCGGCCCGATCTGTTCGGCAACTACTATCGCGAGCAATTGCGCCTGCTGGCAAAGAACCATCACGTGCAGATCGAAGTCGGCGTGTCGGACCAGCCGATTCCGATTCATTTCGCTTTCGCCGAAGGCATCCACCTCGAAGGCGATCTGGATCGCGAGCGCCTGTTCCTGATGCGCGACGTGTTCGACACGCCGGACCTGGCGCTGCTCGACGACCGCATCGTCAACGGCACGTATGAACCGTTGCCGGGCGAGCCGCATCCGCTCGCGTTGTTCACGGCGGCGCGAGTCGATTTCTCGCTGCATCGGCTGAAGCACTATACGGCGACCTCGCCCACGCATTGCCAGAACTACGTGCTGTACACGAACTACCAGTTCTATATCGACGAGTTCGTCAAACTCGGCCGCACGATGATGGCGCATACCGACGACGAAGAATTGCGCGCCTATCGCAGCGAATACACGTCGTTCGTCGAACCCGGCGACGTGGTCACGTACAACGCGAATCTCGGCGAACAGGAGCAGGAAGGCACGGCGCCGCCGCGTCTGCCGCAGATGCCCGCGTATCACCTGAAGCGCGCGGACGGCAGCGGCATCACGATGATCAATATCGGCGTCGGACCGTCGAACGCGAAGACCATTACCGATCACATCGCGGTGCTGCGTCCGCATGCGTGGATCATGCTCGGCCACTGCGCGGGGCTGCGCAATACGCAGCGCCTCGGCGACTATGTGCTGGCGCACGGCTACGTGCGCGAGGATCACGTGCTCGACGACGACCTGCCGCTATGGGTGCCGATTCCAGCGCTCGCCGAAGTGCAGGTGGCGCTGGAGCGCGCGGTCGCGCAGGTCACGCAACTGGACGGCGTCGAACTGAAGCGTGTGATGCGCACGGGCACGGTGGCGAGTGTGGACAACCGCAACTGGGAGTTGCGCGATCACCGTGAGCCGGTGCAGCGGCTTTCGCAAAGCCGCGCGGTTGCGCTCGACATGGAAAGCGCGACGATTGCCGCGAACGGCTTCCGTTTCCGCGTGCCTTACGGCACCTTGCTCTGCGTGTCGGACAAGCCCTTGCATGGCGAATTGAAGCTGCCCGGCATGGCGGATCAGTTCTATCGCGCGCAGGTCGATCAGCATCTGCAGATCGGTGTGAAGGCGATGGAGCTATTGCGGATGAACGGGCTGCATCGTTTGCATAGCCGTAAGCTGCGGAGCTTCGCGGAAGTCGCGTTTCAGTAAGCGGTTTTTTTGACAGGCAAGAGCGAACGCCACTTCTGCTCGCTCTTGCTCGATGAAAGTCAAAGCTGCCCGAAGCCGGTCAGCCCGATCAAGCTGCCGACCGCCAGAAGCCAGAGTGGGTGAATGCGCGTCGTCATCGCCATGGCAGCGGTGAACCCGGTGATCGCCCACGCAATGGCCGTCAAGTTCGACGCTTCCGCAATCAGCGCCGCGCTCGCCGCGATGATGCCGGCGGTCACCGGCACCAGCCCCAACTGCGCGTAGCGCCGCCACGGGCGGTCCTTGAATCGCTCCCACGCATGCATCGCGAGGATCGTCACCAGCGACGACGGCCCGAACTTCGCCACCGACGTCACCAGCATGCCCGCCCAACCGGCCACGTGCCAGCCGATCAGCGTGACGATCATCAGATTCGGCCCCGGCGCGGCTTGCGCGAGTGCGAACAGCGCGCTGAATTCGCTGGCCGGCATCCAGTGATGCACATCCACCACCTGGCGCTGCATCTCCGGAAGAATCGTATTGCCGCCGCCGAACGCAAGCAGCGAAAGCTGACTGAAAATAACGGCGAGGGCGATGAGTGTCTCGTTCATCGTGCCCTCCTCGACGCGATATAGATGCTGAGCGGCGTCAGCACCAGCATGGTGGGCAGAAGCGGCAGCCGCATGATCGCAATCGCAATGAAGCCGAGTGCCGCGATGATCGCGGCCATTGGGCTATGCCGCAGCGGCAGCAGGATTTTCACGGCCATCGAGATCAACAGGCCGGCCGCGGCGGCGGCGAGACCGGCAAACAGATGACGAACGTGCGGGTCGTTTTGCGTGTGTTCGTACAGCACGCCGAGGCCGATCACCACCAGAGACGGTCCCGCGATCAGTCCGAGCAGGCCGGCCAGCGCGCCCGGCACGCCGCGAAAGCGCATGCCCATTGCCACCGAGAGATTGATCACGTTGCCGCCCGGTAAAAACTGGCAGAGGCCCAGCAAGTCGGTGAATTCGTCGGCGCTCAGCCAGCGGCGTTGTTCGACCAATGCGCGCCGCGCCAACGGCAGTGCGCCGCCAAAGGAGATCAGCCCGAGGCCGAGAAAGCCGCCGAAGATTTCCCGCAATGTGGGCGTAGGCGCCAGCGCGGGCTCGGACGAAGTGAGATCGTGGTCCATATCGGTTAGCTTCCAGTTCAAGCTCAGGAGGTTAGCGCCGAACCGGCGTCGGGCAAAACGATTTTTGAGCGCCGCCTTGTGATCTAGAATCACAAGCATGGCCCGCAATCTTCCTCCTTTTCCGGCGCTGCGCGCCTTCGAAGCCGCCGCGCGGCATGAGAGCTTTACCGCCGCGGCGAACGAATTGCATGTGACGCACGGTGCAATCAGCCGGCAGGTCGCGGCTTTCGAAACGTGGCTCGGCGTGCAGGTGTTCGAGCGTCGCGGCAAGCGCGTGCGCCTGACCGATGACGGGCGCCGCTACCTCGCCACCGTTCAGGCCGCGTTCGACAGCATCGCGCTCGCGACGGATCAATTGCGCGATACCGGCGTCGTCCGTGTGCTGCGCGTGAATGCGTTGCCCACTTTCGCGATGAAATGGCTGCTGCCGCGCCTGCATCAGTTCCAGCGCAAGGTGCCGAATGTGGAGTTGAGATTGGCGACCTCGAACGCGCCGGTCGAGACGCTGGACGGCTTCGACGTCGCGGTGCGGCGCGGCCCCGCGCATTGGCCCAACTGCGCGAGCGGCCATTTTCTCGGCGAGACCGAGATTCCGGTGTGCAGTCCCATGTTATTGCAACGTTCGCCGATCAAGGTCGCCGACGATCTCGCGCGGCACGTGCTGCTGCATTCCGATACGCGTCCGGATGCCTGGCGCAACTGGTTATCGGCGGCTGGAGTGACGGTGAAATGCCGCAAGAAGCAATCGTTCGATCACTTCTATCTGGCCTTGCAGGCCGCGGTGGACGGTCTCGGCGTGGCGCTCGGCCCGTTGCCCTTGCTGGCGGATGAGCTGGCATCGGGACGGCTCGTGGTGCCGCTGGCGGGTCCGCGTATCGATGCGCGCGGCTATTGGTGGGTGGCGAGGCGTGAGGTGGCGGATGCGCCGCTAGTGGCGCAGTTCTGCGAATGGTTGCAAGCGCAAGGCGACCAGACCGATGAAACGGAAACGGGCAGCCTCGAGGCTGCCCGTTAGCGTGCGCGTGTTCATGCACTGTGTTGCGTTGCATTCACCTCGCGCAAGAGCGCGAAGCGGCAGCCTCACAGATAGAACATCCGGTCTTCATCCGACTTGGTCGGCTGCGGCTCGGTTTCTTCGCGGTCTTCATAGAACTTCAGCACCGCTTCGAGCACCTGGTCCGGATCGTCGATGACCTGCATGAGGTCCATGTCGGTCGGATTGATCAGGCCCATTGGCGTGAGCGAGTTCTTGAACCACGCAAGCAGGCCTTCCCAGAACTCGGCGCCCACCAGAATGATCGGCACATGGCGCGACTTCTTGGTCTGGATCAGCGTGAGCACTTCGGCGAGTTCGTCCAGTGTGCCGAAGCCACCGGGCATGACGATCACCGCGTCCGAGTTCTTCACGAACGTGACCTTGCGCGTGAAGAAATGGCGGAAGCGCAACGAGATGTCTTGCCACTGATTGCCCGACTGCTCGTGCGGCAATTCGATGTTCAGGCCGACCGACGGCGCCTTGCCCGCATGGGCGCCCTTGTTGGCCGCTTCCATGATGCCCGGGCCGCCGCCCGAGATCACGGCGAAGCCCGCATCCGACAGCTTGCGGGCGATTTGCGTGGCCAGTTTGTAGTAGGGCGAGTTCGGCTTCAGACGCGCTGAACCATAGATGCTGACAGCCGGACGAATCTCCGAGAGGTACTCGGTCGCCTCGATAAACTCTGCCATAATCGTGAACATCTGCCACGATGCGCGGGCCTTTTTGGCCGTTGCGCGCTCTTGATCTGCGAGTGATCGCAGACTCGGAATCACTTTTCTCTTAGTCATAATGCCTGAAGAACGAAGCCTTGAAGGTAAGACCCTGCTATTGGTCGACGGTTCGAGTTATCTGTACCGGGCCTACCATGCGATGCCGGATCTGCGCAGCCCCGACGGTGGTCCGACGGGTGCGCTCTACGGGATGATCAACATGCTGCGGCGCATGCGCAAGGAAGTCACAGCAGAGTATAGCGCGTGCGTGTTCGACGCCAAGGGCAAAACGTTTCGCGACGACTGGTATCCCGACTATAAGGCGAATCGCCCGTCGATGCCGGACGATCTCTCGCGCCAGATCGAGCCGATTCATGTGGCCGTGCGCGCGCTCGGCTGGCCGTTGCTGATGATAGAGGGCGTCGAGGCCGACGACGTGATCGGTACGCTCAGCACCGAAGCGGAAAAGCGTGGGATGAATGTGATCGTGTCGACGGGTGACAAGGATCTGGCGCAGCTTGTGTCGGATCATGTCACCCTCATCAATACGATGACTAACGAAACGCTCGACCGCGCCGGCGTGCTCGCCAAGTTCGGCGTGCCGCCGGAGCGCATTATCGACTACCTGTCGTTGATCGGCGATACCGTCGACAACGTGCCCGGCGTCGAGAAATGCGGGCCGAAAACAGCGATCAAATGGCTGACGCAATTCGAGTCGCTGGATGGCATCGTCGCACATGCGGACGAAATTAAAGGTGCGGTAGGAGACAATCTGCGCAGAGCGCTCGATTTTCTGCCAATGGCGAAGAAACTCGTCACCGTCGAGCGCAACTGCGATATGACCGACCATATCGTGTCGATCGAGGAAAGCCTGCAAAGCCGGCCCGAATCGCGCGAGGAGTTGCGCGACGTGTTCACGCGCCACGGCTTCAAGACGTGGCTGCGCGAAGTGGAAATCGCGGACGCCGTGGAAGGTCCGGAAACAGATGTGCCGCCGGCTTTGTCGGTGGATCACGAGCGGCACTACGACACCGTGCAGACGTGGGAACAATTCGACGCGTGGCTCGAGAAGATAAACACGGCCGAGCTGACCTCGTTCGATACGGAAACCACGTCGCTCGACCCAATGACTGCGCAGATCGTGGGCTTGTCGCTGTCGGTGGAAGCCGGCCGGGCGGCGTATGTGCCGCTCGCGCATCGCGGCCCGGACGCGCCCGTGCAATTGCCGCGCGACGAAGTCCTCGCGAAGCTCAAGCCGTGGCTGGAAAGCGCCGAGCACAAGAAGGTCGGTCAGCATCTCAAGTACGACGAGCAGGTGCTGGCGAACTACGGCATTGAAATGCGCGGTGTCGAACACGACACGCTGCTGGAATCGTACGTGGTCGAATCGCATCGCACGCACGACATGGACAGCCTCGCGCTGCGCCATCTCGGCGTGAAGACGATCAAGTACGAAGAGGTCGCGGGCAAGGGCGCAGGGCAGATCGGCTTCGACGAAGTCGCGTTGGACAAGGCCGCCGAATACGCGGCGGAAGACGCCGACATCACCTTGCGGCTGCATCAGGCGCTGTATCCGCAAGTGACCGCGGAGAAGACACTCGAGTACGTCTATCGCGCGATCGAACTGCCGACCTCGCGTGTCCTGCGCAAGATGGAGCGCGCCGGCGTGCTGATCGATGCGGAGAAACTGCGCCAGCAAAGCAGCGAAATCGCCACGCGTCTGATCCAGTTGGAAAGCGAAGCGTATGTGCTGGCCGGCGGCGAATTCAACTTGGGTTCGCCGAAGCAGATCGGGCAGATCTTCTTCGAGAAGCTGGAGTTGCCGGTGGTCAAGAAGACGCCGAGCGGCGCGCCGTCCACCGACGAAGAAGTGCTGCAAAAGCTCGCCGAAGACTTTCCGTTGCCGAAGATCCTGCTCGAACACCGTGGCTTGTCGAAGCTGAAGTCCACCTACACCGACAAGTTGCCGCGCATGGTCAACGCGACCACGGGCCGCGTGCATACGAACTATGCGCAAGCCGTGGCGGTCACGGGGCGCCTGGCCTCGAACGATCCGAACCTGCAGAACATTCCCGTGCGCACCGGCGAAGGCCGCCGTATTCGCGAAGCGTTTATTGCACCGCCCGGACACAAGCTGGTCTCCGCGGATTATTCGCAGATCGAATTGCGCATCATGGCGCACATTTCAGGCGACGAATCGTTGCTGCGCTCGTTCTCGCAGGGCGAAGACATCCACCGCGCCACAGCGGCGGAAATCTTCAGCGTGACGCCGCTCGAAGTGTCGAACGATCAACGCCGCGTGGCCAAGGTCATCAACTTTGGTCTGATCTACGGCATGAGCTCGTTTGGTCTTGCCTCGAACCTCGGCATCACGCGCGACGCAGCCAAGCTCTATATCGACCGCTATTTCGCGCGTTATCCGGGCGTGGCGCGTTACATGGACGAAACGCGTGTGAGCGCGAAGGCCAAGGGTTACGTCGAGACGGTGTTCGGCCGTCGCCTGTGGCTGCCGGAGATCAACGGCGGCAATGGTCCGCGCCGTCAGGCCGCCGAGCGCGCCGCGATCAACGCGCCGATGCAAGGCACGGCCGCCGATCTGATCAAGCTCTCGATGATCGCGGTGCAGAATTGGATCGAAGCGTCGAAGATCGGCACGCGCATGATCATGCAGGTGCACGATGAATTGATTCTCGAAGTACCGGACGCGGAATTGTCCGACGTGCGCAAGCGCTTGCCTGAGTTGATGTGCGGTGTCGCCGACCTGAAAGTGCCGCTGGTCGCCGAAGTGGGCGCCGGCCTGAACTGGGAAGAAGCGCATTGACGTGCGTGTGACGGGACGCGATATCGTCGTGCGCATGTCACACATGCGTATTGATGGCTTGTGACAACCCGTGCTGCTCGCGGACAATCGCTGAAAGACGGCGCTCATGTGAAATTGCATGGGCGCCGCACGACGCATAACCCATCGGCAAACACGGAGAGTTCCATGCATCGTTTTATCGTCGTTGGCGGAGGCGCGGGGGGATTGGAGCTGGCGACGCGTTTGGGCGATCGCTATACACCCCACAAGAGCAAGGGCAGTAGTGTGCGGGCACAGGTCACGCTCGTCGACCGCAATCCGACTCATATCTGGAAGCCGCTCCTGCATGAAGTGGCGGCGGGCAGCATGGACCCGTTCACGCAGGAGCTCGAATATGCCGCGCAAGCGCGCTGGCACGGCTTCGAATTTCAGCAGGGCGAACTGACGGGACTGGACCGCGCAAACAAGCGCCTCACGCTCGGCACCGTGCTCGACGACGACGGCGCCGAGCTGCTGCCCGAACGCCGGCTCGAATACGACACGCTGATCATCGCGATCGGCAGCACGACCGCCTTCTTCGGCGTCAAAGGCGCGCCTGAATTTTCCCTCGCACTCGACACGGTCAGCCAGGCCGAGCGTTTCCGCAAACGCCTGATCGCGGCATGCATGCGCGCCGAGCATCAGGTGCATGAACCCGTCGAATCGACGCCGGGCGTGGCGTCTACCGGCGAGCCGCGGATTCAGGTGGCGATTGTCGGCGGCGGCGCGACGGGCGTGGAACTATCGGCGGAATTGCGCAACACCGCGCAGGTCCTTTCCGCATACGGTTTGCATAAGCTCGATCCGCGGCATGACGTCGGCATCGTGCTGATCGAAGCGGGGCCGCGCATTCTGCCGGCTTTGCAGGAACGGGTCTCGACCGCCACGGCCGAGTTGCTCACCAAGCTCGGCGTGAAGCTGATGATCGGCGAAACCGTGGCCGAAGTCGCGCCCGGCATGATCCGCACCGCGAGCGGCAAAACCGTG
The DNA here is from genome assembly GCF_046027395.1 of Paraburkholderia dipogonis. GTDB lineage: Bacteria > Pseudomonadota > Gammaproteobacteria > Burkholderiales > Burkholderiaceae > Paraburkholderia > Paraburkholderia dipogonis_A. The sequence goes on along the minus strand of NZ_JAQQEG010000048.1, from coordinate 1,547 downwards.
CGCGCCGATCTGACGGTGTGGGCGGCCGGCATCAAGGCGCCGGCGATTCTGAGCGAGCTCGACGGCCTGCCGGTCAATCGGTTGGGTCAGCTCATCGTGCGCCGCACGCTGCAAACCGAAACCGACGACAACGTCTTCGCGCTCGGCGATTGCGCCGCCTGTCCGTGGCCGGGCAACGAGCGCAACGTGCCGCCGCGCGCGCAAGCGGCTCACCAGCAGGCGAGCTTCCTGATGAAGGCGCTGGCAGCACGGCTCGAAAACAAGCCGTTGCCGGAGTTCACCTATCGCGACTTCGGGTCGCTGGTGTCGCTCGGGCATTTCAGCGCGGTCGGTAATCTGATGGGCGGGGTGATCGGCGGCAATATGCTGATCGAAGGGCTGTTCGCGCGCTTCATGTATATGTCGCTGTACCGGCTGCATATTGCCGCGTTGCACGGCTATGCGCGAATGGTGCTCGATACCTTCGCGCACTGGTTGCGCCGCACCACGCTGCCGCGGGTCAAGCTGCACTGACATGCGCTGATGCGCCGGCGGCGCTCTGGAACGTTGCATCTGCAACAGGATGCGTGTCAGGCGTATCCTGTTGCCTCCAACGTTCAACCGAGGAGCGCCGCATGCTGAAACCCGACATCGACAGCCTGGTCCCGCACGTCCCCTTCAACCGGCGTACCTTCATCAAGGCCGCGCTTGGCACTGGCTTCGCCGCCGCCGTGCTGCCGGTCTCGGCGCAAACCGTTCATACGGATACTGACGGCCTCGAAGCCGGCGAAATCGCGGTGCGCTCCGGCGACACGCTGGTGCCGGCGTATCGCGCGCAGCCGAAGGGCAAGACGCACTTGCCGGTGATCATCGTCGTGCACGAGATTTTCGGCGTGCATGAGCATATCGCCGACGTGTGCCGGCGCTTCGCCAAACAGGGTTATCTCGCGATCGCACCGAATCTGTATGAACGGCAGGGCGATCCGACCGTTTATACGAGCATGCAGCAACTGAACGAGCAACTGGTCAGCAAAGTGCCGGACGAACAGGTGATGAGCGATCTCGACGCGACCGCTGCCTGGGCTGGCGAGCATGGCGGCGATCTGAAGCGGCTGGGAGTGAACGGGTTCTGCTGGGGCGGGCGGATGGCGTGGCTATACGCCGAACATAACCCGGGGCTGAAGGCGGGGGTTGCCTGGTATGGGCGGGTAACAGGCACAAAGAACGCGATGATGCCGGCGAATCCGCTCGACCAGGTCGCGCAGCTTCATGCGCCGGTGCTGGGGCTTTACGGATTGCAGGATCAGAGCATCCCGCAGGACACACTCGAGCAGATGAAGCAGGCTATCGCTCAAGGTCCGCAAGCGGGACGCGGTTCGCAATTCGTCGTGTATGACGATGCGGGCCACGCGTTTTTCGCGGATTACCGGCCGAGCTACAAAAAGGCTGATGCCGAGGACGGCTGGCGCCGTGTGCTGGTGTGGTTCAAGCAGCACGGGGTGGCTTGAGGCGGCGACTTGAGGTGGTCCGAGTTCCCTCGCTTGCGATAAAAAGGCCGTTGCCGCGTT
>NZ_JAQQEG010000047.1:0-74999 GCF_046027395.1 Paraburkholderia dipogonis | reverse complement strand
ACATCGACGGTAACAACGGGCGCAAGGAGGAACGCGGCCAGGGGTGGGAACTGGCAACGGATTCATGGGGCGCGCTGCGCGCCAATCGGGGTATGGTCATCAGCACCGAGACGCGAGCGGGTGCAACGGCTCCCGTCAAGGACATGGGCGAGACGGTGCAGCGGCTCACGCAGGCGCGCGAACTTCATGAGGATATGGCGGAAGTTGCTCGGCAGCACACCGCCCAGCAGGACGGCACTGACCAGCGCGACGCCATTGGTGACATCAAGGCGCAGAACAGCGCCATTCGTGGCGAGGCGAAATCGGACGTTAATCCGTTCCCGGAACTGGCGCGGTCCGATATGGTAATCGCGAGCGCTGCGGGGATCGGCATGACGGCGGCGCAGAGTACCCATATTGCGAGCAGGTATGACCTGGCCTTGACGACCGGGCGCGACGTGAGCATTGCTTCGGGCCACTCGTTGTTCGCCGCGGTGCGAGGTGCCATTTCGCTGTTCGCGTATCAGCTTGGCATGAGGCTGATAGCTGCAAAGGGCAAGGTAGAGGTTCAGGCCCAAAGCAACGAAATGGCGCTTACCGCATTAAAGGACGTGACCGTCACCAGCACCGGTGGGCGCGTTGTCATCACGGCGGCAAAGGAAGTGTGGATCGGCGCGGGCGGCTCGTACATCCAGCTCAGCGGCAACGGGATCATCAACGGGTCCCCGGGCCCGATTCTCGAAAAGACCGCATCGTGGGACGTTCCAGGCCCCGACGCTCACATACCCAGTTTCGCCCCATTCGGTTCCGGTACGGCCACTGAGCATTACACGCATTCCCTCTGAAGGCCTCGCCATAAAGCCCCATGATTATCAGCCCTCCTTTTCTTTCGACAGCACAGCCGCAGCAGAATGACTTGGTGCTCACGGCGGACGCCGGCAACGCCGTTGTGCCCGACAGCGACGTGTGCACTTCCAACATGCTCGAGTGCGCACCTGGCAACGGTGCCTATCCAGTCAGCTTCAATCTTGGCTGGCATGGCGGTGCGCATCTGATGGCGCCAACCGATGGCGGGCAACCTGCCTCCGTGCGCGCCATTGCGGACGGCACGATCGTGTACGTGCGCCGAACGGACATGACCCACAAGCCGACGCTCCAGTACCGGAATGTCCGCACGGATGACGGCTGTATGGTTATCCGGCACGACACGGAAATCGGCGAAGGCGACAATGCGAAGGTCACCTACTACTCCCTGTACATGCATATGCAGCAGGTGCTTTCATCCCTCGCAGTGGGCAAGAAGATCTACCGTAAGGATCTGATCGGCACACCGGGCCAGATTTACGGCCAGTTTCCGCAAATCCACTTTGAGATCGTCTGCGACGAGGTGAATCTGCGGAAGTTTATTGGGCGCGCTCCAGGTCCGCTGGCTGGTACACCGGCACGAACGGACGCGGTCTATGGCGACATATGGTTCTTCGTTCCTCGTGGCGCAAAGCTCTTTGCGAATGAGCCGCACCCGTATCGTGAAGACGATAGCTATCCAGCCGTTGCCACGCTGCACCCGCAGGCGTCTCTCGTTCCGGCCGGAACGAGCCGCGATCTTGTTATCCGCATGCATTACGAGAAGGACTGCACGCTCACGACCTACCAGCAGAATACGGATGGAAACTGGTCCGCCTCCGGTGCCATGCCCGTTGAGAGCGAAGCAGAGTACAACCTGTACAAAAGGGCTATAGCACTTCATGGGCGTTTTACCGACAACAGTCTGGCAGGGATTCCCGCTGGCATCGCGGTAGCCTACCCCAGCGCCATCTTCGAGATGCTCCGCTTCGGCCGCTGCATCAACGACCAGCTTGCCAGCGGCGCGCGCTTCAATCACTGGCGCAAAGTGAGAACACCGGACGGTGACGGATGGATCAATCTCTCGAAGGCGGGCGTGCGCGTCTATAGCGATGCTGATTTTCCCGAATGGGCGGGCTGGAGTTTCATCAACGACGATCCCGCGCCCGACAGCCTGTGTGATTCGCCCACGGTAAAGCGCTGGCTGGACGTCAATCATTCCGGGCATGTCAGCCACGCTGACGCTGCGCAGGCATTGGGTCTCGGTGCAATCCGGCAACGCATGGCGCATGCAGTGTGCAAATTCCCTTCCGAGTGGAGCCGGGCTGGACTGGAAGCACGATACAACTGGCTGAAGAGTCCGCATGAGGCATTGACCAACCCGTTGTCGGAAAGTGACTTCAACAGGCTGATGGAGCATGCGCGTGATCTGGCGTTCTGGGAGGATGTCAGCGATCCCGATTTGCCGCATGCCAGTGAGGTCTGGCATTTCCCGCCGGCGGCGTTTGTGCGGCAGTTCAGGACGTGCAGGTGGTTTAGCGCGAGCGAATTCAAGCAGCTTCTGCCAAAGGAGGTGTTGCGCGAAGGTCCTCAGCATGCAACGTATTACGAGAATGTCGCTGACGTGCGTCCGTCGTTCCTGAATACCTATCTTTCCCCGCTTAACCGTTCGTTGCGCAAGTACCTTATTAATACACCGCGGCGAATATCTGCGTTTTTTGGGAATGCGCTACAGGAGACGCAGTGGCTCACCAAATTGCACGAAGACAATCATGGCATGTGGTACTACCCATGGGACGGCCGCGGTTTCCTTCAACTGACAGGCCCAAATAACTACATCGAGTACTGGGATTTTGTTGGGCGCGGGACTCTGATTTCACCACAGGCGCGCAGTAGGCTGCATCAGGCATACCAACAGGCTAGTGCCGACAGCTCTCATGCCCAACAGTACATCGCAGATAGCATCAGCGGCGTAACGGCGGCAATGATCGGGTGGCGCTTCAACGTTAGCGGCGATGGTGATCCGCCTACTGCTGACGATCAAACCGGTCCGTCGGATAGCGCCGGATTTTACTGGTCAAAAATGGGCATGGCGAAGTATGCCGACCGGTCTACCAATCTTCAACGACGAACAGTTTCCGCGACTCGACCTCCTAATTCTCACCATCCGGGCAATGGCGGGTCATCGATTACCAAGATCTATTACCACAGTGAAAGTTTCCGCGACGCGTCGGCCGTCGTAAACTATCCCGCTGCTGTAGGCCAGCCAAACATCACGTTCAATGGATACATCGCACGTTGCGTCGGATTTGCTCAGACATTGGCAGTCGTCGGCGAACCGTGGTTTGCCGACGAACACGGAGCACCGCTCGCCTTTCCTGAAGGTCGGCAACCGAGAAGAAACTGAACGATGAAATCTAGGCTCAAAATCAACTTACTACTGTGTACCGCTATCTGCCGAGTCAGTGTTGGCTACACTGTGACACCGGTTGCCACTGAGGACAAATTTCCCGTCCTTGCCGTAGACATGGGGGCTGACTGCGCCATCAGCGTGATTGACTACTACGGTGGACACTTGGCAAGTGGCGTGGTTGCCAACGCGTCGTATTGGACAGAGAAGCCACCGGTACCCAGCACGATTGAAAAATTCTCGCTTCGCTTTAAGTGCATAGACGTGCAATCGTCGGATGGAACCGCACTTGCCTATGGAGCAGCATGGGACATGCGTGGTAAAAGGTGGAAGCCGTATTACGAGGATAACTCTGAGCGACGGCTCACTGCCCCCGTTTCGCGCATTTATCAAGTGAGATCAATAAACGCGACGGGCTTTTTGAGAACAACGGATCAAATCAACGGAGAAGAAGCTCAGCGCGTGCGCTTTTATAGCTTCTGCTTATTTAATGGGCATAAGGCGGTATGCGGGGATGGTCAGTCGATGAGACTGCGTGAGCCACAACGGGATTTTTTGCCATATATTTTGCGCGTTCTTAGGAGTCTGAGCTTCATTGATAGTCAGTCCAAGACGAGTAATCAATGATCGACCTCATCCGACTCGGAGACACCACCGACCACGGCGGGCAAGTCGTCACCGCCTACCAAACCCTCCGTCATGCCGGGCGGCGCGTGGCCCGCAAGGGCGATCTCATAGAATGCCCGCTGCACCCCGACGTCCAGCCCAATATGATCCTCGAAGGCGACACGAGAATAACCGATTGCGGTACGCCCGTTGCGCGGCAGGGCCATCACGCCACCTGCGGATGCAGTCTGATTTCGAGTCTGGCGTGAGTAATCGTGAGTACGCGGGAAAAGGAAGAGCGTGAGTGAAGGTCGGAAACGAATACTTGAAGCGACGCCGGTCGATTGTCAAATTTCGACACAACGCTACTGGGTGGCATTGAAGTGTGATCGAATGGGCCTGCTGGTCCACGAACAGTGGCAGGCTTAACCAGGCGGGGGTTTTCCCCTTTGACCGCCTGCTGACCTGAATGCTGGTGGACCGGCACCTTCCAGACGCTTCGTTTTCCTGAGCTATCGGAAAGACTGACGGTGATCCATGCGGCGGTTGCCATCGCAGATCGCGTTGCGCCTCTTCAAAGAGACGGCACGTCACCTGAGTTTTAACCGGGCCGCGGCGGCGCTATGTGTAACCTAGGGCGCCGTCAGCCGGCAGATTCGGATGCTTGAGGAATCCCTTGGCGCCCGTCTGTTCGAACGCGACCATACGGGTATCGCCTGACAGCGGCGGGCGCGCAGTTGCGGCCCTGTCTCGCCGACGCCTTCGGCATGATCGAGCGTGGATGCGGGCAAGTCGCGGAGCAAACCGGAACGCGCCGGTTGGTTGCCTCCATGCCCCTACGTTTGCAATCCAAAGATGTTCGCCGCTTCTTGGCCCGCTCGCTCTCTCGCTCCCCGATGTTGAGCAATCGATCCGCGCAGCCTGCAAGGGCGCAGGACTCGCCATAGCGAATCGCAACATGATTACCGAGGAACTGACCGACGCTAGCCCTCGCGCAGATATCGGGAGTGGAGGTAATCGGACCGTTCGGGTATCGGCTCCGTATTGCGTCCCGTCACGGGCAGACGCGATGGCCGGATTCAGGCCTCGGCCACCGCCCCTCTGGCACACATGTCCGCATGTCTCCTGGAGTCAGGACAGGGTTTCAAGGGAGCCCTCCAGCGCACGCAGCTTGGTTACCAGCCAAAGAAAGGAGGCTTCGCCCCACACAGCAACGCTAATAGACCACAAAAAAATCACGGAAAGGCCAATCCGCAAAAACAACCCCTAAAGCTTCTGCTCCTCAGCGAGCATCAAAATCCGCGCCCATTGTTTAGCCTGCCGCTCATCCCGCATAGGCAAGACCCAAGTTTGATGCTTAGCATCTTTGACCTTCAAAGCAACCTGCCATTGAGCATCATGGCCCTGCGCCTCCGCCCCGAGCAAATCCGCAAAGATATAAGCGCCCTGCTCTTCACCGAGACGAATCTCACAAAGCCGCTTACCGGCAGCAAGCCGCACCGACCCCCAACTCCCTTTGAGTTCGTGAGTCCAATCTCCATCACGAACGTTGGAAGCCACTTCCTTGCGGCGCCGCCACCAATAAGCCAGCGCGGCTATCAGCAGCAAAGCCACCAGCACGGCAACACCGACAGCAACACCCAGCCCAAAAGCCGCCTGCAAGGCATCAAACGCCCGCACCGCGCCATACGCCAGCGCAATCAACGCAATCAACGCAATCAACGCAACGAGAATCGGCATCGCAAGCTCACAAGGCAAAAAACTCAGCCTAGCACGAGCGACGCCCGTCTCTCACCGCAAGAGCACCGCAAGAAACCATTGCGAAAATTACGCGGGCGCCCAGCTTGAGCATCAAGGCTGCCTATTGCTTATGCGTCGCCGCCCAATCCTTCACCGCCTTCAGCGTATTCTCGACATGCTTCTCCGGCGACAAGCTCGTGTACTCATAGATGATCTTGCCATCCGGCGCGATCACATACGACACCCGATTGGCCATCGACGCATGCATCGGCAAGCCCGCGTCATACTCGCCGATCACCTTCGAATCGGCATCGGCCGCGACCGGGAATTTGCTGCGGCATTCGCTCACCGAAAACTTGGTCAAGGTGTCGATGTTGTCGTGCGACACGCCGATCACCGTCGCGCCATATTTCTTGTATTCATCGACGGCTTCGGCGAACTCATGCGCTTCGATCGTGCAGCCCTTGGTGAAGGCCGCCGGATAGAAATACACCACCACCGGCCCTTTCTTCAGCTCGTCGGCCAACGAATACGTGTACGTCTTGCCGCCCAACGAGGCCTGCGCGGTGAACTCCGGCGCCACATCGCCCGGCTTGAGCGTCGCCGAAGCCGTCAGCGAATGCATGGCGAATCCCACCGACACGGCAGCGGCCAATGCCGCCGATATGAATTTCTTCTTCATCTGTTGCTCCTCCAGGCGTGGATGCACGCGGTTCGTCCAATGAACCCAAGGCCACTGCGTTCACACGAACGCCGGCCAACTTCGCTATTGGACCACGTACTCACAAGGTACGTAAGAACCAGCCTGAAGGATGCAGAAGTCGTTGCCGTGAACGCGACCACGGCGAACCTGCAGAAAGGCGCGCGACGGCGCTGACACACCTGTCAGGCCGCCACTTCCGCGATATGCGCGCCAAACCACGCTGCAGCCGACAGATTCAGCTCGGCCAGCACCTCGGGCGTAAAAGCCACGAAGCCGCCCGGCGCGTCGGGGTCCAGCGCGATCGTTGCAGCGTCGACGCCCTCGCCGGCCGCCTCGGCGAGGCGCAGCAAGGTGCCCAGCTCGCCGCGCCGCGACACGATTGCTTCGCGAATCTGCGGCGCGAGGCCGAGTTTCTCCAGCACCGCGCCCGGCGAACTGCCGAGCACCACGTGAATCAGAGAAAAAATGCCCGTCATGAACGCGGCATCGGCGAATTCGTCGTCGGCGGGACGCAGCCAGCCTGCGGCTAGCTCCATGAAGCGCGAGCGCGTTCCCGCCAGTTGCACCAGCGGATCGGCGCGCCACGGCAGATCGCCGCTGTCGGCGTAAAGCAGCAGTTGCGCCCAGCGCGCGATCTGCCGAGTGCCAGTGGCGATGATCGCCTCGCGCAGCGACGCGATATTGCGCCCAAGCCCGAATGCGCTCGAATTGACGAGGCGCAGCAACTGCACCACCACGCTCGGGTTCAGCTTGAGCTCCGCTTCGAGCTCGACGATGCCCGCATCGCGCGACAGCAAGGCCAGCAGGCGCAGCAGCCCCGGCCGCGGCGAGCGGTTGCGCGGCGCGGCCAGCACCTGCGGCCGCGCGAAAAAGTAACCCTGAAACAGATCGAAGCCAAGCTCACGGGCGAGCGCGAAGTCCTCGCGCGTCTCGACTTTCTCGGCGATCAGCGTCTTGCCCTGCCCGCGCACCAGCGCCGCCAGCCTCGGCAGCACGGCGCGGTCGGTCTGCAAAAAGTCGATCTTGACGATGTCGGCATGCGGCAGCGCGCCGATCAACTCGTCGGACAGTTCGCTCACGTCGTCGAGCGCCACCTGAAAGCCGACGCGGCGCAGCTCGCCCAGACGGCGGACCAGTTGCGCGTCGAATTTCACGGTCTCGAGGATTTCGAGCACGAAGCGCTCGGGCGGCATCAGATGGACGATGTCGTTAAACAGCAGCGCGCGGTCGATATTGACGAAGCCGCGATGCTGGCCCAACACCGTCGGCACGCCGATCCCGCCGATCGCGCGCGCCACCACCTGCGCCGTCGCCTGGGCGTCGTCGGTGACTTCGGCGTAGTTATGCGCGCCAGCTCGAAACAACAATTCGTAAGCATTGAGCGCGCCGTCGCGATCGAGGATCGGCTGGCGGCCCAGATAGACGAATTGCGTGGCGGGCACCGGTTCGGCGCCGTCGGCGGTTGCGTCGAGCACCTCGATGTGCCGGGCAGTGGCCTTGGCTTGATCGCGTTCAGACATGGAGCATCGGTGCAAGTGTTCGGTAAGCTACGCAGCAGCGACGTCACGGCCGGCACTGCACAACAGAGGTTTGTCCTATTAACGGACGTCGAGTAGCCGCACTTTAACTGAATCGGTCCCGGGCCGCCGCCAAGCCGCGCAAGCCTTTCCTTACCGCGTGTTTTTTACAGCAGGCGCTAAAGATTTCCCCGCAGGGGTCGTTATCTCGTTCTGATGGGGCGGCCTGATACCTCTCGACCGCCCTTAAACGGCGGGCAGTGAGCCGCCCCGCCTGCAGACGAATACAGGTTGCCAGCGATAAACATGGAAGCGAACAGGATCACCGCGCCCCGCCGGGGCTCCTTGCGCACGGTCATCGACCGGCTTCGTGCGTTCGGCCGGCGCGTGGACGGCAAACCGCAGACGGCCGCAAGCCGCGCTGCGCAACTGGAACAGGTGGTCGGCGCCGTCGACCTGCTGGCGCACGTCGACGACGAACTGCGCTTCATCTATGTGTCCGAGGCCAGCCTGCGCTTCATCGGCTATCACCGCGAGTATCTCGAGACCATCACGCTGCACGACCTGGTAGCGCCGGCCGACGTGCCGCGCCTAGACACCCTGCTGACGCGCGCCGCCGTGTCGGGCAACGTCGAGAAGGCCACGCTCGGTCTCATCAAGTCGCTCACTTACCCGATCACCGTCGAGCTGCGCGTGGTGCGCAGCAGCCACGACGGCACCGAAGGCTATGCGATCGCCGGCTTCGACGTGTCGGCCTGGCGCGCCACCGAGGAACGCCTGACCCAGGCGCTGCATCTGGACCGCCTGACCAATCTGGCCAACCAGTCGGCGCTGATCCCGGCGCTCCTCGACGCCCAGCAGCAAGCCGACGCGCACGGCACGCCCGCCGCGCTGCTGCTGCTCGACCTCGACGACTATCAGCGCGTGAACCGCGCGCTCGGCTACGACGCCGGCGACGAAATGCTGCGCGACACCTCGCGCCGCATACTGAATATGACGAGCCCGAGCGAGACCGTGGCGCGCGTGGCCAGCGACGAGTTCGCGATCCTCGTGAAGCCCGCCGCCAGCCGCACCGACGCGGCGGCCGCAGCCGAAACGCTGGCGCGGCGCCTGTTGACCGCGATCCAGCAGCCGTATGTGTTCAACGGCCAGCAGGTGCATCTGTCGGCGAGCATCGGCATTGCGCTCTACCCGGACGTACGCCACGCCAACGACACCGCCGCCCACGACACCCACCTGCTGCGCTGGGCCGACCACGCCCTCTTGCAGGCCAAGGCGGCCGGCGGCAACACGCTCGCCTTCTACGTCCCCGACGACAACCCCGCCGACGCCGAACGCCTGAAGCTGGAGGCCGACCTCTACGACGGCGTGCGCAACGGCGAGTTCTCGCTACACTTCCAGCCGATCACGAGCAGCCGCACGCATGGCGTGGTCGGCGTGGAAGCGCTGATTCGCTGGTTGCATCCGGTGCACGGGCTGGTGCCGCCGTCCATGTTCATCCCACTTGCTGAGTCGATCGGCCTGATCAACTTCCTCGGCAACTGGGTGTTGAAGGTGGCCTGCATGCAGTTGATCCAGTGGGATGCCAAAGGCATCGCGTTGCAATACGTGGCCGTGAACGTGTCGCCGCAGCAGTTCCGCGATCCGCGCTTCAAGGACTCCGTGCGCGAGGCGATCGAATTGACCGGCATCGATCCGCGCCGCCTCGTGTTCGAGATCACCGAAAGCCTGCTGATGCACGACCCGGCGCATGCCAAGGGTCTGCTCGAAGAGCTGACGGCAATGGGCATCCGCTTCGCGGTCGACGACTTCGGCACCGGCTATTCGAGCCTGGCTTACCTGCAACGCTTCCCGCTGGCCAAGCTCAAGATCGACAGGAGTTTTGTCGAGAATCTGCTAACCTCCCGGAACGATCAGGCAATCGTTAGCGCCGTGGTGGGCCTCGCTCAGACACTGGATCTCGAGCTGGTGGCCGAGGGCGTCGAAACGGAAGCGCAGCGCACCCTGCTCACCGAGATGGGATGCGACCACATCCAGGGGTGGCTCGTCTGCAAGGCGTTGCCCTCCGACGAACTCGCGCAGCGTTTCGAAGCGCGCACGCTTCATTTGCACAGCGCCTAGCCATGCAGGCAAAGCGCTCATGTATTGAATCATGCAGCGGAACAAGCCGGCCTCTGGCCGGCGTGGCACTCATTGGAACATGTATGGCTTTGGCGGGACTCACATGGTAAAGGCGGCGGTGCTCGACCGGCTCTGGACGCGAATGAGCGAGCGCGGCGATTTCCCCATGCTGTCGCAATCGCTGCGCTCTACCATGGCGGCGATGAACAATGACGACCTCGACTTCACCGGCCTCGTGCAGGTGGTGCTTTCCGACTTCGCCTTGACGCAAAAAGTGCTGCGGCTCGCCAACTCGGCCATGTACATGGCGTTCGGCGGCAACATCACGACCGTGTCGCGCGCACTGATGGTGCTCGGCATGGACGCAGTCGGCCATCTCGTGGTCGGCCTGAAGATCGTCGATCACTTCCATCACAGCGCGCCGCGCCGCATCGACGCGAAACTCGAACTGAACCGCACACTGCTGTCGGGCTGCGTCGCGCGCAAGCTGACCGAGCGCGGCGATCTGCGCGCCGGTGAGGAAGCCGTGGTCTGCACGCTGATGCGGCAGATCGGCAAGCTGCTGGTGGTGTTCTATCTCGACGCCGAATGGGATCAGATTCGCCGCCATATCGACGACGGCACGCTCGAAGCCGATGCCTGCGTGCTGGTGCTCGGCGTGACCTTCGACGAAATCGGCGCCGAAGCCGCGGTGCGCTGGCGCCTGCCCGACATGATCCGCTCCGGCATGGGCGAGTTCGACCCGCAAGACGTCACGCAGCCGCGCCAGGTGCAGTGGCTGCGCGCCATCACCAATTATTCGACGGCGGTCGCCGACGTACTCACCCAGCAGAACATGCCGGACTGGGAGCGCGAGCAACGCATCGCCGAACTGGCGCAGGAATATAGCGGCGCGCTCAACACCGATCCCGAAGTGCTGCTCGAGATGAGCGTGGCGCTCGCCCGCGAGGAAGGCGGCGACGGCGTGATGCGCGAAATCGTCGAGTTGCGCGCCAATGCCGATGCGATCGCGCGCGAGGCGCTCAATCCCGAGGCGCGCATCGCGGTGGGCGTCGAAGATCTGCGCGGCCTGCCCGACGGCAGCCCACTCCAGCCGGCCCTGGCGATGGCCGCGGAAACGCTGCTCGCCGGCCTCGGCTTTGCGCGCACCGTGGTATTCGTCAAGCACAGCAACGGCACCTTCAAGGCGCGCCTCGGTCTCGGACCGAAGATCGACGCAGCGTTGCCCAAGCTAACGTTCAACACCGCCTTCGAACCCGACGTGTTTCATCTGGCGATCGCGAACTCGGTGGGCATCTTCATCGAAAACGCGCGCGACCCGAAGATGGTCGCGCGCTTGCCCGAATGGTTCCGCCGCTCATTCGACGACGCCCGCGCCTTCGTGCTGCTGCCGGTCGTCGATGAAAGCGACACGACCGTGGCGCTGCTCTACGGCGACTGGTCGCATAGTCAGGAGCCACGTCGCATCTCACAGAAAGAGATGAGCGTGTTGAATGAACTGGCCAGGGAGTTAGGGCGTTTTTTCGGCTTGGGGCAGATGCGGGAAATGGAGACGATGTGAAGACCTGGCGTGATCGTTGATCACGGCGCTTCACTCTCACCTGTTCTGTATTTGCCCTACGCCACGTTGAAGCCGAGTCGGGCTCGCCGAGGCCGCCATGCATGGCATGCCGCGGCCCTCCGCCGAATCGCTGACCTCAATCCTCGATTCTTTCCAACCCTTCCGCGCTGCGGTCCGCGACACCGGCCCACGCGCCGGCCGCCAGACCCAGTTCCGCGACCTCCTCCACCGTCAACGGCTGCAAGCGTTCGCACAGCGTTTCGATTTCATCCCACGCACCGCGTTCGAGCGCTTCGACCGCGGTGAGCAGCAACCCCAGCACGCCCTGTCGATGCAAGATGCCCGCCTGAATCGGACGCGACAACGTCAGCACGTTCAAGGTGCTTTCGAGCGAGCCGCCGAACACCGCGTCGACGAATGAAAACACGCCGGTCAGGAACGCTGCATCGGCCTCGTCGCGGCCGGCTTCGGGCAGGCGCTCGATCGCCAGTTCCATGAAGCGCGCGCGGGTCGCGGCGAGTTGCAGCAAGGGATCATCTTCGAGGGCGACCTTGCGGCCGTCGGCGTAGAGCAGCAGCTGCGTCCAGCGCGCGATGCGGTTGGTGCCGGTCGCGTTGATCGCTTCGCGCAGCGTCGTGACCTTGTGGCCGACGGCGAGGCCGCTCGAATTGGCGAGCTTCATCAGGTGCATCACCAGCACCGGGTTCAGCTTGAGTTCGGCTTCGAGCTGCGCGACGGTCGGATCGCCCGAGAGGAGTTGCAGCAGGTTCAGCAACGCATGGCGCGGCGCGCTGACACGGCGCGTCGCCGAGGTCTGCGCGCGCGCGAAGAAGTAACCCTGGAAGCGATCGAAGCCGAGTCCATGGGCCGTTTCGAAATCGGCTTGCGCGTCGATTCCCGAGGCGACCAGCAGCTTGCCCGCCGACTTGAGCACGCTCGCCAGTTTCGGCAGCAGCGCGCGCGGCACGCCCGTGAAATCGATCTTGACGACTTCCGCGTAAGGCAGCAGTTTGGCGAAGGTTTCGTTGGGCTGGGTCACCTCGTCGAGCACGAAGCGATAGCGGCGTCCGTGCAACTGGACGATGCGCGCCACCAGCGCCTCGTCGCACTCGATCGTCGGCGCCAGTTCGAGCATGAAGCGCTCGGCGGGCAGCCGCAGGATCGCGTCGTCGAATAGCATGTCGCGGCTGACGTCGACATAAGCCGGATGCCCGGTCAGCGCGCCGCGCACATTGCCCTGAAGCAGCCCGTGAATGATGGCTCGCGCCACGCGTTGCGCCGGACCGGGCGTGCGGCACGACGACGCGTCGGTATCGCTGTCCGCGTCCGCGGCGGCTCGTGCGCCCTCCAGCCTGTCCGCAGTCCATTCCGGCGCGCGCACCTTGATCTCGTAGCCGCACAGCATGCCGTCACGATTCAGAATCGGCTGTCGCGCGAAGCTGGCATTCAATTGCGCATCGTCTGTTGCACCCGTTTGGCCCGGATTCTCGATTGCGATGGTGGTCATTGCACTCCCCCGCTAAGCGCCGCCCAGGCGCTTACTGCTGTATTTTGATTTTCGCCGCACCGTTAGCGCGCGTCCCAGGCCGTGAAGCCCGTGGCGCCCGCAGTGCACTCGGCGATTTTAGCGCAGGCCGCCATGCGCGGACACGTCCGTGAAGCAATATCTGGAAATAATTGGAGATGAGTCTGAAAGCGATCCGGCACGGAATCGACGATACTCTTGTGCAGTGCAGAAGCGTTCCAACCGCGTTTAACCACCAAGGAAAAACATGAACGTCAAAAGCGTGCTGTCAAATGCCTTCGCGATGCCGATCACGAGCCCGGCATTCCCCATGGGCCCGTACCGGTTCATCAACCGCGAATTTCTGATCATCACCTACCGCACCGATCCGGACAAACTGCGCGCCGTGGTGCCCGAGCCGCTCGAGATCGGCGAGCCGCTGGTGCACTACGAGTTCATTCGCATGCCGGATTCGACGGGCTTCGGCGATTACACGGAAAGCGGCCAGGTGATTCCGGTGTCGTACAAGGGCGTGGCGGGCGGCTACACGCTCGCCATGTATCTGGACGACCATCCGCCGATCGCCGGCGGCCGCGAACTGTGGGGCTTTCCGAAGAAGCTCGCGAACCCGGTGCTCGCCGTCCACACCGACACGCTCGTCGGCACGCTCGACTACGGCCCGGTGCGCATCGCCACCGGCACGATGGGCTACAAGCATCGGCAGCTCGACCTGGCGCAGCAGAAGAAGCGCCTCGAAACGCCGAACTTTTTGCTCAAGGTGATTCCGCATGTGGACGGTACGCCGCGCATCTGCGAACTGGTGCGCTACTACCTGCAGGACATCGATCTGAAAGGCGCATGGACCGGCCCGGCCGCGCTCGAACTGGCGCCGCATGCGCTCGCGCCGGTCGCGGAATTGCCGGTGCTCGAGATCGTCGAAGCGCGCCATCTGATTGCCGATCTGACGCTCGGTCTCGGCGAAGTCGTGTTCGATTATCTCGATCAACCAGAAGCGAACGTGCGGTGATCCATTAGCGTCGGCCTTGCGCCGCCGCCGCACAAATGCAAACGGCCGCAATAGCGGCCGTTTGCATCAGACACAACGAAGCGCGTTACTTCAACACCACCTTCACGTCGAAGTACTTCGCCGCAAAACGGTCGATCGTGCCGTCCGCCTTCAGTTCCTTGAGCGCCTGGTTCAGCGCGTCCTTCAGGGCCTTGTCGCCCTTGCGGATGCCGAAGCCGACGCCCGCGCCGAGCAGTTTCTCGTCGCTGACGGCCGGACCGGCGAACTCGAAGCCCGCGCCTTGCGGCTTCTTCAGGAAGCCTTTCGATGCGGCTTCCGCGTCCTGGAAGGCCGCGTCCAGACGCCCCGAGGCGAGGTCGGCGTAGATCTGGTCCTGCGTCTGATACGGCACGACGTCGACGCCGGCCGGCGCCCAGCGCGCCTTCGCGTAGGTTTCCTGAATCGTGCCCTGCAGCACACCGACATGCTTACCCTTGAGCGAAGCTGGCGTCGGCAGCAGACCGCTGCCCTTCTTCGCGATCATCTGATTCGGGATGGTGTAGATCGGATCCGTGAAATCGACCGCCTGACGGCGCTGATCCGTGATCGTCATGTCCGAATTGATGGCGTTGAACTTGCGCGCCTGCAAGGCCGGGATCAGACCGTCGAACGAGTTCTCGACCCACACGCATTTGGCTTTCAGCTTCGCGCACACGGCATTGCCGACGTCGATGTCGAAACCCTGCAGCTCGCCCGACGGCGACTTCGATTCGAACGGCGCATACGATGCCTCGACGCCGAAATGCACTTCCTTGATATCGGCCGCCGACGCGGTGCCGGCCGTGACCGAAGCCGCTGCGAATAGCGCGAGCGCAGCCATGTTTCGCCAATTCATCTTCATTACGGGTGTTCCTCTACGGTATTGAATAAGACGGAGCCGAATCCGGGCAAGCATGATTGCCGCGCCAAAATTGCGATTCAAACTCATGCGGCCGCTGTGGTGCAGCGCAACAGCCGCGAGGCCGCGATTGTACAGGCTTCGTCTGCCGCGCCTGCGGGCGCGCCGCGCGGCGCGTCGTTGGGTACGCGCCTTGGGTTCATGCGTAAAGGTGTAAATAGCTGTCGCGTTCAGGCAAAGGCAAACGCGTTAAAGCGCGCCGTCGCCCGCTGCGAAATCGCCGCTGAGTTGCTGCGACAGATGCGTATAGACGGCAGCCACATGCGGCAAATGACGCGACTCCGGATGCGCGAGCACCCAGACCTGCGACTCGGCCTCGTCGAGCGGCGGCGTCAATTGCACGAGATCGTCGCGGCCGCGCGCGAGAAAAGTCGGAAAGATGCCGACGCCGAAACCGCGCACGACGAGTTCGAACACCGCCATCACGCTGTTGGTCTTGTAGCGCGGCTCGACCGTCGGGCAATGACGCTTGCGCCAAAGCACCGAAGGGTGATCGCCGAGCGAGGCGTCCGGGGCCGCCCAGTCGCAGCGCGCCAGCGCATCGGCGTCGCTCGCATGGATGCTGCTGCCTTTGGCGGCGAACACTGCGATGCGCAGCGGACCCACATGCTTGCCGACCAGATGATCCGGCGCGCGGCGCGTGGCGCGCACGGCGATATCGGCATCGCGTTTGGTGAGGCTCGCGAGACCGTTGGTCGCGGTCAGTTCGAACGACAACGCCGGATGCAGCGCCGCGAAATCATGCAGTGCGGGCAACAGCAGGCCGTAGAGCACGGTATCGGTGGTCGTCACGTGGACGCTGCCGGACACGCTGTCGCTGCTCGCCTGCACCGTGGAGCGCGCCGCCGCGAGTTCGCTTTCGATGCGCTCGGCGTGTCGCGCCAGTTGCGCGCCGAGCGGCGTGGCGCGATAACCGCTGCGCGAGCGCTCGAAGAGACGCTGCCCCAGCCCGCGTTCGATCCGCTGCACCGAGCGAAAGATGGTCGAGGCGTCGATACCCAAACGCTGCGCGGCTTCCGCGAGCGTGCCCGTGCGCACCAGCGCGAGAATGGTTTGCGTATCCGCCGAAGTCAGTTCGTATTGCGTTTTTGCACGCATGGTTTGGCAAGCCGCCTGTTTATTCGGAATGCGATCCCGGCTACTTTTACCACATGGACTTGTCGGCCGACGAGCCTCGCCACCGGCACCCGCCGGGACCTCACACCCGTTCATAGCGAAACCATCATGAAACTCTATTACTCACCGGGCGCCTGCTCGTTGGCGGTTCACATTGCACTGCGCGAAGCGGATCTCGACTTCGAAGGCGTCAAGGTCAATCTGCAAACGCACAAGCTCGCCAACGGCGACGACTACTATGCGATCTCGCCGCGCGGCTATGTGCCCCTGCTCGAATTCGCCGATGGCTCGCGCCACACCGAAGGCGCAGCGCTGCTTCAATACGTCGCCGATCTTGCGCCCGAGTCGGGCTTGCTGCCGCCTGCGGGTTCGCCACAACGGCTCGAAGCACTCGGATGGCTCACGTATATCAGCACGGAATTGCACAAGACGTTCAGTCCGTGGCTGTGGCACCAGGAGACAGCCGAATCGACGAAGGCCGAATGCCGCGCGAAACTCGCCACGCGTTTTAGCGAACTGGAGCGTGTATTTGCGTCGCGCGACTACCTGACGGGACAGTTCTCGGTCGCCGATGCGTATGCGTTCACGGTGCTGAGCTGGGCGCGCATGCTGTCGATCGACCTCGGCGCTTATCCGAAGCTGGGCGCATATCTGGAGCGCGTCGCGGCGCGGCCGAAGGTGCGTGAAGCGATGGTGGCCGAAGGCTTGATCCGCGCAAACGCGGCTTAAGAAGCGGCCTGAGGGGAAACGTTGCGCGCCCCAGCGCGCAACGTTTGGTTCGTGCGTGGTGAACTACACGAGTTTCGACAGCGTGTCCTGCGTCGTCTCGACAACCATCAAGCCGGCGCGTAAACCGGGCTTGACGGTCGCGTTCGGAAACACGAGCCGTTCCTCGTCGTGCTGCACGACATAGCGATATTCGCCGTCGCGCGCGAGCACGGTGTCTTTCGCGAACGGCGTGAAATTCGCCACATCGGCGGCGACCAGCAATTCGAACGCATCGCTTCGCTTGGTGATCTGATCGATGACTGTGAACGCCCGCGGCATGTCCGCACGCGCCTCGCCGCTCATGCCGGCCAGCAGTTGGCGCACCGCGTGATCGGCACCGGCGAAACGCGTCAGATCGTTCTGACCGAACGGACGCACCTTGCCGAGTTCCAGCGTGCACGCCTCGGCGCCACACTCTTGCGCGGTGAAATGCGAATACGTGTTGCCCTTGGTGGTGTGCAGCAGCACCACACTGATACGCGCCTCGCCGAGCCACTCGAACATCGCGCGCGAAAACGGCTTGCCGGTATGCGGCAGCAACGCGAACTGTTCGAAGGCGGACGCGCGGATCGCCGTATGCATGTCGATATGCCAGCGCGCGCCTGGTTGGTCCGACGCTGCCGCGAAGAATTGCGTCGCGGCCTGCTCCAGCGCGGCGGCACGCGGTGCCTCGTAGCTCTGCGGCACCTGCAGATGACGGCCGCTGAAAAGGCGGTTCAGATCGTCATCGCGATAACGGCAGGCGTCGCGCATGGCGTCGACGTTGCCGAGAATTACCAGCAGGCGGCAAGTCAGCGAGGCGGCACCTCGCGCGATGTCGCGCACCAGAAACCCCAGCAGTTCGATCGGCGCGGTCTCGTCGCCATGCACGCCGGCGGAAACGAGCACACTGCGCACGCCCTCTTCCTGCGCCGCCGGTTCCATCAACAGCACGCCGTCGTCCAGCCACGACCAGCGCACGCCGCCGGCGCACGTACCCTGTGTTTCACTAGCGGCCGGCCGCGTGCCCGCCAGCGTGTAGGCGAGGAAATCGTCGAGCATCGAAACCGGCATATCGCGCTCAGCGCTGGAAGTCATACAGCGAACCCAAACCGAGAATCTGCGTCAGTTCGTCGAGCGCGGTGCGCGATTCGGCGAGCAAATGCGGATCGGTCAGATCGGCCGGTGCGAGGCGGTCACGATAGTGTTTTTCGATCCACGCATCCAGACGGCCGAACAACGTATCGTTGATCCACACGCCTTGCGTCACTGCCGCGCGTTCCGCGTCGTCGAGCACGACACGCAGGCGCAGGCACGCCGGGCCGCCGCCGTTCTTCATGCTTTCGCGCAGGTCGAACACCAGCACGTCGTCGATCGGGCCCGTGTGCGACGTCAGATCGTCGAGGTATGCGGCAACACGCGGGTTTTCGCGGCATTCCTGCGGCACCACCAGCACCTGCTTACCATCCGGGCGTGTCAGCAACTGGCTGTTGAACAGATACGAGGTGACGGCGTCGGCCACGCTTACCTGGGCGTCCGGCACTTCGATCACGTTGAAGTCCGCTTTCAGGCCGGAGAGCTTCGAGCGCAGTTCGTCGTACACCGCGTTCTGTTCGACGAACGCCAGTTGATGACAGAACAGCGTATTGCGATTGCCGACCGCGATCACGTCGTTATGGAATACGCCCGCGTCGATCACGTCGGGGTTCTGCTGCGCATACACCGTGGCCGCATCCGCGAGGCCATGACGATGCGCGACCGCACGGCTCGCCTCGAAGGTTTGACGCGCCGGGAAGCGCTTCGGCTCCGGCCCGCGACGATACTCGCTGCGGCCATACACGAAGAATTCGACGCCACGTGCCGCATATTCCGAGCAGAATCGCGTGTGATTCGCCGCGCCTTCATCGCCGAGCGCGGGCGTGCCGGGCAGCGCTTCGTGCACCACGAAACGGTCGGCGTCGTTGAAAATCGCGCGCAGCGTGCGGCGCGTCGATTCATGTTCGATCGCGCGATGCAGCTTGCTGCACAGATTGGCCGGCGTGAAATGCACGCGCCCGTCGTGCGTATCCGCGGACGGACTCACGGTCGCCGCATTCGCGGTCCACATCGCTGAAGCCGAACTCGCCGCGGCCAGCAACTCGGGCGCGTCCTTGGCCACGCGCGCGATCACGGTCGCGTCGTCGCCGGAGAAACCGAGCTCGCGCAACAGACGCATCGACGGACGCTCCTGCGGCGGCAACACGCCTTGATGAAAGCCGAGATCGGCGAGTTGCTTCATCTTGCGCAGGCCTTGCCGCGCGGCCGCCTTCGGATTCGCAACCGACTTGTCGTTGTTCTGCGACGCGACATTGCCGAACGAGAGCCCCGCGTAGTTGTGGGTCGGGCCGACCAGGCCGTCGAAATTGGCTTCAGTGGCTTGCATCGTCGATCCTTAGAATTGAAGGCCCGGCGAAACGCTCGCGGGCATTTGCAGTTGCGCGCTTTCGACGGATGCCATCGGGAACGCGCAGTAGTCGGCGGCGTAATACGCGCTCGGCCGGTGATTGCCCGAGCGGCCCGGCCCGCCGAACGGCGCGCCCGACGATGCGCCATTGGTCGGCCGGTTCCAGTTGACGATGCCCGCGCGGATGGTGCGCTGGAAGTGCGTCCAGAGCGCTTCGTCGTCGGCGAGGAGGCCGGCGGAGAGACCGAACTCGGTGTCGTTAGCCTGTTCCAGCGCTTCGTTGAAGCTGCCGTAGCGGATGATTTGCGCCAAAGGCCCGAAGTGCTCTTCGTCGGGCAGGTTCTTCACGTTCGTGACGTCGAGGATCGCGGGCGTGACGAAACCGAGTTTCGGATCGCGCTGCTCCATCTTAAGCAAAGCCTTGGCGCCATCGGCCAGCAAGCGTTCTTGCGCGGCGACAAGTCGCGACGCAGCACGCGCCGAAATCACGGCACCCATGAACGGCTGCGGATCGACGTTATATTCACCGACGGTGATGCGCGACGTGACTTCGGTGAAGCGTTCCATGAAACGATCGCCGCCCGCGTCGTTCGGCACGAAAATACGGCGCGCGCACGTGCAACGCTGCCCCGCTGACAGAAACGCCGACTGAATCGTGTGATGCACGGCGGCATCGACATCGGCCACCGGTCCGATCACGAGCGGATTGTTGCCGCCCATTTCGAGCGCCAGCACGATTTCCGGGCGGCCGCCGAACTGCTTGTGCAGCAATGTTCCGGTATCCGAACTACCCGTGAAGAACAGACCGTCGATCTGCCGATGATTCGCGAGCGCAATGCCGGTGTCCTTCTCGCCTTGCACGAGGTTCAGCACGCCCGCGGGCAAACCGGCATCGCGCCAGATCTGCACGGTGAGCGCGGCCACGCCGGGCGCGAGTTCCGACGGCTTGAATACGGCCGCATTGCCCGCGATCAGTGCCGGCACGATATGCCCGTTCGGCAAGTGGCCCGGAAAGTTGTACGGCCCAAACACCGCCACCACGCCATGCGGACGATGCCGAAGCACCGCAGTGCCGTCCGCCATCGCCGATCTCTTTTCGCCGGTGCGCTCGTTATAAGCCTGAATCGAGATCTCGACCTTGGCCGCCATCGAAGCCGCTTCGGTGCGCGCTTCCCACAGCGGTTTGCCGGTTTCGCGGCCGATCGCTTCAGCCAGCGCTTCCTTGCGTTCGGTCACGAGCGCGGCGAAGCGGCGCACCACGCCGCAACGTTCGTCGAGGCTCAACGCCGACCACGCGGCGAAGGCGCGGCGTGCACTGCGCACCGCGCGATCGACGTCGTCCGCCGAAGCGCTGTTGCCTTCCCACACCGTCGCGCCCGTGCCCGGGTTGTGCGACGCGAATGCGGGTCCTGTGCCGGCGGCCCATTCGCCGTCGATGAAAAGCTCGCTCATGATCATCCCTGTTTGTGTTTCTGCGGCAGCACGCGCACGAGGTCGCCTGCCTTGACGTCGAGTGCCGCGGCTTCAGTCGCGCTCAGGCGGAACACGCCGTCCTGCGGCACGCCCGCCACCACGCCGACCCGAAAATCGCCCAACGACGTATTCGACACCATCGATTTCGGTCCATCCTGCGGCGCGGCCGACGCGCCGATTTCGACCGGCACCACCACGCTCTCTCGCACCGTGCGCAAGTCGGCGATATGGCATTCGAGCACCGGACCCGCGTCGAAGATATCGACGTGATTCTCGTAACGCAGCCCTTCCGATTCGAGCATGCGGCGCGCCGGAATCGTGTCGTTGTGCGTGAGGCCAACGCACTCCTGCGCCTCTTCCGGCAACAACTCGACATACACCGGATAGCGCGGCATCAGCTCGGCGAGAAACGCCTTGCGGCCATGTGAACTCAGATAATCCGCCGCGTTGAAATCGATCTGGTAGAAATGCGAGCCGACCGCGCGCCAGAACGGCGAGGTGCCTTCGGCATCGAAATGGCCGCGCAATTCCGCGCACAGACGCTGCGGAAAGCGCTCGCGAAACTGCGCGAGAAACATGAAACGCGAACGCGACAGCAAGCCGCCCACGCCGCTCGTGCGATAACGCGGACTCAGGAACAGCGAGCATACTTCGGCATAACCCGTCAGGTCGTGCGAGATATTCAGCGCGCGCATGCGCGTCCAGATGCCGAGGTCCTGGCTCGCGTGCACCACCGTGCTCACGCGATAGTTGTAGAACGGCTGTTGCAAGCCGACCGCGGTTTCGATCCCGCACACACCGGCGACGTCGCCCGTGTCGGTGTCTTCCATCACGAAGAAGTAGCCGGCTTCGTGCGGCTCGGCCTTGTCTTCCATCGTGCGGCGCGCGCGTTCCACGCGTGCCGCGAGCGCCTCGCGGTCCGGCTTGAAGGTGGTCAGACCCGGGCCGGTTTCCTGCGCGAGCCGCATGAGCGCGTCCACATCGCCTCGTTGCACAACGCGAACGACGATCATCGTGCCTCTCCCGATTGTTCTTCCTGCTGCGGCTGGTGCAGCGGCACGCAGCGCACCGTGTCGCCCTCTTCGACGCCGAGCGCGGCGCGCGCCGCGTGCGACATCGAGGCGCCAGCTTCTTTACCCGCTGTTAATTCGGCGAGCACACAGCGGAACTCGCCATCGGCGTCGTTATGCGCGATCAGATACGTCGAACCGTTAGCGGCCGCATTGCTCTCGTGCACCGTGCGAGTTTCGTTGCGCGTGACGCAGGCGCTGCGATCCACCTGTGCAGTCAACACCGGACCCGCGTCGAAAATGTCGATGTAGCGATCCGTCTCGAAGCCTTCTTCAAGGTGGATGTCATACGCGAGCAAGGCCTTCGAATCCGGCTCGCCGAGCACGCGCTGCGCCGCCTCGGGCAGCAACGGCACATAGATGGGATACGTGGGCATCACTTCGGCGATGAACGTGCGGCTGCGGCCACCCGATTCGATCTCGATGTCGGCGAAGTTGCGGCCGAAGAATTTGCGCCCCACCGCTTCCCAGAACGGCGACACGCCGTTCTCGTCGGTGACGCCGAGCAGCAGCGAAAACACTTCGGGCGTGAAGCGCTTGCGATTGGCGGCGATGTACATCATCCGCGCGCGCGACATCAGATGCGCGGCGGCGTCGCCACGCAGCGACGGATCGATGTAATAGCCCGCGAGGCGGCTCTTGCCCGTCAGTTCATGCGACATGGTCAGCGCGTGAATCTTGCGATTCACATGCAGTTCGCGCGACGCATGAATCAGCGCGTCGTTGCGAAACGCGTAGAACGGGTCCGAGTAACCGGCTGCGGCGACGATGCTCGCCGTGCCCATCAGCTTGCCGCTTAGCGCATCTTCGAGCACGAACAGATAGAACTCCTCGCCCGGAAAATCGACCTCCGCGCGAAACGAGTCTTCCGACAACGCGACGCGCGCTTCGAGCGCACGCCGGTCGTGCGGCAGGGAATGCAGCACCGGTTGCGCGGTGCGCGCCATGTGTTCGAGCGCGTCGAGATCGGCGAGGCGGCCTGGGCGTACGAAGAGCATCATCGTTCCTGTTGAATGTGACGCGTGATCAATGCCGTGAATCAATGCGACGCCGCTTCAGCCTTCGCGCCGACGATCGTTTCGATGGCCTTGGCGAGTCGCTCGAAGCCTTCGTTCATATCGTCGAGCGGCATGATCAGCGAGGGCACGAAACGCAGCACGTCAGGACCGGCCATCAGCATGATCACGCCGTGCTGGCCTGCTGCCGTGACGAAATCTTTCGCGCGGCCCTTGAATGCATCGGTCAATTCCGCGCCGATCAACAGACCTCGGCCACGCACTTCCGTGAACAGACCGAAGCGTTCGTTCAGCTTCGCGAGGTGGCCCTTCAGCGCTTCACTGCGCGAGCGCACGCCTTCGAGCAGCTTCGGATCGCTGACCAGCTCGACCACTTTCTCAGCGATCGCCGCGCCAAGCGGATTGCCGCCGTACGTCGTGCCGTGCACGCCAACCTTGAAATACGCGGCCAGTTCGTTGGTGGTCAGCATCGCGCCGATCGGGAAACCGTTACCGAGCGCTTTCGCCGTGGTCAGGATGTCCGGCGTCACGCCGGTTTCCTCGTACGCGTAAAAATAGCCGCTGCGGCCCACACCCGTTTGTACCTCGTCAAAAATCAGCAGTGCGCCGTGCTGATCGCAGGCTTCGCGCAGCGCCTTCAGGAACGCCGGATCCGCCGGGATCACGCCGCCTTCGCCCTGAATCGGCTCGACGATCACCGCGCAGGTTTGCGCGCCGATGGCTTTCTTTGCCGCTTCGATGTCGTTGTACGGCAGATGCGTGATGCCGGCCGGCACCGGGCCGAAGCCTTCCGAATACTTCGGCTGGCCGCCGACGCTGACCGTGAAGAACGTCCGGCCATGGAACGACTGCGTGAACGAGATGATTTCGTATTTATCCGCGCCGTGACGGTCGAACGCGACGCGGCGCGCCAGCTTCAACGCGGCTTCGTTCGCTTCCGCGCCCGAGTTGGCGAAGAATGCGCGGTCGGCGAAAGTCAGGTCTTCGAGGCGCCTGGCGAGGCGCAGCACCGGCTCGTTGGTGTAACCATTGCCGATGTGCCACAGCTTGCCGCCCTGCTCGTGCAACACGTTCAGCAGTTCGGGATGCGCATGACCGAGGGCGGTGACGGCGATGCCGCCGGCGAAGTCGATATAGTCGCGGCCTTGCGTATCCCAGACGCGCGAGCCGAGACCGCGATCCGGCACGAAGGCGGCGGGCGAAAACACCGGCACCATGACTTCGTCGAAGGTCTGGCGTGTCACTGTCAGGTCGTTCATGGCAAATCCTCGTTACAGGTGAGAGGTAATACAGGTAGTGTAGGAAACCGCACGCGATACGTCTTGCGCATACGCGACGCTTTCTATGAGGTTCCACGCGAACGGCGGGCGTTGAGCGCCGGGCCAGGCGCTTTGGGCCGCGTTTCGGTCCGCCTTTCAGTCCGTTTCAATCCGCCTGATCCGGCCGCTCGATCAGCGCGCCCGGCCGTGGCTCGCTGGCCGCGGCGCCGCTCGCGCCGGTCTGCTTGTCGATCCAGTTACGACGATCCTCGCGCGGTGTGACACCAAAGCGTTCGCGGTACGCATTCGAAAAGTGCGCCGCCGACGAAAATCCGCAAGCGAGACTGATCTGCACCACCGACTTGCTGGTGCGCTGCAATTGCGTGCGCGCTTTCGAAAGCCGCAGTCCCAGATAGTATTTGGACGGCATCGAGCCGAGATACTGGCGAAAGAGGCGCTCCAGTTGCCGCCGCGACACGCCGACCAGACCCGCGATCTCGTCGGTGGTGAGCGGGTCTTCGATATTCGCTTCCATCAGCAGCAACGCGTCGTTCAGGCGCGGATGGCGTTCGCCCGGCGCGGTCACGAACGGAATGCGCTGCCGCTCCTCGCCCGCGCGCAACACGCCCACGCCGAGCGTATCCGCAATGCGATCCGCGAGTTCGGGACCGTGCTCACGGCCGATCATCGCCAGCATGAAGTCGACGGTCGCCTGGCCGCCCGCGCAGGTGGCGCGATCGCGGTCGATTTCGAAGATCTGTTGCGTGACGATGGAGCGCTCGAATTGCTCGGAGAACTGCTGATAGGTTTCCCAATTGACGCTCACGCGATAGCCGGACAACTGCCCTGCCATGGCGAGCCACCACACGCCGTGATGAATGCCGGTGACGAGCGGCGTGCGCTGGCCGACGCGCGACAGGCTGGCGAGAAAGAGGCGGTAATCGGCGAATTGCTGAAAGCGCTCGCTGACGATGATCAGCCAGTCGCACAAGATCGCATCGCCGAAGGCGGCGTCGGCCGGCCAGTGCGCGCCGCCCGCGAGCGGCACCGCGCGGCCGTCCCACGAGCACACCTGCACGCGGTACAGTGCGCGGCCGTCGATTTCATTGGCGAGATTGAGCGCGTCGACAATCGGCCCGACGCCCGACATCGACACGGGCGGCAAGGCGACGATTGCGACCTGCGTGGTGCGAGCCGGGCTGGACGTGCGAGCCATCGCTGAGCGAGTCAAACGCTACGGCGCGAGCCGCGCGTTACTTCAGGCTGCCGGAGAGGAACTGCTTGAGCCGCTCGCTGCGCGGCGAGGTCAGGACTTCCGCGGGCAAGCCTTCTTCTTCAGTTCGGCCTTGATGCAGGAACATCACATGGTTCGACACGTTGCGCGCGAAACCCATTTCGTGCGTGACGACGATCATGGTGCGGCCTTCTTCGGCGAGCTTCTGCATGACCTTCAGCACTTCGCCGACCAGTTCGGGATCGAGCGCGGAAGTCGGCTCGTCGAACAGCATCACGTCCGGGTTCATCGCGAGCGCGCGGGCAATCGCCACCCGCTGCTGCTGACCGCCCGACAGATGCGACGGATACTGTTTTTCGAGGCGCGGCGCGAGACCGACCTTCTCGAGATATTCGCGCGCGCGGTCTTCGGCTTCCTTGCGCTTCAGACCCAGCACATGAATCGGCGCTTCGACGATGTTCTCGATCACATTCATGTGCGCCCACAGGTTGAAATGCTGGAACACCATGGCGAGCTTGGTGCGGATGCGCTGCAGCTGCTTGTGATCGACGACTTCGAGATTGCCGGCGCGATCGGTCTTGGTCTTCACCGTTTCGCCGTCGACGACGATCTGCCCGGCGTTCGGCCGCTCGAGGAAATTGATGCAGCGCAAGAAGGTGCTCTTGCCCGACCCGCTCGCGCCGATGATGCTGATCACGTCGCCCTTGTTCGCGTTGAGCGACACGCCCTTGAGCACTTCGTTGTCGCCGTAGCGCTTGTGGATGTCCTGTACGGCGAGCTTGCAAGCTTCGGTTTGAGTCGTGTGGAGCAAGATGCTCTCCCTTTGAAAATACGGATCAATCTTCGTGACGGCGCGCGGATGCCGCGCCGCCCACTGCAAACACGGCGCGTTTCAATGCGTGCGCACCGCCAGGTAACCCAGCCAATGACGCTCGGCGCGGCGAAATAATGCCACCAGCGCGAACGACACCACCAGGTAAATCAGCGCCGCGAGGCCGAACGCGTCGAACGACTGGTAGGTGGCCGAGTTCGCGTCGCGCGCCACCTTCAGGATGTCCGGCACCGTGGCCGTGAAAGCGACCGTGGTGGCGTGCAGCATCAGGATCACTTCGTTACTGTACAACGGCAAGGCCCGGCGCAGCGCGGACGGTATCACAATGCGCCGGTACATCGTGAACCAGCTCATGCCGTAGGCGCGTGCCGCTTCCACTTCGCCGTGCGAGGTCGAACGGATCGCGCCGGCGAAAATCTCCGTGGTGTAGGCGCAGGTGTTCAGCGCGAAGGCGAGAATCGCGCAGTGAAAACCGCTGCGGAAAAACGCGTCCAGCACCTGATGCGAGCGCACGAATTCGAGGCTGTACATGCCGGTATAGATCAGCAGCAACTGCACGTACAGCGGCGTGCCGCGAAACACGTAAGTGTAAAGACGCACCGGCGTGGAGAGCCAGCGCTTCTTCGACACGCGCGCCACCGCCAGCGGAATCGCCAGCACGAAACCGATTCCGATCGACGCCACCAGCAGCCACAGCGTGACCGCGAGCCCGGACATGCGCTGGCCGTCCCAGTACAGGAACGCGCGCCAGAATTGATTGAGGATGTCGATCATGGTCTTAGAGCTCCGCGTGCCGCACGCCGATCGAATAGCGCTTTTCCAGCCAGATCAGCACGAGATTCGACGCGGTGGTGATCGCCAGATAGATCAGCGCGGCGACCAGGATGAAGAAGAACATGTTGAAGGTGCTTTTACCGGCGTCCTGCGCGGCTTTGACCACGTCGGCGAGACCGATGATCGACACCAGCGCCGTCGCCTTCACCA
The DNA here is from genome assembly GCF_046027395.1 of Paraburkholderia dipogonis. Lineage (GTDB taxonomy): Bacteria > Pseudomonadota > Gammaproteobacteria > Burkholderiales > Burkholderiaceae > Paraburkholderia > Paraburkholderia dipogonis_A. The sequence continues at coordinate 47,877 of NZ_JAQQEG010000047.1, read as the reverse complement.
GCACCTGCCAGTTGTTGCCGATGCCCGGCAGCGCGAAACGCATCATCTGCGGGAACAGGACGCGTGTGAACACGCGCGCGCCGCTCATGCCGTACGCACTACCCGCTTCGAGCTGGCCGCGCGGCACCGCGAGAAAGGCGCCGCGAAAGGTCTCGGTGAAGTACGCGCCGTAGATGAAGCCGAGCGTCAGCACGCCGGCCACGAACGGATCGATATCGAACTGCGGGAGAGTCAGCGCGTCGGTGAGATTGTTGACCGCGATCTGGATGCTGTAGAACAGCAGCAGCATCAGCACGAGGTCGGGCACCGAGCGGATCAGCGTCGTATAGCCGGTCGCGATCGCCCGCAGCGGACGATTGAACGAGAGTTTCGCCGCCGCGCCCGCGAGGCCGAGCAGCACGGCGGCCGCCAGCGACAGGACGGACAGCTCGATCGTCTGGATCGTGCCGGCCAGCAACACCGGACCAAAGCCGTATAGGAACACGCGTGTCTCCATCCAGGTTGTTTGAGGACGTCTCGGACGGTGTCGGCTTGTATCTGCCCCACTCGTCCAGCATGGCGCGGAGTCTCGCAAGTGAAAATTAATTTCTCAAAGGCGCGCCAGCGCTTTGCTGCGACGCAGCAAGACGTGCTTTGGCGTGCCGCGCGGCTTGCAGCGCTTGGTTTTGCGGGGAATTGGGATTTGTAAGGCGAGAAGCGCGCGGCGAGCGCCGCCGCGATTTAGCAAGTTTCGGGTCGCTTTTTCGATAGACGTTAGTCAATCCCCAGCCTTGCCCGAATTGCGGGCAGCATATATTCCACCGCCGCGCGCCCTTCCTCGATGGCCGGCGCCGCGCGGTGAAAGTCGAAAATCCCCATGCCGCCCAGACGCGGCTGGATCAGGATATCCGCAGGCTCGCCCGCGAGGCGGCTGCGCGTAATCCGCACCTGCATGATGTCGATACTCTGCGCGATCGAACTCAGCATGGACGGCACGCGCGCGCTCGGCGCGGGCGGCACGCGCACGTCGTCGGTGGCGCGCGCCTCGGCGGGCGCGAGCCAGCGCGGCCAGGGCTTGCCGTTGCGGCGCAATGCGAGCGGCGGCGGCGCGTTCGGATCGATGGCGGGCGTGTCGACCACCGCGCCGCCGAAATCGCGGCCGTTCAGAATATCGTTGTTCAGGTCGACGGCGATCACGCAGTCCGCGCGCATCCCGCGCGCCACCGAAACCGGCACCGGGTTGCTCAAGCCGCCGTCCACCAGCCAGACACCGTTGTGCCACACCGGCGTGAAAATCCCGGGAATCGCAATCGAGGCGCGCACCGCGTCGACCACGCTGCCGTCCTGCAGCCAGCTTTCGCGGCCCGAATCAAGTTCGGTGGCGACCGCCGCGAACGGCATGTTCAATTGCGCGATCGAACGGCCGTTGAATTTGTCGGCGAACAGTTGGATCACCTTGCGCCCGCCGAGCAGGCCGCCCGAGAGACGCAGATCGAGCAGCCGCACCACCGTCTGCCAGGTGAGCCGTGCGACCCACTCCTCGAGCCAGTCGAGATCGCCGTTCGCGTACACCGCGCCCACCAGCGCGCCGATCGACGTGCCGCAGACCACATCGGGCTTGATGCCCGCATCGTGCAGCGCGCGAATCGCGCCGATATGCGCCCAGCCGCGCGCGGCGCCGCCCCCTAACACCAGCCCGATCCGGCTGTATCGACGTCGACGAATCATCTTCTTCCCCGCTTCTGTCTTCTAACTTCTATCGCCCTCGGATCACGTCGGAGCGCGATGTCGTGTACACCTTCTGATACTGGTCGAAATGCACGTTGAAAATCCCTTCTTCGGTGACGCCGCCTTCACGCCACTTCCAGCTCCACACGGTTTCCGGCTTGAGCGGAAAAACCGCGATCTGCCCGGGCTTGCCGAGCAGGCGGCGCACTTCGTCCTCGCTCATGCCCATGCGGATCTTCGCGAAGTTGGCCGCCGTCAGCACCTGGGTGATCGCCTGCAATTTGCCGTCACGATCGATGTCGACCATGTACGTGTTCAGTCCTTGCGGGCCGCGCGGATATTCGAAGCGCTTCGAACCGTCGGTGAACGTGCGCTCGGTTTCGGGCTTGCCCATCTGATCGCGAATCTGCGCTTCGGTCGTGACGCCCGGCGTCATGTCCTTGAGCAATAGCGCATCCGGTTTGACGGCGTTAAAGAATTCCTTGAGTTTTTGCACGGCGCGGTCGCTCGATTGGTCGTCGCAACCGGTCAACGCGATGCACGCGGCCAGCATGGCGACAGTAATGAGTTTGAGGCTCACAGCGAGTTTTTCCTGTACGGACGCAGGCTGCGAAGGCCCGCATCCGGTTGTGTAGTGTCTACTACAGGATAACCGCGCACGAGGAAAACCGCGAGCGAGCGCGGCACAGCGGTGTGCGCGGTCGTACACGATGGCGCAGGCAAGAGACGGCGACAGCGGAAGGCCGCGTGGCAAAACCACGTGAAAAACCGTCGCCACAAGCAAAAAGGCGACGCTGTGCAAAGCGTCGCCGGGTCGGTCGATACGGTCAACCGGGAAAGTGACAGCGGCCAGCTAGCCGCCTGAAAACGAAGCACCGCGGACGACGCGCAGCGGTCTGGTCCCGGGCGAAGCGGTGAGCAACCTTGGCTGCTGACCTTGCGCCATCGCCGGAATGGCAAACCGCTGCTTGATTGGCCGCCCTGGTCCCTCGATAAGCCTTCCAAGTGCAGTTAATCTAAACGCATTGGCGGGTTTAGACGAGAGCGCGTTTACACCGAATCGGCAGATGATTTGCGTCGGTTGGCGCGGCCTTCAGCGACGTTAGAAAGAGTCTTAATCGCGCGGGAACGATGCAAAGCCCGCGCGTCCCGCCGCCTGCAGCACCGAGTCGTTTTGCGGCGTATGAATCCGCGCGCACAGCACGTCGCGATAGTGACGCTCGAGCGGATTGTCGCGCGAAAGACCGGGGTTGCCGCTCGCTTCGATCGCCAGTTGCACGGCCTCGATCGCCTGATTCGTCACCGTGTATTTGACGAGCGGCGCTTCGTCGAGCGTCACGTGTTCGGCACGCGCGCTCGCGTCGAGCAGCACGCGATTGCTGAACAGTAGCGCGTCGATGCGGCCGAGCGTCTGCTGGAAGGCCGGCAGGCTCGACAGCGGCGCGCCGAGATTACCGGGCGTGCGCTCGGCGGCCCATTGCGCGAACCAGTCGCGCGCGGCCCGCGCGACGCCGTCGTAGACCGCCGACAACAGCACGCTCATCCACGCCACGCCGAGCGCATCGAGCCCGGCACCCGGCGCGCCCGGCGGATGCACGTCCACTGCATGCGCGGCCGGCACGAACACGTTGTCGAACACCAGTTCGTGACTGCCGGTGGCGCGCATGCCGAGATGATTCCACTCGTTGCCCACCCGCACGCCGGGCGTGTCGCGGTGCACCAGCCACACGCCGACGCGCGGCGGCGTCTCGTCGCTGCGCGCCCACACTGCGAGCCAGGTGAGACCGGGACTGCCGGTCGAATACAGTTTGCTGCCGTCGATCACCCAGCCGTCCGCGCGGCGCTTCGCGAGCGTAGACGGCAAGCCGCCGCGCGCCGGACTGCCGAGTTCGGGTTCGACGCGCAGCGAGTTGATCAAAGCGCCCTCACGCACGGCATCACGCGCGACACGTTCCCGCAGTTCGAGCGGCCAATGCGGATTGCCCTGCAAGCGATGATGAAACAGATACTGCATCACCAGCACTAGCGCCGTGGACGGCTCGCCGCGCGCCACCGCGCGCACCACCTTCAAGGCCTGCAGAAGGCTCGCGCCCGCGCCGCCGAGCGCGGCGGGCACCGTCAGCGAAAGCAGATCGAACTCGTGCAGGCGCGCGAGATTCGCATGCGGGAATTCAGCCGTGCGGTCGTGCTGCGCGGCGCTCGCGGCGAACTCATTCGTGAGTTGCGCCAGCAATGCGTCGAATGCATCGCTATCGAGCGGCGGATGACGCCGCGTCACGGCGCTGTCGGCAACCGGGGCATTCATGCGGAGACTCCGGCTGGCCGCGTCAAGGCAAAGGGAAGCTGCGATCGAAGCTCGGGCGCACGTCCAGATGCGCGCGAATCACATTGGCGGCTTCGTAGGTGTCCGCCGTGCGTTGCTGTGCGGCCACGACGCTGTCGTCGATCGCCACCGGATGCACCTGGCCGCGCTGATAGACGGTCTTCAGCACATCAGTCGGCAGACCCGTGACACGCGACTGCATCGTCGCGACTTCGTCGGGATGCGAGAGCGCCCAGCGCTGGCCGATCGCCACGCGCCGTAAAAAGTCGGCGAGTTGCGCGCGTTTCTCGGTGATCGCGCGTTCGGTCGCGACCTGATAGCTCAGCCCTTCCGACAGACCGACGCCGTTGGCGATGATGCGGTCGTGATCGCGCGCTTCACCGAGCGCGGTGTACGGGTCCCACACCGACCATGCGTCGACGCTGCCCGAGGCGAGCGCCGCTTTCGCATCGGCGGGCGCGAGGAATACGAAGGTGACGTCGGTGAGTGGCACGTTGGCCTTTTTCAGTGCGGCGAGCGCGAGGTAGTGACCGATCGAGCCGCGCGTCGTGGCAATGCGCTTGCCCTTCAGACTCGCCGCGTCGTTTAGCGGTGACTGCGCGCCGACGACGATCGCCAGATCCAGCGGATTCGAGCGCGTCGCCGCGACCGCCCTCACCCGCGCGCCGGCGGCAAGCGCGAAGACGAGCGGCGCATCGCCGAGTCCACCGACATCGACCGCGCCCGCATTCAATGCTTCGCCGAGCGGCTGCGCTGCCGGGAAGTTGAACCATTCGATCTTGTACGGCAGGTCTTTCAACTGACCGGACGCTTCCAGAATGCCGCGCGTTTGCAAGGCTTGATCGCCGACTTTGAGCACCGGCACATCGGCGGCATACGAAGGCGCGGCGCACAGCAACGTTGACGCAGCAAGCGCGGCAACGCCGGGCGTCATGGACGACACGTGTCGCAGAACAGATCGGATTGCGAAAGAAAAACGGAAGGTCGTCATGGGCAGCGCGTACGTCGTGGCAACGAGTTGATTTGCCATCGACGATAAGGCAGCCCTTTGTATAAGACAAACGCATTATTCTGCTAAGCAAATATGCGAAATTTTCTTGCATGACCCGACACGATCAGATGCCGGCGCGGGTATCATCGAGCGCATTCTTTTGCGCCTCTATCCGCTCACCGCTCATCATGAAGATCGACGAAATCGACGCTTACGTCACCGTGATTCGCTGTCAATCGCTGCAGCAGGCAGCGCTCTCGCTCGGCCTCACGCAACCGGCGATCACGCGCCGCCTGCAGAATTTCGAGGAAGCGCTCGGCGTCGAACTGCTCGACCGCAATACGCGCCCGCTCAAGGCGACGGCCACGGGACGCATCGTCTACGAACAGTGCCGCGTGATCCAGCGCGAACTCGACGTGCTGCGCGAGATCGTCGCCACCGACACGCCGCCGGTCGGCACGCTGCGTCTCGGGGTCGCGCAGACTATCGCGGATATCGCGCTGACCGAGGCGATACGCGGCCTGAAAGCGGACTATCCCGATCTGCAGGCGCGCGCGTCGACCGGTTGGGGCAGCCAGTTGTTGCAACGCGTGGAACAGGGCGAACTCGACGCCGCGGCGATCCTGCTACCCAGCAACAAGACCTTCGACGACGCGCTGTCGGCGCGCTCGCTAGGCCGCATCAAACTGGCGGTGGTCGCGCAGAAAGGGCTGCTGAAAAAGCGTGCGCACACGCTGGCGGAATGCCAGTCGATCGGCTGGGTGTTGAATCCGGACGGCTGCGGTTTCCGCGATGGCCTGCAACGCGCGCTGACCGGTCTCGGGCTTGCCCTCAAGCTGAACCTGGAAACGCTCGGCACCGAGTTGCAATTGCAACTCGTCGCGGATGGCAACGGTCTTGGTCTCGTGCCGCTGCCTTTACTCCAGGCGAGCGCGCACGCGGACACGCTCGATATCATCCCGGTCAGCGACTTCAAGCCGCTGATCGACATCTGGCTCGTGCAGCCGCGCGTGCTCGGCAAACTGCAACAGCCTGTCGAGCGCTTCGGCGCGGCCGTCGAGCGGCAGTTCAAGGAAGCGCGCGCGCAGCGCGCGGCTTGAGCCGCGCCGCCTCGCTCACTTCGCCTGGTTCGCCGGGTTCGACCGCCTCGCCTGTTCGACGGCTTCATCCAGGCAAACCGCTCAGATCACGCGAAACCCATGCGTGCCGTCGCGCCCGAGTTGTGCGACGAGACCATACTCCCATTCCAGATACGCGTTCATCGCTTCGCGCGCGTTATCGGTGCCCTCGTAAGGCCGCCGGTAACGATCGATGCGCGGCGACGCCATGCGCGTCTCGCCACCCTCGAGCGGCAAGCCCGCTTCGATCCACGCCGTCGTGCCGCCGCTCAGCACCTGCACCGGCTTGCCGGTCAATGCCGCCACTTCGGGAGCGGCGAAGCGCGCGAGTTCGCTGCTGCCGCAGGTCACCACGAAACGCTGCGCATCCGGCAGCTTGTGCAGTGCCTTCTCGAGTTCGCCGCGAATCACGAACCACGCGCCGGGAATATGCCGCTTCACATAGTTCGCGCTGCTGGTGAAATCGAGCACGGCGGTGCCCCGCGATTGCAGCAGCGTGACCAGTCCGGCCGGCGTGATCTCATCGGCGTCGGGCGGCGTGGGCGCATGGCGGACCGCGGGCGCCGCACCTTTCTCGCCGAAGTCCGCCGCCATCAAACCATCGACGACATACACCTCGATATTCATCTGCGCGAGCCACGACGCGGTCATGTTCGCGCGCACGCCGTCGTTATCCGCGAGGATCACGCGCGCGCCGCGCACCGGCGCGAACATATCGGTTTCCTGCACGAGCTGGCCGCCCGGCGCGCTGCGAAAACCGGGCACGTGGCCCGCTTCGTATTCTTCCGGCGTGCGCACGTCGAAGCGATACACGGTGCGTACCGCTTCGCCGGCCCAGCGGCGCGCTTCGTCGCGTGAAGTGCGGCCCACCTTCGCGCGATCCGCCACCGTGCGCGCCGAGTCGGCGGCGGCCAGACGCAACTGATCGTCGGCAATCGGCTCGAAGCGGCGCGAACTGCCGTGCGCGAGCGCCTGGCCGGCCAGTGTCCAGCCGATGGTGCCATTGCGCAGCGCCGCGACCGGATTCGGCACGCCCGCATTGATCAGCGACTGCGCGCCGATAATGCTGCGCGTGCGCCCCGCGCAATTGACGATGATCCGCGTCGCCGGGTTCGGCGCCAGCTGGCGCGCGCGCAGCACCAGCTCCGCGCCCGGCACGCTGATGCTGCCGGGAATATTCATGGTGTGATATTCGTCGAAGCGGCGTGCGTCGAGCACGACCGCGTCGGCTTCATGATCGAGCAGCGCCTGCACTTGCGGCGCGGCCAGCGACGGCGTATGACGCACGCTTTCCACCAGCTCGCCGAACGCCTTGCTCGGCACGTTGACGTCCTGGAACAGTTCGCCGCCGGCCTCGCGCCAACCTTGCAAACCGCCTTCAAGCAGGGCGACGTCGGTATAGCCCAGCTCGCCCAGACGGCGCGCGGCGCGCTCGGCGAGTCCTTCGCCGGAATCGAACACCACGATGGGCACCGCCTGGCGCGGCAAGCGCACGGGCGCGTCGAGTTCGAGCCGCGACAGCGGCAGATTGGCGGCGAACAGCGGATGACTGCGGGCGTGCGGATCTTCCTCGCGCACGTCGACGAGCGCGATCTCCTCGCGCTCGAGCAGTGTGCGGCGCACGTCTTCGAATGATCGGGTACGAAATGCCTGAACGAAACTCATGAGATCGGGGACTCCTTTGCCACATTCCAGATATTCGGCAACACGTCGTTCGCGTAGCCGGAGATAAACGGCTTGCGGGCGGCACCGCCCGGATAGACGGACCGTTTCACCGCACCGATATTTGCACCGTACACGTGAATGCTGATCGACGTACGGTCACTAAAAGCGTTACTCACGCGATGAATATCGCCGATGCGCGGTGACACCGCATCCACGGCGCCGGCGCCGAGTCGCTTTGCCGCGCCGTCTTCCTGCAACGCGCCGTCCGCGGCGATACGGTAACCCTGTGCAATTTCCGCGCCACGCAGCACACCGATTAAACCCCAGACGGTGTGATCGTGCACCGGCGTCGCCTGCCCGGGTCCCCACACAAAACTGACGATTGAAAAACGCTGCCGCGCGTCGGCGTACAGCAGGTACTGTTGATACCGTTCGGGATCGGGTTGCGCGAAGGCATCGGGCAGCCAATCGTCGTGGGCGATCAGTTCGCGCAGTGCGGCGCCGCCGGTCTCCAGCAGATGCGCTTCGGGCGCCGCTTCGTCGACGAGCGACGCAATCCGGCCGGCGAACGCGCGCAGGCGGTCCGGCCTCAGGGCGTGAGTCATCGAGTGTTTCAGAAGATAGGTTCGAATGGCGCGCTCACGCACCGTGGGCGAGCGCGGCGTTGAAGGTGTCGGTCCACAGCGGTGCGACATCGACACGCCGTTCGATCACGGCGGCACGCGCGAAGGTATCGGCCACCTGCTGCTCGCTGGCGATATCCGCCGCCGTGATGCCGGTGACGCGGCGCGCCTGGCTCTGATTGCGATAAAGCGAGAGGATCGCCTCCTCCGGCACGCGCAACTCGGCGGACAGCACCTTCGCGTACGCGTCCTGATGCTGGCTGAACCAGGTGCACGCGCGTTGCAGGCGCACCAGCAGATCCGCCGACGCGGCGCGCCGAAGCGGATCGGCGAGCGTTGCCGGATGACCGTAGTACAGGTAATTGCCGGACAGATAGCCGTTGGCGTTTTTCAGCACGCGCGCGCCGGCCTGCGAGATCGCGAGCGGCACGTTGTAGCCGTAGATCGCCCAGGCATCGAGTGAACCGGCGTTGAAAGCGGCGAAGCCGTCGCGCGGCGCGAGCGACGTCGCCTGGATGTCGTTGAACGAAAGTCCCGCTTCCTCGAGCATGCGCAGCAAGTAGTAATGCGTGGTGGTCGCGCGCAGATAGCCCACGCGCTTGCCCTTCAGATCGGCGATCGAGCGGATCGTGGAGCCTTTGGGCACCAGCACGACCTGGTTGTTCACATCGTCCTTGTAGACGGCGATTACGCGGACCTGCGCGTTCTGCAGGCGCGCGAAAATCGGTGGAATCTCGCTGCCCGAGGCGATATCGAGCGAGCCGCCGTTCATCGCTTCGACCATCGCGTTGCCCGATTGAAATTCCGACCAGTCGATCGTGTAAGGCGTATCGGTCAGGCCCGCGGTTTTCAGCAGCGTGGCGTCGCCACCTTTGTAAGTGGCGACACGCAGGCGGACTTTCCCTGGATCCAGACGCGCATCGGTGGTGGCGCTGCTCGGCGCGGACGCGGGTGTGGCAGCAATGGCGCCTCGGGCAGTCAAAGCGCTACCGGCGCCGAGCCATGCCGCAGCCGGTAACGCGGTTGACAGCGCAGCCACGAGCCGGCGGCGCCGGTGCGAAACCGACGGATTCGAACGTTGAGTCATCGTGTGTGAGCGTTCAGGTGAGGACGTCGGGCTCGGCTTCGACGAGCCCTTCCAGCAGGCTCTGGAACGCGAACAACGCGCCGCCCGCGCGGCCGACCTGCTCATGCGTGAGCGTGGCGATGTCGTGCGGAATCGCTTGCGGCGTACCCGCGGCTTCAGCGAGCAGTTGCGCATGGCACGCGTTATCGAGCGCGATGTACCACCATGCCGCCGCTTCGACGCTGGGACCGGCCGTGAGAATGCCGTGATTCTTGAGGATCACCGCCTTGCGCTCGCCGAGCGCGGCGGCGATGCGCGCGCCTTCATCGGTATCGAGCACGACGCCGCGAAAATCGTCGAACAACGCGTGATCCTGATAGAACGCGCACGAGTCCTGTGTCAACGGATCGAGCGTGCGGCCCAGCGTCGACCACGCCTTGCCGTACAGCGAATGCGTATGAGCCGCCGCAACCACGTCGGGGCGCGCTTCGTGAATCGCCGCGTGAATCGCGAAGGCCGCCTGATTGACCGGCCCCTCGCCGACCACGATCTCGCCCTCGGCATTCACGAGCAACAGATCCGACACGCGGATGCGGCTGAAATGCTTGCCGAACGGATTCACCCAGAAGTGATCGGGCCATTCCGGATCGCGCGCGGTGATGTGGCCGGCGAGCCCCTGATCGAAACCGTAGCGCGCGAACAGACGAAACGCCACGGCGAGCCGCTCCTGCCGATAGCGGCGTTCAGCGGCGACGCTCTCGCGCGGCGCAACGTCGTCGAACCAGAATTTGCGTTGCGGCGCATGACGCTGGATTGCTGGTGGTTCCTTCGCAAACGTAGTGAGAGAAAGATCGGTCATCGCGCCTCCGTTCACGCCGCCACGCGCTCGACGCGCGTAACGCGTTCGCGGGTGGCGGGAATCAGTTCACGACCGTAGTCGATGGCGTCTTCCAGCGGATCGAAGCCGCGTACGAGGAACGTCGAGACGCCGAGCGCGTAATACTCGGCGAGCGTATCGGCCACCTGTTCCGGCGTGCCGACGAGTGCGGTCGAATTCGAGCGTCCGCCGATTTCTTTCGCGACGCCGGTCCACAAGCGTTCGTCCACGCGATCCGAATCGCCCGATGCCGCGAGCAGCCGCCGCGCGCCTTCACTTTGGGCCGGGCCGCCCACGCCGATCCCCTGCGCCGCGCGCAGCCGCCTGGTTTCTTCGAGAATGTGTTCCGCACGCTCCCAGGCCGCCGCTTCCGTGGCCGCGAGAATGGGCCGGAACGACACGGAGAAGCGCACGCTGCGGCCGTGCTTCGCGGCTTCCGCCCGCACGCGGGCGACCTGTTCGCGCACTTGCGCCTTCGACTCGCCCCACAGCGCGTAAACGTCCGCGTGACGGCCGGCGGTTTCGAGCGCGGGCGCCGACGCGCCGCCGAAGTACACCGGAATATGCGGCTGCTGCACCGGCTTCACTTCGGAGAAGCCCTGTTCGAAGCGGTAGTACTGGCCGTTGTGATCGAACGGTTTGGCTTCGGTCCAGATGCGCCGCAGGATGTGCAGATACTCGTCTGTGCGCGCGTAGCGTTCGTCATGCGAGAGGAAGTCGCCGTCGCGGCGCTGATCCGTGTCGTCGCCGCCGGAGATGATGTGCACCGCGAGACGGCCGCCCGAATAGTGATCGAGCGTCGCCAGTTGACGCGCGGCAAGCGTCGGCGCGACAAAGCCCGGCCGATGCGCGAGCATGAAGTGCACCTTGCTGGTCACGCTCGCCGCGTGCGCGATCGTCAACAGCGCATCGGGGCTGGTGGAATGATGCGGCACGAGGATGCGATCGAAGCCCGCTTCCTCATGTGCGCGGGCAAACTGTTCGACGTAATCGATGTCGATGACGGGACCTTGCGCCGCGTGGGTTTCGGACACCTTGCGGGTCTGGATCATGCCGATGAATTCGATGGACACGTTCGTGTCTCCCTGAATGGTTTCTGCCCGGCGGGGCGGTGACGTGACTGGCTGGATGCATGGCTTTCGTGCGAGGGGTTAAGGTAGCAGCGCGACATGCGCTTGTTAAATATTGATCGGCCATATCTATATCGGATTTGCATGTAACGCTCGGGGCTTCTGGCACAGCGTTTTGCCTTCCCGGCACGGCGTGCGAGCAAACCCCCTTTCACGAACGTGGACATCGCGAGGCCGTCAGCAGAAAAGCACAACCTTTGCGAGAATGCCCCATCGCGCGACAGCGCCGGAAACAACAAGTGAACAGACAATGATCCCCTTCTCGGTCCTCGACCTCTCGCCGGTCACCGCGGGCGCCACGCCGGCGGACGCGTTCAGGAATACGCTCGACCTCGCCCAGCATGCGGAAAACTGGAACTACCGCCGCTTCTGGCTCGCGGAACATCACAACATGACGGGCATCGCCAGCGCGGCGACCTCAGTGGTGATCGGCTATGTCGCGGGTGGCACGAAAACGATCCGCGTCGGCTCGGGCGGCATCATGCTGCCGAACCATGCGCCGCTCGTCATCGCCGAACAGTTCGGCACGCTCGCCTCGCTTTATCCCGACCGCATCGACCTGGGCCTCGGCCGCGCGCCCGGCACCGATCAGAGCACCGCTCGCGCGCTGCGCCGCGATCTGCAGAACAGCGCGGATTCTTTCCCGGATGACGTCGTCGAATTGCAGCGTTATTTCGCCGACCCCGTGCCGGGCCAGCGCATTCGCGCGGTGCCGGGCGCGGGGCTGAACGTGCCGCTGTGGCTGCTCGGCTCGTCGCTTTTCAGCGCGCAACTCGCGGCGGCGTTGGGGTTGCCGTTCGCGTTCGCTTCGCATTTCGCGCCGGATTACATGCTGACGGCGTTGCAGGTGTATCGCTCGCAATTCCGTCCGTCGGCTACGCTCGACAAGCCGTATGCGATGGTCGGCGTCAATCTGTTCGCCGCCGATACGAACGAAGAGGCGCAGCGTCTTTTCACCTCGTTGCAGCAGCAGTTCATCAACCTGCGACGCGGCACGCCGGGGCAGTTGCAGCCGCCGGTTGAAAGGCTCGAGGCGTCGGAGATGGAATTGAATGGCGTGGCGCACTCGCTCGCCTGCACGGTGCTGGGCGATCGTGAGGCGGTGCGCGAAGGCTTGAAGTCGGTCATCGATCAAACCGGTGCGGATGAGTTGATGCTGACCGCGCAGATTTATGATCATAAGGCGCGGTTGCGCTCGTTTGAGATTGGCGCGCAAGTGCGGGAGGAGTTGGCGGCGGGTAAGTAACCTCGTTGAAATGTAAAAAAGGGCAGCTCGTGGCTGCCCTTTTCTGTCAGCCCCTATCGGGCGACGGCGATTTTCTTCAAACAGTCAACGTATTCAGCGTGATCGAGAACTTCAAAACAGAAGCACGTATCCGCGCCTTTCTCCGCAGCTGCTTGCCGTAGAAATTCCAGGGCGAGCCGATTGCATCGATCACGATACTCATCCCATTCCAGAACCCTTGTCGGGGAATAGTCGGCAATAGCGTCGATATAGGGCATCACCTGGCGGGAATCAATGCGTACGCCGTCGATTCCAAGAATTGCCATTCCGGCATTCTGGCAGGCAGAGACGAACTGCCGCGCTTCGTCATACCTCAAAAATATCTCGATACCGAGTTGCACCGCTGCGCGCTCAATGAAGACCCCGTAAAGCTGGCCTTTTTCCATCCTCTCTACTCCCTCAAAATGGAATCTTCCAGTTTGGATCCCCCAGCAGTTTTGCCTAGCGGTGAACAACGTGGGAATACGGTGGCTAGGACAGAAAGCCGTTTGAACTCTCACCGGTTCGCCGGCACCGCCGCCAGCCCATCCAGCAACGCCTTATGAAACGCCTGCGAATCCTGCATCTGCGGCGCATGCCCCAACTCGGCGAATTCGACGAGCGTCGCATGCGGGATCGCCTTCGCCGTGGCCTTGCCGAGTTCCGGGTAATGGCCGATCTTCGCGCGCACCTCAGGAGAAGCGGCGTCCTTGCCAATCGCCGTGGTGTCCTTCTGCCCGATCAGCAACAGCGTCGGCACGCTCAACTGCCCCAGTTCGTACACTACCGGCTGCGTATAAATCATGTCGTCCAGCAACGCGGAATTCCACGCGACGATCTGCTTGCCCGGGCCGCGATACATGCCCGCCAGCATCTGCACCCACGGTTCGTAGTTGGCGCGCCACTGCCCTGCGTAATAGTTGGTCTGCTCGTAGCGGCGAATGCCTTCGGCGGTCGTCTTCAGTTCCCGCTCATACCATTGATCCACGGATAAGGAGGGCACGCCCTTCGCCTTCCAGTCCTCCAGACCGATCGGGTTGACCAGCACCAGTTGCTGCGTCTCGCGCGGATACATCAGCGCGTAGCGGATCGCCAGCATGCCGCCGGTGGAATGGCCGATCATGGTCGCATCGGTCACGCCGAGCGATTCCAGCAACGCATGCGTATTGCGCGCGAGCTGTTGAAAACTGTACTGATAGTGCTCGGGCTTGCTCGACTTGCAAAAGCCGATCTGGTCCGGCGCGATCACGCGATAGCCGGCGTCGCTCAGCCGATGAATGGTCACGTCCCACGTCGCCGCGCAGAAGTTCTTGCCGTGCAAAAGCACCGCGGTGCGGCCGTTCGCCTTCGCCGGCTTGATATCCATGTACGCCATATGCAGCGCCACCCCTTGCGAGGTGAAGTCGTACTGTTCGACCGGCGCCGGATAGTTGAACCCTTGCAACTCGGGACCGTAAGCCTGACCGGTATCGCCGGCGGCGCTCGTCGCGGCGGAAGCGGCCTGGCTGGCCGGACTAGCCACGCTCGCCTGGCTCCGCGCGGCGGCACTCGCGGGCGCGGCGGCGCTCGCCGGCGTGGCGGCTGACGCCGCCAAAACGGCGGGCGCGGAGGTGGCGGCTAGCGCGCAAACGCTCAGCGTGGCGAGCAAGGACAGGCGGCGAAAACTCATCGAAGTTTTTTCTAAAGGGAGAACACACGGAAGGCATGCGAGGCAAACGCACGGTGAGACCAACGCCCGAACCTCCGGCCGGGAGCGCACGATTCTACGACGCGCCGCCCGACTCTGCCGCCGCCGGTGCTGGCTGACAGCGGCATGGCGGCCGTGGCACGCATATTGCGGCTCGGCCCCTCACGCTCTATGTGTGTCGTGGCGCACGGATCGCCGCGATGCAAGGGGTGATCGTGCGCAGGGTGGGCGCACGAGCGGCATCCGCACAATTCAGACTACTCGCCCGCGGCAAATCAGTGCTAGAACTAGCAGACGGGCCCGCGAAGACGGAGCCGCCTCGCAGCACGATTCATCAGGGGAGAGCAAGCGACCCAACCATCCGGGGCATACTAATCAGGAGACAGACATGGACACTCCGGCACGGCTGAACGATCTGCAACGCACCACCCTCGCCATCGTCCTTGCGGGCGGACGGGGCACGCGGCTTGGGCCGCTTACCAACAAACGCGTCAAGCCGGCCGTGCACTTCGGCGGCAAATACCGGATCATCGACTTCGCGCTCTCCAACTGTCTGAACTCCGGCATCCGCCGCATCGCGGTCGTCACGCAATACAAGGCTCACTCGCTGTTACGCCATCTGCAGCGCGGCTGGAGTTTCCTGCGCGGCGAGATGGGCGAATTCATCGACTTGTGGCCCGCGCAACAGCGCGTGGAAGGCGCGCACTGGTATCGCGGCACCGCGGACGCGGTGTTCCAGAACCTCGACATCATCCGTTCGATCCGGCCGAAATACGTGGTGGTGCTGGCGGGCGACCATATCTACAAGATGGACTACACGCGCATGATCGCCGACCACGCCGAGAGCGGCGCGGATTGCACAGTCGGCTGTATCGAGGTGCCGCGCATGGAGGCGGTGGCCTTTGGCGTGATGCACGTCGACGAAAACCGCCGCGTGACCGACTTCCTGGAAAAGCCCGCCGATCCGCCCTGCATTCCGGGCCGCCCGGATACGGCGCTCGCCAGCATGGGCATCTACGTGTTCAGCGCGGATTATCTGTATTCGCTGCTCGAAGAGAACATCTCCACCGTCGACACCGATCACGACTTCGGCAAGGACATCCTGCCGCGCGTCGTCACCCAAGGCACGGCGATCGCGCATCCGTTCAGCATGTCGTGCGTATCGTCGGATCCGAACGTGGAGCCGTACTGGCGCGACGTCGGCACGATCGACGCCTACTGGGCCGCCAATCTCGACCTCGCTTCCACCATCCCGACGCTCGATCTCTACGATCGCAACTGGCCCATCTGGACGTACCAGGAACAGTTGCCGCCCGCCAAGTTCGTGCGCGACCTGAAGGGGCTGCAAGGCTCGGGCAACAATCTGATCGTGTGCGGCGGCTGCGTGATCTCGGGCTCGCAGATTTCGCGCTCGGTGCTGTCGTCGAATGTGAAAGTGAGTTCGTTCTGTAATATTAGTGAGGCAGTCTTGTTGCCGCAGGTCACCGTCGGCGCGAGCTGCCGGCTGCAGAAAGTGGTGATAGACCGCGGCTGCGCGATACCGGACGGGACCGTGATCGGCGAAGATCCGGTGAGCGACGCCGAACGCTTCTACCGTACCGACGACGGCGTCGTGCTGGTCACGCCGGAAGCATTGCGGCAGAAGGCGTAGTCAGTCAGGCCGGTTACCGCCGGCCCACCCAACCCGCACTAACAGGACAGAGACGGAGCCTATGACGATTCGCGCCCTGCACGTCGCAAGCGAGCTGTATCCCCTTCTCAAAACGGGCGGTCTCGCCGACGTCGCGGGCGCGTTGCCGCCTGCGCTGATCGAGCGCGGCGCCGATGTGCGGGTGCTGTTGCCCGGCTTCCCGGCGGTGGTCGCGGGTTTGACCGACCTGACGCCGGTCGCGCAACTCGGCCGCCGCTTCGACGCGCCGGGTGTCGTACTCGAACGGGGCACGCTGGCGGTGAACGGTCTGGTGGTCTATGTGATCCGCGCGGCCACGCTATACGATCGGCCCGGCAATCCCTATCTGAACGACGAACACGTGCCGTACGGCGATAACGCCCAACGTTTCGCGCTGCTCGGCTGGGTCGCCGCGCAACTCGCGCAGCAACTGGACCCCGCATGGTCGCCGCAGATCATTCACGCGCACGACTGGCACGCGGGTCTCGCGCCGGCCTATCTGAAAGCCGCCGAACGCCAGCATGGCCGCCGCTTCGCGCGCAGCGTCTTCACGGTGCACAACCTCGCGTATCAAGGCGTGTTTCCCGCGCATCAGTTCGGTCAGCTCGGCCTGCCAGACGATTATTTCGCCGTGCATGGCGTCGAGTTCTACGGGCAACTGTCGTTCCTCAAGGCGGGCCTCTACTACAGCGACCGCATCACCACCGTCAGCCCGACCTATGCACGCGAAATCCAGACGCTAGCTCAGGGCGGCGGGCTAGACGGTCTGCTGCGCCATCGCTCGCACGACCTGAGCGGCATTCTGAACGGGGTCGACTACACGGTCTGGTGTCCCAGCACGGACACGCTGCTCGAGAACCACTACAGCGCGACGCGGCTCGCCGGCAAACTGGCGTGCAAGGAAGCGTTGCAAAAACGCTTCGGCCTCGCACAGAAAAGCGATGCGCTGCTGTTCGGCGTGGTGAGCCGCCTGACCGAGCAGAAAGGCCTCGACCTGCTGCTCGAGGCAGTGCCCGAGATCGTCAAACACGGCGGACAACTGATCGTCTTCGGCACCGGCGACCCGGCGCTGGAGAATGGTTTGAAACGCGTCGCGCATACGCATCCCGAATCCGTGGCGGTGGAACTGGGATTCGACGAAACGCTCGCGCACACGATCGTCGCGGGCAGCGACGTGATCGCGGTGCCCTCGCGTTTCGAGCCGTGCGGTCTGACGCAACTGTATGCGCTGGCTTATGGATCGCTGCCGCTCGTGCATTGCGTGGGAGGTCTCGCGGACACGGTGGTGGACGTGTCGCTCGAAAATCTCGCCGACGACCTCGCCACCGGTTTCGTGTTCGAGCGATTCGAACCGAAGGGTATCGGCGCGGCGATCCGCCGCGCCTTCGCGCTCTATGGACGCCGCACCGAGTGGAAGGCGACCCAGCGGCGAGCGATGCGTCAGGACTTCGGCTGGGGCGCCTCGGCGGAGCGTTATCTGGCGTTGTATCGCGAGCTCGCCTGAGCCCGGACGGCTGCTGGGCAACCAGGCGACGCAGATTTTACGAGCCGGCGGCGGCTTCGCAACCGTCCTTCACCACGTCCATGTCTGATGGATCGGCGCAACAACACGGGGCCGATCGACTCGCGCAACGCAAACTCATGTATTGTTTCCTGACGATGCAGAGTGTGCCGATTTCCTGCACCATCTGAAGCAGTCCTGCCGCATGAGGCGTCCGGGTGCTAGCCGGATCGCCGCCGCGGCGCACCTTTCCCGTTTTCATTGATCGCGCATACCCGTTTGCGCGGGCCACACCATGACGAAAAGCGTTCTGAGCATCCAGTCACATGTCGTCTTCGGTCACGCCGGCAATAGCGCGGCCGTGTTTCCGATGCGTCGGCTCGGCGTCAACGTCTGGCCGCTCAATACCGTGCAGTTCTCGAACCACACGCAATACGGCCATTGGACCGGCAGCGCGATCGACGGCTCGCAAATGGAAGATCTGGTCGACGGCATCGGCGCGATCGGCATGCTGCCGCGCTGCGATGCCGTGCTGTCCGGCTATCTGGGCACGCCCGAACAGGCGCAGTCGGTGCTGGAAATCGTCAAGGCCGTGAAGGCCGCCAATCCGCGCGCCTGGTACTTCTGCGATCCGGTGATGGGCGCGGCGAGCGGCTGCAAGGTCGAGCCGGGCATCCAGGAATTTCTCGTGCGCATCATGCCCGAGATGGCCGACGCGATGGCGCCGAACCACACCGAATTGCAGCGCCTGGTGGGCCGCGAGATCGAGACGCTGGAAGAAGCCGTGACGGCATGCCGCGAACTCATCGCGCGCGGGCCGAAGCTGGTGCTGGTCAAACATCTGCTCGATCGCAACAGTCCCGCCGACCGCTTCAACATGCTGGTCGTCACCGAACGCGAATCGTGGATGGGGCAACGCCCGCTCTATCCGTTCGCGCGGCAACCGGTGGGGGTAGGCGACCTGACGAGCGCGGTGTTCGTCGCGCGTACGCTGCTCGGCGATTCGATTCGCGCGGCCTTCGAGCACACGCTGGCTGCGGTGAACGCGGTGGTGAAGACGACCTGGCAGGCCGGCCGCTATGAGCTCGAACTGGTGGCCGCGCAAAATGAAATCGCACAGCCGCGCGAGTGGTTCGATGCCTGGGTGGCGGATACGGCGTAGGTGGCGTGTTTGACGCATCTTGTGCGGAACGCGGCGCGCGTCATCGTCGTGGGCTGCGGTCGCCGCGCCTGAACGCGTAACGTGCGTCGGATCATCCCGTGTCCCCAAGGCACTTTTTTGCGCAACGCAGGCAATCCGTAATGTGCGCCTCGTGGCAGTCGATTCGCGCCGCATCTCTCGACTGTCAGCCGCCCGTCCTATAATGCGTGCCGCGTGGACGAGGCACCTGCCCGCCCACACCGCACTTTTCAGGCATCCGGCATTCAGCAGACGAGGCATCGATGGACGGTTATATCCGCAGCGAGCGGGAAGAATATTTTGAGCAGTTGTGCATCAGCGTCGACGCTGACGAGACGCACGAACAGGAAGCGATCGAGTTCTTCGAGAGCCAGTTCGACCAAGCCGACTTCGATCCCGCGCAGTGGCTCGACATCGCGCTGTACTATTCGCCGGCCGTCGCGCGCGGCATCGTCGACATGGTGACGGCTGACGACAAGGCGCGCAGCAATATCGCCGAAGTGATCGCCGACAACCTCGACATCTCGTACGGCGAGGACGAATGCCAGCAGTTCGCCGAGACCATCGAGTTCGCGCTGAACAACGGTGTGCCGGTCGATCTCGACCTCGTGCTCGACGGCTGCCAGCGCGCTATCGACGACCTCGACACCTGGGCCGACGACGATACCAAGGCGCCGCTGCTGCGTCTGCGCGAAGAATTGTTGCGCCAGCAAGGCGAGCACTGAGCGCCCGGCTTTAGCTCACAGCCAAGCTTTACCTCGGCGCATTACGCAGGCGCGAGTTCGCTCCCGCCGCTGCGCCGCAATCACGGCCGGTGCGTTCGCGCCGGTCTCTTAAGCATATGCCGCAATGCGCACCCGCGCGCCGGCACTGACACGCCGCCAGCGAACGCGCTGCGCCGGCTATGCCGAAATGCTCATTCAAAGCGCCTCGAACTGCCAAGACGGCGGCAAATTGGCTTTCTATATTCGCGCCAGATTGACCGCCGCTCGAACGCAAGTGCGCGCATTCCCGCATTGTTCAAAGCGACCGATCGTCCGTAGTCTCTCGATGCGCGCCATGCGAAGTCCATGCTTGCGCGTCGATCCAGCGTTACTGCCTTGCCGCTTTCACAACCTGAAACTGTCGATGGAAGGAGAGACCATGAGTCTTCGCTACACGCTGAAACCGCTTGCCCTGTTCGTTGGCGCTATCTTCGCCATCGTGCCGCCGGCCAGCTACGCCGACGACCTGCCGGTGAAGATCGGCTTTGCCGCGCCGCTGACGGGCGCCAACGCCGGCTACGGCAAGGACCTGGAGAACGGCGTCCGGCTTGCGATCGAGGAAGCCAACGCGCAAAAGATCAAGATCGGCGATAAGGTGGCCCAATTCCAGATCGTCTCCGAAGACGACCAGGCCGACCCGCGCATCGGCGTGCAGGCTGCGCAGAAGCTGGTCGACGCGGGCGTGTCGGCCGTGGTGGGCCACTTCAACTCGGGCACGACGATTCCCGCCTCGCAGGTGTACGAGCAGGCCGGCATTCCGGTGATCGACCCGGCCGCCACCAATCCGATCATCACCGGACGCGGCTTCGCAAACACCTTCATGGTGATTTCCACCGACGCGCAGAACGCCGGCAACGCGGGCGTGTATGCCGTGGAAGTGACCAAGGCCAAACGCATCGCGATCATCGACGACCGGACCGCGTTCGGCCAGGGCGAGGCCGACGAGTTCGAGAAAGCGGTGAAAGCGCACGGCGGCAACATCGTGACGCGTGAGTACACCGACAACAAAGCGGTCGATTTCAGCACGCAGATCACCAAGATCAAATCGACCAATGCCGATCTGATCTTCTTCGGCGGATTGGACACGCAGGCCGCGGGCTTTGCCAAGCGCATGAAGCAACTGGGCATGAACGCGCAACTGGTGGGCGGCGGCGGCGTGATGGATCAGGATTTCATCAAGCTGGCCGGCGATTCTGCTGAAGGCGTGATGGCCTGGGAATATGGACGGCCACTCGCGCAGTTGCCTGGCGGCAAGGATTTCTCCTCGAAATTCAAGAAGCGCTTCGGGGTGGATATCCTGTCCTATGCGCCGTTCGGCTATGACGGCGCATGGGCCGCGATCAAGGCGATGCAGAAGGCCAGGTCCAGTTCGCCGAACGACTACCGGCCCGCGCTGAAGGCCATCGATTTCGAAGGCGTGACCGGCAAGATTTCCTTCGACAACACCGGCGCGTTGAAGAGCGGCGCATCGACGCTCTACCAGATCAAGAATGGAGCGTGGGTGCCCATCGTGACCAAGAGCGGGAGTTAAGCCACGTTTGATCCCGGCACGGGTTTCGATGCTTGCGCCCGTGCCGGCGCAATCGCTACGGGTTTTTCGAATTGGCGGCCTTGACCACCAGTTCGGCCTCGAGATCCCGTTCGATTCGCACGAGATCGTCGTGCATCTCGGCGAACTCACTCGCGGAACACATCTGATGGCCAAAGGCGGCGCGCAGGTGCCGCCTGACCTGCAGGACCCGCGCGACCGGATCGTAGACGTAGCTGGATGAAAAGGTCAGAAAGCGGTCTTGCACCGCGGTGTCGGACGGCAAATCCGTCACCCGCACGAAGCGCGGCAGCGTCATTTCCAAGGTCTCGTCGAACTCTCCGCCGATGCACGTCCATGGCTGAGTCCTCGCAGGCTCCGCGAGCCACGCCTGCACCTGCGAGCCCGTACCGCCGGAAAAACTCGTCAAGGCCGGCACCGCCGTGGTGCCGTCAGTCCACACGAAGTGCTCCACCTTTCCCTGCATCGACGTGGCGAACGGTCCATTCGTGGCGCTGAGCTCCGCCGTGCGCAATTGCGTCGTGCCGTGCAAACCCGTCTGCAATAGACGGTTCGCGGCGATCTGCTGCGTGCGTTGCCGCGTCGCGCGTCGAAACGTGTTGCGCTCGATCTCGGCGGTAAAACCCGCGTCCTCCGCGCGGTATGCGTAATTCGCCGCTCCGCTTTCATCGATGTCGATCTGCACGCGCGCGCTGCGTTCGCGCAACTGAGTGGCCGGCGTTCGCGACAGCACGCCCTCGCCGACCAGCAATACCGGCCGGTCCATCACGCTCGGCGGCAGATAACCGAAAGCCGTGCCGCCCGCCGTCGTATCCGCGTACAACGACAACTCAGGAATCCAGACAATCGCGTGATTGATCGCGCTTGAGCCGTAGCCGGGCACGCCGGGCAAACTGTAGTACGGCCCGAGATTGAGCAGCACCGCCTCGCTACGGATGCCGACCGCGGCCAGCAACGCGCCGTAGAGCGCGACGTGATCCTTGCAGTCGCCGTAGCGGTTGCGCAGGATGTCGATCGCTTTGTGCGGAATCGCCGCCGTTTCGCCGAGAAACAAGGCGACGTAGCGGATATTCAAACGCATCCAGTCGTATAGCCGTTGCGCTTTTACGCGCGGATCGTCGGTGCCGGCAGTCAGCGCTTGCGCGAGGCGGACAATCGCCGGATCGCCCGTCGTCGCGTCGGCAGCGGGCCCGCGATAGCGGGCGGCGAAATTCGCGAAGTCCGGCACCGTCGATACCATCAGGCGGTCGCCCCAGTTCGCGTAGCCGACCGCGCCCGCTTCGAGCGGCGCATACGGCCCGTGCTGGTAGTCGAACTCGTAGCGCGTTCGGCCGTTTGCCGTAACCGGCGGCACGGCGACGTAGCCACGCGCGTCGGCATAGAGCGGCACGTCGGCGGGCAGATCGAAAATCAGGCGTTGCAGTTCGACCGGGTCGCGCGTCGGTTCGACAAGATACGCGAAGGTGCCCGCCTGTAAGGGCCGCGTGCGCGTCTTGCGAAACGCCAGGTGCACGCGCGAGCCCGGCTCCACGCCCGGGAAGATCACCGTGCGCAACACCCCATCCTCGAAACTCGGCGCGCCTGCCGAGCGCGGCTCCTGCACGTCGCGAATCGCCTCGGGACCGACCGGATGCGCGGCGCCGTCCGCGTCGATCGTTTCGGCGGCCAGCAACTGCACCTGCTCGATGTCCTTGTTGAACCACACGTAGCGTTGCGCGATATCGTCGACGCCGCTCGTCGTGTTGGCGCGCAAAACGGTGTCGTCGTGTTCCTCGACGGAGCCGTCTTTCTGGATCGTGAAGAGATGGACGTCGCGCTCGATCGTGGAAGGCGCGTGATCGTCGCCGGATGCGGCGGACGCATTGTCGTCGGCGAACGCGCTGACCGCGAGGCACGCGCCTAGCGCCGACCCACAAGCCAGCCTGAGAAAAAACGCCACGCACCGCGTCATGTGCGCCGCGCCCTGTCCCGCGCGCGCCAGGCTCGCGGACTCGAAGCGAACTCCGCGCGAAACGCGTGATTGAAATTCGACAGATCGTTGAAGCCGCAATCGAACGCGATATCGACGACCTTCGCGCCGCCGTCCTGAAGACGCAGCGCCGCGGCGCGCAAACGCGCCCGCAACAGGTATTGATGCGGCGTCACGCCGGTCACGCGCTGAAACGTGCGCAGGAAGTAGAACTCGCTCAGGCCCGCGGCGGCCGCGAGGCTCGCGAGCGAATGCGGCGCGCCCGGCGTGTCGTCGATCAGCCGCACGGTCTGCGCGACGCGCGAACACGCCGTGGCGCTGGCGGGCGCGGCGGGACGCGTCGAGGCGCCGGCCGCCTGCAGTGTCGCGGCGGCCAGTTCGACGGCGAGTTCTTCCCATGCTGCTGCACCCGGACCGTTGGCGCTCGCGCTTGCGCCGACACATGCCCGCGCGATCAACGGTGACAGCGCACGCAGCGACGGCAAACGCGCGCGTTTGAATTGCATATTGCCGCTTGCCAGACCCGCATCCACGGCAAGCCTTTCAAAGTATGCCGGCGCGTAGTGAAACGCGATGCAACGGTCCCCCGCGCCATGCCGATGCCCGCATTCGAAACAATCACCCGTGTTGCCGAGCAGCAGCGCGCCGGGCGTGAGCAACTCGCGGCCGGTCGCCGCGCGATAGCCGAACGAGCCCGCCACCACCATCGCGATGCATACGCCGCTGTGCCGCTCCTCGAATGGCTGGTCGCGCGGGCCGAAGGTGCATAGGACATCCTCGACGGCCCATCCCGCGCCACCGGCTAGCGCACGCGCCGATGTGCCGCCGCGCGCGCCTTCCTGTTCGCGGCGGGCCAGCGCCTGTTGCAGCGTGACGGCAATTTTCCCCAAGATGCACCTCGGCTGAGTCCGTATCGTGGTTTTAGCACATCGGCGGCCGGCGCGTTTCCGTTGACTCCGCCGATGCCGATCCCACTATGCACCGAAGGAGCGCACACCATGAAAAGACTGGAGCACAACCTCGACAGCGGCTTTCACGCCGCCCTGAGCGCGCCCGCGCGGGCCACGGACATCGCCGCCGCCGACGACCTCTACGGCTGGCTGATCGGCAGTTGGGACATGGACGTGGTGCATTACCGCGTCGACCTGGGCAGCGCGCGCCGCCGCGGCGAAATTCATTTCGGCTGGGTGCTGGAAGGCCGCGCCGTGCAGGACGTCTGGATCATGCCGCCGCTCGCCGACCCATGCGACTCGCCGACGGCCGGCGACGCGACGTACGGCACGACCTTGCGTGTCTGGGACCCGGCGCTGCGGGCATGGCGGGTCACGTACATCAATCCGCGGACCGGTCAGCGTGACGAATTGGTGGGCCGTCGTATCGGCGAGCATCTCGTGCAGATCGGCACACACGCCGACGGCACGCCGATTCGATGGAACTTCACCGACATCACGCCGGATTCGTTCCGTTGGACCGGCGTGGCGCTCGCGCAGGACGGCCTGACGTGGACACTCGAGGCCGAGTTTCACGCCCGCCGCAGGAGCTCGTCTCAGCCTACGTAAGCGAGCGCTGGCTCGCGACTCGCTGCATCACTCCGTTTCACCGAGTTGCCCGAGCAAAGCCTGCAATCGCTCGACGTGCCTGAGCAGCAGATGCCGATGCTTTTCGATCTGCTCGAGCCGTCCCGCGAGATCGGCCTGGATCGGGTCGTCGAGATCGGCGGCGGCGATCACGTCTTCCACCTTGGCACGCATCGTCGCCACCTCCACCGGCGCGTGAGTCAGATGCCGCTCGAAACGCCGCACGTCCTGAATCGCCACGTCGCGGACCTTGCGAAAGTGCGCCTGACGCCGATGCGCTTCCGCGTCGAGGATTTCTTCCTCGACACGCTTGGCCGGCCCCGGCTGACCGAAAATGGGCTCGGGCGGCCGCAGCACCGTCTTCTTTCGCACCGGATGCGCCGTGCCGCGAAACCGCGCGAGCGGCTGTTCGTTGTCGATCGCTTCACGCGCGTTGGGTGGGATGTCGTGCTCGGTGTGCGGCACGTTCATCCAGCCGCCCGGCAGTCCGGTGACCGCTTCGATGCCGCGCACGAATTCCTCGCTGAATTCGCGCTGGCCGGACAACATGAGTTTCAGATAGCTGGCGGAGAAGGTCATCATGCGCGCAAGTCGCGTCGCCGCGCCGACTTCGCGGGTCAACAGCACCAGGTTTGCTCGCCAGACCGGGAGCAGCAATTCGTCGGAATCTTCCATCGCTGGGTCATCCATCTTTTTGCCCGATGTAGAGATCACGCGCCACTCGCGCGTTATCGTTTTGAAAGGGTAGCCGCTTCACCGCATGGCGCGCAATCCCGGCATGCCATTGCGTGAGCGTCGATCTGTCGTAATTACACGCCACTGCGCTATTACGCGCCATTGCCCGCTATCCATTGCCGGTGGCGGCGCACGACGATCGTCGTTGTGAATTGACACCTGCATTTGTTCAGCGTTCCTCCGCTGCGCGCGCGCAATGTGGCATGCTTGCAGGCGGTCGCGGCACGCCCCGTGCTGCACCGTTTGTACCCCAACACTGATTTAAGGATTTTGTAATGAAGAAGATCGTCCTCGCCATCGCCGCAGCCGTTGCAGCCCTGAGCGCCATCGCTCCCGCACAAGCTTATGAGCATCATCACGCCGAGTGCCACAAGGTGCGCGTTCATCATCACTGGGAAAAACGCTGCCATTAATGGCGGTGCCAGGCCCTGACCGGCACGGCACGGCACATCGTAAAGCCCCGTTAAATGCGGGGCTTTTTTTCGCCATCCAGTCGACGCGCAGCAGGCAGATTTCTTCAACGCGCTATATACGTTCTGCGCGAAAACGGCAGCATGCAATCACGGACACATGCTGTTACACCTTTGCGGTGTCGGCCGACGCGGACACGGCTCCGCGCAACTTGCGCGGCACCGTGCATCGCGTGGAAAAGACGGAAAGAGGACGGGCGACGACACGCGCGTCACGCGGCCTTGACGCGCTCCAGTGCCTTCACGACCAGCGCTTCCAGCAGAGGCTCGACTTTCGCAGCCAGGGTTTCGTCGTACGCATACGGCATGTGCTCTTCCATATACGTGATCTGCGAAAGCTCGAGTTGCAAGGCATGCACGCCTTCCGACGGCTGGCCATACTCGCGCGTGATATAGCCGCCCTTGAAGCGGCCGTTGGCGACAGCCGTATAGCCGCCGTCGTATCGCTCGACGATAGCCGCCATCTCCTCGGCCAAGCCCGCCACCGCGCTCGCGCCGTTCGAGGTGCCGAAGTTGAAATCGGGCAGACGTCCCTCGAAAAAACGCGGCACATGCGAACGGATCGAATGCGCTTCCCACAGCAGCACCTTGCCGTGTTTCGCTTTCAGCGCCGCGAGTTCGCCTTGCAGCGCCTCGTGGTAAGGCTTCCAGTAAGCCTCGCGACGGCGCGCGACTTCGGCGTCGTCCGGCAGATGGCCGTCGAGATACAACGGTTCCTTGTCGAACGTATCGACCGGCAGCAGACCTGTCGTGTCCTGGCCCGGGTACAGATTCGCGCCGTCGGGCGGACGGTTCAGGTCGATCACGTAACGCGCGTAGGTGGGCGCGAGAATCGACGCGCCCATGCGTTTCGCGAACGCATAGAGACGGTCCAGATGCCAGTCGCAATCGTCGGTGCGCTGCGCGACGGGCGTCATCGTCGCGGCGATGTCGGCCGGGATTTGCGTACCCAGATGCGGAATCGAAATGAGGAACGGCAGGCTTCCCCGATGCAGCGAGAAAACCGGCGGAGTGTTGGAAGCAGTCATGTCAGTCCGGAAGCGATAGGATCGAAGGATCAGTTCAGCAGGTCAACGCGCGCCGCTCATTTGAGCAGGTCCGCCAGCGCCACGCGATAGCGCGCGTACGCGCCCTCCTCATCGCGATGCCGACGGTTATCGACGACCTTGTCGCCACCCGCGTAGACGTCGCGAATCGGCGTTTCGCCATGCTCGCAGAATACAACGCCCGAGAGCCAGGCGTCCGGCGCATGCTCGGCGATGCTCGAGTGATCCGCGTCGAGCACGAGCCAATCGGCGCGGCGGCCGGGTTGCAGCGCACCGACCGCTCGGCCCGTCGCGCGCGCGCCGCCTTCGAGCGAGGCGTCGAAGAGACGGTCCGCGACATGCGTGGCCTGCGCCGACGCCAGTACGTTGCGCTGCCGGCGCGTGAGACGCTGGCCGTATTCGAGCAAACGCAGTTCCGCGCGCCAGTCGACGCCGATATGGCTATCCGAGCCCACGCCGATGCGCCCGTGCGCATCGAGATACTCCTGTGCCGGGAAAATGCCGTCGCCGAGATTGGCCTCGGTAGTCAGGCACAATCCGGCAACCGCACCGCTCTTCGCGAGCGCCAGCGTTTCGTTCGCGTCGACGTGCGTGGCGTGCACGAGGCACCAGCGGCTGTCGACATCGAAACGGTCGAGCAGCCATTGCACCGGACGCGCGCCTTCGGTTTCGAGGCAGGCGTCGACTTCGGCGGTCTGCTCGGCGATATGGATATGAACGGGCGCCGTGCCCTCGATGCCGCCGAGCAGCGCACGCAACGAATCCGCGGATACGGCGCGCAGCGAATGCGGCGCCACGCCATATCGCAACGCGGCAGTTTCGGGACGCGCCGCGCGCAACGTGCCGAGCAGATCGAGCAGACTCTCCGGCGTGTTGATGAAACGCTGCTGATCCTCACGCGGCGCGCGCGAACCGAAACCGCTGTACTGATACAGCACCGGCAGCATCGTCATGCCGATGCCGCTCGCCGATGCTGCATCCACCACGCGTTGCGCGAGTTCCGCCTGATTCGCATAACGGCTGCCTTCCGGCGTGTGATGCACGTAATGGAACTCGCACACCGACGTATAGCCCGCCTTCAGCATTTCGATGTACAGCCACTGCGCGACGCTCGCCAGGCCTTCCGGCGTGATGCGCGCGGCGAAGCGATACATCAGGTCGCGCCAGCTCCAGAAGTTATCCGTGGCGCCCGCGCCGGATGCACGATATTCAGTGAGGCCGGCCATCGCGCGCTGAAATGCGTGCGAATGAAGATTCGGCATGCCAGGCAGTACCGGACCAGCGGCTTTCCGCACGCCGGCGGGCGGCGTCGACGTATCGGGCGTGACGGCGGTGAGCGTGCCGTTTGCGTCCCACTCCAGCAGCACGTTGCGGCGCCAGCCATCCGGCAGGTACGCATGCTCGGCGAATAGCGATTGATTCGATTGCTTGTGCGGTTCAGTCATCTCAGGCCCTAGCTCAATTCACGCCGCGTATAAACGGTCTCGCCCGCGCGCACGACTCGCGCGCACAGCGGACGTCCAATCCAGTAAGCCAGCTCGGCCAGCGAGTCGACCGACCACACCGCGAAATCGGCCGCGCGTCCCGCTTCCAGCGAGCCGTGGCGATCCGCCTTGCCGAGCGCGCGCGCCGCGTGCGACGTCACACCTTGCAGCACTTCCGGCACCGTCATGCGGAACAGCGTGGTGGCCATGTTCATCATCAACAGCAGCGAGGTGGCGGGCGACGTGCCGGGGTTGCTGTCGGTCGAAATCGCGATCGGCACCTGATAGCGCCGCAGCAATTCCAACGGCGGCAACTGCGTCTCGCGGATGAAGTAGTACGCGCCCGGCAGCAGCACGGCCACCGTGCCGGCGTCCTTCATCGCGGCGACGCCGGCTTCGTCGAGAAATTCGAGGTGATCGGCGGACAGCGCATGATGGCGCGCCGCGAGTGCCGTGCCGCCGCCGTTCGACAACTGCTCGGCATGCATTTTCACCGGCAGCTTGTAACGCTCCGCCGCCTCGAAGACGCGCTCGCTTTGTTCCAGCGAAAAACCGATGCGCTCGCAGAACACGTCGACCGCGTCGACGAGGCCTTCGCCGGCGAGCGCGGGCAACATGGTGTTGCAGACTTCGTCGATGTACGCGTCGGCGCGGCCGGCGAACTCGGGCGGCAACGCGTGCGCGCCGAGAAACGTCGTGTAGACGGTCACGGGATAGCGCTCGCCCAATTGACGCGCGACGCGCAGCATCTTGCGCTCGCTGGCGAGGTCGAGGCCGTAGCCGGATTTGATCTCGACCGTGGTCACGCCTTCGGCAAGCAAGGGTTCGAGGCGTGCGGCTGATTGACGGAACAGCGAGGCTTCGTCGGCGGCACGCGTGGCGCGCACCGTGGAGACGATACCGCCGCCCTGCCGCGCGATTTCTTCATAGCTGACGCCCGCGAGGCGCTGCGCGAATTCGTCCGCGCGCTGCCCGCCGTACACGAGATGCGTGTGGCAATCGACGAGACCCGGCGTCACCCACGCGCCGTGCAGATCTTCACGCGGCCATGCGGCGTAGTCGGCGGGTAATGAGGAAGCCGCGCCAAGCCACACGATCGTGCCGTTTTCAACGGCGATCGCGGCGTCGGGCAGCGTGTGTTGGGGATCGCCCTGCGGGCAAAGTTTCAGGTGATGCCAGACGGTTTGCTTCATCGCGTGCTCTTTGCAGCTTGTTGCGTGTCTGTGGTGGTTCGCGTGCGTGCGCCGTGACTGCGGTGCCATATGCGGCGAGCACACACGCGAATCGTCGTCATCGTTGCGTGTAGCGGATGCTGATTGCGAGCAACGTGCCCTCGCCTTCAACTGCGCATGAAAGCGCGTTCGGCGTGTCGATGCGCAGCGTGTCGCCGGTGTCGAGCGACAGCGCTCGCGCGTCGCCCGGTGCGGCCGACACCGACCCTTCCGCGCAATACAGGAGGACTGCGTCGGCGGAAAGCGTGCGTTGCGTTGCGCCGCGCCATACTTCTACTTCACCCTGCGCCGCGTCACGCCGCACCATCAGGTTGAAGTCGCGTGTCGCGCCGTCGACCAGCCGCGCGTCGATTTGCGCCTCGCCGGTGAAACGGGCCATGTCGAGCGCTTGCGTCAACGCGTGGGTCTTCACGCCGTGCGCACCTTGCGCACCGTCCACTTCATCGAGCAACATGCCCGCGCCCGACAACAACACGAGCGTGCGATCGATACCAGCAAAGCGCGAAAACGGCCCGGCTTGCGCGACGTCGGCAACGCTCACCCGCCACACGAAGGCATCGAGCCCCGCGCGTTCGGGAAACGCGGCCACTTCGCGCGTGACGCCGCCGCCGTTCTTCCACGGCGCCGCCACGAGGTCGGCGCCGCGAATCAGCGTGAGGGTTGCCCCGCTGCCGACAAGCGTGCTGTGAAGCGGCACGATCAGCGGGCCAGCATCGGCAGATTGAGGCCTGCCTCGCGGGCCGTTTCCTGCGCGAGTTCATAACCCGCATCCGCGTGACGCATCACGCCGGTTGCCGGATCGTTGAACAGCACGCGGCCGAGGCGCTCTTTCGCCGCATCCGTGCCGTCCGCAACGATCACGACACCCGAGTGCTGGCTAAAGCCCATACCGACTCCGCCGCCGTGATGCAGCGAGACCCACGAGGCGCCGCCTGCCGTATTCAGCAGCGCGTTGAGCAACGGCCAGTCGCTGACCGCGTCCGAACCGTCCTTCATCGATTCGGTTTCGCGATTCGGGCTCGCCACCGAACCGGTGTCGAGGTGATCGCGGCCGATCACGATCGGCGCCTTCAGCTCGCCGTTCCTGACCATTTCGTTGAACGCCTGGCCCAGACGATAGCGATCCTTCACGCCGACCCAGCAGATCCGCGCCGGCAAGCCCTGGAACGCGATACGTTCGCGCGCCATGTCGAGCCAGTTGTGCAGATGCGGATCGTCGGGGATCAGTTCCTTGACCTTCGCATCGGTCTTGTAGATGTCTTCCGGATCGCCCGACAGCGCGACCCAGCGGAACGGGCCCTTGCCTTCGCAGAACAACGGGCGGATATACGCCGGCACGAAGCCCGGGAAATCGAAGGCGTTTTCCACGCCCATTTCCAGCGCCATCTGACGGATGTTGTTGCCGTAGTCGAGCGTGGCCGCGCCGCGCTCCTGCAGCGTCAACATGGCTTGCACCTGCTTGGCCATCGACTGCTTGGCCGGCAGCACAATGCTGTCCGGCACGGTTTTCTGACGCTCGCGCCAGTCTTCGACATTCCAGCCTTGTGGCAGGTAGCCGTGAATCGGATCGTGCGCGCTGGTCTGGTCGGTTACGCAATCCGGCGTGATGCCACGCGTCACGCATTCAGCGAACACATCCGCTGCGTTGCCGAGCAGGCCAATCGACACCGGCTTGCCTGCTTTCTTCGCTTCCTCGAGCATGGCGAGCGCCTCGTCGAGCGTCGCCGCTTTCTTGTCCACGTAACGCGTCTTCAGACGGAAGTCGATACGCGTCTCGTCGCATTCCACCGCGATCATCGAGAAGCCGGCCATCGTCGCTGCCAGCGGTTGCGCGCCGCCCATGCCGCCCAAGCCGCCCGTCAGAATCCAGCGGCCCGACGGATCACCGTTGAAATGCTGGTTCGCCACCGAGAAGAACGTCTCGTAGGTGCCCTGCACGATGCCCTGGCTGCCGATGTAGATCCAGCTGCCCGCCGTCATCTGGCCGTACATCATCAGGCCCTTGCGATCGAGTTCGTGGAAGTGTTCCCACGTCGCCCAATGCGGCACCAGATTCGAATTCGCCAGCAGCACGCGCGGCGCGTCGGCATGCGTGCGGAACACGCCGACCGGCTTGCCCGATTGAATCAACAGCGTTTCGTTTTCTTCGAGATCCTTGAGCGACTTGAGAATCTGATCGAAGCAATCCCAGTTGCGCGCGGCCCGGCCGATACCGCCGTACACGACCAGCGCATGCGGATGCTCGGCGACTTCCGGATCCAGATTGTTCTGGATCATCCGGTACGCGGCTTCCGCGATCCAGGTCTTGCAGGTCTTTTCCGCGCCGCGCGGTGCGCGAATCGTGCGGGTGGGATCGAGACGCGGGTCGATGTGTTTCGGGTTGTTCATGATGGCCCTCGGAATGCTTGAAGATGGTCGAAAAAGATTCGGGTACGGCAAAAACGGCGGTGTCAGAAATGTCCGGTGAAGCGATAACGGCTGCCGGGATGCCAGAGATTGGCGATCGAAGCGACCTGGCTTTGCGACCACGTGCGCCGATGCAGCACGAGGCACGGCTCGAGTTCGTCCATGGTCAGCAACTCGCGCGTATCGCCATCAGCGGCCAATGCTTCGATGCGGTACTCGACCCGCTGCAGCGGTGCGACGCGCACGAGATACTGATTCGGCGTGGTGTTCGTGAAGTCCTGCAGCGCGTACTCGGGAGCGACCGCGGGATTGACCCAGCGCTCTTCGAGTTGCACCGGCTCGTCGTTCTCGAAATGCAGCACACGCGAATGAAACACCGGACTGCCCGCGCTCACCTGCATCTCCTCGGCGAGCGCTTCGTCGGCGATGCTCGCGCCGATGTGCAACACGTTCGCCTGATAGCGATGACCGCGCGCGACGATTTCGTCGGAGATGCTGCGGATCGCCACCAGCGTCGATTCGTACTTGGGACGGGCCACGAAGGTGCCCGACCCTTGCACACGCGTGAGCACCTGCTCCGAGGTCAGCTCGCGCAACGCTCGGTTGACCGTCATGCGCGCCACGTTGAATTCACGCGCGAGCTCGTTTTCGGAGGGCACCTGGTCGCCTTCACCCCATTCGCCCGCATGAATGCGCGCGAGGATGAAGTCCTTGATGCCCTGATAGGCCGGTGCGTTCATTGGCTTGTTCTGCCTGGCTGACTGCTTACTGTTCGGACACGAAGGAGAACGGGCTCAGCTTCGCAATCGTGCCGTCCTGCACGAGGCGCGTGACCGCCGCGATATCCGGTGCGAAATAGTGATCGAGCTCGTAATGCGCGACGTCCTTGCGCACTGCGTCCATCACTTTCTGCAGGCTCGGGCTGGTCTTATGCGGCGCGCGCAGATCGACGCCTTGCGCGGCGGCGAGCAACTCGATCGACAGAATGTTCGCGGTGTTTTCCGCAATGTCGCCGAGCTTGCGCGCAGCGAACGTCGCCATCGACACGTGGTCTTCCTGATTCGCGGAAGTGGGCAGCGAGTCGACCGAAGCCGGATGCGCGAGCGTCTTGTTTTCCGAAGCGAGCGCGGCGGCCGTGACGTGAGCGATCATGAAGCCCGAATTCACACCGCCGTCGCGCACGAGGAACGGCGGCAGGCCCGACAGCGTCGCGTCGATCAGGAGCGCGATGCGGCGTTCGGCCAGCGCGCCGATTTCAGCGACGGCGAGCGCGAGGTTGTCGGCGGCGAAAGCGACCGGCTCGGCGTGGAAGTTACCGCCCGACAGCACTTCGCCGGTGTCCGGGAAAATCAGCGGATTGTCGGAGACGGCGTTCGCTTCCAGCAGCAGCACGTTGGCGGCGTGGCGCATCTGATCCAGACACGCGCCCATCACTTGCGGCTGGCAGCGCAGGCTGTACGGGTCCTGCACCTTGTCACAATCGGCGTGCGAGACGTTGATGCCCGAGCCTTGCAACAGTGAGCGGTATGCCTCGGCAGCGTCGATCTGGCCTTGGTGGCCGCGCAGTTCGTGAATGCGTGCGTCGAACGGCTTGACCGAACCCATTGCCGCGTCCACCGACAACGCGCCCGACACCAGCGCGGTGCGGTACAGGTCTTCGATGGCGAACATGTTGTAGAGCGCGAGCGCGGTCGAAGCCTGCGTGCCGTTCAGCAGCGCCAGACCTTCCTTGGCTTGCAGCGTGAGCGGCTTGAGGCCGACGAGCGCGAGGCCTTCGGTGGCCGGCATGCGCTCGCCCTTGGCGAACACTTCGCCGACGCCGAGCAGCGTTGCCGACATATGCGCGAGCGGCGCGAGGTCGCCCGATGCGCCGACCGAGCCCTTCACCGGAATGACCGGCAGCACGTCGGCGTTGTACAGCGTGATCAGCGCTTCCATCACCTCACGGCGGATGCCCGAGTGACCACGGCCGAGGCTCGAGAGCTTCAGCGCGATCAACAGACGCACGACCGGACGCGACATCGGCTCGCCCACGCCGACTGCGTGCGAGAGCACCAGATTGCGTTGCAGCAGTTCGAGCTGGTCGTGCGGGATATGCGTGCTGGCGAGGCGCCCGAAGCCCGTGTTGATGCCGTAGGCCGGCTCGCCCTTTGCGGCGATATCGGCGACGGCTTGCGCGCAGGCGTCGATCGCGGCATGGCTGGCGGGATCGAGCTGCAACGCGACATGTTCGCGAGCGATCTGGCGCAGTTGCGGGAGGGTCAGGTGGCCGGGCTTCAGATTCATCATGGTTGTCGTCCTGTCTATACAATTTGAGAGAAGTCTAGCGACGTCGGCTTGTATATACAACTTGTTTTTTGAGGTTTTGGCCCAGGGGTTTCCATTAGGGCGGGATGCAGGCTTGGCTTGGACCTTGCCACTGCCGTGATTTCCGGCGGCCGCGCGCTGCGGACCGTCTGCCAGGCGCTACGGATCTCAACTTGTATATACACGTTAAAAAAGGCAGGTGCGAGGCGGACAAAAAAATTTCGCCCGCGAACCGGCGCGCTTCGCTGTCTATAAGAGCGTTATAGGAGAGGCTGCTTGTGACGCAAAAAAGCCCGCGTGCCAAGGCGAGCCGCGGGCTTCTTATTGGACTAGTGATGCGACAGCGGAGCTAAAGCGTCACGCGCGCCGCGATGAAATCCAGGAAGCACTGCACGCGCCCCGCCAGCGACGCGCTCTGGTAGTACACCGCGCTCACCCGTTGCCGCTCGTCCGCCAGCACATTGCCGAGGATCGGCACGAGACGCCTCTCGCGCACATCGGCCGCGCTCATGAAATCGGCGAGACAGGCGATGCCCCAGCCCGACAGCGCCAGTTGCCGCAATGTCTCGCCGCTCGAGGCGGTGATCGCCGGTTCGATTTTCAGCGACTCGGCCCCGCCCTTGCGCCCCTCCCGCAACGGCCAGCGATTCAGATGCTCCGGCGCCGTGAAGCCAATCAGCCGATGCTCGCGCAAGGCTTCCACCGATTTCGGCTCGCCATATTCGGCCAGATACGCCGGACTCGCGAGCACTCTCAGCTTGCTGGTGCCGAGGGCACGCGCATGCAAAGTCGAATCCTGCAATTCGCCGATACGGATCGCGATATCCACCTTCTGCTCCAGCAGATCCACGATCCGTTCGTTGCTGGTCAGCTCCAGCCTGATCTCCGGATACTGCGCCGAAAACGCTGTCATATGCGGCGCCACGCAATGCAGCATGAAGGGCGACGCCGCATCGACACGCAGGCGCCCCGAGGGCCGCTCGCGTCCGCGCGTGACGGACTCCTCGGCCTCTTCCATCGCGTCCAGAATCGCCCGCGCGCGCTGCAGGAAGGTCTCGCCCTCTTCGGTCAGTTGCAGACGGCGCGTCGTGCGCCGCACCAGGGCGGTATCAAGTTTCTTTTCGAGGCGCGTGAGCGCGCGGCTCACGCCGGAGACGGTTTGGCCCAATTTCTCCGCAGCCGCGGTGATCGAGCCGCTGTCGATCACCGTGACGAACACCAGCAACTCGTCCGTGGAAGTTTTCATTGTTGATTTCAAATCAAGATTGATTTGAGACTAACACGGTTTTTGCGAGAATCAAGTGAGCGGATACTGCGTGCATGTCATCGTGTTTCTCATCAAGGAGAACGTCTTGAAGATTTTCATCACTGGTGCAAGCGGTTTTATCGGCGGTTCGATTGCGGCGCATCTGGCGCGCGCCGGCCACACCGTGCGCGGTTTGATCCGCAACCCCGAACATAGCGGCGAGTTGCAACGCCTCGGCATCGAACCCGTGATCGGCACGCTCGACGACCGCGCGTTGCTGATCGCCGAAGCGCAAGCCGCCGACGCCGTCATCAATGCCGCGAGCAGCGATCATGAAGGCGCGGTGAAGGCGCTGATCGACGGGCTCGCGGGCTCCGGCAAAACGTTTCTGCATACGAGCGGTTCGAGCATCGTCGGCGATGCGTCGGGCGGCGAAGCCGGTCAGGCCCGCATCTATCACGAAGACGCGCTGCCTGAGCCGACTCCCGACAAAGTGGCGCGCGTCGCGATCGATCTGCTGGTGCTCAATTCGGCCCAGTTGAACATCCGCTCGGCCGTGTTGTGCAACACGCTGATCTACGGGCACGGCGCGGTGCCGGGCAGCGCGAGCGTGCAACTGCCGCGCCTCGTGCGTCAGGCGCAGAAGAGCGGCGTGGTGCGTCATGTGGGCAGCGGCGGCAACATCTGGTCGAACGTGTATATCGACGACGTCGCCGAACTGTATCGCCTCGCGTTGGATAAAACGCCGGCGGGCACCTTCTACTTCGTCGAAAGCGGCGAGGCGTCGTTCCGCGACATGAGCGCCGCGATTGCACGCGCGATGAAGCTCGGCGAACCGCAAGACTGGCCGCTCGAAGAAGCGCAAAAGGAATGGGGCTACGAAATGGCCTCGTACGGCCTCGGCTCGAATAGCCGCGTGCGCGGCGAGCACGCCCGCAAGCTGCTTGGGTGGCAACCGAAGCGTACGTCAGTGATCGACTGGATCGAGCACGACATGATGTCCCCCGAGCGTGCTTCGTCCGTGGCGTAAGCCAAGGGGATTTTCTTTGGGGCGCCCTCCAGGGCGCCCCCCCAAGAGGACTTCTTCCGGGCGCCCCCCAAGAGGACTTCTTGCGGGCGCCTGCGGCGCCCTCCAGGGCGTAATTAGTGTAAGCGTCGCCGTTGCGAATCCGTAAGCTCAACTCGATAGAATCGCGCACACCTGATCGTGCGATTCGACAATCCGAGCCGCACATGAGCCCGGATTTGATCGATGACTTTGGCGCTGAATTTCGATTGGCTAACTAATCTGCTGGCGATTCTCTTCGTCGTGGCATGTCTCTACGATGCACGCTACGACGAATACGGTACGTTGACGCTGTCAGCGGCCGCGATGGGACTCGTCGTGATGGCGATCGAGCTATTCCTCAGACCCGCCTTTGACATGTCGCTTTGAACATGAGCGCCTGGAGAGTGACGCCGCACGCGGCGACATCACTCTCACTACGGCACCGCTCAGCTACGAGCGCAAACCGTTCCATCAAACCGCGACTTCCGGCGGCGCCTGGCGAAAACAGCGCGTGATCCAGCCGAGATAGCACAAGCCCAACACGAACCACACCGCGCCGAGCACCAGCGCCGTCTTCTCCAGACTCACCAGCAACCACACGTCCGCGAGTGCACCGGCCAGCGGGAACAGCAACCCGCCGATCACGCCCATTGCATTTGCACTGCCCTTCGCGTTGAAGAACTGGCGGATCACGCAAAGATTGACAGCGGTGAACGCAAGGAATGCACCGAAGTTGATGAACGACGTCGACGTCGCCACATCGAGCTTCAAGGCGACGAGACCGATGGCACCCGCGATCGCGATGTTCAGCGCCGGCGTCTTGAACTTCGGATGCACGAAACCGAAGATGCGTTTGGGCAGCACTTCATCACGGCCCATCGCATACAACAGACGTCCCACACTCGCCTGCGCCGAGATGCCCGAGGCGAACTGCGCGAGAATCAGGCCCGCCAGAAACACCGTGACGAAAATATCGCCGCCCACTTTGCGCGCGACTTCGAAGGCCGCCGAATCCGGGTCCTTGAACACCGCGCCCGGATGCGCGAGCTGCACCGTGTACGCCGCGATCACGAAGATCGCGCCGCCGATCAGCGCGATCAGCACGATGGCGCGCGGCATGGTCTTTTCAGGGGCGATGGTCTCTTCCGTCAGCGTCGAGACCGCATCGAAACCGAGATACGAATAGGCGGCGATTGCGGCGCCCGCCATCGTCGCGGAGAGCGGCACGTGCGGCTTGAAGAACGGCTCGGCCGAAATGAGACCGCCGGGTCCGACAGCCGCCGTCACATAGTGGCAGCACAGCACGACGAACAACGCGACGATCGCCAGTTGCACCACCATCAGTACGATGTTGAAACGGTTCGCGAGTTCGATGCCGAGAATGTTCAGCGCACTGGTCAGCACGATGAACGCGACGATCCAGATCCAGCTCGGCACGTGCGGAAAAGCGGCGCTCAGATAAGCGGCGCCGATCAGCCAGATCACCATCGGCAGGAAAAAATAATCGAGCAAGGTGGCCCAGCCGATCATGAAGCCGAGATGCGGATTGAAGGTTTTGCGCGTATACGTGTAGGCCGAACCGGCCACCGGGAAGAGCCGCGCGAGCTTGCCGTAACTGAGCGCGGTGAACACGATCGCAATCAGCGCGATCAGATAGGCGAGCGCCGCTGTGTCCTGGCTGGCGCTCGCCAGCACACCATATGTGCCGTAGACGATCAGCGGTGCCATGTAGGCGAGGCCGAACAGCAGGACGGAAGGCAGGCCGAGTGTGCGTTTCAGATGCGCGCTGCGTGGGGCCGCGGGTTCGGCGGCGGATGATAATGAAGTCATACGGTGTCTCCTCTTGCGAATGGACAAGCGTCGCCCCGGGCGCGATATGGCACGCGCCCCGGTCGAGCCGGGTCGATCGGATCTGCTGGCAGCGCGAAATTAGCGCCGATGGTCTTTGCCTGACGTGCCGGGCCTGTGCGCGCCGCCGTTGGAGCGACACGCGGGCCCGGCCGCATATCTGTCTGAGTGTTCGCTTCAGCGCGTGCGAATCACGCGCGCCTGTTGTCCCTGCGCGCCATCAACGGTAGCGAGATCAAGTGGGATGCGCGCGTCATGCAGGTAACGGTAGTGTTCACGCGCGCCTTCGAGTCGCGCGCGATCGAGCGTCGCGCGCAGCACGGTTTCCTGCTGGCCGGCGTCGCACACCACGTCGCCGAACGGATCGATCAATGCCGATTCGCCGGGAAACGTAAGGTTGTCGTCGCCTGGACCGATACGATTGACGAGCGCCGCGAACATCTGGTTTTCCATGGCGCGCGCCACGATGGCCCGGCGATGCACTGGCCCGAACGGGTCCATGTTGCCGTTGGTCACGACCAGCAGGTCGGCGCCTAGCGAGGCGACCGCGCGCGCTGTTTCGGGAAATTCGATGTCGTAGCAGATCAGCAGACCGACGGTCATGCCCTTGAAGTTGCATACTTCGTAGCGGTCGCCCGGTTCGAACACGCCGACGTCCGACGCCCACAGGTGGGTCTTGCGATAGCGCAGCGCGATCTCGCCGCGTTCGTCGACCAGCACCGTGGTGTTGAAAAAGCGGCTGCCGTCGCGCTCGGCGAGGCCTACCGCCACCGCCACGCGTGCTTCACGCGCCGCGTGGCGCACGGCGGTGAGCGAAGGACCGTCGATGGTTTCCGCCACTTCGCCAACGTTATGCCGCGTCGGGAAGCCCGACAGCGTCGTCTCGGGAAACACGATCAGATCGGTTTCGGCCGAACGCTGGCCGATGATTTGCAGCACGCGTTGCACGTTCGCGCCGCCGACGCCCACGGCGCCGTCCACGACGGGAATCTGTGCCAGTTCGAGTTGAAGCATTGTGTCTCCTGTCGACCAGAGTTAGCGCTTTAGCGCTTACTCTGGTCCCATGCAATTTAACTGCGGTCCATGCCGGTTCGCTTCGCGTTCAATAGCGGCTGTTTTAAGCCGCCTCGCGATCAGGTTGGGCCTATTATTACCAGACATATTTTTGTTCGTAATTACCCTGCTGGGTTACCCTCATCGGAGCACGCATGGAACTCGAATGGCGCGATCTGGCCTTTCATCGCGAGATCGGCGCGGTTATCGAAGCCCTCGATAGCGCGCAATTCTGGACTCGCCTCACGCGCGCGCTGGAACGCTATGTGGCCTTCGACAACTGGGTCGCGTTGCGCTTCACACCCGGCGAGGCGCCGCTCGTGTGCGCCGAATCGCCGATGCCGGACGGCACCGTGGACGCGATGTTCCAGGACTATCTGGCCGCACTCTATCAACTCGATCCGTTCTATATCGCCGCCACCGAGAAGCCCGCGTCGGGCTTTGTCACGCTGGCCGATGTCGCGCCCGACAACTTCTCGATGACCGATTACTACCAGCGGTACTTCAGGAAGAATATCGTCGGCGACGAGGTGCACTTCAACCACATGATCGACGCGAGGCACACGCTCGCCTTTTCGCTCGGCGCGACGCATCGCTATGGCGAGCGCGATCTGGCCGTGCTCGCGCTGTGCGCGCCGTGGGTGATTGCGCTCTTGCGGCAACGTTTGCCCTACGAGGCATTCGATGCGGCGCAGTCGGCCCTGAGCGAGGCCAGCGCCGAAACGGCAATGGAAACGGAAGCGCTCGTGCCTACGGACACCCCCGCCTACGCCGCGCGCTTCGAACAGGTCGCATCGTCGGGCGGCCGCGCATCGCTCACGGCGCGCGAGGTGGAAGTGGCGATGCTCACCTTGAGCGGATTTTCGACGCGCGCTATCGCGGAGAAACTGACGATCTCGTTCGAAACCGTGCGCGCGCACAAGAAGCACATCTATACGAAGCTGAACGTCAATTCACAGTCGGAACTGTTCGCGCTGTTTTACGAAGCGGGACGCCAAGGTGCATGACGTCCCCGCGCTTTTTTAACGCAAGCCTGAGTTAGCGCCGCGGTCCGTCAAGAACCGCACGCGGCGCAGCCGCCTTGCGCCTTCTCTTCATAGCGGTCGTGATGCCTGACCCAGTCGGTCAGGCTGCGGTCTTCATTGCGACCCTTCGGCGTGACGTCCAGATGCGCGTAGGTGTTGATGAAGCGTTCGTCGCCGCGTCCATAGCAGGAATACGTGTGATACACGTCGCCCTTCTCGTCCTTGTAGAACACGCTGTGGCCGTGTTGCTCGTCGATGCCGACGTCCTGCTCGGTGAAGTTGTAGAACGCCTTCTTGCTCGCCAGCTGTTCAGGCGTGAACGACACGTGATAGTCGAAATTGAAATCGCTGCCAGCCGATGATACCCACGGGAAGGTCCAGCCCATGCGTTTCTTGAAACCTTCGATCTTCGCGAGCGGTGCATGCGACACCGTCACGTACGAGACATCGTGATGCTCGAGATGCGTGACAATCCCCGTCATGTGATCCGACAGGAACGAGCAGCCCACGCAGCCCTCTTCCCAATCCGCGCCCAGCATGAAGTGATAGACGATCAACTGGCTGCGCCCGTCGAACAGATCGGCCAGTGTCTTGCGGCCCTGCGGTGTATCGAAGGTATAAGTCTTGTCGACCTTGACCCAGGGCAGCGCGCGGCGTTTGTGCGCGAGTTCGTCGCCGGCGCGCATGTGCGCTTTCTCTTCGGCTAATAAAGCCTTGCTGGCGGCCAGCCATTCCTCTCTCGAACCAGTACGGTGTTGCGGTTCCATTTGCGTCTCCTTCCCTGCATCGTGCAGAGCAACGAATTCAAACGACCTTACGCCACGTAGCGTTCCAGCGAATCGATCCCGTCGGTCCAGCCGCGGCGATGATCCTCGCACTGCGCATCGTCGGCGAGACGTTCGTGCGTGAGCGTGAGCCATGTGGCGTCGCCGTCCGGTTCCAGCAGCAGCGTGACCTGCGATTCATGCTCCGGGCTATAGCGCCACACCCATGTGAAGACGAGCTTGCGGTCGGGCACCACCTCAAGATACCGGCCGCCGACCTCGACCTCGTTGCCGTCCGGCTTGCGATACACGATCGCGTAGCGACCATCGACGCGCACATCCAGTTCCGCGCGCACCACGTCCGAACCGCCCGGATGCATCCACGTCATGAATTGCGCCGGTTCCGTCCAGGCGCGGAAGACTTTGGCGGGCGCGGCGTTGAGACGCCGCTGGAGGGTGAGGCTGGGCTGGGTGGACATGAGGCTTGTTCCTCTTCGACGAAAGCGGCAAGACGATCGAGTGATTCGGACCAGAAGCGCTGATAGCGGCCAAGCCATTCCATGGCTTCTTCCATCGGCCCGGCGGACAGGCTGCACGCCACCGTGCGGCCGGTTTTGCTGCGCGTGATGAGACCCGCCTCGCTCAGCACGTCGAGGTGTTTCATCACCGCGGGCAAGGACATCGCAAACGGCGCGGCGAGTTCGCTGACCGACAGATCTTTCGACGACAGACGCGCGAGCAAGGCTCGCCGTGTCGGATCGGACAGCGCGGCAAAGGTGCGATCCAGTAGCGCTTCGTTAAACTTAACCATGAGGTTAAGTATAGAAACGAAGCGATGGATGTCAAGGACAGGTACGCGTTTTCGTAAAGCAGGTGGAAATTTAAGCGGGGAGCGCGGCAAAAAAAGATACGCGACGCGCCGCAGATGAAGCCTGCAACGCGCCGCGTCAAAGGTGGAGAACAACCGACTACAGGCTCGGGCAAAGCGGCCAGAATCGCACCACTCCGCTCTCGCTTTCCAGCACAGATTCAACAGATGTATGGCAAGGCCCAGGCAACGCCCGAGCCTATGACGTGACGATCAGATCGCCCAGCCGCCGAGATAGAAACCGACCAGCACGACGGCGATGGCAACCGTGCCCACGTTCAGCTTGCGATATTCGCCGCTGACCACACGGCCGATCACCAGCGTCGCGAAGCCGAGCATGATGCCCGTCACGATATTGGCGGTCAGCAC
This sequence comes from Paraburkholderia dipogonis, assembly GCF_046027395.1. GTDB lineage: Bacteria > Pseudomonadota > Gammaproteobacteria > Burkholderiales > Burkholderiaceae > Paraburkholderia > Paraburkholderia dipogonis_A. Next base: position 5,316 of record NZ_JAQQEG010000047.1, on the reverse strand, counting down.
GATGAACACCGCGCACATCAGGCCCGACATCGAGTCGACCATGTCGTCCATATGCAGCTTGCTCACGTTCGAGAGCATCAGCAGACCCACGTACATCAATGCAGGCGCCGTCGCATACGAGGGCACGAGGCCGGCGAGCGGCGAGAAGAACATCACCACGAGGAACAGCAGACCCACCACCGCGGCGGCCATGCCGGTCTTCGCGCCTGCCGCCACGCCAACCGTCGATTCGATATACGCCGCAGCCGGTGCGCCACCGAGCAGGCCCGAGAAAATCGAGCTCAGCGAATCGGCCGTCAAGGCGCGGCCACCGTTGATGATGCGGCCGTTTTCATCGAGTTGGCCCGCTTGTCCCGCGACGGCGCGGATCGTGCCGGTGGCATCGAACACCGCGGTCATCACGAGCGCCAGCACGCTAGGCAGAACCGCCATCGACAACGCGCCCTTGATGTCCATCGCGCCGATCAGCGACGCGTGACCCGGTGCGCTGAGCGACGGCACCGCGAACACGCCGTGGAACGACACAGCCGGGTCGATGAAGAGCGCGATCGCCGAAATCGCCACGATCACGATCAGGATCGAACCCGGCACGCGGCGGCGCACCAGACCGAAGATGGCCGCAAGTCCCGCCACCGACATCAGCGCCGGCAACGCCGTGATATTGCCGAGCGCCACCGGCAGACCCGCACCCGGATTCTTCACGACGAGCCCTACGTCGTTGGCGGCGATCAGCAACAGGAACAGGCCGATGCCGATCCCCGTGCCGTGCGCGATGCCCGTCGGCAGATTGCGCAGAATCCACGAACGCACGCCCGTCACCGAGATCGCGGTGAACACCACGCCCATCAGGAAGACCGCGCCGAGCGCGACGTTCGGATGCAGGCCTTTGCCGAGCACGAGGCCGAACGCGGTGAACGCCGTCAGCGAAATCGCGCAGCCGATTGCGATCGGCAGGCGCGCCCACACGCCCATCAGCAGCGAGCCAAAAGCCGTGGTCAGACACACGGCGACGAACACCGCGCTGGTGTCGAAGCCCGCTTTGCCGAACATGCCCGGCACGACGAACACGGAATAGACCATCGCGAGGAAGGTCGTGATCCCCGCGACGATTTCCTGACGCTGCGAACTGCCGCGTGAAGAGATTTCGAAATAGCGGTCGAGAAAGCCCTTTCCGTCGAATGATTCGGCGCCGACTTCAGAAATCGGTTGGGCGTGGGGTTCCATCATGATGAGTGCCTCCTTTATCAGCGTGCTGAAGCGGCCGCCGGTGCGGTCGCCATCAGGGTCGTCTCGTTGCGTTGGTTTAGTGTGGGATGGGGCTTTTTGCTGTCTCGAAATGTAGGGCAACACAAATATATCTCCCATCGCATGGATGGCATGCCTGACATGTCGCGATGCTTATATCCTTTAAGGGACGGCAAACCAGCTTCACGGTCCGCGTGTTTACACCTACGGTTTGTCATGAAGATGTGAAAGGGTTTTGAGGGTTTTCACGCGGGAAAACTGAGTTCGACGAGCCAGTCAATCGGCGAAGCGCGGCATGAACCGTGCTTGGGGCAACCTGTCAGATCGCCTGCAAAACCGGGGCCGCCCGACGTCGCGGGTTACACTCTGGCCCGTACCTGTCTTAACTGCGGCGGCCGATTGCACCCGTCCGCACCGGCCCATGGAGTCCTTCTTGATGAGCGGCGGTTTTTCGCGTCCTGCCTGGCGTCTCTTGATTCTTGCTGTGTTCGCGCTGTTCGCGCTGTCCGGTTGCAGCCTGCTGTGGGGCCCGCAGCAGGCGCCGATCGTCGACGCCACGGTGATGCCTGTCGAGCCGGCCAGCGCGCCGGTGGCCGCCTCCGCGCCCGAACCGGTCGAGACTGAAGCGGCCGAACCCGAGCAATCGAGAAAGCCGAAGAAGCCGGTCGCCAAGCCGCACAAGGTCGAGCCCCCGCCGCCTGTTGTCACGGCGCCTCCGCCGCCCCCGCCGCCGCCTCCGCCGCTGATCGTGCTGCGCACCATCGAGCGCAACGAGGCGCGCGCGCTGCTCGATAGCGAAGTGCAGAAGCCCGACGGCAAAGTGGTCGGACGCGCGGTCGATCTGATCGCGGACGCCGGCGGCAAGCCGCGTGAGATGGTCGTGAATCTGCAAGGCTTCCTGGGTGTCGGCGACCGCAAGGTGAACTTCCCGTGGAGTGCGTTCCGCTTCACGCCGACCGCGAAGGCCGCCCCCATCACACTCAATGCCGCCGCGGTTCCGGCGAACGCCGCCAAAGCCGCCGCGGTTGCCGTGCAATTGCCGCTGATCGACGCCACGGTCGAGCGCTCGAACGGCGCCAAGGTCGGCCGCGTGATCGACGTGTTGATCGATGCGAATGCGCAGCCGCAGGCGGTCGTGCTCGACGTCAACGGCATGGTCAGCACCGAACGGCGCACGATCGCCGCCAACTGGTCGGCGCTGCGCTTCGTGACGAAGGACAAGGAGCTCCATCCGCTGATTGATTTGAGCGATGCGCAGATCAACGCGACGCCGCCATACGCCAGCGACAAACCGGTTCGCGCGGTGTCGCCGGCGCCGCCCGCGCCCGCGCCCGCTCCTGCTTCCGCACCCGCCGCTGTTGCGGCGCCGGGCGCCCCCGGCCCCCGCCCCCCCCGGGGGCCCCCCCCGGTCCTGCTTATGTCGTATGTTTTGGTTTGTATGCTGTCTGACTGTCAGAGTGCGGCTGTTGCTGTTGAAATGACTTCTTGCTCATCCCAGGGAGCCCGCCATGCGTGAAGCAAAAGCAACCGCCGAACGTCTGGCAGCTTTTTCAGACGGCGTCTTCGCAGTGATCGTGACCATCATGGTGCTGGAGCTCAAGGCACCGGAGGAGCATTCGTTCTCTGCGCTGTTGCCTCTATGGCCCATCGCCCTCAGCTATGCGGTGAGCTATCTTTTCGTCGCGATCATCTGGATCAATCATCATCACCTGATGCGGTTCGTCGGCCCGCCGACGCTGGGCATGATATGGATCAACTTCGTTCATCTCTTCCTGGTCTCGCTGCTGCCGTTCGCGACCGCGTGGGTAGCAACGACCGAGCTCGCGTCGTCGTCCGTGATGTTTTACGCAGGCCTGTTTATATGTATCGACGCGGCGTACAACGTTTTCGAACACCAGGTATTGACCGAGGCGGACGCCGGCATGGTGTCCGCGCGTATGCGGCGTACAGCGAGATACCGATCGCTGATCGTCCTTGCGGGTTTCACGGCCGCCATGCTGGTCGCGGTCGTCGCCCCGCGCGTCGGCTTCGGTCTGATATGCGTGGCGCTGACGCTGCACTTGCGGCCAGATCTCTCCGAGATCAGGGCGTGACTGATCTTCATGGGCTGCGCTCGTGAAAGAGCCGTTCCCCTCGAAAGAGGCGGGCAGATTCGTGCTCACAAATCAATGACGACGTCCCCTGCCGGCTGCGCGCAGCAGACAAGCACGTTCCCTTGCGCGGGCATGTCGAGCGGCTCGGGACTATAGTTCACCGTCCCCGAAACCAGTCCGCTTTCACAGTTATGACAAACGCCGGTTCGACACGACCATCGAACCGGCACGTCACACGCTTCGGCCAGCTCCAGAATGTTCGGATACAGCGCCGCATTCCAGTGTGCCGCGACGCCACTGCGGGCAAATGAAACGAGTGGCCCGGTGTCGGCATCCTCTTCAGGCCGGTGCGGCGCACGCGCCGAAGCGTCGACGATGCCGGGGTTCAAAGTCTCACCGCCGTTGAAAATTTCAGCGTGAATCCGCCCCGGCGCGACGCTCAGCGCGGCGAGCGCCGTCTTCATGTCCGCCATGAAGCGCGTTGGGCCGCAGAGGTAGAAATCCGCGCCTTGCGGCACGCCTGCCTTGTCGAGCGCCGTCCGCGACAGGTGACCGATCGCATCAAAATCCTCGCCGATGCGCTCGCTCGCATCCGGCCGGCTGTAGCAGACATAACTGCGCCCGTGCATCAGTTTGTGGACAAGAGCGCGGGCTTCGTCCGCGAATGCATGGTGCTGCCGATCGCGAGCGCCGTGAAGCCACCACACCTGCCGCGTGGAGCCCGCCGCGGTTAGCGCGTGCAACATGGCAAGAACGGGCGTCACGCCGATTCCCGCGCTGAGAAGAACAAGCGGACCGTCTCCCGGTTGCAGCACAAAGCTGCCACGCGGTGCGCTGACGTCGAGCGCATCGCCCACACGGACATGCTCTTGCAGGTAGGTTCCCGCTGCCCCATGCGGCTCGACCTTGACGCTGATCCGATAGCGCTCCGTCGATGCCTCGCCCGAAAGCGAGTAGCTGCGAAAGAGTGGCGCGCCGCCGGCGGCCCGTGGCAGACGCAACACCACGTACTGACCGGGCAGCGCCGTTTGCAGCGGTTGACCGTTCGCGCTTTGCAAGGTCAGCGAGAGCACATCGGCGCACGCCGGGTCAATCGTTGTCACCGTGAGCAGCCGAAATCCGGGTGCAACAGGATGCGCGGCAGCGGCGGGTGCCAGTCCTGCGTTCCCGCTCGCCGCACCGGTCGCCTGGTCCCGCAGCAAGGCCTCGAATGACCAGCGCCACCCGGGCGAAAGTGCCTCGATGCGCAAGGCCTGCTCCAGCCGATCGCGCGGGTGATGAGGTGAATACAGGAGCGCGTTGATCTCGGCGACGCTCATGCGCTCTTTTGCCTCGCCGACTTTCACGATGTCGTCGCCAGCGCCGACGGCGCCCTCCTGCAGGACGCGGAAATAGAAACCGGGCCGTCCGCTGGATGTCAGCAGGGCAGGCATCCGGGGCTCGTTCATCCGGATGCCGACGCGATAGCAGGTCACGCGAGGTTGTGTCACCTCGAACAAGGCCGTGCCGATCCGATAGCGATCGCCGATGCACACGGCGGAGTCCGGCATGCCTTCAATCGTGAAGTTTTCGCCGAACTGTCCGTAGACGAAGTCGCTCCGCTTCAGTTGCGCCTGCCAATGGCGATACGACTCGATCTGGTAAGCGAACACGGCTCGCTGCTCGCCCCCGTGCCCAGCCAGATCGCCCTGACCGTCGCCGGTCAGATTCAACCGGCCCGCCCAACAGCGCGCGTGCGCCGGCTCCTTCCAGATGCCGGTGTGGACGGTGCGACCTTTCCAGTCAATGTCGCGCGGCAGTCCGACATTCACCGAGAGCAATCGAGCCATGTTTCCTCCGCAATCACGAGAGCGCGCCCACAACGTCAGCTCATGGCCACCTCACAGTCGCACGCAAGCGCATGCCACGTCAATGCACACTGTCCTGTCTGGCATACGTTGACTCCCATCCTCCGCCGAGCACCTTGCACAGCGTGATG
>NZ_JAQQEG010000046.1:0-76375 GCF_046027395.1 Paraburkholderia dipogonis | reverse complement strand
ATATCGTCTGCCGGATTCGACCTGGCGCCGAAAACTCAGTGCGCCGCCGCAGCCGCCGCACCCGCATCACCACCGGTGCGTTCTGGCTTCGTGATCCAGATCAGTGCGATCAGCGCGACAAAGATGCCGGCGGACACGAAGAACAGATCATTCACGCCCAGTTGCGCGGCCTGCTGGGTCGCCATCGTGTTGAACAGGCCATACGCCTGCGGTTGACTGAAGCCTGCCGCGCCCATCTGCCGGATCGACTGGTCGAACACCGGGTTGTACGTGTTAGCCTGTTCGGCCAGTTGCGCGTGATGCATGATCGTGCGGTGATCCCACGCGGTCTGGAAGATCGACGTGCCAATGCCGCCGCACATGATCCGCACGAAATTCGACAAGCCCGACGCCGCCGGAATCCGGTTGCCCGGCAGCCCCGACAAGGTGATCGACACCAGCGGGATAAAGAACCCCGCCATGCCGATTCCTTGAATCAAGGTGGGCACCAGCAGCGAGTACGTATCGACGCCGGTCGTATAACGCGAGCGCATCCAGAAGCACAGCGCGAACACGAGAAACGACAGGGTCGCAATATAGCGCGGATCGGTACGCGGCAAAACCTTGCCCGTGATCGGCGATAGCAGCACGGCGAACAGGCCGACCGGCGCCATCACGAGACCGGCTTCGGTTGCGGTGTAGCCGATGTCGGTTTGCAGCCAAAGCGGTAGCAACACCAGATTGCCGAAGTAGAGTCCGTAACCGATCGACAGCGCGACCGTACCGCCTGTGAAATTACGCCGGCTAAAGAGCGACAGGTCGACCACCGGATGCTCGGCCGTCAATTCCCACACGATAAAGAACGCGAGCGCGATCACCGCGACCAGCGCCAGCACGACGACGGTCGTCGACGAAAACCAGTCGAGATCCTTGCCCTTGTCGAGCATGACCTGCAATGAGCCGACCCAGACGATCAGCAGGCCGAGACCGACGCCGTCGATCGGTGCTTTTCTGATGACGGAATCGCGATTGCGGAAGATCATCCACGTCGCCACGGCCGCAATCGCGCCGACCGGAATGTTGACGTAGAAAATCCACGGCCACGAGATGTTGTCCGAGATCCAGCCGCCGAGAATCGGGCCGGCCACCGGCGCAATCAGCGTGGTCATCGCCCACATGGATAACGCCATCGGCGCCTTGGCGCGTGGATAGCTCGCGAGCAGCAGCGTTTGCGACAGCGGAATCATCGGACCGGCCACCGCGCCTTGCAACACGCGCGAAGCGAGCAGGAACGGCAGCGTCGGCGCAAGGCCGCACATCCATGACGAGATCACGAACAGGATGATCGATGCCATGAACAGCCGCACCTGGCCGATGCGATCGGTCAGCCAGCCGGTGAGCGGCACGGAGATCGCGTTGGCGACCGCGAACGAGGTGATCACCCACGTGCCTTGATCCGACGACACGCCAAGGTCGCCCGAAATCGACGGAATCGATACGTTGGCGATCGACGTATCGAGCACATTCATGAAAACGGCGAGCGACACCGCGATGGTGCCGATCACCAGTTGCGCGCCCTCGAGCGGCGGATGAGGGACTTGCGCCTGAGCCTGAGCCATTAAAGAAGCCTTGTCTGAATCGTCGCGTGGCTTACATCAGCTTCGCTGCGACAGGCTTCGTGCCGCCGGCCTGGGACGACTTTTGCGAGCCGCCGTTCGGGCCGGCATTTTCCGAAATGATGCGAGCGATTTCCGCGTCAGCCTGGTCGCCGTACTTCTCGAACACGTTGGTCTGATAGACCGTGTTCGGCGCCTGACCGAGTTGGCCGCCGTTGTCGTCCTTGATGCTGACGTCGGCTTGCATGGACAGGCCGATACGCAGCGGATGCTGTTCCAGTTCCTTCGGATCGAGCGCGACCCGCACCGGCAGACGCTGCACCACCTTGATCCAGTTACCGGTCGCGTTCTGCGCGGGCAGCAGCGAGAACGCCGAACCCGTGCCCGCCGAGAAGCCGACCACCTTGCCGTGGTACACCACCGACGAACCGTACACGTCGGCCGTCAGTTCGACCGGCTGGCCGATGCGCATGTGCTTGAGCTGCACTTCCTTGAAGTTCGCGTCGACCCACACGCCGCCGAGCGGCACGATCGCCATCAACGGCGTGCCCGGCGAGACGCGCTGGCCCACCTGCACCGAGCGCTTCGCCACGTAGCCGGTGACCGGCGCCGGCAGGTTGTTACGCGCGTTGTTCAGGTACGCGTCGCGGACCTTCGCGGCGGCGGCCTGCACGTTCGGGTGATTCGCGATCGTGGTGTTGGCGGTCAGTGCGCGGTTCGAGTTCAACTGCTGCTGGGCGGCGTCGACGGCGGCTTGCGCACTCTTAACGGCGTCGCGGGCGTGCGAGATTTCTTCCTGCGACACGGCGCCGGTTTGCGCGACCGTCATACGGCGCTTCAGGTCGTCCTGGGCGCGCGACAGGTCGGACTGGCGCTGGGCCACTTGAGCCTGATATTGGTTGTCGTCGGCGAACAGGCCGCGCACCTGGCGCACCGTCTGCGCGAGATTCGCTTCGGCCTGTTCGAGCGCGACGCGGGCGTCGGCCGGATCGAGCACGACGAGCGGGTCGCCGGCCTTCACCGTTTGCGTGTCGTCCGCGTTCACGGCGACGACCGTGCCGGTGACTTGCGGCGTGATCTGCACGACGTTGCCGTTCACGTACGCGTCGTCGGTGTCTTCATGGAAGCGCGCGACGAGGAAGTAGTAAAAGCCGTAAGCGATCGCGGCGATCAGGATCACGATGACGAGCAGCGTCATCATAAGCTTGCGTTTGCTGTTGTTCGCCGGTGGTTGCGCCGGTTGCGTCGGCTGCGGGGCCGGCTGAGTCGGCTGTGTAGTCGCCGCGGGCTGTTGGGTGGTGCTCATTGATGTGCTCCGGGTTCTTTCAAACGTCGTCGTTTATTCGGATGTTCGTGCGCGTGTTCGATCTGGCCGTGGTTCGCGCGCTCAGTTTGCCGCCGCGGTCGCGGCGGTGGCCGATGCCGGAGCATCGGTCGGCACCACGAGGCCGGTCTGCGTCGCGTCGAACCCGCCGCCGAGCGCCTTGATGAGGCCGATCTGCATGTCGCGGCGGCGCATCTTCAGGCTGGTCACCGTCTGTTCGGCGGCGAGGCGGTTCTGGTCGGCGGTCAGCACCTGCAACTGCGGCGACAAACCGGCCTTGTAGCGGATCACAGCCAGCTGGTACGCCTTGGTCGATGCGTCGAGCGCGCGTTGTGCGTCGCCTTGCTGCTGGTCGATCGAGCGGATCGACGACACTTGCGTCGCGACGTCCGAGAGGGCGCCGATCAGCGTCTGGTTGTAGTTCGCCACGTCCAGGTCGAAGTCGGCGTAACGGCCCTTCAGTTGCGAGCGCAGAGCGCCGGCGTCGAAGATCGGCAGGTGAATGGCCGGGCCGAACTGGATCTGACGACTGCCCGCGGTGAGGAAGCGACCCCAGCCGAACGCGTCGAAACCGAAGCCGGCCGCGAGGTTCACGTCCGGGAAAAATTCGGCTTTGGCTTCCTTCACGTCGTGCATCGCGGCTTCGACTTGCCAGCGCGCGGCGACGATATCCGCGCGGCGCGCGACGAGGTCGGCCGGCAGATTGTTCGGCAGCGCCACGATGTCGCCCTTGGTCAGCGTCGGTTGCGCGATTTGCAGGCCGCGATCCGGACCCTTGCCGAGCAGTGCGCCCAACTGGTAGCGCACGACGGTGATCTGGCCGTCGAGGTCGGTCAAATTGGACTGGCTGGTCGCGATGTTGCCGTTCGCGGTTTGCCGCTCGACATTGGTGTCGAGGCCGGCGGTCACGCGGCCGTTGGTGATGCGGCCGATATCCTGCCGATTGGCGATTTCACGCGCGGCGATGTCGCGGAACGCGTACAACTGGGCGAGCTGGTTATACGTGCTGGCCACCGATGCCGCGAGCGTGACGCGCGCCTGCTGCATGTCGGCCTCAGCGGCTTTTTCCTGCGACACGGCCTGACCCAGACGCTGGCGATTCTTGCCCCATAGGTCCAGATCCCAGGACGCGCTCGCAAGCACGTTGTTCTCGCTGTACCAGGTGCCGCCGAAGGGCGGCGGGTAGATCGAGTTTGACGAGAATATTTCGCGGGTCCACGAATAGCTGCCGTTCACCTTCGGGTACAGCGCCGAGCGCGAACTCTCGATATACGACGAGGCCTTGGCGAGCCGCGCCTGCGCCTGCGCGATCGACGGACTGCCTTCCAGCGCTTCGGCGATCAGCTTGGGCAGTTGCGGGTCGCCGAACTGGTTGGCCCAGTCGAGCGACGGCCACTGGCCGCCCTGACCGGCGAGGCTCTGCGTGGACTCGTACTGAGCGGGCGACGAGATTTGCTTGTCGCTTTTCATACCGAAGTAGTTCGCGCACCCCGTGAGGGCGAGCGCCGTCACCGCGGCGGCGACAGCGGCCCGGCTCGAAAGCGCGGGCGCGGACAGGGAAAGGGATTTCATCGCTCGACTCTTTGAGTGGAATGTAATGATGGACACTGCAAGCAATTTCTTACGATTTGCTGTCAAAATTGCTTGCCGCATCACGGGTTAGTCCCGTTTGTTCGCCGGAATTGACGAGCACGCGACGCAGCATGCTCTTCAGAAAACCCACTTCTTCCGGGGTGAAGCCGCCCAGCAGACTGTCCAGCACGCCCGTGAAAATGGCCGGCATTTTGGCGGCGATTGCGTGGCCTTCCGGCGTCAGCGCGAGGCGCACGACCCGCCGGTCTTCATTGCTACGCACCCGCGTCAGCAAGCCGCGTTTCTCCAGCCGGTCGATCAGACGCGTGACGGCGCTCGCGTCGATGCCGTATTCACGGGCCAGTTCCGCCGCCAGCAGGCATTTGCCGCTCGCCACCATGAACAGGATGCTGCCCTGCTGGCTCGTGATGCCCAACTCGGCCATGCTGCGCTGGGTGACCAGGTTCGACAGGGTCGATTTCACTCGCGAGATCAGATAGCCGACGCTTTCGCCTAGCTGATATTCGCTGATCTCCGGCGGGGGTGTAGAGGACGGCTCCGTCATGATTCTCGTGCGAATGCAATGGTTGACTAGGCAGGATTATAGGGGTCCGTTGATTGACGCGGCAAGTGTTATTACAGCTTAGGCAAGGAACTTTCCCCGCTCAAGTCACAATCCGCGTGATTTTGCGTAGGGTTTCGCCCGCCGGCTTACGTTTCATTTCTGACGTGCCGCTGGGCGGACTACGGCGGCTCTATCAGGGATTACCAGAAAGCTTCATTTGTGCGTGCTACAATATTGGGTTCCCAAAAGTGCGCTTTGGGCTTTGTTGGCTTCGTACACACAATGCTGCTGCTGGCGCACTCAACTGTCTCCAGGTTCCTATGACTCGCGCCCTACGCAACATCGCCATCATTGCTCACGTCGACCACGGCAAGACCACGCTCGTCGACCAGCTCCTCCGCCAGACCGCCACGTTCCGTGACAACCAGGCGGTTGTCGAACGCGTGATGGACTCGAACGACATCGAAAAAGAACGTGGCATCACGATTCTGTCGAAGAACTGCGCGGTCGAGTACGAAGGCACGCACATCAATATCGTCGACACGCCGGGCCACGCCGACTTCGGCGGCGAAGTGGAGCGCGTGCTGTCGATGGTCGACTCGGTGCTGCTGCTGGTCGATGCCGTCGAAGGCCCGATGCCGCAAACGCGCTTCGTGACCAAGAAGGCGCTGGCGCTCGGCCTGAAGCCGATCGTCGTGATCAACAAGGTGGACCGTCCGGGCGCGCGTATCGACTGGGTGATCAACCAGACGTTCGACCTGTTCGACAAGCTGGGCGCAACCGACGAACAGCTCGACTTCCCGATCGTGTACGCATCGGGTCTGAATGGCTACGCAGGCTTGACCCCGGACGTGCGCGAAGGCGATATGCGCCCGCTGTTCGAAGCCGTGCTGGAACACGTGCCGGTCCGCCCGGCTGATCCGTCGGCTCCGCTGCAACTGCAGATCACGTCGCTGGACTACTCGTCGTATGTCGGTCGTATCGGCGTGGGCCGCATCACGCGCGGCACGATCAAGCCGGGCATGTCGGTCGCCGTGCGTTCGGGTCCTGACGGCGCGATCCTGAACCGCAAGATCAACCAGGTGCTGTCGTTCAAGGGCCTGGAGCGCGTGCAGGTCGACTCGGCTGAAGCGGGCGACATCGTGCTGATCAACGGTATCGAAGAAATCGGCATCGGCGTGACCATCTGCGCGCCGGAACAACCGGAAGCGCTGCCCATGATCACCGTCGACGAACCGACGCTGACCATGAACTTCCTCGTCAATTCGTCGCCGCTGGCCGGCCGCGAAGGCAAGTTCGTTACGAGCCGTCAGATCCGTGACCGCCTGATGAAGGAACTGAACCACAACGTCGCGTTGCGCGTGAAGGAAACCGGCGACGAAACCACGTTCGAAGTGGCGGGCCGCGGTGAACTGCACCTGACCATTCTGGTGGAAAACATGCGCCGCGAAGGCTACGAGCTGGCCGTGTCGCGTCCGCGCGTGGTGATGACGGAAGTCGACGGCGTGAAGCACGAGCCGTACGAAAACCTGACCGTCGACATGGAAGACGGCCACCAGGGCGGCGTGATGGAAGAGCTGGGCCGCCGTAAGGGAGAAATGCTCGACATGGCGTCGGACGGCCGTGGCCGTACGCGTCTCGAGTACCGTATTTCGGCGCGTGGCCTGATCGGCTTCCAGTCGGAATTTCTGACGCTTACGCGCGGCACGGGCCTGATGAGCCACACGTTCGACTCGTATCAGCCGGTGCGCGAAGGCGCGGTCGGCGAGCGTCGCAACGGCGTGCTGATCTCGCAGGACGACGGCGCGGCAGTCGCGTACGCACTGTGGAAGCTGCAGGATCGCGGCCGTATGTTCGTGTCGCCGGGCGAGCCGCTGTACGAAGGCATGATCATCGGCATTCACAGCCGTGACAACGACCTGGTCGTGAACCCGATCAAGGGCAAGCAGCTGACCAACGTGCGTTCGTCGGGTACGGACGAAGCCGTGCGCCTCGTGCCGCCGATCCAGATGTCGCTGGAATACGCGGTCGAATTTATCGACGACGACGAGCTGGTCGAAGTCACGCCGCAGTCGATCCGTCTGCGCAAGCGTTACCTGAAGGAACACGAGCGTCGCAGCGCAAGCCGCAAGGGCGCAGTGGACTAAGCAAACGGGCATCGGCTGCGGCCGGTACGACGCACGCTAGCAGTCAGGCAAAAGCCACCTTCAGGTGGCTTTTGTCGTTTCTGGCTTTTAGTCGCGTCTGATAAGCCGCGCCTGGCGGCGCTTTGACCGTTCGTCCCCGATTTCCGCAGAAGACTGTTGCGGCTCCCGAAAGTGGCCCGAAAGCCCGTCGCGACGGGCTTCAGCGGCAATCCGTCTGCTATCTGCACTATCCGTTCTGTGATATGCTCCCCGGGTGCAAAGTTTTAGGTCCTTCCAAGCAAGACTTGATTCGCGCAATCCGCTAAACGGTCAGGCCGTGTCGCGGAAGGTTCTGTAACCCGCTATTTCTCGAGAAACTCGAAGAAAGGTGAGCGTAAAAATGATGAAGCAATTCCAGTCGAACTCTTATCTGTTCGGCGGCAATGCTCCGTACGTAGAAGAAATGTACGAAGCGTATCTCGATAATCCGGCGTCAGTGCCCGAGAACTGGCGCAGCTATTTCGACGCGTTGCAGAACGTCCCTGCATCGGATGGCAGCAATGCCAACGACGTGGCCCATGGCCCGATCGTCGAATCGTTTGCACAACGGGCCAAGGCTAATGCCTTCATCCCGCGCACGGCAGCCGGCGGCGAAGATCTCGCTACCGCTCGCAAGCAGGTTTATGTGCAGTCCCTCATCGGCGCATATCGCTTCCTCGGCTCGCAATGGGCCAATCTCGATCCCCTGAAGCGCCGCGAACGTCCCGCTATTCCCGAACTCGAACCCGCGTTCTACGACTTCACCGAAGCCGACATGGACCAGGAGTTCAGCGCCACGAATCTGTATTTCGGATTCGAGCGCGCGTCGCTGCGTGAGATCGTCAAGGCACTGCGCGACACGTACTGCGGCACGATCGGCGCCGAGTACATGTACATCAGCGATCCGGAACAGAAGCGCTGGTGGAAAGAGAAGCTCGAATCGATCCGTTCGACGCCGAACTTCTCGAACGAAAAGAAAAAGCACATCCTGAATCGTCTGACGGCCGCTGAAGGCCTCGAGCGCTTCCTGCACACCAAGTACGTCGGCCAGAAACGCTTCTCGCTCGAAGGCGGCGAAAGCTTCATCGCGTCGATGGACGAAGTCGTGCGTCATGGCGGCGCCAACGGCGTTCAGGAAATCGTCATCGGCATGGCTCACCGTGGCCGTCTGAACGTGCTGGTGAATACGCTCGGCAAGATGCCGGCTGACCTGTTCGCCGAATTCGAAGGCAAGCACGTCGACGACCTGCCGGCCGGCGACGTGAAGTACCACAAGGGTTTCTCGTCGGACGTCTCGACCGAAGGCGGCCCGGTTCACCTGTCGCTCGCGTTCAACCCGTCGCACCTCGAAATCGTCAATCCGGTGGTCGAAGGCTCGGCCAAGGCCCGGATGGACCGTCGCGGCGACGACAGCGGCCTGCAAGTGCTGCCGGTTCAGATCCACGGCGATGCGGCCTTCGCGGGCCAGGGTGTCGTGATGGAAACGCTGAACCTCGCGCAAACGCGCGGTTACGGCACGCACGGCACGCTGCATATCGTCATCAACAACCAGATCGGCTTCACGACGTCGGACCCGCGCGACTCGCGCTCCACGTTGTACTGCTCGGACGTCGTCAAGATGATCGAAGCGCCGGTGCTGCACGTGAACGGTGACGATCCCGAAGCGGTCGTGCTGGCTACGCAGCTGGCAATCGACTTCCGGATGCAGTTCCACAAGGACGTCGTCGTCGACATCGTCTGCTTCCGCAAGCTGGGCCACAACGAGCAGGACACGCCGGCTGTCACGCAGCCGCTGATGTACAAGACGATCGCCAAGCACCCGGGCACGCGCGCACTGTACGCTGAAAAGCTGGTGCAACAAGGCGTGATCACCGCGGAAGAAGGCGACGAATTCGTCAAGGCTTACCGCAAGGCGATGGACGAAGGCCATCACACGGTCGACCCGGTGCTCTCGAACTACAAGAGCAAGTACGCGGTGGACTGGGTGCCGTTCCTGAACCGCAAATGGACCGACGCCGCGGACACCGCAGTGCCGCTCGCGGAACTGAAGCGTCTGGCCGAGCGCGTCACCACGGTGCCGGAAAACTTCAAGGTTCACCCGCTGGTCGAGCGCGTTCTCAACGACCGTCGCGCGATGGGCCGCGGCGAAGCGAAGCTCGACTGGGGCATGGGCGAACACCTGGCCTTCGCATCGCTCGTCGCGTCGGGTTATGCAGTGCGCCTGACCGGTCAGGACTCGGGCCGCGGCACGTTCACGCACCGTCACGCCGTGTTGCACGATCAGAACCGCGAACGCTGGAACGACGGCACGTACGTGCCGCTGCAGAACATCGCCGATGGTCAGGCGAAGTTCACGGTGATCGATTCGGTGCTGTCGGAAGAAGCGGTGCTGGGTTTCGAATACGGTTACTCGACCGCTGAACCGAATACGTTCGTCGCGTGGGAAGCGCAGTTCGGCGACTTCGTGAACGGCGCGCAAGTCGTGATCGACCAGTTCATCTCGTCGGGCGAAGTGAAGTGGGGCCGTGTTTCGGGTCTCACGATGCTGCTGCCGCACGGCTATGAAGGTCAGGGTCCGGAGCACTCGTCGGCACGTATCGAGCGTTTCCTGCAATTGTGCGCAGACCACAACATGCAGGTCGTTCAACCGACCACCCCGGCGCAGATTTTCCACCTGTTGCGTCGCCAGATGATCCGCCTGTTCCGCAAGCCGCTGATCGTCGCTACGCCGAAGTCGTTGCTGCGCCATAAGGAAGCCGTGTCCGATCTGTCGGAACTGGCGAAGGGCGCGTTCCAGCCGATCCTCGGCGAAATCGACGAAGCCATCGAGGCGAAGAAGGTCAAGCGCGTGGTCGCCTGCTCGGGCCGCGTCTACTACGACCTGCTGGCGCATCGCCGTGAATCGAAGTCGAACGACGTCGCGATCATCCGTATCGAACAGCTTTATCCGTTCGCACATAAGCAGTTCGAAGCGGAAATGAAGAAGTACGACAACGCGACCGAAGTGGTCTGGGTGCAGGACGAGCCGCAGAATCAGGGCCCGTGGTTCTACATCGAGCATCACCTGAAGGACGGCATGAAGGAAGGGCAGAAGCTGGCGTACAGCGGACGTCCGGCTTCGGCCTCGCCGGCAGTCGGCTACTACGCGAAGCACTACGAGCAGCAGAAGGCGCTGGTCGAAGGCGCTTTCGGCCGCCTCAAGAGCGCGTCGATCGCTAAATAAACATTAAAACCGAACCGGGAAAGCGCAGTGCGCTTTCCCGTGCCGCCTTCAGTGACCCGATAAAGGATCACTCGCGGCATTCGAGGTTCGCAGGCGGTCGACGGATCCCTAGATCGCGCGCCGTCACCCGATACGTATTCAGGATATTCATAATGGCTATTGTTGAAGTCAAGGTTCCCCAGCTCTCCGAGTCGGTCTCGGAAGCCACGATGCTGCAGTGGAAGAAGAAGCCGGGCGAAGCTGTTGCTCAAGACGAAATTCTCATCGAAATCGAGACCGACAAAGTCGTGCTCGAAGTGCCGGCACCCTCGGCCGGCGTGCTCGCGCAAGTCATCGCGAACGACGGCGACACCGTCACGGCTGATCAGGTGATCGCCAAGATCGACACCGAAGGCACGGCAGGCGCCGCTGCTGTCGAAGCCGAAGTGAAGCCCGCTCCGGAAGCCGCACCGGCACCCGCCGCTGCACCGGCTCCGGCGGCCCAAGCCGCATCCGCAACGGGTGCGAACACCGCTGCTTCGCCGGCTGCCGGCAAGCTGATGGCCGAGAAGGGTCTGGGCGCAGGCGACGTCGCCGGCACGGGCCGCGACGGCCGCATCACCAAGGGTGACGTGCTGACCGCGGGCGCTCCGGCTGCCAAGGCCGCACCGGCTCCGGCACCGGCCGCCGCACCGAAGGCTGCCAAGCCGTCGCTGCCGGACGTCAAGGCGCCGGCTTCGGCTGACCAATGGCTGAAGGATCGTCCGGAACAACGCGTGCCGATGTCGCGTCTGCGTGCGCGTATCGCCGAGCGTCTGCTCGAGTCGCAGCAAACCAACGCCATCCTGACCACGTTCAACGAAGTGAACATGGCGCCGGTGATGGACCTGCGCAACAAGTACAAAGACCGGTTCGAAAAGGAACACGGCGTGAAGCTCGGCTTCATGTCGTTCTTCGTGAAGGCGGCGGTTCATGCGCTGAAGAAGTTCCCGCTGGTGAACGCATCGATCGACGGTAACGACATCGTCTATCACGGCTACTTCGACATCGGTATCGCTGTCGGCTCGCCGCGCGGCCTGGTGGTGCCGATCCTGCGCAATGCAGATCAGCTGAGCCTCGCCGAAATCGAGAAGAAGATCGCCGAATTCGGCCAGAAGGCCAAGGACGGCAAGCTGTCGATCGACGAAATGACCGGCGGTACGTTCTCGATCTCGAACGGTGGTGTGTTCGGCTCGATGCTGTCGACCCCGATCATCAACCCGCCGCAATCCGCGATTCTGGGCGTGCACGCCACGAAGGAACGCGCTGTGGTCGAAAACGGCCAGATCGTGATCCGCCCGATGAACTACCTGGCGCTGTCGTACGACCACCGCATCATCGACGGTCGCGAAGCGGTGCTGTCGCTGGTCGCCATGAAGGACGCGCTGGAAGACCCGGCGCGCCTGCTGCTCGACCTGTAAGCGCCGGTTCGGCGGGCGCCGGCTTGTCATTGCACAAGCCGGCGCCATATAAGCAACACGCAAGCAGTACGCCTCTAGCATTCCGCAGTACAGGAACGCCGCGCGCCACGAAGCGTGGCCGCGCGCCGTTCCGTTATCAAAAGGATTGTCATGTCCAAAGAATTTGACGTCGTCGTGATCGGCGCGGGCCCTGGCGGTTACATCGCCGCCATCCGCGCAGCGCAGCTCGGCAAGACCGTCGCGTGTATCGAAAAATGGAAGAACCCGGCCGGCGCGCTGAAGCTCGGCGGCACGTGCCTGAACGTGGGTTGCATTCCGTCGAAGGCGCTGCTCGCGTCGTCGGAAGAGTTTGAAAACGCTTCACATCACCTCGCTGACCACGGCATCTCCGTGGAAAACGTGACGGTCGATGTCGCGAAGATGATGGCCCGCAAGGAAGGCATCGTCGAAAAGATGACCAAGGGCATCGAATTCCTGTTCCGCAAGAACAAGATCACGTGGCTCAAGGGCCACGGCAAGTTCACCGGCAAGACGGACGCCGGCGTGCAGATCGAAGTGAGCGGCGAAGGCGAAACGGAAACGGTCACGGCGAAGAACGTGATCATCGCCACGGGTTCGAAGGCACGCCATCTGCCGAACATTCCGGTCGACAACAAGATCGTCGCCGACAACGAAGGCGCGCTGAGCTTCGAATCCACGCCGAAGAAACTCGCGGTGATCGGCGCCGGCGTGATCGGCCTGGAACTGGGTTCGGTGTGGCGCCGTCTGGGCGCGGAAGTGACCGTGCTCGAAGCGCTGCCGGAATTTCTCGGCGCGGCTGACCAGGCGCTCGCGAAAGAAGCGGCCAAGCAGTTCAAGAAGCAGGGTCTGGACATCCACGTCGGCGTGAAGGTCGGCGAAGTGACGACCACGGATAACAGCGTCACGATCAATTACACGGACAAGGACGGCAACGCGCAGAAGCTCGAAGCCGACCGTCTGATCGTGTCGATCGGCCGCGTGCCGAACACCGACAACCTCGGTCTCGAAGCGATCGGCCTGAAGGCCAACGAGCGCGGCTTCATCGACGTCGACGATCACTGCGCGACGGCCGTGCCGAACGTGTACGCGATCGGCGACGTGGTGCGCGGCCCGATGCTCGCGCACAAGGCTGAAGACGAAGGCGTGCTGGTTGCTGAAATCATCGACGGTCAAAAGCCGCATATCGACTACAACTGCATTCCGTGGGTGATCTACACCGAGCCGGAAATCGCGTGGGTCGGCAAGACGGAACAGCAACTGAAGTCGGAGGGCCGCGAGATCAAGACGGGCCAGTTCCCGTTCATGGCGAACGGCCGCGCGCTCGGCATCAACAAGGCGGATGGTTTCGTCAAGATGATCGCCGACGCGAAGACCGACGAACTGCTCGGCGTGCACATCATCTCGGCCAACGCTTCGGACCTGATCGCGGAAGCCGTGGTGGCGATGGAATTCAAGGCGGCCTCGGAAGACATCGGCCGCATTTGCCATCCGCACCCGTCGCTGTCGGAAGTCATGCGCGAAGCGGCACTGGCCGTCGACAAGCGCGCGCTGAACATGTAATTCCGCGCACGCCTGACTGACAGTACTCCGGCATTACCACGAAGGCGGGCGGGTTCACTCCCTCCCGCCTTTCTATTTGCAGCAACACGATGAACGTCACCGAATACTACGAAAAAGAACTGCAGACGCGGGGTTACCAATCGGACCCGGCGCAACGCGCGGCGGTTGACCGCCTGCAGCGGTGCTATGAAGAATGGAGCGAGTACAAATCGCGCCGCTCGAACGCGTTCAAGAAACTGCTGATCCACCCGGATCTGCCGCGCGGCGTGTACATGTGGGGCGGCGTAGGGCGGGGCAAGAGCTTTCTGATGGACAGCTTCTACATGATCGTGCCGTTGCACCGCAAAACGCGTCTGCATTTCCACGAGTTCATGCGCGAAGTGCACCGCGAACTGGAAGATCTGAAAGGCACCGCCGACCCGCTCGACGAACTCGCGCGCCGCATTGCCAAACGCTACCGGCTGATCTGTTTCGACGAATTCCACGTGTCGGATATCGCCGACGCGATGATCCTGTACCGCCTGCTCGACAAGCTGTTCGAAAACGGCGTGCAGTTCGTGATGACCTCCAACTACGATCCGGACACGTTGTATCCGGACGGCCTGCATCGCGACCGGATGCTGCCGGCGATCGAACTCATCAAGGAAAAGCTCGACGTGATCAACGTCGATGCAGGCGTCGACTACCGGCAACGTACGCTGGCTCAGGTCGAGGTGTATCACACGCCGCTGGGCGCCGCCGCCGACAAGGCGTTGCGCGACGCGTTCGCGAGTCTTGCCGCGGTTCCCGACGAAAGCCCGATCCTGCGGATCGAAAAGCGCGAACTGAAGGCGCTGCGCCGCGCAGACGGCGTCGTGTGGTTCGACTTCGCCACCTTGTGTGGCGGTCCGCGCTCGCAGAACGACTATCTTGAACTGGCGAGCCGCTTTCACGCGGTGATCCTCTCCGGCGTGCCGCAGATGTCCGTCCGCATGGCCTCGGAGGCACGCCGCTTCACGTGGCTGATCGACGTGTTTTACGATCACAAGGTGAAGCTGCTGATGTCCGCCGCGGTGCCGCCTGAAGAACTGTACATGGACGGTCCGATGGCCAACGAGTTCACGCGAACGGTCTCGCGCATCGTCGAAATGCAATCGAAGGAATATCTCGATACGCCGCGGCGGATTGTCGATACGTCGCTGACCTGAGGCGTCGCATGTCGCGGCCGGCGGCGCTTTTGCGATAGATCGCGCTCCGTTCGCCGATGACGCGACGTCGTCCGGCGTATTTTCAAGATTCGGATTGGTCTTATATTCCGTGCGCGGACGACTGGATATCTTTTGTCAACGTTTTGACAAAGGAGAAACCATGAATCCCTACCGTGATATCAACGACGAAGAGTGGCAACGTGTCGCACCGTTGCTTCCCGAACTGCGTCCGCGCTCCGAACTGCGTGGCCGGCCGCTCGCCAATACGCGCTCGGTACTCAATGGCGTGCTGTGGGTGATGTATAGCGGCGCCACCTGGTCCGCTATGCCGCGCAAATACCCGTCCTATCAGACCTGTCATCGCCGCTTCAAGGCGTGGTACGAATCCGGCGTGCTCCACCGAGTCATGGAGCAACTGTTCGGCGCCGCGAGCGAAGAGCTTTGCGGCCTGATGGAAGCGCGTATGCGTACGCACGTGAACGAGAAGCCAAAGAGCGTCGAAGCCGAAAAAGCTCCGGTTGTCGCGCCCGCGGTGTACAGCCCGACATCAAGCCAACCGCTGCCGTCCTCGCCGTTCGCGTTTCATTCGCCCTTCAAACACGCTGCATGACCCAATCAACCCAGCGTCTTCCAACAAAAGAAACGGCCGAACGATTTTGATCGTCGGCCGTTTCTCATGGTTCTACCCGGGCTCTACCCACGCATCATTGCTGACGAACCCACGTCTGCGAGCGGCCCAGCAGCGAGACGCCGATGTAGCCTCGCACCACCAGCTTGTTTCCACCATCTTCCAGGTGCATCTTGCACTTGTAGAGCTTGCCGTTTTCCGGGTCGAGAATCTGCCCGTGATCCCAGGCGTCGCCGTCCTTCTTCATATCGCTGATGATCGTCATGCCGAGAATCGGCTGATCCTTGCGCGCGTCGGTACAGGCCGTGCAGCGGCGATCCGGCTGGTCGTTCGCGCCGAGCCCCTTGATCACCTTGCCGTTGAGCGCGCCGCTGCCGTCCTGCGCGATCTGCACGAGCGCCTTGGGCTGGCCAGTATGATCGTCGATGGTTTGCCACGTGCCGACCGGGCTGTCGGCCTGCGCCATGGCCGTCGCGGCACTGGCGAGCAATACGCCGGCGAGCGCGGCATGTTTGGCTGTGCGAAGCGCGACTGCGCGCGCGCGTTGGGTGAATTGCATCATTGTCTTCCTCCTTGATTAAAGACGGCGCGATCATGGTCGCGCGGCGTTATTGGCATCTCGGGCGGGCTTCAAACGACGGCCGCCGTGATGCGTGGCATGGTCCCTCAGGTTCGACTTCTGCTGCCCTCGTGTGCCACCCGAAACCTGGGAATTGCGGCTTGCGCGCCGCGGGCGACACATCGTCAGCGCAGAATACGTGAAAGTGCGCGCGCCGTTTGATAGTGGACCCTCTAATCAGGACGCGGCACTTTTACCGATCAATTCAGCTGGTACGAGAACGTCGCGTTGATGCGCGGACTACGCGACGCGCTTTCCACCGGTGCGTCGCCGATCGCTTTGGCGACCGAGAGATCCAGGCTGTAGTACTTCGCATCCGAGATGCGGAAGCCTAACGCGATCGACGAAAGCTTCGAAGGCGAGGGCGTACCCGCATGCAGATAGACGCGCGCCATATCGAACGAAACGTAAGGTGTGAGCGTGCGCAGATAGGTGAAGCCCGGCGTGAACGCCCGGTTGACTTCCAGTATCGCGCCCCAGCCCGAATCGCCCGATGCTTCGCCCGGCTGATAGCCCTGCGCGAAACGCTGCGCGCCGAACGAGATCTGCTCCGACGTCGGCAGCGACACGCCGCTGTATTGACCGGTCAGCGAAACCGCGGTGCCGATCTTCAACGGCCACTCGTTGGTTTGCGAAAAACTGGCGCCGGTGCGCACGAAGTTGATCGACGCCGGATTGGTGACGGGCGAGCCCGGCACATTCGAGTCGCCGGACTTCGACGCGCCCAGGATGTCGAACGCCTTCGCCACGTTGACGCTCGCGCGGCGTACCTGGCCGGTCTGTACGCTGGTGTAATCGGCCTGTAATTGCATGACCCGTATTTGCGAGCGCAAACCGATCTGTGCGCCGGTGTCGTGGTTGTCGTAGCGATCCTCGTCGTGCGAGGCATAGACCGAGGCCGTGCCGATCACGCTTTGCGTGTTGCTCAACAGGATCGGATACGCCAGCGAGCCGCCCACTTTGTCGTTGATGACCGTGCGTTCGATGTAAGAGGGCAGGCCAGGATTGTCGGTCGGATTGCCGCGGTAGTGCGAGGCATCGATCTTCGCGATCAGCCCGTTGCTACCGATCGGCAGCGCGCCGTGCGCGGCGAGATAGGTGACGTTGTCACGCCCCTTCGGCAGCAAGGCCGACATGCTCAACTGTTCGCCGAACGAGGTCAGCCCGTTTTCGGTGGCGGTTAGCAACCCTTGCACGCCGGGGTGATTGAAGTCGATCCCGGTGCTGACGTCGAACGGCTTGCGGTCCACGTTCAGTTCCAGCGTGGTCGCGCCGTCGGTGTTCTGCGGCGGCGGCACGTTGGCCGCGACCTTCACGCCCGGCAGCAGGCCGAGCACGTTGATATAACGCTCGAACGTGGCGCGCCGCAACGGCCGGTCGGCGGTGATGTGAGCGGCGATTGCGCGAATCTTGTCTTCCACGGCGCCGGCCTTGCCCGTCACCTTGACGGCCGATACGTAGCCTTCCACCACCGTCACGCGCACCACGCCGCCTTCGAATGTCTGCGCCGGAATGAACGCGAACGAGAGCGCGAAGCCGTGGTCCTGGTAGAGCTTCGTGACACCGTTGGCGACCTGGATCAGATCGCCGATCGTTGTGTCCTTGCCGACGAGCGGCGTGAAACGTTGCGCGACGTCGTCGAAGGGAAGGGACTTCACGCCCTCCACCTGAATGCGCGAAGGCGTGATGTGGCGGGCGAGCAATTCTTCGAGCTGGGGGGCTTGCGGCGCGACCTGCACGGTCACGTTCGGGCCTTTGTCGGGCGCCTTGATCTGCGGCAGCGAATCCAGCGGATTGCCGCCGACTGCCGAACTGCCTGGGCGGGACTGCGCGTGTGCTTCCATTTGCAGCGTGCTCGCCGCAAGCGCCGCGAGTACGACGGTCCATTTGCTTCGATACCCGAGTTTCATCGGATTTTCCTCGTATGCCGTTCTTGTGTCGCGGTCGCGCCGCCTGGCCGGGCGGGTCGCGAGCGCTTATGTGTGGCTCGACGCATACTCCCATGCGTGCATGTACTACGTCACGTGCTCCGTGGGGCTTGAGCGCTCTCGGCAAAAGTGCGGAACACGTGACGAGTCTGACTGTTTATGCGCATTGCGTAGCTCGCTGTTGCATGCGCCATTCGATGAACAGCCGTACGGCAAGTCTCATCGAATGACTGATGCATGCGACAGCGATAAAAACATTTAGGCTAACTACTTATGACCGGCCGGCAACAAGCCGCCGAGCACGGTCGTCAAGCCGCTCGTCGCCGTGCCCGAACCGCTCGTCGAACCTGCCGCCGAGCTGAGCGTGCCGGCCAACTGGCCGACCAGCGCGGTCACCGGCGCGAGCGCCTGTCCGCTGCCGCCCGAGCCCGAGCTGCCGCTCATGACGCCGGAAAGCGCGCCCGTCAGCGTCGACAACGGATTCGACGCGCTACCCGAACTGCCTAACGCCGAAGTCAGCGAGGTCAACGGCGAACCGCTCGAACCCGAGGAAGTCAGCGACCCCAGCGGCGTGCCGCTCAGCGTCGAGGTCAGACCGGCCAGCGGTGTGCCACCGAGCAGCATCGACAGCGAGCCGACCGGATTGCTGCCGAGTCCGAGACTTGCCAGCGAACTTTGCAGCGGGCCGAACGGGTTGCTGCTGGCGGGCGGCCCGTTGGCGACGCTGGCGCTCGTGCCGCCGACGAGGCTCGTGATCAGTCCGGGAATCGGCATCGCGCCATTCGGGCCGTTCGGATTAACGAGGCCGCCCGCGTTGGTCACCGTGTTGCCGAGCGAACCGGCCAGCGTGCCGAGATCGCCGCCGACCGGGTTCTTCGTCGCAGCGCCCACTTGCGAGCCGGCGGAGCTCAACGCGCCGCCTACCTGCGCGAGCACGCCGCCGAGCGGCGCACCGAGACCGGTCTGCGTGCCGACCGTTTGCGTGACGAGTCCGGCCGTCGTCACGATCGGCGTGATGGCGGTGCTGATCGGTTGGGTGATCTGCTGCACGGGTACGGAGCCGAGCGTATTGCCGAGCGTCGCGCCACCGGCGTTCAGCGCGCCCGCGGCAGTGGAGAGGGTGCTGGCGAGCGGCGTCGTGAGCGCCGCCAGCGGCGCCAGATTGCCGCTGCCGAGGCCGCCGACAGCGGTGCTCAGCCCTTGCACGACACCGCTCGTCGAACCGACCACCGAGCCGAGTCCGGCGACCGTGCTGCCGACCGGATTGGCCGCCGTGCCGGTCTGGCCGACGCCGTTGCTCAGGGCATCGGCCAGCGAGTTCAGCGTGCTGCTCGTGCTCGACACCGCGTTGCCAAGCCCTTGCGTGACTTGCGGGCTGAGGCCCGGAATGGTCTGCGAGGCGATCGCCGTGCCTAGGTCGTTCGTAGTCTGTGCGGCCGCGGTGGCGACACCGGTCGTGCCTGTCTTCGTGGTGGTGCCGCTGCCGGTATTGGTCGAACCCGAGCCGCTGCCGCTACCGGTGCTCGAGGTGGTCGGCGGCGCGCTGACGGTGCTGCCGCCACACGCCGCGACCAAGCCCGCGACCGCTACGGCGATCAATGGCGCGCGCAACGACGACACGGTCGCGCGAGTCGCACGGAGAGAAAAAAAACGTTGAGTGGGCATGTGTGCTCCGCGGTGTCTTCTGGATGTCGGGGTGCGTTGGTTTCAATGCGCCGTTGCAACGGGTGTCTGAGTGGCGCGGCCCAGTTCAGCCAGGTTTCGGGAAGCGTCGGGGCGCGGCTGGCGGACCGCGCTCCGGCGGGGTGTCGCTCGACGTATTTCGATGTTCCCGAGGAGGCTGCTTACTTCTTACCCAACCCGCCGAGCAGGCCGCCGACGAGCGACGTCACCGGCGCGAGCGGATTGCTCGTGGTGCCTTTGCCTGTGCTGGTCGACAGCGACAGCCCGGCGCCCGAGTTGGCGGAGGCGGCCGCAGTCGTCGTGGTCGGCGCGGCGGTAGCCGTCGTGGCGACGCCGCCGACTGCGCCGGTGACGCTCGACAGCAAGCCGGTGACCGGTGCAAGCGGGCCGCTGCTGCCGCCGGCCACGCTGGAGAGACCGCTCGTCACGCTCGAGAGCAGGCCTGTGACGGGCGCCAGCGGGCTGCCGCTGCTCGATGCGCCGCCGACTGCGCCGGTCACGCTGCCAAGTGCGCCGGTAAGCGGCGCAAGCGGACCGCTGCTGGCGCCGCCCGTCAAGCCACCGAGCGCGCCGGTGAGCGGCGCAAGCGGACCGCTGCTGGCGCCGCCCGTCAAGCCACCGAGTGCGCCGGTGAGCGGCGCGAGCGGATTGCCGCCGCTGCCGCCCGTGAACAGGCCGCCCACCGACGCAACCGTCGTGCCGGTATCGGTGACCGTATGGCCGAGCGCGGCCATGACCGGGTTGCCGCCGGTCGCGTTCAGCAGAGCGCCGGCTTTGCCGAGTCCGCCGCCGACCGTCGAGAGCAGGCCGTTGAGCGGCGCGCCGAGACCTGTGGTGTTGCCGACCGTCTGCGTGGTCGCGGCGACCATCGACGTGATCGGCGTGATCGCCGTGCTGAGGGTTTGCGTGACTTGCTGGACCGGGCCCGTCGAGAGGGCGGTGGTGAGCGTGCTGCCACCGTTGGTGACTGCGCCGCCTAGCGTGTTGACGACGCCGCCGAGCGGCGTGGTGATCGCCGACAGCGGAGCGAGCGGGCCGCTGCCGAGACTCGTCACGAGGTTGCCCGTATCCGTCACTGCGCCGCCGACATGACCTACGACACCACCCAGGCTCGACACGGTCGTGCCGACCGCGTTGCCGCCGGTGCCGAGCTGGCCGAGCCCTTGCGACACGCCGCTGCCGAGCGTCGAAACGGCCGAGCCGACTTGCTGCACGATGCCGCCGGCGGACTGGCTGGTTTGCGAGTTGACGCCAGGCAAGGTTTGCGAACCGATCACGGTACCGATGCCGGTGACCGTCGAGCCGGCATCGCTGACCACGCCACCCGTGTTGCCGACCACCGTGCCGAGCGCATTGGCGACGGCAGTGGTGCCCGTACCCGTTCCCGTGCCGGTACCTGTGCCCGACGTTCCCGAACCGTTGCTACCCGTGGTCGAGCCCGAACCGCCCGAACCCATTGAACCGCTGCCGGCAGTGGAAAGCGTGCCGCCGGCGGAGCCGCTACCGCTGCTGCCGGTGCCGGAACTCAGGCTTCCGGAGCCTCCGCAAGCACCAAGAGAAAGCATCGCAGCCACGCTGGCTGCAATCAGGGTTGCCCGAATTGTCGTGTTGGTCGTTTGAATGTTCATGCCGCCCTCGCATCGCATGTGTTGTTGGATGTTGCTGCGTGTCTGTCTCTGCATGAGCCATGCCATTTCGACTGAGAAATGCGGGAGATTTTTTTGACGCGAGGCGCCGCGCCATACGGAATAAGGCTTTGCGAGGATTTGACGGAACGTGCGCTAAACCAGAATGCGCGCACGTAACGCGGTGTGCGGCGCTTTCGCACGGGCTGCGTAACGTAACGAGCCGCGCGCGCCGTTACGATGTACGGCGTAACGCAGGTGCGCGAAACAGGTCCGCGCGCTTGAAACGTTCTGTTCAAACAGATAATTAGTGGAGCGAATCTAACCTATGGTTAGTCCTATGTGCTGCAACGCACGGACTGACGTTAATCTGAGTGAGTGGTTAAAATGCACACGATATCAGTCGCAGGGCCGCGAACAATTGCTTAAAAACGATTGTTCGGCTATAAAACCCGAAAGCTTCAGAGATTGACGACGGAGGTGAGTTATCGAACAGACAGCTCATACGCAAGCGTTTGATTGAAGGGCGGCTGCAAGGCGCGGCAATGCGGTGCAACAAAACAGGACCGGGAATGAGAGCTCAACGGTCTGCGCACCGAGTCACCAGGCCGGGGAATGCAGAACGTATACGAACGAAATAAATGAAGTCCGAGGGTTCAAATGAAAAATTTCACACAACGCTTCCTGAGCGATAACAAGGGCGTCACGGCCATCGAATATGGTCTGATCGCAGGGTTGGTTGTACTCGTCATTGCGGGCGCGGTGTCCTCCGTCGGCTCGAACATCTCGACTGTGTTGCAGGACGTCGCGAATCTGATCGTCGCGCCGAAGGCGTCGTAAAAGGCAAACCGTAAACGTTGCGCGAGGCAAGCGGCGTCCTGACGACCGTCTGCTTCGCCGGCGTCATAACGCATCGCTGAATGGCTAATGCGGATTGCATAGCAATCCGCATGGCGCAGCTTCGCCTGTCGAGTGCGAGATGAATGTTTTCGTGGGCATTTTGTTGTTTATCGCGTGGGCAGCGGTGGTCGCTATTAGTGATTGCCGTTGGCGGCGTATTTCCAATTCAGTAGTCGTCGCTGGTCTGGCGGCGGCACTGTGCTGCGCGTTTTTTCAATGCGGTCCTTTCGATATTTCGCCGGCTCAGGCAGGCATCGGCGCATTAGTCGGTCTCGTTGCATTACTGCCGTTTTTCGCGCTCGGCGTGATGGGTGCCGCGGATGTCAAAGTCTTCGCCGTCCTCGGTGCATGGTGCGGCATGCATGCGTTGCCCGGACTGTGGATGGCCGCGAGTCTCGCTGCCGGTGTGCACGCATTGTGGCTTCTGATCACCACCCGCACGCGCATCGCGGGCCTGGTCCGTCAATCCGGCGCGACGCTCGAACTGGCCGGCAAAGCTTCTACGCCCTACGCCGCGTGTCTCACTGTGGCCGCAAGCGCCTGGCTCGTTGTGCACGGCATGGCGGGAGGCGTGCGATGAACCCCGCCACGGCGCAGCGCGCGCGCTCGCAACATCAACGCATCAACGTGCGCCGCGCGCGTGCGCAACGCGGCGCCACGGCCGTCGAATTCGCGCTGGTATTCCCGCTCTTTTTCACGATCCTCTACGCGATCATCACCTTCAGCCTGATCCTCGTGGCGCAACAGAATCTGACGATGGCCGCGGAAGAGGGCGCGCGCGCCGCCTTGAACTGGCAGAGCAACACGTCGATGCAAACCGCGCTGACCAATCGCGGCAACGCGGCCTGCGCGGCGGCGAAGCTGGTGGCCGCGACGCTCGTGCAGTCCATGCAATGCACGCCGTCTTCCACGACGTGCGGGCCGAGCGGCGCGATGCAATGCGTGAACGTCCTGCTGACCTACAACTACCAGGCCAATCCGCTCGTGCCGAGCTTGCCGTTGCTGGGCTTCGTGCTGCCGGGCACGCTCACGAGCAGCGCCACGGTCCAACTCAATCCGGAGAACATTCAGTGACGCATGCGCCGGCGCCCAGCCCCCTCGTCCTCCGCATCCGTGAACGTGTGATTGCACGCGCGCACGGCACGGCATCGTTCAAGCGAGGCAGTCAATCTCCATGCCGAATCTGACCAAAATTCTTGCGGGCGTATTGATCGCGGTCGCGCTCGTGCTCGGCCTGTTCGCGTGGACGTTGTCGCGCCGCCCCGCGCCGGTGGCCGTCACGCCTGCAACGCACGCGAGCTTCCCTGTCGTGGTGGCGACCCGCGCGTTGCCGGTGGGCAAAGCCATCGCCGTCGACGATTTGCGCGTGCAGTCGCTGCCGATCAATCCGAACGGTGCGTTCAGCGACCCCGCGCAACTGGCCGGCCGCGTGCCGAACGCGGAGATCAGCGCGGACTCGCCGGTGCTGGAAACGCAGTTGTCGTCGGGACTCGCCGAGCGCGTCGAACCGGGTGAACGCGCGCTCGCCGTGCGAGTGGACGAAGGCAACGCGGTCGGCAACCGCCTGCGGCCGGGCAATTTCGTCGATGTGTTTTTCACGCTCAAGCGCGACGGCAGCATCGGTAACGGCGGTGAAATCGATCGGACCCAGGCGCGTTTGCTGATGTCGAAAGTGCGCGTGCTCGCGTTCGGCAATGCGACCGCAAGCGGGGACAGCGCGGGCGACCCGAACGGCACGGTCCGCACTGCAGTGCTGGCAGTGCCGGTCGCCGATATCGACCGTTTGACGCTGGCCGAGAGCGCCGGGCGTCTGATCTTTGCATTGCGCAATCCAAAGGATCCCGAAGTAATCGATCCCAGCGTGTTACCGGCTTATGCAGGCGTGCTGAAGACGGCGGTTCATGCGGGCGCGGCCGAGCCGCTGCGGGATTCGACGCGCGCCGCCGCCGGCGTGGCGCTCGACACGTTGTCGGGCAGCGCCAACGCGGGCGCTGCCGCCCCGAAGCCGCCGTTGCCGCATCCGCCGCCGCCGACGCGCGTGGCGGGCAATACGAACAGCACAAAGAGCGGTATCGAAGTGATACGAGGTGGGCGCGCCGAAACGGTCGCCTGGTAAGTGGTTTCAGGGAGCGGACGGCCGGTCGCGTCCAAGATAACAAAATGACAGAACGGATTCTTGTTTTCAGGAAGGCGGTATGCCTCGGTCTGGCTTTGCTGGCCGTATCGGCGGCGACAGATGCAGCCGGTCCGGCGCAGCATGGGCAAGTCGCGCAAGCGGCCCAGCCGACTCAGGCCGCATTTGCCGCCCCCGCGCCGAGCATCGACCTGACGGTCGGCGCGCAGCAACAGCTCGCCGTCGGTCACACGCTGCAGCGTGTCGCGATTGGCGATCCGTCAGTGGCCGACGTGCTGATCATCAAGGGCGACAAGCGCGGCGGCGTGCTGCTGGTCGGCAAGGCCGCCGGCACCACCAGCCTGATGCTGTGGGCGCGTGACCGTGACGCGCCGCTGCAATACACCGTCAACGTGACCACGCCGGCGGCCGCATCGCTGCTCGGTGCCGACACGCCGGCCGTCAAGGTGCTCGGCGGCACGGCAGTGGTGTCCGGCAAGTCGGCGACGATGGAGGCCCACCAGCGCGCCGTGGTCGCGGCCGAGGGCTCGCTCGGCAAGGACGGCGCGGTCGTCGACACGTCGACCGTGGCAAGCCGCGCGGTCGTGCAGGTGGATGTGCGGGTCGTCGAGTTCAGCCGTTCGGTGCTCAAGGAAGTGGGCTTCAACTTCTTCAAGCAGAACAACGGCTTCACGTTCGGCTCGTTCGCGCCATCCGCGTTGAGCTCGGTATCGGCGACGGCGGGGCAGGCGCCGAGTCTGTCGGGTGTGACGCCGATCTCGTCCGCGTTCAACCTGATCTTCAACTCCGCCACACACGGCCTGTTTGCCAACCTGAGCCTGCTCGAGAGCAACAACCTCGCGCGCGTGCTGGCCGAGCCGACGCTCGTGGCTTTGTCCGGTCAGAGCGCCAGCTTCCTCGCCGGCGGCGAGGTGCCGATTCCGGTGCCGCAGGCGCTCGGTTCGACTTCGATCGAGTTCAAGCCGTATGGCGTGGGGCTCACGCTCACGCCGACCGTGTTGAGCCCGCAGCGCATCGCGCTGAAAGTGGCGCCCGAGGCGAGCCAGCTCGACTTCGCCAACGCGGTCACGATCAGCGGCGTGTCGGTGCCCGCGTTCACTACGCGGCGCGCTGACACCACCGTCGAACTCGGCGACGGCGAGAGCTTCGTGATCGGCGGCCTGATCGACCGCGAGACGGCGTCGAATGTGTCGAAGGTGCCGTTGCTTGGCGATCTGCCGGTGATCGGCACGTTCTTCAAGCAACTGAACTATCAGCAGAACGAGAAGGAGCTGGTGATCATCGTGACGCCGCATCTGGTCTCGCCGCTCGCCAGGGGCGCGACCTTGCCGTCGACGCCGGGCGAGCAGTCCGAGCAGCGCAATGGGCCGGTGTGGCGTTCGCTGATCGGCGGCGTGGCGGCGCGCGATTCGTCGCCGGGATTTTCGAAGTGAAGCCGGCAGGCGCTTGCGCTGCGCGCCGGATGAACACAGGAGTGAGCCGGCGCGCGCGCGAACTGTGTGCGCCCGCCGGCAAGCGGTACGACGCGGGGGCTTTGCCGCCTATGCCGCATAAGGATGTCCAACATGAACGCGAGAACGCATTCATTGACTGAACGGGCGGTCACCGATTATTTCGTGTTCGCGTCGCTCGCCGACGACCACGTGCATTGGCTCGCCGATACGCTGGTGGGCGCCGGCGTGGTCGAAGCGGCCACACTCGATCCGTCGATGCTGATGCAGCGCATCGCGACGCTCAATCCGTCGCTGGTGTTCGTCGATTTTTCCGGCGGCCGTGCCGCGGCGGCGAGCGCTGCCGCGAGCGCGGTGCGCGCCGCCTATCCCGGCATGCAGATCGTCGCGCTGGGGTCGCTTGCCGAACCCGAAAGCGCATTGGCGGCGTTGCGTGCCGGCGTGCGCGATTTCATCGATCTGTCGGCGCCGGCCGAAGACGCGTTGCGGATCACGCGCCAGGTGCTCGACAACCTCGTCGAGCCGGTCAGCCGTCATGGCCATGTCACCGCGCTGCTGGGCGCGCGCATCGGCATGGGCGTGAGCACGCTGGCGGCGAATCTCGCGGTGCTGCTGCAACGGCGCGACGTCGCGCAGGGCCGCCAGGCCGCGTTGCTCGATCTCGGCCTGCCGGCCGCCGACGCCTCGCTCCTGCTGAACACGCGCTGCGAATTCAATTTCGTCGAAGCCGTGCGCAATCTGCGCCGCTTCGATCAGACCTTCGTGCATACCGCGCTGTCGCATCACGCGAGCGGCCTTGCGCTCACCACGCTGCCGCCGAATCTGGCCGATATGCGCGAGGTCTCGTACTCGTCGTCGATCGGTTTGCTGAACCGTCTGCGCGCGTTCTTCGACCAGCAGATCGTCGACCTCGGCGGCTTCGCCAACAGCGAGTTCGTCGCGCATGTCGTGCAGGCCGCCGATGAAACCTGGCTGCTGTGCGATCAGGGCGTGGCCTCGATCGTGTCGGCCGTCGGCGTGCTCGACGCGTTGCGCGAAGAGGGTGTGGATACCGCGAACGTGCGGCTGATCGTCAACAAATTCGACGCCGATCTCGGCCTCGCCGCCGCGCAGATCGCGCAGCGTCTGGACATTGCGCTGCTCACCACTTTGCCGGAGCGGCGCATCGCGCTCGGCCAGGCGGTCAATCAGGGACATCTGCTGGTCGATGTCGCCGCGCGCGATCCGTATGTGCGCGCGCTCGAGCCGCTGATCGAGCGGCTCGGCGGCGGAGAGCGCGCGGTGGCGCGGGCACGCGGCAAAGCGGCGCTCGGCGCGCTCAAGCGCTTCATTCCAACCACTCACAAGCGGTCATAGACGATGGCAAAAGAAATCGAATTTGCCGACGACGCGCCTTCGTTCGCGCATAGCCAGCAGTTCCAGGACATCAAGAACGCGGCGCACGAACATCTGCTCACGCGCATCGAAGAACTCGGCTCCGAGTTCGGCCGCTGGTCGCGTAACGCGATCAACCAGTTCGTCGATCTGGAGATGGACAGCTTCGTCAGGCTGCGCCGGATTCCGATCAATGAGAGCGAGGTGCGCCTGATCGCCGAGGCGCTGACCAAGGAACTGGCGGGCTTCGGTCCGATCGAGGACCTGCTCGCCGATCCGGCCGTCGAAGACATCCTGATCAACGGCTACAACGACGTGTACGTGTCGCGGCACGGCATTCTCACGCGCATCCAGGTGCGCTTTGCCGACAACGCGCATCTGCTGCGGATCGTGCGGCGCATTCTCGCGCCGATCGGCCGGCGTCTGGACGAATCGAATCCGATGGTCGATGCGCGCTTGCCGAACGGCGGTCGCGTGAACGTGGTGATCGAGCCGCTGTCGATCGACGGGCCGATCGTCTCGATTCGCAAGTTCCGCAAGGATCCGATGCGGCCGGACGATCTGCTCGGCAACGGCACCTATAGCCCGGAAATCGGCGCGCTGCTCGAAGCGGCGGTGGCGGCGCGCTGCAACGTGCTGGTGTCGGGCGGCACGAGCTCGGGCAAGACGTCGCTGCTCAATGCGCTGGCCTTTCACATTCCCGAGCCGGAACGGGTCGTGACGATCGAGGACACCGCTGAACTGTCGCTGAACCACCCGCATGTGGTGCGGCTGGAAAGCCGGCCGGGCGGTTTCGACGGCGCGGGCGTCGTGACGATTCGCGACCTGCTGCGCAATACGTTGCGGATGCGGCCGGACCGCATCATCGTCGGCGAAGTGCGGGGTGGTGAAGTGCTCGAAATGCTGCAGGCGATGAACACCGGCCACGACGGCTCGATGGGCACCGTGCACGCGAGCTCGCCGCGCGAATGTCTGTACCGGCTCGAAATGCTGGCGGGTTTCGCGGGCTTCCAGGGCACCGAGTCCAGCCTGCGCCGCCAGATCGCCAACGCGATCGACTTCATCGTGCAGATCGGGCGGCTCTCCAACGGGCGTCGGCGCATTCTGTCGATCACCGAAGTGACGGGCCTGTCGGACAACATCATCGCGACGCAGGAGCTGTATCGCTACGAGCCGATCCTGACGGCTGAAGGCGACGAACTCGACAACTGGGTCTCGCTCGGCATTCATCCGCACTCGTCGAAGCTCGCGCGTTTCCGGCAGGCGCTGGGCGGCGGCGAGACAAGCAATGCGTTCGGCAACGCAGGCTTCGGCGGTTCGGGCGGTGGCGGTTTCGGCGGCGGTGGAGGCTTCGGCGGTGGCGGCGGGTTCGGCCGAGGCTTCAATGTCTAGCGCGGTCCTGGTCTTCGCGGCGCTCGCGCTGCTGTGCGCGGCGCTTGCATTGCTGCTCTGGCAGCGCGGTGCGCAACGCAAAGGCCAGGCGAGCGCGGAACGTTATATCGACAGCCGCATGGCGATGCCGGCCGGTGTTGCCGCGGGCGGCATGGGCAGCGGTGCGGAAAGTGCTGCGCGCGCCGTGGCGACGCACGGCGTGATCGCGCCGCAAGCGCCGCCGGCCGATGCGGGCTGGCTCGCATACTGGCGTTATCTGCAGGCTCGCGTGCGCTTCATGGTGCAACACGCGATGGCGCGCGCGGGCATTGCCAATGCGAAAGGGCCTGTCGCGCTCGCCGGCACGACGGTGCTGGTGCTGTGTGGCTGGGCCGCGCTGGTGGGCGGCGCGCTCGCGGCCTGCGTCGCGTTGATCGCCTGCATGATGTTCTTCTATTTTCTGTTGACGATGCGAGTGACCAAACGCCGTCAGCGGATCGTGCGGCAGTTGCCGCTTTTTCTCGACGGCATCGTGCGTCTGATCACGCTCGGCAACAGCGTGCCTGCCGCCTTCCAGGCCGCGTTGCAAACCACCGAGGCGCCACTGCGCGAATGCCTCGACTATGTATCGACGATGCTGCGCACCGGCGTCGAAATCGATCGCGCGCTGTCTCAGGTCGCGATGATCTACGGCGCGCGCGAACTCGAACTGGTCGGCGCCGTGCTGCGTCTGTCGGTCAAATATGGCGGTCGCGCCGACGTGATGCTCGAACGGATGGCGTCGTTCATGCGCGATCTCGAGCACGCCGAGCGCGAACTGGTGGCGATGTCGGCGGAAACGCGGCTGTCGTCATGGGTGCTGGCCATGTTGCCTATCGGCATCGGCGGTTTTCTGATCCTCTCCAATCCTAAGTATTTCGCGTCGATGTGGTTCGATCCGACCGGCCGGCAACTCGTCTATCTGGCGTTCGTGCTGCAGCTGATCGGGGCGTATCTGCTGTACCGCCTCGCGAACCTGAGGAATTGACGATGCAGACCCAACAACTCGTCGCGCTCGCTCTCGCACTGGCCGCGCTCGGTTTGCTGCTGATCGCCGGCCTGGTGCTGGCGCGCTTGGCGGCCGCGCGGCGCATCGAACGCACGCTGCGGCACGCACTCGACGAGCGCGCGTTGCAAAGCGCGGCGCTCGCCGCCGCGGCGGCACGTGGCGCGGAGGGCGCGCCGGGTGGCGCGAAGGCAGCCGCGCGCAGCGCACCGCCCACGGGTTTCAAGGGCCTGCTCGAACGCTTCGCGCATACCGGGATTCGCTGGCTAGATACGCCGTTCGGCCGCCAGGTCGTCGCCGAAGAAGACCGCCGGCTGCTCGAACAATGCGGCTTCGTGGATACGCGCACGCGCGGCCTCTTTCTGATCGCGCGGCTCGTCGGCGCGCTGGTCCTGCCGGTGCTGGCCGGCGCGCTGGCGAGCGGCCATCTGGAAGGTCCGCGTTATGTGGCGCTGGTGATCATCGCCATGATGGCGGGTTTCATGTTGCCGAAGGTCGTGTTGCGGCGGCGCGCCAGCAAGCGCCGTAACGCGGTGGTCGACGAATTGCCGTTGCTGGTCGATTTGCTGCGTCTTCTGCAAGGCGTGGGTCTGTCGCTCGATCAGAGCTTGCAGGTGGTGGTCAACGATTTTCGCGGCATGTTGCCGGTGCTCGCCGGCGAGCTGGAAATCGCGCAGCGACAGTTCGCCGCCGGCCGCACGCGCGAGCAGTCGCTGAACCGGCTCGCATCGAGTTACGACAACGAGGATCTGCGCGCGGTGGTGCGTTTGCTGGTGCAGGTCGACCGGCATGGCGGCGCCGTGCAGGAACCGCTCAAGCAGTTCGGCGACCGACTGCGCGAGGCGCGCCGCGCGATGCTGCGCGAACGCATCGGCCGGCTCGCCGTGAAGATGACGGGCGTGATGATCGTCACGCTGTTGCCCGCGTTGATGATCGTCACGGCCGGCCCCGGCGTGCTGGCTGTCCAGCATTCGTTGGGCACGGTGAAGCACTAAGGATTTGCCATGACTCACAGTCTCTCGTTCGATTCCGTTAAACAGGGCGCCCGCTGCGCCGCGGCGCTGGCCGTGCTGTCGCTGCTCGGCGCGTGTGCGTCCAAAGACCTCACGGGCTACGGCGTCGGGCCGCAGGCCGAGCGCGCCGTGCTGGCTCAGCAGGCCAATAAGGACCCCGCGCCGGACACGCCCGGCATGTACCTCGGCCTGATCGACCAGATGCAATCGCAAGGGCTGTACTTCGCTTCGCTCGCGCATATCGACGCGTACGACAAGCAGTACGGCGCGAGCCCCGACTCGATTCTGCTGCGCGCTGACGCGCTGCGCATGACCGATCAGCCTGCTGCCGCCGCGAACGCATACGGACAACTGCTGAAGACGCCGCTCGCCACGCGCGGCTATCGCGGCCTCGGTCTGATCGCGGGCGCGGCCGGCGACTTCGCGCGCGCCGCGCAGCAATTGCAGCAGGCCGTCCAGCTCGCGCCGACCGATGCGGCGACCTTGTCGGACCTCGGCTATGCACGGCTGCGCGACGGCGATGTGGACGGCGCGCGCGTGCCGCTCATGAAGGCGGCCGAACTCGACCAGACTAATCCGAAGATCGTCAGCAACGTCGCGCTCTATCTGCTCGCCAATGGCGACAAGGCGCAGGCGCTGGCGGTCATGAACCAGCAGAAGCTCGCACCGGAGGTGCGCGCCGCGATCCGCAGCGATGCGGGCAGAGTGGCCGCGGCGAGGCGCGCGCAAATACGCGGCGCGCCGGCGCATCAAGAATCGGGCGCGGTCGGCACGGGTGCGCGCACGGTCGCGAGCGCGCAGGGCCTCGAGCCCGCGCCGCGCGTGTTGCAGCGTTTCGCGCAGTGAGCGCGCGGCGACGCCGTGGTGAGGCATCAGGGAAACAGGGGGCAACCATGAAAAACACAACAACGAAGCGGGCTTGGCGGGCGTCGATGCCGTGCCGGTGGCTGGCGACGGCTGCGACGGCCGGGGCGCTGCTGGGCGCGTCCTTCGCCGCGATGGCGCAGACGGGCGAAACGGCCCAATCGGGTCCGCAGGGCGCGCGGCCGACAGTACGCGCCAGCGAAGTCGGTCACGCGACCCGTACCTGGCTCGACCTGCAAAGCAGCAACGTAGAAGCCGCGCCGGCACTGCCAACGCTCGGCGCCGAAGCGGGGCTCGCTTACCGTCGCTACATGGAGTCGTTCAAGAGCAAGATTCCCGATCTGTACGGCTCCGCGTTGAACACGGGCAGCGGCGGCAACGGTGCGATGGCCGTCAACAGCGGGCTCGGCGGAAGCGGCGACGGGTCGAACTGACATGCGCCGATTGCCTTGCGCCATGGGTCTTGCCGCGCATAACGCACATCCCCTGTGGATGCGGCGCGCGGGCGCGCGCCGCCAGCATGGCGCGGTCGCGGTGATCGCGGCGATCTGGCTGAGCGTGGCGATTGCGGCGCTCGGCGCGCTCGATGTCGGCAACGTGTATTTCGCGCGCCGGCAGTTGCAGCGCACGGCTGATCTGGCGGCGTTGGCTGCGGTCCAGGTGATCGGTTCCACAGGCGGTTGCGCGACGGCCATCACCGCCGCGCAGCAGAACGCGGCCGCCAATGGTTTCACGGCCAGCGGCTCCACGGACGGTGGCACCTCGACCGGCAGCACCATCAGCACCACGTGCGGCCGCTGGGACACGAGCTCGAGCACGTATTTCGGCACCAACGGCAATCCACTCAATGCGGTGCAGGTGAAGACGACCCAGGTCGTGCCGTACTTCTTCGTCGGACCGAGCCGCAATGTCTCGGCGACGGCTACCGCGTTCGCGTCCAACATCGACGCGTTCTCGCTCGGCACCGGCATCGCGTCGCTCAATACGCAGCAGTCGGCGCTGCTGAACGCGATCCTCGGCGGCTTGCTGAACACTAGCGTTTCGCTGAGCGTGGGCGACACGCAGAGCCTCGCGACGGCGCACATCAAGTTGCAGGATCTGATGGTGGCGCTCGGCGCATCGACGATGCAGGGTTTGCTCGGCACCACGGTGAGCTTTCAGCAACTGATGCTCGCGATGGTCAGCGCGCTGCAGGCGGGCGGCGACACCATCAATGCGTCGATTCTGCAGAAGCTGGCCGTGGCTATTCCCGGCGGGCAGAACATCACGATCGGCGACGGCGGCGCGTCGTCACCCGGGCTGCTCGCGCTCGGCCTCGCCAATCCGAATGCTGCGGCGAGCGCGACGATCAATGCGTTCGACGGCTTGCTGGCTGCCGCGCAGATTGCGCAGCGCAGTCCGGACGGCACCCAGGGCAAGGCACCGGTGATCAACGTGGCGACCGGGCTGGCCGGCGTGGCCGGCATTTCGCTGCAGATCGTCAATCCACCCGCGCTGGCGGCGGGCGAGGGCGGCACGACCACGGCCAGCGGAGTGAGCACGCCTCGGACGATGGCGCGCTCGGCGGCGGTGAATGCGAGTGTGAATCTGCTGCCGGTGACGTTTGCTCCGATCAGCCTGAATCTGGGCATCGGCTCAATCAGCATTTCCGCGCTCAACACGCCGGTCATGCTTTCGTTGACGAGCGCGCAGGGCACGGCCACGCTCAGTGCGGTCGATTGCGAGTCGAGCAAGGCGGCGACCAACGCCACGATTCAGGTTCTGCCGAGTGTCGCAACGGTTTGCGTCGGGGCGAACGCGGCGTGTGGCGGGTCGATCAATGTCGCGGACGTCACGGTGTGGACCCTTGCCACCGGCACGTATGAACTCACGAAGATCGCGATAAACGGGACCGGCCAATTGTCATTGGCGCCGCCTTCGCCGCAGCCCATCACGTTTAACGGCTCATCCGGCAGTTTCGATTCGTCGATCACTGTCAACTCGAACGCGGTCGGTACCGACGCGTCGACGCTGACCGCGCAGCTACTCAAGGCATTGCCGAACACGCTGCGCGTGACTGCCGCAGGGCTCGACCTGACATCGGTCGTCAAGCCCTTGCTCGCAGCCCTCGCGCCGGTACTGTCGGCTGCGCTGCAACCCGTTTTCGCGCTGCTCGACGCAGTGCTGGTCCCCACACTTTCCCTGTTGGGCGTTCAGGTCGGCACTGCCACGGTCCACAACATGTCGCTGACGTGCGGCGTCTCGCAACTGGTCAACTAGCCAATCCAAGATGAGAACCACCACCAAAATCGAGGAACTCGATATCTACGTCTGGGAGGGCAAGGCCGACATCGTCGACCGGGTCGCGCGCTGCATGGCGAGCTTCGATGTCGAAGTGCTCCGTGCGGACGATATCGCGATCTCGCCCGAGCGGACCACGCTGCGGCCGTCGCTTGCGATCATCAGCGTGTCGGTGATCGACAGCGGCGCGCTGATCCTGCGCGACTGGCAGGCCGCGCATGGCATGCCAGTGGTGTGGGTCGGCGCCGCGCCGCGCGAACACGATCCGGCCACGTACCCGTCCGAGTACTCGCATATTCTGCCGCTCGACTTCACCTGCGCGGAATTGCGCGGCATGGTCATGAAGCTCGTGCTGCAAATGCGCGCGCACAGCGCCAAGACGCACGAGTCCGACGCGATGATCGCCAACTCGGAGTGCATGCAGGCGCTGCTGCACGAAGTCGACACCTTTGCCGATTGCGACACGAGCGTGCTGGTGCACGGCGAAACCGGCGTCGGCAAGGAACGGATCGCGCAACTGCTGCACGAAAAACATAGCCGCTACGGACAAGGCCCATTCGTCGCGGTGAACTGCGGCGCGATTCCGGACGGCCTGTTCGAATCGCTGTTCTTCGGTCACTCGAAAGGCTCGTTCACCGGCGCGGTGGTCGCGCACAAAGGCTACTTCGAACAGGCTGACGGCGGCACGCTGTTCCTCGACGAAATCGGCGATCTGCCGCTCTACCAGCAGGTCAAGCTGCTGCGCGTGCTCGAAGACAGCGCGGTCACGCGCATCGGTTCGGCCACGCCGGTGAAGCTCGACTTCCGGCTGGTAGCGGCGACCAACAAACTGCTGCCGCAACTCGTGAAGGACGGCACGTTTCGCGCCGACCTTTACTACCGGCTTGCCGTGATCGAGTTGAAGATTCCGTCGCTGGAAGAACGGGGCGCCGTCGACAAGATTGCGCTCTTCAAGGCGTTCATCGCGCAGATCGTCGGCGCGGAGCGTCTCGCCGCGTTGCCCGATCTGCCGTACTGGCTCGCCGACGCCGTCGCCGACACGTATTTCCCCGGCAATGTGCGCGAGCTGCGCAATCTGGCCGAGCGCATCGGCGTGACCGTGCGGCAGATCGGCACATGGGATGCGGCGCGCCTGCAACGGCTGCTCGCGCTCGCGCGCACCAGCCAGCCGGTGCCGGCGGAGAGCGTCGCCGAGGTGCTGGTGGATCGCAGCAAATGGGACATGGCCGAGCGTAACCGCGTGCTGGCCGCGCTCGACGCAAACGGTTGGCGCCGCCAGGATACGGCGCTCTATCTGGGCATTAGCCGCAAGGTTTTGTGGGAGAAGATGCGCAAGTATCAAATTTTCGACGAAGAGCCCGAAACACGCGAAAGTGAGTAATAATGAGACGGTTTGTACTAAAACAAAAACTGTTCAAGCAGGAATTACATGGACCACAAGTCGAAACTACGACAAATTGCCCTCGCCGCATTCATCGCGATGTGGGCAGTGCAAGGCGTCAATGCGCAGGCTCTGTCTGACAGCAACGCCAACGCCGGGGGCGGCGTTCTTTCCCAGCCAGGCACGACGGCGG
This sequence comes from Paraburkholderia dipogonis, assembly GCF_046027395.1. Lineage (GTDB taxonomy): Bacteria > Pseudomonadota > Gammaproteobacteria > Burkholderiales > Burkholderiaceae > Paraburkholderia > Paraburkholderia dipogonis_A. Next base: position 41,235 of record NZ_JAQQEG010000046.1, on the reverse strand, counting down.
CGTTGCCGGCTACCTCACCGACAGGACAGGCACAGACCTCGGCGCTCACGCCCGACGAAGCGAAGCAATCCGCTGCGGGCAACGTAGCGGAATTGCAGCAGATGATCCACGGGTCGGATCTGAGCGAATTGCGCACCACGTATAACGGCAGCTACGGGGCGAGCTTGCTGTTTTACGGCAAGGAAATGACGTACTACGTGGCGTTGTTCCAGCAGAAAAATTTCTGGCGTGTCATCAAGACGCAGGACGCGGGGCGTGCCGACATGATCTACAAGGATTTCGCGCGTCAGACGGTGCAACTGTCGGACGTCGAGATTCGCCGCACGCAACTCGAGGCGCAAAAGGCGTTCACGGAGCGGATGATCGCGTTGTCGCAGGACCGCGCCAGCCGCTTGCAGGCGGACCTCGATGTCGCGCGTCAGCAGCAGACCATTGTGGCGACCCAGCAGCAGCAGACGCGTGCCGAAGCCGCGACGCTCGCGCAGCAGAAGGCCTCCGCGCAAGATCAGCTGCGTGCCGCGCAGCGTCAGGTGCGCGATCTGCAACGCCAGTTGGAAAGCGGTTTGCCCTCGCATTGAGTGCGGCGGTCTGAAGAGCACCAGGTGGGCAGGGCGGCGCGGAGTTGAACGCGTTGCCCGGCTCACCGGCACGATGACCCGTTATTCAGCCGTCGTCGTGCAACGCGTGTAGTTCGCGAGGTCCACGCGAACGGCGTCGCCGTTTCACGGACTCGCTCAATTCTCCATCCCCCAGCAGTAACAGCCCGCTACGTTTATTCCATGCGTGGTCGCGTGACGTCGCATGCGAGGCTCGGCGCAAATAGTCCCGTTTGTCTTGCACGCGCATGAGCGCCCACGCCCAACGCACCGCGGCGGCGGCCAGGCCTTGGCAACTGCTTCGTTTCCCTGTGCTCCGCGAGACAACAATGCGTGCGGTTCTATTGCCGCTTCTTTCCCTCCGAAGACGCTCCTTTCTCCGGCGCGTGATGCGGGTCCGCCATGTCGACGGCGATCGGATCGCTGGCGGGAAAGCTTTCCTCGAGCGCCTCGTCGAGACGGCTATCGGCGGACTGGTCGGAAGCCTGAGTTTCGGCGGTTTTAGATTCGTGTTGCTTCTTACTGGTCATGACGTGCTCCGTGAGAAGAGAGTCTGCAAACCAGCATAGCGCAAAGCGGGCCTCGGCGAACATCGGCCGAATGGCCTAAGACTGCGTGCCGCAGGCGGCTGCGTCAAAGCCGCGAGTCGAACCAGTTCCGAGCCGGCGCAATGTCATCAGCCGAAACTTAAAACCACTGCGCATCAACTCGTTTTCCGTGTGTCGACAGAAAGCGGTGCGGGACAACAAAAGCAAGCGCCGGTCGCGTGGGCCGGTAGACCGCAACGCATGCCGTGAGCCGGCAGTGTCGCGCTCGGGAGGGGCGCAACCAGAACCCGTGAACAACAAGGCAGCGAACAACATGAACCGGAAAAAAACCGCGTGCGCGGCGCAGCGCCTCAACGCGTCACACGTCGTGGAAGCTGAACTGGAACACCTGGATTGGGCAACGAAGCAACCGGCGCAGCGCTTGCTGGACGCCGTGTATTGGCGCCGCCGCGTGCTGGCGGTCAAATGCGGATTCGAACTGACGGAACTGCAGGTGATGCGTCTGGAAAAGATCTTGCAGCGGCTCGGCCATTCAGCGGAGTAGCCGAGCACGCTGCCGTGGCCGCTTACTCGCTGCCGCCGTTATTGCCGTTATTGCCGTTATTGCCGTTATTGCCGTTATTGCCGCCGCCATGGTGACCACCACCGTGGTTGCCACCGTCGCCGCCGCCCGTGCCGAACAGACGCCGGCGGCGCGTGACGACCACGGGGCCGTCCGACGTGCCGCCGCTGCGATCCGACGCAGGCCGGTCCGAAGACGGCGCGCCATACGACTCGCGCGGTTCACGCGGTTCGCGCGGCTCACGATGATCGCGCGGTTCACGCGAACCGTGCGGACCACGCGTGGTGTGCTCGCCGTGCGAGGGACGCCCCGCGCGCGGAGCCGGACGCGTGCCGGTGTCGAGCTGGATCGTCGAGATCGCGCGCTTGTAGATGCCTTGCAGGCCGACAGGCGTGCGCAGCATCACCAGATACTGATCGAACGACTCGATGCACCCTGTCAGGCGAATGCCGTTGACAAGATAGATCTCGACGCGCTTTCGTTCTTTGCGCGCAGCGTTCATGAAGTCGTTTTGCGGATGCGATTCTGCGGAAGCCATGGACAATTCAGGTTAGAAAGACGGTTGTTCGCCGCGATTCTACCCTGTGTGGGGGCGGAACGCGTCGGCGGGCGAACTGCGTCCACTATAACGGCTTGTGGGCGCAGAAGCATCTGATAACTATTGACTGTAACGTTGCGTTACGAATCTGCCGACGAATGCCGCGTTCTTCCGCCACACGCGGGCCTTTGCAGCGCGGATGGCGGAAAAAGATAGCGCATGGTCGTGCTTTGGGCGGAATAAATCACCGCCTGAGCGCGTTATATCAGGCATGGCGACGCTGCATCGTGCGCGTGGCCGACCGGCTTGCCGGCCGCACCCGATGTACGGGCGCTCATCCGCAAGCATCTTGCATGGGACCAGAGTAAGGCGCCAGGGCGCCAACTCTGGCCGACAGGAGACTCACCATGAAAGTATCCCGCATTCTTTCCGCTGTTTTCGTTCTGCTGGCACTCGCGGGCGGTACGCTCGCGACGAGCGCGTGTACGTCCGCGACCGATAGCGGCGCCTCCAGCACGAGCGGCAGTGGCAGCAGCGGCGGCTACTGAGCGCCGCCCGCCGGGTGAATTTCGAAGCTGAAGTGGTTTCGTGGCTCCCGCAGCTGCGCCGCTACGCGCGCGCACTGACGGGCGACCGCGCGTGGGCCGACGACCTCGTGCAGGATACGGCGGAGCGCGCGCTCGCCCGTTGGGCGGCGTTCCGGCCGGACAGCAATTTGCGCGCATGGCTCCTGACGATCCTGCGGCATCTCTACATCGACCAGTTACGCGGCCGCCGCGAAATTGCCGTCGACGACGAGAGCGCGCCGTGGCGTAATCTCGAAGCGCCGCAAGGGGAAGTCGACGGCCTCGTGCTGCGCGATCTGCAACGCGCGTTGTATTGTCTGCCAGTCGAACAGCGCGAAGTACTGTTGCTGGTCTGCGTGGAGGAACTGTCTTATCAGGAAGCGTCGCGCGCGCTCGGCGTGCCGATTGGCACGGTGATGTCGCGGCTCTCGCGCGCTCGCGAACACATGCGCGCGTTGCTGACGGAGGGACCGGCTCAGGGGCCGGTGCGTAAAAGTCCACCGTTGAAAGTAGTGAGAAACCCGTGATGAACAGCGACGACTACGATTCCAGCTTGCCCGAAGGGCTCGATCTGCGAGCGCTGTCGGCGTATGTCGACGGTGAATTGCCGGGCGCGGAGCGCGCCGCGATCGAGGCTCAACTGGCGCAGCATCCGCAGGCCGCCGCGCGCGTAGCCGCGTGGCGCGCGCAGAAAGCCGCGTTGCGCGTGCTGTGCGGCGCGCCGCAGCACAGTGAGCGTGATGAGCGCAACGAGCGCCATGAGCGCGAGGCGGCCGATGAGCCGGCTTTCATCGTGTTGCGCCGGAGGACCTCGTGGTGGCAGCGCGCGGGCGTCGCGGCCTGCTGGCTGGCGGCGGGCGCCGGGCTCGCGCTCGCCCTCGGGCCGCTCGCGCCGCGTCTGACGGGTGGCGCGTGGGGCGGTCTGGGCAGCCAGCCGCCGAGCTTCGCCGAGCGCGCGGACATTGCCTACGCGGTGTACACGCCGGAGCGGCGTCATCCGGTGGAAGTCGCCGCGAACGAAGAAGAGCATCTGATCAGCTGGCTCTCCAAACGGCTGAACCGGCCGCTCTCGGTGCCGTCATTGCAGGAATACGGCTATTCACTGGTGGGCGGGCGGCTGTTGCCCGGCGAAGCGGGACCGGCGGCGCAGTTCATGTATGAGAACACCGGCGGCGCACGGCTCACGCTCTACGTCACCGGCATTTCACGCGACGAAACCGCGTTCCGCCTGTTCCGCGACGGCAACCGGCGCACCTTCTACTGGGTCAGCGACGGCATGGGCTACGCGCTGTCCGGGCCAATCGCGGAAGGCAAGCTGCGCACGATCGCCATCGACGTGTGCAGCGCGCTCGGCGGAAAACCGGAGTCGTGGCAGTAACGGTATTCGCGGATCCGATCCGCCCGTCCGTCGATCTGCCAGTTCTGCAACACCCGGTAACAGAAACCGCGTGCGCGCCCGCCGCGCACGCGGAATAGCGTCGCGCGACGCAACGTTTACCTGTTGCTGGACCGTGCCGTTGACGCGTGTCTGTGCGCGTTCACGGCAAGGTCTTCAGCAAGGCAAACCGACGGTGTCTTCACGGTGCCGACACGTTTCTTTCGGGTCGCAACGCCGGCGCGTCGAGGCAGCAAAATCATGCTCACATTTCATCAGTTCGGCAGCGGGCTGTATTGCGGCGTAGCCTGTATGTGCCTGTGCGCCGCGTGCGCGGCGCCGGTCGAAGCGCAATCGGACGCGTCGACGTGCCGGTTCGTGGCGGGGCAGGCGGAAATCGACGGCGTCATGCAGCAGATCAACGGCCGCGCCTGCCTGCAACCGGACGGCACGTGGCAGATCGTCGAGGACGATGCCGCCGCGCAGGCCTTGGCGGATGGCCCCGTCTACTACTACGATCCATGGTATTGGGGGCCGCCGGTGGTGTTTGGTGTCGGCGTGTCGTTTGTGTTCGTCGACCGCTTTCATCATTTTCATCACATGGATCATGTGCGCTATGTGCATGGCGTGCACGGATCGTTCGGCATGGGCGGCCGCGCCGGTTGGCATGGCGCAACGCCCATGCACTCATGGGGCGGCATGTCGCACGGCGGTGGTGGAATGCGCCGCTGACTCACTGCCGCTGATTCGTTGCCAGTGACTCGTGCCGCTGACTCGCGGCGGCCAAGGAGACGCTTTGATTCGTAGCTTGCCGCCGAAGGTGTCCGCCGCGCAGTTCGATCGCGCGCTCGCCGGTTGGCGCTCGATTGTCGGCGAGCCGCAGGTGGTGACCTCGGCGGACGGACTCGCCGCGTATCTCGATCCGTTCGCGCCCGGCGAGCGCGAAGCGTTTTCGGCCAGTGCCGCCGTCTTGCCCGGCTCCGTCGACGAAATTCGCGCGGTGCTGCGGATTGCCAATCAATTCCGCATTCCGCTGTGGACCGTCTCGACCGGACGCAACTTCGCGTATGGCGGCGCGGCGCCGCGTCTCGCCGGGTCGGTCGTGCTCGATCTGCACAGGATGAACCGCATCATCGAAGTGAACGAGGCCATGGCTTATGCGCTGGTCGAGCCGGGCGTCAGTTACTTCGATCTGTACGCGTATCTGCGCGACAAGGGCTACAAGCTGTGGGTCGATCCGCCCGCGGCCGGTTGGGGCAGTGTGGTCGGCAATACGCTCGAACGTGGCTTCGGCTATACCGCATACGGCGATCATGCGGCGTCGCAGTGCGGCATGGAAGTGGTGCTGGCCAACGGCGATGTCTTGCGCACCGGCATGGGCGGGATCGAAATCGGCACCGCGTGGCAGTTATATCAGCCGGGTTACGGACCCTCGTTCGATGCGATGTTCATGCAGTCGAACTACGGCATCGTCACCAAGCTGGGCGTCTGGCTGATGCCCGCGCCGCCCGCGTATCTGCTCGGCGAAATCCAGTTTCAACATGAAGCGGATCTCGAAGCGATCGTGGAGATTTTGCGGCCGTTGCGGCTCGATGAAACGATCCGCAATCACGCGGTGATCGAAGGCGGTTTGCGCCGCGCGGCCGGCTTGTCGGCGCGCGCGCAGTGGTACGACGGACCGGGCGTGATGCCCGAGAGCGCCGTCACCGCCATGCTCGAGAAACTGAACGTGGGCCGCTGGAATCTGCATTTCGCGTTATACGGCACGCCTGAATCGATCGACGCGCGCTATGCGATCGTGCAGCGCGCGTTCGCGCGCGTGCCGCAGGCGCGGTTCCTGGCCGCGCGTTACGCGGGCGATGCGCAGCCCACGGCGGGCGGCGATCGCAACCTCGCCGGCATTCCGGCGATGAGCGCGTTTCGCATGCTCGACTGGCGCGGCGGCGCGGGCGCGCATGTGGACTTCGCGCCGGTGTGTCCCGCGACCGGGCGCGACGCGTTGCGCCAATACACGATGGTCAAGGCGCGCGCCGCGGAATACGGCTTCGATTACTACGGCGGTTTTACGGCGGGCGTACGACATCTGCATCACATTTTCGCGGCGATCTTCGACCGCGACGACGCGAACCAGGTGGAGCAGGCCGGCGCGCTGTTGCGTTCGCTGATGAGCGACGCGCGCGCGGCGGGCTACGGCGAATATCGCGCGCATCTCGCGTATATGGATTTTGCGGCGGCCCAATACAGCTTCAACGACGGCGCATTGCTGCGGTTTTCGGAAACGATCAAGGACGCGCTCGACCCGAACGGGATTCTCGCGCCGGGCAAGCAGGGCATCTGGCCGGCGGCATGGCGCGACCGGCGCGGCTACACCTGAGGGCGCGGACCGCACGCGCAACATGACGACAGGAGCGATGAATGGACCGGCGCACTTTCATGATGACCGGCGCTTACCTCTCGACTGCGGCAGGCAGCGCGTGGCCGTGGCTCGTGCATGCGGCGGCGCGTAGCAATACGGTGGCGGTGGTCGACTCCACGCTAGCGTACGGCGCCGCATTCGCCGGCTATGTCGCACACAGGCAGTTGCCCGTCTTCGAAACCGGCGACGATATCGGCGCGCTCTGGTACACGACACTCGCACCGCTGCTTTGCGCAACGCCGACACCCACGTCCACGCTTTCGTCGGCCTCGCTGATCGGCCTCACACGCGCGTCCGATTACTTCGTGCTGAACCAACTCGCTAAAAGCGCGGGACATGTGATCGAACACAGTCACGAGCAAAGCATGGGCTCGGATACGCGGCGTGCCCACGTCGCATTTGCATTCGCTTTCGCGCCGCGCCTATTGCCCAAGAGCTAGAACTTGTACGCCTTGTTCTTCGGATCGAAGGTCGAGTCGTCGAATGTTTTCGGCGTGATGGTTTCGAACACGATCTTCTCGAAGATCTTGCCGTCGTTGTCATAAGACTCGACGGTGCGGAAATACGGATGCCGCAGGTCGAGGCCGAGCGTTTCTTTCTTCGCGTAGAACTGCGGCTGACCAGTCGGCGTTTCGAAGGTGAAGGCCACCACGCGCACGCCATCGACCGTTTTGACTTCCACCTGGGTCGAACGCGGCAAGCCGGCCTCGATGTATTTCTTGCCTTCGCTGAGGTACTGGTTCGCAATGTATTCCGTGCCGAGATCGCGCACCTGATGGTTCGATTGCGCACGGGCGAGGGCGCCGTTCAGCGACGTCCACACCGGCATCACATTCATGATGCCGCCCAGGTGTCCGTACATTTCATCGGTCCGTTTGGACTCGTCGTAGATGATTTCCTGGCCGGCGCGCGCGCCGTCGGGCAGCCACGTCGCGTAGATGCGCAGCGGGTCGTGCGCGACGCGCACCAGCATGTGATCGGGCTTGTCGGGCCACTGGCCATGAATGCGTTCCGAACGCGCCATCGTGAACTCGTACGACGGATAGCCGTTCGGCCCTTCCTTGATATAGCGCGGCAACGCGAGCGGATCGAGCGACTTGAAGAGCGCGACCAGTTGCGCGTCGCCGAACTTTTCCATCGCGCCGCTCTGCTGCGCGGCGCGCAGCCACTTGACCTGTTGATCCAGCGTGAGCTTGCCGACCTGTGAGGAGGGCGTGGCGGGCGCCTTCACCGCGCTGGCGGTATCGAGCGCGGGGGGCGTGTCGTCGTTTTGCGCGAACGCCGTGGGCGCCAGTGCAGCGGCTCCGGCCAGGAGCGCCGCGATCAGCAGTTTGCGCGACCGCACGGTTTGCAATGAGACGCTGAAGGACGCGAACAAGCTCGCACGCAAACCAGCGGTCTGCGGCGAAAAACGGGCGAGGCGCATGAAGGCCGGCGTGCGGCGTGAGCGTGCGGACAGGCGGTGCTTCATGAATCTCTCCGAAAGGTGGCGCGAGGCGCCTTCCCTGTCAGGCAGGCTTTTGCTTCGCGAGTTCCTCGTCGCGCAAGGCACGGCGCAGAATCTTGCCGACATTGGTTTGCGGCAGCTCGTCGCGGAACTCGACGAGTTTCGGCACCTTGTAGCCGGTCAGGTTCTTGCGACAGTGAGCGATCACCTGTTCCGCCGTCAGCGACGGATTGCGCTTGACGATGAACACCTTCACCCGTTCGCCTTGCGCGGCATCGGGCACACCGATTGCGGCGACTTCCCGCACGTCCGGGTGCGCCGCGATCACATCTTCGATTTCATTCGGATAGACGTTGAAGCCCGACACCAGGATCATGTCCTTCTTCCGGTCGATCAGCCGGATGTAACCGCGCGAATCCATCACGCCGATGTCGCCGGTGGCGAGCCAGCCGTCGTCGTCGATCACCTTCGCGGTTTCCTCCGGACGGTTCCAGTAGCCTTTCATCACCTGCGGTCCCTTCACGCACAATTCACCCGCCTCGCCGATGTTCGCCCAACTGCCGTCGTCCTTCCTGAAACGGACCTGGGTGGATGGCGCGGGCAAACCAATCGAACCTTCGAAGTCGCGCATATTCGAGAGGTCGACCGGATTCATCGACACGATCGGCGAGCATTCCGTGAGCCCATAGCCTTCGATGATCGGCTTGCCGGTCACCGCCTTGAAACGCTCGGCCACCGACTTTTGCGTCGCCATGCCGCCCGCCATCGCGAGCTTGAGATCGGAGAAGTCGCGCTTGCAGAACTCCTCGTTTTCGAGGAACGCGTTATAGAGCGTGTTCACGGCGGTCATGCCGGTGAATTTCTCGTGACGGATGATCATCATCACGCGCTTCATGTCGCGCGGATTGGCGATCAGAATGTTGCGCCCGCCCAGTCCCATGAAGATCAGTGCGTTCACCGTCAACGAATAGATGTGATAGAGCGGCAGCGGCGTGAGTACCGTTTCGACGTCGCCGGTCAGTTGGCCTTCGGACCACGCCTTCGCCTGCAGCAGATTGGCGATGATGTTCTTGTGCGTGAGCATCGCGCCCTTGGCGACGCCGGTCGTGCCACCCGTGTACTGCAGGAACGCGATGTCGTCGTGTGTGGGGCGCACGGGCGTCAACGGCCGCGAGTAGCCGGTCGAGAGCGCTTCGAGCAGCGGCACCGCCTTGGGCAGGTTGTACGCGGGCACCATCTTCTTCACATGCCGCAGCATGAAATTGAGCAGACGTCCCTTCAGATTCAGTCCGTCGGCGAGCAGATCGCCCAGGCCCGTCACGATCACGTTCTGCACCTTCGTGCTGGGCAGCGCGTCTTCGACTGTCTTCGCGAAGTTCTCGAACACGATGATGGTTTGCGCGCCGCTGTCCTTCAACTGATGCGCGAGTTCGCGGACCGTATAGAGCGGATTCACGTTGACCACTACGCCGCCGGCCTTCAGCACGCCGAACAGCGACACCGGATACTGGAACGTATTCGGCAACATGATCGCCACGCGTTCGCCCGGCTTCACGCCCAGACTTTGCAGATACGCGGCGAACGCAGTGGCCTTGCGGCCGAGTTCGCCGTAGGTCAGGTTCGCGCCCACGCTCACATACGCGACACGCTCGCGGAACTTCGCGATGCATTCGTCAAAGAACTGCACGACCGATTCGTATTGCGCGACGTCGATCTCGTGCGGCACGTCCGCCGGATAGGATGCGTACCAGATGCCGTCGGTGTTGGGCGCGTGGTGCGGCGCCTGACCCTGCATGGCAGCAGGCGCCGGGTTCGCTGCGTTCGGCGCCGCGGACGCGGCGGCGAGCGGGGCTTGAGTGGGCTGGGTCATGGTCGTCTCCTTGCAAAGCTGTCCCATGCAAGATGGTTGCTGAAGCTGTGGCTTCATCTGTTTGTATGCTGGTCTTGCGGCCAGTCATCGAAGCAATTCACGCGAGTGTGGCAGCGTGTGAAGCAAAAACATGCGGCGCAGCGAACGTTGAAGCGCATCACGATGCTCAGCGTTCCAGAATCGCGACCACCCCCTGACCGCCCGCCGCGCAGATCGAAATCAGCCCGCGCGCGGTGCCGGCCGGTTTGTCGAGTTGCGCGAGCATTTTCGCGAGGGCGGCGACAATGCGTCCACCCGTCGCCGCGAACGGATGGCCTGTGGCAAGCGAACTGCCGTTCACGTTCAGTTTTGCCCGATCGATCGCGCCGAGCGGGCCCGGCAAGCCGAGTTGCGTGCGGCAATACTCGTCATCCTGCCACGCCGCGAGCGTGCACAACACCTGGGCGGCGAACGCTTCGTGGATTTCGTACAGATCGAAGTCCTGCAACGTGAGTCCGGCGCGCGCCAGCATGCGCGGCACGGCGTAGGCGGGCGCCATCAGCAGGCCTTCTTTCTTGTCGAAGAAGTCGACGGCGGCGGTTTCGGACCAGCTCAGGTATGCAAGCACGGGCAGTCCATGACGCGCGGCCCATTCTTCGCTCGCGAGCAACACGGCGGAGGCGCCGTCGGTGAGCGGCGTCGAATTGCCGGCGGTCAGCGTGCCGGCGTCGCGGTCGAACACCGGCTTCAGGCCCGCGAGTTTTTCGAGCGTGAGGTCGGAGCGCAGATTGTTGTCGCGCGCGAGGCCGCGGTAGGGCGTCATCAGATCGTTGACGAAGCCGCGCGCGTACGCCTCGGTGAGCTTGCGGTGGCTGTCATAGGCGAGCACGTCCTGCGCCTCGCGCGAGATGTTCCAGCGCTTGGCCATCAGCTCGCAATGCTCGCCCATCGAAAGGCCCGTGCGCGGCTCGCCGTTGCGCGGCAGGAGCGGCTTGAAAAACATGCCGGGCCGCAGCTTGCTCAGCGCGCCGACGCGTTGTCCGGTGCTCTTGCCGCGATTGGCTTCGAGCAGAATTTTGCGCATCCGCTCGTTGACGCCGATCGGCGCATCGGACGTCGTATCGACGCCACCCGCAATGCCCACTTCGATCTGCCCCAAGGCAATCTTGTTGGCGACGAGGATCGCGGCTTCGAGTCCGGTGCCGCAGGCCTGCTGCACGTCGTAAGCGGGCGTTTCCTTGGCGAGCGTGGTGGATAGCACGGATTCGCGCGTCAGATTGAAGTCGCGCGAGTGCTTGATGACGGCGCCCGCGGCGACTTCGCCCAGACGTTCGCCGTGCAGGTTGTAGCGGTCGATCAGGCCTTGCAGCGTGAAGGTCAACATGTCCTGATTCGACGCGGTCGCGTAGGCAGTATTCGAGCGGGCAAACGGAATCCGGTTGCCCCCGACGATGGCGACTCGGCGCACGGCTGGCAGCGGGTTGGACATGCTCGGCTCCTTCGGGTCGTTCCCTGGTTATTGAATGGTGCGAATGGGGCAAATGGTGTGACGGTTGTTAGCGACGGGCCTGATCCAACAACGATTTCATCCGCCCTGAATTCCACGACTCGACGCATGTTTCGACGCACGACGCACGACGCACGCATCTCATTGCAGCCTCCATTGCATACGGCCACGCAAATGCGGTTTCTGCCCGGCAATGTCGCGCACTTCGATGTCGCGTTCGATCAGCGAAGGCGACGCGCTCCATAGCGACGCTTCGCCCGGTAGCAGCATCGGCAGTTTGAATTCGGCGCTGAGCGTGGCTTCCGCAAGCGGCTTCGGCGGTTGCGACGCGGAGGCGGCACGCGCCAGCGTCCACATGCCATGCGCGATCGCTCGTGGGAAGCCGAAGGCCTTCGCGGACAGCGCGGTCAGATGGATCGGGTTGTAGTCGCCGGACACGCTCGCGTAGTCGCGGCCCAGTTGCGACGCGAGTTGCCAGCGCGCGATGCGTTGCAGCGCCTCGGATCCGAGTTCGAGCGGATCGAGCACGCTGCCGCTCGCCGGCACGCCGCGCTTCAGATAGACGCTGTCGCCGTCCCAGACCGCTTCGCCGCGCCGGTACATGCGGGTGTGCAGCACGAACGCCTGGCCTTTGTCGTGGCGCAGCAGCGCGCCGAATTCCACCTCGACGCGCAGCATGTCCTTGTAGGCGAGCGGCCGGCGCAGGCGCACGTGGTTGGCCAGATGCACCAGGCCGAGCGCCGGCCACGGAAACGCCGGGTCGGTCAGCATCAGCAGATGCAAGGGAAAAGCGAGCAGATGCGGATACGTGAGTGGCACGCCGTGCTCGGGGATGAAACCGCACACGCGCGCGTAACGCCAGATCGGCCCCGGGTCGAGGGCGACGGCGGGGCGCACGAGCCGCAGCGGCGGCAGATGCGTCTCGCGCCCGCGTTTGACGATGCCGGACAACGCGCGCGCATAGAGCTTGGCGGGCGCGGGCAAGGTGTCGATCACGACGGTCTTCGGCCGCACCGCATCCGGCCGCGCCGTGTTCGATAGCGGACTGCCGCCGAACGGATCACCGGGCTCACCCATGGTCACGCTCCAATCAGGCTTTGTCCGCATACGCGCACGACCTGGCCGCTCACGCCGGCCGATCCCGGATGCGCGAGCCACGCGATGGTCTGCGCGACGTCGACCGGCTGGCCGCCCTGGCTCATCGAATTCATGCGGCGGCCGGCTTCGCGGATGGTCAGCGGAATCTTCGCGGTCATCTGCGTTTCGATGAAGCCGGGCGCGACCGCGTTGATCGTGATGCCGCGTGCACGCAGATGTGGCGCCATGCTCTGCACGCGGCCGATCACGCCGGCCTTCGACGCGGCGTAATTGGTCTGGCCGAGATTGCCGGCGATGCCGCTGATCGACGACACGCCGATGATGCGGCCGCCGTCGCGCAGGATGCCGGCGGCAAGCAGGGCGTCGTCGATCCGTTCCTGCGCGGACAGGTTGATGTCGATCACGCTTTGCCACGCGGCGTCGGTCATCTTCGCGATGGTTTTGTCCTTCGTGATGCCGGCGTTGTGCACGACGATATCCACGCCTTGTTCGTCGAGCGCGGTGGCGATCTGGGCGGGCGCTTCGGGCGCGGCGATGTCGAAGGCGAGGGCGGTGCCGTTCAACTGACGCATGGTTGCATCGAGCGCGTCGCGGGCTGTCGGAATGTCGATGCCGATCACGTGCGCGCCTTCGGCCGCCAGCACGCTCGCAATCGATGCGCCGATGCCGCGCGCCGCGCCGGTCACGACCGCGCGCCGGCCCGCGAGTGGCTGCCGCCAGTCGAACGCGGGCGTGGCATCGCCGCTCACGCCTGAACCGGCGGCGATGCGCACGACTTGACCCGAAACATACGCCGAACGCGGCGACAGAAAGAACCGCAGCGTCGCTTCCACGCGGTTCTCGGCGCCTTGCTCCACATACACGAGATTCGCGGTGATGCCGCGCCGCGCTTCCTTGCCGAGCGAACGCATGAAGCCTTCGAGCGCGCGTTGCGCGGTCCACTGACGCGGCGTCGCGCAGGTTTCCGGCGGCCGTCCCAGCACGATGATGCGCCCACACCTGCCGAGCGAGCGCAGCGTGTCGTGGAAGAAGCCGTGCAACGGTTCGAGCTGGGTACTGTCTTCGATGCCGCTCGCGTCGAACAGCAGGGCCACGAGTTTGCCCTGCGAGCCTGACTCGGCCGCTTCGAAACGCCCCGTCATAAGACCGTGCCGGTTGGCGAGCGGCACCCACAAGCCGGCGCTTTCATGCGCGACGCTCGTCACGCCGATGCTCGCGACGAGCGTCGCCAGCGCGTCGAGCAGATGCGGTTCGCGGCCTGCGCCGATCGCCACCAGTCCGCCGAATTCGGGCTGATCCGCGCGATAGCGGCGCAGCACCTCGGGCTTGGGCAAGCCGAGCGAACGCGCAAGGCGCGCGCCGAACGGCGAGTTGACGAAGTTCAGATAAGAGTCGTTCATATTATTAGTCGCTCCGCTGGCCACGCCGCAAGGTTGCCCCCTCGGGAAACGCCCGGCAGGAAGTCTCCCTGCCGGGCGTTGAACGTGTGTCAGTGTGCACCGAGTTCGGCGCCCGCGGCGTGCCTTCCCCGGATGTTTTTTTAAGCCGGCGCCGAACTCAGGCCGCGAGCCCTAGCGCCTTTTCCAGGGTCTCCTTGCGCTTTTGCAGATTGGCGAGCATGTCGAAGTCGGCGGGGAAATCGTCCACCTTCACGACTTGCGCGCCGTAACGCGCGTAGTCGTCGAGCACGCGCCGGTCGTCGGCGTCGAGCAGGCCTTTTTTCTGCGCCGCGTCGGTCCAGGCGGCCAGTTGCGGCAGGCTCTGCGGCATCGGTTCGAGCAGGCCTTGCTTGACCGCGTCGCGCAGCTTCTGCTCGATCTGCGTGAAGCGCGGGTTCAGCTCGAACACGAGTTCGCCGTAGCCGAGCGCGTCGACATCCGGATGCGGCACATATGAATCGGACACCAGACGATTGCGCGCGGCGCCTGGCGTTTGCATCAGTTCGGCGATCTCGCTGCCGAGGCGATCGGACGGCTCGCGGTACGGCAGCCCAAACGGGAACGCGAGCACGCGCACGAGGCCGGCGGCGAGGCGATTCGGATAGTTGGCGAGCACGCCGTCGAGCGCGTGTTGCGCCTTGTACAGCGAATCCTCGACGCCCCAGCGGACCAGTGGCAGGTCTTCTTCCTGACGGCCTTCGTCTTCGAAACGCTTGAGCGTGGCGGAGACCAGGTAGAGCTGGGACAGCACGTCGCCCAGACGCGCGGAGATGCGCTCGCGGCGTTTCAGATCGCCGCCGAGCACGAACATCGAGACATCGGCGAGCAGCGCGAACGCGGTGGACAGGCGAGTGGCCGCGCGATAGTAAGCATGCAGCGGCGCATGCGCCATGCGTGGTTTGGCGATGAAGGCGCCGCCCGTCACGCCATAGACAAAACTGCGCACCACGTTGGAGAGCGTGAAGCTGACGTGGCCGAAGAACGCCTCGTCGAAATCGCGCAGCGCCTTGGCGTGGTCCGTTTCGCGCGTAGCGGCCATTTCCTTCAGGACATACGGATGACACCGAATCGCGCCCTGGCCGAAGATGATCAGGCAGCGCGTGAGAATGTTGGCGCCTTCCACAGTGATCGAGATCGGCACCTGCTGATAGGCGCGCGCGAGAAAGTTCGACGGCCCCATGCAGATGCCCTTGCCGGCGGTGATATCCATGCCGTCGTTAATGACCATGCGGGCGCGCTCGGTGATGTGATACTTCGCGATCGCCGAAATCACGGAAGGCTTCTCGCCTAGATCCACCGCGTGTGCCGACAGGCGGCGCGCGGCGTCCATCACGTACAGGTTGCCGCCCATGCGGCCGAGCGCTTCCTGCACGCCCTCGAACTTGCCGACGGCGGTGCGGAACTGGCGGCGAATCGCGGCATAGGCGCCGGTGCCGCGCACGGCGATTTTCGCCATCCCGACATTCGACGAAGGCAGCGAAATCGCCCGGCCCGCCGCGAGACATTCCATCAGCATGCGCCAGCCGTTGCCGACCTGCGCGCGCCCGCCGATCACCCAGTCGAGCGGAATGAACACGTCCTTGCCGGAGTTCGGGCCGTTCTGGAACACGGCGTTGAGCGGCCAGTGGCGGCGGCCGATGTTCACGCCCGGATGGTCGGTCGGAATCAGCGCGCAGGTGATGCCGGGTTCGTCGTCCGTGCCGAGCAGATGGTCGGGGTCGAGCGCGCGAAAGGCGAGGCCGAGCACGGTCGCAATCGGCCCGAGCGTGATATAGCGCTTGTCCCACGTGACCCGAAAACCCAGCGTCTCGCGGCCTTCGAACGTCCCCTTGCACACGACGCCGACGTCCGGAATCGCCGCTGCGTCGGAACCGGCGTAGGGGCTCGTCAACGCGAAGCAGGGGATTTCCTCGCCACGCGCGAGGCGCGGCAGGTAATGGTTTTTCTGCTCGTCGGTGCCGTAGTGCAACAGCAATTCGGCGGGGCCGAGCGAATTCGGCACCATCACCGAAACGGCGGCGGCCGAGCAGCGCGTGGCGAGCTTCATGATGACCTGAGAATGCGCGTAGGCGGAGAACTGCTTGCCGCCGTACTGCTTCGGGATGATCATGCCGAGAAAGCCGCGTTCCTTGATGTACTGCCAGGTTTGCGGCGACAGGTCCTGCCAGACCATGGTGGTTTCCCAGTCGTTGGCGAGATCGCAGAGCTGCTCGCATTCGACGTCGAGGAACGACTGTTCTTCCGCCGTCAACGTGGCAGGGCCGTAGCCGAGCAGCGTGTCCCAATGCGGGCGGCCCGAGAACAGTTCGGCATCCCACCAGACCGTGCCGGCTTCGATCGCATCGCGCTCGGTCGGCGACATCTCCGGCAGGATCTTGCGGAAGATGTCGAGCACGGGCTTGGCGAGCCACCTGCGGCGCAGCGGTTTGAGCGCGAGCACGAGGGCAGGGAGGACGAATACGATGGCGAGCAGTGTCGTGGCGACCGCGCCCGCCGCTCCGGTGACATGCGCGGCCGCCACCCAGACGATCATGAAGGCAAGCCACCAAGCCGCGCGCGCCTGAACGTAGACGAGCGCGATAGCGGCAATGACGAGTATCAGGATGAACCACGGCATGACGCTTCCTCCTCTTTGGATGGTGCGAGCGAACGCATCCACGTAGCGCGGACGGTTCGCGTTCTATTGATTTTCTACCTCACGCTCGCGTTGCCTCGCCGCGTGCGGGCGACGGCTCATGACGGCGCGCTGCCCGCGGCGCTCGATTGTTAAGCCGCGCGGTGAAATGCGTGCTGACGCGAACCTGCTTCCATGCTGCCGCCACGATGTTCGCCTTCCGATACGGCCGGTGAGGGCGACTCCGATCCGTCTTCAGTGCGTGCAGCGCTCGCGCCTTCCGCACCGCCGCCGCCAGCGCACTCCACACCGCCTTCGCTGGCGTCGCCGAGCACCGCGGCGAACGCGGCCAGTTGCGAGCCGTCAGGCAACGGCGCCTTGAGCGCGGCCACCATCAGTGAGGCGAGGCGTGCGATGAGTTGCAGGTCGTTCATCGACTTGCCCTGCGAGAACTCGGAAATCAGGCTGTCCGTGTCGGTGCCGGCCAGCACGCCCGACAGCGCGCCGATCGCGAAGTGCAGACGCCAGCCGAGTTCCTCGCGCGGCAGATGCGGCAACGCGCGCTGGAACGCATCGAAAAAGCGCACCGCCACCGAAGCGTAGTGCCCGTTGAGAAAGTCGCGAATGAACGACGACGGATCGGTATAAGCACGGCCGAGCAAACGCAGAAACGCCTTGCCGCCCACGCGCGGATCGCGCGACAGGCGCAGCGCCGGAATGAACATCGCACCGAGCACGTGCTCGCAGGTCAGGCGCTCGCCGAGCATGGTGTCGAAGCGGTCGAGCAGTTTGAGCCGCTCCTGGTTGAGGTGGTCGAGGCGGCGTGACAGCATCGAGTGAATCAGCGATTCCTTGCTGCCGAAGTGATAGTTCACTGCCGCGAGATTGACTTCGGCGCGCGAAGTAATCTGGCGCAGCGACATGGCCTCATAGCCGCATTCGATAAAGAGTGTTTCGGCGGCGTCGAGGATGCGGGACTTCGTATCGCCGGCATGCCGGCCTGTTGTGCGAACTGCCATGTTGCGTCTCCCAGTTGCCGGGCATCCGGCCCGCAAACAAGCGATTCAAATGTTTATTTGAAACGGCCGTTTTTTTCAGGATAAGAAGAAATGAGGTGTGCCATCAAGGGGTCGGTGTCGACTAACTCCTCTAGAAGACCTGACGAAGGTCAGCCTTTCCATACACGCGGCGCGTCAAACCGCGCGGAAATAAAAAAGGCCGTTCCGATGAAAATCGGAACGGCCTCGTATTGCTTGCTACCTTGTTAGGCCCTGCGTTTGTTGGCTGACGCGTGTTCTGCGTCGCGGCGGTTCGAGCCGCCTCTTTCGTCTATTGTGCCCGATAACGCGCCGGCAAAATAGCTGTTTGGTTCGAACGCTTAAACCTGTGCCGCAACCTGCCTGGCCGACTGTGTCATGTCGATGCCGCGGCGCTCGCGGCTGAACGGAATCAGCGCGGCGATCACCACCGCCACGATGCCGATCACGACGGCCATGATGAGCGCGTAGTTGTTGCCGTGCGCTTCCGCAGCGCTCGCCTGCAACGGCCCGTTCACCGACGCGATCAGATTGCCGAGCTGATACACGAGGCCGGGGAACGTCGCGCGAATTTCATCGGGCGAGATTTCGTTCAGGTGCACTGGGATCACACCCCATGCACCTTGCACGGAGATCTGCATCAGGAAGGCGCCCACCGCGAGCAGCACCGGCGTGGTCGAGAAGGCCCACAGCGGCAGCACTGGCAACGCAATCAACGCAGCAATGAAGATCGCGCGCTTGCGGCCGATCTTTTCGGACAACGCACCGAAGAACAGGCCGCCGCAAATCGCGCCGATGTTCAGCACGATCGTAATCCACGATACCGTATGCGCGTCGAACTGATGCTGCACGCGCAAGAAGGTCGGATACAAATCCTGCGAACCGTGCGAGAAGAAGTTGAACGCGGTCATGAGAATGATCGCGTACAGTGACAGCTTGACGTTCTGCCTGAGCGTGGCGACGAGACCCGGACGCGCTTTCTTTTCGAGCGTCTTGAAGGCCGGCGATTCCGGCACATGCGCCCGCACGTACAGCACGAGCAACGCCGGCAGTACGCCGACGAAGAACATGCCGCGCCAGCCGATGTACTGGTAGAACACACCGAACACGACCGAGGCAAGCAGATAGCCGCTCGGATAGCCGGCCTGCAGAAGACCCGAGACGATGCCGCGCGATTTCGGCGGCACGGTTTCCATGGTCAGTGCGCCGCCGACGCCCCATTCGCCGCCCATCGCAATGCCGAACAGCGCGCGCAGCACGAGCAGGGTGGCCAGGTTCGGCGAAAAGCCGGACAGCAATTCCAGCAGCGAGAAACACGCGATGTTGACCATCAGCGTGGGACGGCGGCCGTACTTGTCGGCGAGCCAGCCGAAAATCAATGCGCCGAGCGGACGCATCACCAAGGTCAGCATGATGCCGAAGGCGACTTCGGGGATTTTTGTATTGAACTCCGCCGCAATATCTTTCAATACGAACACCATTAGAAAGAAATCGAATGCGTCGAGAGTCCAGCCCAGATAGGCAGCGATCGTGACGTTTCTTTGTTCCCGTGTCCAACTCATTGATTGTTCTCCTGGTTCTCCAATCACCCGCGTTCAACGACGGGTGGCTCCGCAGCCCCGCACGCCCCGTGGCATGGGCTTCGAGCGAGTGTACGCCGACTGTTAAACGCTTGCATGAATGAACCAGCGTTTATCCGTATTAATCCCTGGAGTCGATTTCATGCGGCGCACGATTTATGTCGGGTAAATGTAATTATTGTATTGACGGTGTGTGCCGTTTAGTTTGTTATTTGTAATCTAATTCGGATGTGATTTTCATGCCAGGCCGGTCATTTTGACTTTCGCTGATTTGCATATCGGTAGAGGTGACGCTCGCGGGATTCCGATTGGCGGCGGCACGGGCCGGCGGGTATAACAGCGGCTCGCGGCATTTCGCGCCGCGCATACAAGGAAGACTGACCCATGACCATTCCGCATTTATGCCTGCTCATCGTGGCGCTGTTGCCGTTTCCGTGGACCATGCTGGCGAAAGTCAGCAAGCGCTACGACAATCGCACGCCTCGCGCTTATCTTGCCGGTCTCGAAGGCTGGCGCGCGCGGGCTCATGCGGCGCATCAGAACGCGTGGGAGGCGCTCGCGATGTTCACCGCAGCGATCGTTGTGGCGGGACAGACGGGCGGATCGGGTACGTGGATCAACTGGCTCGCGATCACGTTCGTCGTCGCGCGTGTGCTGCACGGCGTGCTGTATGTGGCGAACCTGGCGTCGCTGCGTTCGCTGGTCTGGTTTGTCGGCGTTGCGTGCGTGGTGTCGATGTTCTTCGTTTCCGTTCGCTAGGCACGTGCGACGGCAGCGCGCCAGTCACGTCGTGTGAGCCGGAAAGGCTTCGCTTTCCAATATATGTAGCATGCGCATTAGTCGAGCTGAAAAATCAATTTGATTCATGTTGCGTCGCGGAATACCATGGTCGCCATCCCATTTATTTCGCCTTTGTCGACGCGCCATGTCAGTCAAATCAATCACTTCCGAGCCTGTACGCCGCGAGCGGAGTCCGTTTGCCGTGGTCGCCGCGGTCACGCTGCTCACGGGTATCGGCGCCGGCCTCGGCGGCATGCTGCTCGCGCTGCTGCTGCATGGCATCCAGCATCTTGCATACGGCTACAGCGTGACGCACGTGATCAGCGCCGAGAGTTTTCTGCAAGGCGTCAGCGGTGCCGCGCCCGAACGCCGCCTGCTCGTGCTGACGTTTTGCGGCCTGGTCGCGGGACTCGGCTGGTGGGCGCTGTATCGGTTCGGCCGGCCGCTCGTGAGCATTCGCCAGGCCGTCAAGTCCGACGATCCGCAGATGCCCGTCATGAGCACGACGATTCATGCGGTGCTGCAGATCGTCACTGTGGCGCTCGGCTCGCCGCTCGGCCGCGAAGTCGCGCCGCGCGAGATCGGCTCGGCGCTTGCCGGCTGGCTGTCGCGTCGCGCGGGTCTGTCGGTCGCGCAGAGCCGGATCATGGTGGCGTGCGGCGCGGGCGCCGGTTTGGCCGCGGTCTACAACGTGCCGCTCGGCGGCGCGGTGTTCGTGCTGGAAGTCCTGCTGGGCACCTTCGGCTGGCCCGCCCTGGTGCCGGCCATTGTGACCTCGTCGGTGGCCGCGCTGGTTGCACAACTGGGACTGGGCAACGAGCATCAATATCTCGTGCCGTCGATGACGCTGAGCACCACGCTCGTAGTCTGGTCCGTGGTGTGCGGTCCGATTTTCGGCGTGGCGGCGTGGAGCTTCGCGGAACTGATGAAACGCTCGCGGGCGGCCGCGCCGAAGAACTGGCGCCTGCCGGTGTTGTCGATGCTGAACTTCGCGATGATCGGCGTCCTCGCGATGCATTTCCCGCAGTTGCTCGGCAATGGCAAGGGACCTGCGGGACTGGCATTCGATGGTGGCTTGACCATCAGTCTCGCCGCGATGCTGCTGGTGCTGAAGGTGGTGATCACCGCGAGCAGTTTGCGCGCGGGCGCCGAAGGCGGCCTGCTCACGCCGGGGCTCGCGAATGGCGCGCTGCTGGCGATCGTGCTCGGCGGACTGTGGAGCCTCGTGTGGCCGGGGGCGTCGTTGGGCGCATTCGCGGTGGTCGGCGCAACGGCGTTTCTCGCTGCCTCGATGCAGATGCCGATTACAGCCGTGGTGCTCATGTTCGAGTTCACCCGTGTGAGCCAGGATTTTCTGATTCCTGTGTTGTTTGCCGTGGGCGGCGCGCTGCTGGGTTTTCGCGCGTGCGCGAAGTGGGCGCCTGTGGTGCAGTCGAGCTTTGGGTTTAGCTGGAGTGGGGCGAGCAAAGCGCGATAGGGCTCAGGTCCTGGCGGCTGCATGGTCGATGTCATGTCATGCCGTCAGAAGCGAAATCCGGCAGCTGGAAAGAAGCAAAGTCAAAAATAAGGAAACCAGCGAAGCCCAATGGTTCAACGGGCAGTTTCGATGCCCCACGAAGCACTCATTCTTCACGGCATGAAAGACGTAGCCGCGAGAACGACGCTGATCGTGCGCAACGTTGCCAACCATCTTCGCCCGATTAGCTCAGCTTCGGGCTGCTCTTTGCGTCAGCGTGCCTCGCCTGGGCGTCGGGATACGAGCAGACCTGTGAGCGAATCAGGGTAACCGGCTACAACAAATATGTCATTCCAGGTCGCTGCCGCGCC
The DNA here is from genome assembly GCF_046027395.1 of Paraburkholderia dipogonis. Lineage (GTDB taxonomy): Bacteria > Pseudomonadota > Gammaproteobacteria > Burkholderiales > Burkholderiaceae > Paraburkholderia > Paraburkholderia dipogonis_A. The sequence goes on along the minus strand of NZ_JAQQEG010000046.1, from coordinate 19,456 downwards.
TCCTAATATGCATAGCTCTAGCCAGAGCGCATTCGCAAGCGCCTGAACGTCAGGGTGTGCTCGACGATCCACGCGAATCACAACGACCGCTATAGCGAGCAATCGAGTTGGTAGTCCGACTCTGTCACCTTCCGCCGTACGCTTTCCATTAGCACAGCGTCCGGGACGGCAAGGAGAACGAAAGGAGAATCAACCTGGAACCTCACGTGAAATATAAACTGTGCGGTGTCCTCCTGCTCGCAGCCAGCACGGCTGCTTCTGCACAATCGAGCGTGACGCTGTATGGCCGTGTCGATGGCGGTGTCGAATACCTGAATCACATTGCCAACGGCACGGGTGGCAGTTCGAGCCGTTGGAGCGCGGAAGGCGGCGACTGGGGTACCAGCATGCTGGGCTTCAAGGGTACCGAAGATCTCGGCGGCGGCATGTCCGCACTGTTTGACCTCGAAACCGCGCTGCAGATCATGAACGGCACGACGGGCGGCGGCAGGCTCTTCTCGCGCCGCGCGTATGTAGGCCTGAAGAACGAGACGTGGGGCCAGTTGCAGGCCGGGCGCAATCTTTTCATCGACAGCGACGGCGTCTGGGAATTCGATCCGTTCGTGCAGCAGGCCGTGTCGTCGGCTTCGCTCGTGCGCGGACGCAACTGGCAGCAGACCAGCAACAACGTCGAGTACCACAGCCCGGTCTTTCATGGCTTTGACGTTCAGGGCCAATATGCCTTTGGCAATCAGGCGAGCGGATTCAACACCGGCGCCGAAGGCGAGTTCGGCCGCTCGGACGGCATCATGCTCACCTACCATTCGCCGCTCTTCGACGTGCGCGGCATCTACGACGAGCTACGCGATTCGAGCGGCCGCTTATCCAACATCTTCACGGCCTCGCGCGAGTATTTCGTCGGTGCGAACGTGCGCGTGCAGAAGTTCAAGATCCAGGCGGCCTACACGCACTATGCGGCGCCCGATTCGCCCGCAGGCGTGGCCGACAGCGCCGACCACTACTGGCTGGGCGCCACGTATGAGGCCACACCGCGCTGGGCCGTGACCGCGGCGGGCTTTTATATCCGGGTAGGCGAGGGCGCGGGAGATGCTTCGCACGACCCTGGCAGCCATGCCTTGCTCTATGCACTCGGGACCACCTATAACCTGGACGCGCGTACATTCCTCTATGGGACCGTCGCGTATGTGAACAACAGCAGGAACGGTACGTTCTCAGTGTTCGCGACGCCGCGCGATTCGTCGTCGCCGACGAGCCCGGTAGCCGGCGAATCGCAAACCGGCGTGTACGTCGGAATGATGCACACGTTCTGATATGCTTTTTACCATGCTCCGGCGCGTGAATTCGGCGTCGGTACTGGCGGCAGGCGGCATCCACTCAAGAGGGTTGAGATCATCATGACCAGTCAGTCGAATTCGCGGGGCGTGATCGGCGTCATCACATTGCTCTTCACGGTGCTGACCGCACTCTATCTGCTGATCGGCGGCGCATGGCTGCTCGCGGTCGGCGGCTCCGCCTACTATCTCATCACAGGCATCGTGCTGTTGGGCGTGGCCTGGCTGCTTTGGCGGCGCAGTACCGCCGCGCTCGTGCTTTATGCGCTCGTGCTGATCGGCACGGCGATCTGGGCTCTGCTGGAGTCGGGTCCCGACTTCTGGGCGCTCGCGCCGCGCTCCGGTGTGCTAGTCATCTTCGGCGTGTGGTTGCTGCTGCTCATGAGCTGGCGGCTGGAAGGCGAGCGCAAGCTAGGCGTCGCGTCGCTCGTCATCGCGCTCGTGGCATGGGCGGGCGTGCTCGTGTACGCAAGCTTCAACGATCCGCAGCAGGTCAACGGCACACTGAGCGCTGCCGCGCCCGCGGGCGGCGCCAGCACCGGGATCGACGCCGCCGACTGGCCCGCCTATGGGCGCACCCAGGAAGGCACGCGCTACTCGCCATTGCAGCAGATCACGCCTGAGAATGTGAAGGATCTCCAGGTGGCCTGGACCTTCCGCACGGGCGACATGAAAGGGCCCAACGATCCTGTCGAGATCACCAATGAAGTCACGCCGATCAAGATCGGCGATCTGCTTTACCTATGCTCGCCGCATCAGATTCTGTTCGCGCTCGACGCGAAGACGGGCACGCTCAAGTGGAAGTTCGATCCGAGACTGAAGTCCGATCCGTCGTTCCAGCACGTGACTTGCCGCGGCGTGTCGTATGTCGATCTGTCGGCCAGCGCCACGGCGGGCGCACCCGCGGCGGCGCCGGCGAGCGACGCCACCGCCACTGCTGCCGCGCCGATGAGCGATGCCGCCGCAGCCGCTGCTGCGCCAGCGAGCGATACTGCCGCAGCCGCTACGGTCACCGCGAGCGACACCACCGCTGCCGCTGCCGCTGCCGCACCCGCACCCGCACCCGCACCCGCGCCCGCGCCAGCGAGCGATGCCACGGCCGCCTGTACACGCCGCATCTACCTGCCGGTCAACGACGGCCACCTTTACGCGCTCGACGCGCTGACAGGCCAACGTTGCGAGGGCTTCGGCAACCACGGCGACCTCGACCTTCAACACGCCCAGCCGGTCACGACAGCGGGCATGTACGAGCCCACTTCGCCGTCGATCATCACCAGCAAGGTGATCGTCGTGGCGGGCGCGGTCGAGGACAACTTCTCGAACCGCGAGCCGTCGGGCGTCATCCGCGGCTTCGATGTGCGCACGGGCGAATTACTCTGGGCGTTCGATCCGGGCGCGAAGGACCCGAATCACATTCCGGGCCCGGGCGAGCATTACACGTGGAATTCGCCCAACTCGTGGGCGCCCTCCGCCTATGACGCGAAGCTCGACATCGTCTATCTGCCGATGGGTGTCACGACACCGGATATCTGGGGCGGCAACCGCACGCCCGAGCAGGAGCATTACGCCAGCGGCCTGCTCGCGCTTCACGCCTCGACCGGCAAGCTCGCCTGGTTCTACCAGACCGCGCACCACGATCTGTGGGACATGGACCAGCCGTCGCAGCCCACGCTCGCCGACATCACCGGCAAGGATGGCCAGACCGTGCCGGTCGTGTACGCGCCGGCCAAGACCGGCAACCTGTTCGTGCTCGACCGCCGCACGGGTGTACCCGTCGTGCCGGCGCCCGAAACGCCCGTGCCGCAAGGCGCTGCCCCCGGCGACCACGTTGAGCCGACACAGCCGTTCTCGCAGCTCACGTATCGCCCGTCGAAGAACCTGACCGACGCCGACATGTGGGGCGCCACGATGTACGACCAGCTCGTATGCCGTGTGATGTTCCACAAGCTGCGGTATGAAGGCACGTTCACGCCGCCTTCGCTGCAGGGCACGCTGGTGTTCCCGGGCAACCTGGGCATGTTCGAGTGGGGCGGCATTGCCGTCGACACCGACCGCCAGTTCGCCGTCGCGAACCCAATCGCGCTGCCGTTCGTCTCGCGTCTGATTCCGCGCGGTCCCGGCAACCCGCTGGAGCCGGTGCCCGGCGCCAAGGGTAGCGGCACGGAGTCAGGCATCCAGCCGCAATACGGGGTGCCGTACGGCGTGGTGATCAACCCGTTCCTGTCGCCGTTCGGCTTGCCATGCAAGCAGCCGGCATGGGGCTACATCTCCGCGATCGATCTCAAGACCAATGAGATCGTGTGGAAGAAGCGCATTGGCACCGTGCGCGACAGTTCGCCGATTCCGTTGCCGTTCAGGATGGGCATGCCGATGCTGGGCGGTCCGATCGTCACCGCGGGCGGCGTCGCGTTTATCGGCGCGACGGCGGACAACTACATCCGCGGGTTCGACGTGAACAACGGCAAACAGGTCTGGGAGGCCCGCTTGCCCGCGGGCGGCCAGGCCACGCCGATGAGTTATTCGATCAACGGCCGTCAATACGTCGTGATCGCGGCGGGCGGGCATGGCTCGTTCGGCACGAAGCTCGGCGACTATGTGATTGCCTACGCGTTGCCGCAGCAGTAAGCGGCATGCGCCGCCGGGTTGTTTCAGTGCGGCGCACTGGAAGGATCTGGCCTGATGCAGCGGCATGCCGCGCGCGCGAGAAGCGCGCCGCGCATGCCGTTTTTTTGTGGTCCGGCTTCTGGCGTCACGCCAGAGGTGATCCAATAAATGGGACGACGGTGCAAGCGATAGCCGGGGAGGCGGGAAGCGTAGACAATAATTTCTAAAGGGAATTCGCAGCCTTACAGCAACCATCTTGCATGGGATTGGAGTCAGTGCTTCGCATGGGACCCGAGTAACGCGCCATGGGCCAGAGTAAGCGCTAAAGCGCCAACTCTGGTCGACGGGCCAACTCTGGTCGACAGCTAAGCCACTCGCTCCGGTCGACAGTGGAGTCCACCGTGGATCTCACCGGATATGAGTTGGAGCCGCTGCATGACGACGGCGACTTCTCCCTGTATCGCGCCCGGAGACCCCGCCATCCCGTCTCGGTGCTCGCGCTGGTCGCCACCCGCACGGCCTCGCAGAGCATTACACGGCTCGAGCACGAATACGGATTAGCCTCGTTGCTCGATTCCAGCTGGGCGGCTCAGCCGCTCGCGCTCTACCGCCGCAGAGAGCCGCCCATGCTCGTTCTCGACGACGACGGCGGCGAGCCCCTGCACCGCTCACTCGGCCGGCCGCTGGAGCTCACGCGTTTTTTGCGCATCGCCGTCAATCTGGCGAGGGTAGTCGGCCATGTTCATCGATGTGGTCTCGTTCACAAAGACATCAAGCCGGCGAACGTGCTCGTCGACGGGAACGGCAACGTACGGCTCACCGGCTTCGGCATTGCCTCGCAACTGCCGCACGAACATCAGCCGCCCGCGCCGCCGGAGATCGTGGCCGGGACCTTCGCGTATATGGCGCCCGAGCAGACGGGCCGCATGAACCGCTCGATCGATACGCGCAGCGATCTCTACTCGCTTGGCGTCACGCTGTACGAGATGCTGACCGGGTCGCTGCCGTTCACCGCATCGGACGCGATGGAATGGATTCATTGCCACATTGCGCGCAGGCCGGCACCGCCAGGCGAGCGTGTCGACGGTATTCCGAAGGCGCTCGAGGGCATCGTGCTGAAGCTCCTCGCCAAGGCCGCCGAGGACCGTTATCAGACCGCGGCGGGTGTCGAAGCCGACCTTCGGTCGTGCCTCGTGGCATGGGAGGCGCACCACCGCATCGACCCGTTCCCGCTGGGTGCGCACGACGCGTCCGACCGGTTGCTGGTCCCCGAAAAACTGTACGGACGCGAGGCACAAATCGGCGCGCTCGTGACAGCATTCGATCGTGTCGTGAGTAGCGGAGCGGTCGAACTGGTGCTTATCTCGGGCTATCCGGGCATTGGCAAGTCGTCGGTCGTCAACGAGTTGCACAGGGTGCTGGTGCCGCCACGCGGCCTGTTCGCGTCCGGTAAGTTCGACCAGTACAAACGTGACATCCCTTATGTGCCATTTGCACAAGCCTTCCAGACGCTCGTACGCAACCTGCTGAGCCAGAGCGACGCAGAGGTCGAGCCGTGGCGGCACGCGCTGATGGAGGCGCTCGGGCCCAACGGTCAGCTGATCGTGAATCTGATCCCCGAGCTTGCGCTCATCATCGGGGAGCAGCCACCCGCGCCGGTTCTGCCGCCGCAGGATGCGCAAAACCGTTTCCAGATGGTATTTCGACGTTTTCTCGGCGTGTTTGCGCGACCTGAGCATCCGCTCGCGCTGTTTATCGACGATCTGCAATGGGTCGACACGGCGACACTCGACCTGCTTGCACACCTCGTCACGCATCCGGACGTGAAGCATGTTCTGCTGGTCGGCGCCTACCGGGACAACGAGGTGGATGCGTCGCACCCGTTTGCGCGCACGCTCGAGTCGATCAGCCACGCCGAAGGGAAGGTGCAGCAGATAGAACTCGCGCCGCTCACACCGGACAGCGTCACGCAACTCGTGGCCGATTCGCTTCACTGCGACAGCGCGACGGCCGGGCCGCTCGCGCAACTGGTGCACGAGAAGACGGGCGGCAATCCGTTCTTCGCGATCCAGTTTCTAACGGCGCTCGACGATGAAGATCTGCTCACATTCGATCAACGCGCCACGGTCTGGTGCTGGGATCTGCCGCGCATTCGTGCGAAGGGCTTTACCGAGAACGTCGCCGATCTGATGGCGGCGAAGCTGAGCCGCTTGTCTCCGCTGACGCGCGACGCGTTGGGGCAACTGGCGTGTCTCGGCAACATCGCTGAAGTCATCGCGCTGACGTGGGTTCAGGGCGGATCAGAAGAGACAATGCACGCGAACCTGTGGGAAGCCGTGCGGACGGGCCTCGTTTTTCGCGTGGCCAACGCCTATGAATTTGCACACGACCGCGTGCAGGAGGCCGCTTATGCGCTGATCCCCGCCGACGAGCGGGCCGCCGCGCATTTGCGGATTGGCCGGGCGCTGGTGTCGCGGACCGCGCCAGAAGCGCTTGAGGATGCCATCTTCGATATCGTCAACCATCTCAATCGCGGCGCGGCGCTGATCCTGGCGGGGTCGGAGCGCGAGCAGGTCGTTGCGTTGAACCTCATCGCGGGCAGGCGCGCGATGAATTCGACCGCCTACGCGGCCGCTCGCAGCTATCTGGCGGAAGGCGTGGCGCTGCTGTCGCCCGACGCGTGGACGCAGCGCTACGACAGCACGTTCGAGCTCTATCTCGCGTTTTCGGAGTGCGAATATCTGGCCGGCGATTTTGCGGAAGCCGACGCGCTGGTCGACATGATGCTCGCGAGAGCACGCTCCAATCTCGATCGTGCGAAGGTCTTCAGCCTGCGGATCGAGTTGTATCAGCTCGCCGGAAGATATGACGAGAGCTTCGTAGTCGCGCTCGTTGCGCTGCGCGATTTCGGCATCCTCTTTCCTGAGACCGATCAGGACATTCAGGCGGCCCTCGACGACGGATTGCGGGACATTCGCGTCAATCTGGCTGGGCGTTGCGTCGACGAACTGGTCGAGGTACCGGTAGCGACGGATCCTGCGATCCGTGCGATCGTCAACCTTCTCCTTCAGGCGATGAACTGCGCATTTGCCGCGCGGCCCGCGTTTTACCCGCTCATCACCCTCAAGGCGGTCAACCTTTCCTTGCAGCACGGCAATACCGACAACTCCAGTTTTGCTTACGGCAATTACGCGCTGATGCTGGTGTCCCTGATAGGCGATATCCCCACCGCGGTGCAGTTTTCAGAGATGTCGCTCAAGCTGAACGAGAAATTCGGCAATCGTCGCCTCAATGGAAAGCTGCTTCACCTGTACGGTGCCCATGTCAATTTCTGGCGCTGCCACATTGCAGCTAATCTGCCGGTTCTCGAACGGGCGACCGCAGCGTGCCTGGAAGTGGGCGACCTCGTTTTTGCGGGCAACGTCGCATTCAATGCGGTTTGGCAGACGATCGAGAAAGGGACCGCCCTGGAGGACGTGCAGACGCTCTCGGAAAAGTACGCGGCGCTCGCGCGGGAGAGCCACAACGACGCGGTTTATGAGTTGATCCGGGTCGAGCGGCAATTTGTCGTCAGTCTCCGCGGCAAGACGACTGAACCGTTGAAACTGAACGACGAGACGTTCGACGAAGCAGCCTGCTTCGAGGCCATCATCAAATCGAATTTCGGCTGCGCGATCGGCGTCTATCGCATCATCAAGGTCATGCTTGCCTTTCTCGATGGCCGGTATGCCGAGGCGTTGGAGGCTGCGGACCGGGCGGAGGCGGTCCTCAGTTCTGTCATGGCGCTGGCGATCGAACCGACCTATCACTTCTTTCATGTGCTCGCCTTGACGGCGCTTTATCCGCAGGCATCCGAGCAACAGCAGCAAGTCTATGGGCGCATTCTTGCAGCGAAACTGAAGAAGTTCGAAATGTGGGCGGAGCACTGCCCGGAGAACTATCAGAACCGCTACGCGCTTGTCTGCGCCGAACTCGCGCGTCTGGAGGGCCGCGATCTCGACGCCATGCGCCTTTACGAAGAGGCGGTCCACGCCGCGCATGAAAATGGCTTTCTACATCACGAAGGCATCGCCAACGAACTTGCCGGGCGCTTCTATCTAAGCAGCGGTCTCAGGACGAGCGCCGACGCGTATTTGCGCAACGCGCGTCATTGCTTCGCCTGTTGGGGCGCGGACGGCAAAGTCGCGCAACTCGACGGTCAATTCCCCCGCCTCGCCAATCAGGATGGCAGCAATGCTACGTCGACACTTAGCTTCGATTGGCGGCAGTTCGACGCCGCGACGCTGCTCAAGGCGTCGCAAGCCCTTTCCAGCGAGATCGAGCTGACCGGCCTGATCGAGCGCCTGATGACGATCGCGCTGCAGACCGCAGGCGCCGATCGCGGCCTGTTGGTTGTTCTGCAACAGCCGGACGGCTACCGGATCCAGGCAGAGGCGCGCATCAATGGAAACGGGATCGAGTTGAGCCGGGAGCCGCTTGCCAATTCTGCCGTCCCTGCCGCCATTCTGCGTTACGTGATCCACACGCAAAAGAGCGTCATCATCGACGATGCGTTGATACCCAATATGTTCTCCCAGGACAGCTACCTGGCAAGCGGCGCGACTCGGTCCGTGTTCTGCCTGCCTCTGGTCAGACAGGGCAAACTCGGCGGCCTGCTGTATCTCGAGAACACGGCCACTTCGCATGTTTTTACGGCGCGCCGCTCCTCGCTGCTCGATTTACTGGCGTCACAGGCGGCCATTTCGCTCGAGAACACCCGTCTCTATGCCGATCTCCAGGAGCGCGAGGCAAAGGTTCGGCGTCTGGTGGACTCCAACATCATCGGGATCCACATTTGGGACTTTGAAGGCAACGTCGTCGAAGCCAACGACGCTTTTCTGCGCATTGTGGGTTACAGCCGGGAAGATCTGCTCTCAGGGCATATCCGGTGGCCCGATCTGACTCCGCCTGAGTGGCGCGACCTCGACGAACTGGTGAGGGCCGAATTGACGGCGACCGGCAGCGCCAAACCGTTCGAGAAAGAATACTTCCGCAAGGATGGCAGCCGGGTGCCCGTGCTGGTCGGTGCGGCGGCGTTCGGTGATCGCGAAGGGCAGGGCGTCGCTTTCATACTCGACTTGACCGATCAGAAGCGGGCGCAACAGGACGTGCGCGACAGCGAACGGCGATATCTCGGACTCCAGATGGAACTCGCTCATTCAAACCGTGTGGCGACGATGGGCCAGTTATCGGCATCGATTGCCCACGAAGTGAAGCAGCCCATCACCGCAACGGTTGCCTACGCCGGGGCGGCCTTGCGCTGGCTGGCGGCGCGCCCGCCCAATCTCGACGAAGTACGTCAGGCGCTCAACCGGATTGTCGCGGATGGCGGCCGCGCCAATAACATCGTCGACCGCACCCGCGCTTTCTTTAAAAAGGAGCCGCAGCGAAAGGACGGCCTCGACGTCAACGAAGCGATTCTCGAGTTGATCGCGTTCATGCGAGGTGAAGCCAGCAAGCACGGCGTCGAACTCGCCGTCCAACTCGTTGATGGATTGCCGCAGATTCAGGGCGATCGGGTGCAACTGCAGCAGGTGATGCTCAATCTGATGATCAACGCACTTGAAGCGATGAGTGCAACGGACGTCGGCGAGCGGACACTTTTGATCCGAACCAGCAAGTCCGGTGCCAACGAACTCTGCATTAGCGTGGAGGATTCTGGACCAGGCCTGGACGCCGACCATCTGGAAGGCGTCTTCGAGGCATTTTTTACGACCAAACCCAACGGGCTGGGGATGGGACTGCCGATCTGCCGCTCGATTGTGGAAAGTCACGGCGGACGATTATGGGTGACGTCGAACTCTGCCAGAGGAGCCACTTTTCAGTTCACGTTGCCGGCGCAAGGCGACGTATCGCATCCGGGCAACGATTAGGCGATCGCGATATACGCTCACAAACGGACGGACCTTCGGCCGGGTTACTTCTGCAGTATCTCGCCAATCAGCGCGAGCAGTCGTGCGTCGTCCACTGGCTTTGAGAAGAAACCAGCGGCTCCGCCGGCTTCGGCTCGCTCGAGAAGCTCTTGCGTCGCGTAGGCAGTGATGAAAATGACAGGAACTGGCCGCTTCCATAGCTTGATCGATTCGAGCAGCGCAAAACCGTCCATGCCCGGCATGTGAATATCCGCGACAACGAGCTTCAGTTCCGAACGGCGCGTATCACCTAGAAGATGGTTGGCGGACTCATAGACAATGACCCTCCAGTTTGCCGAACGAAGCAAACTGGACGTTGCCATCCGGACGAATTCGTCGTCGTCCACTACCCCGATAACTGCAGGAGAGCGCTTTGTTCTCATCTCGAGTCCGCACGGCATCGAAAGGATCCAGAAAGGCTGAATCCTCTAGGCAAATTACAGTCCTACGGACGAGGCGACAATAAGACCTTAGAATGATTTTAGTGACAGTTCGTATTAGCCGGGATCCATCCCGGATGAAGATGGCGGCGAGAGTGCAGCGAATACAGAAATGGCTATCCGGCGCCTTAGTGGAGAGGCAGCACCTGCTGTAACTTTCTGACGACATCAGGCACTGAGCGCGCCTGCAGCTTGTGCATTGCTTGCGCGCGATGGATCTTGACCGTCACCTCGCTCAGACACAGGAGGTCGGCAATCTGCTTGTTCAATAGTCCGTCGGCGACCAGCCTGATGACTTCCCGCTCGCGCGCTGTCAGCGAATCGTATGTTTGACGGATGCCCGCAACGATCCTTTCCTGGCGCTTTAATTCGCTATCCCTTTTCAACGCTGCGGCGATCGTATCGATCAGATCCTGATCCTTGAACGGCTTTGTCATGAAATCGAATGCGCCCGCCTTCATTGCCTTGACGGACATTTCAATGTCACCGTGCCCGGTCAGAAATATGACCGGAAATCGAACACTTTCTTTAAAGGGCTCCTGCTGCAGGGTCAGGCCGCTCGTGCCTCGCAGACGAACGTCGAGAATGAGACAACTCGGCACGTCCGGCATGTCCGTGGCTAGAAAATCGTCGGCCGATTCGAACGCCCGCACGTGAATGCCGACCGACATGAGTAGAGAGGTTAGGGCGCCTCGAATGGACTCGTCGTCGTCGACCACATACACAAGCGAGTCCGGCGATGATTCACTTCCCGCCCCAACGTTGTCATGTTTCATCGCTCGATCTTCGAAAAGTTCGTTACGCTAAGCTGGCGCCGATACTTTTCGTATAGTAAGCAATGCTCGCGCTTATCGCTACCTGTTGCGCACGGTCTTTCCTGATGTCGTTGAGCGGCAACTTACACCGTAACGGGTAGCCTGAGCGGCGATAAAGCAAGACGCCGTTTCTTCTGACGAATCGAGCGATCGGGGCGACGGAAGTCGTATCCTTCGCATCCGAAGATTGACTCATACCTTCGGATACGCGAGTCCTGAAGACTCGATGTGCATGTAGTGGGCGAGATGGCATCAATGACGCCGAGCGTCCCTTCCGGCCACGTGCCCGAGATTGCGCGCCGTTGATTTACAGCAGGCAAACACGACTCAAATCTACTGTGCGCCGATACACGTTCTTGTTGAGCCACGGGACGAAGGTGTACTCGTCGTAGGCGTTGGTGCCGACAAAAATCCAGTTGTGCAATACGCGAGACATATCCACCTCCTCAAATAAGTGCGTCAATGCGCAACCGCGTTTCTGTCGAGGACGCTATTGCCGGCGCGACTGCTTCTCTCGCGACGACGCGACGCCGAATGCGATCACGCACGCAGCCTTGCTGAAGCATTCGATCGACGAGAACACTGCTATCGCGAAGGAATGGTTGAATTCCATCGGTAGCGCGGGTGCGATGGCCAGCACGCTCGCACCGCAGAGAAAAGCAAACGTTTCGCGAGCAAAGCGTGCTTTGGCGACTGCAGCGAGACCTGTGCCGACCACCACGAGCTTCGACAGGAGCAGGGCAACCAACCCGGCGTGGGTGTCGGACACACCTAACTCTAGCGGCGCTTCAATCAACGACCACCCGCAGACGACAAGTACCAGTGTTTTGAATACGCGCTCGGAGAATGCATTCACCGTGTCGGCGTCGGTGTCGGTCTGAATCCAGCGCGGTTTTGACGGGAGCGCGTCGCCGTGCAGACTGATCACCGAATTTTCTGTTTCCGTTGAATTCACGACTCGCCCTCCTGGCCGGTGGCGCGCGAGACGGTCGCACTCGCCATGAGATCAAGGTACACGGCCCAGCCGCTGAAAGACATTGTACGAACGGGTGGCATGGCCTCTGAAAAAGCGTGTGGAACTCATACGGCCGTATATCCAATGGGAGCGAAATCCGGGCTCGAGAATGTCGATACGAGTAGACCGCCCGCGCCATGCAGCCGCGGACGCATCCGGGCGAGTTGCTTCGGCTATGCCTTGGTATGAACGGTCGATGCACCTCGCGCGTCAGGAAAGTATCTGCATGCAGCTATCGACGACCAGGGCGACCTTGGTTACACGGTGTAAAAAGTGAATTGAGGCTGGCCCGGTTCGTGACATCACGGTTCGGTTCTATGATCCTTTCGACGGACGGCGCCCGGCGGCGTATCACCGCGTTCTTCAAGATCGGCGCAACGGATCCGCGCAACAGAGAAATTTAATGGAATCAGCTATGAAACTCATATTTGTAGGCGACCCAATGTGCTCCTGGTGTTATGGCTTCCACAAGGAGATGACAACCATCGTAGGGGCGATGCCCGACCTTGAAGTACAGGTTGTGCTCGGTGGGCTGGCCGCAGGTTCCACGCAAGTTCTGGACGACGCGGGCAAGCAGTTTCGCCTGACGCACTGGGCCCGCGTCGAGCAATCGAGCGGCGCGCAGTTCAATCGCGAAGGGTTGCTTGCGAGGAAGAACTTTGTCTATGACACTGAGCCGGTCTGCCGCGCCGTGGTAACGGCCCGTCTGATCAAGCCCGCGGCCAATCTGTTGACGGTCTTCGGCGCGTTCCAGCGGGCGTTCTATGTCGATGGACTGGATACCACGGACGGTAAAGTTCTGGCGGCGATCGGCGCGTCGGCGTTGAAAACTGCAGGGTTTAACGTCGACGCCGATGCGTTCCTCACCGTTTGGTCCTCGGACGAAGCGATACAGGCAACTCGTGCAGATTTCGCGCTGACCCGCCGCCTGCGCGTGTCGGGCTTCCCATCGCTGTTTGTTGAGCTGAACGGAAAGATTGGGCAGATCAGTTCGGGCTACGCTACGGCGGCCAGCGTTCAACAGACGCTCATGCGCATCGCCGCATGAGCGAATCAACAACTGGGCGCAGACCATAGGCACGTCGCGCAAGAACGCGGTTATACCGATCGCCGGGCTTAGACGCGCGGAGCACGCGCAGACACGGAAGCAATCGGGCTCATGCGAGAAGTGTTGCCGCGGAAAAAGCCCTTTTCCTGAGCGTGCGTTCTATCCACACCTCAATCGCCATATCATGGCTCTGGAGCAAAATACACGGACGCACGGACCGATAGATTGACGAGCCGCCGCTGGGAGCATTGCCAGGGATCGAGAGACGCAGCGGCAACCGTCCCTGGGCGCTTGAGTCATTGCACGTCTGTTCGGTGCGCTTAATGTGTTGTTACTGGCGTGCGTCCCGTTCAGTGAGAGTGAAACGTTACGTTTCGATTCATAAGGAGCGCGGCCATGCTGGTTAGCCGAGTCGACCCGTGGGCTCAGACGATACGACTGTTGTCATCGGGATTACGGTGCCCCAATGCGGGCGCTGATGCGACGCCCGTGCCAGAACGCAGCACGTCCTATGGCTTCGAGGCGATGCCAGGTACTAGTCGCTTGCCTCACCTGAGGGTGAGTCTGATTGAGCGGACCACCTCGCTCACCGTGACAATTGCGTGGCGGGATCCGACGAGTTGCTTTTACGGCGCCCAGGTCTGGCGAGCGGCGAACGCCAAGGTATCAGGGATATGCGTATTGAGCGGGCAACGGATCAGGCGCGGGGACCGCATATTTCATCCGCAGCGCTCGAAACCTGCACCGGTCAATGCCCGCGCGATGATCCTCGAATCGGCCCTCAATGCGATCGAGCCGTTGCAGGCAAACCAGGTCTAGATGTTTTCCTTTCCGCCACCCGATTTCCTGCTTCTATTCTCGTCCTCGCGAACTGCCACGACGCCTCGCTAGCACATCATGCGGTGCGATAGCGGCGTCCTGAGGCCACGAAAAAGTTGCCGAAAGAGCATTCGGGCTGGATAGGTGCGCGCATCCGAACGTATTAGTTGAGCACGCGAGCGCACGATGCGTTACACCATATCGGACGATGGCGCCACGCGGCGTTCGCGCTTACCCTTCATTCGTTTCCCGGCTGTTTGGATTGTGTCGCCAGTGACGATTCACGGCACCTGAATACTCTGCTCCAGATCTCTACGTTGACCAGTGAGGTGCGAGATGGACCAGCTTTACATGTTGCGTGCATTCGTTGCTGCCGCACGGTATCAAAGCTTTAGCAAGGCTGCAGAATCGCTGAATGTGACCACCGGGTCGGTATCGAAAGCGATCGCCAAGCTCGAAGGGTGCATCCAGACGAGGGTCTTGCTTAGAACAACAAGGTCCGTTTCTTTGACTGAGGCGGCACAGCCCTACTATCTCAGTTGCTGCCGTTTGCTCGAGGAACTCGACGAAGCGAATCGCCGCATTACGCGCTCGCGTGAAGTCGACAGCGGAAAGCTGCGGCTGATCGTGCATCCGATGCTGATGAGCGGAACCTTTTCGCGCCTGGTGCGAGGCTATCACGCCATTGCTCCCAATGTGAATCTGATTGTTTCCGTTCAGGAGGGGGCCGCAAACCTGTATGACGGCCGATTCGACATGGCAATTCTTCCGCCGCATCTGGTCGAGCAGTCTGCCGTGATTCGCCGCACATTGTCGAGGTCACAGCGCATCTTCGTTGCGGCGCCCGCTTATCTTGAGCAGTACGGTATTCCTAAGGCCGCCGCCGAATTGGCCCATCACTTTCTCCTGGTGGACACGGATTCACGAAAGAAAGGCGTGGACGTGGTCGAACTACTGGAGAGCGAAACACGGGTGAGCGTGTCTCCCATGTCGTCGATGGACGGGAACGAGATATTGCTTAGGGCGGCGGCACTCATGGGGACGGGCATTGCCGCATTGCCCGAAACCATGGTGCGTGAGGATATCGAGGCCGCGCGCCTTACGCATATCTTGCCGCTGTGCACGACATTCGACAGCAAGGTTGAGATCTGTCTCTTCTACTCGCACCGGGAACTGCTCCCGGCCAGGCTCAGGACATTCGTCGATTATTGCACCCAGTTTTTCAGATCGTCAGCTCGGTATGACATGAAGGATGCAGAGACGGTTCTGCCGTTGAAGGACTATCGGGAAGATTACAGTTGGCGGCCCGTTGAGGCGCGGTATGCGCGGCCTTCGCCGTTCGAACAGGTGGGACGGTGACCCGGGCATCGTCGCAATGAAGACCCTCGACATGCAAGTCTGCGCCATCATCTGCGCGGGTCGAAGTCGAGTTCGAATTCGAGTCTGATGCCGCCGGGTTCATACACCGTTGTGTGCCGCTTTGGTCCTTCATCCAGGTTGTCGGCGAACGTCCTCATTTCAAGCCTCGCTACTTGCGATATACGTCAGCCGGCAGACCGCCCCTTTGGTAAGTCATCGGATACTACAATCCGATCAGGCCGCACGACATAGAGTCGAATACCAGATCAGGAAGGCAATCCGTCGAGATTGAGAACGTATGAGTCACCCTTGAATCACCGAAATACGAGGAGCCTGACATGAGCAATGCACAGACATCCAACGAAGCCAACACGGCTGCCGGTACGGTGCAGACGGTCGACATGAAGCTCGAGATCGTTGTCATCCCAGTCTCCGACGTCGATCGCGCCAAGCAGTTTTACGCCAGGTTAGGTTGGAGGCTCGACGTCGATATCGCGAAGGATGAGCAGTTTCGGGTTGTCCATTTCACGCCCCCCGGCTCGCAATGCTCGGTCCTCTTCGGCAAGGGCGTCACGACGGAAGAACCGGGCTCGGTGCAGGGACTCCATCTCATTGTGTCCGATATAAACAGGGCGCACGCAGAGCTTGTCGAGCGGGGCATCGACGTGAGCGAAGTCTTCCATGACGCTGGCGGCCTTTTCCACCATGCGGGTGAGGAAGGACGCGTGAGCGGCCCGCAACCGGAGCGGCGCAGCTATGGTTCGTTCGCCTCGTTCAGCGATCCTGACGGAAATGGCTGGGTCTTTCAGGAAGTGACCACTCGGCTCCCTGGAAGGGTGGACGCGCGGATCACGACATTCGCTTCGGCAATAGAACTCGCAGGGGCGCTGCGCCGCGCCGCGGCCGCGCACGGCGAGCATGAGAAACTCTCCGGACAGCATGACGAAAACTGGCCGGACTGGTATGCCGACTATATCGTCGCTGAGCAGGCCGGCACGCAATTGCCGACATGAGCCTGGCGGCTGATAGCTCGGCCAGCCGCGAAGCGCGTGAATTACTTGTCCGGTTGATTGACTTTGCCGGTGTACCGGTCGAGATGAATTTCCACGTCAGGCTTTTTCTGCAACCCGAGTTCCATCAGCCTCCTGATATCCTGCTGCGCCGCTGGACGTTGTACGGAGGTAATGAAAGCATCCCACTGTGGCCCAACCTCGCTATCGGGAGGGAGCGTGGCGATGTTGACGAAGTGCTTGATCTCCCCAATGGTTTGCTTGTCGAAGGATGCAATGCGGCGAGCCAGGGTATCGACAAACTTATCCAATTCGGCATCCGGAAGTGAGCGGTTGACATAGCCATATCGTTCGGCAAGCTCGCCGTTGATATCGTTGCCGCTCAACAGGATTTCCAGCGCGCGGCCTCGCCCCATCAGACGGGGAAGACGGGACATCGGTCCGCCGCCGGGCACGAATCCGGCGCCCACTTCGAATTGGGACAGTACGGCTTTTTCACGGCTGGCGAAGCGCATGTCAGATGCAAGGGACAACTCACTGCCAACGCCAGTAGCGCGGCCCCGGATCGACACGATCGACACCACGGAAGAGCGGCTCAGGCGAGTCAGCATGTCGGGTAGTGGCGGCATGCCTGTCGGACCCGGCGGCATGCGCGTCGTGACTTCGAGGGGCGGCACAAAGTCATAGTGAGTCAGGAAAAAACCGGGCACCGCGCTGTCGAACACCACCACCTTCAGTGCGGGATCGTTCTCTATCTGGGTGATCACGCTGTTCAACTGCGGTATGGATTCCGGACCAAAGATATTGAATGGCGGATGGTCGATGGTGACGCGCCAGTATGCCGGCGTCACGCGCCTGATCTTGAACTCCTGCTTCGCGCCGGCTTCCGGTGGCGCGCTTTGATTCGCGGCGGCGCTCGCCTGGTCGTTCTGTGCTATCGCGCTGCCGTTGTAAAACAGAGGGCCTGCCACCAGTGCCACGACCAAGTGGGTCAGTTTCATGTTTGCTTCCTTTTTGATGCTGAAGAAATTCCCGAAAGAAAGAACGCGCGGGACATCCGGTCCACACGAATTAGTGTAGGCACCCACTCGGCAGATACCAATGAGCATGACTGCATCGGTCAATCAAGAATCAGGACACCCTATTGAGCGGTGTGAAGCAATGCCGGGTTACTTAACCGGCACTGTCATCGTTGCATAACATCTCGCCACAGTCTTTCGCGCATCGTGCACACAGTGGCGGCGAGAAAGGTCGAGGGCAACGGATTTGTTCGCGATCGACACAACTGTTGTTCTAACCTGGTCGTTTACCCGGAGGGCTTACTTCCACACAATCGCTGCAACTGCTGCGAACTGCGGTTTGCGGCCGGTCGAAGCGATAGCGATGTGAGGCTTGCCAACTGGCTGCCTCTATAGACGGCTCAATTGGACAATCGTGAACGTGTCTGCCCAGGATATTGAATTGCCGCCACGCTCATCGCTCCACCTCATCTGATTCATTGCCACCAGGAGCTTGTATGGCTGACGATATCCTTCCCCAAACCCCATCGCGCCGTCGTTTTATCGGCGTGGCAGCGGCGGCCGTTGTTGCGGGCTCCTTGAGTCGACTCGCTTTCGCGGAAACGACTCAAACCATTACTGAAGTCGCGAAGTCGAGCGGCGGTGACAAGACCGCTATTCGTCCACTCCGCGTGCACGCGCCGGAATCGCAACTCATCGATTTGAAGAGGCGTATCAAGGCGACCAGGTGGCCAGAGCGGGAGACCGTGACTGATGCGTCACAAGGCGTGCAGCTCGCGACAATGCAGAAGCTCGCGCGGTATTGGGCGACCGACTATGACTGGCGCAAAGTCGAAGCGAGGCTGAACGCTCTGCCGCAATTCGTCACCGAGATTGATGGGCTGGACATTCATTTCATCCACGTTCGTTCGAAAGACGCCAATGCGTTGCCGGTTATCGTCACGCACGGGTGGCCCGGTTCGATCATCGAGCAGTTGAAGATCATCGGTCCGCTGACCAACCCAACCGCTCATGGCGGGACGGCGTCAGACGCATTCGATGTGGTGATTCCGTCGCTCCCGGGTTACGGGTTCTCAGGCAAACCGACCTCGACCGGTTGGGACCCTGCCCGCATCGCACGCGCGTGGGTCGTGCTAATGAAGCGGCTCGGATACACACGATATGTGGCGCAAGGCGGCGATTGGGGAAATGCTGTCACGGAGCAGATGGCCCTCCTTGCGCCACCGGAACTGCTCGGCATTCACACCAACATGCCGGCCACCGTGCCGGACAACATCGCAGAGGCGCTCAAGTACGGCAACCCGCCACCGACCGACCTCTCAGCCGACGAGCGGCACGCGTACGATCAGCTCGACTTTTTCTATAAGCACGGTCTTGGCTACGCCCAGGAGATGACGAACCGCCCGCAGACGTTGTACGGGATTGAAGATTCGCCTGTCGGCCTCGCCGCGTGGATGCTCGACCACGACGCTGCCAGCCAGGCACTTATCGCACGCGTGTTTGACGGTCAGTCCGAGGGGCTGACGCGAGACGACGTTCTCGAGAACGTGACGCTCTATTGGCTCACGAACACGGGAATTTCTTCGGCACGGTTGTATTGGGAAAACAAGCTCAACTTCTTTGCTCCGAAGCATGTTGCCATTCCGGTTGCCGTCAGCGTCTTTCCCGATGAGATCTACGCTGCCCCGCAAAGCTGGACAGCGAAGGCGTATCCCAAGCTGATTCACTATAACCGCCTTCCCAAAGGCGGACATTTTGCGGCTTGGGAGCAGCCGCAAGTTTTCTCGGAAGAGATTCGTGTGAGCTTCCGGTCGCTGCGTTGAGCGCAAAGATGCGGGCGACGTCGTCCCGGCCGTTGTTGAAAGGGCTGACGGGTCCTAAAAACGCTCGCTCGCTGACCTCTTATTGACTGGGAATCGACGACGGGAAGACGCGCGCCACACACACATCTTGTCGCACGCAACGGAACGCCGGTTCAATGAAGACCGTCCTGTCTGGCATACGTTGACTCCCATCCTCCGCCGAGCACCTTGCACAGCGCGATA
>NZ_JAQQEG010000045.1:0-77869 GCF_046027395.1 Paraburkholderia dipogonis | reverse complement strand
GCGGGTCGGTGGACGGCCGCGAGTTCTGCCGCCACGACGGTTTCCCAGTTTCGATTTCGACGCTTCAGGACGAGGAAGTATGGATCTATCAATTGCGGCGATCCTCGCGCAGGACGGCATCACCACCGGCGCGATCTACGCGCTGCTCGCGCTCGCGCTGGTGCTGGTGTTCTCCGTGACGCGGGTGATCTTCATCCCGCAGGGGGAGTTTGTTTCGTACGGCGCGTTGACGCTCGCCGCGCTACAGACACAGAAATTTCCGGCCACCTGCTGGTTGCTGATGGCGATGGGCGCGGCCTGCTTTGTCGTCGAGATAGCGGGGCTGGTGCGGCATCCCGAACGGCGCCGGCATGCGGCGCGTACGCTGGTCATGCTGGTCGGCAAATATCTGCTGTTTCCGATCGCGGTCTACGCGCTCACGCAAGGTGTTTTCATGCATACGCTGCCGATGATCGCGCAGATCGCATTGACGCTGCTGATCGTGATTCCGATGGGACCGTACGTGTACCGGCTCGCGTATGAGCCGATCGCGGAAGCGACCACGCTGCTGCTGTTGATCGTGGCCGTGGCGGTGCACTTCGCCATGGTCGGCCTGGGTCTCGTGATGTTCGGTGCGGAAGGTTCACGCACCACCGCGTTTTCCGATGCGACCTTCAACATCGGCACGCTGACGATTTCCGGGCAGAGCTTGTGGGTGGTTGGCACCGCGGTTGTGCTGATCGGCGCGCTTTATCTGTACTTCGACCGCTCGATCTCGGGTAAGGCGTTGCGTGCGACGTCGGTGAACCGGCTCGGCGCGCGGCTCGTCGGCATCGGCACGACGCAAGCGGGGCGCCTAGCATTTACGTTGGCCGCGGGCCTCGGCGCGCTGTGCGGCATCCTCGTCGCGCCCTTGACCACCATCTACTACGACTCGGGCTTCCTGATCGGTTTGAAGGGCTTCGTGGGGGCGATCATCGGCGGCCTCGTCAGCTATCCGCTGGCGGCCGCGGGCTCGATCCTGGTTGGCCTGCTGGAGTCGTATTCGTCGTTCTGGGCGAGCGCTTATAAGGAAGTGATCGTGTTCACGCTGATCATCCCCGTGTTGCTCTGGCGAAGTCTTGCCAGCCCGCACGCCGAAGAGGAAGAGGAGTGACGCGATGAAACGGATCATGCAAAACAAGTTTTTCTGGTTGTTCCTCGTGGTGCTGTTCGCGCTGCCGGTGTTGCCGCAACCGATTCACGTGCCTGAGTACTGGGTAACGCTGCTCAACTACATCGGTCTGTATTCGATCGTGGCGATCGGGCTCGTGCTGCTAACCGGTATCGGCGGGATGACGAGCTTCGGGCAGGCGGCGTTTGTCGGTATCGGCGCTTATGCGACCGCGTATCTGACGACGCGGTACGGCGTCTCGCCGTGGCTCGCACTGATCGCGGGCGTGGTGGTGACGGCGTTGATCGCGCTGATGCTCGGACTCGTGACGATGCGTTTGTCGGGCCACTTTCTGCCGCTCGGCACGATCGCATGGGGACTCGCGCTGTTCTACCTGTTCGGCAATCTCGACATGCTCGGCAAGTACGACGGCATCAACGGGATTCCGGTGCTGAATGTGTTCGGCATCAACCTGGAATCGGGCCGCCATATCTATTACTTGATCTGGCTGGTCGTGCTCGGTGCGGTGATTTCAGTTCAGAACCTGCTTAATAGCCGGCCGGGGCGGGCGATCCGCGCGCTGCGCGGCGGCGGCATGATGGCCGAGGCGATGGGCGTCAACACTGGCTGGATGCGCGTGGTGATCTTCGTGTATGCGGCGGTGCTGGCGTCGGTTTCGGGTTTTCTGTACGCGCATCTGCAGCGCGCCGTGAACCCGACGCCGTTCGGTCTGAACCACGGCATCGAGTTTCTGTTCATGGCCGTGGTTGGCGGCGTTTCTCACGTCTGGGGCGCGGTCCTCGGCGCTGCGATCCTGACCGTGCTGCAAGACTATCTGCAGACTTTGCTGCCCAAGCTGCTCGGCGAGAACGGCAACTTCGAAGTGATCGTGTTCGGCATCTTGATGGTGCTATTGCTGCAATACGCCCGCCAAGGCGTTTGGCCATTCGTCGCGCGGTTTTTCCCGAAGGGTCCGCGCGCCCATTTGGCCGATCACGCCGAACCGTTGCCGCAGCGCAGCAAACCAGCGGCCGGTGAAGACCTGCTGACGGTGAACAAGGCGCGCAAGCAATTCGGCGGTCTGGTTGCTGTGAACGATGTCAGCTTCGAGGTGAAAGCAGGGCAGATCATCGGTCTGATCGGCCCGAACGGCGCCGGCAAGTCGACCACGTTCAATCTGGTGACCGGCGTGCTCCAGGCGACTAGCGGTGAGATCACGTTCCGCGGTGAGCGTATCGATTCGCTGAGTTCACGTGAAATCGTCAAGCGTGGAATCGGCCGCACGTTCCAGCACGTCAAGCTGTTGCCGGGGATGACGGTGCTCGAGAACGTCGCGATCGGCGCGCATCTGCGCGGGCAGGCCGGCGTGTGGCGCAGCGTCGTGCGCCTGAACAGCGCGGAGGAAGCGCGGTTGATGGCGGAGGCGGCACGTCAGATTCGTCGAGTCGGCCTCGAGCAACACATGTACGACGAAGCTGGCAGCCTCGCGCTGGGTCAACAGCGGATTCTCGAAATCGCTCGCGCGTTGTGCTGCGACCCGACGCTATTGTTGCTGGATGAACCGGCCGCCGGTCTGCGCTATCAGGAAAAGCTGCAACTGGCCGACCTGCTGCGTCGCCTTAAAGCGGAAGGCATGAGCGTGTTGCTGGTGGAGCACGATATGGATTTCGTGATGAACCTCACCGACCGGCTGGTGGTCATGGAATTCGGAACCCGGATCGCGGAAGGTTTGCCGCAAGAGGTACAACAAGACCCGGCTGTCCTGGAAGCGTATCTCGGTGGGGTGGAGTGATGGAGAACACGATGAATGCTGCTGGCCCGATTCTCGACGTGGACGGTTTGTCGGTCCGCTATGGCAAGGTCGAGGCGCTGCACGGCGCGGCGATCAAAGTGCGGCCCGGGCAGATCGTCTCGGTGATCGGCCCGAACGGCGCGGGAAAGTCCACGCTGCTGAACGCGATCATGGGCGCGTTGCCGACCACGGGCCACGCGAAGGGCGCCGTTCTGTATCAAGGTGAAGATGTGAGCGCGGTGCCGGTCGAAAAGCGTGTCGCGCGCGGGATGTGCCTGGTGCCGGAAAAGCGCGAGCTATTCGCGTCGATGACGGTGGAAGACAACCTCGTCCTTGGCGCTTATCGGCGCAAGCGGGCAGGGGAGCGGAACTTCCTTGACCAGCTCGAGCCGGTCTTTACGTTGTTTCCGCGGCTGAAGGAGCGGCGCAAGCAGGCTGCCGGAACCTTATCCGGTGGCGAGCGGCAGATGCTCGCAGTGGGCCGGGCGCTGATGGGGAAGCCAGATCTACTGATGCTGGACGAGCCGAGTCTCGGTCTTGCGCCGTTGATCGTGAAAGAAATTTTCCACATCATTAGCGCGTTGCGGCAGACCGGCGTCGCCACGTTGCTGATCGAGCAGAATGCGCGCGCCGCGTTGCAAATCTCCGACTTTGGTTATGTGTTGGAAACCGGCGAACTGGCGCTGGAAGGACCGGCGGCCGACTTGGCGCAGAATCCGCGTGTGATCGAAACCTACCTTGGGCTGGCCAAGAAAGTGGCTTAGCGCTCAGACTGGTTGCTGTTTCCCGTTGTTCAAAGCGGTGTGTTTCACGTGAAACACACCGTTTTTTTATGGATTGGCCATTGGGACGAAATTCGGGCCTAAACCGAACCCGTTATAATTCGCCCATACTTTTCTTTTGAAGGCTCACGCGACGATCTGGCGTGAGATCTCGCGATGCTCTTTCCCACAGAATTTGACGTAATCGTCGTCGGCGGCGGTCATGCTGGCACCGAAGCCGCTTTGGCTTCGGCGCGCATGGGCAATACGACGCTCCTGCTGACTCACAACATTGAAACCCTCGGCCAGATGAGCTGCAATCCGTCGATTGGCGGCATTGGCAAGGGTCATCTGGTGAAGGAAGTCGACGCGCTTGGCGGTGCAATGGCGGCCGCGACGGACGAGGGCGGCATCCAGTTCCGTATTCTGAATTCGTCAAAGGGTCCGGCCGTTCGCGCGACGCGCGCCCAGGCTGATCGTTTGCTGTACAAGCAGGCGATCCGGCATCGGCTGGAGAATCAGCCGAACCTGTGGCTGTTTCAGCAAGCAGTCGACGATCTGATCGTGGAAGGCGACCGTGTCGTCGGCGCTGTCACCCAAGTAGGTATTAGCTTCCGCGCGCGCGCTGTGGTTCTGACGGCGGGGACATTCCTCGACGGTAAGATTCACGTGGGCCTGAACAACTACACGGGCGGCCGCGCCGGCGATCCGGCGGCGGTGTCGCTATCCGCACGCCTCAAGGAATTGAAGCTGCCGCAAGGTCGCCTGAAGACAGGGACGCCGCCCCGTATCGACGGCCGAACGATCGATTTCTCGCAACTCGAAGAGCAGCCGGGCGATCTGGATCCGGTGCCAGTGTTCTCGTTTCTCGGGCACGTCGAGCAGCATCCGCGGCAAGTGCCGTGCTGGGTAACGCATACGAATGAGCGCACGCATGACATCATCCGCGGCGGTCTCGACCGTTCGCCGATGTACACCGGCGTGATCGAAGGAGTAGGGCCGCGCTATTGCCCGTCGATCGAGGACAAGATTCACCGATTCGCGTCCAAGGAATCGCACCAGATCTTTCTCGAACCAGAAGGGCTGACGACCAATGAGTTCTACCCCAACGGAATTTCCACGAGCCTGCCGTTCGATGTGCAACTGGAGCTGGTGCGCTCGATGCGCGGCTTGGAGCACGCGCACATCCTGCGGCCGGGCTATGCGATCGAGTATGACTACTTCGATCCGCGCGGGCTGAAGGCGTCGCTGGAAACCAAGGTGATCAATGGGCTGTTCTTCGCGGGTCAGATCAACGGCACGACCGGCTACGAAGAGGCGGCGGCGCAGGGTCTACTGGCGGGGATCAACGCGGGTCTGTATGTACAAGGCAAGGAAGCTTGGTGCCCGCGCCGCGATCAGGCTTACCTCGGTGTCCTGGTCGACGATCTGGTGACGCGCGGTGTGTCCGAGCCGTATCGCATGTTCACAAGCCGTGCTGAATACCGCCTGAGCCTGCGTGAAGACAACGCCGATATGCGTCTCACCGAGATTGGCCGCGAGTTGGGCGTGGTTGACGACATCCGTTGGGACGCTTTCAGCCGCAAGCGCGACGCTGTTTCACGTGAAACAGAGCGTCTTCGCACGACTTGGGTCAATCCTAAGACATTACCGGCTGACGAAGCGACGGCGTTGCTCGGCAAGCCGATTGACCACGAATACAGCCTGGCGGATCTACTGCGTCGCCCGGGTGTCTCGTACGACGGGGTTTGCGGGTTGCGTGCCGGCGCATGTGCCGCGCCTGAAACCTTGGCAGAAGACGACGTGCTGCTCGCCCAGATCAAGGAACAGATCGAGATCGGTATTAAATATCAGGGCTATATCGACCGCCAAGCCGGCGAAATCGAACGAAACGAGGCGCACGAAAGCGCGCGTCTGCCCGATGGACTGGATTACGCGGAAGTCCGAGGGCTGTCGTTCGAAGCTCGCCAGAAGCTGACGCAATTCCGCCCGGAAACCATTGGCCAGGCGTCGCGCATTTCGGGAATTACGCCGGCGGCGATCTCCTTGCTCATGGTCCATCTGAAGCGCGGCTTGGGTCGTCGCCCGACGAAACCCGCCGAGCCCGGCACCGACAGCACGCCGGTGACGCAATGACGGTGAGCCAGAAGGGAAGCGGTAGGGAGGCATTGGCGCCGTTGCTTGAGGACGGTGTTCGCGAACTCGGCCTCGACTTGAGCGAAGCGCAGCTCGGCAAGCTGCTCGACTACGTCGCGTTGTTGTCGAAGTGGAATGCCGTCTACAACCTCACTGCCATCCGCGATCCGCGGCAGATGCTGATTCAGCACATTCTGGATTCGCTTTCGATCGTGCCGCACCTGGCTCCGCGCGGGCCGTCCTCGGTGCTCGATGTCGGTTCCGGCGGTGGCCTGCCGGGCATCGTGCTGGCGATCGTTTTGCCGGAATGGACCGTCACCGTGAACGACATTGTTCATAAAAAGACGGCTTTCCAGGCGCAGGCCAAGGCCGAACTCGGCCTTGCGAATCTCTCGGTGGTGACCGGGCGCGTCGAGACTTTGCAGCCAGGCGCCGAAGTACCGGCAAAGTTCGACGTAATTGTCTCGCGTGCATTCGCAGAGCTCGCGGATTTCGTTACACTGGCCCGTCATCTGGTTGCGGAGCAGGGTGCGATCTGGGCCATGAAAGGAGTGCGGCCGGACGGCGAGACCGAACGGTTACCGGCGGGTGCCCACGTGGAACAGATTATTCGGCTGAACGTGCCGTTGCTCGACGCCGAGCGGCATTTGATCAAGGTTTTGGTGGATGCCGGCAACTAGTGGGCTAGAGGCTGGCTCGAGCTGGCTGCACCTCCGCACCTCTGCACCTGCATCACTCACGATTTTTACTTCATCCAAGCTGCAAAAGGGACACACCAACGATGGCAAAAATCTTCTGCGTTGCGAACCAGAAGGGCGGCGTCGGCAAGACGACGACCACAGTCAATCTGGCCGCGAGCTTGGCAGCGCAGGGACAGCGAGTCCTACTCATCGACCTGGACCCGCAGGGCAATGCCACGATGGGCAGCGGCATCGATAAGGCCGCATGCGCAAACACCGTTTACGAAGTCCTGGTGGACGGCGTCGCGGTGGCCGATGCGCGAGTGCGGCCGGAGGCCGTCGGATATGACGTGCTACCCGCGAACCGCGAACTCGCCGGTGCCGAAGTCGAATTGGTCAGCGTGCAGAACCGCGAGCGTCAATTGAAGGTCGCACTCGCGACGGTCGAAAACGAATATGACTTTGTGCTGATCGACTGCCCCCCGGCTTTGTCGCTGCTGACGCTCAACGGCCTGTGCGCCGCACACGGCGTCGTGATTCCGATGCAGTGCGAGTACTTCGCGCTCGAGGGCTTATCCGATCTGGTCAACACGATCAAACAGGTGCACGCGAACCTGAACCGCGACCTGAAAGTAATCGGCCTGCTGCGCGTGATGTTCGATCCGCGCATTACGTTGCAACAGCAGGTCTCGGATCAGCTGAAAGAGCATTTCGGCGATAAGGTGTTCGACGTGGTGATCCCGCGCAACGTGCGTCTTGCCGAAGCACCCAGCTATGGTTTGCCGGGCGTGGTGTTCGACAGGGCATCGCGCGGCGCGCAGGCGTACGTGCAGTTCGGCGCGGAAATGATTGAGCGGGTGCGCGCATTGAATGACGCGCCCCAGGCATCCTAAGCGGATCGAGGAAGCACGATGAACGCAGTAGCGAGAAAGAAGGGATTGGGCCGCGGCCTGGAAGCATTGCTGGGTGGCACAGCTGACATTACGGAGGCGGTGACGATCGAGGGTGCGCCGAACGTGCTGCCGCTCAGCAAGATGCAGGCGGGCAAGTATCAGCCGCGCACGCGTATGGACGAGGGCGCATTGCAGGAACTGGCGGCCAGCATCCGTGCACAGGGGGTGATGCAGCCGATCCTCGTGCGTCCTGTCTCGGCGGACAAGTACGAGATCATCGCCGGCGAGCGGCGGTTTCGCGCGGCGCGTCTCGCGGGTCTCGACGAAGTGCCGGTGCTGGTAAAGAACGTGCCGGACCAGGCCGCCGCCGCGATGGCGCTGATCGAGAACATTCAGCGTGAGGATTTGAATCCGCTGGAAGAGGCGCAGGGCATCCAGCGCTTGCTCGACGAGTTCAATTTCACGCACGAACAGGCGGCGGAGTCGGTGGGCCGTTCACGTAGTGCGGTATCGAATCTGCTGCGTTTGCTCAACCTCGCGTCGCCCGTACAGACGATGCTGCTGGCCGGCGATCTGGACATGGGGCATGCTCGCGCGCTGCTGGCCGTCGACGCCGCGACCCAGATCACGTTGGCTAACCAGGTCGTCAACAAGCGCATGTCGGTGCGCGAAACCGAAAAGCTGGTGACGGCGACCACCAAGGCTGCACCAGCGGTGAAGGCGCGTGCGAATCCCGATGGTGGTCGCGATACGCGGCGGCTCGAAGAAGAATTGTCGGATTTGCTGGCGGCGACGGTCAAGATCAAGCTCGGCCGACGCGGGCGCGGGCAGGTGCTGGTGGATTTCGGTGATCTGGACGCGCTGGAAGGCATTCTGGTCCGGCTGCGTGGAAATGCCACCGCCTGATCGGCGAGTCGAATGGGAAGGGCGCCTGATAGGCTTGCGATGGGTCTGAATGCCGATCGCAAGCTGTTGGGTTCGCCGTGAGTGCCTTGGGGCGGCGGGTTTGCAAAACAAATGCATAGAACGCTAATCGGACTTTGCGACCGATCCGTGACCCAAATCAACGTTCGATGGATTCCTAAATAAAAGCGCGCCAGATAATCAGGATTGCTCATATATCGAGCCGTCCGACGGGTTTCGTTGGCCGCGAGGTTGCGGCTGTCGCGCGCGTAGCTGCTATGCCTCAGTCGCGATACAGTCAGGCCACAGTCTCCGCGCGGATGAATTTCACGGAGGAGGGCGTGCCCGACGCAAAAGCTGAAAGCTGGCCGCCACCTCGCCAGCGCACTCATTCGGCGCTAGCGAGCGAGATACTTCGTGAAAACCTTTCTCGTGGATCATCACGTACCAGTTAGTTCACGAATAGGAGCGCACCATTTCGCGCCTACCCGGCGCCGTCCGCCATGTCCATCTGCATAGGCAAGAATCGACGTTTGTTGCATTTTCGAGACGTCTGCTACGACGTTTAAGCGACCTCTCGACGAGTGCAAACTCACCCGATTCAAACGGCATGTTTTGACACCCCCCGACAGCCTTACATTTGACGTCTTTCACCCCGCGAATCAGGCGTTCCCGTATGGTGAGGAGGCTTTTCACGCTGGTTATTGAACGGGCTAAAGTCTTGAATTGCCTGCAACTATCGCTTACAATCGCCCGGATTTAATTGCACGGGAACCCCGTAAGCGCAGCGTAAGCTCGCGGGCTGGAATAAGACTTTCGGAACACTGCGATGGCGGTCAAAACGTCGAATCAAGCGCCGAAGAATGGGCACGACGAACACCGCGATGAACGCAAAGCTTCCGTTGCGTCCACCGGTCGGCAAGCGACACCTGACGAAGCGTGGGATGTCGAGCAGCAAGATAACAATATCGTTCCGCTCACGCGGGCTGAAGCTGAAAAGCTATTTGGTCCCAACGTGAGTCGTCCATCGCGCGTTACGCCTTTCAAGGTCGTGGCGGCGCAAATGGTTTTGTCCCTGGGTGCTACGCTGGTGTGGTGGCTGTTCTACAAGCCGCCGGGCGCTGCTGCGCTGTCCGCGTTCCTGGGGGGAGCGATCTGCTGGGTGCCGAGCGCGTTGTTCGCGGCACGACTGAGAACGCTGAGCGGCGCCGAAACAGCGATGAGCTGGATGATCGGTGAAGCGCTCAAGATGGGGACAACGATCGCGATGTTTGTGGCCATCGCCTTCTGGTATCACGACGTACGCTGGGTTCCGCTGCTCGTGACATACCTCATCGCGCTCAAGACGTACTGGATCGCCTTAGCCTGGCGCTAAGGTAGCAGCAACATAAGTAGCAGCAAAAAATTCAGGCCGGCGCGCAGCGCCGGCATCAGGAGTGCGGATATGACACGATCCGCACCCGGCATGTTCCCGCAGTACAGAATTGTGGCGGGAGCGGCCTGAGACGATTTTCGACAATTTGGGTGGCATTAACGATATGGCAGCTAGCGAAGGCACGCGCGCTCTGGATCCGTCCGAGTACATCGCGCACCACTTGCAGAACTTTTCCACCGCGCACCAGACGTCGATTTTCGACATTCACGTCTGGAATCTGGACACCCTTTTCTGGTCGATCGTTTGCGGTCTGGCCACGATCTTGATCCTGCATCTCGCTGCCCGCAAGGCAACGTCCGGCGTGCCGGGCCGTTTCCAATGCGCGATCGAAATGCTGGTTGAAATGGTCGAAGATCAATCGAAGTCGATGATTCACGGTACCCGCACGTTCATCGCGCCGCTCGCGTTGACCGTGTTCGTCTGGGTTGCCCTCATGAATTCGCTCGACTTCATCCCAGTCGACCTGCCGGGCCGCGTGATCGGTTGGCTGGGTCTGTCGGAAGTCATCCCTCATCACCGCATCGTGCCGACCGCCGACCTGAACGGCACGCTCGGCATCGCGCTCGGCGTGTTCGCGCTGATGATTTACTACAACTTCAAGATCAAGGGCGCAGGCGGCTTCGTGCATGAGCTGCTGTCGGCTCCGTTCGGCGCGCATCCGCTGCTGTGGATCCCGAACCTTGCATTGAACATCATCGAGTTCGTCGCAAAGACGGTCTCGCTCGGCATGCGGCTGTTCGGCAACATGTACGCGGGCGAGCTGTTGTTCCTGCTGATTGCCCTGCTCGGCAGCATGTGGGGTTTCGGCGCGGACGCGTCAGTGCTCGGCTTTATCGGCCATGTCATCGCAGGCACGGTTTGGGCAATCTTCCACATCCTGATCGTTCTGCTGCAAGCGTTCATTTTCATGATGCTGACGCTGGTGTACATCGGACAGGCACACGACAGCCACTAATCACGGCGTGTCGAACGACGAATTGTTTTTAGTTTTGTTTTATTAAATCCCAGTTCCAACCAGTTCTAAAAGACTTTTCACAAAGGAGTGATCATGCAAGCTTTCATCGCCAACATCCAGGGTCTGACCGCCATCGGTATCGGCATCATCATCGGCCTGGGTGCAATCGGCGCCTGTATCGGTATCGGCCTGATGGGCGGCAAGTACATCGAAGCATGTGCACGTCAGCCTGAACTGATGAACCCGCTGCAAACCAAGATGTTCCTGCTGGCTGGTCTGATCGATGCGGCGTTCCTGATTGGCGTTGGTGTGGCAATGCTGTTTGCGTTCGCGAATCCGCTGCTGTCGAAGCTGGCAGGCTGAGGTTCCTCGGAAGTTTGCGCCTGAGCTATAACTGGTAAAGGCGCAGGGCGGAACGGGCACTCGGGCGCTGATCGAATACAGAATCGATGAGCGCCTTGCCGTTTCACTTTCCGAACTAGCAACGTTTAAGGAAACACCGTGAATCTCAACGCAACCCTGTTTGCGCAAATGGTCGTGTTCCTGATCCTCGCGTGGTTCACGATGAAGTTCGTGTGGCCGCCGCTGATCAACGCCCTCGACGAGCGCTCGAAGAAGATCGCTGACGGTTTGTCGGCTGCTGAAAAGGGCAAGGCAGAACTCGAAGCCGCTCACAAGCGCGTCGACCAGGAACTCGCTCAGGCACGCAACGACGGTCAGCAACGTATTGCTGACGCAGAAAAGCGCGCTGTGGCAGTCGCTGACGAAATCAAGGCTCAAGCACAAGCTGAAGCCGCTCGCATCATCGCGCAAGCGAAGGCCGACGCGGACCAGCAAGTCGTGAAAGCGCGCGAAACGCTGCGCGGCGAAGTCGCTGCACTCGCTGTGAAGGGCGCTGAACAGATCCTGAAGCGCGAAGTCGACCAGGCAGCTCACGCTGACCTGCTGAATCAACTGAAAGCCGAGCTCTGATCATGGCCGAACTTGCAACCATCGCCCGTCCGTACGCAGAAGCGCTGTTTGGCGTGGCCGAAGCTGGTGACATCGCCGCCTGGTCCACGCTCGTGCAGGAGCTGGCACAGGTTGCGCGTCTGCCCGAAGTGCTGTCGATCGCCTCGAGCCCGAAAGTAAGCCGCGCCCAGGTTAGCGAACTGCTGCTGGCCGCGGTCAAGTCGCCGCTCAAGGACAACGCGCAAGCGAAGAATCTGGTGCAAATGCTGGTGGACAACCATCGCCTGCAATTGCTGCCGGAAATCGCTGTGCAGTTCGAAGAGTTGAAGAACGCCCGCGAAGGGGCGGCCGATGTGCTGATCGTCAGCGCATTTCCGCTCGAAGGCGCGCAGTTGAACGACCTCGTCGCAAGTCTCGAACGCAAGTTCAAACGCAAGCTGAAGCCGACGGTCGAGATCGACTCGTCGTTGATCGGCGGCGTGCGCGTGACGGTTGGCGACGAAGTGCTCGATACCTCGGTCCGCGCGCGGCTTGCCAGCATGCAGACGGCTCTGACGGCCTGAAGCGCCCAAGGCGCTGAAGCGGCTGGCACGCAACAGAATTGACTATCAGGAGCGAATAATGCAACTCAATCCCTCTGAGATCAGCGAGCTGATCAAGAGCCGGATCCAGGGCCTTGAAGCGAGCGCAGACGTTCGCAACCAGGGCACTGTGATCTCCGTGACCGACGGTATCGTGCGTATTCACGGCCTGTCGGAAGTGATGCAGGGCGAAATGCTCGAATTCCCGGGCAACACCTTCGGTCTCGCACTGAACCTCGAGCGCGACTCGGTCGGCGCCGTGATTCTGGGTGAGTACGAACACATTTCGGAAGGCGACGTGGTCAAGACCACCGGCCGCATTCTGGAAGTGCCGGTGGGTCCGGAACTGCTCGGCCGCGTGGTCGACGCACTCGGTAACCCGATCGACGGCAAGGGCCCGATCAACGCGAAGAAAACCGACGCAATCGAAAAGATTGCTCCGGGCGTGATCTGGCGTAAGTCGGTTTCGGAACCGGTCCAAACCGGTCTGAAGTCGATCGACGCGATGGTGCCGGTTGGCCGTGGCCAGCGCGAGCTGATCATTGGCGACCGTCAGTGCGGCAAGACCGCAGTCGCAGTCGACGCGATCATCAACCAGAAGGGCAAGAACCTCTTCTGTATCTACGTCGCGATCGGCCAGAAGGCTTCGTCGATCATGAACGTGGTGCGCAAGCTGGAAGAAACCGGTGCGCTGGAATACACGATCGTCGTGGCCGCTTCGGCTTCGGAATCGGCTGCCATGCAATATCTGGCACCGTACGCCGGCTGTACGATGGGCGAATACTTCCGCGACCGTGGTCAAGACGCGCTGATCGTTTATGACGATTTGACCAAGCAGGCTTGGGCATACCGTCAGATCTCGCTGCTGCTGCGCCGTCCGCCGGGTCGTGAAGCGTACCCGGGCGACGTGTTCTATCTGCACTCGCGTTTGCTGGAGCGTGCTGCTCGCGTCTCGGAAGAGTACGTCGAAAAGTTCACGAACGGTGAAGTCAAGGGCAAGAGCGGTTCGCTGACGGCACTGCCGGTCATTGAAACGCAAGCAGGCGACGTGACCGCATTCGTTCCGACGAACGTGATCTCGATTACCGACGGCCAGATCTTCCTGGAAACCGACCTCTTCAACGCAGGTATCCGCCCGGCAATTAACGCCGGCGTGTCGGTGTCGCGCGTCGGTGGTGCGGCTCAGACGAAGGTCGTGAAGAAGCTGTCGGGCGGTATTCGTACCGACCTCGCGCAGTACCGTGAACTGGCTGCGTTCGCGCAGTTCGCCTCGGACCTCGACGAAGCCACCCGCAAGCAACTGGAGCGCGGCCGCCGCGTGACGGAACTGCTGAAGCAGCCGCAGTATCAGCCGCTGCAAGTGTGGGAACTGGCTGTCGCGCTGTTCGCAGCGAATAACGGCTACCTCGACGATCTGGAAGTTGCGCAAGTGCTGCCGTTCGAAAAGGGCCTGCGCGACTACCTGAAGACGAAGCACGCTGACCTGATCAAGCGCGTCGAAGACACCAAGGAACTCTCGAAGGACGACGAAGCCCTGCTGCACACGGCTCTCAAAGACTTCAAGAAGTCCGGCGCTTTTTGATCCGCGAGTGACCCGCAAGGCATAAACGGACCTTGAAGCGGCGCGGGCCGCAGGCAACTGAACCCGCGCTGCTTCGATCGCTTTGCATGGGACCCGAGTTAGCGCTGAAGCGCTAACTGGGGCCGACAAGGAGCAAGCAATGGCTGGAATGAAGGAAATTCGCGGCAAGATCAAGAGCGTGCAAAACACGCGCAAGATCACGAAAGCGATGGAGATGGTGGCCGCATCGAAGATGCGCCGCGCTCAGGAGCGCATGCGCGCTGCTCGCCCGTATGCCGACAAGGTCCGCGATATCGCTGCACACATGAGCCGTGCGAACCCGGAGTATCGTCACCCGTTCATGGTGTCGAACGAAGGCGCGAAGGCGGCCGGCATCATCCTCGTCACGACCGACAAAGGTCTGTGCGGCGGCATGAACACCAACGTGCTGCGCGCGTCGCTGCAGAAGTTCAAGGAACTGGAAGGCCAGGGCAAGACGATCGAAGCAACCGCGATCGGCACCAAAGGTCTGGGTTTCCTGAATCGTCTGCGCGCCAAGGTGGTGTCGAATGTCGTGCACCTGGGCGATACGCCGCATCTGGAAAAGCTGATCGGCGCGGTGAAGGTGCAGCTCGACCTGTACTCGGAAGGCAAGGTTTCGGCGGTGTACCTGGCGTACACGCGCTTCGTCAATACGATGAAGCAGGAGCCGGTGATCGAGCAACTGCTGCCGCTGTCGGCAGATCAGTTCGAGCGCAAGGAAGAAGACGGCACGACGCCGAGCACGCAGTGGGACTACATCTACGAGCCGGATGCGCAGGCAGTGGTGGACGAACTGCTGGTGCGTTATGTCGAAGCGCTGGTCTATCAGGCCGTCGCGGAAAACATGGCATCGGAACAGTCGGCACGAATGGTCGCAATGAAGGCCGCTTCGGACAACGCGAAGACGGTCATCAACGAACTGCAACTCGTGTACAACAAGAGCCGTCAGGCCGCGATCACGAAAGAACTGTCGGAAATCGTCGGTGGCGCGGCGGCAGTCTGACCTTGAAGGTCAGACACGTTGCTTCGAGTGCGCCTTCGCGGCGCACCCACCGAAACTGCGCCTTTGCGCGAGTGAAGAATTGAGTATCTAAAGGAAAAGCGATGAGTACTACTGCTTTGGTAGAAGGCAAGATCGTACAGTGCATCGGCGCGGTGATCGACGTGGAATTCCCGCGTGACCACATGCCGAAGATTTACGACGCGCTCATTCTCGACGGTTCGGAATTGACCCTCGAAGTCCAGCAACAGCTGGGCGACGGCGTCGTCCGTACCATCTGTCTGGGTGCATCGGACGGTCTGCGCCGCGGTACGACGGTGAAGAACACCGGCAAGCCGATCAGTGTGCCGGTCGGCAAGCCGACCCTCGGCCGGATCATGGACGTGCTGGGTCGCCCGATCGACGAAGCCGGCCCGATCAACTCGGACGTGGTGCGCGGTATTCACCAGAAGGCCCCGGCGTTCGAGGACCTGTCGCCGTCGACGGAACTGCTCGAAACCGGCATCAAGGTTATCGATCTGATCTGCCCGTTCGCTAAGGGCGGTAAGGTTGGCCTGTTCGGTGGCGCCGGCGTGGGCAAGACCGTGAACATGATGGAACTGATCAACAACATCGCTAAGGAACACGGTGGTTACTCCGTGTTCGCCGGTGTTGGCGAGCGTACTCGTGAAGGGAACGACTTCTATCACGAAATGAAGGACTCGAACGTTCTCGATAAAGTCGCGCTGGTGTACGGCCAGATGAACGAGCCGCCGGGCAACCGTCTGCGCGTCGCGCTGACCGGTCTGACGATGGCTGAGCACTTCCGTGACGAAGGTCTCGACGTGCTGTTCTTCGTCGACAACATCTACCGTTTCACGCTGGCAGGCACGGAAGTGTCGGCACTGCTCGGCCGTATGCCGTCGGCAGTGGGCTATCAGCCGACGCTGGCTGAAGAAATGGGTAAGCTGCAAGAGCGTATTACGTCGACCAAGACCGGCTCGATCACGTCGGTTCAGGCCGTGTACGTCCCTGCGGATGACTTGACCGACCCGTCGCCGGCTACGACTTTCGGCCACTTGGACGCAACGGTTGTGTTGTCGCGTGACATCGCTTCGCTGGGTATCTACCCGGCAGTCGACCCGCTCGATTCGACCTCGCGTCAGATCGACCCGAACGTGATCGGCGAAGAGCACTACGCGATCACGCGCGGCGTGCAGCAAACGCTGCAGCGCTACAAGGAACTGCGCGACATTATCGCGATTCTGGGCATGGACGAACTGGCGCCGGAAGACAAGCTCGCCGTGGCGCGCGCTCGTAAGATCCAGCGTTTCCTGTCGCAGCCGTTCCACGTCGCTGAAGTGTTCACGGGCTCGCCGGGCAAGTACGTGCCGCTGAAGGAAACGATCCGTGGCTTCAAGATGATCGTCGACGGCGAGTGCGACCATCTGCCGGAACAAGCGTTCTACATGGTCGGCACGATCGACGAAGCCTTCGAAAAGGCCAAGAAGATCCAGTAAAGGTCGGGTGTAACGAAGCGGGCGCCGTCGTCTCGCGCGGAAGGGATACCATCACGGTATCGAATCCCAAACCCGGCGCCTCTTACTACGCTCAACCCAGCCTTGCATGGGACGAGAGTAGCGCTAAAGCGCTAACTCTCGTCGAGCTTTGCAGGGGACCCGAGTAAGCGCTAAAGCGCCAACTCTGGTCGCCACAGGAGTCGACACTTATGGCAACAATCAAGGTAGACGTCGTCAGCGCGGAAGAGCAGATCTTCTCGGGCCAGGCGAAGTTCGTCGCGCTGCCGGGCGAAGCAGGTGAACTCGGCATTCTGCCGGGCCACACGCCGCTCATCACGCGGATTCGTCCGGGTGCGGTGCGCATCGAAGCTGAAAACGGTGAGGAAGAGTTTGTCTTCGTCGCCGGCGGCATCCTCGAAATCCAGCCGGGCGCTGTGACGGTTCTCGCCGACACGGCTATCCGCGGCAAGGATCTCGACGAAGCCAAGGCTGAAGATGCACGCAAGCGGGCGGAAGAAGCGCTGCAGAACACGGGTTCGAACCTCGAATACGCGACCGCGCAAGCGGAACTGGCGTACGCGACGGCTCAGCTCGCGGCGATTCAGCGTCTGCGCAAGCTGCGCGGTCAGAACTAAGCAATACGTATCAGAGAGAAAGCAGCCTTCGCGGCTGCTTTTTTTTGACCCTGACTTGACGTTTACGGAAAGGTCAGCAAAATCGTGTTTTCGAATCGATCGGCTTGACGGCGTGGCAGTTTGGAAAATGCGCTGCGGGTAACACTTGATGCCGGACAGACACACGCCGGTGGCACAATCGATTTCAAATTCATTTCAATAGGCGAGCTTCCGCTCAGCTCACGGAGACAACACCATGGCAACGCACGTGTCAGGCGAAGGTGCACTCATCGAACCCGAAGACGGACTGTCATATGTCCGTGGGTCGACCGATATCCCGCTGAGCGAAGCGACGGTCGGGCAGTTTCTGCGCGATACGGCGGAGCGTTTTCCAGACCGTCCGGCCGTGGTGTTTCGCGAGCAGCGTATTCGCTGGACATGGAAGGAGTTCGCCGAAGAAGTCGACATTTTGGCGGCAGGGTTGCTCACGCTCGGTATCGAGAAGGGTGATCGCGTTGGCATCTGGTCGCCGAATCGCGTGGAATGGTTGCTGACCCAGTTTGCGACCGCGCGCATCGGCGCCGTGCTGGTCAACATCAATCCGGCCTATCGGCTCGCGGAACTCGAGTACGCGCTGAACAAGGTCGGCTGCAAGGCGATCATCGCCGCCGAGCGTTTCAAGACGTCGATGTACCTGGAAATGCTGCAGGAACTCGCGCCCGAACTGGCCACGCAAGCGCCTGGTGAACTGCATGCGGCTAAGTTGCCCGAATTGCGCCACGTGATTCGCATGTGCGATACGGAAACGCCGGGCATGTTGAGCTTTTCCGACATGATCGAGCAAGGGCGCGCGTCGCTCGACGTGGCGAAGCTCGACGCCATCGGCGCCACGCTCTCGTGCCATGAGCCCATCAATATCCAGTTCACCAGCGGCACCACGGGCAATCCGAAGGGCGCGACGCTGACCCACAGCAACGTGGTGAACAACGCGCGCTACATTGCGATGGCGATGCGACTGACCGAGCAGGACGGCTTGTGCATCCCCGTGCCGCTGTATCACTGCTTCGGCATGGTGCTGGCGGTGCTGGCGTGCGTGTCGGTCGGCGCGAATATGGTGTTTCCGGGCGAAGGCTTCGAACCGGCCGCCACACTGGCGGCGGTCGCGGAAGAGCAGTGCACCGCTTTGCACGGCGTGCCGACCATGTTCATCGCTGAGCTCGACCATCCGAACTTCGGCACCTACGACTTCTCGCGCTTGCGCACGGGCATCATGGCGGGCTCGCCTTGCCCGATCGAGACCATGAAGAAGGTCGTCTCCAGAATGCATCTGGGCGAAATCACCATCGCCTACGGCATGACGGAAACCAGCCCGGTCTCGTTCCAGAGCTCGACCACGGATCCGCTCGACAAGCGCACGACGACGGTCGGCCGCATCCAGCCGCATCTGGAAGTGAAGATTGTCGACCCGCTCGGCGAGATCGTGCCGGTGGGCGAAACCGGAGAACTGTGTACGCGCGGATATTCGGTGATGCAGGGCTATTGGGGCGACGAGGCGAAGACGCGCGAAAGCATTATCGACGGCTGGATGCATACCGGCGATCTGGCGACGCTCGATGCCGAAGGCTACTGCAACATCGTCGGCCGGCTGAAGGACATGCTGATTCGCGGCGGCGAGAACATCTATCCGCGCGAGATCGAGGAGTTTCTGTTCCGGCACCCGAAGATCCAGAGCGTGCAGGTGTTCGGCGTGCCCGACGCGAAGTACGGCGAAGAGGTCTGCGCGTGGGTCGTATTGCGTTCGGGCGAGCACGCGACGGCTGAAGAAATCCAGCAGTTCTGCCAAGGGCAGATTGCGCACTACAAGGTGCCGAAGTACATCCGCTTTGTCGACGAACTGCCCATGACGGTGACCGGCAAGGTGCAGAAGTTCGTCATGCGCGAGCAGATGATCAGCGAATTGAAGCTGCGGGAAGACAAGACGGCGTGACGCTCGGCGGCAGGTCCGCGCGGGGCAAAACATTGCGCGAGGCGGACCAGCTAATGAGGCACAAAAGATAAAACAGAAGAGCAAACCGTTTGCCGCGCAAGTTCGCTCAAGTACCGCGAATATGCCCGAAACAGCGCGCTACCGTGCTGCGCAAACGTTTGGCCAGACGAAAAAAAAGCGGGCCTGGAGCCCGCTAAAAACCACACGCTACGGGGTTAGCGCGAGGAGACCAAAGAAGGAACCGACTGAGACGACGACCCTGCGCCGACTACGGCCCCAGCAGGGATGCCCCTTCACAGGGCTTCGGCATAAGCCGACCGGCAAGTGCATCGTATCCGCTCACACCACGCACCCAGCCACATCCGTGTTGAAACCGTTGAGGGCATTGTGGGCGAATTAACCTACGAGCGCGGTAACAAAGTGTTTCAGGTTGTAACGCCCGCCAGATAAGGCGCTGCAGGATATATTGCCAAAAAGAAACGATTGAAACGTAATTTTTACCGATGACTCGCTCGCAATTTCATACGCACGATTGATGCTATTCGCGACGCATAATGCGGCGTAACCCGTTAAGTCAATTCCGCATGAAATGGTTGCACGTTCATCTTTTGGAAGAGGAATCGCCCGTGTTACAGGCGCTTGTCTACCCCGAC
The DNA here is from genome assembly GCF_046027395.1 of Paraburkholderia dipogonis. GTDB lineage: Bacteria > Pseudomonadota > Gammaproteobacteria > Burkholderiales > Burkholderiaceae > Paraburkholderia > Paraburkholderia dipogonis_A. Next base: position 58,294 of record NZ_JAQQEG010000045.1, on the reverse strand, counting down.
AAATTTGCACAATCCAAATAAGGTCGCCTGGTTGCATTGCAACATCGGCCCTTTGCGCAATTGGGGCGCAAAGGGCCGGTTCGCTAACTATCGATTTGACAGTATTGTTCGGCTTTTGCTTAACAGCGCCGCGCACCGTTACATGATTGGCGCGTGAAGGAGGTCCTTTTGGCGTTTCTCGACCGCCGCCGCTTTAAAGTGAAATCCGAAAAACAAGGCGGCCGAAAAACGCATTACGCTACTTCAGCCATTTGTCCGAAATGGCTTGGTATTCGCCAGTCGCCCGCGCAAGGTGCAACCACTGGTCGACGTACTGCTGGAACGCCACATCGCCGCGCGGCAGCAGCCAGGCCTTTTCTCCATACTGGAACGGCTTGTCCGGATGCACCGAGCAAAGGCCGGGATTCAGCTTTTGCTGCAGCAGGGTTTCCGACGCGTCCGTGACCATCACATCCGCCTTGCCACCAAGGATCTGCTTGAAGATGGTCACGTTATCCGGATAGACGGTCAGATTTGCATGCGGAAAGTACTGCTTCGCGAAACGTTCGTTGGTCCCGCCCGGATTGACGATCACGCGCGTTGCCGGCTGGTCGATCTGCGCGACCGTCTGATATTTGTTGACGTCGTCACACCGAACAATCGGCGTCTTGCCGTCGACCATGTAGGCCTCGGTGAAAAACGCACGCTTCTGCCGCTCAAGGGTCGGCGACACGCCGCCCACGCCGACGTCGCACTTGGCAACAAAGTCGTTCATCAGGTTCGACCACGACGTCTTGACGTACTCCGTCTTGACGCCGAGCGATTTGGCGAGCGACTCCGTCATGTCGATATCGATGCCTTCGAACTGGCCGTCCGCCTTGTAGAACGAGTACGGCTTGTAGTCGCCGGTCGTGCAGGCGCGCAGCGTGCCGCGCGCGAGGATTTCGTCGAGCCGCGAGGGCGCCGCGGCAGTGGCGCTGGTCTGTGCCCCGGCCACGCCTGCATGCATCAAAAACCCAGCCAGCGCGCCGAGCAGTGCGAGTGCTGCCTTGTTCATCGAGTCTCCTTGGTTGTATGTAATTGTCTGGTAAGTCCGTCGGATAATAGCCCGGCAATTCGCGCTTGAACATTGGCCATTCAGCCAGGTCGTGACGTTGTCGCCGGCTCACGGAAAACCGGCCGCGAGCGACGCGCACAACAGTTATTGGCCGGATCAAGCACGATGCGGCGTGCCGGGTCCGGTAAAATGCCCCTTTGCCCTCAGTCGTACGCAACGTGGCCCATAAACTCCTGAACGACACTTTCCTGCGCGCGCTGCTGCGCCAGCCGACCGACTACACGCCGATCTGGCTGATGCGGCAAGCTGGCCGCTACCTGCCGGAATACAACGCCACGCGTGGTCGCGCGGGCAGTTTCCTCGGTCTGGCGAAGAGCCCGGCGTTCGCGACGGAAGTCACGTTGCAGCCGCTCGAGCGTTATCCGCTCGACGCCGCGATCCTGTTCTCCGACATCCTGACCGTGCCCGACGCCATGGGTCTCGGCCTCGAGTTCGTGACCGGTGAGGGCCCCAAGTTTGTCCGCCCGGTACGCACGGAAGACGACGTCGCGCGCCTCGCGGTGCCGGACATCGACGCCACGCTGCGCTACGTGACCGATGCCGTGCGCGAAATCCGCACCGCGCTCACCGACGCACAAGGCCGTCAGCGTGTGCCGCTGATAGGCTTTTCGGGCAGTCCGTGGACGCTCGCGTGCTACATGGTCGAGGGTGGCGGTTCGGCGGACTTCCGTACGGTCAAGTCGATGCTTTATGCGCGTCCGGACCTGATGCATCGCATTCTCGACGTCAACGCGCGCGCGGTCGCGGCGTATCTGAACGCGCAGATCGAAGCCGGCGCGCAAGCCGTAATGATTTTCGACACGTGGGGCGGGGCGCTGGCGGACGGCGTCTATCAACGTTTTTCGTTGCAGTACATCCAGCAGGTGGTGAGCCATTTGAAGCGCGACCACGACGGCGAAAAAGTGCCGGTGATCACGTTCACGAAGGGCGGCGGCCTGTGGCTCGACGAGATCGCCGAGATCGGCGTGGATGCGGTCGGCCTCGACTGGACGGTGAATCTGAGCAAGGCGCGTGAGCGCGTGGGCGGGAAGGTGGCGCTACAAGGCAATATCGATCCCTCGGTGCTGTTCGCGCCGCCGGCTTCGATCCGCATGGAAGCGCGCGCGGTGCTCGACAGCTTCGGGAATCACCCGGGCCATGTGTTCAATCTCGGTCACGGCATTTCGCAGTTCACGCCGCCGGAGAACGTCGCCGAGCTGGTGGACGAAGTGCATCGTCACAGCCGGGCAATTCGCAGCGGCGCTCATGCACCGGCATGAAGCCGTAATCGTTGCCATTTTTGTTGCGGCGCAGCGAACTGGGCTCTCGGCCTAAGGGAAAATTTGCGGCTAGCAGGCCGTCAGATGGCGGTCCTGCGAAAGTCAAGACTTGACTTATGCACATTCGTCACGCTGCGGCGCGGTAGAAGCTTTAGTCGTGTCCTGGCCCTTGCTCATTGCGGGCGCATTTGATCTAAGCCTTGTCTGGCAAGGGTTTCACGGCATCAGTACAGAGTGTGCGGAATCCCACAGAAGGCCGCTGTGGCGCGGTTCCCGGGCTGTCCGGGCAAAGTTCTCAACAAAGTTATCCACAGGCACGCGGACCGATTGCAATTCTTCAGCCGAATCCAAAACTTAGCGCCGAAATTGAAGTTTTACTTTAACTTCGACGGGTTCGCCGTCTGCTCAATGGGCACCACGATGCGGCGTCGTGTCGCGCCCATTCTCCTGATCTCCGCTGACGCGTGAGTGACGTGTTCGTCCGCGTCGCGTTGGACCATCCGCTGCCGATCCTGTTCGACTACCGTTGCGACGCGCCTGAACTCGTCGTGCCGGGCATGCTGGTCAGCGTGCCGTTCGGCAAACGCCATGTCGTAGGGCTCGTCTGCGAAGTGACCGCTCACAGCGACGTGCCGGCCGATCGTCTTCGCTCGGTGAGCAGCGTATGCACCGCTTGTCCGCCGGTGTCGTCGGAATGGCTGAAGCTGGCCGCCTTCGCTGCCGACTACTACCAGCGTGGTCTCGGGGAAGTCGCGTTGCCCGCGTTACCGCAGGCGCTGCGCGATGCGTCGCGCTGGTCGCGCCTGTTCGCGCCGGAAGAGCGATACTGCCTCACGCCTGAAGGCCGCACGGCATTGCCCGACGTCCTGCCGACCCGGGCGAGCGCCTTGCGGAAGCTGGCGCAGGCGTTGGCTGAGACCGACTTCCTGCTCGCCGCCGACGCCCGCGCGCTGCACCCCAAAGCGATCGCAACGCTCGGCGCGTGGCGGGCGGAGGGTTGGGTCGCGCTGGACATCATCGAAGCCGCCGCCGTGCTTGTCACCGCCGCTTCGCCTGACGCTCCCGCGCCGGTTCTGCCCACGCTCACCGACGAACAGGCGGCCGCGGTCGAAGCCATCCGCGACGCCGACGGATTTGCGCCGTTCCTGCTGCACGGCGTGACGGGCAGCGGCAAGACCGAGGTCTATCTGCGCGCGCTCGCCGAGATTCTGGCCGCGAAGCCGGACGCGCAGGCGCTCGTCCTCGTGCCCGAAATCAACCTGACGCCGCAGTTCGAGGCGGCCTTCCGAGCACGCTTTGCCGCACTCGAGGGCACGTCGATCGTCACGCTACACAGCGGTCTCGCGGAAGGCGAGCGCGCCCGCAACTGGTTCGCCGCGCACACCGGCCGCGCCCGCATCGTGCTCGGCACGCGGCTGGCGGTGCTGGCGTCGCTGCCCAAGCTCGCGATCATCGTCGTCGACGAGGAGCACGATCCGGCCTACAAGCAGCAGGAAGGCTTGCGCTATTCGGCGCGCGATCTGGCGATCTATCGCGCCAAGCAACTCGACTTGCCGGTCGTGCTCGGTTCCGCCACGCCGTCGTTGGAAAGCTGGTGGCAGGCGGACCAAGGGCGCTACAAGCGGCTCACGTTGTCGCGCCGTGCCGTCGCCGACGCCGTGCTCCCCACCGTCAAACTGATCGATCTGGAAGAAGAGCGACGACGCGGGCGGGCATCGGTGGAAGGGTTGTCGGGGCCGCTGATCGCCGCGCTGAAGGCGCGGCTCGAACGCGGCGAGCAAAGCCTTGTATTCCTGAACCGTCGCGGTTACGCGCCGCAGCTTGCCTGCGATGCCTGCGGCTGGGTCGCCGGTTGCCCGCGATGCAGCGCCTATGTCGTGCTGCATAAGCCCGAGCGCGCGCTGCGCTGTCACCACTGCGGCTGGGAAGCGCGCATTCCGCGCTCGTGCCCGGAGTGCGGCAACGTCGACATCGCGCCCATGGGCCGCGGCACGCAGCGCGTCGAAGAAACGCTGGCGAGCGCGGTGCCCGGCGCCCGCGTCTTGCGTATCGACGCCGACAGCACGCGCCGTAAAGGCAGCGCGCAGGCGCTGTTCTCTGACGTCCACGCGGGCGAAGTCGACATCCTCGTCGGCACGCAGATGATCGCCAAGGGCCACGACTTCCAGCGCGTGTCGCTGGTCGGCGTGCTGAACGCCGACACCGCGCTGTTTTCCCACGACTTCCGCGCTAGCGAGCGGCTCTTCGCGCAACTGATGCAGGTGAGCGGCCGGGCAGGCCGCGCCGGTTTGCCCGGCGAAGTGCTGGTGCAGACGCGCTATCCGCGCCACGCGCTCTACCACGCGCTGGGCCGCCACGATTACGTCGGCTTCGCCAACTCCACATTGGCCGAGCGGCGCGACGCGCATCTGCCGCCGTTCGTCTATCAGGCTTTGCTGCGCGCCGAAGGCCGCACGCTCGAGGCCGCGCTCGCCTTCCTGCAACAGGCGGCGGCCGAGCTGACCGGCATCCCGGCCGCCGAACGCGTGACCGTCTACGATGCCGTGCCGCTCACCATCGTCAAGGTGATGCATGTGCATCGCGCGCAGTTGCTGATCGAGAGCGCGTCGCGAGCCGCGCTGCAGGCGACCTTGCGTGCATGGCAGCCGCTGCTGCGCGGTCTGAAAGGCGTGCTGCGCTGGAATCTCGAAGTCGATCCGCTCGACATTTAGGGCGTGTCGCCGGGCCGACGCTGCCGTTACTCCTTTCGGTCATATTCTTAGAGCGAATGGTCGTTTCGTTTTGCGACGCCGCTCGCCTATATTTCGCCGGATCGGCGCACCTTCAGGCAAAACTCCAACATTCCCGCGCCGGTGCACCTCAACTTCCTCGGGGCATGGCGATGAGCGATACCAATCCGACGCTGCAACCCGGCGTGACGCCGACGAATCGGCAAAGCACGCACGGTGGCGGACTTTTTTCGACTGAAGACTGGTGGGCGGTGTGGGTCGGCCTGCTGGTGATCGTGGTCGCCTGGGCGCTGTTCGCGTCGGGCAGCAGCATCAAGTGGCTAGCGGTGGCGCCGGCCAAATGGTCGAGCGTGGCGCAGGCCGCGCAGGACGTGGGCAAGCATTTACCGAACTATGCCGCGCTGTTTATCGCGTTCGCGCTGCTATTCGGCGTGAGCCTGGCAGCGCTCAAGCAGCGGGTCGGCGCTTTCCTGGCGTCATTCCTGATCCTGTTCATCGCGTCGGCGCTGATTTTCACACTGGGCGCTTGGGTCAACGCGTCGAAGTACAACCTCGAGCCGCCGCTCGTCGCGCTGGCGCTCGGCCTCCTGATCTCGAACGTATTCACGCTGCCTGAATGGTTTTCGGCAGGCTTGCGCGTCGAGTTTTATATCAAGGTCGGTATCGTGCTGCTCGGCGCGACGTTGCCGTTCACTCTGCTGGTGTGGGCGGGACCGGTCGCGGTCGGGCAGGCGACCATCGTCTCGCTCGTCACGTTCTTCGTGATCTTCTTTGCCGCGAAGGCGTTCGGCCTCGACCGGCGTTTTGCCGCAGTGCTCGGCGTCGGCGGCGCGGTGTGCGGCGTCTCGGCGGCGATCGCGATTGCCGGCGCGGTGCGGGCCAAGCGCGAACAGGCGTCGGTGGCGATCACGCTGGTCGTGCTGTGGGCGATCGTGATGATCTTCGTGTTGCCGTTCGCGTCCCGCTCGCTCGGACTGTCGACCGCGGTCGCGGGCGCCTGGATCGGCACGTCCGAATTCGCCGACGCCGCCGGCATCGCGGCCGCGCAAGCGTATGGCGATTTCGCAAAACACGCGGGCGGCGCGATTGCGGGCGCGCCCGAAGCGTCGTTGCAGGCGTTCACGCTGATGAAAGTGGTCGGCCGCGATATCTGGATCGGCATCTGGGCGTTCGTGCTGGCGATCGTCGCGACGACGCGCTGGGAATCGCAGGACAGCGGCGTCAAAGCCAAGGCCAACGCCGGCGAGATCTGGGCACGCTTTCCGAAGTTCGTGATCGGCTTCGTGATTGCATCGGCGCTGGTGACGTGGATCGCCAGCCACTATTCACTGGCCGATTACCGCAAGGTGGTGACGCCCGAATTCGTCGCGCCGATCACTGCGTTGCGCACGTGGGCGTTCACGTTCTGCTTCCTGAGCATCGGGCTGACCACGCGCTTGCGCTCGCTTACGGCCACCGGAGTGAAGCCGTTCCTGGCGTTCACGGTGGGCGTGGTTGTCAATATCGCCATCGGCTACGCGTTGTCCGCGCACGTGTTCGCGCCGTACTGGAATAGCCTGGGGCAGGGCTCGTGACGAGCGGCGCGGTCCGCATCGACAACACGGCGCAGGCGCGCGAAGAAACGCGTGCGCCGTGCTGTGCGGGCTGCCGGCATCGCGCTGAGAATCGGGATTCGTTGGAGCAGGGCATTCCGGGTCTCGCAGTATTCGGTTCTGCGTTCGGCGCGAGCGTGGCGGACAGCCGGCTGTGCCGGCTCCACGACCAGCTCGTTTCGCCTGGCGACAGCTGCGCGCAGTTCGAACCGGTTCATCAACAATAACGCGCGCCTAAGCCGCGCCACCGCGTCGAGCCAGGCGGTGCCAGCGTCCTGCCGCTCAGCCGAAGATCGGTATCGCTCTGTCCGGCACGGAACGCCGGACGCGACCATTACTTGTTGAATTCACTCGTTTAGCGCGGTCCGCGCGTCGCCCGCCGATGCGCGCGATGCCGCGGGCCCGTGTCCCTCGGCGGGCTCGCGCCTGCCAGGCCCACGCGTCGCGCCGCGCATGAACAGCACCGCGCAAGTCGCGCACATCGCCCAGATGCCCACTATCACCAGCCACTTTTCCATTTCGCCTGTCCTCTAAAACCCCGTACCGTTTTTTTGTGCGTGCCCGGAGGCCGCATGCCGCTATGTTCCGTATAACGGCGCGCCGACCTGTTCTGATAAGGGTAAAAGCGAAAAGAATCACGCCAGGGAAAGTACTAAGCGCAACCGCCGCGCCCGCGCGCAGCGCCATCTGGCGCAAACCCCCGCCGCACAAGGCTCCCAGCAGGGTGCAACCATGCGTTGAACATGGTTGCACCTTTTTATTGGGAGGCGTACGATTCGCCCAACTTTTAGTCTTTCGCCAGCGCATTCTGGTATCCGAAGAAGGAAACATGGCTAGCACCACCCTTGGCGTCAAGGTCGACGACCTCCTGCGTTCCCGGCTGAAAGATGCCGCCACTCGTCTCGAACGCACTCCGCACTGGCTTATCAAGCAGGCCATCTTCGCGTACCTCGAAAAGATCGAGCACGGTCAGTTGCCGCCTGAGCTATCGGGCGTGACGGGCTCGGCGGATCTCGCCGACGGCGCCACGGTCGAGCAGGAAGAAGACGGTGCGTCGCACCCGTTCCTCGAGTTCGCGCAGAACGTGCAACCGCAGTCGGTGCTGCGCGCGGCGATCACGGCCGCTTACCGTCGTCCCGAGCCGGAATGCGTGCCGTTCCTGCTCGGTCAGGCGCGCTTGCCGGCGAATCTCGCGGGCGATGTGCAGACGATGGCCGGCAAGCTCGTCGAAACGCTGCGCACGAAGAGCAAGGGCGGTGGCGTCGAAGGTCTGATTCACGAGTTCTCGCTGTCGAGCCAGGAAGGCGTGGCGCTGATGTGCCTCGCCGAAGCGCTTTTGCGCATTCCCGATCGCGCCACGCGCGACGCGCTGATCCGCGACAAGATCAGCAAGGGCGACTGGAAATCGCACGTCGGCCAGGCGCCGTCGCTGTTCGTGAACGCCGCGACCTGGGGCTTGATGATCACCGGCAAGCTGGTGACGACCAATAGCGAAACGAGTCTCTCGTCGGCGCTCACGCGTTTGATCGGCAAGGGCGGCGAGCCGCTGATCCGCAAGGGCGTGGATATGGCGATGCGCCTGATGGGCGAGCAATTCGTCACGGGCGAGAACATTTCCGAAGCGCTGGCCAACAGCCGCAAATACGAAGCGCGCGGCTTCCGCTACTCGTACGACATGCTCGGCGAAGCGGCCACCACCGAAGCCGATGCGCAGCGCTACTACGCGTCGTACGAACAGGCGATCCACGCGATCGGCAAGGCTGCCGGCGGCCGTGGCATTTACGAAGGCCCTGGCATCTCGATCAAGCTCTCCGCGCTGCACGCACGCTATTCACGTTCGCAACAGGAACGCACGATGAGCGAACTGCTGCCGCGCGTGCGCTCGCTCGCGATCCTCGCGCGCCGCTACGACATCGGCCTGAACATCGACGCCGAAGAAGCCGACCGCCTCGAAATTTCGCTCGATCTGCTCGAAGCGCTGTGCTTCGATCCGGAGTTGCAGGGTTGGAACGGCATCGGCTTCGTGGTGCAGGCGTATCAGAAGCGCTGCCCGTTCGTGATCGATTACATCATCGACCTCGCGCGTCGCAGCCGTCACCGCATCATGGTGCGCCTCGTGAAGGGCGCGTACTGGGACACCGAAATCAAGCGCGCGCAAGTGGACGGCCTCGAAGGCTATCCGGTGTACACGCGCAAGATCTACACGGACGTGTCATACCTCGCGTGCGCGAAAAAGCTGCTGAGCGCACCGGATGCGGTCTATCCGCAGTTCGCCACGCACAACGCGCACACGCTGTCGGCGATCTATCACCTCGCGGGCAACAACTACTACCCCGGCCAATACGAGTTCCAGTGCCTGCACGGCATGGGCGAGCCGCTGTACGAAGAAGTCACCGGCCGCGACAAGCTGAACCGTCCGTGCCGCGTGTACGCGCCGGTCGGCACGCATGAAACGCTGCTCGCGTACCTCGTGCGCCGTCTGTTGGAAAACGGCGCGAACACGTCGTTCGTGAATCGCATTGCCGATGAAAGCGTCGCGATCAAGGATCTGATCGCCGACCCGGTCGACGAAGCCGCGAAGATCGTGCCGCTCGGCGCGCCGCACGCGAAGATTCCGCTGCCGCGCAATCTGTACGGCGCCGAGCGTCTCAATTCGATGGGCCTCGATCTGTCGAACGAGCATCGTCTGGCGTCGCTATCGTCGGCGTTGCTGGCGAGCGCGCATCATCCGTGGCGCGCCGCGCCGATGCTCGAGGACAACGAGATCGCCGTGGGCGTTGCGCGCGATGTGCGCAATCCGGCCGATCATCGTGACCTCGTCGGCACGGTCGTCGAAGCGACTCCGGAACATGTGAGCGCAGCGTTGGCGCACGCCGTGGCCGCCGCGCCTATCTGGCAAGCCACGCCGGTCGAAGCGCGCGCCGATTGCCTCGCACGTGCCGCCGATCTGCTCGAAGCGCAGATGCATACGCTGATGGGTCTGGTAGTGCGCGAAGCCGGCAAATCGTTGGCCAACGCGGTCGCGGAAATCCGCGAAGCGATCGACTTCCTGCGCTACTACTCCACGCAGATTCGCGACGAGTTCTCCAACGACACGCATCGCCCGCTCGGTCCGGTGGTCTGCATCAGTCCGTGGAATTTCCCGCTGGCGATTTTCATGGGCCAGGTGGCCGCGGCGCTGGCTGCCGGCAACACCGTGCTCGCCAAGCCGGCCGAACAAACGCCGCTGATCGCCGCGCAAGCCGTGCGCATTCTGCGCGAAGCCGGCGTGCCGGCGGGCGCGGTGCAACTGCTGCCGGGTAACGGAGAAACGGTCGGCGCTGCGTTGGTGGCCGATCCGCGCACCCGCGCCGTGATGTTCACCGGCTCGACCGAAGTCGCGCGCCTCATCAACAAGACGCTGTCGAGCCGCCTCGATCCGGACGGCAAGCCGATTCCGCTGATCGCCGAAACCGGCGGCCAGAACGCGATGATCGTCGACTCGTCGGCGCTGGCTGAACAGGTGGTCGCGGACGTACTGCAATCATCGTTCGACTCCGCCGGTCAACGGTGTTCCGCGCTGCGCGTTCTTTGTCTGCAGGAAGATGTCGCTGACCGCACGCTGGAGATGCTGACCGGCGCGATGCGCGAACTCGCCGTGGGCAATCCGGACCGTCTGTCGATCGACGTCGGCCCGGTGATCGACCTCGACGCGAAGCGTGGGATCGACTCGCATGTCGCGGCGATGCGCGAGAAAGGCCGCAAGGTCGAGCAACTGCCGATGCCGGACGGTTGCGCGCAAGGCACCTTCGTACCGCCGACGCTGATCGAACTCGACAGCATCGACGAGCTGAAGCGCGAAGTGTTCGGCCCGGTGCTGCACGTGGTACGTTACCGCCGCAGCCAGCTCGACAAATTGCTCGAACAGATTCGGACGACCGGCTACGGCCTGACGCTCGGCATCCATACGCGGATCGATGAAACCATCGCTCACGTGATCAGCCGCGCGCACGTCGGCAACATTTATGTGAACCGCAATGTGATCGGCGCGGTGGTGGGTGTTCAGCCGTTCGGCGGCGAAGGTTTGTCGGGCACGGGTCCGAAAGCGGGCGGCGCGCTGTATTTGCAGCGCTTGCTGGCGACGCGGCCGGCCGGTTTGCCGAAGTCGCTCGCACAGGCATTGGTCGCGGATGTACCGCAAGCAGTTGAAAACAGCGACAATCCGTCCGCTGCATTGACGGCATATCGCGACTGGCTGATCGCCGAACAGCAGCCGGTACTGGCCGCGCGCTGCGACGGCTATCTGTCGCATGTGCCGGCGGGCGCGACCGCGGTACTGTCGGGACCGACTGGCGAGCGCAATACGTACACGCTCGGCGCGCGCGGCACGGTGCTGTGTATCGCGTCGACGGCGAGCGGTGCGCGCGTGCAGTTCGCTGCAGCGCTGGCTACGGGAAATCGCGCGTTGTTCGAAGGCGCGGCTGGTGAACAATTGGTGGCGCAGCTGCCCGCATCGCTGAAGTCACATGCGAGCGTGAAGAAGAGCGCAGATACGCCGTTCGACGCCGTGCTGTTCGAAGGCGATAGCGACGAACTGCTGGCGCTGGTGAAGGAAGTCGCGAAGCGTCCGGGTCCGATCGTGTCGGTGCAGGGCGTTGCGGCACGCGCGCTGGAAAGCGGCGATGAGGATTACGCGCTCGAGCGTCTGTTGACGGAACGCTCGGTCAGCGTGAATACGGCAGCAGCAGGCGGTAATGCGAATTTGATGACGATCGGTTGAGCGAACCTCATTGATCTTTTCAAAAAAACGGAAGCGGTACGGCGACCCCGAAACCGCTCCATCCACACCTGGTACCAAGGAGAAGCTATGCAACACAAGATGAAACAGCTGGCAGGCGCTGCACTGGTTGCAGCGATGTCGCTGGCGGGGACGGCCAATGCTCAATCGACGGAAGATGTGAAGGTCGGCTTTGCCGGCCCCATGACGGGCGCGCAGGCGCACTATGGCAAGGACTTCCAGAACGGCATTACGCTGGCAGTGGAAGACATGAACGCGACCAAGCCGGTGATCGGCGGCAAGCAAGTCCGCTTCGTGCTGGATTCGGCCGACGACCAGGCTGACCCGCGCACGGGCACGACGGTTGCACAAAAGCTGGTGGATGACGGCATCAAGGGCATGCTCGGCCACTTCAACTCGGGTACCACGATTCCGGCTTCGCGCATTTACGCGAACGCGGGCATTCCCGAAATCGCAATGGCGACGGCGCCGGAATACACGCAACAAGGCTTCAAGACCACGTTCCGCATGATGACGTCCGACACGCAGCAAGGTTCGGTCGCAGGCACGTTCGCGGTCAAGACGCTGGGCATGAAGAAGATCGTGATCGTCGATGACCGCACGGCTTACGGTCAGGGTCTCGCGGATCAGTTCGAAAAGGCAGCGAAGGCGGCGGGCGGCCAGATCGTCGATCGTGAATACACGAACGACAAGGCCGTTGACTTCAAGTCGATCCTGACCAAGCTGAAGTCGGTCCAACCGGATCTGATCTACTACGGCGGCGCGGATTCGCAAGCGGCACCGATGGTCAAGCAGATGAAGGCACTGGGCATCAAGGCGCCGCTGATGGGCGGCGAAATGGTCCACACGCCGACGTTCATCCAGATCGCGGGTGACGCGGCGAACGGCACGGTGGCATCGCTTGCCGGCCTGCCGCTGGAAGAAATGCCGGGCGGCAAGGACTACGTCGCGAAGTACAAGAAGCGTTTCAACGAAGACGTGCAAACGTACTCGCCGTACGCTTACGACGGCGCAATGGCCATGTTCGACGCAATGAAGAAGGCGAACTCGACCGATCCGGCCAAGTACCTGCCGGTGCTCGCGAAGACCTCGATGCCGGCAGTGACGTCGGCGAACCTTGCTTACGACGGCAAGGGTGATCTGAAAAACGGCGGCATCACGCTGTACAAGGTTGTCGACGGCAAGTGGACGACGCTGCAGAGCGTGGGTGGGAAGTAAGCTGCTTTTCTGCTGGAGCACTCGGCTGCCGCGTGACGGTTTGACGTGGCAACCGGTGCAAAAAAGCCCTGCGGTTCGAAAACCGCAGGGCTTTTGTTTGGTACTTCGTGACGGCGCGTGCCGATGGCACGGCAACGCCATTACTCCCCTCGCATCTTCCTTCCCTGCTCGCGAATCTGCTCCAATGTCGCACCCGGTGTGCTCGCTTCCTGCGGCATGCGAATCTCGATCACCGCCGCGCACTTCGCCTCCATCGAACGCTTCAGCGCCGGCAGAAAATCCTCAGTCCTCTCCACTGTCTCGCCATGCGCGCCGAACGACCGCGCGAATGCCGCGAAATCCGGATTTGTGAGCCCGGTGCCATGTACCCGTCCAGGATAATGCCGCTCCTGATGCATGCGAATCGTCCCGAAGTGACCGTTATTCACGATGATGAATAGCACGTGCAGGTCATACTGCATCGCCGTCGCGAGTTCTTGCGCGGCCATCATGAAGCAGCCGTCGCCGGCCAGCGCGACGACAGCGCGTTGCGGATACATCGACTTCGCCGCGATCGCCGCCGGCACGCCGTAGCCCATCGCGCCACTCGTCGGCGCAAGCTGCGAACGGTAATGGCGATACGAGAAGTGCCGATGCAGCCACGTCGCGTAATTGCCCGCACCGTTGGTGAGAATCGCGTCGTCCGGCAGATGCGCGCGCAACTGCTGGATCACTTCGCCCATCTGCACATCGCCGGGAGTCTGACGCGGCTTGCGCCAGTCGAGGCACGCCTGATGCGCCTCGCTCGCTGCGCCCGACCAGGCGAGTTGCTCGGACGAAGGCTCCAGCTCCGCAAGCATTGCCGCCAGCTCCGGCATGCCGGACACGATCGGCAGATCCGCCGCATACACACGGCCCAATTCCTCCGCACCTTGATGCACATGCACGAGCGTCTGTTTGGTCTTCGGAATGTCGAGCAGCGTGTAGCCGTTGGTCGTCGCTTCGCCCAAGCGCGGTCCGATCGCAAGCAGCACGTCGGCGTCACGGATACGTTGCGCGAGCGCCGGATTGATGCCGAGGCCGACGTCGCCGGCATAGTTCGGATGCTCGTTGTCGAGCGTGTCCTGAAAGCGGAATGCGAGGCCGACCGGCAATTGCCAGTTTTCGACGAAGCGTCGAAAGTCCGCGCAGGCATCGGGCGTCCAGCCGCTGCCGCCCGCGATCACCATCGGCCGTTGCGCGTCTTCGAGCAATACGCGCAACTTCTCGATCTGCGCCGCTGACGGTGAGGCCGCGACGCGCTGATACGCCGGCGCGCCGGCCACGGCTTCGCATGCATCGCTCAACACATCTTCCGGCAACGACAACACCACGGGCCCGGGCCGTCCGGACGTTGCCGTGTGAAACGCATGGCTCAGATATTCGGGAATACGCTTCGGATCGTCGATTTGCGCGACCCACTTCGCCATCTGACCGAACATGCGCCGATAGTCGATTTCCTGGAACGCCTCGCGGTCGAGATGCTCGCGCGCGCATTGGCCGATCAGCAGGATCATCGGCGTGGAATCCTGAAACGCGGTGTGCACGCCGATCGACGCATGCGTGGCGCCCGGTCCGCGTGTGACGAGCGCGACGCCCGGCCGGCCGGTCAGTTTGCCGACGGCCTCCGCCATATTCGCCGCGGCTGCTTCGTGACGGCAAACAATGGTCTGGATACGTTCGGTCTCGTCGTGCAGCGAATCGAGCACAGCGAGAAAACTCTCGCCGGGCACACAGAAAACGCGTTCGACACCGTGCGTGAGCAAAGCATCGACGACGAGACGCGCACCAGTGGTTTGAACGGCGGCGGGACCAGAAACAGGAGCATTCGGCTGCGACATTGCGATGAAGCCTCCAGGCAGTGCATGAGTGCGGTGTGAGAATGCTGCGTCGGCAGGACGCTGGCCGATGCGGCGCTTCGACAGCTTACGCCGAGCGCGCCCGCGCTGTCACGGCGCAGCGCAACCGTAGTGCTCGCGCGAAACGTGACACGCAAATAAAAACGCGGGCCTGATTGCCCGCGTCGTCATTCGTCGTAAAGCCCGCAAAGCGCGCAACTCAACACTCGACGATATTCACCGCCAACCCGCCGCGCGACGTTTCCTTGTACTTGGTCTTCATATCCGCGCCAGTTTCGCGCATGGTCTTGATCACGGAATCGAGCGACACGTAGTGGCTGCCATCGCCGCGCAAAGCCATGCGCGCCGCATTGACCGCCTTCACCGATGCCATCGCATTGCGTTCGATGCACGGAATCTGCACCATGCCGCCGACCGGATCGCACGTCAGTCCGAGGTTGTGCTCCATGCCGATTTCCGCGGCGTTTTCGACCTGCCGCGGCGTGCCGCCCATGACTGCGGCGAGCGCGCCCGCCGCCATCGAGCACGCGACGCCTACTTCGCCCTGACAACCCACTTCGGCGCCGGAAATCGACGCGTTCAGTTTGTACAGAATGCCGATCGCCGCGGCGGTCATCAGGAAGTCGATCACACCTTGCTGATTCGAGCCCGGCATGAAGCGCGTGTAGTAATGCAGCACGGCCGGGATGATGCCGGCCGCGCCGTTAGTCGGCGCTGTCACCACGCGTCCGCCGGCGGCGTTTTCTTCGTTGACGGCGATCGCATAGAGATTGATCCAATCGATCATCGACAGTGGATCGCGCAACGCCAGTTCAGGATTGCCCGACAGCGCGCGATACAACTGCGGCGCGCGGCGCTTCACCTGGAACGGACCGGGCAAGTTACCGTCGGCATCCGGATTGTTGATGCCACAACCCCGCGATACGCACGATTGCATCACCTCCCAGATCTTCAATAAGCCCGCGCGCGTCTCTTCTTCCGTATGCCAGACGCGCTCGTTTTCCCACATCAGTTGAGCGATGCTCTTACCGGTCGATTCGCACAGCGCGAGCAACTCGTTGCCGCTGCGAAACGAGTACGGCAGTTGATCGACGGCGCTCAACACCTTGGTGTTCGGCGCGCCGGCCGTCACCACGAAGCCGCCGCCCACCGACAGATAGGTCGACTCTCGCAACGTCTCGCCCTGCGCGTCGAACGCGCGCAACTTCAGGCCGTTCGGATGCTCGGGCAGCGCCTGACGATAAAACGAAATGTGGTCTTTCTGCACGAACGGCACCTCGTGCGTGCCGAGCAGCGCCAGCTTGCGGGACACGCGCACGCCATCAAGCCGCTGCGCGATCGTGTCCGGGTCCACGGTGTCGGGTGCATCGCCCATCAGGCCGAGCATGACGCCCCGATCCGTGCCGTGCCCTTTGCCCGTCGCGCCGAGCGAGCCGTACAGATCCACTTTCACCGATGCGGTCGCAGCGAGCAGCCCATCGCGTTCGAGCCCCTGTGCGAACATCAGGGCCGCGCGCATCGGCCCGACCGTATGCGAACTGGACGGACCAATGCCGATCTTGAAGAGGTCGAACACGCTGACTGCCATTTACTGCTCCCTGCTGATCATAAAGTTGGTTTACCGCGCCGACAGCGGCAAACACACGGCGAGCCACGCGGGCGGCGTCGGTGCGAGCTGTAGCGCGATCGGCGTATAGCGCCCGTCGAGGCGCGCCGCCAGGTGAAACAGTTCCGTCGCGTTCTTCGGGTCCCATTGACCCGAATAGCCGGGCAAGCCGGCCTCGCGACGTCTTGCATCGAACGGAACGCTCGAATGCACGAATTCTTCATGCGTCTTGCTGCCGGCCGCGTACGGTTCCAGCCAGTTGAGCGCGACTTGCAGTGAGGCGCCGTCCGCGCCCTTTTCCGGCAGCCAGTTACGGTTATGGCGGCGCGCGGCGAGCGCGGCTGTCACGAGCGGCTGCAAATCGTAGGTGACGTAATGCAGCGCGTCGCGTTCGCTGAAATCGATCGTCGAACCATCCGGCTCGATGTTGTCGCCGATATGCTCGACGAACAGACGTTGCGCCGCGTTGATCATCTTGCGGTTGTCGAGCGTGAACGCGGCCATCGCAATCAGTTTGATCCGATGGCTCTGCCAGTTGTTCCGAAACGTCCCTTTGAGGGGGCGCGGCTGCGCGTCGATCTGCCCGATGTAGCCGTTTGCGAGTTTCGTCAGGAACGCCATCGACGCATTGCGCGTTTTCACCGGCAACGCGCTTGCCGTCATGTCGTACGCGAGAATCAGACCTTCGAAACGGGTTTCGTCGATGGGATTGAAGCTCGGTTGATAGGTCGTGACCCAGGCGAACAGCAGGCGGTCGACGAGTTTGAGATAGCGGTCGTCGCTGGTGGCGCGCCAGGCGAGCGCGGCGTCGCGCAACAGATCGAGATCTTTCTCCGCCTCGACGCTCTGGTCGTAAATGCCTTCGTGCGGCAGCGTGCCTTCGGTATGCAGTTTCGCCAGCGCATGCGGCTGGTCGTTCAGATGCGCCTGCACATTGCTCACCAGCGCTTTCACGCCGGGATCGGCGTTCGTGCGTTCGCTGGTTTGCAGGCCAGGCGCCGCACAAAAATTCATCGCGGCCTGCGCTTGCCGCAGCGGCAGCAGCACGGCTGCGCCAGCCAACAGCAGCGTGCAGGCTTGCCGCCACGTCCGGGCTCGCCTTGGTTCGGTCCGGCTTTGCATCAATCGCACCTTTCGCGCCATGCGAAACTCCTCGTTAGGCTGATTCGGTGTGTGATGTTAGCCGTTTGCGGCCAGGAGCGACAGAGAACCGAGGACCGAACCACGCACCGCCCGGCCGCCTCTTTTCGAGGCAACGGGCGATACGCGGCAACGATCCAGCTTACTCGTAGTCGGCGATCGGCACGCAGGAGCAGAACAGGTTGCGGTCGCCGTACACGTTGTCCGCGCGGCCGACCGGCGGCCAGTACTTCTTCGCGATCAGCGTGGGCAGCGGATACGCCGCGGTTTCGCGCGCATACGCGTGCTTCCAGTCATTCGCGATCACCACCGCCGCCGTGTGCGGCGCGTGCTTGAGCGGATTGTCTTCGCGATCCGAGCGGCCTTCTTCGACGGCGCGGATTTCCTTGCGGATCGCGATCATCGCTTCGACGAAACGGTCGAGTTCTTCCTTCGATTCCGATTCGGTCGGCTCGACCATCAGCGTGCCCGGCACCGGGAAGCTCATCGTCGGCGCGTGGAAGCCGTAGTCGGCGAGACGCTTGGCGACGTCGTCGACGGTGATGCCGCTGGTTTCCTTGATCGGACGCAGATCGAGAATGCATTCGTGCGCGACCAATCCGCCCGGGCCCGAATACAGCACCGGATAGTGCGGCGCCAGTTTCTTGGCGACGTAGTTCGCGTTGAGGATCGCGGTTTCGGTCGCGGCGGTAAGGTTCTTCGCGCCCATCATCGCGATATACATCCACGAGATCGGCAGGATCGATGCCGAGCCGTACGGTGCGCCCGACACCGCGCCGATGCCGTTCGGCGCGCGTTCATAGCCCGACGAGATCTGGTTCGGCAGGAATTGCGCGAGATGCGCGCCGACCGCAACCGGACCGACGCCCGGCCCGCCGCCGCCGTGCGGAATGCAGAAGGTCTTGTGCAGGTTCAGGTGCGACACGTCGCCGCCGAACTGGCCCGGCGCGGTCAGACCGACCATCGCGTTCATGTTCGCGCCGTCCACATACACCTGGCCGCCGTGCGCGTGCACGATCTCGCAGATTTCGCGCACGTTCTGCTCGAACACGCCGTGCGTGGACGGATACGTGATCATGATCGCCGCGAGTTTGTCGGCGTGCTGATCGGCCTTCTTCTTCAGGTCTTCGATATCGACGTTGCCTTGCGCGTCGCACGCCACCACGACCACCTGCATGCCGGCCATCTGCGCCGACGCCGGATTCGTGCCGTGCGCGGAAGCGGGAATCAGGCAGACGTTACGATGCGCTTCGCCACGCGACGCGTGATATGCGTGGATGATCAGCAGGCCCGCGTATTCGCCTTGCGAGCCGGCGTTCGGTTGCAGAGACACCGCCGCGTAACCGGTGGCCGCAACCAGCATCTCTTCGAGCTGATCGATCATTTCGCGGTAGCCGACGGTTTGCTCAGCCGGCGCGAACGGATGGATCTGGCCGAATTCAGGCCATGTGACCGGCAGCATTTCCGAGGTCGCGTTCAGCTTCATCGTGCAGGAGCCGAGCGGAATCATCGAGCGGTCGAGCGCGAGATCCTTGTCCGACAGGCTGCGTACATAGCGCAGCATTTCCGTTTCCGAATGATGACGATTGAACACATGGTGCGTGAGGTACGCGCTGGTGCGTTCGAGCGCGGCCGGCACCGATGCGCTGTTCGACGCGGCGAGCTTTTCATCGAGCGTGTCGACTTGCGGCACATCTTTCGCGCCTGCAGCTTGCGCGAATACTTCGAGCAGATCGGCGAGATCGCGGCGCGTGGTGGTTTCGTCGATCGACAGGCCGACTTGCGTGTCGCTCACGCGGCGCAGGTTGATGCGCTTCGCTTGCGCGGCGCCGTGCAGCGCCTGGGTGCGCGCGCCGGATTCGAACGTCAGCGTGTCGAAGAAGGTTTCGTTGGTGAGCGTGTAGCCGAGCTGCTTCGCGCCTTCCGCCAGCAATGCGGCGATGCGATTCACGCGCAGTGCGATCGTCTTCAGACCGTGCGGGCCGTGATAGACGGCGTACATGCTGGCCATGATCGCGAGCAGCGCTTGCGCCGTACACACATTCGAGGTGGCCTTTTCGCGGCGGATATGTTGTTCGCGCGTTTGCAGCGCGAGGCGCAGGGCGGGGTTGCCTTGCGCGTCGACGGTCACGCCGACGAGGCGGCCCGGCATCTGGCGCTTGAATTCGTCGCGCACGGCGAGGTAAGCCGCATGCGGACCACCGAAGCCTACCGGCACGCCGAAGCGCTGCGTATTGCCGACGGCCACGTCCGCGCCCCATTCGCCCGGCGGCGTGAGGACGGTCAGCGCGAGCAGGTCGGCGGCGACCACCACGTGGCCGCCCGCTGCATGGATCGCTTCGGTGAGCGCGCGGTAGTCGCGCACGTCGCCATTCACGCCCGGGTATTGCAGCAGCACGCCGAACGCATTCGCGTTCGCCGCGTCCGCAGCCGGCCCCACTTTCACTTCGATGCCCACCGGCGTGGCGCGCGTCTTTACTACTTCGATGGTTTGCGGCAGCACGTCGTCGGCGACGTAGAACACGTTCGACTTCGGCTTGCCGATGCGTTGCAGCAGCGTCATCGCCTCAGCCGCAGCCGTGGCTTCGTCGAGCAGCGATGCATTCGAAATCGCCAGACCCGTCAGGTCGACAATCATCTGCTGGAAATTCAGCAGCGCTTCCAGACGGCCTTGCGAGATTTCCGGCTGATACGGCGTGTACGCGGTGTACCACGCCGGATTTTCCAGCACGTTACGCAGGATCACCGTCGGCGTGTGCGCGTTGTAATAGCCCTGCCCGATGTACGAGCGGAACACCTGGTTCTTGTCCGCGAGTTCGCGCAGTGCGGCGAGCGCTTCCGCTTCGCTCTTCGGTTGCGCGAAGGGGCCGAGCGGCAGCGTTTCGGTGCGGCGGATCGTCTTCGGAATGACGGCGTCGATCAGCGCGGCGCGCGACGCGAAGCCGAGGGCTTCGAGCATCGCGTGCTGGTCGGCCGCATCCGGGCCGATGTGCCGTTCGGCGAAGGCGTCATGCACTTCGAGCGCGGCGAGCGAGAGAGGAGTGCGGTTCATCAGACGATCCGGGTGTTCGAGCTTCATGGGTGTTCCTGGCTGTGCGGCTGTCCGTTTGAAAAGGACGCGCCGCACCTGTCGGGTTAAACGTAAAGGTGAATCAGGCGCCGATCGACTTGGTGTACGCGTCGGCGTCGATCAGACGGTCTTGCGTTGCGTCCGCGGCCGGCTTGATCTTGAAGAGCCAGCTTTCGTACGGCGTGGTGTTGACCGAATCAGGCGTGTCGGCCACGGCGGTGTTCGCTTCGATGATCTCGCCCGAGACCGGCGCGTAGATATCCGAAGCGGCTTTCACCGATTCGATGACGGCGACTGTGTCGCCCGCGGTGACGGTCTTGCCCAGTTCCTGGACTTCGAAGAAGACGATATCGCCGAGCGCTTCCTGCGCGTGGTCGGTGATGCCGACCGTCAGCGTGCCGTCCGCTTCGGTGCGGACCCACTCGTGCGATTCGGTGTATTTCAGATCGGCCGGGATGCTCATCGGATGCTCCTATGCGGTGTGATTCGGTAGTGACTAAAAGGGCCCCCAAACCTGTCGCTTTGCGCCAGGTCTCCCGAAGGGGAACAAGAAAACTGGGGGCGGCCCGGCGTTTTCTTGAGAGGATTGCGCACGCGCCGGTTTGCTTAAACCGCGAGCACTTTGCCATTGCGCACGAACGGCAGTTTTACCACGCTTGCAGGAACGTTTTTGTCACGAATCTGAACGTGCACGGTATCGCCCGGCTGCACGCCTTTCGGCACGCGCGCGAAGGCGATCGATTCCTGCATGGTCGGAGAAAACGTGCCGCTGGTGATTTCGCCTTCGCCCTGCGGCGTGACGACTTTCTGATGAGCACGCAGCACGCCTGCTGCCTTGCCGTTTTCCTTCAGCAGAATCAGGCCGACGAACGCAGCCTGCGAACCGCTCGCTTCCAGCTTGCCCTTGCCGACGAAGTCGCGCGGCGAGGTGAGGTCGACCGTCCAGGCGAGGCCGGCGTCGAGCGGCGAGACGTTGTCGTCCATATCCTGGCCGTACAGGTTCATGCCGGCTTCGAGGCGCAGCGTGTCGCGCGCGCCGAGACCGGCCGGACGCACACCTTGAGCTTGCAGCGCGTTCCACAGCGCTTCGACGTGATCCGCCGGGACGATGATTTCGAAGCCGTCTTCGCCGGTGTAGCCCGTGCGGGCGACGGTCAATTCGCCGAACGGCGTGTCTTCGATACGGGCGGCGTTGAAGGGCTTCAAAGCTTCCGTGGCGGCGCGCGCGGCCGGCACGGTTTGCCAGACTTTTTCGCGCGCGTTCGGGCCTTGCACCGCGACGATCGCATAGTCGCGGCGCGGCGTGATGGTCAGGCCGAAGCTGCCTTCGGCGTTGAGTTGGCCGAACCAGGCGATGTCTTTGTCAGCGGTGCCGGCGTTGACGACCACGCGGAAGTGATCTTCGCCGAAGTAATAGACGATCAGGTCGTCGATCACGCCGCCATTCGGGTTCAGCAGACAGGAGTACAGCGCGCGGCCGGGCGTTTGCAGTTTGGCGACGTTGTTCGCCAGTGCGTATTCGAAGAAGGCGCGCACGCGCTCGCCGGTGAAATCGACGACGCACATGTGCGAGACGTCGAACATGCCGGCGTCGGTGCGCACGGCGCGGTGTTCGTCGATCTGCGAGCCGTAGTTGACGGGCATGTCCCAGCCGCCGAAGTCGACCATGCGGGCATTGAGCGCACGATGGGTGGCGTTGAGCGGGGTGTGTTTGAGTTCGGTCATGGGGCCTCGGGCGTCTCGCGAAACAAAAAAGGCCATGCGGCGCTACGCCTCGCGGCCTGGCGGCTGCGAGCGATGCGTTGCATGGCCCCTCTGTCCTCGATACCTGAGAGATTGCGTTGCCGTGGTCACGTTGACGTGTCACGGTGAAACGCGCGCCCCTTCGGTGGGCAGCCTGCCAGAATCCGCTCGATTAATCGATGCAGACGGCTACTGCCGCTCTCCAGAGTGCGAAAAACCGGTGCCTCGGTGTTGCCTGGACGCGGGTTTTTCGACGCGGTCGGTCCTTTTGCCTGAGAGTTTGCGGGTGTGCCCCTTCGGCGGCGCGGCTGCGGTTTTCTGCGGCCAGCACGCTCTCCCGACGCGTGCGGCGAATGTACGCGAGGGCCGGAGGCTTGTCAAATAAAGGCCCGCGAGCGGCGCGGCGGTTGGCGCACCGCCTTCGCGCTTGTCAAAAAAAAGCGCGGGACGTGGTGCCCGCGCCCGTGCTGCTTCGGTGCTGAAGTTGGAATTGATGCTGGCGCGCTTACTCGCCGATGGCGTGTGCCGCGTTGTCCAGTTCCTGATTCAGCACGCGCTGTTCGTCGCTGGACAGGCCGCCGCCGTGTTGCGCGGCCATGTCGTGCGCTTCCTGACGGATCACGTCGAGGCGATGGTGCAGCGCGCCGCCTTGCGGGGGCGGGTAGTAGCCCTGATTCACTCGGTTGTCGATCCGGCGGCTGAGATTGTCGATGCGGCCGTCGACCTGACGCAGGCGCTGATCTGCGATCTGTTGCGGGTTGGGGCGAGGCGCCGGCTGGGGTTGAGGCGCCACCACACAGGCGGCGAGGGAACTGAGCAAGGCGCACGCGGCGAGCGCGCGGATAGTACGGGGCATGGACACTCCGGAAGTCATTGTCGTTTTATGGTGCTACGCTGGTAGCAACGGATGACTACCGGGCCGCGCTGACCGGCGGCGCGGCCTGATTTGTAACGTTATGTTCCTTTCGGGTTTGTCAGGGTTTTTGGCCCGCACTGCGGGCACGGTGAGTGCAGTTTAGGTACACAAGCCGTTTCGACGCGCAGGCCAAACCGTCAGCGAATCCGCTCGAACGGCAGCCGGACGCCTTCTTCCGAACTTCGAGCGGCAAGCTCGATAACCGTCATGACGTCGACGGCATCCTGTGCGCTCACCGGGAATTTCACGCCGTTCTGGATCGCGTCGGCCACCGCGATATAGAACCCGCTGTAGTCGCCATTGCGCGTCGGCAATTCGCGCTCGACTTCCTGATCGCCTTCCTGCACGCGCAACACACCCGGGGCATTGCCTGCGCCGAAACCGTCGTCGCCCGGCCGCAGGCCTGCCTTCAACTGATCTTCCTGCGTGTCGAGGCCGAATTTCATATAGCTGCCGCGCGTACCGTGGATGGCGAAGCGCGGCGCGACCAGCGCCGTCAACGCGCTGGCGTGCAAGACCACTTCGAAATCACCGTAACCGAGCTGGATATGCACGTAATCGGGCGCGCCGGCATCGTCGCGATGCGTGCGCACCGTCGCCGACACGGTTTGCGGCGCGCCGAACAGGGCTAGTGTCTGGTCGATCAGATGCGGTCCGAGGTCGAGCAGCAAGCCGCCGCCCCGCGACGCTTCCTCGCGCCAACGCTGCCGCACCTCCGGTCGGAAACGGTCGAAGTGCGATTCGTATTGCGTGATCCGTCCCAACCCGCCGCCCGCGAGCAAATCGCGCACGGTCAGAAAATCGCCGTCCCAGCGACGGTTGTGAAACGGTATGAAGAGTTTGCTCCGGGCGAGCGCGATGTTGGCCAGCGTGTGGGCGTCCGCAGCATTCAGCGTGACCGGCTTGTCGACCACCACGTGCTTGCCCGCTTCCAGCGTACGGCGCGCCAGGTCGAAGTGCGTGTCGTTCGGCGTGGCGATCACGATGCAGTCGATTTCTTCGAGCGCCAGCAGCGCGTCGAGGTCGGCCACCACCTTCGTGTGCGGATAGTCGGCGAGCGCGCGCTCCGGCTGGCTCGTGGCAATGGCCGCGACGCTCGCGCGGCCGCAGTGCTCGATCACCGGCGCATGAAAGGTCGCGCCGGCGAAACCGTAGCCCATCAATCCAATCTTCAGCGATGCGGACATGCGTGTCTTCCTGCAAAAACGGCGCGCCGCTTTGCCACCGCGGCGACGGCGCGCAACACCGCAATTGTGGCATGTCCTGAAGGTGGATCGTCGGCGTCGTGGTGGGCGTCGGTCGCCGCTATCCGTCAGCACAATCGTGTTAACATCGCTCCTCTCGCGCGAACCGCAGCGGGCCGGAACACCTTCGCACCGTGCGGGGCGCCCGTTCCGGCCGCCGGGGCCGCGCAGCATGCCCCCGGGCCTTCGGCCGGCAATCGCCGCGCCGCGCCGCCCTCAACCGCATTACCCATCCACAGACGATGTCCGCAGGCCTGAACCCCGCTCAAAATGAAGCGGTCCGTTATCTTGACGGTCCGTGTCTCGTGCTCGCCGGCGCAGGCAGTGGCAAGACGCGCGTGATCACGCAGAAGATCGCGCACCTGATCGAGGCCAAGGGCTTCGAGCCGCGCCACATTGCCGCCGTCACGTTCACGAACAAGGCCGCGTTGGAAATGCGCGAGCGCGTGGGCAAGCTGCTCGAAGGCAAGACGCTGACCACGCCCGGAAAGGAAGGCCGCAAAGTGCCGGTCAACCAGTTGACGGTCTGCACCTTCCACTCGCTTGGCGTGCAGATCCTGCGGCAGGAAGCGGAACACGTCGGTCTGAAACCGCAGTTCTCGATCATGGATTCCGACGACTGCTTCGGCATGATCCAGGAGCAGGTCGGTTCGACGGACAAGGGCTTTATCCGCAAGATCCAGTCGATCATCTCGTTGTGGAAGAACGGCATGATCATGCCCGAGCAGGCGATCGCGATCGCCGCGAACGAGGACGAACATCAGGCCGCGATCGTCTACCGCAATTACGTGGCGACGCTGCATGCCTATCAGGCGGTCGATTTCGACGACCTGATCCGTCTGCCCGCCGAACTCTTCGAGAAGAACGAGCAGGTGCGCGACCGCTGGCAGAACAAGCTGCGCTATCTGCTGATCGACGAGTATCAGGACACCAACGCCTGCCAGTATGAACTGGTGAAACTGCTGGCCGGCAAGCGCGCAGCGTTCACGGCGGTTGGCGACGACGATCAGGCGATCTACGGCTGGCGCGGCGCGACGCTCGAAAATCTCGGCCAGCTCAGCAAGGATTTTCCGAAGCTGCATCTGATCAAGCTGGAGCAGAACTATCGCTCGACGGTGCGCATTCTGACCGCCGCCAACAACGTGATCGCGAACAATCCGAAGCTGTTCGAAAAGAAGCTCTGGTCCGAACACGGCATGGGCGACACCATCACCGTCACGCCGTGCAACGACGAAGAACATGAGGCCGAGTCCGTGGTGTTTCGCCTGTCCGCGCACAAGTTCGAGCGGCGCGCGAATTTCCGCGATTACGCGATCCTGTATCGTGGCAATTTCCAGGCGCGCATCTTCGAACAGGTGCTGCGGCGCGAGCGGATTCCGTACGTGCTGTCCGGCGGCCAATCGTTCTTCGACAAAGCCGAGATCAAGGACATCTGCGCTTATCTGCGTCTGATTGCCAACGCGAACGACGACCCCGCGTTCATCCGCGCGATCACCACGCCGCGCCGCGGCGTCGGCAACACGACGCTCGAGGCGCTCGGCTCGTTCGCGGGCCAGGCCAAGGTCTCGCTGTTCGAGGCGGTGTATATGGGCGGCATCGAGGCGCGTCTGTCGCCGCGGCAGATCGAACCCATGCGCGTGTTCTGCGACTTCATGCAACGCCTCACCGATCGCGCCGAGAAGGACGCCGCCGGCACGCTGCTCGACGAACTGATGGACGCGATCCATTACGAGGCCTATCTCTACGATGCGTTCGACGAACGTCAGGCGCAGTCCAAGTGGCAAAACGTGCTGGAGTTCATGGAGTGGCTCAAGCGCAAAGGCACCAAGGCGGAGCCCGCGGGCGCTGCGGCTGACGAAGCCACGGGCTACGACACCGCCGACGGTCTCGGCGATACCGGCAAGAGTCTGCTCGGCCTGATTCAGACCGTGGCGCTGATGTCGATGCTCGAAGGCCGCGAGGAAGATCCCGACGCGGTGCGGCTTTCGACGGTGCATGCGTCGAAAGGGCTGGAGTATCCGCACGTGTTTCTGGTGGGCGTCGAGGAGGGCATCATGCCGCATCGCGGCGGTCCGGACGACGAGCCGATCGACGACGCGCGCATTGAAGAAGAACGCCGGCTGATGTACGTGGCGATCACGCGTGCGCAGCGAAGTCTTCATCTGAACTGGTGCAAGAAGCGCAAGCGTGCGAGAGAGACGGTGGTGTGCGAGCCGTCGCGCTTCATTCCCGAAATGCTGCTCGACGACGCCCCGCCGCCGACGCCCGAAGAAGCGCCGATGTCGCCGAAAGACCGGCTCGCAAGTTTGAAGGCGCTGTTGCAGAAGCCTTGAGCGGGGGCCGCGAACGTTGAGTGCGCGGTGGCTCCGGATAGCGCCTAACCTGGCGCATCACGCATATGACGTAGGCTTGTCCGCCAGCTGAGATATAAAAAATCCCTGCACCGCGTCGACGCGGTGCAGGGATTTTTTTGTGCTGCGGCAAACGGCGCGAGCGTCTTACTTCGCCGCACTAACCATGTAATCGACAGCGGCCTTCACATCCGCGTCGGAAGCAGTCGAGCCGCCCTTCGGAGGCATCGCGCCCTTACCGTGCAGTGCGTAGTTATAGACCGTGTCCATCGGCTCTTTCAGACGCGGTGCCCACGCTTCCTTGTCGCCGAACTTCGGTGCGTTCAGCACGCCGGCCGCGTGGCAGGCCTGGCAAACCTGCTGATACAGCGCCTTGCCGGCTTGCGACGCGTCCGCGCTTTGTGTGCCGCCCGCTGCCGGCGCGGCCGCTTGCGGCACGCTGGCCATGGCGGCCATCGCTGCGGCGGCCTGAGCCGCACCCGCGTCCGAAGCGCCGGCCGGTGCCGCAGCCGCTGCACCGGACGCCGCCGCTGCTGCGCCCGCCGCTGGCTGAGCCGGTTCAGGGAAACTTCCGCCGGAATTGTTCGCCATGTAAGTGACCGCGCGGGCGATTTCGAAATCGCTGTAGTCGTCCGGGCTGGTGCCACCGCGCGGCGGCATCGCGCCTTTACCGGTGAGCGCCGTATGCAGCAGCGTGTCGAAGCCTTGCGCGATGCGCGGAGCCCAGTCGGCGGTATTCGTGAATTTCGGCGCGCCTGCCGCGCCCGACGCGTGACACGCGGAGCACACCGCCTTATAGACTTCCTCGCCGCTCTTGTAGACGCGCGGCGCGTTGGCGTCGCGAATGTCGACCTGGGCAAACGGCTTGATGCGGGCGGTGACCTCGGCTTCGGAGAGAGAGTCGGTGCCGGCGCCGGTGCGCGTCGAATTGTCGACGTAGATCACTAGCAGAACGATGATGACGATCGGTACCGCAAAACTGGCAATGATCGCGGCGACGAGCTGTCCGGGGGTTTTGATCGGGGCTCCGTGTGGTGCTTCGCTCATGCTTGTCTCGTCTCCGTGGGGTATGTGAGCGGTACAGCGTGACGGCAACTTCTTGTTCTTTAATCAGCCACGGACGATTATAGACGGAACATTTCGACGACGGCGAGGGGCGCGGCGAGGTGTTCAGCAGGCGTTTACCCGCATCGCGAGGGTCGGCCGAAAGGCGCCGGATACCGCCGTTGCGGCCGTCCGGTGGACGGTATGGCCGAAACCGGGTATCCTTTCGGTCTCGCTTTGGCGTCGCATCCGTTCTGGTTGCCGCGCTTTCGTGTTGAAGCGCCCGTAGCTCAATGGATAGAGTACTGCCCTCCGAAGGCAGGGGTTGCTGGTTCGATCCCAGCCGGGCGCACCAAGTGAATTCAAGCACTTAGGTCATCTCTCGCTGTGCCGTTCGCGTCCAAGGGACTCGAAAAGGGACGCAGCAATGGCTACATTCTCAAAACGCGTGACCGCTTCCGGCGAAGTCACCTACCAGGCGAAGTGCCGCCGCAAGGGTCTTCCGACCCAATCCAAAACGTTCAAGAGCCTTACCGACGCCAAGAAGTGGGCGCGTCAGATCGAGCGCGCGTTCGATACCGGCGAAGGTCTAGCCGCGCCTGTCCAATCAGACTCGACACTGGGCGACATCCTCAAGCGCTATCGGGAAGAGGTATGCCCGATGCTTAGAGGCGGCGATCTGGAGGCACAACGCATCAATATCTGGCTGCGCGAGTGGCCGTTCACAAAGACTCTGATCAGCGAGCTATCGCCTTCCGTTCTCGCCACCTATCGGGATGAGCGTCTGCGGCAGGTTTCAGCCGGAACGGTCCTGCGCGAACTCAACATACTTCGGGCCGCGCTGAATCGGGCGAGAATCGATTGGGGCGTCCCGGTCCCTGACGTTCAGATAAAGCGCCCGAAGGCTCCTGCTCCGAGAGACAGGCGTTTGAAATCGGGCGAGGAAGAACTGCTGCTGAAGGGCTGCGACGGATCGCGGATCAAGCAACTGAAGCCTGTGATCATCCTCGCTATCGAGACAGCCGCGCGGCAAGGCGAACTACTCGCGCTCACGTGGGATAACGTTGACCTGAAGAGGCGAGTGGCCCGGTTTCCGATCACAAAGAACGGGCATCCACGGACCATCCCGCTATCGACCCGCGCTGTCGAGGTCTTGGATGCGATACCGCGCGAGGGCGATCACGTGTTCAGCGCGTTCAGTAAGGATCGGTGCAGCCTCAAGCACGCCTTCGTTCGGCTAACAAAACGCGTCAAGATTGAGGGGCTGCGGTTTCACGACCTGCGCCGCGAGGGCGTCAGCCGCATGCTGGAGCGCGGCTTAAACATCGTGGAGGTGTCGCAGGTCAGCGGGCACAAAACGCTATCAATGATCCAGCGGTACGCCGCGCCGCGTGCTGAGGATATTGCGCGGAAGCTAGGGTGATCTTTCCGCTCATGAGTTAATTGGAGCCGCCTAACTACAGGCGGCTCTATTTTTTTGTTTTCCTGACGTTCAATTTCTTATCGGGTTGTGGGAAACTAAATGAACCCAATAGTGGGGTTTCTTGAGGAGGGCCGCATGTTGACCCAATTTTTGAATACCCCAACCGTTCGCGCTGGCGGCATCCGGTGATTGTCTGATCCTACGGGGTGATGTAAGGGGAAGAACGTCGAATTACGGCAATCCGGCATGCCCTACAAGGTGTGCTGAGGACCGTTTCCACTGGCCGATGCCGAGGACGGTGGAGCGCAAGCATAAGGCGGGAGACGGCGGATCAGACCGCCAGCGATCAGAAGGCCCAACTGGCGTGATGCCTGAGGACACCCGGATGACCTGCGACGAATAGGGCTGTCTCCTTTCCCACCTCTTCTTGAGTTAGCAGCGCATGAAATTCAAGCATGGCGATGAAATAGACCAGAATCTATGTCTCATGATTAGGCATGAATTTTTGCGATGCAAAGAAGCTTTTCAGGACTTCATAGCTGCAGGGCAGCGACTTCAGCAAGGCGATGAAACGCGAGAGGTTTCTTACCGTGCATACAACGCGTATGCGCGCTTTATCTTGCACCTTTATGAGTTTCTGTTGGCGTGTGATCAACGTACTCGCGGTGACACTTCCGAGCTAAAAGGCGGGACGGCAGACGGGGTAATCGCCGCGAGCGCGCAAATTGCGTTTAGGAACGCCACAGCAGGTTTCAATGCGGCCGCGCTTGGTGCTGCTCCGTACAACTCCGGCATCACTGAGTCGATTGAGGGACTAAAAGACTTTGCTACAGCACTTCGTCGTGCCCGTAACACTGCAATGGGTCACGTTAAGCACGAGCGCGCAGAACTGAATCTATCGGACTTCTACCGAAAATATCACAAATACTTGCTTGCTCTATATAGAGGCTCAGTTCGGATGTGGGGCGACATAGGTGAAGAGTTTCCACAGCTTGGCGAGGTCACCGCGTTTTCTGTGCTCGTGAGAGATACGCCGCCCGGCGCGGTGAGTTAATTCGCGAGTCCTATGCACGTCCTGCATTTCCTTGGAGCCTGGCCGCGTGGGACGTGGACCGCCTTTAGACGGCGGTTGTGCAATGGCGAATGGTCAACCGTAGTTTTCTTTACCTGCGCGCGGGCCGGCATTTCTAGCTGATAGACTTGCTTTCACCTAATCGCGTCTCTGGGACCAAAAACGAAAATGGATAAGAAATTTCAGGTGTTCATCTCGTCCACTTATACGGACATGAAAGACGAGCGCCAGACGGCGGTTGAGGCGATTCTGGATGCAGGTCACATTCCGGCTGGCATGGAACTCTTCGCCGCATCTGACAAGCAGCAGATCGAAGTCATCAAAGGATGGATCGACAAAAGCGATATGTTCATGTTGATTCTCGGTGGCCGGTATGGAAGTGTCGAGCCAACAACGGGCAAAAGTTATATTCAGCTTGAGTATGAATACGCCGTAGAAACCGGTAAGCCATTCTTCGCCTTGTATCTGACGGAAAAGGCCATCAGCGACAAAGTGAAGTCTCTCGGCACGGACGCGATTGAGCGGAACGACTCGAAGAAATTAAACGAGTTTCGCGAATTGGTAAGGAGCAGGTTGTGTAGCGAGGTCGAAGACAAAAAGGACATCAAGATTCACATCCCGAAAGCCATTCGCGACCTAGCTGCCGCGAACAGATTGGAAGGTTGGGTGCGCGCATCGACCGTTCCGGACTTATCGCCTCTGATGAGCCAACTCCAGGCACTGCAATTGGAGAACGCGCATCTGAAGGAGACTGCGCGAACCGCCAGAGCGGAACCCTCTCTGCTTCCCGGTGGCATGAGCGAATTCTCCGAATCGAAACTGGATGTTCCATTGGAACTTCGCTTCTCGTATGTCCGCGAACTCGAATATTCGATGCCTGAGATTGGGCGCAGTTCTTGGACCGGGACTTACTTGGGCATTTTTTCCTTAATCGCGGCGAAGCTGCTTGAAGAACCGTCTGACAGCGCCGTTCAGGTTTATCTGGACAAGATATTGCGTGAACTGCTTCCTGCATACGAGACAGTGAGTGTGCAGGAAGCAGACTTTCAATCGATGAAAATGAAGCTTGCCGCGGCGGGCGCGGTGGAGCTGAAAAAGATTGGCAACGCGCTGTGTTGGACACTCACGCAAAACGGCAAGGCATTGTTGATGAAGCTGCACGCGGAGGCATAGGACGACTTTCTCGCTTTGCGCAACCGCCTTTAGGAGGCGAGGCCGCGTATATGCACGACAGGCGCTTGCGACTCGCTGCGCATGCGAAAGGACGCGAGCGGGACGCACGGCAGTCTATCGGCGAAGCGAGCCGCCGCTGCGCGTATCGTCGAAGAGCAACTAAATTGTCGAGCCGGCACCGCTGCGGCTGAGCACAATCCCCGAATTAAAGGCGCGATTGGGTATCGAGATGAACGGCCAGCTAACACATCAGCGCATAGGCGCTATTTCGAACACGCATGCGGGACGGGAATTCGAGGCGTACGCGCGGCGATTCTATGCAGATCAAGGAATTGATTTACACCCGAACCATAAGGTGTTGATTGGTACGGGTGAGGAGAAAAAGAATCGTGCTTTCGATCTAGGCTGCGCAGAGCGCCGGATCATTGTTGAGTGCAAGTCTCACCGTTGGACCGGCGGCTCAAACATTCCTGCCGCAAAAATTACAGTGTGGAACGAGGCTATGTATTACTTCAGCCTCGCGCCGGAACACTACAGGAAGGTGATGTTTGTTCTTCGTCACGAGTGCGCGAAAAGGCGGCTAACGCTTGCGGCGTACTACCTCAGGAACTACGGTCATCTGGTGCCGCCAGATGTGGAGTTTTGGGAGTATGACGAGACGAAGCATGAGGCATTGTGCGTCCGTCCTGCAAGGCGCGCCTAGCTTCGCCCGATACAGCGGCGCGCGTCCGATCCAGTGTCTAGGCTGGTTCGCGGAACGGTCGGAGAGGTACGGCGTGAGCGCGGATGGCTCCTGCGGCCTTTCTTCGAGAGAAGATGCACAACCGCCCACGAAAGGCGGTTGCAGGTACTATGCGCTGGAAGTTAGCGCATAGTAGGACGCGGGCGGGACTTCACGCAGCGGATTCGGGTGCTGCCTCTGCCCGACGGGTTCAGCAGTCTAGATTCCAGTCGCAGCGAAAGGCCAATCCGCCGTTTTATTCGCATCCTCGGTACCGTTCCTAGCCGGTGATAGACTCTTCAGCAGTTAATCGTGGCTTGGAGACCGATTCAGAATGGATAAGAAGTATCAGGTGTTTATTTCGTCCACGTACACCGACATGAAAGCCGAACGTCGAGTTGCGGTCGAAGCGATCTTAGATGCCGGGCACATTCCAGCAGGCATGGAATTGTTCGCCGCGTCCGACAGGTCCCAGATGGAAGTGATCAGGGCGTGGATTGACAAGAGCGACATCTTCATGCTCATCCTCGGCGGTCGTTATGGCAGCATCGACCCGGAGTCAGGCAAGAGCTACATTCAGCTTGAGTATGAGCACGCCGTGGCGACAGAGAAGCCGTTCTTCGCGATCTACTTGACTGACGAGGCGATCAACAACAAGGTGAAAGAGCTTGGTACAGCTGCCATCGAGCAGAACGATACGATGAAGCTGAACCAGTTTCGCGCGCTAGTTAAGAGCAAGCTGTGTAGCGAGGTCAGTGACGCGAGGGACATTCACAGGCACGTTCAGAAGTCTATCAATCACCTAGCCGAAGGTCGAAAATTGGAAGGATGGGTGCGGGCGTCGAGCCTCCCGGACTTTTCTCCTCAGATGGAAAAGATGGGCGCACTACAAACAGAAAACGCCCACTTGAAGCATCTATTGGGACAAGAAAGAAAGGAGGGCGATGAAATACGGCATTTGTGGCTAGAAGCAAAAGCGCAGGCCGCCAAAGCAGTCGCAGCTAACCCGGAGGTCGCATCACCACTCCGCTTTACAGGCAACTTCTCGAAGTCCACCCTTAACGAGCCGTTGGAACTCGTAGTTGCCCTTTCTGGAAAAGGCGGCGACATCCAGAACGTACGTTGGAAAGGCACCTACTTGCAGCTGTTTTCAATGATTGGTTTCGAATTGATCAGGGATCCAAGCGACGAATTCGTTGGCCGTACTATCTTCAGGTTGGTGCGAGAACACGATGATCTCGTTGGAGTTATCGAGAGGCATTCTTATAACTTGATGAGGAATAGGTTCGTAGAATTGGGTGTAATAGAGCCTCTGAGTAAGGGATCCGGGTGGCTTCTCACGAACAACGGCAAGGCGTTGTTGATGAAGATTCACGAAGAAAACGGCAACGCGTTGTTGAGGAAAATTCAGGGGCACTCGTAGGAACGCCTTCGTGCGCCTCAGGACGACTTGCGGCCTGTTCAATCCGGTGTTCTCCAATTCATCTTGGCCCGCGAAGTGTAGGACTGGCCCGGTAGCACGGACAGATCAGCGGAGAGATAATCGCCTTCAACGGGCGGTTGCAGGTGCTACGCGCTTGGGTTTCGCGCATAGCGGGACGCGCGTGGGACTTCAGGCGGGGGATTCGGGTTCAACTGCAACCGGTTCAGCCGCGACCGGCTCTGCAGCAAAGTGGTGGACGACTTTCGCACCGTTTGTTGCGCCTTTGAAATCGCCGCGCATTTTCATCGTGTCCATCTCGCCCGGTACTGCGGGACAGACCTTGGTGGCCGGAACCGTGTTCGCCACGTTGGTGTTCATGGTTGATACTCCTTTGGTTGAATGAAATCTGTCTTGCGCCTCACCGCGTCAGCACGGACATGAACCAATCCATACCGCGCCGCGCTCGTTGGTCTTGTTCACGCTTTCGTGCCGCCCTTTCCTCGTCGGTCAACTGACTGGCCGGACACGCGTCTCCACTGGGGTTTAGGAGTCGAATATAAATTCGCCAGGCACATCAGCGCGGTGGGCGAATGGACAACCGATACCAGCAATCACGACGGCACCAAAAGAAAGAACAACAGTTTCACAATCGGCGTGCAATATCATTTCGACTAGTCCGCTTGATTCGCGGGAGCGCGGCCAACCTATTAAGCTTGATATTTCAACCGCCTCCCCGCAACAAGGTTGTTGAAAGCGCCCCCTGCCGTTAGAATCCCCCGGTCACTGGGGAGTAGCCTTCCTTCATCCTTTGAAGGAGAGCGCGTCAACATACTTGGCCTGCGGGTCATGGCGCGTTCGACCGGGTCGGTTTGGCGAGACCATTGACGCACTGCCTCGTTCTGGTCGGACGGGCGGCGGTGCGTCATTGGTTTGTCATCTACGTCCGACCGCGGAGTTGCCCTGTGAAACATCGTCGTACCCAGCACGTCTCCCCTTCTGCCCGTCCGCCGCGCCGCTGCCTCTGCGTGTATGCGGAGCGCCGCGCATGACCGGTCTCCTCATCGAACTTGCCATCATGCTGGTCGTCATTCTGGTGGCGGCCGAACTCTTCACCAATGCGCTCGAGCATCTGGGCGAACGCCTCAAGATTTCCGAAGGCGTGACGGGTTCGCTCTTCGCCGCCGTCGGCACCGCGTTGCCCGAGACACTCGTGCCGCTGCTCGCGATCGCCGGCGGCACGACCGATAGCGCAGTCAATCAGGAGATCGGCGTCGGCGCGATTCTCGGCGCGCCGCTGATGCTCTCCACGCTCTCCACCTTCCTCATGACGCTCGCGATTCTCGGCTCGCGCGGCGCGCGCGGGTGGGTCGCGCCGGAGCGCACGGGTTTCACGCGCGACCTCAACTATTTCCTGTGCGCGTTCGTGCTGGCCGCCGCCGCGATGTACGTGCCGCATGAGCAGATGATCGTGCGCGCGCTCTTCAGCGTGGCGCTAGTCGGCGTGTACGTCACCTATGTGGTGATGACCTTCCGCGCATCGAATGACCTGGTCGATGCCGGCCACGGCACCGAAGCGCCGGGCAAGATGCTGATCTCGCGCCTCGGCGTGCCGACTAACTTCGCGACCATCGTGGTGCAACTTGCGCTCGCCGTCGCGTTGCTGGTGTGGGGCGCGGAAGGCTTCATCCATGGTGTGCGTGGCGTGTCGCAGGCGCTTGGCGTGTCGCCGCTGCTGCTCTCGCTGCTGATCATTCCGATCGCCACCGAACTGCCGGAAAAGGTCAACAGCATTCTGTGGATTCGCCGCGGCAAGGACACGCTGGCGTTTGGCAATATCACGGGCGCGATGGTGTTTCAGGGCACCTTGTTGCCCGCGATCGGCATTCTGCTGACGCCGTGGGTGCCGCGCATCGAAGTGGTGACCGGCATCGTGATCACGCTCGCCGCGGCGGCCTGGCTGCGGATCAACGTGCGCGAGCGCGGCGTGCCGGTATGGGCGTTGCTGGTTTGCGGCGTGCTTTACGCCGCGTATCTGGCGATTACGCTGAGTCGCTAGACGAGGCGCCAAAGCCAGTCATCGCGCGAAAACTCAAACAACCGCAGAAGGCCGCTCGCCAGCGGCCTTCTGCGTTTCAGGCTCAGTTCTTCGCAGGTGTCGTCGCAGCGGCTACCGCCGTCGTCGCGCCTTCCGGCTTGAACACGGTCCTCCAGTCATCTTTCATATCGACGACGAGCCAGCCTTTCGCGCCGGCCTCGTCCAGACCTTTGTCGAGCTTGCCGCTCTTCGTCGCGCGGTCGTACGCGTATTCGCGTTCCGCATCGGTGTGATGCACAAGCGCGGCGAGGCGCGGGCCGTCGCCTGCCGAGGTCCATTCGAGCATTGGCGCGTCGCCATCCGCGTTACCGAACGCGATCACCGGACGTCGGCCGATCACACGATCGATGGCCAGCGGTTTGGCCGAGCCGTCGAGCAACGTGTCGACCTGCGCGAGGCGCGTCAGCGAGACCGCGCCGTTGCTCTGGCCGTAGCGGTACTTGACGGTGCTCCCGATCACCTGCTCAGGCGGGATGCCGTACATGCGCTGAGCCACATCGCGGACGAACTCGACGTCGCCGCCCGTCACCAGATAGGTCTTGAAGCCATTCGCGCGCAGATAGGCGAGCAACTCGAGCATGGGCTGATACGCGAGATCGGCGTAAGGCCGGTTAAAGCGCGGGTCGCTCGCGGAATCGAACCATTCGTGTACGAGTGTGGCGAACTGGTCGCCCGTCATGCCGGCGTGGGCCGCCGCCAACACTCGCATCGAACCGGCGTCGCCGCTTGCAGCCACATTCCTGAGGTTGCCTTTGAGGATCGAGCGGAACGGTTCCTGGCGCTTCCATTCCGGATGCCGGCCGGCCACCGTCTTCACACGTTGCAGCGCGAACACCAGTTGTACGGAAGCGGGTTGCTCCGGCCATAGCGTGCCGTCGTTGTCGAACACGGCGATCCGGTCGGCACGCGGGATGAAGTCCTTGGATTCGGGCGTCGTCACCAGCGTAACGAAGTCGACGATCGAGCGTTTGGTCTTCGTGTCGTTCCATGACGCCAACGCGGCGGCCGTCGATACGCCGGTCTGCGACTCGCCACTGTCCTGGCGCGGCGTCACGGAGCAAGCGGAAAGAAGAACAACGGTGAAGGCAATGCAGTACCGGTGCAACGTGCGAATCATGAAAGCCTCATCGAAAGCGGTGGGTCGAACTTCAAGCGAGCGCCAGTCTAATGGGCTAAGGCGGTTATTGCAGCCCTTGTGGGATTTTTTCGACATGACGGGTGAGCCTGTCCCGGCACGACAAAATGCCAATTGAATAAGCGGGGAAGTCGGACGCGATAGGACTGGCTTCTTCGGCCATGTTACAAATTTATCTCTGTGATTTCTGAAATCGTTGCTAGTATTCCTAACGATGCCAGCGTGGTGAATCTTCTCCTTTCCGCATGCTTCGTTTGATGCGGCGTTTCTCGTTTCAAGGAGCGCTCATGCAAGTCCTATATCCAGCTGCGCCGCCTTTCCAGATTGTTCAAGTGACATAGCGCGCGTTATTTGCGTGATATCGCGTCCGGCTGCGCGTGGCTGCCGGGATGCGCAAACACGCGCAAATGAATTCGACTTGAATCGGTCACCCGAACGCCCTTCCTGCGAAATGATTTTGCGTCAGGCAAAGGCAGGCGCTCGCCGATAAGAAATACCCATAAAACGAGGCTCGATAATGGGTTACAGCTGCGCGGTTGGGGCGGGGGCGTTATGCGTCGCCGCGTTCGTGTCGTCGCCAGTCTTTGCTCAGGCATCCGCCGACGACGCCAATAAGAGCAATAACCCGCTCAATCTCGCCGCCTCATTCAACATCCAGAATTACTACACGCCGAGTGTGTTCGGCGCGAGCGCGCACACCAACGACCTGCTGCTTCGCCCTACCGTGCCGGTCGGCCCGAACAGCCTGATCGGCGTGCCGCAGATCTTCCGCGGCACGGTGCCGCTCAGCACGCGGCCCGACCCGAGCGGCGGCTACAACACCGGTCTCGGCGACCTCAATCTGTTCGACATCTTTCTGCTCTCGGAAGGCGGCGTGCAACTCGGCGTGGGACCGCTGGTCACCATGCCGACTGCGACCGATCCGAGTCTCGGTACCGGCAAGTGGCAGGCGGGTCTTGCCGCTGTCGCCGTGAGCGCCACCCGGGCGCGACTGATCGGCGGCCTCGTGCAGTGGCAACACTCGTTCGCCGGACAAAGCAGCCGGCCCACCACGCAATCGCTGACCGCGCAGCCCTTTGGCATCTTCAATCTGCCCGGCGGCTGGTACATCCGTTCGACCGGCACGTGGACCTTCGACCTGCAGCACGGCAGCTACTACATCCCCGTCGGCCTCGGCGCGGGCAAGGCATGGAAGGGCGGTTCGACGATCTACAACGCGTTCATCGAACCGCAGTACTCGGTCGCGCATTCCGGCGCGGGTGTGCCGCAATTCACGATTTTCGCTGGCCTGAACATGACCTTCGGCAAATAGACGAGAACTCGAGGGAGCCTCGCAATGACGTTTTCAAAACGCCTGGGAATTCAGGTATGCGTCGCTGGATTGGCGTTGGCTGTGCTGCCGTACGTGCCGGCGACGGCGCAGACGAACGCGCCGGCCGCCGCGGTGACCGCCTCGCCAGACGAGGCGCGCGGCATCGCACGCGATGCCTACCTGTACGCCTACCCCATGCTGTTCAACTACAAGACGCTCTATCAGCAGGCGGTCGATCCCACTTCGAAGTCGTACGTGGGCGGCTTCGGAAAATTCCGCAATTACTCGCAGCCGTACGGTCCCGAGAACAAGGAAATCGTCACGCCGAACAACGACACGCCGTACTCGTGGGCGTGGCTCGATCTGCGCCGTGAACCGTGGGTGCTGACGGTACCCGCGGTGCCTAAAGAGCGTTACTACGTGTTCCAGTGGATCGACCTGTTCACGTACAACTTCGCGTACGTCGGTTCGCGCACCACAGGCAACGGCGCGGGCCACTATCTGTTCGCCGGACCGAACTGGCACGGCGACACGCCCAAGGGCATCGACAAGGTGTTCCGTTCCGAGACGGACTTGATCCTGACGCTCGGCCGCACGGCGCTCAACGGCGCGAGCGACGTCAAAAACGTTCAGGCGATCCAGAAGCAGTACAAGCTCACGCCATTGTCCGCCTTCGCGCATACGGCTGCACCGCCGCCCGTCGCGAAGCTCGATTTTCCGAAGTGGGATGAAGCGAAGGCGACCTCAGTCGACTTCATCGCCTATCTGAACTTCCTGCTGCGGTTCACACAACCGCCCGCGCCAACGGAGAAGGAATTGATGGCGCGCTTCTCGAAGATCGGCATTGCGCCGGGCGCGCCGTTCGATCCGGCTGCGTTGCCGCCGGAAACCCGCGCGGCGCTCGAAGCGGGTGTCGCCGACGGCAAAGCCGCCCTGGCCGATGCCGAAAAACACACCACCAGCTCGTTCAACCTGTTCGGCAGCCGGGCGGAGTTGAAAGACGACTACACCACGCGCGCGGTCGCCGCTGCGATGGGTATCTACGGCAACACCAAGGAAGAAGCGGTGTATGTCGGCACCCACGTCAATCCGGAACACAAGCAGCTGCTCGGCTCGCAGCCTTACGTGCTGCACTTCGACAAAAAGAATCTGCCGCCCGCGAAGTTCTTCTGGTCGATGACGCTGTACGACCTGCCCGCACGCCATCTGATCGCGAATTCGATTAATCGCTACTCGATTGGCGATCGCACCAGGGGGCTGAAATACGGGGCGGACGGCTCGCTCGATATCTACGTGCAGAACACGCCGCCGGGCGCGGACAAGGCATCGAACTGGCTGCCGGCGCCCGTAGGCGCATACGACCTCATCATGCGGATCTACGGCCCCGACCAGACCGTGCTCGACGGCAGCTGGACGTTTCCGACACCGCAGAAGCGTTGAGGCGGGCATGGACGACCCGGACACCGACATGCACAGGAAGGCGGCGACATGGGTGACGGCGGCCGTGCTGGCATCGGTCGCCGCGCCGATTCTTGCGAAGACGCAGCAGCGTCCGTGGTCTGCGGCAACGGGCGGCGCGGCGTCCGTACCCGGTCCCGTAGCGGGCGACACGATCTCCGAGGAATACGCGCGCCTGGTGGCGCGCCAGACCTACTTCTGGGCATGGCCGCTGGTGAATGTCTACCGCCGATTGCTGGCGATGCAGCAGGTGCCGCGGCCGGGGCTGAACGGCGGCGTCATGCCGGTCGCGCCGCCCAACCGCCTCGCGATGCTGCGCGATTATGTTCAACCGCAAACGCGGCACGTCGCCTGCCCGAATCGCGATGGGGTCGACGGTTGCGCGATGCTCGATCTGCGCACCACGCCGGCGATCGTCCAGGTACCGGATTTCGGCAGACGCTTCTGGGTCTATCAGGCCGTCGATCTGCGTACCGACAGCTTCGCGAGCCTCGGCAAGATGTACGGCTCGCGGCCCGGCTTTTATCTATTGGCCGGCCCGGACTGGCACGGCCAGGCGCCGAAGGGCATCCGCCAGATGTTCCGCTCACCTACCGCAATAGGCATGTTGATTCCGCGCGTGTTCATGGACGACACGCCGGAAGATCGCGCCGCGGTGCAATCGCTGATCAGCAGAATCGGCCTGTATCCGCTCGCGGAATACGACGGCGAGTTCAAGGAAACCGACTGGTCAACATTGCCCGGTTTCAGCGCGGCCCGTAGCGCGACGCACGCAAGCGCTGAAGAGACCAAATGGGTCGATCCGAACCACTTCTGGGACATACTGCCAGCCGTGCTCGACGAAGCGCCGCCGCAGCATGGCGAAGAGGCGCTCTATGCGCAGGCGCGCGTGCTGATCGCCGCCGCGCGCCGTGACGGGGCACTCAGGAGCGCCGTCGTCGAGGAAGCGGCGAGAGCCGAAGCGGATCTGATCGCACCGCTCTCCAACTTCAATCTGTTCGGCAAGCGGCTTCCGGGAAACTGGAACACCTTCAGCAACGGTGCGGTCTTTGGGGTGGATTACTACTCGCGAACGGCAATAGCGGCGTCGCACATCTTTGTCAACAAGGCCAACGAGATAAAGTGTTTTTATTCGGATACCGATGCATTGGGCCAATGTCTTGATGGCAGTGGGCGCTACACTGTGACCTTCCATAAAGACCGGTTGCCGCCTGTCAAAGGCTTCTGGTCGCTGACGTTGTATGACTCGCACCACTTTCTTTCACTCAACCCACAAAACCGCCACACGCTCGGCACAAAGAACAAAGGCCTGAAGTTCGACGCAGACGGCTCGCTTACGCTCCACGTGCAACACGCGAGACCCAGCGACGACAAATTCGCCAATTGGCTGCCGGCGCCGGCCAACGAGGCGTTCTCCCTGTACTTGCGCGGCTACTGGCCGCAGCAAGCGCTGCTGGATGGCAACTGGACGCCGCCGCCAATCGTGCGCGGAGCCTGACGCCTGCGCGCACGCGCGCAGTGCGGCTTGCCGACGCAGCCCGCCCAGATGCGGTTCCGCAGGAGTGAGAATGCCGAACTTCTATTCGATGAGGACGATTATGAGTCAACCTAACTGTTTCTTCGCAGCCAGGCGGCTCGTCGCCGGATTGTGCAGGGGCGCGCTTCTGACCACCGTCGGCGTGAGTTTCTCCCAAACGGCGTGGGCGACGGAAGGCGGCATAGGCCGTCCGATCACCGGCCAGCAGGTGACGCCGTACGGCGGCATCGTGCCGCCCACCAGCGACTGGATCGTGTCAGCCGCCACGATCTATTACGAAGGCTCGCTCGGCGCGAGCAAGTCGATTCCCATCGCCGGACAGGTGACGGCCGGCGTCAATGCGACGGCCGAATACACCATCCTCGCCGCGGTCAAGACGTGGGGGATCACGGTGGGCGGCTGGAACTTTGCGTCATCGTTCGGGGTGCCGGTTCAGTACACCAACATCTCGTCGTTTCATGGTCGCTTGCCGGACGACCACGGCACGCAGTTTGCCGATTTCTTTTTTACGCCGGTCATTGCCGGCTATCACCTGACCAAGACCGACCATGTAGCGTTGAGCGTGCAGATCTATGCACCGACCGGTGCGTACAACCCGAACCGGCTAGCCAATGCCGGACAGAACACGTGGACCTTCACGCCGACTGTCGCCTACACGAAATTGCTGCCGAAGGAGAACATCGAACTGTCGTTGAATTACGGCCTCGAGTTCTACACGCCCAATAACGACACCCACTATCACAACGCGCCGGTCAGCGTGCTCGATCTGCTCGCGCTCAAGCGCTTCAGCAACGGCTGGGGCGTCGGCGTGGTGGGCGGCTATATCCAGCAGATCGGCCATGACAGCGGCGGCATTGCGGACGTCGTCGGCGGCAGTCAGGGGCATTCCGTTGGCCTCGGGCCGATGATCACCTGGTCGGGCAAGATCCAGAAAACGCCCATTTCGGCTGCGCTGCGCTGGGTCAACGAATTCAACACCAGCAACCGGCCGAAGGGCAATGCGGTGCAGCTGTCGGTCAATGCGACCTTTCAGTAATGCTGCCGCTCGCGAGGCGTGAGGCGCTCACTTGCAGGCGAGCATGAGGCGGGCTCGCGCGGAACAACGGCAACGTGGGGATGCGAAGGGACATCCGTGGGATGCCCTTCGCAGGCGGACCGAAATCGATCAGGCGTCCGTGCCGCGCTCGCAGATCGCGTATACGCTGGAGCACAAGTCGGGATAGACACGCCCGAGCTCAAAACAGCCATCCAGATACTCTCTGGATATGATGCCGGCCTGTAGTGCGGCATCGATCTGGAAGTTGGCGAGACCCTTGAAAAAGACCCCGCCTTCGGTGACCGGGCGAAGCTTTGCCGCACGCAGATCGGCTCGCAGTGTATCGATCGAATACGTCACGCGATGACCGTGTGCGGCTTCAGCCGCCGTCACGGCCGCGTGATGGTCGATCAGCCCCATGTTGACCGCGATTTGGCGGGACCCGGCGCGCGCATTCGGCGCAGCCACGAACAGGCGGCCACCTTTCGATAGCCAACTGCCGATCCGGCTCAGGACTTCGACCGGATGATCGAGGTGTTCGAGTGTATGAATCAGGAAGATGTTGTCGTAGCGTCGCGCGGGCTCGAAAGTCTCGAACGTCGAGTGATGGAATTTGACGGCGCCTTTCGTCTTATCCGACGCAATGGCAATGCAGTCTGCCGATGCCTCGACCACTTCCAGTGAATCGAAGCGCTGCGTCAGGAGTCGCGTAAAGTTGCCTTCGAAGCACCCCAGTTCGAGCGCGTTGCCGCTGACGAGGAACGGTGCGAATGTCCGAAGCATGTATTCATGCATCAGATAATCGAAGTCATAAGCGTAGCGATGTTCGGGATGATCTTTCGCTTCCGCGTCGTAGTCTCTGTTCATGATCGTCAATCCTGTCCGCGTTGATAGAACCGCTGCTCCACCGGCACGTAAAACTCATCGAGCGACTCCGGCACCCGGGCGTTGAAGCCGAGCACCTGGCGCATCCATGCGTTGCAGCGGTCGAGATTGCGGTATCCGAACAGCCGCGCGTAGTCGAGCTGCGGCTTGAAGAAGGGGCTGGTGAATGTCAGTGTCAGCGCACGGCGCGGCGCATCGGTGGTGTTACGGCCGGTGGCGTGCCACATGCGTGAGTCGAACAGCAGAACCGAGCCGCGCTCGCCGGTCGCGCGCGACGCCTGCGCGTAGAACTGCTCGTCGGTGGGCTGCTGCTGGAGGTTCTGCGAGTGCGAAAGAATATGCGTCGCGCCATTGTCCAGCGTGAAATCGTCGAGCATCACCAGCGCGTTCACCATGAAGCGCCGCGTGTCGGAGCCGAAGCGGATATCGCGATGCACGTTCTGCACGTAAGAGCGCGAGTCGCGCTCGTTGATCACGCCGCCGTACGAATTCAGAACGAAGTTGCCCTCAAAGTATCCCTTGAAAACCGGCTCCAGCGCTGAGAGTTCTGCTAGCAATTCGACGTAGCACGGGTCATCCATCAGCAGATGATGCAAGGTGCCGGCGCTGTTTTCCAGCACGCCATTGCGTTGCCTGATCTGGTCGCGCAACGCGAGCGAAGGACCAAGCGCCTTCACCAGCGAATCGAGCAATTCAGCGTGAATCAGTCCGGGAAGCACCGTCCAGCCCGCCGTAGCGAGCTCAGTGTGATGTCGAGCGTCAGTCGTGTTCATGAGTAGAGCGAGGCAACGGCAAAAGTAAAAGGCTCAGTGTCGATCAGCGGCGAGGATGGCCATCGGCATGACGTCGAGATAGCGGCCGCCTTTGAAGGCGGCCTGGCGTAAAAGACCTTCAGCGCGAAAGCCCACTTTCTCGTAGAGCGCGATGGCGCGCGCATTGGACGCGAGCACGGTCAGCGAAATACGGTTGAGGTTGAGGTCGCCGAATGCGTGTGCGAGCGTCTGGCGCGTGGCGGCCTCGCCGATGCCCCGCCCGCGCGCCGTCTCGGCGCCGATCTGAATCGAGAACTCCGCACAACGGTTCACCCAGTCGACGCCTAGCAGATACGTCACGCCGACCACTTCCTGGTTAGACGCGAGGCACACGGCGAGACGCACGTTATTCGCCCGGGAGCCGAGATAGCTATCGAACCATTTATTGTCGATCTCGGTGCCCACATACCGGAAGGCGCCGCCCAACAGGCTGACCAGCGCCTTGTCGGCGCGCCATGTATTGATGGTCGGCAGGTCGCCGCGTTCGATCTCGCGCAGGAATATCGCGTTGTCGCTCATGCGAGTCGGTCCAGTAGATGTTGCACCATCGGCGCCAGATGGTTGCGCGTCAGCCGCTGATCGCACGGAAGGCACAAGGTCGAGTCAGGAAGATTGCGTTCGAAGTCCGGCGAGCCTTCGGCGGTTGCGACATCGGGCCAGTAAGTGGGCGTATAGATGCGTTGCGCTCGAAGGGCCTCGCGCACGCCAGGCGGCGCGCCGAAAAACGGGTAGCAGAGCGGCACCGCATCTTCGTCGTAATGAAACGTGAAGCGGTTGTAGCGCTGCAATTTCTCGTGCAGATAGGCGAAATTTTCGACTCGCCGTGCGCGCATGCTTTCGTAGTCGACGCCGGCGAGCAGCCGTTCAGTCAGTGCCGACATGCGCAATGGCTGCTGGTGTTTCAGGCTTTCTTCGGCCGCGGCGTAGTCGGCGTAACCGGCTTCCGCGTCTTTCGCGAGCCGGGTCAGCAGATGCGCGCAGCGCAGCAACGAGGCATCGTCGGTCGCTTCCGGCATCGCGATCGGCTGCCGAGTGACGAGGTATCCGCCATCCGGCACGCCAACGAATTTGCGCGGCGAGTACAGCGTGGCGAGGCAATCGGTGGAGTGCGCGAACAACGCCTGCGCGTTGTCGATCACGACGCGCTCGCGTGGGAACCGGCTCAGCACGTCGTCGACCTGTTGAGCGCACAAGCCGAAATAGTTGACGTAAA
Source organism: Paraburkholderia dipogonis (assembly GCF_046027395.1). Classification (GTDB taxonomy): domain Bacteria; phylum Pseudomonadota; class Gammaproteobacteria; order Burkholderiales; family Burkholderiaceae; genus Paraburkholderia; species Paraburkholderia dipogonis_A. The sequence goes on along the minus strand of NZ_JAQQEG010000045.1, from coordinate 13,337 downwards.
CGAGCCACTCGCCGTGCGCGATATCGACAGACTGCACGCGCAGTTCGGCGTCGAGCCGATAGCGTTTGACCGGCGTGCCGGTCATGCGAAGAGGCTCGATCATCGCGTCGCAAATGTACCAGGGCAGCCAGACGGCAGTCGGTCGCATCGCCCGAAGCAATGCAAGAAACGCGGCTCGCGACGACTGAAAACGCAGCGCGTCGTCGTGAAGCGTCGCTCCGGCACGTGGAAGTTCGAGTTCGAAATAACCGCCGACTGCGCGCGGCTCGCGCGGGATCATGCGTTCACCTCGACGGACAGCATATCCCTGACGCTGTTTTTGCTATTGAACATCAGGACGTCGAGAATCGATAAGGCGGGGTGAAAAGCGTCGTCGAACTGCGCATAGGGACGCAGATTCGGTTCGATGAAGGCGAGTTCCACGCCGCGCGCCAAGAATGCCACGCTATCGTAAAGTGCGCGGCCACCCGGCAGATTCACATAGGTGCTCGCCTGCTCTCTCGCGCAGATGTCGATGACCCGCTCGGTGCCCTTGAGTTGCGCATTGCCGTACTTCGTCGAAGATGGGACGAACTCGGTATCGATCTCGAGGTACTTGCAGATTTCCATGACAGTGTGCGACGCGAGCAGCGAAACAGGTGCGAGAGGCTCGGTCAGGATCCGTCCGATCAGCGCGCTGACCTGCGGGTAGTGAGGCGCTTTGGCATACGCATGCCGAATCGATTCGAGCAGCTTGCGTAACCAGCGCTCGCGCGGTTCGACCCGTACCTCGTTGATCTTCAACGAAGGGCTCGCACCGCTGAGCGGCACGGTGAGATAACGCACCTGGTCGCCCAGTAACATCCGGTTGCGGTTGATCCAGCCATTCTTGATGAAGTTCACATCGTCGTAGAAGACGAACTTGTCGACTGCCGCCGCCAGTTGGAAATATCCGATGTACGGAAACAGGTAGGGCTGCATGATCGCGAGCTTCATGACGTTCAGCTACCCGCGATGATCCCGACGATGCGATCGAGCATATCGTCCGTCAATGCCGGGAAAATCGGCAGGCACAGAATCTGTTGCGAGGCGGCGTGCGCGACCGGCAGATTTTCGGGGCGCGCGGAAGGCAGGCCGCGATAGATCGGAAAGTCCGAGATCAGCGGATAGAAATAGCGGCGCGCGTAAATGTTCTCGTCGCGGAACTTCTGATACAGCGCGTCGCGGCTGATCGGGTAGTCCGGGCCGACGAGAATTGGAAAGTACGAGTGGTTCGCCACTTTCTCGCCCGCTTTCGGCACGCAGCTGATACCGCGTACGTCGCGCAGCCGTTCGCGGTAGATCGCATCGATCCGCGCGCGCCGTGCCAGCGCTTCGTCGATGTGCTGCAGTTGCAGCAAGCCGAATGCCGCGTTGATCTCGCTCATCTTGCCGTTGATGCCGGAAGCAACCACGGTCACTTCATCGACGAAACCGAAGTTCTTCAGATGGTCGATGCGCTGCTTTGTCTTGGCATCCTGACAGATGATCGCGCCGCCTTCGAACGTGTTGAAAACCTTGGTCGCGTGGAAGCTCAGCACGGCGAGATCGCCGTGCTCGAGCACGCTGCCGGTTTCGGTCTGCACGCCGAAAGCATGGGCCGCGTCGTAGATCACCTTCAGATTGTAGTTGTCGGCGATCTTCTGGATCGCTTCGACGTCGCACGGCTTGCCGTAGCAATGCACCGGCATGATCGCGGTGGTCTGCGGCGTGATCGCCGCCTCGATACTGGCGGGGTCGAGATTCAGCGTGTGCGGATCGACGTCGGCGAATACCGGCTTGATGCCGTTCCAAACCAGCGAGTGCGCAGTGGCAACGAACGAATAGGGTGTCGTGATCACTTCGCCGGTCACGCGCAACGCCTGCAGCGCGGTGAGCAGCGCCAGCGTGCCGTTGGTGAACAGCGCAAGATGCTTGACGCCGAGGTACTTGCACAGCGCCGCTTCGAACTGTTGGTGAAACGGACCGGCATTGGTCAGGATCTTGCTGTCCCAGATCTGTTGAAGATAGGGAATGAATTCTTCGAGCGGCGGGAGATGCGGCTGGGTAACGTAAATGCGCTCGTCGATCTGCGGCGCGATGGCCCCAAGCGGTAAGGCAGCGTTCATTTCTTTTCCCCTGATTTGGACGGCGCGGTGGTGTCGTCCGTGGCGGCAATGGCTTCGTCCGCCGTGACTTCGAATGCGACGGGCGGCTGATCGTCGCACCAGCGTTGCCACATGATTCGCAACGCGCGCGACAAACCTGCGGCGACCACCTCAGGCCGGAATGCCGCCGACGCCATGCAGCGTTCGCGCAAGCCCGTGCGCAGCGCGGCGAGCGTGGCGATATCGGAGGACAACGCGACACCCTTGGCGACGAAATCCGCCTTGTCCGTGGCGAGAAACTGTTCCAGCCCGACATGCGACATCCAGGTGGTGCCTGCGCGGCTGGGCAACGTGTCGCCTGCAATCGTCAAGGTCGGCACGCCCATCCACAATGAGTTCAGCACGGTGGTCGAGCCCGTGTACGGGAACGTATCGAGGCAGATGTCGACGTGAAAATGCTGTTGCAGGTAGACCGGAATACTCGAACGGCGGCGGAACATCAGGCGCTCGCGCGAGATGCCTGCGTTGGCAAACCAGTCGATCAGAAGCTGTTCATCCTCGTCGGTTGCAATCGCGCCCAGCAACATTCGCGACGACGGTTGCGCGTGCAGCAATTCCGCCCAAAGCGCGATCACGTCGGGACGCAGTTTGTTGAGGCGGTTGAAGCTGCCGAACGTCACATAGCCGTTGTGCATGGCCGGCAGGATGTTGACCGGCGGCGCGCTTTCTTCTGGCAGGAAGGGCGCGTTCGCTGGCAAATGCACGATCTTTTCGGAGAACATTTGCTCCGCCGGGCCGAACGGCACGCCGAATCGGTCCACGAGGTAATAGTCCATCGCACTTAGCCCGGTCGTGGCGGGATAGCCGAGCCAGCTGACCTGGATCGGCGCGGGCTTGCGCGCGAACGTGAGAAGGCGGTTGCGGCCCGTATGGCCGGACAGGTCGAACAGAATGTCGATTCTGTCGTCGCGGATCCGGTTCGCCAACTGCGCGTCGGGGATGCCGGTGACCTGATGCCACTCATGCGCGCATTTGCGCAGCAGATGGGTGTAGTCGTCTACCGCGATGTGGTTGTTGTACACGTGAAGCGAGACACCCGGATCGGTCGCAAGGCGCTCCATGATCGGCAGCAGATAGGAGGCAACCGCGTGACGGAACAAGTCGCCGGAAACGAGGCCGATTTTCAGCTTGCGGTTTGGCGTGCGCTTGTTCACATGGCGCGGCCATTGCGCGCGCACCGGCGCTTCGTGCTGTTGAGCGAATTTGACGTGTTCGGCGAACAGCGTGTCCTGCTTGACCGCGGGATTGTGAGTGAGCGAAAACAGATAGTTGTCCGCCGCGATCGCATCTTTTGGTTCTTTCTCCAGCGCGACGCGAAAGTTTTCTTCAGCCTCGCTCACCATGCCCAGATCGAGCAACAGCACGCCGAGCGTGTTGTGCATGCCGGACGTGTCCGGCGCCAGTTCGATCGCGCGCCGTGCCGCGGCCAGACCTTCGGCCACGCGTCCCTGGTGAACCAGCGACATGCCGAAGATGCGCTGCGCTTCGGCGTAGTCCGGATTGATCGCGAGGATCGCGCGGCATTCCTGCTCGGTTTCCGCGTGCAAGCCTTTCAGGCGCAGCGTATCGGCCAGCACAGTGCGGCTTTCGAGTTCCTCGGGAATCAGTTCAGCGGCTTTGCGCAGCGGGGCAAGCGCTTCGTCATAACAGCCCAGACGGTGCAACGCGATGCCGAGCCAGCGCCACGAGTTGCCGTCGGCGGGGAAGCGCTGCGTCAGGGAGCGGGCGAGTTTCACCGCCTCGACGACATTGCCTTTGTTGTAGAGCGCCGTGTAACGGTTGGTTTCCTGCTGACTGATCCGGCGGCCCGACGCGATGGTCGTGCGCGTGCTTTCCGCGGCCGGCAATGCGTCTGTTTCGGCGGCAGGCTGAGCCTGCGGCTTCTGCGTCGCAACCGGCACGGTTTGGATGACTTTGCCGGGGTTGGCCATGCGCACGATCAGGCCGTCCACTGCCGGTCCCTTCAAGCCTTGCTTCTGGCCCATTTCGAGCGCCAGCCACGCCGCAGCGGTTTCGCCGGCGTCGATCAGGGCGCTGATGTAAGCGGCCCAGTATTGGCCATTGTGCGGATGCAATCCCAGGCACTGCTCGAAGAGCGGCAGGGCTTCTGTCGTACGTTCGGTCTGGCTGAGCAGCACGCCGAGGTTGTACAGCACGTCGGCGTGCTTCGGCTTCGCGTCGAGAATGGCCCGATACAGCGCTTGCGCGTCGTCGAATTCGCCCTTGTGGTGATGGTCGAGCGCCGTCTGCAACACGAGCGCAATGTCCTGATCGAGTTGTTGTTCGGGCGTCAGGGGTTCAGCAGGCGGCTGCTCGTACAGGAGAGTCATGGTCTCGGCGCAAAATGTTCTATGGAGAAATTGTGCGACGAGGCGGGTCTTTCCGATGCGCGGAGATGACGGTAAAAAGGCCGCCTGTTTAGCGTATGGAGGAAGGAGGGCGGAAAGCCGGAAGGCAAGAAAAAAGCCCGCACGAGGCGGGCTGAGGGAACGAGCGCGCCTCACTTCGGCACGTAGTTCTTATTATTCGGTCGGCCGGATGAACCGGCTGTTTGGGAGCGGATGTCGCCTTGCGCGGCTCCGCTCCGGGTAATTTTTTAGAGGCGTGCCATCCGCTGGTATTCACCGGCGGCCTTGGTGCGCCCGATCGCCGCTTCGAACTCGATATGCAATTCGTTCTGGGTGACTGCCGCGTCCGCGAGCAGCGCCGCGTCGATCGCCTGGATCTGGCGGATCATGTCCAGTGCGGCCGGTTCCTGATCCGCGGTGAGCGACATCAGCAGCGGCGAGCGGGTTTCAGTCAGGCGGGCAGCTTCCGGCCAGTCCGCCAGCGAGGCGGCCCGCTCGATTTGCCGCGTGATCGACAGCACGCGTTCGATCAATTCCGTCTGGTTCATGTTGTGCGGGTTCATGGCTTAGCTCTTGTTCGTGGCCAGCGCGCCCGCGCTGTTGGTGCCACCGAACAGCGCGGTCAGGTATTGCGAATTGTTGTTCATGGTCGCCATCAGCGTGTTCAGGGCGGTGAATTGCGCCTGATACTGATTGGTCAATTGCGTCGTGTAGTCGGCGAGCGCGGTTTGTTGCGTGGTGATGCTCTTCAGGTCGGCGTTCAGCGCGGTGTTGCGCGTGTCGATGATGCCGCCGGTCTGCGTGAATGTGGTGATGCTGGCATTCAACTGCTCGGCAATGCCGTTGGTCGAGTTGAAGAGCGACGCGACCGTGGCCGGGCTGCTCGTCAGCGCGGTGTTCAGCGCGGTGTTGTCGACCACCATCGTGCCGTCTGCCGGATCGTCCTTCAGCGTGATGCCGATCGCCGCCAGCGTGGTGCCGGTGCTGCCCGAGCCAACCGAGCCGCCGATAATATTGGCCAGCGTGTTCTTGATGGTCTGCAGCGTGGAGTCGCCGAGGAGCGGCCCTTGCGATGTCGAGCCGGAGCTGAACGACGTGAGCGTGGACATCGTCGTGACGACGGTGTTGTACAGGCTCACGAAATTGTTGATCGCGGTGTTCTGCGCGGTGGTGTCCTGCGCGATGGTCAGCGTCTGCGGGGTGCCCGCGGGCGTGCCCACGGCCGCCGCCGTCAGGTTGATCGTCACGCCTGAAATGGCGCCGGTCACCGCGTTGCTGGCGCTGCTGCCCGCGATTCCGCCGATCGTGTACTCCGCGTCCTGTGCGAAGCCGCTCTGCGTCCAGGCGCTGCCCGAATTGGCCGACGTAATGGTCGACTGGCCGCCCGTGGTGCTGGCGGTCGACGTCACGCCGAGGCTCGACAGGCCGGTGTCGCTGGTGATGTTGCTGGTCGAGACGTTGATGACGTTGGCCGCCCCCGTGTTCGCCGCGCGCAGCACGAGGTGGGCGCCGTCCGTGCCGGTCACGATCGTCGCGGTGACGCCGGGGTTGCTGCTGCTGGCGTTGATCGCCGAAGCGATGCCCGAGAGCGTGTTGTTGGTGCTGTCGACGTTGATATCCATCGACTTGCCGTTCATCGAAATTGACAGCGTGCCGGTGCCCAGTTGCGTCGTGGCGCCGAAGGCCGACGACGACAGGGCTTGCGAGCTGGCGATCTGGGTCACGGCGATCGAATAGCTGCCTGCCACGGCGCCGACGCCCGCTGTCGCGGTCAGCCCGGTGCCGCTCGCGGTTGCCGCGAACGTCGCCAGCGTGTTGCCGTTGGCGAGATTCGTGATGCCCGACTGCAGTGCGCTGAGCGCGGAGCTCAATGCGCCGTACGCCGACAGCGTGGTGTTGTCGGTGGTTTGTTGTGCCGCCAGAGCTGAGGTTTGCCCGGCGACCTTTGCGTTCACGAGTGCCGTGACGAGTGTCGACACGTCCATCGACGAATTGCCCGTCGAGCCGCTGATGATCGATTGAGCAGCCGACTGCAGCGCGGCGTTGGCGCTAGCTGTAGAAGACGAGGTTGAGATCGAGGACATGCAGAGGCTCCGGGCGTCTGGAAATCTGTATTAGGTGGTGCGCGATGCTACATCACTAAGGGACGGAAATGCACAGCGGGAGGCATGCCTCCCGTCGTTTGAAACCCGGCGATGCGCCTTGCTTGCGCGCGGCGCATCGCCGTTACCGCGTCAGCTCTTACTGCAGGAGCTTCAGAACTTGCTGCGGGTTCGAGTTAGCTTGCGCCAACACCGAGATACCAGCTTGTTGCAGCACTTGCGCCTTGCTCAGGTTCGCCGTTTCTTGTGCGAAGTTGGCGTCCGTGATTTGCGATTGTGCCGACGACAGGTCGGTCGATTCAGCTTGCTGCGACGTCGAGATTGCCGTGAAGCGGTTTTGCGCGGCGCCGAGTGCAGCTTGCAGCGTATTCACGGTCTGCAGTGCATTGTCGATCGAGACCATCGCTTCGTTCGCGCCCGTGACCGTGCTGATGTCGAGGCCCGAAACCGTCGGCGGCGCGTTGATCGCGTTGATCTGATTGACGGCGGCGATGGCGGCCCCGGAAGCTGCGCCGGTCGTCGGCAGAGCTGCCGTGCTGATGGCGAGGCTGGTGATGGCCGTGCCGGAGCCCGCGCCCGTGCCTGCGCTGAAGATTGCGTTTGCAACGCCCGACGTGATGGCGGTGTTGTTCTGGTCCGTGAAGGTATAGCCGCCCTTGCCGTCCGACAGAACGTTGACCGACGTGATCGTCGCGCCCGTGCTGGTGTACGTGCCGGTCGCCGACAGGCTGACCGCGATCGTGCCGACCGTTTGACCCGTTTGCACCAGACCGCCACCGATCTTCGCTGCCGACATCGATTGGCTCAGATCCAGGCTGATCGTCTGACCGACGTTCGCGCCGACCTGGAACGTCACGCTGCCTGCCGAGCCGTCCAGAATGTTCGTGCCGTTGTACGTCGTTTGCGACGCGATACGGTTCACTTCAGCGATCTGCGCCGACACTTCCTTCTGCAGCGCTGCCTGGTCGCTCGACGACAGCGAACCGGTCGATGCTTGCACGGCCAGCTGGCGGATACGTTGCAGGCTGGAGGTCAGCGAGGACAGTGCGCTCGATGCGGTTTGAATCATCGACACGCCGTCATTCGCATTCGACACGCCTTGGTTCAGGCCGTTGATCTGCGTTTGCATACGCGTCGAGATTGCCAGGCCTGCTGCATCGTCAGCCGCGCTGTTGATGCGCTTGCCCGACGACAGACGGGTGATGGCTTGCGAAAGGGCGCTTTGCGAGCCATTAAGGTTTTGCTGTGCAACCAGCGAGTTGATGTTGCTATTGATTCCGAGCATGGAAAATCTCCTAAATAAGCCTTGAGCCCAATACGCCACGTTGGCATCGGCGGAAGCACTCGTTCATTGCTGGCCGCCTCAGTGAAGGTTGACGGCGTCCCTAAAAAAAACTTGAGGAACTTTGTGCAATGGCGCGCCAGACGTTTTCCATGCGGGTTTATTGCAATGCCGCTGAAAGCCGCTTGCAGCCTTGCTCGGCGGACTCACTGCAGGTATTGAAAAGACGGCGTATTCTCTTTTTCTCTTGCGACAAACCTTGGAGAAATCATGCAAAAGCGCAGGATTGGGCGTTCGGAATTACAGGTCGCGCCGCTTATGTTCGGCGGCAATGTTTTCGGCTGGACCGCCGACGAAGCCACCTCGTTTTCGATTCTGGATGCGTTTGTCGATGCCGGTCTCGACTTTATCGATACCGCCGATGTCTATTCCGCGTGGGTGCCCGGCAACCAGGGCGGCGAATCGGAGAGCATCATCGGCAAGTGGTTCCGTCAGAGCGGCAAGCGCGACAAGATCGTGCTCGCCACCAAGGTCTCGAAGCATCCGCAACGCAAGGGGCTGTCGGCGGCCAACATTCAGGCGGCGGTCGAGGATTCGCTGAGGCGCTTGCAAACCGATTACATCGACGTCTATTTTTCTCACGACGACGACACCGAAACGCCGCTCGCCGAAACCCTCGGCGCGTATCAGAAGCTGATCGAGGCGGGCAAGGTGCGGGTGATCGGCGCTTCGAATTACAGCGGCGCAAGGATCGAGGAGGCGCTCGCCGTCTCCCGCCAGCACGGCTTGCCCGAATATCAACTGCTGCAGCCGGAGTACAACCTGTATGACCGCGCGGAATATGAACGCGATATCGAAGCGGTGGCGCTCGCCAATCAGCTCGGCGTGGTGGTGTACTACAGTCTGGCGAGCGGCTTTCTGTCCGGTAAATACCGCTCGCAGGCGGATCTGGCCAATAAGGCGCGCGGCAGCCGGGTCGAAAAATATCTGAATGAACGCGGTTTGCGAATTCTCGCCGCGCTAGACCGGGTTGCCGACGCGCATGGCAGCACGCCGGCCACCGTCGCTCTGGCTTGGTTGATCGCGCGGCCCAGTGTTACGGCCCCGATTGCCAGCGCGACATCGGTCGACCAGCTCAAAAGCCTCGCGGCGTCCGTCCATCTGATGCTAACGGGCGCCGATCTCCGCGAACTGGATGAAGCGAGCGCCTGACGCGCAACCGGTGACCTGGCGCAATCCCTAAACCCCTGGTAGGATGGAGAGTTTCCTGATATCATCGGGAGTGAATTGAGATCTTTGCCTGTTTCGTCAATGCTTTTCGTTGATGAAAGGTTGGCGAAACAGCAGCAGACGCGGCTTTTGCATGATGTCTGTCCGCGTTCCGCGGTGAACTCCCCACCTCTCTTTTCCGGCCTCCGTGGCCGCATTGCCTCTCGTTTCATTCGTGGTTTGGCCGGGTTCTGCCCGCGTTTGCCTGTTACTGGCCATGAATCGTAACGACCGGAGGGCCGGCGCGTGAGCGGTATGCCGCCACGCAATTTACCCCTATCAAGTGATTGAGTTAGGAATTAAATGACGACGATTCTTCTGAAAGAAAACGAGCCGTTCGAAGTGGCGATTCGCCGCTTTCGTCGCGCAATCGAAAAGAATGGCCTGATCGCTGAACTGCGTGAGCGCCAATCGTACGAAAAGCCGACCACGGCACGTAAGCGCAAGAAGGCTGCTGCTGTGAAGCGCCTGCACAAGCGCCTGCGCAGCCAGATGCTGCCGAAAAAGCTGCACTAAGCACGCCTTTTCCGCACGGCCGAACGGCGGTGTGAGCTTCGAAAGAAGCCACACCGCCGTTTTGCTTTTGGCGCTTCAGGTGGGCGCTCAGGCCAATGCGGGCTGCGCGCCTTGGGGCGCGGTGAGTGGAAGATTGACGGTGCGCGTAGCGACACCGGAGTGCGCCGCCGCAGTGATATCTTGGCGAGTTGTGTCCTGCTTACGCCGCGCTCTTCAGCCGTTCAGCGGACAGGCTGAACTGGCGGGCGATCGAGGCCAGACGCTCAAGCCATTCCCAGGTGCCGAATACGTCGTGTACGTTTTGCAGGCAACTAAGCAGGTCGACGGTGGCCGCGTCGTACACGTTGATGCGCGAGCGCAGCAGCGCCTTCTTCAGCGCGGACACGCCGACGTCCATATACGCGGGCATCTCAGCAGGCGTTTTGCCGATGAAGCGCACTGGAATGCCTTCCATCGCCGTCATGTAGTCGCGCGGCTTGATGAAGCTGCCGACCGGGCAGCCGCCGCAATAGCCGCGATAAGCGCCGCCGCCGCGCGGCAGCAGCGCGGCGCGCTTCTGGCCCAACAAGTGCCCCACGGCCTGGTCGAAAATCTCCTGATGCGTCAGGAAGTTGAGCGTTTTCATGGTTGGTCTCCCACGCGTTACGCAGCGGTTATTCGTTATTTGAGCGCATGACTGGCAGTATCGGGCGTGCTCCATTCGGCGAAGCCAGGACTAGCACGGCGAAAAGCCGCCAATTCCCGGGTTTGGCTCGTTTTCCGCGATGCTCCCCATGCCGTATGGGTTCGCCAACTGCCGCAACTCATAACCGTATAACGACCGAGATGCCCAGGAAGCGCAGCAGGGCTTTACCGGATGGGCGCATCGGGAGGAATCCGGCGTCGTGGCGCGTCACGTTCTCGTCCTCCTGGCCTTGTGCAGCGAGGTAATGACCGGACACGCGCTGTGGTACTTGGGAGTTTCCCTGGGTTGCCGTCCTTTGTTAGAACAGCGGCACTAAGCGCTGGTGAATCCGGGTCGCCTCAGCCCGCTTTGCGATTACGTCCTTTCTTGCCGAGCGCCGCGCATCGCGCGCGGCACATGCAACTCGCCTCGTGGTCATTCACCATGCCGACCGCCTGCATGAACGCATAACAGATCGTCGAGCCAACGAACTTGCAGCCGAAACGCTTCAGCCCCTTGCTCAGCGCGTCCGAAACGTCGGTCGACGCAGGCGCCTGCTTGTAGGAAGCCCAGTCATTCTGGATCGGCGTCTGATCGACGAACGACCACACGAAGTTGGCGAGCGAGCCGTGCTCCGCCTGAATCTGCTGGACGGCGCGGGCGTTGGTAATGGCCGCTTCGATCTTGCCGCGGTGACGCACGATACTTTCGTCCTTCACCAGCGCTTCAACGTGTTTCGGCGTGAACCGCGCGACCTTGTCGATATCGAAGTCGGCAAAGGCGCGGCGATAGCCGGCCCGTTTGTTGAGAATCGTCGACCACGACAAACCTGCCTGAGTGCCTTCCAGTACGAGCATTTCGAACAGATGCTGGTCGTCGCGCGAGGGTACGCCCCATTCGGTGTCGTGATACTGTGCGAGCGCTTCGCTCGATACCCAGTTGCATCGCTGTGTCACTGTCGCGCTCCTGCGTTGTGATGTCGCCCGCCAGCATAGCCGAAGCCGTGCGCACTGCAAGCTGGCCATTCGGCTAATTGCCGGATTGAAACTGACCTGCCACGCTATGCGTTATTCATCCACGGAACTCACTCGATTCCATGAACAAAGACTTCTTTCTGATCGGCATTGACGGCGGCGGCAGCGGCACGCGGGTCGTGCTCGGCGACGCGCAAGGCCGCGAGCTGGCGCAGGCGGCAAGCGGGCCGTCGGGTTTGGGACTCGGCGTCGAACGTGCGTGGCAGGCCATCGCGGCCGGCTGCGGCGAAGCATTTGCAAGTGCCGGCATGGCGCTGGACTGGTCGCGCTGCGTGCTCGGCTGCGGATTGGCAGGCGTCAACAATCGCGACTGGCTGGCCGCGTTTCGCGCACAAGCGCCCGCGCTCGCGGGACTCGCCGTGGAAAGCGACGCCTACACCACCTTGCTGGGCGCGCACGGCGGCGCGCATGGTGTGATCGTCGCGCTCGGCACCGGCAGCGTCGCGGCCGTGCTGGATGGCGACGGCGAATGCCGCCTCGTGAGCGGCTACGGTTTTCCATCGGGCGACGAAGCGAGCGGCGCGTGGCTCGGATTGCGGGCCATCGTGCATGCACAGCAGGCGCTCGACGGTCGCGGCACCCACGACGATCTGGCCCAGGCGCTGGTCGCCCACACCGGCGCGCACGACCGCGACAGTCTCGTCGTCTGGCTCTGCGAAGCCAATCAGACAGCTTATGCGAGGCTCGCGCCGATCCTTATCGCTTACCGCACGCATCCGTTCGCGGCGCGTTTGCTCGGCGAGGCCGGCGTCGAAGTGGGCAAGATGATCGCCGCGCTGGACCCGTCGGCGAGCCTGCCGGTCGCGTTGTGCGGCGGCCTCGGCGCGCCGTTGCGCGAGTACGTGCCGCAGATCTATCAGGCGCGGTTACGCGAACCGCTGGCAGACTCCGCGCACGGCGGATTGCGATTGGCGCAGCGTGAAGCGCTCCGCGTCGACGGCTGAAAACGGCGAGTCGCGGCGCGTGCGAATCGTGCGATTACGGCTGAAAATCGTCGGTATGGCCGGCGCGTTCCGGCGAAGGCGGCGGGCAACGGTAAAATACGCAGCTTCGACGCCGCCTGCCTGCTCACACTATGTATAAAGTCATCGCCACGGATCTCGACGGCACGCTGCTCAACGCGGATCACCAGGTGGACCCGTTCACGGTCGCCACCGTGCGCAAACTTGAAAACGACGGGCTCCGGTTCGTGATTGCAACGGGCCGCCATTATTGCGATGTCGCCGGTATCCGCGACGTGCTGGGCATCAATCCGTATCTGATTACGTCGAACGGGGCGCGCATCCACGCGCCGGACAACACGGTGATTCACGCCGACGACCTGCCTCCGGCCATCGTGCAACGACTGGTGCAGCCGGAAATCGCCGGCACGCATGGCCGCGTGATCGTCAACCTGTTCGCCGATCAGGCGTGGCTGATCGACCGCGACGCACCGGATCTGCTGAAGTTTCACCAGGATTCGGGCTTCACCTATGAGGTGACCGATTTGCCGAAACACGATGGCGTCGACATCGCGAAGGCCCTCTACATCGGCGAGCCTGCCGACCTCGCGCTGGTCGCGGCGAATCTCGCGCGCGAATTCGGCGACGCCCTGTACGTGACCTATTCGCTGCCGGACTGTCTGGAAGTGATGACCGCGAACGTATCGAAGGGCCGCGCGTTGCAGATCGTGCTCGAGCGCCTCGGCGTCGATGCTTCGCAATGCGTCGCTTTCGGCGACAACATGAACGACATCGATCTGCTGGAAACGGCCGGCCATCCGTTCATGATGAACAACGCCAATCCCGACCTCATGACGCGTCTGCCGAACGTGCCGCGCATCGGCAACAACTTCGAAGCGGGTGTCGCGCACCATCTGCGCAAGCTATTCTCGCTCGACGACGAACTGATGTCCTGAGTGGAAATGAAAACGGCCCGCGTCCATCTTCATGGGCGCGGGGCGGGTGGTGGGGGCCCG
>NZ_JAQQEG010000044.1:0-78947 GCF_046027395.1 Paraburkholderia dipogonis | reverse complement strand
GGGGGGGGGGGGGGGGGGGGCGGCCCCCCCCGCGAAATATTGCGGCGAAAGGGGTTGGGGGGGGCGGGGGGGCGGGGGGCCCCGCGCCTGCAGCCTCAGCCTCAGCCGAAATTCGGACTTTTGCCGAGCGCCATCGCCATCGCCTGCAGCGCGACGAGATACCCGTTGGCGCCGAGTCCGCAAATTACGCCGGTCGCCGCGCGCGAGATCAGCGAATGGCGATAGGTTTCATCGCGCTTGTGGATGTTGGTGATGTGCAGCTCGATCAACGGTCGCTCGATCAGCTTGACCGCGTCGAAGACCGGCACCGACGCGAACGAAAAGCCCGCCGGATTGATGATCACCGCGGCGTCGCGCTCGAACGCTTCCTGCAGCCAGTCGACCATGGTGGCCTCGCTGTTGGTCTGGCGGAACTCGCATTCGAGTTCCAGCCGGACCGCGAGCGCCTCCACCTGCTGCTGGATTTGCGCCAGCGTGGTCGTCCCATACAGATGCGGCTCACGCTTGCCAAGCATGTTGAGATTCGAGCCATTCAGTACATATACGAGTTCAGTCATTGTTCGGTCGCCTGTCTGCAAAAATTCGATGATTCAGTGTCACGCCGGAGCGCCGCGCGTATTACGTGCGATGGCTGTTACTGACGGACGCCGGCGCAAAGTCCGCTTCGCCCGTGACGGCCGCCGTCGAGTCGGTGCGGTTCATGTCGATGCCGAGGGTTTCGCGCGCCGTCAGGATCATCACCAGCGAAATCACGTTGAAGACCACGCACACGGCGACGACGCCCCACGGCGAGCCGTTGCACACGGCAAAGAGCCACACGGCCAGCACCGGCATCGGACCGCCCGCCACCAGATTCGCACCGGTATAGGCGAGCGCGGAGCCGGAGTAACGCACATTGGTCGGAAACGCTTCGGCGAACGCGACCGGCTGAATGCCGCTTTGAAACTGCGTGAAGCCGAGGAAGAAGCCCATTGCCGCGAGCATCGGTACAAAGCTTTTGGTGTCGAGAATCTGGAAGTACACGAAAAGCATCAGCAAGGTCGCGGTCGAACCGATCGCGAGCGCCTTCTTGCGGCCGATCCTGTCGCTCAGCATGCCGCCGGCAAGCGCCCCGACGATCGCGCAGACGTTGGCGCCCATCAGCAGAAGAAAGCCGGTTTGCTTCGGGATGGCGAGCGTCTTCGTGATGTAGCTGAGCGAGAACACCACGATCAGGTAGAAGATCGCCGCGGGTCCGCAGAAGAACAGCATCCAGCGCAGCACGGTTCTCCAGTGCAGGCGCAATGCATCGCGTAGCGGGCTGCCCACGTGCACGACTTCCGTTTTGCGCAGCGCGACGAACGCCGGTGTCTCGCTAACTCGCAAGCGAATGTAGACGCCGACCACCACCAGGATGAAGCTCAGTATGAAAGGGATGCGCCAGCCGTACGAATCGAATGCCTGCGCCGACATCGTGGACGACAGCAGAAGCAGCACGCCGTTGGCCATGATCTGGCTCAGCGGCGAACACAGGCCCAGCAGCCCGGAGTACTTGCCGCGCCGGTCGGCGCTGGCGTGTTCGATCGCCATCAACTGCGCGCCGGTCGATTCGCCGCCCAGCGCGAAGCCTTGCAGAATGCGCAGCAGCACCAGCAGGACCGGCGCCCATACGCCGATGCTCGCGTAGGTCGGCAACAGACCCATCAGCATCGAGGCGAGGCCCATCACCGTGACGGTGCCGAGCATGAGGTTGCGCCGCCCGAGCTTGTCGCCCAAATGGCCGCAGATGATCGCGCCGAGCGGCCGCGCGGCGAGCCCCACGCCGAAGGTCGCGAGCGAGGCGAGCAGGGCGGACGTCGAGTCCATCGACGGGAAAAACAGCTTGGGCAAAACCGTGGCGGCCAATGCGCCGTAAAGCGTGAAGTCGAACCACTCGAGCGCGGTGCCGACGGCCGCCGCCGTGACCGCTCGCGTGCGCATCGCGGCATGCGTGCCTTGTTGCGATTCCTGAATCATGTTGTCTCCTTAACCGTCGCCGCACGGGATGCAGGTCGCAAGCGATGAGCGCCGCCAACCGTTTCCCGCTCTCTTGTCTGATCGATGAATTCGGGGCGCTTTCGAATCGCTGTGCGCGTCGCGCCGCCTTGAAACCAAGGTTAGCACCCTTGGGTGGTATGCCGTTCCAGGGTGGAATTTGATCTCATAATGTGCAAAACTGCCTGCGCGAACCCCTGAAAAAGACGGAGACCGATATGCCTGGCGTCACGGAGCGCACCCTCGCGGTACTCGAATTTCTCGCCACGCAAATGGAAGGCACGCCGCTCGCGATGATCGCGGATGAGCTCGATATTCCGCGCAGCGCATGTCATCGGCTGCTCGTCGATCTTAAGCAATGCGGTTATGTGCGACAGTTGCGCGAGCACGGCGATTACGTGCTCACCACCAAGCTCGTCGGGCTGGGACTCGGTTTTCTGGCGACGTCGGGCATCGTCGACATCGCGCAGACGATGCTCGACCGGCTAGCCGAGACGTCCGGCGAACTGGTGCGGCTGGCAATCGTGGACGGCGACCGGCTGACGTGGGTCGCGAAGGCGCAAGGCGCGTTGAAGGGCTTGCGCTACGACCCGGACATGGGCATGGACACGATCCTCTCGTGCAGCGCCACGGGCCACGCATGGATGATGACCATGACCGACGAACGCGCGCTCGAACTCGTCTCGCGCCAAGGCTTCGGGCAGCCGAAGCAATACGGTCCCAATGCGCCGACCACGATCAGTGGACTGCTGAAGTTCGTGCACGCCGCGCGTGAGCGAGGCTACGCGACGATCAACGAAGTCTTCGCTCCCGGCATGACGGCAATGGCCGCGCCCGTGCAGCGGCGCGGCTATCCCGCCATGGGCGTGATCAGTATTGCCGGGCCGCTCGTGCGGCTCGACGAAAAACGCATGGCCAGCCTCGGCTCGACACTGCTTGCGGCGGCTTTGGAACTCGCCGCCGCGAGCCACGCGTCACCTCTGTTCAATCGAGGCCGCTAGCCGCGTGCGCGTGTCGCTGGGAATGATGCGCTCCGCCTTCAACCGGTCGAACAGCGCGAAGAAGGCGTCGGGCGTGCTCTGATAATCGAGGAAGCCTGCCTGCCGGCTCTTGGTCATATCCGTGAGCACTTCCATCGGACGGCCGAGGTCCGCGTCGGTGTGCCACCACGAGGCGAGCTTGCCGATGTCGGCCTCGTTCAGATCGAAGCGCGCGGCGATCTCGGCCCATGCCTTGCCGGCGTCCTGCATGCGGCCTTCCAGCGGACGTGTTTCGCCATCGAACGGTGCGGCTTCGATCCCGAAGTAGCCGGCGATTTGCGACCACATCCATTTCCAGCGGAACACGTCGCCGTTGACCACGTTGAAGTCTTCATTGCGCGCCTTTGCGGACGTGGCGGCCCGCTCGAGGTGGCGCGCGAGCAGCCGCGCGTCGGTCATGTCGGTGAGGCTGTTCCATTGCGCTTCAGACCCGGGGAAGATGAACGGCTGGCCCGTCTGCTTGCACAGCGTCGCGTAGACGGCGAGCGTCACGCCCATGTTCATTGCGTTGCCGAGCGCGAAGCCGATGATCGTGTGCGGGCGATGCACGCTCCAACTGAAATCGTAGCGCTGCGCGGCGTCGAATAAACGGTCTTCCTGCTCGTAGTAAAAGTTGTCGACCGGCTGGCGGCCCTGTTCCTCGCGAAATGGTGTGATGGGCACGGCGCCGGTTGCATACGCTTCGAACGGGCCGAGGTAATGCTTGAGTCCTGTCACGAGCGCGGCATGCTCGAGCGTGCCTGACGGGCCCACGGCGTCCATCACGTGACGCACCATCGCGCCGTTCACGCGGATGTTGTCTTTTTCCGTGGCCTGGCGCGACCACGCGGTCAGGAACACGTGGCTGAATGCGTTGCCGGCGAGTGCCTCGCTGACGGAGTCGGCCGATTGCAGGTCGGCCGTAATCGATTCGATCGCCGGCGACACCGGCGTGCGTCCGCGCGAAAGTCCGGCGACGTGCCAGCCATTCGAAAGCAACTGGTCCGCAAGATTGCCGCCGACAATGCCGCTCGCGCCGATGATGAGTGCTCGTTTTTCCATGGGAATAAAAGTTAGTAGGTGAATGCCTGTCGACACGGAGCGGTTCTACGACCGGCTTTGATCCGTGGGCTCAATGCGTCTTCTGTCCCATGCAAGATGGTTGCTGCGATAGGAAAGTGACTCGCGTCACTCGGATCGGTTCAGCACGAAGTCGAATTCGAGCGTGCTGAACGGCGTAGTCATGGACCTGCCGTCCGGTGTCGTGCCTGCCTCATGGTGCTTCCACTCTGCGACGAGCGATGAGCGAACGCCGAACACCGCGTCCGAATCGAGGTACTTGTCGCCTTCGCGGAACACGTGGGTCACGAGGCGCTCGTAGCCCGGCGCTGTGATCATGAAATGCAGATGCGCCGGACGCCACGGATGCCGGCCAAGCGCTGCGAGCATGCGTCCGACCGGCCCGTCGTGCGGAATCGGATAGGGCTCGGCGACGATGGAGCGGAAGTGATAGCGCCCGTCGGCGAGACTATGGAGCACGCCTCTGGCGCGATGCGTGTCGTCGCCGGCGTGTTGCACATCGTAGAAGCCGTCCGCGTCGGCTTGCCAGACTTCGATGCGTGCGTTGGCCACCGCTTCGCCGTCCGCTCCCTTGACGGTTCCCGACACGAAGCAGGGCTCGCCGCGTGCGCCGTTGGACACGTCGTCGCCGTTTCGATAGGCGGGCGCGCCTTCGACGAAAAACGGCCCGAAGACCGTCGCCTCCGTGCAGCCCGGCGGCTTGCGGTTCGCCATTGCCGTGACGAGCATCGACAAGCCGAGCGTGTCCGAGAGCAGGATGAATTCCTGGCGTTTGCCGTCGGTGATATGGCCGACGTCGGTGAGGAAACGAATGCCCTGTTCCCATTCGTTCTCGGTCAGGTTCACCTCGCGCGCGAACGCATGCAGATGCTGCACGAGGCTCGTGACGATGGTTTTCAGCCGCTCGTCGCCTGCGTGCGCGTGGCGCGCCAGAACCGCTTCGGTGATCGTGTTTTCGTCGAGATTGCGCATGACCGTGGCGTCTCCATCCTGTCGGTCATGCGATTATCGGCTTGTTTGGAAACGGGCGCAGGCAAGCGGATTGCGCTGCGCGCGCCGCGCAGATTTGCAGCTTGAAATTAGTGGTTATTCCACCATTCCGTGGCTTTCTGTTTATCCCAGGCGGGCAGCACTTCACGATCGATAGATGCGTTAGTCAGTGCCGGGAAGTCCTTTTTGAATGCCGTCACGTCGTCGTCGAACTGGTCGCTCACGCTGATATCCCACGTCCCGCCGCTGAAACCCGCGACCGCCTGATCGACCAGCGGAATGACCGGTCCCGCGCGCAATTCACCGTCTTTACGCTCGACGATCGTGGCGTCGATATGGCCGAGATACACGATCGAATTCGGTTTGATTTCGACCACTTCGTGAAGCGGCGTAAAGAACATGCCGTGGAACGGGAATACGCCGCTTTGACCGGTAATGCCGCGCATCACATATTTGCCCGGCGCCAGCGGAAGGCGAATGAAATAATGATTACCCGTGTCGCTCGTCGTGGTGGCCTGATCGTCGAATTTGAAATTCAAACGGTCTTCGCGCGAGTCTGCCGCCCCGCGCTCCATATGCACGACGATAGGGCTCGGCTGATAACTCGTGTGATAAGCGTTCTTAAGCGTCACCGTCATTAACGCGTAAGAGTTTTTCGTGGTGTCGACCGAACTCGTCGATGTGGTCGGCGACATGGTCGAAACAGTCGCGCAACCGGAAGTCAATAGCGTGCCGGCAATGGCAAAGAGTGCGATGTACTTTTTCATTACGGATTGAAGGGAGTGTGGTTTGTACTTGGGCCAAAATTAGCGTTGTTTATGCGGCGTGAATGATGTGGCACACGGCGCATGCCGTGTAAACGACAGCGCGAGAGAAAAACTTGAGCGTGTGTCTAATTGATCGCTTTTAGAAACTCCGACAGTCAATGCGATTATTCAAAAGCAGCAGTACGTTGAATCAGGCAACCCATTTCCTGATCGCCCGATTCAATCGCTTAACCCTTCGCCCAGGCCGCCGCCATGTCCGCCGCGAAGTCCCGATAAGATCGCGGCTGCCGGCCGAGCAGCGTCGCGAGATGATCGATTTGCGCTTGCGATGCGACCGCGCCGTCCTGCTGATAGCGGCTCATCATCAGGCGCATGTCGTAAGCGAGCCAGCCCGGAGCGGCCGCTTTCAAACGCTGTTCCAGCACGTCGAGGTCGTCGCCGCCGTAGCGCACGGTGCGTCCCAGCGCTTCAGCCCAGATCGACACCACGCTTTCCGACGTGATCGCGTCGGGGCCGACCAGTTCATACGTCTCGCGCGGCAAGCGGCTTGCGGCCCGCTCGCGGCGCAGCAGTTCGCGCGCGGCGGCCTCGCCGATATCGCGCACGTCGACCATCGAAATACCTTTGGCGCCGATCGGCATGCCGTACACGCCGTGCGTCAGCAGTGGCTCTTTCTGGCGCACGTCGTTCTGGATGAAGTATGCGGGCCGCAACACGGTGGCCGGCAGATCGCAGTGTTCGATCATGCGCTCGACCGTGTGCTTGCCGGTGAAGTGCGGCACGTCGACATACTCGGCGCCCTTGAACACCGACAGATACACCACGCCTTTCACGCCGGCTTCACGCGCCACGCTCAGGGTCTGCAGCGCTCGTGTCAGTTCGTCCGGGGCATTGGGCGCTAGCAGGAACAACGTGCTGACGCCGTTCATCGCACGGCGCAAGCCGTCCACGTCCGACAGGTCGCCTTGGACCGCGGTGACGCCGTCCGGAAATTGCGCTTTTTCCGGCGTGCGAGTCAGCGCGCGGACTTGCGCGCCGCCGTCCGCCAGATGTTCGAGAACCTGCTTGCCGACTATGCCTGTACTGCCGGTTACGAGGATCGCCATGACTTTCTCCTTGGGGTTGGACGGGCTGAACGTCAGCCCATAGACACACAATAGATGTTCCATTTGAGTAGCGAAAGTGCAAAAATCTAGACACCTCGTCTCATGTTTGGAACGATCATGGATTTGACGTCGCTCGCCGATTTCAATGCGGTCGCGCTGCACGGCGGCTTCGGCCCGGCCAGCCGGGCGCTCGACCGTCCCAAGGCCACGCTGTCGCGGCGCGTGGCGGAACTGGAGGAAACGCTTGGCGTGCGGCTGATCGAGCGAGGCTCGCGCACGCTGCGACTGACCGAAGAAGGTCTCGTACTGCACGAGCGCACGCGGGGGTTGATGACGGAAATTCAGGAGGCGGGTGAGGCGGTGGCGTCGCGCGCGCCGGTGCCGCGCGGACGATTGCGGATCAGCGCGCCGGTCGTGTTCGCGCACGTGGTGCTGGTGCGGATCGCGACGCGTTTTGCGTTGGCCTATCCGCAGGTCGAGCTCGAGGTGATCGCTGAGGACCGCGTCGTCGATCCGGTGGAGGACGGCTACGACCTGGTTATCCGCATCGATCCATTGCCTGACCAGCAACTCGTGGGGCGGCGCATTCTCGGCGACGAACGGCTCGTGGTCGCGGCGCCCACGATGTCGATACCTTCCCAACCTGCCGGCGAAGCTGCCGCGTTGGCGGTGCCCGCGGTCGTGTTGGTGGCGGCATCGGCGGGTGCGAGTTGGAGCGTGCGCACGAAAGGCGGAGTGAGGGTGCTTGCGCCGATGCCGGTGCTGCGGCTCTCATCGCTGCTGATGGTGCGCGACGCGGTGCTCGATGGGGTGGGCGCGGCGCTCCTGCCTAAATTGCTGGTCGAGCAGGATGTGACGGCGGGACGGCTCGTTTGTTGGGGCGTGGCGGATGGGCCGCCGGTCGAGATCTGGGCGCTGTACAACTCGCGGCGCTTGCTAAGCGCGAAGGTGCGGGCATTCATGGATCTGCTGCAGGACTTGCCGGGACGCGAGCGCAAATAGGTTGATACAGGTGCCGATTGCGGCTTGTTTTTGCAATCGGCGCCCAACTCAATCTTACTTAGGCCGCCGCACCGCCCGCACCTTGCCGCTGCTCCCGCCGCCGCAAAAGAACCGGTCGCCGCCATCGGACTCAAGTCCCGACACGCTGACGCCGGACGGCATCTCGAGCCGCTCCTGAACTTCGCCGGTGCGCGGATCGATGCGCCGCAATTCACTTTCGTCGCCTTCCCACGTGCCATGCCAAAGTTCACCGTCGACCCACGTCACGCCGGTCACGAAGCGATTGGACTCGATGGTGCGCAGAATCGCGCCCGTCTGCGGATCGACTTGATGGATCTTGCGCTCCCGATACTGTCCGACCCACAGCGTCCCTTCGGCCCAAGCGAGTCCCGAGTCGGCGCCGCCACCCGGCGCGGGAATCGTGGCGAGCACGCGGCCGGTCTTGGGATCGATCTTCTGGATACGGTCCTCGGCAATCTGGAACAGATGCTGGCCGTCGAAGGCCGTTCCCGCGTGCGCGGCGACGTCGATCGAGCGGATCGTCTTGCCGCTCTCCGGGTCGAGCGCGTTCAACGCGTCGCCCGTCGCGAACCAGACGTGCTGGCCGTCGTACGTCACGCCATGCACGCGTTCTATGCCCTCAAAAGGTCCGTACTCGGTGATGATTTCGGCGGCTGATCGTTTCATGACTTGTCCCTCGTGGTTTTCGTGTTGCCATCCTAATCAATCGGCAACGGAGCGGGGAGTAACAAGGTCGTCGTGAATCCGGGCATGGGCGGTGTCATCCAGCGACGTGCCCGCCCTCGGCCCAGCGACTGCACCTTGCCTTGCGCCGCGAGCGTGTCGAGGGTTCGCTGCACGGTGCGCTGGCTCGCGCCAAGCGCCAGCGCGAGGGCCGAACTAGCCCACGACTCGCCGTCGGCGAGCAAGGCCAGCACGGGCGCATGCTTGTCCTCGACGGGGCGCGCCAGCACGACCACCTCTTGCGCGCGCCGCGGCACCAGCGCGAACCCGCGCCGCGTCGCGCTCACGCTGGCCACTGTGCGAAGCACCGAACGCAATCGTCCGAGTTCGACCCGCAGGCGCGCGCGATGCGATTCATCGGCGGCCTTGGCCCTGAAAGCTCGCGCGACGAGCACGTCGCGCGATACGTCCTCGGGCCACGCTTCGGCCAGGGCTCGGGCAAGCACGAACAACACCGGACGGCTGGCGAGCGAGATCACCGCGCCCGCGTCGCGCACGACGTGACGGCACGCGTCCACGATCAATGCCTTCGATGCCAGCAGCGCTTCCACCTCGTCGAGCAGCAACGGGCGTTCCTCGCCACGCGCGAGCAGCCGTGCCGCAGGCGCATTCAGAACGAGTACGGCGTTATCGACCTCCGCCATCAGCGCAGGGATACCCGCGAGACCCGCTGCGCGCCGGGCCCGCTCGAGCGCGGCGCGTGCCGCTTTGGTCTGAAGACGGCGCAACGCGACCCCCGCCACGACCAGTTCGTGCGCGGTCCTCAATGACGGTGGGAACGGCGTGGGGTCGAGCCCGGCGAGCGCGCGTTCGGCTTCGTCGAGACGCCCGATCAGCAGCAGGCGCCGCACCGCGAGATAGCGCGCATGAGCGGCGTTGAGCCGGTCGCCATGCGCTTCGAGCGTGGCGCGCGCGGCCTCCAGGGCCTTCGTGGGCCAGTTCAGATCGCGCGAGACGAGCGCGATCTCGGCCTCGGCGACGATACATCGCGCGCGGGCCACCGGCTCTCTCGCACCGAAGGCGCGCGCGGCGCTTCGCACGAGCGCCTTCGCCCGCACCAGATCGCCGAGTTGCGCCATGGCGATGCCGCGCAACGCGAGCGCGGGCGCGTCGTCGCGCAAGGCGACGCGATTCAGCGCGCCGAGCGGATCGCCCGCGGCGAGCGCGCGCGCCGCCGCCGTGACTAGCGAGTCCATGGTCCAGGTGAATCACGCCACACTTGTCACTCCCGTCGTTCGAAGCCCGCGGCTAATCTAGCACGACCCACTCACCGCACTTCGCATAGCGAAGCAAGGAGGCAACCATGACGACGAAACACAGCATCGGCACACGGGAAGAATGGCTGGCGGAGCGGCTCGAACTGCTCGAAGCGGAAAAGGCGCTCACGCGACAGAGCGACGAACTGGCCCGGCAGCGGCAAGCGTTACCCTGGGTGCGAGTCGACAAGGCATACCGCTTCGAGACCGATGAAGGCAGCGCCTCGCTGGCCGATCTCTTTCGAGGACGCTCGCAGTTGCTCGTCTATCACTTCATGTTCGGCCCGGACTACACCGCGGGCTGTCCGTCGTGTTCGGCGGTCGCGGACGGGTTCAACGGCTCGGTGGTCCATCTGGCGAATCACGACGTCGCAATGACCGCGGTATCGCGGGCGCCTCTCGCGAAGCTGCAGGCATACAAGCGGCGCATGGGATGGACGTTTCCGTGGGCGTCGTCGGCCGGCAGCGACTTCAACTTCGACATCAACGTCTCGTTCACCGAGCAGCAGCAGCGCGAAGGAAGCGTCGAATACAATTTCCAGCGTGGCGGCCATGCGATGGATGCCACACCGGCGCCGGCGCCCGTGGTCGAGTTCGCGGCCGCCTGCGGAACCGACGCGCCGACGTATTCGCTCGACAGGCCCGGCATGAGCGCGTTCGTGCTCGAAGACGGCGTCGTGTACCACACGTATTCCACTTACGGACGCGGTGTGGACGCGTTGTGGGGCATGTATCAGTGGCTCGACCGCGCACCCAAGGGACGCAACGAAACGGGTGTGTGGTGGCGCCGGCATGACGAGTATGAGAAACACTGAGGCAACTGCGGGCCGAACGCATTGCGGTAGTTCAGGCTCACTCACTCCCCGCCAAAGGGTTTGTCTCTACACAAAACATGCACGCGATTGCCGATAAATGAATCGGGTAGTCGCATTCATGCAACGGCGCGCCGATTTCAATATCGGCACCTGTTGCCATGATGAGACCCGGCTCGATCATTCGATACCGATGTGGGGCGCGTGCATGGTCCGATTCAGTTTCACACAGAAGCTCTGGCTGCCGCTGGTCGTCAGCCTCGTGGCACTTCTCGCCGTGTCGGTGTCGGCGGCGTGGCTGTCGCGGCAGACCCGCATTGAGGAGCGCAAAAACGATCTGGTGAACGTGGCGCATGTCGGGCTCAGTATCGTGACGGAATATGCGGCGCTGGCGCAAAGCGGCGCGCTCAGCGAAGCGGACGCCCGCCGGCAGGCGCTTGAACGGCTGCGCGGCATACGTTACGGCGAGGACGGCTATTTCCTCGTCATCGATTCGACACCCCGCATGGTCATGCATGCGATGAAGCCCGCGTTGAACGGCAAGGATCTCGCCGGCACCGCCGATGCCGATGGCCGTCATCATTACGTGACATTCGCCGCGGTGGCGCAGGCGCCGAACGGCGGCTTCGTCGACTACGTGTTCCCGCATCCGCAGGATCCGCCCTCAGCCGCGGTCGGCAAGATCGGCTACGTCGTGCGTTACGCGCCGTGGGACTGGATCATCGCAACGGGCGCTTACGTGGACGATATCGACGCCGCGTTCAAGGAGTCGCTGTATTTCGTCGGCGGAATCTTTGCGGTCGTGGCGCTGCTGCTGTCCGCGCTTGTCTCCCTGACCAATCGCAGCATCCAGCGCACGATCGGCGGCGATCCGGCCTACGTTGCGCAAGTGGCCGGCGAAATCACGCAGGGCAACCTCGCCATTCCCATCGACCTCCGTCACGGCGACGACTCGAGCCTGCTATACACGATGCAGCGCATGCGCGACGCGCTCGCCCACACGATCGAACAGATCAAGGGGGCAGCCGACAAGGTGGCGACGGGCGCGCGCGAGATTGCCGGCGGCAACTCGGATCTGTCGGCGCGCACCGAGAATCAGGCGGCGTCGCTCGAGGAGACCGCGGCGAGCATGGAGCAAATGACGGCGATGGTCCGGCAAACGGCGGAGAACGCTCAGACAGCGAGCCAACTGACCACCGGCGCGGAGCAGATCGTCAATCGTGGCGGCGAGATGGCGGCGCAAGCGGTATCGACGATGCAGGAGATATCGACGGAATCGCACAAGATGGTGGAGATCATCTCGGTCATCGAAGGCATCGCCTTTCAGACCAATATTCTCGCGCTGAACGCGGCGGTGGAAGCAGCCCGGGCCGGCGATGCGGGGCGTGGTTTCGCGGTGGTCGCCGGCGAGGTTCGCACGCTCGCGCAGCGCAGTGCGGCGGCCGCGAAGGAAATCCGGACGTTGATCAGCCGCGCGGTCGACAAGGTAGGCACCGGCGCCGAATTCGTCGGGCAAACCGGCGCGACGATTCACTCCGCGCGCGAGGCCATTGCGAAAGTGTCGGGCGTCATGCGCGATATCGCGGCGGCGGCTGCCGAGCAAAGCGCCGGCATCGATCAGGTCGGCGACGCCGTCGCGCAGATGGATAGCGTGACGCAGCAAAACGCGGCGCTGGTCGAGCAGGCCGCGGCGGTGGCGCAGACCCTGACCGAACAGGCGAGGCTGCTGCAGGTGTCGATCAGCCAGTTCAACTTGCAGCAGGGTTCCGGCGACGAAGCCGGGCCGTTGCGGGTCCATAGGCCGCCGGCGAAAGAAGCGCGCGGCTTCGCGGCTGTCGTTTGAGCGTTGTTCGCCCTAGGCGCACCTGAACGTTCCGAATTAATAGCGCTGAAAATTGCAAACCGGCTCAGGTCTGTTATGTTGGCTGCTGGACCGTTCAACGCCTGTTCACATCCCACTCGTGACCTGGCGGCGGCCGTCCTGTCTCAACATGGCAGATTTTCGTTCCCGGAACACACATTCGACGTGCCTATGGAGGACTGCATCTGGTCGGCGCCGCGAAAACTTCACTCGACAAGCCGCGACGAAAGTGGGATCCGGTGGCGCAGGCCGCCGCCTGGTGCCGTCGCGTGGGCTGGCGCGCGGGCATAGGCGGCGCGGGGCTGCTATTTTGCTTGCAGAGCGCGGCGGCCTCCGATGGCGGCGCCGGCACCGTCACGTTGTATGGCGTGCTGGACACCAGTCTCGAAGTAACCGACCCAGGGTCCGGCTGGACGCCACGTCTGGACTCGGGTGCCTATCGCGGTTCGCGGGTCGGCTTGCGGGGCAGCGAGCCGCTCGGCAACGGCACCGACCTGATCTTCACGCTGGAAAACGGCTTTAGCTCGGCCGACGGCACGCTTCAGACTCCGGGTGTTCTATTCAATCGTCAGGCATGGATCGGCGCGCGCAACGCCTGGGGCGAGGTGCGTTTCGGCCGGCAATATTCGCCCATCTATATCCCGTTCAAGGGCGACCTCGATGCGTTCGGCGCCGGCACGATCGCGTCCGGACTCAACAACCTGTCGAAGATCACACCCTACGCGAGCAACGCGATCGAGTATCTGTCGCCGGTCGTCGGCGGATTCAGCGCGACCGTCATGACGGCCACGCGCGACCCGTCGGAGAACGACGGTAATGGCATCGACGGATACTACGTCACCGCCGCCTATCAGCTCGACAACCTCAGGCTGTTATACGCGCGTCAGCAGACGCACGGCGCGGGCGCGCTGCGCGCGAATCTCGGCGGCGCGACGTATGCAATCGACAAAGTGCGGGTGTGGCTCGCGTTCTTCAACGGCGATGGCGGCACGCCGCTCTATCACGGCGCGGGCGGATCGCTCTCGGCCCAATACAGCTTTTCCGCGAATGCGCGCGCGTCGCTGGGCTATGCGCACGTGCGCGACTATACCGGCGCCGGCGCGAGCGCCGACCAGTTCAGCATGGCGTTCGAATACAACTTTTCGCGGACTCTACTGTTCTATTTCAGCGCGGCGTATCTGGCGAATCACGACGATGCCAGCTTCACCCTGCGCGGCGTCAACGTGACCGGGCTGCCGGTCGCGTATCCCGGCGCGCCGGTCAAGGGTGTGCAGCTCGGTGTGCTGGAGCGGTTCTAACTTGCGGGACTAGAGTGATCGTCCGTTGTTCTGCCGGCAAGTGGCTGGCGGATCCGCGGTCATTGAACTGGCGGCGTGCCAACTGCTGCGCCGGTATCGGTGCGCGGCGCCACGCGCCAGACCGTATTGCCGACGTCGTCCGCCAGCAGCAGCGCCCCACGCTTATCCAGCGCGACACCGACGGGCCGACCGACGGCGTGACCGTCGGCGGTCAGAAAGCCGCTCAGGAAATCTTCCGGGGCGCCCGCGGGTTGGCCTTTGACGAATGGGATGAACACCACCTTGTAGCCGCTATACGGCTTGCGATTCCATGACCCGTGCTGACCGACAAAAGCGCCGCCTTGGTAATGCGCGGGGAACAGCGTCCGGTCGTAAAAAACCAGCCCGAGCGATGCCGTATGGTTGCCGAGCGCATAGTCTGGTGCGATTGCCGTGGCGACCAGGTCGGGGCGCTGAGGCTTGACGCGCGTGTCGATATGCTGGCCGTAATAGCTGTAGGGAAACCCGTAAAACGCGCCGTCTTTCACGGCAGTCATATAGTCCGGCACGAGGTTGTTCCCCAGGTCGTCGCGCTCGTTGACGGCGGTCCACAGTGCGCCGCTCTCCGGCTGCCAGGACAGTCCGTTGGGATTGCGCAAGCCTGTCGCGAAGGGCCGCATCTGGCCCGACGCCACGTCGAATTCGAGAATCCGTGCACGGTCCGCTTCGGCCTCGGCGCCGTTTTCTCCCGCATTGCTGTTCGATCCCACCGTCACGTAGAGGTGCTTGCCCGAATGGTCGGCCAGGATGTTTTTGGTCCAGTGATGATTGATCGGGCCAGCTGGCAGATCAGCTACCTTCACGCCAGGTGTTGCGATCTGCGTCGCGTCGGGCGAGTAGTCGAATCGCAGAATGGCGTCCGTATCGGCGACATAGAGTTGATTGCCGATCAGCGCCATGCCGAACGGCGAGTGTAGGCCACTGAGGAACACGGTCTGTTGATCGGCGACGCCGCTGCCGGTCGTATCGCGCAATAGCACGATGCGATCGGGGCTCGGCGTGCCCGCTCCCGCGCGTTTCATGACCTGTTTTCTGACCCAGCCGAATATGCCGCTACCTTCGTCGTGCTGCTCGGGTGCATTGCTTTCCGCGACGAGCACGTCGCCGTTCGGCAATGTGTATAGCCAGCGCGGGTGAGTCAACCCGCGGGCGAATTGCGTCACGACAAACCCGTTTGGCGCGGTCGGGAGAAAGCCGGCCGTTGGCGGCTGAACGGGCGCGATATTGACCGTGGTCATCAGCGACGATTCCGGCGCCGGCAATACCGGTGATGGCCCAAAGCCGGTATCGGTGGGACTCGACGGTCCTGCCGCGCACGCGGCGAGCGGCAGCAGCATGAATAAGGCAAAGCGGTTCAATTGACGCATCCCGCGCTCCCGGCATTGAAGATGCACGACTAATCTTCGGTAAGCTCAGCAAGATACTTGCCTGACACCTGACTGGCTCATCCTGTTAGTGCGTATACCCCTAAAACGTCACTACTTCACCTCGGAAGGAAACCCGCCGATAGTCGCCTTCGTTACCAACTGGAGGGTTTCACGATGCGCGTCTTTGTTACCGGAGCGACGGGATTCGTCGGTTCCGCCGTGGTTGCCGAACTCATTGCCGCCGGCCATTCCGTGCTCGGCCTTGTACGTTCGGACGCCGCAGCCGAGTCTCTGGCCAGGACCGGGGCGGAAGTCCAGCGCGGGTCGCTGGAGGATCTCGACAGCCTCAAAGCCGGGGCGGCCGCTGCGGACGGTGTGATTCATACGGCCTTCAATCACGACTTCTCCCGATTCGCGGAGAACTGCGAGCTGGACCGGCGCGCCATTGAAGCGCTCGGCTCCGTGCTCGTTGGCTCGCAGCGTCCGCTGCTCGTCACGTCCGGGGTCGCGCTGCTGGCGTCGGGCCGCCTCGCCACCGAGGACGATGCGCCGGTTCCACGCTCCGACGCCTATCCTCGCGTGTCGGAGGCGACGGCCGCGTCGCTGGCGGCGCGTGGCGTGTGCGCGTCGGTGGTTCGTCTGCCGCCCTCGGTGCATGGCGACGGCGACCATGCCTTCGTTCCGCATCTGATCGGTCTGGCGCGTGAAAAGGGTGTCTCGGCCTACGTCGGCGAGGGGCTCAACCGCTGGCCCGCCGTCCACCGGCACGACGCCGCGCGCGTCTACCGGCTCGCGCTCGAACGCGGCGTTGCCGGCAGCCGGTATCACGCCATTGCCGAAGAAGGTGTGCCGTTCAAGGAGATTGCCGGTGTGATCGGCCGACGCCTGAACGTGCCGGTCGTCGCGCAGTCCGTTGATGAGTCGGCCGGCCATTTCGGCTGGTTCGCGCTGTTTGCCGGGATGGATGCGCCGACTTCGAGCGAGCAGACGCGCAAGGTGCTGGACTGGGAACCGAAACAGCCGGGCTTGATCGCCGACCTCGACCGGCCGCGCTATTTCCAGACCTGAAGCGCGACTTGCCGCTCTGCCTTTCTTGATGGCCGCGGATTCCATTGACGAGGCGGAGCGGCTTTTCATGGCGTTGCAACTCGACCAGGGCAAGCTGATGCCGAGCGGCAAATCCTGCGCTGCACAGCGCGCCGTTCGCAGCGACTGGCGGGACGCGGCAGCGGGCAAGCAGAACCTGCCACGCTGGGACTATGCTAGCGCTTTCGTCTACTTCGAGGAGCAACTGATGAAACAGGCAGCAGGTTCGATGATCACCTTTAGCCGGCCCGACGGCCAGCAGATCCAGGGCTATCTGGCCAAGCCGCAGAAGCTGGAGGGCGCGCCCGCCATCGTCGTGATTCAGGAGTGGTGGGGCGTCAACGAACAGATTCGCGGCGTGGCGGACCGGCTCGCGCAGGCCGGCTATCTGGCGCTGGTGCCCGATCTCTTTCGAGGCAAAACGACGGTGGAAGAGGAAGAAGCCCACCATCTGCTCGACGGCCTCAATTTCGGTGACGCGGCCACTCAGGATGTGCGCGGCGCTGTCCAGTATCTGAAGCAGCATGCGACGAATGTCGGCGTGACGGGCTTTTGCATGGGCGGCGCGCTGACCTTGCTCGCCCTGTGCAATATCCCCGAAGTGTCGGCCGGCGTCGTCTGGTACGGCTTCCCGCCGCTGGAATACATCGACGCATCGAAAATCAAGGCGCCGCTGATCGGTCACTGGGCGACGCAAGACGAGTTCTTCGTGTCCGAAACGGTCGACGCCCTGGAAAGCAAACTGAAGGACGCGAATGTCGACGTCGAGTTTCATCGCTATCTCGCACACCACGCGTTCGCGAACGAAACAGCGGTCGGTCCGGGCCGTATCCCCAGGACGCAGTTCGATCCGGTGTGGTCGCAATTGGCCTGGGATCGCACGCTGACGTTTTTCGGCCGCACGTTGTGGAAGTAAGCGGCTCGCTTGCCGCTTGAGACGCGCACCGAATCGCGCCGGCGAAGACTTACGGCGTGCCGCCACGCATGGGCGGCATTCCAGAAAGTCTTCCCGGCGCGATCACAAACCGAATCGCGTTCACGGATTCAGAGCTTCGAACCGCCGTCGACATGCAACGTTTCGCCGGTAACCCACCGTGCGGCATCCGAGGCGAGAAAGGCCACGGCGCCGCCGATGTCATCCGGTTGCGCCACGCGCTTGAGCGCCTGCATCCCCAGCGTCGCCGCGCGTCCCGTGTCGGTCTTCGTGAAGTTCGACATATCGGTTTCGACCACACCCGGCGCGACTGCATTCACGCGAATGCCACGTTCACCGAGCGCGGCGGCGAAATGCTTGACGAGCGTATCGACCGCGCCCTTGGTGGCAGCGTAGGCCGACAGCGTGCCGACCGCGGCGCGCGCCGCGAGCGACGACAGCAGCACCACGCTACTGCCCTTGCACATCACCGGCAGCAACTGCTGCACGAGGAAGTAAGGCGCACGCACGTTCACGGCGAACAGATCGTCGAAATCCTCGACGGTCGTGTCTTCGATGCTGACACCCTTCGAAATCCCGGCATTGGCCACCAGAATATCCAGCCGATGGCCAATCACGGCGCGCACCTGTTTGGCGAGCGTATGCGGGCCATCGGCCGCGCGAAGATTCGCGGCGACTTTCTGCGCATTGCCGCCGGCCGCGCGAATTTCCGCGACCACGGCATCCGCTTCTTTCTCGCCGCTGCTGTAGTGAACCAGCACCTGGGCGCCGGCCTGGGCAAGCGCGAGAGCACTGGCGCGGCCGATGCCGCGTGAAGCGCCCGTGACGAGCGCGGTTTTTCCTGTGAGGTCGTTCATGGTGAAACTCCTTCGGGTTGATTCGAGTGCGAGGCAATCAAGGTGGTAAGCACAGGGCCGTAGGCTCAGACCGCGGACCCGCTGTCGGCGAGGAACTGCGCGACGTGGGCCACAAAACGCTCCGGATACTGGTACAGCGAACCGTGGTTGGCATCGGGATAGATAATCAACTGCGCGTTCGGCAGCTTCTGCTGAAGAATCCACGAGTTGATCGAATAGATGATCACGTCGTGGTCGCCGTTGACGACGAGCGTCGGCTGCCTGAGGGCCTTCAGATAGTCGAACGGGTTCTCGCGCGGCGCGCCCCACTTGGCGAGCGCCGCGAGCTGGGCCGGCGCGACCTTCTCATTGGCCTCGGGATCGCGTCCTTCGCTACGCTGGCGGAAGCGCTGCAGGAAGCGGCGGCCGGCGGTCTGGCTCGCATCCGAAGGCGAAAAGTGCACACGCAGCCACAGGTGATCCGGACGCGCATACGCGGCGCTGAAAATCTCCTGAGCCTCGGGCGTCAGCGATTGCATCGCCTCGCCGCTGCGCGGGCCGGTGCCGACCAGGATCACGCGGCGCACCAGGGCCGGTTCGGCGATCGCCAGCGTCTGCGCGATCAGGCCGCCCATCGAGAAGCCCAGCACGTCGACTTGCGTGAGGCCCAGCGCCTTGATGAACGCGGCGGCGTTGGCGGCCATCTCTTCGATCGACTCCGGCACCTCGCCGGACGTGCTCGAAATGCCGGCGTTGTTGAACAGGATGACTTCGCGATCCTGCGCAATGCCATCGGTCACGGCCGGGTCCCAGTGGTCCATCGTCCCGGTGAAATGGATGTTGAACAGGAGCGGCACGCCGCCCGCCTTGCCGAAACGGCGATAGGCGAAGCGGATGCCGTTCGCGTCGACATACCGGGTCGGCGCGGTCTGATGGGTGTGGCGGGTCGCGGCGGTGTCGTTCGAAGCAACAGTCTGGTTCATTTCCGGTTCCTCGGCGATATAGATGAAAGGCATGGAGTGCGGCTGCGTGCCGAAAGGTCGTGGTGTCGATTAAACGATCGGTCGTCGCGCTGCATGAGGGGTAATGTAGTGGGGGCTTGTGCAAAGGAAAAAGACTTTGTAGGCTGATGGGCATGCTTGGCAGGCATACCACTCGCGGAACGATTCAAAGAGGGTTTATGGAGCTTCGACATTTGCGGTACTTCGTGGCCGTCGCCGAAACGGGCAGCCTGACGGTGGCGGCGGAACGGCGTCTGCACACGTCGCAGCCGTCGCTGAGCCGCCAGATTCGCGATCTGGAAGACGAGGTCGGCGCCGAGTTGTTCAGCCGCAGCGCGCGCGGCGTCGAGCTGACCGCGGCGGGCAAGGCTTTCCTCGATCATGCGCGGCTCGCGCTGTCGCAAGTCGACGCCGCCACCGAAGCCGCGCGCCGCGCCGCGCGGCCCTCCAAACAGGTTTTCGCGCTGGGATTTCTGACCGGCGAGGAAATGACATGGCTGCCGCGCGCCATGCAGGTCTTGCGCGACGAACTGCCGACTATCGACGTCACGGTGTCGAGCCACTATTCGCCGGACCTCGCCGACGCGCTCGCGCGCGGCAAACTCGACCTTGCGTTCCTGCGCGCCGAACCGGGATTCGATCTGGACTATCGGACGGTCAGCAGCGAGAAGCTCATCGTACTCATGCCCAGCGACCATCGCCTCACCGAGCGAAGCGCGATCCGTCCGGAGGATTTCGCCGGCGAGACGTTCATCATGGCGTCGAACAAGGCGCGCGTGCTGCACGACGTGATCCAGCGCTATCTGGACGAAAACCGCATCACGGTCGCGCCCGAGCATGGCGTCGACAACCTGGCCATGGCGATGTCGCTGGTCGCGTCCACACGTGGGCTCGCGCTGATGCCCGAGTATGCGACCAACCTGCTGCCGTGGTCGGTAGTCAGCCGGCCGCTGGAAGGCGAGACGCCGACTATCGATCTCGTGATCGGCTATAGCAGGTCGAATACATCGCCGGTGCTGAAGCTGTTTCTTTCGAGGGCCGAAGAGTTGATGGCCCATGTCGAGGACCCATCGCGCTGAGCCGGCTCGTTTACCTATACTCGTCTCACTCTGCAAGGCCGCCACTCGTCGTCATACCAACAAGACGGAGCCTCACATGTGGGTAGCTATCCGAAACGCGGCCCTCGGGTTGCTGGCATGTTGCGCTTTGGGCGCCTGTGCCGGTGCGCCTGCCGATTCCCGATGCGGCGAAGCGTGCAATGCCCGCGGCCAGCTGCTCGATCATCGCGTCACGTTAAAGCTGAGCGCCGCGGCGTTTTCGACATTGCTGGCGTCGAGCGCGGGCGGCCGGCGGCTCGCGCAGATTGCCGGCGCGCCCGCGTGCGACATCGAGATCGTGAGCTTTCGCTACCGGACCATCGGCGGCGCGGGCGAACCCACTCGCGCGAGCGGCGCGTTGATGATCCCGTCAGGACGTTCGGCGGCTTGCAGCAGACCGCTTCCGCTGATGCTCTATGCACACGGCACCACCGCGTATCGCAACTACAACCTCGCCGATATCACGCAAACGGACCCGGGCAACGGCGACGGCGCCGGGGAAGGCATTAGCGTGGCGGCCATGTATGCGGCGCAAGGTTATATCGTGGTGGCGACCAACTATGCGGGCTACGCCGGCTCCGATCTCCCGTACCACCCGTATCTGAACGCCGACCAACAATCCGCCGATGTGATCGACTCGCTGCGGGCGGCACGCGCGGCGCTAGCCGACATGAAGCCGGAAGCAAACACGCGCGAAAACGGCAAGCTGTTCGTCACCGGCTATTCGCAAGGCGGCTTCGTTGCAATGGCGACGCATCGCGCGCTGCAGGCGGCCGGCGTCAAGGTGACCGCGTCCGCACCGGGTTCGGGTCCCTACGCGCTCGCCGCCACCGCCGACGCACTCATCGAAGGCGAGATCAACCTGGGCTCTACACTCTTCTCGACGCTGATCGTGACGGGTTATCAGCATGCTTACGAGAATATCTACCGCCGGCCCGGCGACTTCTATGAAGCGGCGTACGCGCCGGGTATCGAAATGCTGCTGCCGAGCCTGCAGCCGCTCAATACGCTATTCACCACAGGCAAACTGCCGTCCGCGCATCTCTTCAGCAGCGTGCCGCCCGCGCCGCAGTTCGCGGCGATGACGCCGCCTGCTTCGCCGCCTTTGGCGCCGCCGGCCTTGACACCGCTCTTTGCCGCCGGATTCGGCAATGCGAACCTCGTGCGCAACGCCTATCGCCTGACGCTGCTGGAGGACGCCGCCGCCAATCCCGACGGTGCGTTTCCCAACCCGACCATTGCGATGAAGCCGGCCGCGAATCCGCTGCATCCGTTGCGCCAGGCGTTCAAGCGCAACGACTTGCGCAACTGGCTGCCGCTTGCGCCCGTTCTGATGTGCGGTGGCGAGTCGGATCCCACGGTGTTCTTTTTCAACGCGCGCATCGAGCAGGCGTATTGGCAGAACGCCAAAGTGCCGGCGGGGCTCACGTCCGTGCTGGATGTGGACTCTCCCGTTGTCGGGCCCGACGATCCGTATGCATCCATCAAGCAGGAGTTCGCGAGTGCGAAGGCGCAGGTCGCGAGTCAGGCCGTGGCCGGCGGTGCGACCGACGGCGGGGCGTCAGCGGTGCTGCGGGCCTATCATGGCCAACTGGTTGCGTCGTTCTGCATGCTGGCGGCGCGGACGTTCTTCGCCACCTTCTGAGCGCGTGCAAAGCTGAAAATCCGGCCCGCAGCGATGCTCGTAAAGTGCGGCTATCATGCGCAGGCAACGAACCTGGCGGCGCAAACCTTGACGACCAAGTCCGCGATGAAAGATGCGACTCCTGCGAACGGCATCCATAGCCGCATTAGTACGCGTCAAATCAACAATGCAAGGAGATGAGAACGTGGTGAGGATCGATCCGGACCGGTTGTTGGCCGATCTCAAGCAGCTGCGCAGTTTCGGCGCCACGGGACCCGGCGTCGTTCGGCTGGCGCTTTCGCCGGTGGATCTGGCGTCGCGCGAATGGCTGGCCGGGCGCATGACGGAGGCGGGACTCGAGGCCGTGATCGACGGCGTGGGGACCGTGTTCGGACGCTCGCGCAACAGCGGACCCGCGCTCGTGATCGGCTCTCATACCGACACGCAGCCGACCGGCGGCTGGCTCGACGGCGCGATGGGCGTGATCTACGGGCTGGAGATTGCGCGCGCGTTGGCCGAGAACGACGCGACGCGTCATCTCGCGGTGGACGTGGCATCGTGGATCGATGAAGAAGGCACGTTTTCCGGCCTGCTCGGCAGCCGCAGCTTTGTGGGCGATAGCGTCGACGAGGCAATTCGCGACGCCACCAATCGGCAAGGCCAGCGTCTCGACGACGTGCTCGCAACCGCGGGTCTCGCCGGGCGGCCGCGTGCGCGCTTCGAGCCGGGCCGGCAGGTCGCCTATCTCGAGCCGCATATCGAGCAGGGCGGCCGGCTGGAAGCGGCCGGCAAGTCCATCGGGGTCGTCACCACGATCGTCGGGCTGCGCGAATTGCGGCTGCGCTTCACGGGGCAGCGCAACCATGCCGGCACGACGCCCATGGCGATCCGGCGCGACGCCGGCGCGGCGCTGGTCGCCTTCATCCCGCAGATGAACGAAGCATTCGGGCAACTCGCGGATGCCGATACCGTCTGGACGGTGGGCCGCATCGACCTCGACCCTGGCTCGCTGAGCGTCGTGCCGGGCGCGGCCGACATGTCCCTGCAATTCCGCGACGCGAATGCCGCGCGTTTGCAGGCGATGGAAGACCGGCTCGCCGGGCTGGTGCGCGACTTCAACGCGCGCGGCTCGGTGCGCGTGGAGCTGACGACCATCGACGAACCGATGCAGCCGGTGACCATGCACGCGGCGCTCGCGGACCATCTCGCCCGCGCCGCCGACGCGGTGGCGCCCGGCCAATGGATCCGCATGCCGAGCGGCGCCGCGCACGACGCGCAGGTCATCGCCCGCTGCATGCCGGCTTGCATGATGTTCGTGCCGAGCATCGGCGGCGTGAGCCACGATTTCATCGAGGATACGGCCGAGGCGCACATCGTTCTCGGCTGCCAGGTCGCGGCCACGGCTGCGGCCGCGATTCTGGAAGAACAATGGGCGAAACGATCGTGAACGAATCAGGCGATTTCGTCGTACGCACGATGTCGGCCGAGGACGTCGCATTGGCGCTCGAATGGGCCGCGCAGGAAGGATGGAACCCCGGTCTGCACGATGCCGACTGTTTTCGTGCGGCCGACCCGGACGGGTTTTTCATCGGCGAATGGCGCGGCGCGCCGGTGGCGTGTCTATCCGCTGTCGCGTACGGCGAGGACTTTGGCTTTATTGGCTTGTATATCGTGAAACAGGCGTTTCGCGGTCGAGGCTTCGGCATGCGCGTCTGGCAGCACGGCATGGACTATTTGCGAAACCGTAACGTCGGCCTGGACGGCGTGGTCGCCCAACAGGCGAACTACAGGAAGTCCGGATTTCAGCTTGCGTATCGCAACATCCGCTTTCAGGGCGTCGCGCAAGAGATCGCTCAGGGCGAGCACTATGCAGACGTGTCGAATGCTTCGGCGCTCCCCTTCGAATCGTTGAACAGCTACGATCGGCAATGCTTTCCCGCGGCGCGCGAGCGCTTTCTCGCTGCGTGGCTCGCGCAGCCCGGCGCGATGGCGCGCGTCGCGGTGCACGACGGCCGGGTGGTGGGCTACGGCGTATTGCGGCCTTGTCTGACGGGTTACAAGATCGGCCCGCTCTTCGCCGATAACGACGAGATTGCCGGCCGTTTGTTTTCTGCGTTGACGTCGAGCATTCCGGGCGAGGTGTTTTTCTTCGATGTGCCGGAGATCAACGTGGATGCCGTTGCGTTGGCCGAACGGCACGCCATGACGAGCGTGTTCGAAACCGCGCGGATGTACACGCAGGAACCGCCTGCTATTTCCATGGAACGCGTGTTCGGCGTGACGTCGTTCGAGCTGGGTTGACCACAGCAGAACATGATGATGCCTGTTTGATTGCGCAGCCATCGGCGGTGCCGGTTGCGGACCGCCGGTGGCAACTGCTATTTCCATTTCGTGCCGAGATTTTCCAGTCCGGCTTTCATCAGGTCTTCCGGCAACATCGCAATGCGCATTTCGCAGTCGGCGTTGAATTTCAGAAACCACGGCTCCGCGAGCGCGGGAATCGATGATGCGTTGTCGATATCCACCACCACGACTGCTCCGCGTGCCCCACTCTGCTCGGTGAAGTAGACGGCCTCCGGTTTTATCTCTTCCAGTATTTTCCCGATCACTTGCCCGGCGGTGCCATCACGCACCATGGTGTTGAACGGTTCGTGCGGGATTCGTATGTTGAGAAGCATGCGCATGTCATCCTCCTGTTGACGCCCAAAGGGCTTCTTAAGGATAGGTGCTTTATGCGGACGGCAATGTGATCCATCACGAAGCGTTCAACACGATGCAGTGAGTCCGCTGCCATCGCAGACCATGCATCCGTCAGTTTCCAAACAACGAGGCTTGCGTGCCGCGATTCGGCGCATGGCGCGCGGGTTTTGTCTGAGCTTCGGATTTGACCTGAAGCTTGACCGCGGCGCTTTCTTCGAGCGCGAACATGTCCGTTTGCTTGTCCGCCTCTGCTTCGATCGAAGTCTGTCCGGCTTCGAGCGACAGCAGCAGCATCTTGTTCGCCAAGCCGCCCGCAAACCCGGTCAAATCACCGGACGCGCCGATCACCCGGTGGCACGGCGCCACGATGGAAATCGGATTTCTGCCGTTCGCCGCGCCGACCGCCCGCACTGCATTGACGTTGCCGATCTGCGTCGCGATTTCCGAATAGCTGCGCGTCTGGCCGAACGGTATGGTCAACAGCGCGGCCCAGACCTGCTTCTGGAAGTCCGTTCCCTGGAAGGTGAGCGGAAGGTCGAATTCATGCCGCGTGCCGGCGAAATACTCGTTCAACTGCCGTTCGGTCTCGATCAACACAGGCCGGTCGTTCGCTTCGACCCGCTCTCCGAGACGTACGCGGTTCGGCTTGTCGTGCTCCCACAGAATGGCGGCGAGGCGGTCGCCGTTTGCAACGAGTTTCAACTGGCCGACGGGCGAGTCCATCAACTTGTAGGCGTATGTCACTTTGCTTGCTCCTGACTGGTTGGACGCGCAGATGCTGCAAGGCGAGTCTGCGAATACACGCGCCAAGCGCGCCGATATCCGACAGTGTGAGCCTCGTACTCTCTGATTGCGCTCCGAATCTTGCTGTCCAATTCCTCGCGACCGATGACGGTCGGCGGCTCGTTGTTCTGGATGGGACGATGCATCACTGTACAACCCTTTTCGGGCCAGGCCCGCGACTCAGTAGAATTGATACCTTCGATACGAAGCGCACTGGCAACCGGACCTCTCTTCCACGACTGTGACGACGACACTTGATCAATTGCGGGCCGGCCAGCTCGCGGGCACGCGCCGGCTGAAACTGGCCTGCGGCCTGACTGAATTTCCGCGCGAGATTTTCGACCTCGCCGACACACTGGAAGTTCTCGACCTGTCGGGCAACGCGCTCACGTCGCTGCCCGACGATCTGCCACGGCTCACCAGGCTGCGCATTCTCTTCGGCTCCGACAACCCGTTCACCGAGTTGCCCGAAGTGCTGGGACAGTGCTCGCAATTGAGCATGGTCGGCTTCAAGGCCAACCGCATCCGGCATGTGTCCGGCAAAGCGCTGTCACCGCAATTGCGCTGGCTGATTCTCACCGACAACGAGATCGAAGCGTTGCCTGCTGAAATCGGCGGTTGTACGCAATTGCAAAAGCTGATGCTGGCAGGCAACCGTCTGCGGACGCTTCCCGAAGAATTGGCCGCCTGCTCGCGGCTCGAATTGCTGCGTCTCGCGGCGAATCGGCTCGGCAAACTGCCGGCCTGGTTGCTGCGTCTGCCGCGGTTGTCCTGGCTGGCGTACGCCGGCAATCCGTTCAGTGAAGCGCTCGAAGCGGCGGCGTTGATCGACACACCGATCGCCGCGATTGCGTGGCCTGACTTGAAGCTCGAGACGGCGCTGGGCGAAGGTGCTTCCGGTGTCATCTATCGCGCGGAGCTTGCAGGTCCGCATGGCGCGCCCCGCCCCGTCGCGGTGAAACTGTTCAAGGGCGCAGTGACCAGCGATGGTCTGCCCGACTGCGAAATGGCAGCCTGCATTCGCGCGGGCGATCATGCGAACCTGATCCCGGTCGCGGGGAAAGTGAAGGATCATCCCGCAGGCACGCACGGCCTCGTGATGGAACTGATCGATCCGCAATTCACAAACCTCGCCGGTCCGCCAAGCCTCGAATCCTGCACGCGCGATATCTATGGCGCCGACACACGCTTTGATCTGGCTTCGGCGTTGGGCATTGCGTACGGGATCGCGTCGGCGGCGTGCCATCTGCATGAGCAAGGCATCATGCATGGCGATCTGTACGCTCACAATATCCTGGACGGCGGACAGGGGCGCGCGTTGTTGGGAGACTTCGGAGCGGCGTCTTTCTATGATCTGGACGATCGGAGCATCGGTCTCGCGCTTCAGCGCCTCGAAGTCAGAGCCTATGGTTGTCTGCTCGAAGAGTTGCTCGAACGATGCGACTGGCCGCTGGCGCAGGCGAACATCCAGGCGCGCTTAGCGGAGTTGAAGGACAATTGTTTGAGCGAGGCTATCGATAGCCGGCCGTTGTTCGACGAAATCGCAGCGCGTTTGCTGGCGCTGAAGGACGCTTGATGAGCCGCAGGCAGTGCCACGGCGGCCTTTCATCCGAGTGCAATACCGCGCTTCGTCAGCCCGGCCCAGAAGGAGAGATTCGATGATGCAGAAGACGCCCCGAAGGACGTCCTCTCGGGAGATGCGCCGCCGCCTGATGTTTGCCGGCGCGCTGGCCGCGGCCGGCGTCCGCGGCGCGGCAGATGCGGCGGTCACGCCGGGCAGCAAGCTCAAGATCGCGCTCGTGCTGAAGTCGCTGAGCGATCCGTTCACGGTGGCGATGGCGAACGCCGCGCAGAACTACCAGCAGCATTACGCGTCGCAATTCGATTTGACGGTGCGCGGCACGGCCAACGAAAGCGACACGGCCGGGCAGATCCGCATGGTCGAGGACATGATCAAGGCGAAGATGAACGCGATCGTCATCGCGCCGACCGATTCGAAGGCGCTGACGGCGGTCGTCGCGCGTGCGATCAAGGCGGGCATCATCATGGTCTCCATCGACAATCCGCTCGACGAGGCGTTTCAGGGCGCGGCCGGCATTTCCGTGCCGTTTGTCGGGCCGAACAATCGCAAAGGGGCGCAGCAGGTCGGCAATTATCTGGCGCAGCGGCTCAAGGCGGGCGACCAGGTGGGCATCATCGAAGGCAGTTCAGCCGATCGCAATGCACAGCAACGCACGGACGGCTGCAGGGATGCGATGAACGCGGCGGGCATCAACATCGTTGCCGTTCAGGCCGGCGACTGGGACTATGGGAAGGGCCGCGACGCTGCTTCGAAAATGCTCAACGAGCATCCGCAAATCCGCGGGCTGCTGTGCGGCAACGACAATATGGCGATGGGCGCGGTCGACGCGGTTCGCGATGCCGGCAGAACCGGCGGCGTCTACGTCACCGGCTACAACGATATCGATGCGATCAAACCGTTGATCGCCGATGGCCGCGTGCTCGCCACGATCAATCAGTTCGCCGCGCGGCAAGCCGTATTCGGCGTCGACGTCGCATTGAAGGCGGTGACCGAACAGAAGAAGCAGAGCGAACTGTCGAGCGTGATCGAAACACCGCTGCAACTCGTCACGGCCGCGAACCACTGAGCGCGGGCCTTCATGCGGCTGCAGCGAGAGTGAGTCGTCTCGCTCTCGTGTCAAGGCCTGCTACTTCGGTTATTCCACTTTGACCTTGTGCGGCTTGGTTGCTTTTTCGAGCTTGTTGTACTCGAATTCGGGTACCGACTTCAGCGCATCCTTCGTCGCGCCGGCGAGGAACAGGTTGCCGTCGCGGATCTCGAAGTGATCGACCGGGATCGCCACATAGTGCTTGCCCATGCCGAGGAAGCCGCCTACCGACACAATCGCATACGTCGCCTTACGGTCCGGCGAAATGATCACGTCATAGATGCTGCCGACCTTGTCGTTCAGATCGTTGTAGACCGGCTCGTCGACAAGGGCGCGCCGCACGCTCCAGCCCTTCAGCAGCGCATTGGTTTGCTCGACCGTGCCACCGAGCGGCTGCAGTCCGGCAATCTGCGCGTAGGCGCCTTGCGAGGCGCAGATTGCGGCGAGTGCGGTCGCGCAGATCAGCGTTTTTGCTTTCATTTCCGGCTCCTTGTTGTCTGTTCAACAGTCAGCTTCGTACGTAGGTATGGGGAAGCACGTGACGTGCCCGGACTCCTGCGTGATTCGTCATTCGTGCCTCGCGATCAAGAATCAATTGCTGCGGCAGGGCTGTTTGTCACGCGTCCGTTAGCCGACAATCGTTCGCTTGTGATATCTGGACGGAGAATAGGCATGAAATCAAGCTGGGCACTGCTGGCCCTGGCTGTCGGCGCATTCGGCATCGGCACCACGGAATTCGCGCCAATGGGCTTGTTGCCCGTGATCGCGAACGGCGTGGGTGTCTCCATTCCGGCCGCGGGCCTCCTCATCAGCGCCTATGCGCTTGGAGTCATGCTCGGCGCACCGTTGATGACGCTCGCCTTCGGCAGGTTGCGTGCGAAGAAAGCCCTGATCGCGCTCATGTCGATCTTCGTCATCGGCAATCTGCTTTCGGCGATCGCGCCTGGCTACTGGACGCTGCTCGCCGCGCGCCTCGTGACGAGCCTGAACCACGGCGCGTTTTTCGGCATCGGCTCGGTGGTCGCGGCGAATCTCGTGCCGCGCGAGAGGCGCGCGAGCGCGGTCGCCACCATGTTCATGGGCTTGACGATCGCCAACATCGGCGGCGTGCCGGCGGCGACCTGGATCGGTCAGCAGATCGGCTGGCGCATGGCGTTCGCCGGCACCGCCGGGCTCGGTGTGCTGGCGATTGCCGCATTGGCCGTCGCGCTGCCGCGAGGCGACGCAGGCAAGATGCCGGACATTCGCCGCGAGTTGCGCGTGCTGGCGCGTCCTGAAGTGCTGATGGCGATGGCCACCACCGTCATGGGCGCCGGCGCGATGTTCACGCTTTACACCTATGTGGCGCCGGTGCTCGAGAATATGACGGGCGCCTCCGCGGGTTTCGTCACGATTGTGCTGGTGCTGATCGGCATCGGCTTCACGATCGGCAACGGTCTGGGCGGGCGGCTCGCCGACTGGTCGCTCGACGGCAGCACGAAGCTGTTTCTCGGCGCGCTGGCGGTCATCATGGCGGCGCTGCCGTTTGTTCTCACCAGCCACGTGGGGGCGTTGTTCGGCATGCTCGTGTGGGGCGCGGCCACGTTTGCGATCGTGCCGCCGGTCCAGATTCGCGTGATGCACGCGGCGGCCGACGCGCCGGGGCTGGCGTCGTCGGTGAACGTGGGGGCGTTCAATCTCGGCAATGCGCTGGGCGCGGCTGCCGGCGGTGCGGTGATTTCGGCGGGATGGGGCTACACAGCCGTACCGATTGCCGGCGCGGTGCTGGCCGCGGCGGGCTTGGTACTGGTGTTCGCCGGCCGTGCAGTAAATCGCCGCGCGGTCGAGACCTGCTGACAGCGAAGCGCAGAACCGGGCGGCGTCCCCGGCCGGATTTGCTGGCGACCTGGCAAGATCGCGAGGCTGGATTTGGACGCGGCGGACGCATAAACAGTCCACGGCTCTGTACGCCCGGCCACAGAGCGCGCTGCGGCAACCAGGCACAATCGGAGTGATATCCGGGCGGCGCCTGCGGCGCACCCGCGCCCCGCGCGCCCGTACCGCCTCCCGCGCGAAGCGATGCGCGGCGACGGCGACCGGAACTGCCGCATTGGAGAAGCAA
The DNA here is from genome assembly GCF_046027395.1 of Paraburkholderia dipogonis. Lineage (GTDB taxonomy): Bacteria > Pseudomonadota > Gammaproteobacteria > Burkholderiales > Burkholderiaceae > Paraburkholderia > Paraburkholderia dipogonis_A. The sequence goes on along the minus strand of NZ_JAQQEG010000044.1, from coordinate 48,762 downwards.
TGGGTTGGAAAAGTCTGCTGATCGAAACGCCGGTCTGGTTGATGGGCCGTTTCTACCCGCCACGGTTCGATCCAAATCGCGACACGCCGCGCGAGATTCTCGTGCTGCGCCCGAACGATTTCGGCGAACTGCTCACCACCACGCCGCTCTTCGAGGCGCTGCGCAAGCGCTTTCCGACGACGCGCCTGATCGCCGGCGTGGGCAGTTGGGGGCGTCCGATACTCGAGAACAATCCCTTCGTCGACGAGATCGTGGAGATCGACGCGCCCTGGAATAACAAGCTGGTGGAGGACCGCTCGCACGGCAACGTGTTGCGTTTTCTGTGGAAGTCCCCGCAGGTCGCCGCACTGCGCGCGCGCGGCGGCTTTGATGTCGGTATCGACGTGCTCGGCAGCTATATGGGCGCGCTGCTGATGATGCGCTCAGGGGTACGCTATCGCATCGGTGTGCGCGGTTATCGGGGCGGCTGGAGCGGGTGTCAGGCGTTTATCGAATTCGCCGCCCGGCAATGCGGACGCGCCGCGCTCGCGCAGGGTGAACTGCTCGGCGCGACGGTGTTGCCGGAAGCGCGCCCGCAACTGTTCCTGACCGATGACGAGCGTGTAACAGCCGCGCAAATCTGGAATGCGGGCGGCGTACCGGGGCGCCGTACCGTGCGGTTGATCGTCGGCGTCGGGGCCGGCGTTCCGACCAAGGCATGGGATGCACGCCAGGCCGGCGCCGCGCTCGCGCAGATCGCGCAGGCACTGGAAAAAGCCGGCGACGCGTGCGATATCGTGATCGTCGGCAGCAAGGCGGATCAGGCGCGCGCCGCCGAGGCGATCGCCGCGGCGGGTCCGGGCGTGCCGGTCCGCTCGCTGGCGGGCGAGGTGCCGATGCGCGTCATGTTCGCCCTCACCGAAGGGGCCGGCGTCGTGCTGACGAACTCGTCGATGCTGATGCACGTCGCGGCGGCGTTTCGTCGTCCGACCGTCGCCGTGATTGGCGGGAGCGTGACCAAACCCGACCGGCACGACGCCATCTGGGGTTATCCTCCGCCGTATCGCAGCGTGTCGCCCGAGCAGTATGTGGCGGGCGAACACGCGCGCAATTGGCCGAGCATCGAGCGGGTCGTACAAGCGGTGCTGGAGGCGGTCGGTGCGCATCGGACGCAGGTCGGCGCGGCAGCCTGACGTCGTGCCGCTGGATGTGCGGGGCTGACACTGCCAGGGAGGCAGCCGCTGCGATTCCCGAGCCGTCATCCACGGCGGTAGAATTTCAAGTCTTCCTGCCTCGCAGCACGGACCTTGTACAAGGACGGAGCAATTGCCGTGGACTCGACCAACCTCACCAACCTCTACCGGAATTACATTGCCTGCCTGAACAGACAGGATTGGCCGAATCTCGGCCAGTTCGTCGGAGACGACGCGCACTACAACGGTCAGCGCATTGGCTTATCCGGTTATCGCGAGATGCTGGAGAGGGACTTCCGTGAAATTCCGGATCTTTATTTCGACATCCAGTTGTTGATTTCCGATCCGCCTTATATAGCCAGTCGGCTCGGTTTCGCCTGCACGCCGAAAGGCAGGTTCCTCGGCCTCGCCGTCAACGGGAAGCGCGTTTCCTTCACGGAGAACGTGTTCTATCAATTCCGCAATGGAAAGATCGAGCAGGTATGGTCAGTGATCGATAAGGCGGCCATCGAAGCGCAGCTCAAATCTGACGGCGCGGCTTGAACGTTGAGTGCGTGTTTAACGGGCGGGGGCTGTTGGCGGCGGTGTCTGCACGACAGGCGCGGCAGCTTGCAGGATGTCGTCCCGAAGGCGAGTGCGCGGCGGATAGATGCGTACGCAGTTGATGGTTTGCTTGGTCGCTTTGGCGGCGTCGCCTTCGGACACGAGATGCCGGTCCCAGCCCTCTGTGTACACGGCGCCCCAGGGACCGAGATCGAGAATGGTCGTGTACCAGTCGATATGAAGCGGCAGCATCTCGCCGCCGAACAGATCGCAGACGACGTTGTGACCGGCATAGCGTCCCATCGGCCGGCTGTGCTGGCATGACATGACGGACGGCCGCGCGCCGTCGATCAACACGCGCGCGCAATCGCCGGCAGCGAAGACATGCGGTACGTTTTCCACGCGCATGAACGCATCCACTGGGAGGCGTCCGAGGGGATCGAGAGTCACAGGGATTTGCGCGGTCAGCGCGTTCGCGCGCATGCCGCCGCACCAGATCACCGTGGCCGCTTCAATGCGCCGGCCATTCGTGAGTTCGACGCCGTCGGCGTCCACTGACTGCAAGGACACGCCGGCGAGCATTTCGACGCCGAGGGCGTCCATCGCGCGCTCGATGACGGGCTGCGCGCCGCCCATGGCCTGGCCGATCTTCGCCGAGCGATCGGCCAGCACGACATGCACGGCGTCGCGATGCGCGTCGCCCGCGATGCCGCGCAACCGCGCCGGCAGTTCGGCCGCCAATTCGATTCCCGTCAAGCCGGCGCCGACCACCACAGCCGTGAACGCACTCGCCGCGGTCGCGCGCGACGGCAAGCCGCGCAGATGCACAGCGAGTTTCGTTGCGCCCGAGAACGTATCGACGTCGAATGCGTGCTCGGTCAAACCGGGGATATCGGGGTGGACGAGTTGGCTGCCCGCCGCGATGATGAGCCGATCATAGGTCAGCGTTTGCGTCGGGCCTTGGGTCTGCAGCGTGATGCTGCCGTTCGCCGCATCGATGCCGGATACCGTGCCTTCGACGAGCCGCACAGCGATCGGCTCCAGAACATCGGCCAGTGGCACGCGCGTCTCGTCCAGGTTCTGTTCGTAATTCCGCACCCGAATACTGTGATACGGCGTGCCGTTGATGACGACCACCTCCACCTGATCGGCGGGAACGCGCAGTTCGTCGAGTTTGCGCGCCGCGCCCACCGCGCTCCACAGTCCGGCGAAGCCTGCGCCGATCACCACGATCCGCTTCAAGACGTTCTCCCATGGGAAATTCGTGCGGACCTTCAAGTCATCGGCGCCGCGGCCGATTTCAAGGTCATGATTGTTTGCGCTCGTAGCTTACTCGTGCCGACGAGGACGGTGAAGCCGATCGTCAGTGCTCCTCCGCCAACCAGGCACATTTGACGCGATTACGATATAATCGCATGCGATGTATAATGTCTTTAGCGAGGCATCAGCCTCTACCCAACGAGGACGCAGATGAAATCGACCGACCAACCGGCTTCCGCGGATGTGAAGCTCTCCGACTTCCTGTGCTTTGCGGTCTATTCCGCGAACCTGGCGTTCGGCAAGGCCTACAAGCCGATTCTCGAAGAGCTTGGGCTGACCTATACGCAATACATCACGATCATTGCGCTGTGGGAGGAGGACAACCAGACCGTCAGCAGTCTGGGTGAGAAGCTGTTTCTCGAGTCCAACACGCTCACGCCGATCCTGAAGAAGCTGGAGGCGGCGGGTTATGTGGAAAGGCAGCGGGACCCTGAAGACGAGCGTCAGGTGCGGGTCGGCTTGACGAAAAGCGGTCGGCGGTTGCGCGAAAAAGGGCTGAGCATGGACCTCGTCGAGGCAACCGGCCTCGCGCCGGACGAGTTCTCAAAGGTGCAGAAGGCGATCGTGACGCTGCGCAACAATCTCGTCAAAGCGGTTCAGAACGGGGATTGAGCGGCGGACCACGCGATCCATGCGCCCGTTGAGCGTCTTGCCAAACGAAGAAGCCCGCGAACGATGTCCGCGGGCTTCTTTTTTGGTGCGCCACGGCGTTGCTCGACCGTTGGCGCTTGATTAACCTTCAGCCGCGCTCGGGCAGTTTCCAGTTCGGGCGGACGAAGTGGCACGTGTATCCGTCGGGAATGCGCTCCAGATAGTCCTGATGTTCCGGCTCGGCTTCCCAGAACGGGCCGGCGGGCGCGACCTCGGTGACGACCTTGCCGGGCCAGAGATCGGATGCCTCGACGTCGGCGATGGTGTTCTCGGCGACTCGCTTCTGCTCATCGTCGAGATAGAAGATGGCCGAGCGGTAGCTCATGCCGATGTCGTTGCCCTGGCGGTTCTTCGTCGTCGGATCGTGGATCTGGAAGAAAAACTCCAGGATCTTGCGGTAGCTGATCTGGTTTGGGTCGAACACGATTTCTAGCGCTTCGGCGTGTGTGCCGTGGTTGCGGTAAGTGGCGTTGGGCACGTCGCCGCCCGTGTAGCCCACGCGCGTGGATAGCACGCCGGGGTAGCGCCGTAGCAGGTCTTGCATGCCCCAGAAGCAGCCGCCGGCCAGGATGGCGGTTTCGGTTTGCGTCGTCATTTCTATCCAATCCTTTTCGTTAGTGGTTGGCTCGCGGTTTTGTCGGATGCGATCCTGCAAGGATGCCAGAGATCGGCGTAGCCGGCGTTGTCCGCTCCGTGGATGGGGTGTTGGTCGCGGGTTATGGGGCTTGTTTTTGCTGCAGCGGGTATTGGTTGTGTGCCTGGTGGCGTTGGCCTTTTCTTGAATTCATGGTGGTCTATTCGCGTTGCCCCTTTGCGGGGCGGCACCTACTTTTCTTTGCCGCTGCCGCTGCCGCTGCCGCTGCCGCTGCCGGTTCGGGCGAGGCGACAACTAGCCTGACATGGAGGGCTCCAAAGAAAAGTAGGCAAAAGAAAGCAGCTCGCATCGCCAGTTCTTAAGCGGGTTCCTCGCGCAGCCACGCAAGTGGTGCATCTGGAATCGGTGCTCTCGTACACTCCGCGTTCGTGACACAGCAGTCATTCTTCCGGCGGCGCTGCGCGCGCCGTCGCGGTCGTTGGCCGGTCGGCCGACAGGAAAAGCCCATCGAGCTGACCTGGCATTGGCAAGCTAACCGGCCGCGCTGTGTGCCGCGGCCGCCAGCGCGCTTTAGTGACGTGCGTACAGATTGTCGTGGGGCGCGACGGCGGCACGGCTCGCGGACTCGGAGTGGCCGGAGACGGCACCGCCATACGCCGCTTGCGAGCCGGCCGCGTCATCGGCATTCGCCGCGACGGTTTGCGCGCTCTGCCCGCGTTGCGACGCCGGGGCGCCGACCGAAGGCCGGTAGAAGGGGGCCGGACCATAGCCGCTGGCGAACGCGGGTGCGGCGGCGGAAGCAGAAAGAGCGACGAGCAATGCAGCAACGAATTTGGTTTTCATGATGGAACGCCACTTAAAAGATGTTCGGTGAGAGGCGCGAGCCTTGCCGGATCGCGCCCTGAAATGCCGTTCAGTGATGGGAAAGGTTCAGACCACGTTGACCACGACGTCGATGTTTCCCCGCGTCGCTTTCGAATACGGGCAGATTTCGTGCGCTTCATGCGCGATGGCTTCGGCGACTTCGCGCGCCACGCCCGGCACGCTGACGTCGAAGCGGGCCTGCAGCAAATAGGCATCGCCGGTCATGCCCAGATCCACCTCGATATCCACCGACAAATCGGCCGGAAGCGTCACGTTCTTCGCCTGAGCCACAAGGCCGATCGCGGAGATGTAACAGGCCGACCAGGCGCCCGCGAACAACTGCTCGGCGGTCGGATGCGCCTGAACGGCCGGGAAGGTGATGTCGTCGCCGGCGCCTTTGGCCGCCGACAGATTGAGGTCGACGCGGCCGCCGCGGCCGCTGAACTTCGTGTGGGTTTTGCCGGTGAGCAGGACAGTTTCGATCTTGGTCATGATGAATTCCTTGAAGAAGAGAGGGTGTCAAATCGCTTTAAATCGCATGCGATGCGATCGCATGCGTCGAATAATGATCGAGAAGTTTGGCCTTGTCAAGCGCATACGATTAAATCGCATACGAGTTTTGATAGTCAGAACCACGATTGGTCGATGACCGTCAGGACGCGGTTGTCTAACCGGGCTGGAGAAGCAAGCCGCTGACAACGATTTCCGACCGGTCCGCGCCGTTCCGATCGACTAGACTACGGGGTAGCCCAATCCGACGCGCACAACGCCGTGAAGCGAAAGACGATCCCGGAGGACGACGAGAAAAAGATCGGCGCCGACGCGCAAAATCGCGCGGCGAGCGATGGCATTCGAGGTGAACCCGTCGGCGAGGGCGGGCGTGGCGCCCTAAGACGGGCGGCGACATGGCTGGAGCAGATGGATCCCGGCACGCATCGCCGGATCAAGGGACTGCGGCTTATCACCGCCTACGGTATCGCCGCCGCGCTCGGGACGTTGCAGGACATCACGCATGGTTTGCCGGGCGCGACGCTCGTAGCTTCGCTGGCCGGCAACTTCGCGCTGTGGGCCAGCGTCTCGGAAGCGCGCGTCTCGCGGCCCGAATCCAGCCGCGACCTGGCGCTCCTGTGTGCTGCCGCCGTGCTCGGCGCGGCCATGTTCATCGCATTCGCCCCGCTCCTGCAGGCCATCGGCAAATCGGGCCCGGAACTGACGCTCGTCACGGGCGCCTTTCTGGTCGGCTACCTCAAGCGCTTCGGCATTCTGGGCGCGGGAATGGGCTCCCAGATATACATCGGCCAATTGCTGGCCTACAACGTCCATCTGACGCCGGTCGATCTGCCGGCAGTCGTGGTGGCGGGACTGATCGCGATCATCGCGTGCATCGTTCCGCGCCTGCTCAGCGGCCCGGCGGAACGTCCCGCCACGACGGTGCTTTCGCCCGTCAACGTGCCAGATCGCTGGATACTGTCGGCTGAACTCATCATGGGCCTGCAGGCGGCAAGCGGCGCGCTGGTCGTCGTTGTCTTGAACGAGACGATCGGACTCAAGGAGTCGGCCTGGGCGATCACGGCGAGCACCTACGTGGTTGCGGGCTCAGCGAGCGGCACGGCGGAGCGGGTGCGCCGGCGGATTATCGGCACCTTGATCGGCGTTCCGGTGGGTCTAGCCTGCCTGCCGCTCGTCGAGCACGTGCCGCTGCTCGCCTGGGCCGCCGTCGCGGCCGCCATGATCATCTACGCGATGGCATTGCCCGATCGCTACGACGTCGCTTGCGGAGCGTTCGCCTTCACGCTGATCGTGACATTGGCGATCGGCGGCGTGCACTCCATTTCGATTCTTGGTGCGCGCGCCTGGGAGACGCTGCTCGGCGGCGTGCTTGGACTGCTCGCGGCGAAGTTCATCTTCCCGCTGCGCTTGTAACGGGCCACTGTGGAGAGCGTCGCGCGGCCATCCGCGAGCCTAGGATCCCAGCTTTTCCATCAGGAAGTCGACGAAACTGCGCACGCGTGAGGACAGATGCCGTGCATGCGGATAAAGCAGAACGAACGGCCGCGAGCAACCGCCATACGGAATGAGCAATTCCTTGAGCGTTCCCGCGGCAATGTCTTTCTCGACGATGAACCGATAGGTTTGAAAAATACCCGCCCCGTGACGCGCGAGCGTTGCCCCGGCAAGCACGTCGCCCGACGACGTGTAACCGCCGCTCGTCATCGTCTCGACAACTTCGTCTTCGTATTTGAACAGCCACGGAAGATTGCGGCCGGTGCTCGGCAACGCGTACTGGACACAGTCGTGATGGATCAGATCGTCCGGCGTTTTCAGTTTGGCGGCGCCACGCAGATAAGCCGGCGAAGCGACGACCACCAGTTCCGCGTCCTCGATCGTGCGCGCGATCAGCCCGGAGTCTCCGGGCGCCGCGCCGCGAATGGCCAGGTCGAAGCCTTCTTCGCCAAAATCGATGTTGCGATTGCTGAGATGCGTTTCGACCGTCACGCCCGGATAGCGCTTGCGAAACTCGGCCAGCAGGGGAAGCACGCGGTAGTGTCCATACGGCGTCGGCATGCTGATGCGCAGCACGCCGGTCGGCGCGGTTTGCTGTCCGGTCGCTTCGCGCTCGGCTTCGGCGAGCTGGGCCAGCGCCAGACGACATTGTTCGAAGTACCGTCGTCCCGCATCGGTCAGACGGATCTGCCGGGTGGTCCGCACAAACAATCGCACGCCGAGACGCTCCTCCAGACGCGCGACCGTACGACTGACGGCAGCCGGTGTGACGCTCGCGGCGTTGGCGGCCTCGGTGAAACTCTCCAGTTCGGCCGCCAGACAGAACAGTTCGATACTGCCCAGAAGGACATCTTCAAATTGACGCTGCATGGTCTCTCGGCGAAGTGCCTGATCGCGCTATCTTGTCCAGGCAGAATGCCGCCCGGAACGGCCGCAATGCGAACGCAACGGCGGCGCGGCTGCGTTGGATGCGGAACAAGGGTTCATACGGAATATCAGGACTATATTGTAGTGAGACTCGATGAGGAAGCGACATGACCCACCAGCCAGACAGCCGCGCCTTGCTGCACGTGCTGGGCATCGACAAACCGATCGTTCAGGCGCCGATGGCGGGTGTCACCACGCCCGCATTGGCCGCGGCTGTTTCGAATGCAGGCGGGCTCGGCTCGCTGGGCGTCGGAGCGATGAACGCTGACGGCGCGCGCAAGGTGATCAGGGAGACGCGCGCACTGACGGGCAAGCCGTTCAACATCAACGTTTTTTGCCATCAGCCTGCGCAAGCGGACGCGGCGCTCGAGCAGCAATGGTTGAGCTGGCTTGCGCCGCACTTCGAAAAGTATGGGGCGACGCCGCCGGCGAAGCTGTCGGAGATCTACACGAGCTTCCTTGCGGACCCCGCCATGCTGGCGGTTTTTCTGGAGGAGAAGCCGGCGATTGTCAGTTTCCACTTCGGCTTGCCTTCTGCCGATGTCATCGCCGAACTGAGGAAGGCGGGCATCAAGCTGCTTGCCAGTGCGACCAATCTGGAGGAAGCGGCGCAGGTCGAAGCGGCGGGCGTCGATGCGATCGTGGCGCAAGGGATCGAGGCGGGCGGGCATCGCGGTGTCTTCGACCCGGATGCAGTCGACGACAGGTTGGGCACGTTCGCCCTGACACGTCTGCTGGTCAGGGAATGCCGGCTGCCGGTGATCGCCGCGGGCGGCATCATGGACGGCGCCGGCATTGCGGCGGCGCTCGCGCTCGGCGCTCAGGCCGCGCAGCTTGGCACGGCCTTTGTCGCGTGCCCGGAAACGTCGATCGACGAGGGTTATCGTCGCGCGATGCTGGGCGAGGCGGCTCGCCGCACGACCTTCACGGCGGCGATCTCCGGGCGGCTGGCGAGAAGCATGGCGAACAGCTTCACGGCGCTCGGCGCCGACGCGCGTTCACCCGCGCCGCCCGCCTATCCCATTGCCTACGACGCCGGTAAGGCGCTGAATGCGGCAGCGAAGGCGAAAGGCGAGTTCGGCTACGGCGCGCAATGGGCAGGCCAGGCCGCCGCGCTAGCAAGGTCGTTGCCAGCGACGGAACTGATGGCCCAGCTGGAGCGCGAACTGAAGCAGAGCATCGAGCAGCTGCGGCAGTTCGCGAACTAAAAACTAACAGACCAACCCATGGGTTGAGCGATCCCCGCCCCGCCGCTCAACCCGGCTTCTGGGCCAACTGCTTGCGATAGGCCTCGACCGGCAATCCGCCCCAGCCCCAGTTCTCGGTGTCCACTTCTTCGATGACAACGAAGGTCGCTGCGAGCGGCTTGTTCAGCACGTCCAGCAGCAACTGACTGACGCCTGCGATGAGCTGGGCTTTTTCGTCGGCTGTGACGGCATTGTTGCCAGGTTTGGAACCTTCGCGGGTCACCTGAATTGTGACGATAGGCATGGCGTTCTCCGAAATCCTCGGTTGACGTGAAGGGCGCCGATCGGCGGCGCCCTGGCGTGATCAGTGGCCTGCGCTCTGGCCGCCGTCGACGTGCAGGATTTCGCCCGTCACGAACGGCGCCGAATCCAGATACAGGACAGCGCCCACGATATCGCTCATTTCGCCCATGTGCCCGACAGGATGCAGCCCGCCGAGCGCCGCGTGGGTTTCTTGCGCATGCATCGGCGACTTGATGATGCCCGGCGAGACGGCGTTCGCGCGGATGCCTCTCTTCGCGTATTCGATGGCCAGCGACTTCGTGGCCGCGTTCAGGCCGCCCTTGGTCAGCGAGGCCAGCACCGAGGGCACGCCGTCGATGGCGTGGTCGACGAGACTCGTCGAGATGCTGACCACGTGGCCGCTGCCATTCTTTTCCATCTCGGCAATGGCGAGTTGCGTGATGAAGAAGAAGCCGTTGAGGTTCACGGCGGTGACGTTTGCGTAGTCTTCGGCCGTATAGCTGGTGAAGGGCTTGGCGACGAAGATGCCGGCGTTGTTGACGAGAGTGTCGATGCGGCCAAAGCGGGCGATGGCTTCGGTAATCACGCGCTGCGCGGTGGCCGGGTCGCCGATATCGCCTGCCACGGTCAGGACGTTGGGATCTTCCGAGGGCTTGACCGAACGCGCGGTGGCGACGACGCGGTAGTCGAGCTTGCGAAACGCGTTGACCAGTTCGGCGCCGATGCCTTGCGATGCCCCCGTAACGACGACGACTTTTTGTGACGTGTTCATGGCTAAATCTCCGGATAAGTAACTTGGGATCAAATGCTGATCGGGCCAGCGGCTCCGATGGGTATGAAATCTAGGCGCATCGGCGCCGATCTCGAACACCCGCCATGGACAAACAGTCTTGCGTGGGAGGTACAAATGGAATTCACGGTGGTTGGGCGCGCGAGGCTTCCGCCGCGCCCGGCGTCGCTAGTCGCTGCTTGCGGCGCTAGCGCGATTTATTTCTGGCTTTCCGCCGAGGCCATGCGAAAGACCGAGAGGCCTTCCATCGGGTCCAGTGTTTCCCGCCAGGGCGCGCGCTTCAGTAAGCGGACCGTGTCTTCGTAACCAGCAAGCCAGCGCCGCTTGATGCCCGCCGACGAAAAATCGATGTCCCTGTTCAGGTCATCGTTATCGAATGCCGGTGCGTCGAGTTCCAGCACTCGCATCGTGGTGCCGCAACCCCAGCCGAGGAGATCGCGCACGTCCGGATCATCGCGTACCTCTTCGGGGAGATGCTGACCGAGTTCTCGAATCACGTGGCGCAAGCGGTGAATCTGCTTCTGTCGAGCGAGATGACTTTCCGCGCGGCTCGAATACTGAATGTCGCGCTGCCGGCTCATGACCTGCAAGATCGACTCGGGTTCCGGACCGCTCGAAGGCCATAACTGCACCGAAAAAATCACCGAGTCGCGCCGCGGGCGGTCGTCGAGCACGGCTTCGAGCGGCGTATTCGAATAGATGCCGCCGTCCCAGTACGATTCGCCTTCCAGTTGCACCGCTGGGAAGCCGGGCGGAAAAGCGGCGGAGGCCATCACGTGTTCGACGTCCAGCAGCGCGTCGCGATTGGTGAAGTAGCGCATGCGTCCGCTGCGGACATTGACTGTGCCGACTGTCAGCCGCGTCGCCTTCTGATTCAGGTAGTCGAAATCGACTAGCGAGGACAAGGTTTCGCGCAGCGGTCCGGTCGAATAGAAAGCGGCCTGATCGGAACGAACGCGTCCCTGAATGCCCGCCCAGGATTGCAACTGTGGCGTGAAAAACGACGGCACGCCTTGAGTGACCGTGGCGAGGTCGCGCAGCCAGTTTGCGAGTTCCGGCAGCCAGTTTGCCGCTTCGATGCCATGACGTGCCACGCCGTTCCAGAACTGGGTCAAGCGCGCCATGCGGTTCTCGGGCAGATTGCCGGCGATGATCGCGCCATTTATCGCGCCGATCGACGTGCCGATGACCCAGTGAGGTTCGACTTTGCCGTCATGAAGCGCCTGATACACGCCCGCCTGGTACGCGCCGAGGGCGCCGCCGCCCTGAAAGACCAGGACAATCTGGCCGGGAATGTCCGGTGCGGTGTCCGGCCCGCTGGCTGCGTCGGTCTGATGTTCGACGTGCGTTTCGTTGCCCATGACAAGCCTCCAGGAGACATGCTGCGGTGTCGCTGATTTTGCCACGGCATGGTCGGCGCAACGGTAGATCCGATTGGTATTCAGAGCGAACCAGTTCAACGACCCGGTGCTCGACAGCCTGATCCAGCGGGCGCTCGTTCAGAACAAGGAACTCAGCTAGACTGGCGACGCTGCGGCGCAGGCGCAAACGGACGGGTAGCCGTCGTAGTCGAACGTGCGGTCTGCCTGAATTCGCTTTTTCGCAATGCGGCTTCCGACGTTCGGGCATCACGTGTTGGCGTGATGCGCTACGCCTTCGGCAGCTTCGATTTCCTACCGCGCGCACGCGGCTTCGGCTCGACGCCCACGCGCGGATCGCGGGCGAGCACGCGCGCCGTCAATTGTTCGGCGACGGTTTCAAACGCCGGATCGTCTTGCGGTATGTAGAGCCATTTGCCGAGCACCGGATGCGGCCGCAAAGCCGGCATTTCATCGATGAGTGCGGCGTGGCGCTCGTGCGACGTGCACACCAGCAGGCCATTCCACGGCTTGTCGCGATCCGCGGCAATGAGGCACAAGAGCCCATCGATATAGGCGGCGTCGCTGCCGAACATCCGCTTGCTGATGTAAGTCGGATCGCGCTCGAACGCGTCGAAGATCCAGATGAGCGAGTTGCGCACGGATGAGGGCATCGGCGTGAAGTCCTTGGCGACGTGGGCGATGAGAGCGAAAAGCATAGCACCACGACGCTCGGCCGCCCTCCGTCAACCAGTGCAGACCACCGCGGTCAGCAGCAACGGAATGACCGAGTGCACCTTGGCGGTGCTTCCGGCCGCGCGCACGCGCGTTTCGACCGATTCGCTCGGCGCGGACAGCACCACGCCGTACAACGGGCCCGCGAGAGCCTGGCCGCGGCCTTTCTTGAACATGCCGTCGTCCGGCTCGTAGCCGAGCACGGCGTAAACGCGAAAGCCGAAGACGGTCATGTCGCTGCCGTGCACGGGACGAAACGCGTTGACGGAGTTCGTGTCGACCCGCATGGGATTGGACTCGATGTAGTTGTCGTCGATGAGTTGCGTGATGAAGGCGTGGGGACGCGCCTGGCAGTCGAACTGTGCGTCGAGCGCGTAGGCATGCGAGGCCGGCGGGCAGAAGCCGACGCTTGAGACGAGGAGTGCGGCAAGCACTCTGAAAGGACGAGATTCCATGGCTGACGGCCCGAACTGCGGGCGTCGGCAGGCTGAACGCACGCTAGACATCAGTCTCTCATGGCTGCGCGAAGAGCGTACGTGCGTCAGCGAACGATGGCGCCTTTGCAGCCCAATTCGACCTGACGCCCGATTAGCGCATCGATACCCTCGCCGCAAGCCGCGTCACCACGCATCAAGCACGGTTCTGGAACAGTTCATTGAGTTGCGAGCCCGGCGCCGCGCCGGCAAAGCCGTCGAAGCGGCCCTGGGCCAGCGACTGCGCCGCCTGCATGAAGCCGCCCCACGCCGCGCGAGCCAGCGCCCCACCGACGCTGATGCGCCGCACGCCGAGCGCGGCCACGTCCTGCAGCGTGAACGCCGACGTCGAACCGATCAGCAGATTGACGGGCTTCGGCGCCACGGCGGCGACCACGGCCTCGATCTGCTCGCGCGTCTGGATGCCCGGCGCGTACAGACAATCGGCGCCGGCTGCGGCATAGGCCTTGAGGCGCGCGATCGCGTCGTCGAGATCGGGCGAGCCGGCGAAGAAGTTCTCCGCCCGGCCGACCAGCAGCGTATCGCCGCCGTTTTCGTCGATGGCGCGGCGTGCGGCGCTGATCCGTTCGACGGCGACTTCGATAGGAAAGAGCGGCGCGGCGGCGTCGCCCGTGGAGTCTTCGATCGACAGGCCGGCCACACCGGTTTCGACGGCGAGCCTGACGCTTTCCGCGACCTCGTTCGGCGTGCTGCCGAAGCCGTTCTCGAAGTCCGCGTTGACGGGCAGGTCGGTCGCTTCGACGATCTTACGCAAATGCGTGAGGATCGCCTCGCGCGGCAACGTGTTGTCGGCGTGTCCGGTGGACCAGGCAAAGCCGGAACTGGTCGTGGCGAGCGCCTCGAAACCGAGCGTATGCAGATAGCGCGCGCTGCCGGCATCCCACGGATTGGGCAGGACGAAACAGCCGGACGTGTGCAACGCTTTGAACGCGGCGCGCTTCTCGGCGACGGTGCGGGACATGGCGTATCTCCTGAAAGCGGGCGAGCCTGAGCTGCCCGTACTGGTTATGCGACCTCGAGGTCCACGACCGGGAAGTCGGTTTCGGTGTCCGCCGTGCGCGGTTCGTCGGCGTGGCGGAGCCGCTTGCGGCGGGTCTCATCATCCGTGAAATTTACTCTTTTGTGCGCGACATACGTATGTTCGGAGAGGCTTCGCTGCTGGCGAGCCTGGCTTGATGCGCCACAGCCGGGGTGCGATGATCCGGTCATCGTCGCTTCCTCTTTCTGTCAGCCTGACGCGAATGCCCAGTTCCACCCGCCGCAAAACGAGCATGACCGACATCGCGAAAGCCGCCGGTGTCAGCGAGGCGACTGTCGACCGTGTGCTGAACGGGCGAGGCGGTGTGTCGCGTGCAAAGGAAATGAGCGTGCTCGAATGGGCGCGCAAGCTGAAGATCGACCGCGCGCTCGACTCGGTGTCGGTACGCTGGCTGCGGATCGCGATCCTGTTGCAGCAACCGGCGTCGCCTTACTACGTGTCGTTGAAGCAGGGCTTCGAAGTGGCGCAAAAGACGTTCGAAGGGCAGCGCGTAATCTGCGCGGTCACTTACTTCGACAGCCTCGAGCCGACGCCCGTGGTCGACACCATTCGCCGCGCCACGCAGAAGGCCGACGCGCTCGTCATCGTCGCGTATGAGCATCCGGACATTATCACGGTGCTGCGGCAGATCAGCCGCACCATTCCGGTCGTGACGCTCGCCAGCGATCTGCCGGGCGCGGGGCGGCTTGCCTACGTCGGCGTCGATAATCGCTGCGCGGGACGTGTGGCGGGTGAACTGGTCGGGCGTTTTATCGGCGAGGCGGGCGGTCAGGTGCTCGTGCTGACCGGCATGCACGATTTCCTCGGCCATGAAGAACGCGAAAGCGGCTTTCGTTCCGTGCTGCGGCGGCGCTTTCCGAACTGCGACATCGTAGAGACCGTGGAGAGCCGTGAGCAGTCGGTGATCACCGAGCGGCTCACGCGCGACGCCTTCCGGCGCTATCCCGATCTGCGCGGCATCTACAACATTTCCGTCGGCAACGAAGGCGTCGGCGCGGCACTCGTGGCACTCGAGCGCACGCGCTCGACGGTGTTCGTCGGGCACGAGCTCAACGAGAGTTCGCGACGGCTGCTGATAGAAGGCACGCTCGACGCCGTGCTCGATCAGAATCCAGCCGGCGAAGCGATGCGTGCCATCGAAATCGTTTTGCGGCACTACCATCGCGATCCGGGCGTTGCCTTGCCGCACCAGATTCCCGTCACCGTGCTATTGCGCGAGAATCTGCCGCTCAGCGACTAGCGCCGTTCACGGGGCGTTCATGACGATTGGTCGATCTCGAGTCGTGGGCCGGCGCCGACGATGGCCATCGCGGGATGGCTTGTCATGACTCGTCCCTGGCGGGAACGCCCAGCAGCACTTTGCCGTTCTCCACACGCACCGGATAGGTTTGCAGATGCACGCACACAGGCGGGCTTTTCGGCTCGCCGGTGGGAATGTCGAAACGTCCCTGATGCAGCGGACACTCGATCTCGCGATTCACGACGAAGCCGTCGGCGAGATGTGCGCGTTCGTGCGTGCACCAGCCGTCGGATGCGAAGAAGCCCTGATCGATCCGGTACACCGCGTAGCTCGCGCCGGCGTGATCGAAGCGGATCACGTCTTCTTCATCGATATCGCCGGTGGCGCAGGCCACCATCCATTTGATGTCACTGGTTTCGACGGTCACGAGAGTCTCCGTTGTTTGATAGGTTCAGAGGCGTTCAAGCGCTCGACTGTGCGGGGACTGCGCCTCGCCGGTCATGCGGGCGCGTCCTCGACAGGGATCTTCCGTTCGATCACGTGCGAAGGATCGGAGCGCTGTTTCCACAGCGCGGGCAGCATCTCGCGATACGCCGCAAAGAGACTCGGATAGGGCGGCGGCAACTGGTCCTTGATCGCTGCGTGCAGACGCGGCAGCGCGTGGAACGGCACCATCGGCAGAAGATGGTGTTCGAGGTGGTAATTCATGTTGAGGTAGAGAAAGCGGAACACCGGATTGATATGCACCGTGCGCGTGTTCAGGCGATGGTCCTTCACATTGACGGCGAGTCCCGCATGTTGCGTGAGGCCGAGCAGTTGATGCAGCCAGCCGCCGTAGAAGCGCGGCGTCCACACGAACATAAGCGGCAGGAAGCTGCGCGTGGCGATCGCGAGCACGATCGTGCCCAGCACGACGGCGAGGTAGATGCGGCAGGACCAGATCATCCTGGGTTTCTCTGAGGCAGGGAGAAACGCGTCGGTCGCGGCGTCGACGCGCCCGAACGCATGCCGTACGACCTTGCCGATTTCCACCGTGCAGCCCATCAGGCCGAGAAAGTCGATGACGATCGGCCAGACTTTGGTCGGCCGTGCGACCTGGATCTCGGGATCGCGCGCCTGAAAGTAGGTGTGCGTGTGATGCCGCGCGTGGCTCCAGCGCCACCAGTAGGCTTCGCGAATCGTCATGAACGACGACAGGTGATAGAAGAAGTCGTTGGCGCGGCGGCTCTTGAACGGCGTGCCGTGCGCGAGTTCGTGCCAGCGCGCGTCGCTCGACGAATAGATCGTGCCGTAGACGAAGAACGCCGGCACCGCCCACCAGCTTCCCCATGTCATTGCCGCGACGACACCCGACGCGATCAGCAAGACCAGCCACAGTCCGAAATTGCGCCAGCCTTCGGCGTCGCTGCGCTTCATCAAATCCTTGAGCACGGCGCGTGCAATCACTGGCTGATACCACTGCTGGCCGATGCCGTCTTCGAAGGCTGTGTCGGTGACGCGAGGTGCGGCTGTGCTACCGACGCCGGGAGTCGTGGACATGGGGTGTCTCCTGTTGACCAGCGTTGGCGCTTTAGCGCCTTACGCTGGTCCCATGCAACGTGGTGCTGCTATCGATGACTGTTCTTTGTTTGCGGGCTTCCCGTCAGTGCGACGGAGCAGGCGCGCTTTTCGTTGGGTCAACGATAGAGGAACGGACGCGCGGGTTCACGCTGAAAAATGACGGATTTCCATCAATGCGCCATGTGCGCCATGCCGGATAAGGCAATCGTGTAGTTCGAAACGGCCGTGGTGCGATGGCCGGCGAAGGCTTTGCCAAGCGCGCAAGTCCGCCGACGCGTTATCTGTCAGGCCGTCGCAGTGGAACCGGCGCGCAGCGACTTCTTCGCCGCGCGGACGAACGCGACGAAATTCGCCACCACGGGATCGTCGCGTGTGGTCTGCCACGCCAGTCCGACACGCCAGCGGGCGGCGGCATCGCGCAACGGCAGCACCCTTGCGTCGCGTAACAGGTATTGCGCGCGCGAGGGCAGGAATGCTGCGCCGACGCCCGCCGCTACGCCGGCGAGAACCGATTGAATGTCGTCGGCTTGCTGGATGACCTTGGGCACGAAGCCATGCTCACCACACCAGTGGTCGATCTGCGCCGCGAGGCCGGGACCGCGTCCGCGTGACAGCGCGATGAAGCCGGGCTCGTTCAATTCCTGCAGATTCGACGGAACGCGTTTCCAGCGCGCGTGCTGCGGTATCGCCAATGCCAGAGCCTCGTCGAGTATCGGCAACGTGGACAGGCCGGCGTCGGCGGGCAAGCGCAGGAACCCGACGTCGAGCTTGCCGGCGAGAAGCCGCCGGGTTTGCTCCGCGGAAGAAAGATCGTTCAGCGTGACGCTGACATTCGCATGGAGCTTGCGGAATTGGGCGATCAGTTGCGGCGCCTCGGTCAGGGTCGAAAGTCCGAGGCCGACGCGCAGATAGCCGCGCGTGCCGCTGCTCGCCTCGCGCGCACGCGCAAGGATGTTGTCCGCGTCGCGGACCAGCGCCTCAGCGTCGGCAAGAAAGGCTTCGCCGAAGATCGTCAGTTCCGCGCCGTGCCGGCCGCGCTCGAACAGCCGCGCGCCAAGGCTCGCTTCCAACGCTACGATCTGCTTGCTTAGAGCGGGCTGGCTGACATAAAGCGCTTCGGCGGCGTGCCCGAAGTGGCGGAGTTCAGCGACTGTGAGAAAAGCACGCAGCAGTTTGAGTTCCATTCCACCAAGTGATTGAACGCATATAATTTTTCATTTTACTTATCGAAGGGGGAGCGGTCCAATGGTGTCGTTCTATTCATCCGGTCGTGACGATGTTCTCCTCCACTGTTCCATCGCTTCGCGTTGCAGCTATGTCGCTCGTTTCACGTCCCGGCGACGCCCCGCATAACGTCGCGCGCATTGCGGATTGCCTGGCGCTTGCGGCTGAGAAAGACATTGGGCTGGTGGTATTTCCGGAGAGTTGTATCGGCGGCTACGGAAGCATGGCGAAGCTTCATCGCGCCGAACTCGATGCGCTTGCAGAACCGCTCGACGGGCCGTCGATCACCGTCTTCGATACGGCGTGGGGCGTTCGCGTCGGCATCCTCATCGGCGGCGACAACTACCTGGTCGAGAACATGCGCATGACGGCGCTCATGGGTGCGACGCTGCTGATCGCGCCGCACCGCAGCGACGGCGCAAACCGGACCGGCAATTGCCGAACGCAACCTGGTTCGATGGAGCAATCGCTGCGTCGCTGGCTGCCGGCGCGAGCTGGTGACAACGGCATGTTCGTCGTCTTTAGCGAAGGGGGGGCGATCGACGACCCAGACCAGTCGAGCGGGGCGGGGATGATCATCGATCCAGGCGGCCGCATGCTCGCCGAGAGCAGCGCGCGAGACGCACTCATTTCCGCCGATCTGGACAGCGAGTTGATCGACGCAAGCGCAGGGCAGCAATGGCTCACGGCCCGCCGCCCGGAACTCTAC
Source organism: Paraburkholderia dipogonis (assembly GCF_046027395.1). GTDB lineage: Bacteria > Pseudomonadota > Gammaproteobacteria > Burkholderiales > Burkholderiaceae > Paraburkholderia > Paraburkholderia dipogonis_A. The sequence goes on along the minus strand of NZ_JAQQEG010000044.1, from coordinate 30,047 downwards.
GGCTTACTGACCCGACCCGGCCACCAAGCGACGGATTTCGAGCCACGCAGTGTCTCTTCCCGAGGTGCGATCGCGCTCAGCTTCGCGCAGGTTAGCCGCAATCGGCCGATACGCTAGCAATCGTTCGTCAGGCGACGTTAGCGGAAAATCTCGGCAATCAGGTTCGCCACGGTCCGGATCCGCTCGCTGTCGCGCAGAGCCGGATGCAGCACCATCCAAACGTCCTGGTCGAGCGCCTTGATGTGCTTCTCCACGCAGACCAGTTCGCTCGTCGTGTCACCGGCTAGCTGGGCGAGTATGCCGAGTCCGGAGCCGCCGAGAACGCCGTCGAACACGCCCATGCCGTAGCTGCTGCGAAGCGACGGCGCCGACGCGCCGGGCAGCGCCTTCAGCCATTGCGTCGCCGGATGGTCCGGTTGACGGTCGTCATAGCCGACAAACGACAGCTTGTCCCACTCCTTCTTCACGATCGCCGCCTTGTGGCGGAGATAGTAATCGCGCGAGCCGAACAGCCCGAAGCGGATTCTGCCGATCCGCCGGACGTACAGGTCACCCTCTTCCGGGCACTCGGACCATAGGGCGATGTCCGCCTCACGCCGCGCAAGGCTGTAGGGACGCCGGGAAGTCAGGACTTCGATGGCGAGCCCAGGCAGCCTGTCCTGAAACGAGCCGAGCAGCTTCAGCAGAATGTACGACGGCCATTCGACGGCGTTGATCCGCACCGTGCCATGCGCGGGTGCGCCGCCGTTCACGTCCGCGGCGCGTTCGATCTGGTGCGCGAGATCCTCCATCTGCTCCGCCCAGGCCAGCACCTTGGCGCCGAACGCCGTCACCGTGCAGCCCGACGGCACCCGGTCGATCAAAGGTTCGCCCAGCCGCCGCTCAAGCTCCGTAAGGCGGCGCGACAGGGTCGGCGCGCTCAGGTCGCACGCCGCGGCGGCCGATCGCATGGTTCCCTCGCGAGCGATCGCCACCAGAATCCGAAGGTCGTCCCAGTCCACGTGTTCCATTTTTGAAACGATAGGTTTTGAAATTTGGCATAGCATAACGCAGTTCGCGAGGATAGGATTGGATCTGGCCATACTTGCCCGGCATCACGCGAAAGACCCGAAGGGTTGAGCAAGTGGTGGCAAGTGCGGCGTTCCTACCCATCACACGACTCAACGGCTCTCAGTAGACCGAACGAGCGATACGGAGACATCAATGATTCGCCATTTCCTACCGGCGCGGCGTCGCGCCATCGCAGCCAGCGCAGCCTTCCTCGCCGTGTCGATTTTGCCGATGCCGGCGGCGTTTGCTCAGGCCGCCCATAAACCGAAAGTCGCGCTTGTCATGAAGTCGCTGGCGAACGAGTTCTTCCTGACCATGGAAACGGGCGCCAAGGATTATCAGAAGCAGAATCCGGCGAAATTCGATCTGGTCACCAACGGCATCAAGGACGAGACGGACACCGCGAACCAGATTCGCATCGTCGAGCAGATGATCGTCTCGAAGGTCGACGCGCTGGTGATCGCGCCGGCTGATTCCAAGGCGCTGGTGCCGGTCCTGAAGAAAGCGGTCGATGCCGGCATCATCGTGGTCAATATCGACAACAAGCTGGACAACGACGTCCTCAAGTCGAAGGACCTGAATATCCCGTTCGTCGGGCCGGATAACGCGAAGGGTGCGCAGAAGGTCGGTGACTACCTGGCCAAGCACCTGAAGTCGGGCGACAACGTCGGCATTATCGAAGGCGTCACGACCACGACCAACGCGCAGCAACGCACGGCCGGCTTCAAGCAGGCCATGCAGTCGGGTGGCATGAAGGTCGTCGCGTTGCAATCGGGCGAGTGGGAAATCGACAAGGGCAACGCCGTGGCGAGCCAGATCCTCAACGCGAACCCGGACGTCAAGGCACTGCTGTGCGGCAACGACAACATGGCGATCGGCGCTGTGTCGGCCGTGCGCGCGGCCGGCAAGGCCGGCAAGGTGCAGGTCGTCGGCTATGACGACATCAACGCAATCAAGCCGATGCTCAAGGACGGCCGCGTGCTCGCCACCGCCAATCAATACGCCGCCAAGCAGGCAGTGTTCGGCATCGACACGGCTTTGAAGGCGATCTCCGAACACAAGAAGCAGTCTGAATTGTCCGGCGTCGTCGAAACGCCGGTCGATCTGGTCACCAAGTAAGATTGGTGCAACGCGTGGCCCGCTCCATCCAGGGGCCACGCGCCTGATTTACGTCCAGCCTGATCACTCTGATGTCCACTCCCATTTCATCCCTTGCTGACGCCGCGCCCGTGCTGCGTGTCCACGGTATCGGCAAGACCTATGCCGAGCCCGTGCTCGCCGATGTCTCGCTGGAATTGCGCGCGGGCGAAGTGCTGGCGCTGACCGGCGAAAACGGCGCGGGCAAGAGCACCTTGTCCAAAATCATCGGCGGCCTCGTCACGCCGACGACCGGTTCGATGACCCTCGGCGGCGCGGCCTACACGCCGGCCAGCCGCAAGGACGCCGAGGCGCTCGGCGTGCGCATGGTCATGCAGGAGCTGAACCTTCTGCCCACGCTCTCTGTGGCGGAGAACCTTTTTCTGAACCGTTTGCCGCAGCGCGGCATGTTCGGCTGGATCGACCGCGCCAGACTGCGCGAGGACGCGCGGCATGCGATGGCGCAAGTCGGCCTCGACGCGATCGATCCCGACACGCTGGTCGGCACGCTGGGCATCGGGCATCAACAGATGGTCGAAATAGCGCGGAATCTGATCGGCGATTGCCGCGTGCTGATTCTCGACGAACCCACCGCGATGCTGACCGCCCGCGAAGTGGACCTGCTGTTCGAGCAGGTCGAGCGGTTGAAGGCGCGCGGCGTGGCGCTGGTGTACATCTCGCACCGGTTGGAGGAATTGAAGCGCATCGCGAAGCACGCTGCCGTGTTGCGCGACGGCCGGCTCGTGCATGTCGACGAGATGGCCAATCTCACCACCGACCGTCTCGTGACCTTGATGGTAGGCCGCGATATCGGCGACAGGATCGATCTCGGCGAGCGGCGCATCGGCGAAGTGGCCTTCAAGGTCATCGGGATGACGCGCGAGCCGGTGGTCCGCGACGTGTCCTTCGAGGTCAGGGCCGGCGAGATTTTCGGCATCAGCGGGCTGATCGGCGCCGGCCGCACGGAGCTGATGCGCCTGATTTACGGCGCGGACCGCGCGGACGCCGGCACGGTGTCGGTTGCGCGTGATGGCGGCGCACCTGAGCCTGTGACGATCGCCTCGCCGTCGGACGCCGTGAAGCACGGCATCGCGCTGATTACCGAAGATCGCAAGGGCGAGGGACTGCTGCTGACCCAGCCGATTGCCGCCAACATTTCGCTGGGCCACTTGCGTTCGGTGTCGAGCAAGGGCGTGGTGGATGGCCGTCGCGAGGCGGCGTTGGCGCACCGGCAGATCGATGCCATGCGCATTCGCAGTTCCGGGCCGTCGCAACCGGTGTCGGAATTATCGGGCGGCAACCAGCAGAAGGTGGTGATCGGCCGGTGGCTCGCGCGCGATTGCACGGTGCTGCTGTTCGACGAACCGACGCGCGGCATCGACGTCGGCGCGAAGTTCGACATCTATGCATTGATGGGCGCGCTGGCTCGCGAAGGCCGCGCGCTGGTGGTGGTATCGAGTGATCTGCGCGAATTGATGGCGATTTGCGACCGGATCGCGGTGATGTCGGCGGGACGCATGACGGGCCTGTTCGAGCGCGGTAACTGGACTCAGGACGCGCTGCTGGCGGCGGCATTCGCGGGCTACGCGAAACGCGATGACATGCTGCACGAGCCGATCGAACCCGACGCGAAGGCGCCCGACGAAAGCAAATTAGTGGAGTATTGAGCATGACCGTAGAAACCAGCCTGCCTACGCTGCAGAACGAACCACCCAAAAAAGCGAAGCCGCTCGGCACGCGACTCGGATTTTCGAACTACCTTGGATTGCTCGGCGCGCTCCTTGGGATGATCGTGCTGTTCTCGCTGCTGAGTTCGCACTTCCTGACGTACGACACGTTCAGCACGATCGCGAACCAGATTCCTGATCTCGTCGTGATGTCGATCGGCATGACTTTCGTGCTGATCATCGCCGGCATCGACCTGTCGGTCGGCTCGGTGCTGGCGCTCGGCGCGGCGCTCACGAGCGTCGCGGCTTTGCAGTGGCATTGGCCGGCGCTGCCCGCGGCCTTGCTCGGCATGGCGGGCGCGACGTTGACCGGCTGCGTGACCGGCGCGATTACCGTGGCGTGGCGGATTCCGTCGTTCATCGTGTCGCTCGGCGTGCTCGAAGCGGCGCGTGGTCTCGCGTATCAGTTGACCAACTCGCGCACGGCTTATATCGGCGACGCCTTCGATTTTCTCTCCAACCCGGTCGCGTTCGGCATCTCGCCGGCGTTCATCATCGCCATTGTGGTGATGGTCGCCGCGCAGTTCGTGTTGACGCGGACGGTTTTTGGCCGCTATCTGATCGGCATCGGCACGAATGAGGAAGCGGTGCGGCTCGCGGGTGTCAATCCGCGGCCCTACAAAATCGCCGTCTTCGCGATGATGGGCCTGCTGGCCGGGCTGGCTTCGCTGTTCCAGATCTCGCGGCTCGAGGCCGCGGACCCGAACGCCGGGCAGGGCATCGAACTGCAGGTGATCGCGGCGGTGGTGATCGGCGGAACGAGTTTGATGGGCGGGCGCGGGTCGGTGACGAGCACCTTCTTCGGCGTGTTGATCATTTCGGTGCTGGCCGCGGGTCTCGCGCAGATCGGCGCGACCGAGCCGACCAAGCGCATCATTACGGGAGCCGTGATTGTCGTGGCTGTCGTGCTGGATACTTATCGAAGCCGGCGTCGCGCCGCATAATTGGACTATTTCGTGGATGGTCTGCAGCTTTGCATGGGACCAGAGTAAGGCGCTAAAGCGCCAACTCTGGTCGACCGCTTTGCATGGGACCGGAGTAAGCGCTAAAGCGCCAACTCTGGTCGACCGCTTTGCATGGGACCAGAGTAAGCGCTAAAGCGCCAACTCTGGTCGACCGCTTTGCATGGGACCAGAGTAAGCGCTAAAGCGCCAACTCTGGTCGACAGGAGAGAATGAAAGTGTCGAAAGAAACGAAGCAGGGCCGGGTGCTGGTAGTGGGCAGCATCAATACGGATCTAGTCGCCCGTGCGCCGCATTTGCCGCGCCCCGGCGAGACGATTGGCGGACATGAGTTCTCGCAGGTTGCCGGCGGCAAGGGCGGGAACCAGGCTGTCGCCGCCGCGCGCATCGGCGCGCAGGTGGCCATGGTCGGCTGCGTCGGCAAAGACGCGAACGGCGCGCAGCGGGTCAAGGATCTGGAAGCGGAAGGAATCGACTGCAGCGGAGTCGAGGTCCATCCGAGCCAGCCGACCGGCGTCGCCATGGTGACGGTGTCGGACGACGGGCAGAACACGATTGTCGTGGTCGCCGGCAGCAACGGCGAACTCACGCCGGAGAGCGTGGCTCGCCATGAAGCGGCCATCAAGGCTTGCGATGTCGTGGTGTGCCAATTGGAAACGCCCTGGGATTCCGTTCACGCGACGCTCGCGCTGGCTCGACGGTTGGGCAAGATCACGGTGTTGAACCCGGCGCCGGCAACGGGGCCGTTGCCGGCGGAATGGCTGCCTCTGGTCGACTACCTCGTGCCGAACGAGGTCGAGGCCGCCATCCTGGCCGGCCTGCCAGTCGAATCGCAAAGTGGCGCGCGGCGCGCAGCGACGGAGTTGCAACAGGGCGGCGCGCGCAATGTGATCGTCACGCTCGGCGCGCAGGGCGCTTATCTATTGGTGGAAGGCGGCGAGGGCATGCATTTCCCCGCGCCGCAAGTGCAAGCGGTGGACACGACGGCTGCCGGCGACACTTTCATCGGTGTCTTCGCCGCGCAACTCGCCTCGCGGCAGCCGCTGGAAGGCGCGATCAGTCTCGCGCAACGCGCGGCGTCGATTTCCGTGACACGCGCGGGCGCGCAGCCGTCTATACCGACCCGGGCGGAAGTCGAAAGCGCAGCCTGACACGGATGCCGGTTGTGACATGAGGCGGTCCGTATTGCCACTTTCGGTGGCTCGACGTTGATTTATCGGCACCATCTCACGATGGTGTTCCCTTGTTAATCACGCTCTCGAATGGACGAAACATGAAATCACAATGCGTAGGCATACTGATGATGTCGCTAGGACTGGCTGCGTGCGGAGGCGGCATATCGACCACCGATCCTCTCGCCAATGCGCCGAAGGTCATCATCGATTCAGACTTCAACACGATGGGCGACGACGGCCAGCTTTTTGCCATGACCACGCAGTTGATGGGGCAGGGCAAGGTCAATCTGCTCGGACTCACCGTCGTCACCGGCAACGACTGGCTGCTGCAGGAAGAATCGGATGCGCTCAAGGCAGTGGAGCGCATGGGTGTGCAGAACGTCGTGGGTGTCTACGGCGGCGCCGACTATCCGTTGCAATACGACGTGGCGAGTATTCGCGCGCAGCAGGCGGCCAATCCGCAAGGCTATTTTGGCGCGTGGAGCCGGCCCGAACCGACGTCGCAGTCCCAACTCGTTGCGCCGCCGGATGGGTTCGCCGTGTCGACGAAACTGCAGTCGCAGAGCGCTGCGGATTTCATGATCCAGACTATCAAACGCTATCCGAACCAGGTCACCATTCTCGAAGTGGGACCGCCCACCAACCTTGCCACAGCGATCACGAAGGCGCCGGAGATCGTGCCACTGATCAAGCGGATCGTCTATATGGGCGGTGCGATGGCGGTGCCGGGCAATGCGAACGCCGTGGGGGAGCTCAACTGGTGGTTTGATCCGCTTGCTGTGCGCACGGTGTTGCAGACGTCGATTCCTCAGGCCGTGATTCCGCTCGACGTGACGAATACGGTGCCGCTGACTCAAAGTGTGTATGACCAGATCGTCAATAACCCGAGCAAGCAGACTGCGGTGACGAGGGCGTATGGGATTGCCAATGCGGGCGCGTTCGCGAGTAACACCGATTTGTTCGATACTTTGACGATCGCGTATTTCCTTGATCCTACGTACGCTACGCAAGCGAAGAGTGCGTACCTGGATATCGACACTGCGAGCGGTGAAGATCAGGGGCATGTGAAGGTCTATCCGGATCAGCCGGCGGCAGGTGCTTCGCCGCAGAAGATCACGTACGTTACGCAGTTCGACAACAATCGGTTTTTTAGTCTTTATGTTGATCTGCTGACGCGGCCGGTGCCGATTACGTTGCCGTGAGGTGATGGGCAAGCGTCTCGAGGCGGGAACGTTATAGGGGCGCACGCTCCCGGTCGGACTTGAAGAACGAGTTCTTCCGAGGGGCGTGTCATAGTGCCTGGATAGTCGTCGACTGGCCGTCTCAGCGCGCGCTCGCCCGGCAGGGGGCGCCGCTCATTCCATTTCGCTCTTCAGCGCTCGCTTGATGTGACGCCGGTCGTTTTGACCGGCAAATCTTTGATCGCGCTCTACGCCACGGAATATCATCGGTCGCAAAAGACTGCGCCCCGACTCGATCGCTAATGTTGCGAAACGAGTTTCAACTGAATAGTCTTTATCCGCCAGTTGTGCCCGCCCGGAACATTGTTTGCGAGCAGGGCTGGTGCGCGGAAGACTAATGGCGGCGAATTGCTAACTATCGGCTGATGTACCCAGCGCGGACCTTGCCAGAGCGGAAGGAGAGCAGTGGCAGAATCTTAGTCATCCAGACGAAAAAATGACGGTCGTGAGCCGCGAAGGACTTTATTCATACATAAGGTGCTCACGCGGTAGAGGCTTCGCCTCGCGTTTACCCGACGAAAATTAAGCTAACGTAAAGATAGAGGATTTTCTAGACTCCTTTCTGTTGTTTCGTTCCTCTGACATTCCAGGCCGGGCAATGGCGACGCAGAAAGAAGAAGAACAAGGGCATAAAGATGCGAAGCACGAAGGCGGCGGCTTTTGGCATTTGTTCGGCCGGGCTGCTCTATCGGTAGTGCTGGGTATCGTGCTTGCTTTTCTGCTGCCTACACGTTTTGGTGAGGAAATGGGTGCGCAGACGATGGCGCGCTACGCGGCGCCGTTCTCAGGCTATCTGTTTGACCGCGAGCGAAAGAAGGTTGTCGATAAGGAACAGACCGATTGGTACGGCAAGAGCATCACCGTGCTCGTAATCGATGCCGAGGTTCTCACTGCCTGCAAGGAAGGCTGGCCGGCTCATTATCCTTTTTACAGCTGGCTCCTGGGATATCTCAACAAGTTTCCGCCGAAGGGTGTGTTCATCGATGTGATTCTTTCCCAGTCCAAGGGACAGGGTCCCGCAAAACTCAAGGAAACCGAATGCCTTGGCGAGACAGTCAAGCCTGGTCCTCACAAAACATTGAAGGACTCTGACTTCAACGACTTCAAAAAAGCGGTCATGCGCTTGACGTCGCACAAAATACCGGTGTTTCTGGCTGCTCGCCGGACGTCCGGAAACACGCTTGTCACCAACCCGGATCTCGATAGCGATCACGACTTGATGAACCTGAGACGTGTTGGCATTGAATTTTCTGCCCATTCGGTAGACCGGCTAGCATGGACTTATCCACTCGTTTATCCCAAGGACGAATCCACCAACAAACAGAAACAGAGCCCCGAGCAAACAGCGCACAGTATGCCGGAGCAACCCGCCACTTCGGAAGGCGATTGTCCACGGAGCGCCGCCTTCGCGATTTTCAAGGACGTGTACAGCGGAAAACTGGATGTGCCGTGCGATAGGGCCGCGTTCATGTCGGTCACGTGGCCGCTCGACACGGCGGCATACGGCTTGCGTTGGCACGAGTCCATGGACGAAGAGAGGGAGGAGCGTCACGGGTTTTGGCCGCGAGTGGACTCTGGGGACGGCGACGAGGAAATGTACTGCACTTCGAACGAGGATCAGATCAGACTCTTGTTGCGGGCGGAGGCACGTGCGTTCTTGCGTCCATTGAGCCGGCCGCTCTGCGTGCATTATCGGACTATCCACGCTAGCCAGCTGCCAAAGCGGATGGGCGACGGACTGAACGTTGGTGCGACGAAAGACACGGAGCTCAGTGATCCTGAACTCAACGACGCGTTCAGGGGGCGCTTCGTGATGATTGGCACATCGTTCGCGTATTCCAATGACCTCGTCCTCTCGCCCCTTCAAGACCGTATTCCTGGCGTCTTTCTGCATGCCGCCGCGCTCGACAATCTCCTGACCGATCACTCCGATCTGGAAGACGTCGAAGCCTGGGAGCTCAAATTCAAAATGCCCGTCAGCCGGTGGGTCAAGATTCTCATTCTTGGTGGCATTGGTTTCATCGGGTTCTTCATCATTGTGAGCATCAAGAAGAAAGTCAGGAAGATATTTGCGGAGTTCCATCACGAGCGCACGCATTGGAGAAAGCGATTCCATCCGCACTGGTGGCTCGCGAAGTCGATCACGGCCGTTTTCAATATCGCGTTGCTTGCAATCAGCCTCGCCGTGCTTGTGTCATTCGGCGTGGCGATGATCCTGCTCGGCGCCGGGATGCATGTTCCCTTTCTCGTCGTGGCGCATATCCTCGCCTGCGCTATTGCAGTCGAATGGCTCGAGTGGAGCGAACATCTGTTCAACTGGATCACCGACAGCAAGGAGAAGTGATCATGCAAAAAGTTCGAGATGCCCGGCAGCGGATCAAGCACGCCCTGCTGGCTGCAACGGCGGCCACGGCGTTCGCTGCGATAACTGGCGGCAACGCCTTCGCTCAAACTCCGACATCTGTCGAAGCGCTGAAACCTGGCGAAGCTGTGAAGATTTACAGTGCGCCAGACACCAAGAGCAGTTCGAAAAACGCGGCGGAATCGCGGCTTGCCGTAATGGGCGCGTCTAAAAATGGCTTCTATCCCGTGACGTCCGAGGGCAAGCCCTATTGGGTAGACGGCATGACTGTGAAGGTCGTTCGCAATGCGCAGGCCCGCTGCAGTCAGTCTGCTGGCGTCCAGGCCGCCGGCACGCTGGGCGCCGCCGCCAACCGGTGTGGTAATTGATCATGCGCACCGGACGCCGATACTTTTGTGGTGCATGCGCAGGCCTTCTGCTCGGGGCGTGCGCGGACGTCAAAATGCCGGGCGGCTTGTCGAACCTGGGCATCGGCGGCGGTTCCGCGAAAGGACCGACGCTCGACACCGTCGGCTCCATTCCGCCGCCGCCCGCTCGCGACTGGCCCGACATCAGGCTCGATCTGATGAACGCGCGTGCCGACGGCTGGGGCCTCGTGCCGATGCCCGAGATGGAGGCGTATCTGAACGGCCTGCTCGCAACGATCAAGAAAACCGCGGGCACGCCAAACTATCCGGGCTCGGTGCATATCATCTCGGAGAATGGACTCAACGCGAACTCAAGTCCGGGCGGGAACATCTTTGTGTCCGTGGGCTGGCTGCAGTCAGCCGAATCGGAAGACGAGATATTTGCGATCCTCTCTCACGAGTTCGGCCATATCTACCTCAACCATCACGCGATTTTCGACGCGCGCACGGCCGGCGATACGTCGCTCGCCATCGTGTCGCTCGCCTGGACGGTGACGAACAAATCGCCGACGTCCAACTCATGGACCGGGGTGGACAATATCGCGGTGGTGCAGACGCTTGGTACACGGGTGCTGTTTCCCGCCTGGCAACGCAGCGTGGAGGAGCAGGCGGACCGGTTCGGCGCGACGATCAGCTTGCGTTGCGGCTACTCGTATGTCGACGGTTTCAAGGCTTTCTTCGAGCGCGTCATAGCCTACGATCAGGATGCCAAAGCACGACGTCAGAAGCTGCGTGAGAAGCAACTGCAGGCAGGGCGGGAGAAGGCGGGCCAGCAGGCCGCAGCGCAGGCACGCACGCAGCCGGTCGCGCCGGGTGTCGGCGGCAGCGCAGCACAAACGGTGAACCAGCTCAGCAGCATTGGCGAGCTGCGTGACGCGGTCTCGCAGTACACGTCCGCGCGTGCGGGCGCGCAGGCGAGCGTCGCAGAAAATCTCTTCGACGCGCGCGCGGTGATTGACGACCAGATCTCGGCTCAACTCGAAACGCTGCACGACGATCACGGCGATCCGGCCGCTCGCGAGGACAACTTGACCGAACTCGTGCGCCCGATGCTCGGAGACAAGCGGCCCGACCCGCGGATCGAGCCCTGGAACGCCGCCCGGAAGCGCGGCTCGACTGCGCTCATTCTGGCCCACTACAAGGCCATATCCGAGATGCAGGATCTGCAGGCGGCAGGTAGCTACTCGCAAGCGTTGCAAGTGGCGACGATGGTTGCATCCGGTCCCACCACGGACCATGCTTATCCCGTGTTCCTCTTGTCGAATCTGATGACACTATCGCGGTCCGCGCCGTCGGATGCGCAGACCCAAGTGCTGCGGCGCAATCTGAATTCGCGCGACCGCTCATGGGCGGTACAGACCAATCTTGCCAACCGCATAGGGCAGAAAGACCCGAAGCAGGGCGAAGCGTTTTTGCTGCAACAGTTCGAGTACTTCGGCAGGACGTCGGTGACCTGGCCGAGCGTGGTCTCGTGGTACCGCGAGCATGGGGATATCAACCGCGCCAAGCAGTTGGCTAACACGTGCTGGACGGAGCATCCGGAAATGCGTGCGGCCTGTGTCGCCGCTTCGCAGGCCCCGGCGCAGAAGAAGAGCGACGATCAGGCAGGCGGGTTTGGTAAGGCCGTCGACAAAGTGCTCGATCAGGCGAAGGGCCTGTTGCCGAAGTGATGGCTCGAGTGGTTTGGCTGTCGAGTTGTCGCGGAGCATGAACGCCGCTAACCCGCATGCCGTTCTATCCGGCGCAGAGTCGATCTACGTCCGTACGGAATGCTGAGCGAACCATTGGAGAATGCGTTCCCGCGCCGGATGCAGGGCTCCGGCCGTCTGCAGCCAAAGCACATATACCCCGGTGGTCTTCAAAGGCGTGCCGAACGGAACAATCAGATTGCCGCGCCTGATCGCGTCCTCGGCCAGCGTCAGGTCCGTCATGGCGACACCCAGTCCCCGGCTCGCCGCATCCATCGCCAATTCATCCAGATTGAAGGTGATGTGCTTATAGCCGTTCGTAGCCGACTTGCCGTTGGCCTGCAGCCAGACAGTCCATTCGTGGTGGCTGGTCGAGCCGTGAATGAGCGTGTGTTCCGCCAACTCGGCCAGCGAGGTCGGCGGCGGTTTGCCGTTGACGGCCGAAGGTGCGCATACCGGTACGAGGAACTCCTCGAATAGCGTCAGAAATGCCGGGTCGTTGGGCATTTCGGAGAGGTAGAGGATATAGGCATCGCACTCGCCCGATGGTTCGACGACTTCCGTCGCGACCGTCTCGATCGAGAGCGACAGGTCGGGACATTGGGCATAAAAGTCGATCATTCGCGGCAGTAGCCAGCGAACCGCGAGCGACACGAATATGCGGATGCGGAACGGCCTGTCACGCCGGGTGAGTTGCTCATCGAGCGCTCGCAGTTCTCCAAGTACCTTTCTGGCGACTTCGAGCACCGCTTTGCCGTGCTCCGTCAATTGCATGTTGCGGCTGTTGCGAACGAGCAGCGGCGCACCGTAGTGACTTTCCAACTGCTGAATCTTCCGGCTCACCGCGCTTTGAGTCAGGTGCAGCTTGTCTGCCCCCTCGGTAAAACTGGCCGACTCCGCCACCAGTGCGAGCGCCTGAAGGGCTTGGAGAGACGGCGGACGATAGAGTTTATCCATGCGTTTTTTTAATGCTTCGATGAATTAATAACGATGGTTGCCGCTTTGAGCTCGCCATATAGTTGCACAAAAGCACAGGTGTTGTCGGGCAACGATGCCAATTTTTCATGCTTTCGCCGAACCAGGATCGCTCGCGTCGACGTAGGAGAATTGTTTTGATCGAAAATGTATGCGGCTGGATTGCCCAGGCTGGTGTCTCGCCCGTTGGAGCAGTCCTGAGAGGAACTCATCGAGCGGATTGGCTGGTGATCGGCGGGGGTTTCACGGGTTTGTCGGCAGCCCATGCGCTGGCTGAAATGCACCCGCAATCGCGCATTGTCGTGGTCGATCGACAGCGCGCGGCTCAAGGCGCTTCGGCGCGCAACTCCGGTTTCGTGGTCGCCTATGAGCGTCCCGATCGCGACGAGTTGGCCGGGCGGTCGCTGAACGGGAAATACCTGGACGTGACCGCAATCGGCAAAGCGGCGAGCGAAGAGGTGAGGCGACGCGTGGCGACCTTGGGCATCCAGTGCGACTTCAGCGATGCCGGCTATTACTTCGCCGTCCACGATCCAGCGAAACTCGACGAGGCGGAAGCCCAGGTGCAAACCCTGCGTGAAGCAGGCGCAAACGCGGAATTGCTGGGAAGCCGGGAGATGACGCAACGATTGGGTTCGCCTTTCTACCAGGCGGCAATCTGGTGCGGCGGCGGTAACGGCCTGCTTCAGCCAGCCAAATACGCCAAAGGACTGCTGGATGCGTTGCCCGAAAATATTTCACTCTACGAGAACACAGAGATATCCAGCCTCGAACGGATGAATGGCGGTGGTATTCGCGCGCGTTCGAACAACGGCGATATTGAAGCCGGTCAGGTCATTGTTTGCGTTGGAGCCTTTTTGCCTAGGGTGGGAATGGCAGATCGCGCCGTCTTTCCACTCGAACTCAGTGCGTCCCTCAGTCGGCCGCTGAACGAAGACGAACAGGCGCAACTGGGCAACGCGGCCGAATGGGGAATTCTTTCGACCCGTGCCGCAGGTGCCACGCTACGCTTGACGCGCGACAAACGCCTGCTGATTCGTAACACCGTGGAATATCGCCATCGCGATCTTGCGGGACACTCACTCGCGGTTCGCCGGGCCAGACATCTGCAGGGATTGCAGCGCCGATTCCCCTGGATTACAGACGAGCATCTGCAATTCACATGGACGGGCCATCTGAGTGCAACGCGCTCCGGTGAGCCTCGCTTCGCGCAACTCGAGCACGGTGTCTATGCCGCGGCCGGATGCAACGGCTCGGGCGTCGCACGCGGCACGCTGTGGGGGCGGCTGCTTGCGGAAATGGCATCGGGCGGTCAATCGGCGCTGCTGACCGCAGTCCTCGACAACGCAAAACCGGGCTGGGTCCCACCCCGACCGTTCTTCGATATCGGCGCTTCCATGCGTCTGCGATACGAAGCTCATCGCGCGGCCACCGAGTCTTGATACCTTCGCTGCGTTCGATCACGGCCTCACTGAACAATCCCTTTCCACATTCATAACCTGCCCCGAGGAAAACACGATGCGCGTTTCCTGTTTCGGATCCCGCTTGCGGCATGCGGCGTTTGCGAGTGCCTGTATAGCGACAGCCGTGGCCGCATGGACGGCGCCGCCAGCCCACGCCGCCGATAATGAACTGAACGTGTACAACTGGTCGGACTACATTGCGAAAGACACGGTCCCGAACTTCCAGAAGCAGACTGGCATTCACGTGCGATACGACAACTACGATAGCAATGACACGCTGCAGGCCAAGCTGCTCGCGGGAAGCTCGGGCTACGACATCGTCGTGCCGACGTCGAATTACATGGGCGCGCAGATTCAGGCCGGTGTATATCAGAAGCTCGACAAGTCGAAGTTGCCGAACCTCGCGAATTTGAGCCCCACGCTCATGCAGATGGTCGCGGGAGCCGACCCTGGAAACCAGTACGGCGTGCCTTGGGCATTTGCCGTGATCGGCATCGGGTACAACGCGCAGGCGGTGCAGAAGGTGCTCGGCGCAAACGCGCCGTTCGATAGCTGGTCGCTGGTTTTCGATCCCGCCAATCTCTCCAGGCTGAAGGGATGCGGCGTCTCGTTTCTCGACGAATCGGTCGATGTGTTCGCAGCGGCGCTTCAGTACATGCACAAGGATCCGAACAGCACCAACCCGGCCGATTACCAGGCCGCGTTCGAGATGTTAAAGAAAGTGCGTCCCTACGTGACAGAGTTCAACTCGTCCGGCTATATCAACGATCTTGCGAATAACGACGTCTGTGTCTCGATCGGTTTTGCCGGCGATGTGGGCATCGCGCATCGACGCAGTGCCGAGGCTAAACAGCCGTTCGACGTCAAGTTCTCGAACGTCAGGGAAGGCGGGCTGGTCGCGTTCGACATGATGGCGATTCCCAAGGACGCGCCGCACCCGGAGGCGGCACTCAAGTGGATCAATTACATCGAGGACCCGAAGGTGAACGCGGCAATTACCAACGAGGTGTTCTACCCGACGGCCAATGTGCCTGCGCGCAAGTTTGTCACGCCCGCCATTGCGCAGGACCTGTCGGTCTATCCGCCGGACGACGTGTTCAGGAAGATGACGCTGATGAAGCCGAAGCCGATTGAAATCCTGCGGCTTGAAAACCGGTTGTGGTCGCAATTGAAGACCATTCATTGAGCGGGAAGGCTGCTGGACGCGTCGGCATTCGAGAGGGCGTTTGGTCGCGTATGTCGCCGGCGGTCACCTGACCGTCGGCGCAGTCTCCCTTTCAGCTTCCCGAGACCAACTTGAGCCCGATGACGCCCACCAGAATAAGAAGGATGCACATGACCCTCATCGGCGCAGCGGAATCGCCCAGCACCGCCATGCCCAGTATCGCCGTACCCGCTGCGCCAATGCCGGTCCAGACCGCGTAGCCGGTCCCCACCGGCAGCGTTCTCGGCATGCAGGAGCAAACGATCCAGCAGGAAGCCGCGCCGCAGGAAGCCAAGCAGCAGAAACCTGCCCAGCGTAAGCCACCCGGCAAGCGGCGACCACGGGCCACCGCCTGAATGAACCAAAGGCGATTTGAGTGACGAAAGGCGCGAGCAATCGTGCCTTTTTTCGTGTCACAGGCCGAAGAAACCGGACGGCCGAAATCGCCATCGCGCCACGCCAGGGCAAGTCCCGCCCTCATCCTGAACACCCCCCGTTTCCCCTGCAAGATGGAAGTTAGCTTTAGGACCTCTCTGATGTCATACGCGTCTGCGGTGGTAATAAGTTTGTAACTGTAGTGAAAGCTACATTGACAAACGGCGAAAGCCATTCAACCAGATAAAAACGATGACAAACAGACGGTTATTTTTGCGCACTAGCGCAGTGTCTCTTGTGGGTATCGCTTCGCACATCGCAAGGGCGACCCCCGCATCTCCCCAGGTTTCTACCACCTCGCGGCATGGATACGCGTTAACAAACGGTGCGACCGCACTGAAACGCGATGACGGATCGTGGATATTCTGGGTGCGCATCATCAACTACGACAATCCGAAGGGCGACATCGCAGCCAGTCCACAGGTGGCAACGGATCGGTCGTTCTCGCAGATCATCGACAACGTGCCGTTCACTCTCACCGCAGCGCAATCCTTTATCGCACAACCCGTCTACACACCGAAAGCCGGTAGCACGCAACTCTATTACCGCTATGTGATCGACTCGAATCCTTCGAATGCGCCGTCCGTGAGTTCGATTGTCAGTTCAATTGCCCCGTGGAATACCGAATCAAAGGCTGAATAAAAAATGGCACGAGTAGAAATGGTCTTGCAATGCGTGGAGTCCGGATCGAATTCGATGAGCACCTATCAGGCGTTTATGTCTGCGGGGAACAGCCCCAATGACTCCCTGTCACTCATTCAAAACGGCAGTAATCTCGTCGCGACCGTCTCCAATGTCGCGCCAATACTGCAACCGATCCGTATCATCACGAACGGCCTATCCGCCACATCTGCATTAACGCGGATCGTGACGGACTGGAAAGACCCGAACAAAAAGGTTCAACCGGGAGATGTGCTGACACTGATGAATGCCACGGGAACAATCGTCGTAACGCTCCTTGTGTGGGCGGAAATCGGTCCCGGCGCAGCGGCGGCAATTGGTGCGCTCGCGCTGGCTGCTGACTTGCAGTCGTCGTTTCAACCGTATGTGAGTTCAGCGAAAATATGGCTCGGCGCTACGCTGTCAAAAACGATGCAGCTTTCCAGCCCCGTGTCACCGGCAAGCGCGTCACTTTACTGGGGAGGCATGCCGGATGGGAGTGGATGGAATCTCTACTCATACGACGAACTGATGTCGGGGAAAGGGCTATTCGCTTGCATGACCGACGACATGGTGTCGGGCACCATCTTCAGAATTAAAGGGTCACCGGTGCCGGGTAGCTTCACGCCGGTCAACGAATCCCAATACAAAACGGATCGTTGCCAATATGACTACGTTCAGCTTAATGGCAGAGATGAAAGCAGCTGGATGACTTATTGCCAGAGTACGATGTACAGGTAACCATGAGCCGATTGCGAATGCCAAGTTGTATCCGAGCCGCGCTCATTTGTTTCTTCCTTGCATTCCTCTGTGAAGGTCTGGTCGAAATCGTGCTACTTCATTTTTATTCCTTGCCTTGGGTGGGTTATCTGGCGGTGTTCGCGAGTGTGGTGGCAAACCCTTTGGCAATAGGCTGGGGGATAAAACGGAAAAGACGCGGTTACGACCTCCTCAAATGGATTGCGGCGTTTAGTCTCGCGTGGACTATATCGGGTGGTCCATATCTTTACGTATTAGGCGTGTGGGCTATCGCGCTGATAGCTCTTTGTGCGTGGCTCCGCGTCGGAGCCGTGTTAATGTTGCGGCGCAAGTCAGCGAAGTTCTGGATCAACACGGCCACGGTCGGAGGCTATCTGTAGGTGCGCCAGGTGACAGATCGTGTCTGAATGCAAACGCCCGCTTCGCGCGGGCGTATTTCGCTATCTCAGGACAATGGGAGATGTGAATAGTCTTCACGCACGGGGCTTCAGAAGCCTGTGGATCATCGCTGATTTACGCCACCAGGATAGCAGCCACGCATTCAACGCTATCACCACAAGGAACGTGAAAATCAGGCCGCCCGTACTGGTATTTCCGCTTAACGTTTTGAGGGAATAGAGAACTGACGCAAGCAATCCGAATAGGAAAAAGAACAGAGGTTTGCCGGGTGACTCTACACCGCAAATCTCGCCGGTAGCATGATTCAACCACCCTGCCAACGTTTGCCAGTTCTTGGGATCGCGCAGGACCGCCGTCACCACCATGCCGTTTTCAAGCCGGGGTGCACCGGCTATCTGCACGGCATACTGACGTCTTCCCGCGACTGTTACGTTAAAGGTAAGTCTGACTGTTCTCAGTCCATATTGGTCTTTCTGTTCAACTACTCTGCCGATGTCTTCAAGCGTGACAGTAACGGCGTGGTAAGTCATAGGCGGATCGTCCTTCAGGGAACAAGGAAAACATCGAATATAACCCGCCCGCCATCCCGTATTCCGTCTCACTCATCTGCGAGTGTCGGATCAAGATCAATATCACCCGATGAGTGAATGGTGAGCCGGTAGTAGCGGGGTCACGCCGGTTTGATGATCGCTTCCACATCCTTGCGCGGAAGCATCGGCATCTTCGCGCTGAAGATGTGCTCACCAGCCGGCACGTACAGCCGCACGCGCTCACTACTTCCCACTTCAGCCACCGGCTTGCCGTCGATGTTTAACGTCGCGGCGTTTCCCGCACCGAAGAACGAGCTATCGCGCGTAATGATCACGGTGCCATAGTCCACACCTTGCGGCTTCTCCTGATACGCCATTACGCGCTCAGGGGGCACCGGCACCGCATTCGCACCGGGCGGTGTGGCTGCGCATCCGCTCACGAGCATTCCAGCGGCCACCGCCGCGCACATCATTGCTTTCTTCACTACTCACCGTCCGGAATCGGCACCGTTGAAGAGCTGATGGAAGTGTGGACGATGAACCGACTTTCGGAGATCGATAAACCTGTCGGTCTATTGAACACGGCGGGTTTCTTTGCAGCGTTTCTAGGGTTTATCGACCATATGGTCGACACGAAATTCCTGCCTGCGGCGCATCGGCATTCGATATCCGTGGATGCAGACGCGAGCGCTTTAATTGACAAGCTTCACAGCCACGCACGTGTCGATGTGCCTAAGTGGCTATAGCATCTTCCAGGTCGACCGGCGCGATGTCCGTAGCCTGTGTTTTGCTGTTCAGGCGCGGCATTGTCGGGGAATGTGCGCAATGGATTGAGCGGCGCGGGCGGATGCGAGCCCGTGGTCTCGAACGTCCGGCGCAGCACAAGGCGGTGCGGACAGGGCTGGCCGAAGGGCAAGGCGGGTAAGCCGGACTCGCTCATTCAGCGCTAATTCTGGGCGCGCAATATGTCTTCGTGGCTGGCCGGGTTGCTTCATAAAAAGGACAGGTCGCCGCCGCTATCTCGCGTTGAGCATCGGACGGCTGAGGACCTGGAAATGAGCTTTCATCCATCCCTTTTGGTTTTTGTGAGCGTCGGCCTGTGTGGAATGGGCATCGCGGCGTGGCTGGCAATCGTCGTGGAAAAGCTCGATGCCGCGCTGACTTCGCCGCATCGAACTGCCGCCGTTCATTTGCGGACGGAGCCGGGATCGACCTGGCAAGCGACGTCGCGATAGCACGAGCCGTATCCCATACCCAGAATGAAGCTGCAACTCCGAAGGAGAATGACCATGAACAAGTTTTTCCGCACCACACTGCTCGCCGCCATGATCGCTTTGCCGACTGCGGCGTTCGCACAACCTGTCACTCAGGTCGATGAAATGCAGGTCGAGATGGTGGCCTATGAAGTCATCGGTGTCGATTCACCGCAGATGTCGACGCATACCGCTCCGGCTATCGAGAACAACGGCACGCATGCTGGCGCAATTCCAGCCGAAATGTTGCGTCCGAACAACGTGGGCTTGAATTCGATTTACCTCCGTCACTAAACAATGACGCAGACAGAAAATCGCAACCGGCGATTACTCCCGACACATGTCGGGCAGTAATCGCCGGTTCAACGCTTGCGAGTCGCCAATTAATTTATGCACTGGCGCGTTTTGACGCGAATGCCGGGCGCGCTGACAGCGTTCGCCTGAGCGGATCTATGGTGATATCGAGTGCCGACCGTCCTGGTCTTCCCAGTTTCCGGCAATGTGCGCGGGCACGGACCGACTATCGCAGTCCACCCGCGTTTCACGCTCAGCTATTGCATTTCCGCGCCGCAGTCGAGGCGGTTCAATCGGCCTGCACTCGGGACGCGTCGCGCGAATAAAACGCGAACGGTTGATGGTTCATCTCGAGCATCCGCATGCGGCTTTCGAGGTCGATGAAATCGACCGATTCGGCCAGAAACGCGTCGCGATGACGGTCTCGTGAATTGAAGAAGAATGAACCCAGGCCCTTGGCAAATTTTTCAAACATGACGTGCTCCGTTCGTTAGTACGACGAGCGTTATGAATGAATGGCCTCAAAATGAAGCGCTGCCCGTCGATGAACATCATCGTAGGCGCGAAGAATGAGTTGCAAATGAGCGATGAGTGGGGCGATGAACGCAGGGTGATGTTATGTGCCAGGCAGGTAGAGCGGCACGATCGCGCCACGCTGTTTCCGGCTACCGGATAGGCCACTCATCAAGCAGCACCGTCCGGTTCAATCGGAAAACTGACCGTCGCAACAATGCCGGACTGTCCGTCGCTGCGATTTCGCAGCGTCACCGTCCCGCCATACCGCGTGACAATCGCCTTCACAATCGACAGCCCGAGCCCACTGCCTTCAATGTCCGTATTGGCGCGAAAGAAACGATCGAATACGCGGGGCAGCAGGGTTTCGTCGATGCCGGGACCGGTGTCCGTCACTTCGACATTCACCATGCCGTTCTGCACACGGGTCGACAAATCGATTGTGCCGCCGTCGGGCGTATAGCGAACTGCATTGCTGACGAGGTTCTTGATCACCGTGCCGACGTCGAGCTCGATTGCGCGCACGTTGGCGTTGACCATTTCGTCCGCGCCGATATCGATGCCACGCTGCATGGCAATCGGCAGCACATCAGCAATGGCGTTGACGACGGCGGCCCCAACATCGACGCTGACCATCGCCCGTGTCAGAGATTGACCGACGGGCGGCGCGTCCGCGCGGGCGAGCCGCAACAACTGCGAAATCAGATTGCTGCTTCGCGTGATACCGCCTTGAAGCGCACGAAACCGTTCCTGATTGCTCGGCATGATGTCGCGTTGCAGATTGTCAGCCTGCAATTGCAGAGCCGTGAGCGGCGTTCGCAACTCGTGCGCCGCGTCGGAAATGAATTTGCGTTCACTCTCGATGGAGCGGGCAAGTCGCTCGATCATCAGATTGATCGAGCGGATGAACGGCAGCAGTTCGGCGGGCACACCCGCGAGCGGCAACGCCTGCAGATGGTTCACATCGATAACGCGGACCTCGTTGCCAAGCCGGTTCAGTTCCCGCAACGAACGACTCACGACGAAGATAACAGCGGCCCAGACGAGCGGAATCAGCACGACGATCGGCCATAGGGTCTTCGTCGCGGCGGTCTCCTCGATCTCATGACGTACGGACAGGCGCTGCGCGACCTGGACGGTCTGAGCGCCGTCGCGAGCCGTATAGATCCGCCACCGTTCGCCATTGACAACCGGCGACGTGAAGCCCGTGGCCGCATCGCGCGGCAGGAGCAGCGACGGCTCGGTGGACCGCACGGGCTGTGTTTCGCCTTCTTTCCAGATGACGATGAAAATATCGCGGGCGTCTTGCGAGCCGCGCGCCGGAACCGTCGGGATGCCGTCGCCGAAGCCGACTCGCAAACGCGATGCGACCTGTTCCATGCGCAGGTCGAGCACCGCGCTCATGCCGGCCACGCAGAACTGGTAGGAGCTCACGCCCTGCAGAATGGCGAACAGGCTCACCACGGCGCCGATTGCGATAACGAGTTGGTTGCGGAGCGATTTGAGCATGGATGTGAACTTCAGGAGAAGGGAGTGGCCAGGACGCGAGAGGAAGCATGCCTTTCCGTCATTGACTTCAGGATGAGCGTTGCTACATCGCGGCGTGAGCCCCACGGTTCATTTGCGGCCTTTGCCTGCGGGCTCGGCGGGAACGATCTGGACGTGCTCGATCGCGGCTTCCACCAGATCCTCGGCGCTTCGTATGCCGTCGGCGGATGCGGCCAGCGCATTCAGGCGTCCGTCGATCAGAAGCAAAGCAAGCCCGTGAACGTAGGCCCAGCCCGCGGTCATGGCGATGGCCTGAGCCGCGGTGATCCGGCCGAACGAGGACTTATCCTCCTCCGCGCGTTCGGTTGGCGCGCCGAATACGCCGGCCAGGGCGCGCGCCGACACTTGCCGCGCCTGCGCGAGAGCAGGGCGCGCCGCGTCGAGCATTTCGTTGCGCGACATGAGGTGCAGCAAATCGGGATTGGCCACCGCGAAGCTGACGTAGCCGCGGGCGATGGCTTTGCGCCGCGCCTGGCCCGCTTCGATACCGTCCGCCTGCTCCGCCATGGAAGCGGCGAGCCGCCGGTGTCCGCTGGCGGCAAGTTCGCTCAGCACACCGGCCGTGTCGCCGAAATGATGCTGGGGCGCCGTATGCGATACGCCGGCCTCGCGCGCGATAGCGCGCAACGTCAGGCCGCGAATGCCGTCGCGCCGTAGTACGACCTCCGCCGCTTCAAGCAATGCGTGGGGCAGCGCGCCGTGATGATAGGGCTTGTCGCGTGACGAGTGATCGGCCGGGGCTGTGGTTTTTGGGGACGCGGACGCCTTGCGGCGTGACGTTGCTTCTTTCATGGTTGTTGGTCGTGGTCAGTATTTTTACAGTGAAAAGATATATTGACCGACTGAAAGGGAAAAGTCAAAAATCTTCGCGCTGAACATATCGACGGGAAGTGTTTCACGCGTGACTGCCTCATGGCCCGTAAGCGCGCCACGCAATGGGCCGGCTAACTACCGAGGCGCGCGAGCGCATCACGCATCGGGGCGATCGGAATCTTGACGATGCCGTCGAGCGGCGTGTCCATCTCGAGGATCAGAAAGATCGCGCCCGACGCGGACAGCGCGCAAAGCAGGTACGCGACGATGAGCGTGCCGTTGCGTGGTGCGAGAAGTCCGAAGGTGCCGAAAATGATCGACAGCCAGCACACGAGCACAACGAGTAGCGGGAGCGGCAACGAACCGGCCCGTTGCAACAAGGCAAGCGAGCGCGCGGTAAAGACGTCGTCGGCAATACGCAGTGCGCGTGCGCGCAACTCGCGCTGGGCGTCGCTGGTCGGTTCGAGCGCGGTGATGCGGCGCTGGAACTCCTCCATGCGCCCGATGATTTCCGGGCTGTTCAACCTGGCTGCGCGGGTGGCGTCGGAGGAGGCGAGCAGATCGATCCAGGCGGCGTAATTGCGCCTGAGCGAACCGCGCAAGTCTTGAGTCCGCGGCCCATACTCCGACAGCACGCTATCGAGCCGGATGATGTTGGCGGCGTTGTGAATCAGGTCGTTATTGACGGTATCGAACGAGCCCTTCGCGGACGAAATCAACAAGCCGAGCACCAACGCCGCAATCGTCGCCACAAGGCCGATGGCGAGCTTGATCGCGCTGCTCGACGCTTCGCTCAAGTGATGATCGGGCAGCACGGAACTCAAGTACAGTCCAAGCAGCGCGCTGCTGAACACACACAAAAAGACGCCGAATGCGATGAACAGGTGATTCACGCTGCGATGCTCCTCTGCCGATTGCCGGCATACGTCACGGACTACATGCCGTTCAGCCGATGCAGCCGGTATCCGTTGATCAGGCCGACGTCCTACGCGCTCTCCAGCGCGCGAGCAATATCTTCGGCGCGGACGACGACAAAGCGTGCGTCCTGTCTTTGTACATGCGAAGCGAGGGGCTCGATGCCCAAACAATCGTTGGCTATTTCGCTTAACGTGTCTAAACGTTCATCGCCCAGCATATTCATGCAGGTGGCTGTCATCAAGTGGATTCCTTGTTTGCGCGGCAGGCTGCGCCGTTAGGGGCGATCCGGAATTTCAGTAGTGCCACTGATCGAATCACCATGCTGTTCATGTCAGGTGCGATATCTTTACATCGGTAAGATTATCGTCTCATAGCGCGACGCCCGTCAAGTTATCTTTGCACTGTAAAAATATAGGGGAATGGATTTCCGTTAAGACCGGCTCGCTGATCCCGATGCGTCTGTTCGCATGCATTGATAGCGGCGGGCAGGTGTTTGAACCGTCGCTATCGTTGCAAGTGCACCGATTTTCATGAGGCGCTGCGCTTTTCCCATCCGGCCCACATCGCGATGTTTGACGACATGCCGGCGCGTCTCGCCGGCCACGCCGACCAGCAGCAGGAAGATCGAACCGGTGGCTGCGGCACTCGCGCTCGCCACCGAGATATCTATGAGCCATTCAAGCACGTCGACCATGGGTCATCTCCGTCGTTACCATGACGATGAGGATATCGGGCTTGAATTAGCGATGAATTAGCACGGTTTCAGGCTGCCGTAAGCTTCGCGGCCGGCAGCGGTCGGTACACCGCGAGGCCAGGCCGCACGCCGCTAGACGGCCTGGACCATTGCCGGCCAACCTGGTAGCATCACGCGCAGAGACGCCGTGGATAGTCGGCGGCCCTGCAACTCGCTGGACATCGATATAAATTGGGTATGGAAAAGAAACGATCGCGGATTCGCCGAGAAGCGCTGTGCCCGCCGATTGGCGCGCTGCTGCGCTACCGGGCGCGCATCGTGCGCGTCGTCGCCGAAGCGCGCGGCCAACGGGCGATGATCGAATCGCTCGACACCACGGGCCGCACGTTTGTCAGCACCGTGAAATGGAACAGCCTGCGCGAACTCGGCGCTCAACTGTTCTGATATTGAAGGCCAACGCATCGGCCTGAAATCGGCGGAAAATCAAATAGTGGGAAGCGGGCGCGCGCCGCATTCGCCTCATGACATTAGGGAATGCCTAACCTTGAGCCGGCGACGTTCAGCGTCGTAAAATCGTGGCACATCGATTTGAGGGCCCAGCAATGCGTCTGGCTTCTCGTTGCGATTTCAACCGCGCTTTGCGCCGTGATACCCTGCGGCGCCCGGCGCAGCGGCGTTCCAGGCTTCTTCGATCCGCTCCTCGCAATGAGGCCAGCGGCGCTCGCGGATTTGTCGTTCGATCCGCATCATGACCCCGCTCATTTCCGTCAAACGGCTCAGCAAGCGCTTTCCCGGCGTGAGGGCGCTTCACGAGGTCCAATTCGAACTCATGGCGGGCGAAGTCCACGCGCTAATGGGCGAGAACGGCGCCGGCAAGTCGACGCTGATGAAGATCCTCGCCGGCGTGTACACGAGAGATACCGGCGAAATTCTCTATGACGGCCAGCCGGTCGATTTCCAAAGCCCGCGCGAGGCGCAGGCCGTGGGCGTGGGCATCATTCATCAGGAACTCCAGCTGATGAACCATCTGACCGTCGCCCAGAACATGTTCATTGGCCGCGAGCCGCGCGGGCGCCTCGGCCTGTTCCTCGACGAAGACAAGCTCAACGCGCAGGCGCACGACATTCTCGCCCGCATGCATGTGAGTCTCGACCCGCGCGCGGTGGTCAGCACGCTCACTGTCGCGAGGCAGCAGATGGTCGAGATCGCCAAGGCTTTATCGTTCGATTCGCGCGTGCTGATCATGGACGAACCGACCTCGGCGCTCAACGATGCCGAAATCGCCGAGCTGTTCCGCATCATTCGCGAGCTGAAGAACCGGGGCGTGGGAATCATCTACATCTCGCACAAGATGGACGAGCTGAAGCAGATTGCCGACCGCGTCACCGTCTTGCGCGACGGGGAATATGTGGCCACCGTCGCGGCGAAAGACACCAGCGTGGACGCGATCATCGGCATGATGGTCGGGCGAACCTTGACCGACGCCGCGCCTTCCCAGCACATCGCCAACCAGGGTGAGGTCGCACTTGAAGTCACCAAGCTGAACGCCGGCCCGCTGGTCAGGGACGTGAGCTTTGCGCTGCGCAAGGGCGAGATACTCGGTTTTGCTGGCTTGATGGGCGCCGGTCGCACGGAAGTCGCTCGCGCGGTATTCGGCGCCGATCCGATCGAGTCGGGCGAGATCGTCGTGAAAGGCGTGAAAGCGACGATCAGGAATCCGAGCGATGCGGTGGCGCGCGGTATCGGCTATCTCTCGGAAGACCGCAAGCGGTTCGGCCTCGCTACCGCAATGAGCGTCGAATCGAACATCGTGATGTCCAACTTGCGCAAATTCCTGTCGCTTAACTTTTTCCTGCGCCGCGCGCAGATACGCAAGACTGCTGCCCATTTCATCACTCTGCTCGCGATTCGCACGCCTTCCGCGACACAGGAAGTGCGGTTGCTCTCGGGCGGCAATCAACAGAAAATCGTCATTGCGAAATGGCTCGAGCGCGACTGCGACGTGCTCTTCTTCGACGAGCCGACGCGCGGCATCGACGTCGGCGCCAAAAGCGAAATCTACAAGCTTCTGCGCTCGCTCGCCGATCAGGGCAAGGCAATCGTAATGATCTCGTCGGAACTGCCGGAAATCCTGCGCATGAGCGACCGCATCGTCGTGATGTGCGAGGGCCGCATTACCGGTGAACTTTCAGCGACGGGAGCGACCCAGGAGCGCATCATGCAACTGGCGACGCAGCGCGAACCCCTAAACGCGGCGTGAGCCTCGAGAGGTCTTTCATGACATTGCAATCGGATACTTCGGCGCTAGGTAATAAAAAGAGGTCCTCGGGCCTTAGAGCCCGCGTCTTCACGCCGACCGCTTTGCAAAAGCTGCTCGCCTTCGGGAGCCTGATCCTGCTGTTGGTGTTTTTCAGCTTCGCGTCTCCCGCTTTCATGCAGATGGACAACATGCTCGGGATTCTGCAGGCGACGGCGGTCAACGGCGTGCTGGCGATTGCCTGCACGTTCGTCATCATCACCGGCGGTATCGACTTGTCCGTCGGCACATTGATGACCTTCACGGCGGTCATTTGCGGCGTGTTTCTGACCTACTGGCATTTGCCGATGTGGACCGGCGTCCTTGCCGCGATTGGCACGGGCGCGATCTGTGGGACCGTTTCGGGCACCCTCACGGCGAAAATGAAAATACCGCCGTTCATTGCCACGCTCGGCATGATGATGCTGCTGAAAGGGCTGTCGCTGGTCGTCTCGGCCGACAAGCCGATCTATTTCACCGACACCGAAAACTTCTACATGATCTCGCAGGATTCTCTGATCGGTGATCTATTGCCGGGCCTGCCGATTCCGAACGCGGTCCTGATTCTGTTTTTCCTGGCTGTGGTGAGTTCGATCACGCTAAATCGCACGGCGCTCGGCCGCTATACGTTCGCGCTCGGCAGCAACGAAGAGGCGGTGCGTCTGTCCGGCGTGAACGTCGATCGGTGGAAGATCGCCATTTACGGCCTGAGCGGAGCGATTTGCGGCGTCGCCGGTCTGCTAATCGCCTCGCGCCTGAATTCGGCCCAGCCTGCGCTAGGCCAAGGTTACGAACTCGAAGCGATCGCGGCCGTGGTGATCGGCGGAACTTCGCTGAGCGGCGGTGCGGGCACGATTCTGGGCACGATCATCGGCGCGTTCATCATGAGCGTGTTGACCAACGGTCTGCGCATCATGTCCGTCGCACAGGAATGGCAGATCGTGGTGACAGGCCTCATCATCATTCTCGCGGTATACGGCGATATTTTGCGGCGCAAGAAAAGCTGACGCGACGCGGGGAAGAATAAGGAATGGAGCGCCATAAGCTCCCCAACGGCTGAAGTTGATAGCCCATCTTAGGAGGAGAAACACCATGTTGAAAAGAAAACTAATCGGTGTCGTGGTCGGCGTTGGCGCTCTCATCGGCGGGACGAGCGTGACGTACGCGGACACCTACATCCCGCTCATTTCGAAGGGCTTCCAGCATCAGTTCTGGCAGGCCGTCAAAGCCGGCGCGGAACAGTCGGCCAAGGAGCACAACGTCAGGATCACCTTCGAGGGTCCGGAAACCGAGGCCATGGTCGACAAGCAGATCGACATGCTCTCGGCCGCGCTCGCCAAGAAACCGCAGGCGCTCGGCATCGCCGCGCTCGACAGCAAGGCGGCCATTCCGCTGTTAAAGCGCGCGCAGGCCGCCAAGATACCCGTGATCGCGTTCGACTCCGGCGTGGACAGCGATATTCCGCTGACGACGTGTGCAACGGATAACCTCGCCGCGGCCGCCCTCGCCGCCGACAAGATGGCCGAGGCGATCGGCAATGCCGGCGAAGTCGGCGTGATCGTGCACGATCAGACGAGCCGCACCGGCATCGATCGCCGCGACGGCTTCCTCAATGAAATGAAAGCGAAGCACCCGAACGTCAAGATCGTCTCAGTTCAATATGGCGGCGGCGACCATTTGAAATCGGCGGAAATCGCCAAGACGATGATCCAGGCCAACCCCAATCTCAAGGGCATTTTCGGGGCGAATGAAGGCTCGGCCGAGGGCGCCGCGATCGGCGTCAAGGAATCGGGCAAGAAGCTGGTGCTGATCGGCTACGATTCGGGCAAGGAGCAGAAGGACGACATCAATTCGGGTTTGATGGCCGGCGCCATTACGCAGAACCCGGTCGGCATCGGCAAGTGCGTGGTCGACTCCGCGGTGAAGGCGCTCAAAGGCGAGAAGCTGCCCAAGAAAGTCGACACGGGGTTCTACTGGTACGACAAGACCAATATGAGTGATCCGAAGATCGCGGCAGTGCTCTACGACTGACCGTCGCGTTTTGAGCGTGTCGAGAGGGAAGGGTCGCGGCATCGTTCGATGCCACGGCCCTCTTTGCATTTAGAACGAAGTCGATGGCTGTCGTAGAGGAGCGTGTTCAGATGCCCACGATCACCAAGCTGTCCGTCCGTGACATTCGGTTTCCCACCTCGCGCTCACTGGACGGCTCCGATGCGATGAACGCCGCGCCGGATTATTCCGCCGCCTACGTCACGCTCGAAACCGATTCGCCCGACGCGCTCACTGGCCACGGCCTCACTTTCACGATCGGACGCGGCAACGAGATTTGCGTGACTGCGGTACAGGCGCTTGCTCCGTTGATCGTCGGCAAAAGTCTCGAGGATATCGCCGCGAATATGGGCGCTTTCTGGCGCGCGCTGACGTCGGATAGCCAGTTGCGCTGGATCGGGCCGGACAAGGGCGCGATTCATCTGGCGACCGCGGCTGTCGTGAACGCGGCCTGGGATCTGTGGGCCAAAGCGGAACACAAGCCCGTGTGGAAGCTGCTCGTCGACATGAGCCCCGAAGAGCTCGTGCGTTGCCTCGATTTCCGCTACGTGACGGATGTGATCACGCCGCAGGAAGCGATCGCCATGCTGCATCGTCACGCGAAGACGCGAGGCGAGCGCGAAAAGGAGATGCTCGCGCACGGCTACCCGGCCTATACGACTTCCGCGGGCTGGCTCGGTTACGACGACGACAAGATCCGCCGGCTCGCGCGTGAAGGCGTCGCGCAGGGTTGGACGCACTTCAAGCAGAAGGTGGGCGGCAATCTCGACGAGGATATGCGCCGCGCTCGCATCCTGCGCGAAGAAATCGGCGAAGACCTGAAGCTGATGATGGACGCGAACCAGGTGTGGGATGTCGACGAAGCGGTCGCGAACATGCGGCGCCTGGCGGAATTCGATCCGTGGTGGATCGAGGAGCCCACGAGTCCCGACGACATTCTCGGCCACGCGGCCATCCGTCAGCGAATTCGGCCTATCGGCGTCGCGACGGGCGAGCACTGTCATAACCGGGTGATGTTCAAGCAGTTGCTGCAGGCGCAGGCCATCGACTTCTGTCAGGTCGATAGTTGTCGGCTGGGTGGTCTGAACGAGGTGATCGTCGTTCTGTTGATGGCGGCGAAATTCGGCGTGCCCGTGTGCCCGCATGCGGGTGGCGTCGGTTTGTGCGAGTACGTGCAGCACATTTCGCTGTTCGACTATATCTGCGTGTCGGCGTCGCTGGAAAACCGGGTGCTCGAATACGTGGATCATCTGCATGAGCATTTCGTCGATCCGGTTGTGATCCGCAATGGCCGCTATATGCCACCGCAACGTCCGGGTTACAGCATCGAGATGCATGCGGCGTCGCTTGATGAGTATGACTTTCCTGCGGGTCCAGCCTGGAAGATCTGACGCGCTCCGGGCCGCGCAGGTTTCCTGAGCCGTCAATTTTCGCGCGTCGTTACTCAGACGTTCTGTGATCGGGCGCGGGCGGGGCACAGGGCGGGGGACCCCGC
>NZ_JAQQEG010000043.1:0-80166 GCF_046027395.1 Paraburkholderia dipogonis | reverse complement strand
GGTGGTGGTTTCTTTTCATCTGACGGAACGACAATTCAGTCAGTCGATCGCGTGCGAGCGATTTGCGCCAAAGTTAGCGGGTTTCTGGGCACGGTTTCAGCGTTTGTTCAGGCTTACATCGGCGCCCTATCCGTGCTGCGCGCGCCGGATGCGTGCGCTGACTCTCGCACTCGGCCGAAGCGATGGAAGACTGGCGATGCTTGACATATTGGGCGACACCGGAAGGGCGTACATTGTCAGCGCGAAGCAGCTGACAGTTCTCGAACAATTCCGCAACCCATTCGACGAACACGCGAACCTGGGGCGACAGGTGACGATTCTGTGGATAGACCGCCGAAATCGGAAACGCGCTGGGTCGCCATTTCCCGAGCACTTCAATAAGCGCCCCCGATTCCAGATGGGGCATCGCAAGAAAGTGAGGCACCTGAATGAGCCCAAGGCCTCGTAATCCGCACTGAAGATAAGCGTCGCCATCATTGGCGGCGAGCTTCGAGCGCATGTGGACTTCCACCGGCTTGCCGTCAACGACGAAGTCCATCTCCACAATACGGCCGTTACGACTGGAGAAGTAGTTGACAGCGGTGTGCGTTTCCAGTTCTTCGAGTGAAGATGGCTCGCCGTTGCGTGCGATGTATTCGGGGCTTGCGACAGTAACAAACTCCGACACACCCACGCGCCTCGCAACCAGCGTGGAATCCTGCATCGGGCCGATACGGATGGCGCAGTCGACGCTATCCTGAATCAGGTCAACAGCCCTGTCTCCGACGCCAAGCATGAGGTCGATGTCCGGATATCTTGAGTGAAAGTCGTCCAGAGCCGGGACGACCACGAGACGTCCGATCGACCCGGGCATATCGACTTTGAGCTTGCCTCGAGGGACTGACGCTCTTGAAAACGAACTCTCCGAATCCTCGACCTCCGCGAGAATGCGCGAACAGCGCTCATAGTACGCGGCGCCGTCCGGGGTGACGCTGATGCGGCGGGTCGTGCGATTGAGCAGGCGCACCTTAAGGTAGGCCTCAAGAGCCTGGATAATGGTCGTCACTGACGAACGCGTCATGTGCAGGGAGTCGGCCGCACCGGAAAAGCTGTTGGTGTCGACTACCCGCGTGAAGACCTGCATCGCTTGAAGTTTGTCCATGTTTCTCACTTAACGCCGTTACACTAGGGGGCTTTATCTCCACCGCTCCAGTCATTCGAATGCGCCGGTTACATCGCTGTAGGCTCGTCGTGGCAGGCGCTCGATCTCGCTCGCGAGCTCTTCGATATAGGAGTCCTGCAACGCGCACTCGATCAAAGCCTCGCGCAGTTTCAGCGGATACTCGGTATTGCTTCCAAACTTTCTCGTCGCGGTGCCGATCAGCGGTGCAACGGTCGCCACAAGTGAGTCGAGCTCAAACTGTTCGCAAACCTCATCGACAACAAAGGCGAGAGCATTCGTTTCGGTGCGGTCATCCAATGTTATGGACGCCCTTGTTGGTCGGTACGGTCCTGGCACCATCTACCGAATCCAGTTGAGCCGCAGTTCTTCGTCCAGCGTTGCGTCTGGCGACTTCAGGGCGACGTCGGTCGTGTGCCTGGCCAGCTCAGTGCGAGCGTGCACCCGGGCCATCGGGACTAGCTCGATTTGCGGCCAGGCTGCAGGCAAAAACTCCGGTGCCAGCCATGCAACGTTGCGGTCTGACGTTTCTCGAACTCCAACATCGGGCTCCACATAAGGGGAGCCGTAGGCGCAAATCCAGCTTTCCGCCGCGTCCGCGCGCCTTGTCCGCATGGGCTCCATGAGCGAAGGCCGCATTTGTTCGCGGTCCCACGGGTTCGGTGGCGACTCGGAATGCTTCAGATATACCCCTGAGTTAATCGCCTCTCTTGTCGACATCGCCATCGCGCTGTCAGGTTTTAAGTTGCTAGGGCATTGCATGACGGCGCTGGTAGCCGCCGCAGAAAACATGTCCCCACGTTTGACCACAGTATGACGGCGGGGTAACGCCAGATAAGCACTGCTGCGGGAGACGCTTTGACCACTCAGGGCGACAATCCGGGCGTCAGCAGGCTTCCGTTGGGGCCATCTCGGCTGGTGGATACGCTTGTGGCGAGGCGTCTCAGGTGACGATCGCTGCATTGGCTAGCCGCCGCGTATCTGCGCGAGTACTGACGCGAGAATCATCGCGTTTCCATTCGCCGGTGGTGTTCGACCACGTGTCTGGGGGCGGTATACCGCGTCGCCCCTGCGGATCTGAGCCCCGGAAAGCGCACATCGTCCTGAGCGGCGGGCAAGCGTCGGCGTCCAGATCTGCTCCTCGTAATTGCACAAAGTTGGGTCGTGCCAGGAAAGACAGACGCGCGAGTTGGACATGTACTCCAGCACAGTTACCGTGAACGACTGGGCGCGGGGGCTATCGGTATCCATCCGTTTCGTCGCGCACTGGTATCCTGGCAGCCCGAAGGGGCTGGGCGATTCGTCTGGCGGCGCCGAAAATTGCAGGAGGGCGGCAAGCGTTCGCGCCCAAGGGTCAGCCGCAGCGGAAGTGGCCGCGTCAAAAGACGGCCGGCGCTGGCGACCCCGACCTCGTCCCGGCGATCTGCCCGTGAGCGTCGATGCCGGCGGGGGACGGTTTGCTGCCGGTAGAACGCTTGAAGTATCCAGCCCGTCGGTTCCAGTCGATGAATCGGCGGCCCCGGTAAGTGTTTGAACGTTCAACATCATCTTTCTCTCATCCAGAGTTGATGCGGTTAATTAACAGTCAGCGTGAAGCCGCGAACATCTATTGGAGGCAGACTTGTTTATAGTCGACAGTTCGCCTGTAGAGGCTTCTGTCAAGCCAGGTGACGAAGGTGTATTCGATGTACGCGTTTGCACCGACATATATCCAGTTATGCAGGGCATGGGGCATGGCCAGTTCCTTGGGCGGGTGCGACGGTCAAGAAGGAGAGGTTGGTGCGGCTGCTCGCGGGCGCGGGCGCCGG
Organism: Paraburkholderia dipogonis; assembly: GCF_046027395.1. Classification (GTDB taxonomy): domain Bacteria; phylum Pseudomonadota; class Gammaproteobacteria; order Burkholderiales; family Burkholderiaceae; genus Paraburkholderia; species Paraburkholderia dipogonis_A. The sequence continues at coordinate 77,199 of NZ_JAQQEG010000043.1, read as the reverse complement.
CTCGCAGCATCGCTGGTTAGCGCGCTGGGGTAGAGATGACAGGTCGGGACTACGAAGGTCCGTAATGTCATCAGCCATGCGCTAATCGCAATGACTAAAGAGTAGATACGGCACAAGGGCGAATCTACTCTACGGTGAGGTATCCCAATGCCGCGATGGCGTAATCGCGCTATACGTCCGTATAACGCAACGAGTCGACCCCGTGCGCATTCGCATTCGAGTTTCGGGGAAAACGAGTAGTCCAGAGTGCACCGCTCTTATATGTTTGTATATGATGGAGCTTGTAGATGTCGCATGGAAAAAGGCCGTTTTCTTTCAAGCGTGTAAAGCATTTAAGGCCTATTCGTCGGATCGTTGACGCGTGATTCGCCACGACACCGCTTTTTAAACTGAGGCTGGTGCGGGTCACGAGGCGGGGGGCCAGTGGCACGCCATGGGAGGTAGCGTGGGTAGCAATTTAGGTTCGTCGGACAGGAGCAGTCAGTGGGGTTACCTGGTGGGGCTATGGATTGGCGGGAGCCTCGTCCTCTGCGCCGTGGCGTGGCTTTGTCTGAGTCTTGATCTCAAGATTGCCACCACCGGTTTCTGCATGCTGATCGTCATCGTACTGCTGTCTCTTCTCGACAGCTTCGTTTCGTCTGCAATTTTCTCAATTGTTGGCGGCTTGCTGCTCAACGTCTACTTCACGCTGCCGCTCTATAGCTTTGCCATCGAGAAACCGCAGGACATCCTGTTCCTAGCAGCATTTTTCATAACTTCGATTGCCATTACGTCGCTTGTGCGACGCATCCGGATGGCCGAACGCCTGCAGCGTGAACAGGCGCGGCTGCTGGACCTCACACACGACACTATCTACGTGCATGACCAGCAGGACGTGATTACGTACTGGAATCACGCGGCGGAAGTGCTCTACGGATGGAGTAAGGATGAGGCTGTCGGAAAGGTTGTCGACGACCTGCTAAAAACCGTCTCTCTCGTGCCGCGAGAAGAAATACAGGGGATATTGGCACGCGATGGGTACTGGGAAGGTGATCTGATACACACAAAACGCGACGGCGCGGCCGTCATCGTGGCGAGCCGCTGGACGCTACAACACGACAGCCGGGGCGAGCCCTGCGCAACACTGGAGACGAACAACGATATAACGCAACGTAGGCAGGCCGAAGAACTGGTCCGGAAAAGCCAGGCGCAGTACCTTGCCGAAGCCCAGCAACTTAGCCGAACAGGAAGCTTTGGCTGGAACGTCGCTACAGGCGAGCTTTTCTGGTCTGAAGAGGCATTCCGTATTTTCGAGAACGACCCTGCCCGGGCGCCGACGCTTGAGACTGTGCGCGAGAGGCTTCATCCGGAGGATGTGCATATCTTCGAGCGTATGCTGGGACAGATGAGCGACGCGGCCGAGGATTTCGACGTTGAGCATCGATTGCTTTTCCCGGACGGTCGCATAAAGCACCTGCACGTCGTGGCACATGCATCCGACGCCGTGGGTGACAACCGTCAGTTCTTTGGTGCCGTGATGGACGTGACCGACGCCCGGGAGACTGAGATGCAACTTCGGCAGACGCAAAGCGAGCTGGCTCGCGCCAGCCGCATTTCGGCTTTGGGTGAACTAAGCGCTTCGATCGCCCATGAAGTCGGCCAGCCGCTTGCGGCCATCATCACGAGCGGCGAGGCCTGCCTGCGCTGGCTGCGTCGTGACCCACCCAACATGGAGGAAATCGAAGCCTGCGTGAATGAGATGACCAGTGAGGGCACTCGGGCCGCCGAAATCGTCCAGCGGGTCAGGAGACTGATGAAGGGGGCGCCACCGGAACACGCGCCTATAGAGGTCAACGAGTTGCTCAGCGAAGTCGTCGCTCTCACGAAAGGCGAAATGGAAAGCCACGGCTGCTGTCTCGAGCTGCACTTCGCCCCCGAGCTTCCCAGGGTGTCAGGAGATCGCGTGCAGCTCCAACAGGTGCTTATCAACATAATCATCAACGGGTTGCAGTCGATGGCGACCCTCCCGGGCAAACACCGACTGACGGTGAGCTCGTCGACTGACCCAGATGGAGACATCGTGCTTTCTGTACGCGATAGTGGCCCCGGAATCAGTGAAGAAAATCTGACTCGCCTTTTTGATGCATTTTTCACCACACGCAGCACCGGTATGGGCATGGGCCTCGCTATCTGCACCTCCATTGTTGAAGCGCATGGTGGTGGGATATCGGCTTCAAATAATCCCGAGGGTGGTGCGACTTTCCGTGTGACGCTGCCTTCTGCCAAGACGGCTGTTGCCGCCGGGTGACGTTCAGGCCATGTGGCACGCACGCCGCAACGACACTCAGCCGGTACAACCCACTTATACAATCGTATCATCGCGTCAGACGCGCCTGTAAGGTAGTCTGCATAGGACAAGACGGACGGGCGCGACTCATCGCCCCGTTATCCTTTGAGAGAGAGAACTAGGGGCCGCGATTTTGCAGACTACGCTTGTGGTATCCATTGTCGACGACGACCATGCAGTACGTCGCGCGCTTGGCAGTCTCGTGCGCTCACTTGGGTGGGAGGCGCGGCTTTTCGAGTCAGCCGAGGCGTTTCTCGCGTCCGGGGAAGCATCGGACACGTCCTGCCTTATTTCGGACATCCGGATGTCTGGTATGTCCGGTGTCGAAATGCACGAACGCCTGGTCGCACAGGGTGCCGCGCCGGCCACCATTTTCATCAGCGCGTACCCGACGCCCGCGCTGCACGCGCGGGCTACGGGCAACGGCGCTCTTGTTCTTCTGCAGAAACCCTACCAGGCTTCTGCGATGACTCACTGGCTTTCTGTTGCACTCGGCAGTCCGTAGGCGACGACGGCCTCGGTGTTTATTGCCGGGCTTCGCCCGTTCCTCCTCGCATGCCCTGTGAGTCGCGCGATTCATGCGGTCCGATGCCGAGCGCCTCGGCCTTCCGAACGAGGTCCGGCAGGGAGCGAGCTTTAAGCTTGCGCATCACCTGACCACGGTGGACCTTGACCGTGATCTCACTAACGTCTATTTCGGAAGCAATCTGTTTGTTGAGCAGCCCAGCCAGTATGAACGGCAATACCTCTTTTTCGCGAGGCGACAGGGTCTCGTAGGAGGCTCGCAGCCCCGCGACAGTGCGTTCGGACGCCAGTCGCGTCGCGTCCCGGGCGAGCGCCTGGCCGACGGCGTCGAGCATGTCTTGGTCACGAAACGGCTTGGCAAAGAAGTCCATCGCACCCGCTTTCATCGCCTTGACGCTCATCTCAATGTCGCCATGCCCCGTCATGAACAGAACGGGGATACGCAGTCCGCTTTGCACAATCTCCTGTTGGAAGGCCAGACCGTTTTTATTGCGAAGCCGTACATCCAGAATGAGGCAACTCGGTACTAGCGGGCGCGGGTGCTGCAGAAATTCCTCTGGAGATGAGAATGTTTCGATGTGCATGTCGACCGAGCGCATGAGCGTCGTAAGTGCGCGACGCACCGATGCTTCGTCGTCTACAACGTAGACAATGGCGTCCCTCCAGTCAGAGGTGCTGGAGGACTTCACTGGCGGTAGAAGGGCAAGTCCATTAGACATCTGGCCACACTCCCGATGGAGCTTGATTAAAGTCTTTGCAGGCTTGTTTTGGTCAATGAATTCTCTGCCCTCGAGCGAGTGAAGTATAGAACAGCAATACAGGCGCTTGTATCCTATGACCCTAGTGCATTACGAAAACATTACCGATTTGCAGATTTGCGTCATCAGTCAAAACGTGTTAACTCTGTAGTAACAACAGCGAGCGATCCTAGGCAAAGTGGGACTCGTCGCTTATTTTCGGGAGGCTGCAATGGCAACGCAGCAAGGAACGACTACTTCTACGGAAGCAGGGTTGGAGCAGACGGGTTCAGTGGCCGGGGCCAGCAACGCGCCCGCGTCACTGAGCGTTGTTGGGGCTGTGAGGCTCGCGACCTCGAGCGTCGCGACGGACACCTATGTCCGGGAGTTCGCCCACCTGTTCAACGTGGACACGGCACACACGCTTACCACCACCAGTCTGAAGACGGCACAGCTGACGGCAACGCATATGTATTCGTCCGTTCACGGGCTAGGAAAGAGCGCGCCAATGCCGACGGAGGACGCATATATCCTCTCGTTGCAATTGCAACACTCGGGAGGAGCGGAGCTCTGGAAGCGAGGTCGACGGGTTCCGACAGAGCCTTATGTGCCGGGCTCAATCATGCTGGGTCATCTTTCCGATGAGCCTGTAGCGAACCTGCCAGACCCGTTTGAGTGCATCCTTTTTCATATCCCGCGCCCCGCCTTTGACGAACTGTGCGGGCTGTCGGCTTTGCCGCCAGTAGGAGAGCTGGATGACGTCAACCGGACAATCGACCCCGTTTTACACCATCTGGGCCTGGCTCTCGTCCCAGCGATGGCTGACCCACAGCTTGCAGGCAGTCTTTTCTTTGATCATGTCGCACATGCCATGTACGAACGGCTTGCTACGACATACGGACGCTTCCGGGGGCCGTTGCCTTCGCGCTGTCGGGTTCTGTCGAAGACGCAGGAGCGCATAGCCAAGGAATTGCTCGTAGCGGACCTGCTGGTCGAGCCACCTCTGAGCGACATTGCAAGGGCGTGCGGGCTATCGGTAAGACAGTTTGTCGACGCATTTCGCAGCACAACAGGGATGCCGCCATTCCGATGGTTACGCGCCTATCGGATAGAGCGCGCGAAGGAGCTGCTTCGTCGCAGCGCATTGTCGCTCGCGGAAATCGGAGCCGCTTGCGGATTCGCAGACCAGAGCCATTTCACGAGGACGTTCTCGGCGGCAACAGGAACTACACCGGGTGATTGGCGCCGTGCGTGTGGCACCTAGTGCCGCCAATTGCGACCGACTGCTGGACGAGGTCCAAAGAAGTTAGCGAACCAGGCCATCAACTCAAGCCGGGGCCCCGGGTCCCGGAGACAGACGACGGTAGCTGTCGGGGCGCCGGCAGATACGGATAAGGTATGCGCAGGTCCCCTGGCAACGTTCTCCTCTGCATTGATGATGCCGCTTGCGCGGCGTGCCACGGGGCAATCCTATGGACGACGGTGCACCGTCTTCCCTCTCTGTTGATCGCGATTCCTGAAGGATTCCAGGTGGATCGAACTATCGCAGTTTCGCCGGAGATACAACGCCCGCGATTGCGGCCGGTTCGCGGAGCTTTCTCGAAGCTGTCGCGCGGGGCGCGGTCACCAGGTGCATATGGTTTGGATGCCTATTGACTCAGCACTCTCACGTCTTTTATTAGAGTCAGTCTGAAAATCTCAACGAGTGGGCGCAAATTGATCCTGTGCCATGCGACCCATAGCGGCGTGCGGTAGGTGAACCAGGGCACTTCTCGCAACACGACGCCTGTCGGGGCCTGATGACGAAGGCTCCGCTGAATCATCGCGACCCCGAGGCCGGCTGCCACCAGCCCCAATGCCGTCAAAGGCTCCGTCGCTTCCATTGAGATCGCGGGTGTAAATCCGGCGCGCGCGCAGGCCGCTACAAAGGTGTCATGGTTCAGCACGTTCTCCCTATGCAGCACGGCAATCCAGTCGAGCTTGCCCAGTGCGGCTGGCGTGAGCTTGGCTGCGGTGGCTAGCGGATGCGAATCGGGAACCGCAAGCAGCATCGGGTCGCTCAGGAGTTGCGCGCAGTCGAGCTCCGGGTCGTCCGTGAGCGGCGGCTCGCAGACCAGCGCGACATCGAGACTGCGTTGCCGTAGCCCCTCCAATTGCTCGGACGACGGCAGGTTGTAGAGCGCGATATGCACGGCAGGCCGGTCCTTTCGCAAGATGCGAAGCGCGTCCGACAGCACACCCGAATGCATCGCGTTTTCCAGATAGCCGATGCACAGGCCGCCCTCATCGCCGCGGCCCAATCGGCGCGCAAGCGACTCCAGACGATTCGCGTGCGTCAGCAGCGCACGCGTTTCCTGAAGAAACGTACGGCCGTCGGATGTCAGCCGGATGCGCTGCTGGCTACGCTCGAAAAGCGTCAGACCAAGCCGTTCCTCCAACTGAGCGATTTGCCGGCTGAGCGGCGATTGCGAGATATGCAGCCGCTCCGCGGCTCGGCCGACATGTTCCTCCTCGGCAACCGCGACGAAATATTGAAGTTGGCGGATATCGAGCACTTAAGACCTCATGGGACGTAAAATTATCAAATTATGTCTTGGACGGACACGTTTCTGCAACCTAAACTCAGTTCACTTTCATTCACAAGAGGTTCGAGATGAGCATCAGAGATAAGCTGCAAGGCGTGCTGGGCTTCGGCACAGCGCCGTTGGGCAACATGTATCGCGACATCCCCGAGGCAGAAGCGCAGGCCACCGTGGATGCGGCATGGGAACAGGGCGTGCGCTACTTCGACACGGCGCCGTTTTATGGCGCAGGGCTCGCCGAAATCCGTTTGGGCGCAGCGCTGCAAAAGCGCAATCGTGACGACTACGTGCTGAGCACGAAAGTTGGCCGGCTCGTTCTCGATGAAATCGAAGAACCCGCCGCGCGCGACCTCGGTGAGAAAGGAGGGCTTTTCGAGTTCGGCCGTCCGAACAAGCTCGTCAACGACTATACGGCGGACGCCACGCTTCGCTCGATAGAAGACAGCCTCAAGCGCCTGAATACCGACCGTCTCGACATCGTCTGGGTACACGATATTGCCCAGGATTTTTACGGCGACGAATGGCTCGCGCAATTTGAAACCGCGCGCAAGGGCGCGTTCCGCGTGCTGAGCCGTCTTCGCGAAGAAGGGGTCATCAAGGCGTGGGGGCTCGGTGTGAACCGCGTGGAACCGTGCGAACTGACGCTCGACCTCACTGAAGCGCAGCCCGATGGCTTCCTGCTCGCCGGCCGCTACACACTGCTCGACCATGAGCGCGCGCTTCAGCGTCTGATGCCGGCGGCCCTCCAGAAGAAGGTGGATATCGTCGTCGGTGGTCCCTATAGCTCCGGGGTGCTCGCCGGCGGCACGCACTTCGAATACCAGAAGGCATCGCCGGAAATTCTCGCGAAGGTCGAGCGTATCAGGACCCTCGCGCAACGCCACCACGTCAGCGTCAAGGCGGCGGCATTGCAGTTTTCGCTGGCAAACCCTGCCGTCGCTGCGGTGATTCCCGGCGCCAGCAAACCTGAGCGTATCGCCGAGGACTTTGCGGCCTTGTCTCAGATAATCCCTGCTGCTTTCTGGCAGGAGATGCGCGAGCAGAAGCTCGTCGCCGCCGACGCTCCTTTGCCAATGTCGTCCGCACGTACGGGAGCCTGAGATGGCGCAGACCTCGGCATCACTCGAAGTACCTGCAACCGCCGACCGGGTTTGGCAACTGATTGGCGGCTTCAACTCCCTGCCTGACTGGCTGCCGCTCATTGCTGATAGCGAGTTGAGCGAAGGCGGCCGGGTTCGGCACCTGAAGACCGCGGACGGACACGTCATCATTGAACGGCTTGAAGCGTTCGATCAGAACGCGCGCTCGTACAGTTATTCGATCATGGAAGCACCGTTTCCCGCTAGTGACTACCTGGCCACTCTCAGCGTGCAGGAAGTCGCTGGGACCGGTTCATCACTGGTGACGTGGTCCGGGAGTTTTTCGCCGGTTGGGGTCAGTGACATTGAGGTCGTCCAGCTTTTTCACAGAATCTACGAGGAGGGGTTGGTGGCGTTGAATGATTCGCTTCAGTCAGGCGACAAAGAAAGTCTACGGTAGGTCGGGTTGCGCGGAATGCCTCGTTGGGTGCTAGGCTGGGGCCCACAGACAACTTGGGTCCACCGGGACGCAGGCGTGGCAACTGGTGGTCGCAAGCGAGCGCGCTTATTAGCGAGAGCCGGATACTTTCCCGAGGACTACCGCTTTGGCGCGCCGAGACAAAGCAATGATCGGCCCACGGTATCTGCTAGGGCTTACCTAACCGTGGCCTGGCATGACGTCGATATAGACGGTGTAGCGCTGAACGTCTCTGGGTACCGATCGATGCATCAACTTACGGGTATGTGCGTCTGCTCTCACGTCGCAACCTAGTCATCATCATCTAAGACACGTGGTTCACCGTGAGTGCGCGCATCAGGCAGCAACTGCGTAGTGGCGAAAGAAGTGTTTGTGCCGGACCACCGCTGCTGGACATCAATGCCGCGGTAAACAGCCACTATCCTACGGAGTTCAAGGACGAAGCGGAGTATCGTGGGCCGTTCGCGCCGGTCGAGGCGCTTGTTCGCGTCGGCGCGCAGCCAAGAATGGGCCGCGCCGCTCTCAAGTACGTCATCGAGAAGGCACCCCAGCGTGCGATCGCGTACACGACAGTTGAAAAGCAGACCTATTCGATGGTGTTCCACAGTCGCGGTTCAACGACACCGTGCGCCTTGGCGTCTGCTACGGCGTGAACTTCGTGGAAGAAAGGCAGCAGGCAAGCAGCGCGTACTTTGATGGGAAACGGGATGACACCCTCGACGTGGCTTACATTACACGCCGGGAGCTGCCATTGATTGATGCAAGCCTAGCCCACATCGTCGCGCGCACTGCGGCGATTCACGAAGCCGGCGACCGTCTCCTGTATATCGGTCATATCCAGCACCTGCAGCTGGGCGAGCAGCGAAAAATCCTCGTCTTTTACTGCGGAAAGGTATGAGCAGATAGCGGCGCACGCGCTGGCAGTAGGGTGGGCAGTCACCGCTGACTGCTGGTAATTGTTTCGCATGCGATGAGCATTGCAGGTCAAATCGCGCGGCCATCGCGCAAGTTTCGCGATTCGACCGGTTTTCTGAGGTGGCGAAAGAGTTAATGAGCAGCAAAGTGGATATCTGTTTCGCTTTGGCGTATGCGGACTACACGCCGCGACCAGGCGCTCTGCCGCGTGGTCGGTCTCGTGCACAACCGCGCCAACAGTACGGAGTTCACCTTTGCTGATGGATGAACTCGATGCCGTCGCCGACGTTTCTCATCGTCGGCCAGTCTTCCATACCGCACGCGAGGTGCCGCCGTGAACTCCCATCAGCAACTCAACAACTCTAAAGTCGAATCCCGCTGTGCATGTTCCGGAACCTAGTCAGCCGATGCAGGCAATCCGCCCAAACTCACCTTAGTTAGTGTGTTAATCAGCATCTGCGCACCAGGCGAAATTGGCGCACTGCGACGAGTTACGAGTTCGTACGGCTCGCTGCGCGACGCCACACGAAGCGAGAGCTGTGTGGCCCACCCCTGAGATGTGCAGAATTCCACGACTGGCACTGGCAGCAGTGCAACGTATTGTGGGTCTTTTCGCAGAAGCGACATCGTCGTAAAAGCCGATGTTGTTTCCACAACATGCACAGGCATTCGAAGCCCGGCTTCATGGAATTCACGTTCGAGCAATCGTCGAATTGGCATATTGGTGCGATACACAATCCAGCGGGCATCCTCGAGGTCGGCGAGGCTCAGGTGCTGCACGTGAACAAGCGAATGTCCCGCACTTGCGATAACGGCAAGCGTTTCGTGCTGGATGATGACGCTCGTATAGAGCTCCGGTGCGCGACTCACACTTGTCCGGCACAACGCCAGCTCAATGCGTCCTTCATCGAGCAGGTCAAGCAGAGATGCACTCGTGTCTTCCAGAACCTCCACTGACATCTTCGGCTGTTGCGACAACAGGAGATTGATGCCATCGGCTAGCAGCGGCACCGCTCCCATGATTGTTCCTGCGGACACCCGTCCTCCAAAACCGCGCATGACGCCAATCAAATCTTCACGCAGGTGGGCGATATCGGTCTGGAACAGGCGCGCGTAGCGGATAACGCAGTGGCCCGCGGCGTTGGGTTCGAGGCCCCGGTTCGTCCGGACGAAGAGCTCGACGCCGAATATGGACTCGATCTCACGGAGCGCCTTGCTCGCGCCGGGCTGGGACATTGAAACCGCCCTCGCGGCGTTCAGCAGCGAGCCATGGTCCGCCAGTGCCGCGAGCAGGCGAAGCTGCTTGGCATGCAGACGGCCAACAATTGAATTGAGTGACGGAATCATCAGGGTTGCCTTCCAGCTATATCACTATCCCGAAGTTTCAATATCCGGCTGCTCGCAGCATTTTTATACTGCGGATATGAATGCAGCAGTGTACACAATCGATGTCCCACAGGAACGGCATGGGCAGGCTGCCACGGGCAACTTCGAGACGAGGGCAACGTCGGCCTCGACGACGTCCCGTTCGACCGTCCAATGCCTGAGCCTCGCAAGAGCGGGCAGAGCCGAAAGACCAGCATGGCACCACCAGGCAAATAGCGTTATCTGGAACTGGAAGGCTCAATCGGCTAAACCCACCGCCACGAAGGAATGACCGTGACCCTGCGAACAGTGACGCTTGACGACAAGTACGCCCTCGACAGTGGGCGCGTGTTCCTGACCGGCGTACAGGCCCTTGTGCGTTTGCCGTTGATGCAGCAACGACGCGACAAGGCAGAAGGGCTGAATACCGCCGGCTACATATCTGGATACCGTGGCTCGCCACTGGGTACATACGATGCCGAACTTGGGAAAGCCCGCAAGTTTCTCAGCGAGGCGAATGTTGTCTTCGTGCCGGGGATAAACGAAGACCTTGCGGCGACAGCAGTTTGGGGCACGCAGCAGGCCGAGGTCGATCGAGAGGGCAAGTACGACGGCGTCTTCTCCATCTGGTACGGTAAGGGCCCAGGGGTTGACCGCAGCGGAGACGCCTTCCGTCACGCCAATCTCGCTGGAAGTTCTCGGCAGGGCGGCGTGCTGCTGTTGATGGGCGACGACCACACGTGCGAGTCGTCGACTACCTGCCATCAATCGGAGTTTGCGTTGGTCGACGCGTCAATCCCCATCCTGAGCCCGAGTGGAGTACAGGAAATTCTCGATTATGGCCTGTATGGCTGGGCCATGTCGCGATACTCGGGGTGTTGGGTTGGCATCAAGTGCGTGAAAGACGTTGCTGACGCCTCTGCTGCAATCGAAGTCGACCTTGAGCGCGTAGCGCCGCAAATTCCGACGGCGTTCGAAATGCCGCCGGAAGGCCTGAATCTCAGACAACCGGACACACCCCAGCAGCAGGAATTCCGGCTTCACAATCATAAACTCGATGCTGTTCGCGCTTTCGTCCGAGCGAACGGACTTGACAGGGTTGCACTTGGCACGCCTCACGCGCGAATCGGCATTGTGACGCACGGCAAGAACTACCTCGACCTCCTGCAGGCTATTGATGACCTGAACCTCACAGAGGACGACCTGCAGTCCAAAGGCGTTGCCATCTACAAGGTTGCCTGCACCTGGCCACTTGAGCCTCAGGGTATCCGGGGCTTCGCCTCCGGGCTTGAACTTCTCATGGTCGTTGAGGAAAAGCGCAGTCTCCTTGAATTCCAGATTAAAGACATCCTTTACCGGCAGCCTCACGCTCCGGTCGTCATCGGAAAGCACGACGAGCAGGGCAAGAAGCTCTTTCCGGTCGAAATGGCGCTCAGTTCGATTCAGATTGCAATCGCTCTTGGCGAACGTATCGCGCGACATACGGGTGACGCAGGTTTCGCAGAGCGGGTTGCATTCCTGCGTGAGCTGAGCCAGGTGGAACTCATGCCTGAGGCCATGTTGCGTAGCTTTTACTTCTGCAGTGGCTGCCCGCATAACTCGTCGACCGTTATTCCTGAAGGAAGTAAGGCCTACGCCGGCATCGGTTGTAGCTGGATGGCGCAGACGATGGAGCGCAACACGCTGGGCTTCACTCAGATGGGCGCCGAGGGGATGGCGTGGGTTGGCGAGGCACCGTTCTCAAAGCGCGGTCACATGTTCCAGAACATGGGCGATGGCACCTATTTTCATTCGGGCCTGCTCGCCGTCCGCGCGGCGATTGCTGCTGGGACCAACATCACTTTCAAGATTCTGTACAACGACGCGGTGGCGATGACCGGTGGTCAACGCCATGACGGCCAGCTCAGCCCAATGGCTATTACGCGGCAGGTGCGCTCTGAGGGCGTGAACCGCATTGCAGTCGTGACGGACGACCCATCAAAATATCCAGCTGATGCGGGGTGGGCAGGGGGCGTGACCATCCACCACCGCTCCGAACTACAAAAGGTTCAAGAGGAGCTTCGCAACGTTCCAAATGTGACTGTGCTGGTGTACGACCAGACCTGCGCGGCAGAGAAGCGTCGGCGTCGAAAACGCAACCAGTTCCCCGACCCCGCCAAGCGCCTCGTCATAAACGACCTTGTCTGCGAAGGCTGCGGCGACTGCGGGGCGAAATCCAACTGCGTTTCGCTGGTGCCCCTTGAGACAGAGCACGGGCGCAAACGCGCAATCGACCAGTCCGCCTGCAACAAGGACTACTCGTGCAACAACGGCTTCTGCCCAAGCTTCGTGACGGTGCATGGCGGTAGCCTCAGAAAGGGGGGCGCCATCAAACCGAACATCGAACTGTACCCGGCACTGGTTGAACCTGAACAGCCATCTGTCGAACGTGGCGTCTATTCCATCATCGTGACGGGCGTTGGTGGTACTGGGGTTGTGACCATCGGAGCAGTGCTGGGGATGGCTGCTCACCTTGAAGGCAAGGGTTGCGGAATTCTCGACATGGCTGGCCTTGCCCAGAAGGGTGGCTCGGTATGGTCGCACCTACGATTCGGAAAGAGCCCAGCCGCTATCAAGGCTATCCGTATCGCCGCGGGTGGTGCGGATGTGGTTCTGGGTTGCGATATCGTCGTGGCCGCGAGCCGCAAGACGCTCGCCGCGACGCGAAAGGGCGCGACACACATGCTCGTAAACACGCACGAGGCCATGACAGGCGAATTTACGCGCCATCCCGACCTCAGATTCCCTGCGCCAGAAATGCGAGAAGCCATCAGTGACGCCGTCGGGGGCGACCGTGCGGAGTTTGTTGACGCGACAAAATACGCCCTCAACCTGTTCGATGACACAATTGCGGGCAATATGTTCATGCTCGGCTACGCCTACCAGCGTGGTCTCATCCCGGTTGGCTCCGAGGCTATCAACGCTGCCATTGAACTCAACGGCGCGTGTGTCAGGATGAACCAGGAAGCGTTTCTCTGGGGGCGCTGGGCTGCTCTGTCGCCCACATCAGCCGAGCGCGCACTTTTGGCGGCAAAGCCGATGAGCGAGTCCCTCCGGATTTCGTCAACACTTGGCGAATTCATCGAGCGCAAAGTCAGGTTCCTTACTGACTATCAGAATGCCGCATACGGACGTCGTTTCCGGGAACTCGTCGGCAAGGTTTGTGAGTGGGAGCGCAGGGTCATGCCGAACGAGGAGAGCCTCACGCGCTCCGTGGCAAGCGGCTATTTCAAGGTGCTCGCGTACAAGGACGAGTATGAAGTCGCGCGGCTTCATTCTTCGCCGGAGTTCGTAGAGAGCATCCGGCAGCAGTTCGAGGGAGACTTCCGTATCGCATTCAATCTTGCACCGCCACTTTTTGCAGGCAAAGACGAACTGAGCGGCGAGCCGCGCAAGAAAGAGTATGGGGCCTGGATTCTGCCCGCGTTCCGGATGCTCGCGAAGATGAAGGTGCTGCGGGGAACCGCGCTCGACGTGTTCGGATACACGACTGAGCGACGGATGGAACGCGGCCTGATAGCTCGCTATGAGCAGACGGTTGACGAGGTTCTGCGCCACGGCACCGTGCGCAATTATCAAACCGCTCTGCGTGCGGCAGGCATGGTGGAGAAGATTCGAGGATACGGACACGTTAAGGAGCGCAACTTCAGGTCCGTAGACGCGGAATGGACAAACGCCGTCGCCCAGTTGGCGAAGCCGTCGGTGATTGAGCTCAAGCAGGTCGCCTGAACACCATGACGGCCGGAGAACATGCGTGATATTCGATTTCGACCTGGCAGGGACGACCTTCCGGTAACAGGCGCGTTCCGTGGGCTCGGGCCCAGTCGCTTTCCAATACAGGCCAGACTGCCCATCTCCTTCGGGGCTCGTGAAGTTCCTTTACGATTGGGCTGCCGTGCTTGGACCGCTCTTCTCGCGCGCGTGAGGCTCACTTCCCATATGACCGATGGGTAGCCTGCCATTGCCGGTTTCCTTACTCATGCCCATTACTGCGCGAGGTATACCTGAGGCTGGGACGTTCGATTTTGCGTTTTGTCAGGCGATTGCGGTTTGCCGTCGGCGCACACGTCCCCCGGCCTTGGGCATTCAGCGAGATTTCGCTGTGCCTTTAGCACAGCTGCGCTATCGTACTTGTTGCCAACAGGCAGCACACGAGTTTGAGCCTGATTCGGTCATCGGGGGACGCGGCGGCGGCTAGAGCGCAGCGATACCCGGGGCTTCAGCGACTTGCAGGACTTCGAACAACGTCGATGCTCATGCCGAGCGGGGCGATGCGAAGTGTCTGTGTGCACTGCAGCATACGAAGTCGTTCCCCGCGGGTCTCGAAGAGACGACAGAAGAGCATAGGAGACGACGAAATGTCAGACGCTCTAAGAATTCTTCACGGAGAGTTTGGTCGCGTCGCACTGGTACTTATCGATAAGCCCATGGCGGTCCATGCTCATCGTGTGTGCCACATCATATTCAAGGTCGGCGGGGGAGCAATCGACTTTGGCATCCGGGAGCGGCAGCATCGCCTTGACGCGAGAACCGTACTCCTCGTTAATGCCTGGGAGCCCCACTTCTATGCGCAGAAACCCCTTTCGCCGCCCGCCACACTTCTCGCGCTCTACCTGGAGCCGGATTGGCTTTGTAAAGTTGATCGTCGCTTCTCGCTGAGTGCACATCCCCGGTTTTTCAGTAGCCCTGGTTGCGAAGCGGAAGGCAGGATTGCACGAATTCGTGACGGGCTGCTGGATATGCTTGCTGCAAGGGAATCATCTTCGGGGAGAATCGTGGAGGACAAAATCGTCGCGCTCATCGGTGAAATCACCGCGAAGGCTCAACCTTCACCCCACCTTTCGGCATGTGAGTTGATAGGAGGAGTGGCATTCGACGCACGCATCCGGCATTGCATCGAGCTCATGCAGTACACGAGTGGGATTACCGTTGATTTCGACGAGATCGCGCGCTCGCCGAACCTCTCCCGACCTCACTTTTTTCATCTCTTTCGCAAACAGACAGGCGTGACGCCGGCAACATTTGCGACGATGCTGCGCATGGAAGCCTCGATAGCCCGCGTTTCTTCGCCCGACGCGGCTTTGATGGAAATCGGCTGGCAGATGGGGTTCGACTCGCCCGGCAACTTCACACGTTTCTTTGTGGCCCAACAGGGGGTTACACCTAGCCAATACCGTCGGAAAGTGGAGTTGGTCACCCCGATTTCCCGGTAAGGCGCGAAAAGGACCATCCGGAAAGATAAGTCGACAGCTCAAGCGTCAGATTGCAACCTATAACGAAAAGAACCAGGCGACGACCTGGAAGTAGTTCTTCTGCGGCGACCTTCGGGATGACCGATGAACAGTCCAACATATAGGAGACAATCATGGCCGGAGTAGGTAGCGAAAAGGTTTTCGAGAACGACAAGGTAATCGTGTGGAACTTCACCCTCGAACCCGGGGAGTGCACGCCCCTTCACACCCATGAGCGCGACTACGTGTGGTATGCGATTGCTGGTGCGCCGCTCCAAATCTATGACGAAGAAGGTAAAGACCTCGGGGTCTTCGACGTCCCCACTGGTGGAATCTTCTCGTTAAAGTTGGAGCACGGCTACCTGGAGGTGCTCTCGGAGATTGGCAAGGGCGCGCGCGTGCCCGCGACGCATAAGGCTCTCAATGCCGGGCCTACCAGCTACCGCGAAGTCCTCATCGAATATAAGTAACGCACGTCCGTTGCGACGATGTTGGTTGCAGCCGAACATCGTCGCATTGCCGTGAACAGTTTGCGCGTTCAGCGAAAAGCGGAGGCTGCGACCTCCGGCCCATAACGGAGGATGCCCGCGCAGTGCAACCGCGTCGCAGATGAAATCAAACGCGTGCTGTAGACGGCTCGCTCTGCTCCCGCGCGCGAGCGCTCGCAGTCGAGTCGATATTCGGAAAATTAGAAAAGTAATTTCGCCAAATGTGAACACTGTTCTCGGGGTGTTCGGTGCTACTGTTGTTGCCTTCTGATGGGTGTCAGTAGAACAGAAGGAGACGCGGAAGTGCAAGAAAATATCGAGAGGATTAGCCGTCCACTAGAGCTTGCCGCGAGCTTCATGTCGGCCATGAGCCGGGTCGCATCATCAGTAGCGCTGGTCACCACTATCGACGAAAACGGCCAGCCGCATGGCCTCGCCGCGACGACATTCCTCTCAGTGTCAATGAACCCGGCTTCCGCGCTGATATGCGTAAACCGTTCGGCAAGCGCATCGCCGGTGATAAAAGACAGCGGGGTATTCTGCGTAGTCCCGCTGCAATCCATTCATGAGGAAATCAGCGCTAGATTTATCCGGCCAGACAATCGAGACAAGCGATTTGTCCACAGCCGTTGGCGAACTGGACCTGCTGGATTGCCATTCATCGATGATGCGTCCGCGGTGTTCTGCTCCGTTGCCCGAGAGGTGGAGCACGGCACCCACACGGTCATCATCGGAAATGTGCACAGCGTCATCGTGCCAGAAGTACAAGACTCCCTCGTTTATATGGGAGGGCGATACGTGCGTCTGGATGCCGGTGACGTGGAAAATTGAGAGCAAAAAGTTAGATGGAATCGAGCGCGGTGGTTTCGCTCCGCGCGAGGAATCAATCAGGAGACAGCATACGCAAAAGGGGTCGACTGAGTTGTATGGACGACGCAATTGCGCTGTTAATTTAGTGCGCAAAAACTGGAGAGATGTAAATGAGTTGGGAAGCTGACGAGGTACGGATTCATGAGTTTGGTGGCCCGGAACAGATGCGACTGGAGAAGGTAACACTTCGAGACGTTGCGCCGGGAGAGGTTCTTCTGAGGCAGGATGCCGTGGGCATCAACTTCGTGGACACCTATCATCGCCGAGGCCTGTTTCCGATTGGCGAACTACCGCGTGCACTTGGCGTGGAAGCCGCCGGGATTGTTGAGGCAGTCGGCGAGGGAGTGACGCGGGTCCGTGTAGGCGACCGTGCCAGCTATCCGAGGTCAGTGACAACGGGTTCCTACGCCAGCCGCCGCATCATGCCGGAGGCGGTGCTCATGCGCCTTCCCGAGGGCATCAGTAACGAGGTCGCTGCAGCTATCAGCCTGCAGGGTATGACGGTGCACATGTTGCTGAAGGGCGTTCGCGAACTCAAGCCGGGTAACACCATTCTCGTTCATAGCGCTGCGGGCGGTCTTGGCTTGTTGCTGGTTCAGTGGGCCAAGAGCATCGGCGTGCGGGTCATCGGCACAGTCGGCTCGCCTGAAAAGGCGGAGCTGGCAAAGTCTGTCGGCGCAGATGAAACCATCCTCTACAAAGAGGTCGACTTCGCGGAAGCGACGAAGGAGCTGACAAAAGGCGAAGGCGTCGATGTTGTCTACGAGGGCGTCGGTGGTGACACGCTCAAGCGCTCGCTCGCGGCTATCAAGCCGTTCGGCCTGGCGGTCAATCTTGGACAAGTTGGCGGGCCGTTGCCCACGTTGGACCTGGCAGACCTCGGCCCATACCAGTCTCTTTCGGTGTGCGTGCCGGGCCTCTCGCCCTATCTGAAGACCTTGCCGGATATTCAGGTGGCGGCAGATGAGCTTTTTGGAAAGGTCCTGTCTGGCGCATTGAAGGTGCACATCGGCGCGCGGTTCCCGCTCGCCGCGGCCGCCGACGCTCATCGCCTGATTGAAGCCGGCAAATCGATGGGGTCCGTCATCCTCGAGGCCTGACGCTCGAGCGTCCTAAGGCCAGCGCGCGTTTCTGGCCTTGATGAGAGAGTGGCCGCCTTTGGGGGCGACCACTAGTTACTCGTCGAGTATGTCGCCCGCAGGATGACGCCCCCGTTCTCTGCAGCGCCGGCTGTCACATACCACCGCAAACCTGGGGCACGCGTCGGTCATCTGAAGCTTGCGGGCTATTTGTCTTTCGCCGAAAGTTTCGTGAATTCCTGAGGTTTGAGCACGACACCACAGTTGGTGTAGCTGGAGACGGTCTCGTAGCTGTCGGGCAGCTCAGGAAAGTAGTTGACATTGACCTTCATGTCCCTGGTCATTGCATGAAGAGGCGGAAGGTAGGCGAGAGAAGGGAGGGCTTTGCCTCGGAGTAGTGCGATGGCTGCCTGCACCGCTACGGGGCCCTGACCGGGAGACGTTGAAATAGATATCCCGGGGATTTTCTGAGATACCAACGCCTTGACGAAACCATTGACCGCGTCACCGCCGACGGGTGTTGCCGGGCTGTTCGCTGCCTTGAGAGCGTTAGTTACGCCTTGGCACCCGTGCTGACAAACAATTGCGTCGAAGTCGCCATTCACGGCGATGGCATCGGAGACGACTTTCTGAACGGTGCCGGTATCCCAGTTGCCGACCACCTCTGTCACCTGAATGTCCTTGTACTTATCCAGGACCTCGCGCGCGCCAGCGTGACGGGCTCGGTCATTTGGGGCACCCGCCGGTCCGCGCACTTCGAGCAATCGGCCTTTCTTTGTTGGCATCAGGTCGATGACCGTTTGCGTTTTAAGTACGCCGAACGCCTTGAAATCCGGAGTGACTTTGAAGACGTCGGGACTGTCCACAACGTTGTCGAATGACACAAGCACTGTGCCCGCCTTCTTCGCGCGCCGGATAACAGAATCGAACGCCTTGGGGTTCACCGCATCAAAGACGATTGCGTCATATCCGACCTGGATGAAACTATCGATTGCAGCGATTTGGGCGACAACGTCGGACCCGGTGCCAACTACTTTCAGTTCCTTGATGTTCTTTGCATTCTCGGGTCGGGCGACCCACGCCTGCGTTTCCTGAACCATCTGTGTGAGCCACGGAATGCCGTTGAAGCCATAGACCAGCGCCACCCTGTAGGGTCCTGTGCGAGCCGGGTACTGAATCGTTCCGGCAGAAGCCGACGCGGGGGTATAGCAGGCGGGCATGAAAGTGTCGGCGGCCACCACGGCCTGCGGTGCCATTGAGGCGCCAAGCGCCAGTACCATGGCGCTCGCAAATGCGTGAGGAGCGAATCTGGATATGTATCTCATTGTTGTCTCCGCCAGTCTCATTTCAATTTAGTTCCAGCAATATCGGTACGCACCTAGGGAATCAGGCGGTAATCACGTAGCCGACGCAAATGGGAAAGAATGCTCTGATGCGAATCGACGCATGCGCCGAAGCCAGCCTGCCGAATCTTGATGGTGCTTTGGACCATGTCGGTGCCGAAGTTCGGCTGACCATCAAGAAATGGCCATGACACCAGCTCGGACCACGGTATCGGCCTCAGATTGTGCTTTTTGATTGTCCTTTGCCAGAGGGCTTCCTTGTCCTGCATCTGTTCGGCAAGAGACATGGGCTGGGGCGGGGCAACCGCCATAACGAAGAACTCCGCCACGTCAGGCCAGAGGCGCTGCCACCGGATGTTGTCACCGTTCGTGACATTGAAGATTTCATTGCGAGCGGAAGGAGAGGTTCCACTCACGACTGGTCACCGCAAAGGCCGCGATTCCCATGACAAGATTCATGGGCGAGCCAATGCTTGGCCCAATTACAGCGTCTGGCCTCAGTACGGTCCAGTCGTAACCCTCCGCCTGTGCGTGTGCCCAGAGGATATCTTCCTGGTCGTTGTAGAAAATCGGACCCATGAAGCGCGGGTCACTTTCTTTGGGGGGAGATTTGTAGGGTCCCAGGTGCTCGGCGTATGATTTGCCTCCACCGATTAGAACAACTGACTGCAATTTCGCGCCCGCATTTCGAAGCCCGTCGAGTACGTTGTCGAGCATCGAGGCATTGGGCTCGACAGCCGCCGTCATGGATTCCCTCTCGGCGTATGCGCAGTAAACAACGTCGGTTACGCTTTCGAGTCTGGAGCGGGCATCCCTTATCTCTGCAGGATTAAGCAAATCGATGCGCAGGTGGTCCGGTGCTGGAACTTCGGCGAGCATGTGTGCAGGTGCCGCACGTCGTGCGGCAGTCAGGACGGTCCAGTCGGTGTTTCGCATAGTGCTCGCTACGGCCGTCCAGACTGCGCCGTAGCCACCCACAATGAGGAGTCGTGAAGCTGTCGCAGACCCTGTGTTCGTCGTCATGGTCACCTTTCTGAAGGTTAATCGGACAATGATGCGGATACGTCGTGTTGCCCTGGGTCCATGTTATGCGCGAGGCCTGCTCTGAAGCGCTTTGAGATTTGACTCGTTCTTACGCACGGCCCTGAGACGGACGATATGAGTGAACGAACTATGAGTCAATATTCATTTGTGATTCATAAGTCATTTTCAGGGTAAACGACACGCTTCTCGAGCTGGTTAAGAGTCGTCAGTTTTTATGAAATCTGTTTTCTGAAATCTCAGAAAATCAATTACATGGCCGTCATTCATTCTGTGGACCACGACCAGATGAATGGATATATTTCGGTATGCATAATATGCAGTAAAGAAACGAAATAGCCGCAAACACCATCGATGTTTTCGACGCGGTGTCGCCGGAGGCCAAAGAACCTCCGGTGTGCGTCGACGGCTGCAAAGTCACCCGAATTTCAGACTATTGATGCGTCCGAGGAGTCCCCGAAAGCGCTGGCACCGTCTACCTGCGTCCTGGATAAGCGGACCGGCTTGTTGTGTCACCAGAATCAGAATGTACCGCGTAGACGGTCAGATGCTGGTCTTACATAGAAGCGTTAGGAGATGAAATGAAACTTGGCATTTTCATGCAGCCGCTGCACCTGTCCGGCGCCCCGTATCACGCAATGTACGACATGGACATCGCGTGCGCCATTCACGCGGACAAGGTAGGTTATGACGAGCTCTGGATGGGCGAACACACTTCGCAGCGAACGGAGCCGGTAACCAACGCGCTACAGTTTCTCTCGGCACTGATTCCCCTTACGGAGCGCATCAAACTCTGCACGGGTGTGTTGAACCTGCCGCATCATCACCCTGCACGCATCGCGGCGGACGCAGCTATGTTCGACCATATGTCGAAAGGGCGCTTCATTATGGGCATTGGTCCAGGTGGCCTCGCATCGGACTTTGAGGTGTACAAGAGCGACCACAAGGCGAGCGGGGCGATGCTCGCGTCCTGTTATCAGATGATTCGCGCTATCTGGAACACCGATGCGCCATACGACCTGAAGACGGCGCATCACAAGGTCAGCATCAAGAACACTGTTCACGAAGACCTGGGCGTCGGGCTGATGCCGGTCCCTTATCAGAATCCGTTCCCGCGGTTTGCGACATCCGCGATGAGCAATTTCTCCAGCACCGCGAAACTTGCGGGCGCGAACGACTGGGATGTGATTTCGGCCAACTTCAATCTGGCGTCTACTGTCGCCTCGCATTGGCAGGCATACAGCGATGGCGCACTGTCGGCCGGGGTCAAACCCGACAGTCGGAACTGGCGTGTCGCCCGTTCCGTGTTTGTCGCCGACTCACAGGCAGAGGCGGACGAATACCTGGCTCGTGAAACAAACGCGCTGGCCACATACTTCGACTTCATGGTCACCCACCTGAAAGTTATCGGTTACGCGAGCATCTTCAAGTCAAGCCCCGACATGACGGACGACGAAGTTAACATCGAGCACTGCATCCGCGAGATGGTTATTGCCGGTGACGCGAACTCGGTCGTTGACCAGTTGGTCGCCTTCAGTGAAAAGACGGGGCCGTTCGGCACTCTCCTCACCACATTTCATGAGTGGGACGACGAGCCGCTCTGGCGCCGTTCAATGGAGTTGACGGCGAAGCAGGTGATGCCGAAGCTGAGCGAATACATGGAGCCTCGCCTTGCCGAGGCGCAGCAGGCCGAGTACGCACGTTAAGTGTTGTTTCGGACGCTGTCAGGGCGCTCGCTGCAATTGCAGAGGACGCTGGTCAGCAGTTTGCTGCGATCTATCTGGTTAAAGCGGAGCAGTGCATGAGTGCTGTTTCGTTTTTCCGAAACGAGAAATCGTAATTCTTGTGAGGGACCAGAGGAATCTCCTGTGCGGTCCTGCCGCTTGCGTGCACTCCAGGGACACGCGAGCGGCTTTTATATGAAGCAACGTCTTTAAACGGGACAGTGCGCGAAAATTCGCTGGCGTTGCCCGGGAGATGTACGCACGGGTGCCGCTCCTCGGCATGGACGATACGCTGCACACCGATTCTGAGGGCGTCAATGGCGCTGGGCTCTTCACTCTTGAGGGCTGGCGGACCATTGCAACCGGACTGAAGGAGTCTGGATAGAAATCAAACTTTCCGAAGACAGCCCGTATTCATCGGCGGTCTCAAAGCCAACTTCAGAATGGCCTGACGAAATTCAAGACCCTATCATCCACGAAAGCCCCAGCTGCGGATAACGCACGCCTCATTTCGGGTTTGAACCCTTCCTCGGGAGACTGGAACTCCTTTCTCTCAGTAAGACCAGCGCCATGCGCACACAGAGCGCTGCCAGTCGACGGCCCCCACGGGGCCGCGCGTCTATGTGGAATTCCTCTCATGTCTCGCCAGCGACCCAATAGTCAGGCGGACCGCGGCATCACTTCAACAGTGTCTTCGGTTCACGAGAGCGACGATAGGAGCGAATGAGCCGTGAGTCAATATTCATTTCGCAAATCCGACCTGATTTGAGGGTAAACGACATTGGGATGCGGTGAACGTTACATACGGCATTCCATGTCATGAATCAATTATTTTCGCAAGTCGCCTGATTTCACTTTTTCTGAAATCTGTTTTCTGAAGTTACCGAGAAAGGATTGCCGGAGAGGTCATTTATCCTGTGCTTCACACGGCCTGAAAACACTTCGTTCGGCGGCGCTTAACAAAGGTTTCGTAAGACGAAGTGAGCAATCGGGACGGGTGATTTTATTCGGATAGGCGACCTATTAAAGTTCGGTATCCGAAATAAAGTAGTCTGGTTTTTGTAAGTTTGGTTGCAAACCAAACAGTATTGCCCAGTGAGGTCAAGAGGTACGTCAGTGGTAGTAGGAAGGGCGGTTGGCCTTCAGCGGGGCTGCCCGAACCGAAAAACAGATGCGGCCAAAAGAGCTTGCGCTGTGCGGCTTGAGAAAATATTGGAGACGAAAATGAAGCGTGCAACGAAAGGTGGAATCCCGTTGGCGACGGCAGTTGTACTGGCGGCGGCATCGCTGGGTATGTCACTGTCATCTGCGGCAGCGGACACATACATGCCTGCGTGCTACAAGCCCGCGCCAGGAGTGACAACGACGATTAAATATCCGGCTCGACCTGGTCCGTACCGGGTAGCATTGGTCAACGGCTATACCGGCATTCCATGGCGTACCCAGATGATTCAGGAAAGTCGCGCGTGGGCTGCACGACCGGACAACGCACGCAACATCAAGGAGTTGAAGGTTGTCAGCACTGGTGCCGATGTAGCAGCACAAATCGCCGCCATCGACAACTTCATCGAGGCCGGCTATGACGTGATTGCGTTTGACGCCGTCAACCCCAAGGCATTCGATGCCGTCATCCGGCGTGCGAAGAAGGCGGGGACAGTCCTGGTTTCGTTTGATAACCCGGTCGACAACTCAGACATCCTGCAGATTACCCCGGAATGGACCCGCTTCGAGACCATCCGTACCCAGGTCATTCTTGACCAGATGCCGGTCAAGAAGGGCAGACTGCTTGAAGTCCGGGGGCCGGCCGGCAACGCTGCTGACCGCGACCTGCACGCTGGAATGCAAAAGGTCCTCAGCAACTACAAGGACATTCAGGTAACCGAGGTTGTTGGCAACTGGGATACTGGGACGGTCCAGAAGGTGGTCTCAGATGCAATCGCTGTCAACGGAAACTTCGACGCGGTAACTTGCCAATATGGGTGCCAGGGCGTTACGCGCGCGCTCCAGGCCGCGCGCAGTCCTGCAATTCCCGTTGGAGGCGACGCTGCCAACGGATTCGTGAAGGCACTTGCTGCGCAGAAGCTGCCGGGTGTCGCGGTGTCGACATCCCCTGGCCAGGGTCCTGTTGCTCTGCAGGCGGCGGTAGCTCTCATGCAAGGGAAGACTTTCCCGACCCGTGCGTACCTGCCGATTCCGTATGTCCTGACGAAGGACATGAAGCCTGACGTCAATTATTTTCCCAATCTCCCGGACACGTACGAAACGGTCGCAAGTTACGTGGACTGTGGCATCTCCTTCACGCCCCAGGAAGTCAACAAATTCCTGGCTGACAACAACTGAGCGTTTGACTGCGGATGTCGCATTCGATGCGACATCCATCAATTGATGTCACGAAGAGAGGTACATGGTGAATACACATAACGTGATTGACGGCTTTCTGCGCCTGGACGGCGTAACGAAGCGCTATGGCGGCACGACCGCCTTGAAGGACATCTCGTTTAACGCCGCACGAGGTTCGATTCATGCAATCCTCGGCGAGAACGGCGCAGGTAAAAGCACCCTGATGAAAATCCTCGCCGGCGTAGTCAAGCCTGACAGTGGAACGGTCACCCTCGGCGGCTTGCCCTTGAGTATGTCGACACCTTCCGACGCGTTGGAGAGTGGAATCGTCTGCATATTTCAGGAGCTGTCGCTCGTACCGCATTTAACGGTGGCCGAAAACATTTGCGTCAGAAAGCCGCCGCGCCGTTTCGGCATGGTCGACGGCGCAAGCCAGAACGCAGAGGCCGCCAGCGTACTGGCGCAGATGGGGTTCGAGGGAGAATTTAATCTCTCGGAACGGTGCTCAGACCTTTCGCTCTCCAAGCGGCAAATCATCGAAATCGCCAAGGCCATTATCCAGCGTCCCCGTGTTCTCATTCTGGACGAGGCGACTTCCGCCCTCGCCGCGGGCGACGTCAACAAAATCCTAAGTCTGCTTAGAAGGTTACGCGAGGACGGTGTTTGCGTGCTCTTCATTTCGCACCGTATGCACGAAATCGATGCTTTGGCGGATACCTGTTCCGTTTTTCGCAGTGGCGAACGCGTTGCGAGCTTCCCGGCGGGCACGCGCTCACACGAAGACATCGTCAGGCTCATGATTGGGCGTCCAATTGCACAGGTCTACCCACCGAAGCCAGAGGTGGCGTCGGCACAACCTCCTTACCTGCGGTTAGCTGGGTTGAACTGGAACAACGTGCTCAAAGGGATACACCTGCAGGTTCGGCCAGGTGAGATTGTTGGGCTTGGCGGTCTCGATGGGCAAGGGCAGCGTGAACTGCTGCTGGCGCTGAGCGGGGTTCTTGCAAACGTGGAAGGCGAAATCCATGTGGGCGACAGACTGGGTGTGCCCGCAAGTCCGAGGGCAGGCAAAGGTCGGGACTTCCAGCTCGCCTTTGTTCCGGAAGAACGAAAGACTGAAGGTCTGTTCATTCGGCGCTCGGTGGCGGACAACCTGAGCGTCGCCGCGCTAAGCCGGTTCACCCGGCGCGGTGCCATCGAGGACAGGGCTGAGAAGTCGATGGTCATGGAGCTGGTCCTTGCATTGCAAATCAAGGCGCCAGACCTGTCGTTGCCGGTCGGGACGCTCTCTGGAGGGAACCAGCAGAAAGTCCTCTTGGGAAAGTGGCTGGCGACCAAACCGAAATTGCTACTGTTAATGGACCCGACCCGCGGCGTCGATGTTGGCACCAAACAGGAGATATATCGACTCTTTCGCGACCTGGCGGAGAAGGGCATGGCCATTCTTCTCTACTCGAGCGACTACGACGAACTGATTGGGCTGTGCGATAGGGTCGCGGTTATGTACGACGGAAAAGTTCGTTCGGTCCTCTCCGGTGCGAGCCTGAATGAGCAGCAGATTCTGATGGACTCGATGAATCTGTCCAGTGCCGGGCCTACGCAGAGCCCTGCTTCTGTCTCACAGGATGTACAACTCGGGAGTTACGCGCGATGAAAACCTCAATGCCTTTGTTCTTGCGGTACCAGTCGCGCTATCTGATGGCGGGTGCCGTCCTCGTCGCACTGCTGGTTCTCTTCCTTTGCATCCATCCGCGTGGCGCTTCAGTGAACGTGTTCACTGCGTGGGCCAATCAGGGCGTTGGTCTTGCTCTCGTAGCAGTTGGGCAAACAATCGTTGTGCTGGCCGGCGGAATCGACATCTCAATCGGCTCCATCATGGCACTGTGCAACAGCGTAACCTCGGAGCTGGTTCAAGGTAGTCCGGCACAGGCGGCGGCCGGTATCGCTGCCGTGCTTGCAATTGGCGCATTGTGCGGCCTGGTCAACGGGATGATTATCGTGTTTGGCCGCATCCAGCCGATCGTCGCGACCCTCGGTACAAGCGCTGCTTACACAGGTGTTGCACTCCTTGTGCGGCCGGCGCCGGGCGGAAGCGTATCCGAGGGCCTAAGCGACGCATTGACAGGGGCTTTCGCAGACTGGTTCCCAACCTCGCTTCTTTACCTGTTAGTCCTCGTGCTTCTTCTCTGGCTGCCGGTCAAACGCTCGCTAACGGGAAGAGCCATCATGGCTGTCGGCTCGGCAGAGGCGTCCGCATTCATGTCGGGGCTCCCGGTCGCGAGAGCCAAGGTCGCGGCATATACGCTAGCAGGCATGTTCGCTGCAACGGGTGGACTATTCCTCGCACTTCAGACGCTCAGCGGCGACGCGACTACGGGCATGCCATACACGCTTAATTCGGTAGCCGCGGTCGTGTTAGGCGGAACGGCGCTGAGCGGAGGTACAGGGAGCGTGCTGGCTTCCATCGCTGGCGCTTTTATCCTGCGCACGATTGGAAGCCTGATGTTTTTCCTGGGCGTTCCCCCATCCGCGCAACCGCTCTTCGATGGTCTTGTTCTCGTGGGTGCGGTGGTGGTCGGCGCGCTGGGACTGGTCGGGATTCGCAACCGGTTGGAGGTGTTTCAATGAACCATCCTATTTTTCCACGCATCTTCATGGACACATCGACCCGAGCACTACTCATCGTGCTCGCGATACTGATTGCGGTCGGCGGAATGGTGCACGACCAGTTTTTGTCTCCGCGTTATCTGTTGCTTCAA
Source organism: Paraburkholderia dipogonis (assembly GCF_046027395.1). Taxonomy (GTDB): domain Bacteria; phylum Pseudomonadota; class Gammaproteobacteria; order Burkholderiales; family Burkholderiaceae; genus Paraburkholderia; species Paraburkholderia dipogonis_A. The sequence goes on along the minus strand of NZ_JAQQEG010000043.1, from coordinate 50,278 downwards.
CTTCAGAGCGGAGCGCTGCTAGGTATCATCGCGGCCGGTGCGATGCTGGTCATTCTCGTGGGCCATATCGACCTTTCGGTCCCGTGGACACTGGGTATTTCGGCTATAGTATCGACGGCGGTGATGCAAGCTGGTGCCGGGAGTGCGTGGGCGGAGCTGAGTCCGCTGGCTGGCTTGCTCGCAGGTGCGGCCATCGGTGTCCTGAACGGCTTCGGCATCGCTTACCTGCGCATTCCGTCTCTGATATGGACACTCGCGATAAACGCAATATTGCTTGGCGCGAGCGCGTTCTACGCGGGCAACGCAGTGGTTGCGAGCCAGCCATCACACCTGATGACGATGCTGGGAAGCGGCAAACTTTTCAATGTCGTACCTAACTCCGTCCTGCTTTGGGTTTTCTTTTCTGCCGGGCTCATGTGGCTGCTGCGTCGTACGGTGATTGGCCGGTACATCTATCTGGTAGGGTCCCGGGAGAAAGCCGCCTATCTGTCCGGTATCGACACACGCCGTGTTGTCATGGGTGCCTTCGTTTTGTCCGGTCTATGCAGCGCCATAGCAGGAATGCTGCTCGCAGGCTACTCAGGTCAGGCGTATCAAAGAATGGGTGACCCGTATCTGTTGCCGGGTATCGCAGCGGTAGTTGTTGGCGGCACGAGTATTCTCGGCGGGAAAGGCACTTATGGCGGCACCATTGCTGGGGTTCTGGTGATTACCCTGATTAGCAGCATGCTATCGCTGATGCACGTCCCGGAAGCCATCAAGCAGATTTGCTACGGCGTTTTGATTGTGGGCATGGTCTGTCTCTACAGCGTTCGCCAAACAACCGCGACTGCCTGACACCTATAACGTTGCCGGCGGGTGTGACGCCGGCAACTCCCTTGTGTTGTTGCAAGGAAAGAAAATTGCGGCGAGATTATTTCAAGTTTAAATAGGATTGCTAAGTGAATTATTAGTGTAAGTAAAGGAGAATGGCCGATTTATCAGGTGTTGGCAGAACAACGAAAAAATTATAGCGGGCTGAAACGAAAGCTTGCTGCTCAAATCTATCAGGTTGGAGGCAGACGTGAAGAAAGCATTTTTTGCAGGTGCATCGTTGCTTTTCATGGCATCACAATCATTCGCACAGAGCAGCGTCGCACTGTACGGAATTATTGACGAAGGCTTCCAGTACACAAGCAACACGGGCGGGAAGAGCACATACCAGCTGGCTGATGGGTCAATGGCGGGAGACCGGTGGGGCCTGTTGGGAAGCGAGGACCTGGGAGGTGGCTGGCGCGCGGTGTTTCGACTTGAGAACGGGTTTAACCTGAATTCGGGCACCTTGGGTAACGCCGGACGGATGTTTGGCCGGCAGGCATACGTTGGCGTCGCAAGCAACTCACTCGGCACTGTGACGTTCGGCCGCCAGTATGACTCCTTCGTGGACTTCATTGCGCCGTTGACTTCGACGGGCGGATACGCTGGCTGGGCATTCACGCATCCATTTGACAACGACAATGCGGTCGACACTTTCAGGGTCAACAATTCCATCAAGTACACGAGTAACAACCTGAACGGATTGACATTTGGGGGGCTGTACGGGATGAGCAACCAGACGGGTGGGTTTGCCAACAACCGCGCCTACAGCCTTGGGGCTACATACTCCGCGGCGGCCTTGACTGTGGCTGCCGCCTATATGCGCATTGACAATCCCGGACAAAACGCCAGTGGGGCGCTCGCCAACGACGATACGAACTTCACTGCGCGCAAGCAGCAGGTATGGGGTGGCGCGCTTAAGTATGTATGGGCTTCGGCGAGCTTCGGTCTAATCTACACGCACACATCGCTCGACCAGCCCACCAGTTCCATTTACGCCGGGAATTTCAGTATCGTCCCAAGTTCGTTAAAGTTCGACAACATCGAAGCAAACATGCTGTACCAGTTCACGCCTGCGTTGTCGGCGCTATTGATGTACACCTACACGAACGCAACCTTTGACGCTTCCCAAGGAACGACAAAGCCGCACTGGCACGAGGCGGGTGTGATGGTCGACTATTATCTTTCGAAGCGGACTGACATCTACGCTCTCGGTACCTATCAACGCGTAGCCGGTGGCCTGACGGGGACCTTCCTCGACAATGCGAACATCACCGGCGGTGCGGGACCATCCAGTGGACGAAATCAGACCTTCGCTCGAATAGGCCTGAAGCATACGTTCTAACGAGGAGTCACGTACCGGCCTATTGACGCTTCCGCAAGGAAGTGTCGGTGGGGCGACCCGCGATGGTTCGTTTAGATGTTGAACATCGTAAATGTCTAATCGCCTGTGTTCACAAGCTTGAGCGCCTCGGCCGCGAGCTCGTCGGCGTCTCCCGCCTTACCCGTAATTTTCTCCCAACCCGACGGATTCGGCACAAGGACGCCGCGCTGTACAGCTGGGCGAGCCTCAACCATCGCAAGCCATCGTTGCAAGTTGGGGGACTCGTCGATTCCAACGCCACCCCAGTCGTGAATACGTACCCACGGGAAGGTCGCGATGTCGGCGATGGAATAGGGCCCGGCGATGAAGTCCCGGGTTGCCAACTGGTCGTCCAACACGCCGAACAACCGCTTGACTTCTGCGTGATAGCGGTTGATAGCGGGCTCGATTTTCTCGGGGAAGTAACGGTAGAACACATTTGCTTGCCCCATCATCGGCCCGATACCACTCATCTGAAACATTAGCCACTGGATGATGTGAATCCGTTCTTCAATGGTCTTGCCGAATAGCTTGCCGGTCTTCTCGGCCAGATGGATGAGGATGGCCCCAGAGTCGAAAATCGTCCGGTCATTGCATTCAGAATCGACGATGACAGGAATACGTCCATTCGGATTTAACCTGAGAAACTCTGGCAGTTTCTGTTCACCCTTTAGGATACTGACCTGATGGACGCTGTAGGGAAGTTCAAGCTCCTCAAGGGCTATGGAGACCTTCCAGCCGTTGGGGGTATCGGATGTGTAAGGTTCAATCATGGCAATGCCTGGCTATTTTTGGGTAAACGGGGCTCTAAAGCCTGTATGCCGATTTCCGGAGTGGCCAACTTGTAGTCGGCCGACCGGGGTGGCGGGTGAAGGAAGTATAGGAGGACAGGGCCGGGATAAATACAGCTGGAGGAGAGTCGCTGTCGAATAGCCGGCGCCAATGCGCGGGGGTTGGAGGAACCGCTCAGGCCGGCGGTGTTCCACGCCTGGTCGGGTTGAGCTCTCTCGTCAGGAGTTGGCCAGTCAAAGAGGCTTGAGCGGACTGAACGTCAACCGGAAATCGCTCCGGCGCCTGCCTTGGCAACCAGGGCATCCTGCGCGGCCTGCACGCCCGAGACCCCGACTGCGCCCACAACCTGGCCGTCGACGAGGACCGGCAAGCCACCTTCCAGGGCGCCAGACAGCGGTGCGCTCAGGAATGCCGTGCGGCCACCGTTAATCATGTCTTCATAGACTTTCGACTCCCGACGGCCCAACGCGGCTGTGCGTGCCTTTTCGGTGGCAATGTAGCCGCCAATCGGCGTGCACCCATCGAGCCGAAGCAACGCAAGCGGATGGCCACCATCGTCGACGACGGCGATGGCAACCTTCCAGTCGTTCCGCTCAGCCTCGGCGCGAGCTGCCTCAAGAATATGCTTGACCTCGGCAATGGTCAGTACGGATTTCGTGAGCATGAGAGTGTTCCTATAAGGGAGTGGGAATCGTGTGCAAATGACTTACGGAATCGCCTCTTCGACGAGTTCAATCCAGTGCTTGACTGGACGTGCGGAGCCACTCTGAAGATGGACCTGACAGCCGATGTTCGCAGTCACAATCTGGTCGGGGTTGCCGCTTCCAAGCGCTTTCAACTTGTTGTCGCGAAGCGTGGTCGCGAGTTCAGGCTGGGTTATTGAATAGGTGCCCGCGGAGCCGCAGCACAGATGCGAGTCCGGGACGGCAGTGGTCGTGAATCCGAGGCGCTGCAGTATTGCCTCGGCTGACCCATCCAGTTTCTGGGCATGCTGGAGTGTGCACGGGCAATGAAAGGCCACGCGCTTATTAGTTGCCGCGCGTAGCCGTTCAAGAGGTTCACCCACCAGAACCTCAACGAGGTCCCGTGTCAGTTCGCTGACGCGTTGCGCCTTGGCCCGATACAACGGGTCGTCGCGCAGGAGATGACCGTATTCCTTGACGAAGGCGCCGCACCCGCTCGCCGTCATGACGATTGCCTCTGCGCCGGCCTGAATCGCTGGCCACCATGCGTCGATGTTCCTGCGCGCCCGTGCAAGCCCGGCTTCCTGTGTGTTCAGGTGATAGTCCGTCGCGCCGCAGCAGCCTGCCTGTGGTGCCGCGGTTACACTGATGCCCAGTCTGTCCATTACGCGCGCCGCGGCAGCGTTGGTGTTGGGTGACAGGGTACGTTGAACACAGCCTTCGAGCATCAGTACCTTACGCGCGTGCTTCGATTTGGGGCGTTCCTTCGCGGCATCAATTCGTTCCGGAATTTTCGCCTGCATCGCCGCCGGCAACAGCGCGCGCGTCAGACGTCCGACGCCGAGTAAGGTCCGAAACACCTTTGGCCGGGGAATGACCTGGCGTAGTCCTGCTCGCAAGACTCGCTCCTGGAGCGGCCGGGTCACCCGGCGTTCGACTTCCGCGCGGCCCACATCGAGTAACGCGTGATAGTTCACGCCCGACGGACACGTTGTCTCGCAGTTGCGGCAGGTGAGGCATCGGTCCAGATGGCTCTGTGTCTTGCGAGTGACTTCCTCGCCTTCGAGGAGTTGCTTGATAAGGTAGATGCGCCCGCGCGGCCCGTCGAGTTCGTTGCCAAGTACCTGATAGGTTGGGCAGGTGGCATTGCAAAAACCGCAGTGAACGCAGGAGCGCAGAATGGACGCCGCTTCTTCTGCACGCGGCAGAGCCTGTGCGGCTGCACTAAGGTTGGTCTGCATCAGGTTGTCTGTCCTTCAGAGTGCCACGTACATACGCGCCGGATTGAAGATGCCGCGTGGGTCCAGCTGTCGCTTGATGCGCTGATGGAGGCGTAACGTGGCCTCGGGCATTGGATGGAATGGCTCAACGTCTGCCCGTTGCGAGAACAAGGTCGCATGACCGCCGAGCTGCTCGGCATCGGCGCGAATGACGGCGGCTGGTGCATCACTCTTCAACCAGCGCTGGGCGCCGCCCCAGTCAAGAAGCACGGAACCTGGAAGAGGGGTGAGCGGGGCGGTTTGCGGTACCGAAATCCGCCAGAGCGGGCGGCGGTCAGCAAAAAAGGGCAATTGCTGGTCGCGTAGCTCATCCCAGAATGCAGGCTCGAGGTATTCTCCGCCAATCTCCCGTACGGCATTCGCAACAAGTCCATTGCCGCCTTCCACCCGGACGTGCAGCCAGCTGTCCAGATGACTCGCACCTGTTACTGGCAGCCCAGCATCGCGCCATGCGCGCAGCTTCTTTGGGACTTCAGTAGCGGGGAGTTCGAGCAGCAGGCTGCGAGTGGCGCGAGGCTTCGGAAGCACCTTCATTGAGACTTCCGTCACGAGACCCAGACAACCGAAACTGCCGACGATGAGTCTCGAGACGTCATAGCCGGCCACATTCTTCATCACCTCGCCGCCAAATCGAAGGTGTTTCGCCTCTCCGGTGATGACGCGGCATCCGAGTACGAAATCGCGTGTCGCGCCAGCATAGGGTCGCCGGGGGCCGGACAGTCCAGTGGCGACCATGCCGCCGACCGTGGCCTTGCCGGCAAAAGAAGGGGGTTCCCACGGCAGCATTTGTCCATTTTCCGCCAGCAAGGCGTCGAGTTCAGCGACGGAGGTGCCGGCGCGGGCTGTGACGACCAGCTCTGTCGGGTCGTAGCTCACAATTCCGCGGTGCGTGCATGTATTCATGTCGATACCATCGACCATGCGACCGGGAAACGGTTTGCTATTGCCGCCACGAATACGAAGTGTTTTGCCGGTGCCAGCGGCCCAGGCGACTTCAGCGAGCAAACGCCGGCTGTCATCGAAGGAGCTATCATCGGGGTGCATCAGAATCGCTCCAGCTCAGGAAAAGGCACGGCGCCATGGTGAACGTGCATCGAGCCGAATTCGGCACAGCGATGCAGCGTAGGAATGTTCTTGCCGGGATTAAGAAGGCCACCGGAGTCGAACGCCGCCTTGATGGCGTGAAAAAGGGATAGCTCATCCGAATTGAACTGCGCACACATCTGGTTGATTTTCTCGCGACCAACTCCGTGCTCGCCGGTGATACTGCCGCCGACGGTTACGCAAAGCTCGAGGATGCGCGCGCCCAGCGCTTCAGCCAGGTCCATTTCCCCTGGCGTATTGGCATCGAAAAGAATGAGTGGATGCATGTTGCCGTCGCCAGCGTGAAAAACGTTGGCCACGCGCAAACCGTGCTCGACCGATAGGTCTTCGATGCCCTTGAGCACGCGGGGCAACTCCCGGCGCGGAATTGTGCCGTCCATGCAGTAGTAGTCGGGCGAGATGCGACCGACTGCCGGGAACGCATTTTTTCGACCGGCCCAGAATCGCTGACGTTCGGCTTCGCTCCCTGCAAGCCTCACATCGGTTGCGCCCACGTCCCGCAATAACGCGTCGACCATTGCGCAATCTTCGTCGACATCGCTTTCAGCGCCGTCGAGTTCGCACAGGAGAATGGCCTGCGCATCAACCGGGTAGCCGGCGTGAATGAAGTCTTCGGCCGCGCGAATGGCGAGGTTGTCCATCATCTCAAGGCCGCCGGGGATAATTCCTGCCCCGATGATTTCGGCGACCGCAGCGCCGGCCTTGCCGATATCGTCAAACGAAGCCAGCAAAACCTTTGCGCTCTTTGGCTTGACCAGAAGTTTGACGGTCACTTCCACGACGATGCCCAGCATGCCTTCCGAGCCCGTCATGAGGGCCAGCAGGTCGAACCCCGGCGAGTCGAGCGCATCCGAGCCGAAGGTGAGCCGCTCGCCTTCTATCGTGAGCACCTCGAGTTTCTGGATGTTATGTACCGTGAGCCCGTACTTGAGACAGTGCACGCCTCCGGCGTTCTCGGCTACGTTGCCGCCAATCGAGCAGGCTATTTGCGATGACGGGTCCGGTGCGTAGTACAGACCGAAGGGTGCGGCCGCCTGGGAGATGGCCAGGTTTCGCACCCCGGGCTGGACGCATGCCGTGCAAGCCTCAACGTCGACGTCAAGGATGCGATTGAACCTCGCCATCACTAGGAGAATGCCCTTCTCAAGTGGTAGTGCGCCTCCCGACAGGCCGGTGCCGGCGCCGCGCGCGACAATTGGGATGCTGCGCTCGTGAGCGAAGCGCAGAATTGCCTGCACCTGCTCGACGCGTTCGGGAAGCACGACCATCATCGGCGTCGTTCGGTAAGCAGAGAGGCCGTCGCATTCGTAAGGGCGCAGGTCCTCCAGCTCATGCAAAATATCCAAATTGGGCAGGAGAGAGCGAAGCTCTGCAACGGCACGCCTCTTGTCATAAGAGGTCATCGCGCCGTCGACTCTTTCGTCGTATCGGTAGGACATTTGGTATGTGCGATTGCTGGACGAAAAACTGGCGTAGCACAAGCTGCGCCTTGTTGCAGATGCGTTCGCTGTTTCAGCGGACGGCCGTCTTGCCCATCATTTCCGCGGCAAAATCCCGCTCGATGTCGTACGCGGTCCAAAGCGAATTTTGATCCTGATGGTTCATCACCGACCTGATTTGCTGACCAAGGGGATTCGCAAGGTTTTTACTGATATCGAGAGCCATCGCGATTGCCCGGTCGAGCACCGCCTGCGCATCCGCGGCAAGTTCCTGAACAAACCCCAAGTCGAAGGCGCGTTGTCCACTGATGGGCGAGCCCAGTAGGGTCATCGCCCGAGCCACGCCGTGAGGGAGGTGCTCCTTCACCATCGCGTAGCCACCGTAAGCTCCAACCTTGACCTCCGGAAGCGCCAGGCGCGTGTCGGCCGTCGAGAGGCGGATGTCGCACGCGCCGGCCAGAATCGTTCCGCTGCCCATGACAGCACCGTGTAGGGCCGCAATGGAAGGAAGAGGGCTCGACACAATCGCCTTCATCGCGTCGCGGACCATACCAATGCCGCGCATCGTCTCAGCGCAGGTAATGTTCTCGAACTCTCGAACGTCATTGCCTCCACAGAAATGCTTTTGCGGCAGGCCACTGAAGACGAGTGCTGTAGCCCCCTGCTTTTTTGCACTCGCGATGACGCCAGGCAGTTCACCCCAAGCGGCGAAGGACATTGCATTGACCGGGGGAGCGTCGAGGTGAATAACGGCGACGCCGTTAGCGAGTTCGAGTCGAAACATGGCGGGAGTCCTTGAGCATACTGATTGCTGAGAGCTTGACGCGGCCGCCCAGCCCGGCTGGCCGGGCAGCGTTGCGTTAGCTTGGTCTTAGTCCTTGCCGAAAACCGGCTTGCGCTTCTCGGCGAAGGCCTCGATGGCTTCGGCGTGGTCGGCGCTGAGGTTCGTGAGGCACTCGTAAGCGACACCGGCGTCCATGTGGCCGTGGGCGAGTTGGCGCAACGGGATGGTGTAACCCGCCTTTGTCCACCGGATTGCCTTGGTCGCGCCGTTACGCAGCTTGGCGACGATACTGTCCACCTTGGCATCCAGTTCGGCAGCCGGAACCACGTGGCCGATTGCCCCGAGACGCTGCGCCTCTGCGGCGCTCAGCAGATCACCGGTAAGCAGAAGTTCGCGGGCCTTGCCGAAGCCAATAATCTGCGGCCACAGGAAGCCGCCGCCGTCGGCCGCGTTCAGGCCGACGCGCACGTGCGGGTCACCGATACGTGCGGTGTCGTCAGCGACCGTGATGTCGCACAGAAGCGCGAGCGTGGCGCCGAGGCCAACGGCGTCGCCGTTGATGCGACCGACGATGGGGATTTCGCAATCGAGCATTGCGTAGACGATGCGCTTGGCTTCCCACGTGACGATTTCGAAGCTTTCCGGGTCACGCACAGCCGCGCGCATCCACTCGATATCGCCGCCGGCACAAAATGCGCGACCAGCACCCGTGAGCACGATGGCCGACAGGTCCCGCCGGGCACCAAGGTCAATGAAGATTTTCGACAGGTCCGTGTGCAGGTCGCCGTTGACCGCATTCAGTGCGTCCGGACGGTTGATGGTGACATAGGCGACGCGGTCGCGAACTTCAAGCAGCAATGCTTCAGACATGGCAATTCCTTTCTACAGTGACAAGTCGACTTACGGGTCGGGTTGGTGCTCAGGCAGGTACCTTCGCGGATGATGTCGATGAGGCAAGGCTGTCGCGGAGTTCGCGCTTGAGCACCTTGCCCATCGGGTTTTTCGGCAGCGCGTCCAGCACGTGCCACTGGCGTGGGCGCGCATAGTCGGCAAGCTGGCTGGCACAGTGGGCAGCAAGTGCCTCGATATCAAGCGTCTGTCCTGCCGCGGGTACCACGCAGGCGGCCACATCCTCGCCCAGCCCCTCGTGAGGTACCGCAATGACGGCCGCCTCGGCGATACCGGGAAAGCTGTACAAGGCGCTCTCTACCGCAGCCGATGAAATTTTGAGGCCACCGCGGTTGATGATGTCTTTCATTCGGTCGACGAAATGGAGTACGCCCTCGTCATCAAAGCGCCCGATGTCGCCCGTGTGGACCCAACCATCGACAAACGCTTCGCGAGTCGCGTCCGGATTGCCGAAGTAGCCGAGGGCCATTGACGGGCCACTGAACACGATTTCGCCCAGTTCCCCTTGCGGCACGGGTAGTCCGTCGCTCTCGACGAGGCGTACCGAGCACGTTGGCATGGGGAACCCAATCGCGCCTGCTTTGCGTGGCAGGAGGTGCGCGGGCAGATATGTTCCGGCGGGCCCTGTTTCCGTCATACCCCAGACATGAACCTGGTCCGCCCACGGAACACGGTTGGAAATCTTCTCGATGACTTCGGGTGGCATAACCGAGCCTCCGTAACCGAACCGGCGTACTCGCCGCAGGTCGTAGGTGTCCTGGAGGTATTCGTCGATAAGGAAGTGAATGATGGATGTGACGCCGTGGTAGACGGTCGTGCCCTCGGTCTCGATGAGACGAAGGCGTTCCGCGTTGGACAGGGGCACCTGCTCAAGCACGACGCAAGCGCCATTGACCCACGAGGACATGCACGCCATGCTCATGACCGAACTCGTGAAGAACGGCCACGCCCCCTGATACCGGTCCCCGCGCTCGAGCCCAACCGCGCCACCCATAGCCTGACCGGCGTGCAACATGCTGCGGTGGCTGTGCATAACAGCTTTAGCGCGGGCGGTAGTGCCCGAGGTGAACAGGAGACAGGCCAAGTCCGTATGAATGACTTCCACGGGCACGGCGTCGGCCACGAACGTGCGCTCAGGGTCCGGCCAGTACTGCGGAGATTCAGTCGGTGCGTCGAGCAGCATCAGGCTGGCTGCGGGATACAGTTCAGCAATCCTTGCAGCGGACTCCTGCATGCAGACCACGGCGACCGGTTCGGTCAGCGTCAGCGCGTGCCGGAGTTCTTCGTCGGAAGAGCGTGTGTTCAGCGGCACCACAACGGCGCCAATTTCCAGGCAACCCAGCGCGGTCAGTACGCATTCGCGGTTGGCGTAGTTGGTGAGAAACACAGCCACGCGGTCGCCGTGCCGCACGCCGCGGCGATAAAAGGCGCGCCCCATCATCTCCATCCGGTGGACCAGCTGGTCGTAGCTCAGACGGTCCCGATGGCCCTGCCATGAGTGACCGGAGAAGCCCGCGGCTTGCGGTATTTCCGCGGCACGCCGGCGAAGCAGCGCCGGGATGGTCAATCCGTGAAGCTCGTTGTAGCTCATGAATCACCTGCAATACGTTTTTCGGATTCCCCGACCGTGGACACAACGTCCGGGGCCGGGTGTTAGGCCACCTTCAGGCAACCGTGTCGACAACGCCGCCGTCCACGCGCAGGGCAGCACCTGTGGTTGCCGATGCCTGGGGCGACGAAAGATAGATGACCAGGTTGGCGACTTCTTCCATGCTCGCCGCGCGGCGGATGAGCGAGGTGGGGCGATGGGCAACGACAAACGCTGCCGCTGTCTCTTCCATCGAGAGCCCCGACTTCTCCTGTTCTTCCTTCAGGAGCGCCTGTAGACCGTCGGACAGCGTCGGACCCGGCAACACCGCGTTGACGGTGACGCCTGTGCCAGCCATGCGTTTTGCGAGACCGCGTGAGACCGTCAGGTTTGCTGTTTTCGTCGTGGCGTAGTGAAGCATGTCAACCGGAACGTTGAGCGCCGATTCCGACGAGATGAAGACGACGCGACCCCAGCCGCGCTCCGCCATGCCCTGAAGATAGGCGCGTGCGGTTCGCACGCCTCCCATCAGGTTGATTTCGTACATTCGAAGCCATACGTCGTCAGGTGTCTCGAAGAAGTCCTGCTGGCCATAGACGCCCGCATTATTGATAAGAATGTCGACCGCAGGCACCGCTGCCTTCAGTGCAGTTGCACCTTCAGCGGTCGCGACATTGGCAACAACGCCGCTGATTTCGGCAGCAGGCAGCTCCGCCTGAAGTTTTTCAATGGCTCGGTCGACCTCATCTTTCGTCAGCCCGTTCAGGACGACTGACGCGCCCGCGGTGGCGAGCCCGCGCGCAATGGCGAACCCGATTCCCTGGGCCGAGCCAGTAACCAGTGCCGTTTTCGAGGTTAGTTCAATTTTCATGAGTAGTACTCCTATATGTTGAATATGGTTTATTCAAACGTCTAGCCGGAGATATGTTTTTTAAACTAGAGAACCGAGTCGAGCAGGTGTGACGAGTGAGATGTAACGAGATGTCGGGCAGGTTCTTCCATCTGCTTGAAGTATTGAACAGTAAAATCGACGAAAGTCTTCACCCGTACCGTAAGACGCTTTGAGCCATCCGTTAGCAGGTGAAAACGTTGGGCTGGCAGGTGGTAGTCCTCCAGTACGGGAACGAGTCGCCCAGCCTTAACGTCAGCGCCGACTTCCCAGGCTCCTTTCCACAACACACCCAGGCCCGACACGGCCCATTGACGCAGCGCGTATCCGTCGTTGGTCATCCTGTTGCCCTTCACCTGCACCGAGGTTGAAAAGCCGTCCTGCATGAACCGCCAGCGGTCGAGCGGGAAGTCATCGCGCAGCAGAATCAAACAGTTGTGATTTCGCAGCTCATCGAGCGTACGGGGAGGACCGTGCCTATCGATGTAGTCAGGTGAGCAGCAAACGACTGGCCGGTCGTTGCCAAGCGGTCTGGCCACCATTGAGCTATCCGGAAGGTTTCCCCAGCGAAATGCAATGTCGAGACCGCGGTCGACAAAATTCAGCACCTGGTCGCTGAAGTTGATGCGAAAAATGACTCCCGGATTCTCAGCGATAAAGGCGTCAATCAATGGAGAGAGGTATTGCCGGCCGAGGTCGATGGGGCAAGTGATTCCGATTGTGCCCTGAAGGTCGGCGTGACCACCTTTAATCGCGCGGTCGAGCGATTCGACGTCGTCGATAATGCCCACCGAATTCTCAAACAGGTATTGGCCTTCGGGCGTTGTGCTCAACCCGCGGGTGCTCCGCTTGAGCAGAGGCGCCCCGTATTGCTCCTCCATGGCCTTAAGCCGGCCGCTCATGGCCGCAGGCGAAAGGCCTAGTTGCCGTCCTGCGGTTGAAAGTGACCCTGTCTGGACGACCAGACGGAAGAGTCGCATGTCCTGTATGCGGTCAGCCATGGTGCGTTTGTCTCAAGTGTCGTTTTAATTCTGATGGCTGATTTCGTGTTGATGTCAGCCCGGTACGAACCAGTATAGGCCGAAGTGGGTTCGCATTGACTGGTTCGGCTTTTCGGAAAAGGCGAAAAGTTATTTCGCCAAATCTGAATACGGATTTCGGTGTTTCCGGTGCTACTGTTCAACGACACAAGTGTGACAGTGAATCACGAAGGAGACACAGATGCACGCACATAACGCGGCGACTAATTCCCCGCCCGAGCTTGCTGCCGGATTCAAGTCCGCAATGAGTCGGGTCGCATCGTCAGTTACTCTCATCACCACCGTCGATAGCGACGATTATCCCCACGGTCTTGCGGCCACCGCGTTTTCATCGGTCTCGATGGAACCAGCCTCCGCATTGATTTGCGTGAATCGTTCGGCCAGCGCATCCCCGATTATCAAAAAAACCGGTCTTTTCTGCGTCAGTTTGCTTCAGACGGCACACGAGCAGATTAGTACGATTTTCAGTCGCTCTGACATGCGCACCCAACGATTTGTCGAAGGCGACTGGAAAACGGGCGTCAGAGGGATTCGCTATCTTGCGGACGCGCAAGCCGCGATTTTCTGCGAGGTCGCCCGCGAAATCGAACATGGCACCCACACCATCATCATCGGCAACGTAATCGATGTGGTTCTGCCTGATGTAAAGGAGCCTCTGGTGTACATAGGCGGGCGGTATCGCCGGCTTAACAGCTGAAGGTCAGTAATCAGAAGAGTAGTGCCCTTGGAGGGTAGCAGTTGCTGTTCACTCCGGTTCGGGGAATGGCAGTCGCCGCCTACTAAAGTGTGACCCGCCGATGAGCCGACCTTGCGATGCGCTGGCGGCTTATCAAGTAGAAGATTCAGGAGATGAAAATGAAACTTGGTATGTTCATGCAGCCGTTGCACCTTGCCGGCGCGCAATATCACGAGATGTACGACATGGATGTCGCGTGCGCGATTCACGCTGACAAGGTGGGTTTCGACGAGTTGTGGGTTGGCGAGCATACTTCGCAGCGCACCGAGCCGATTACCAACGCGCTGCAGTTCCTTTCAACGCTGATTCCCGTTACCGAGCGCATGAAGTTGTGCACGGGTGTCTTGAACTTGCCGCACCACCATCCGGCAAGAATCGCGGCCGATGCCGCAATGTTTGACCATATGTCGAAGGGCCGCTTCATCATGGGCATCGGTCCCGGTGGCCTCGCGTCCGACTTCGAGGTATTTGACAGCGACCACAAGGCAAGCGGTGCGATGCTGGCGTCCTGCTACGCAATGATTCGCGCCATCTGGAATACGGACGCACCGTATGACCTTGAGACGGCGCATCACAAGGTCAGCATCAAGAACACGGTGAACGAGGCTCTTGGTGTCGGGCTGATGCCCGTCCCGTACCAGAACCCGTTTCCACGGGTGGCGACCTCAGCAATGAGTAACTTCTCAAGCACGGCAAGACTGGCTGGTTCCAACGACTGGGACGTGATTTCGGCAAACTTCAATCTCCCTGCGACTGTGGCAACGCACTGGCAGTCGTACAGTGAAGGCGCGCAGGGCGCAGGGGTGAAGGCTGACCGTCGCAACTGGCGGGTCGCCCGCTCGGTCTTCGTCGCCGACTCCCAGGCGCAGGCCGACGAGTACCTGGCCCGGGAAACCAACGCACTCGCCAAATACTTCGATTTCATGGTCACCCACCTGAAGGCCATCGGCTACGCGAGCATCTTCAAGTCGCGCCCCGACATGACCGACGACGAGGTGAACATCGAGCATTGCATCCGCGAAATGGTCATTGCTGGCGACGCAAACTCGGTTGTTGACCAGCTGGTGGCATTCAGCGAGAAGACCGGCCCGTTCGGCACTCTCCTCACGACCTTCCATGAATGGGACGACGAGCCCCTTTGGCGCCGTTCGATGGAGCTGACGGCGACGCAGGTGATGCCAAAGCTGAGCGAATACATGGAGCCCCTACTGGCAGAGGCGCAACAGGTCGAGTACGCACAATAGGGATTTTTCGGTCGCGATAGCAAAGGGCATCCGTCGGCGCTGGTACGAACGTATCGAATTCCTGCGGTGCAATGCACAAACTCTGCGTGCTGCCCCGGAATGCTGAATCTCCAGATTTCTCAATTGAGATTCCGGATGAATCTCTGTGCTGGTTTCGCCGTTCGCGTGCATTCCAAGGGCACGCGAGCGGCTTTTTTATATGGTAAGGCTGGAGGCTCAAATCACCGATGCAAGACATACTTTTGAATCACGGTGCTGGCGTGCTGACCATCGCATTCAACCGCGCCGAGAAGAGAAACTCCTTTACTGCCGCGATGTACACGAACATGGTCGCTGCGCTGGAAAACGCAGCGGGTGACGACCAGGTTCGCGTTGTAGTCTTCCAAGGTAACGAGGAGGCGTTCTCGGCTGGCAATGATATCGACGAATTCATTTCTAACCCTCCTGTTGAGCCGGATGCGCCTGTCTGGAAATTCATCCGGGTGCTGAGGTCTTTCCCCAAGCCTGTTGTCGCGGCAGTCAACGGCGTGGTCGTTGGAATCGGAACCACCATGTTGCTGCACTGCGACATGGTCTATGCGGCGACCGACGCCCGATTTCGCGTGCCGTTTGTGAATCTCGGCGTGTGCCCTGAAGCCGGGTCAAGCCTTCTCCTGCAGAAGGTGTTTGGGTACAGGAACGCTGCTGAGGCCTTGCTGCTCGGAGGTCAGTTCAGCGCGGAAGAGGCACTCAAGGGCGGGCTGGTGACCCGCTTGCTACCTCCTGATGACGTGCTGGGTTACGCGCAGCAACAGGCAAGCAATCTTGCCGATAAGCCCATCTCGGCGCTGATGGAAACAAAGCGGCTCCTGAAAAGCCACGACGCTGAGTCGGTCAGCGTGCGAATCGAAGAAGAGACCGGCCTGTTTCAAAAGATGGTGACGCAGCCTGCAGCACGCGAGGCCTTCGCCGCCTTTGGTGAAAAGCGCAGACCCGATTTCAGGAAGGTCGGCCAATAAGGCGCGAATCACTTTTTATACCCGATGGAGTCGAAATGGAACGCGAAGTAGTTGTCGTAAGCGGCGTACGTACCGCTATTGGAACGTTTGGCGGTAGCCTGAAGGATATCGCGCCGACAGAGCTCGGCGCGCAGGTGGTGCGTGAAGCGCTGCGACGGGCCTCGGTCGGCGGTGAGGAGGTCGGACATGTTGTCTTCGGCAACGTCGTTCATACCGAGCCGAAGGATATGTATCTGGCGCGTGTGGCCGCAGTAAACGGCGGCGTGACGCAGGATGCGCCTGCGCTGACAGTGAACCGCCTGTGCGGCTCAGGTTTGCAGGCAATCATCTCCGCAGCGCAGGCAATCAAACTCGGCGACGCCGACATTGCTGTGGCCGGTGGTGCGGAAAATATGAGTCGCGCGCCGTACTCAGTCCCACAGGCGCGTTTTGGGGCGCGCATGGGAGATACGCAACTGGTGGATATGATGATTGGGGCGCTTAGCGACCCGTTCCATCGCATCCACATGGGCGTCACGGCGGAGAACGTGGCGCAGCAGTTCGGCATCACCCGGGAGCAGCAGGACGCGCTGGCCCTGGAATCTCATCGGCGCGCATCTCACGCCATCGAACAGGGGTATTTCAAGGAGCAGATTCTGCCCGTTGAAATAAGGAGCAAAAAAGGCCCGACATTGTTCGAAGTTGACGAGCACGTTCGTATGGCCCCCGCCCTGGACGACTTTGCAAAGCTTAAGCCGGTCTTCACGAAAGAGAACGGCACGGTGACCGCCGGCAACGCTTCCGGAATCAATGATGCCGCCGCAGCGCTGGTGCTGATGGAGCGCAAGGTCGCGGAGAACCGCGGCGCGAAGCCGCTCGGTCGGCTGGTTGCCTACGCACACGCAGGTGTGGACCCGAAAATCATGGGTATCGGCCCGGTGCCGGCCAGCCGTTCAGCGCTCGCACGCGCTGGCCTTTCCATCGACGACATGGACGTTATCGAGGCCAACGAGGCGTTTGCTGCCCAGGCATGTGCGGTCACACGGGAACTGGGACTGAACCCGGCAAAGGTCAACCCGAATGGGTCAGGGATTTCGCTTGGTCATCCGATTGGTGCGACGGGCGCCCTCATTACGGTTAAAGCGCTCTATGAATTGCAACGGACAGGCGGGCGGTATGCCTTGGTCACGATGTGTATCGGTGGCGGCCAGGGCATTGCGGCAATTTTCGAACGGATTTAAGGAGTAGTCGTGGGAACCCAGAATCAGGGCAGTACGCCGGTCGCCGCACTGGCAGTCAAGTCGGTCGGCATCGTTGGCTCCGGCACGATGGGGCAGGGAATTGCGCAGACGCTGAGCAGTTCCGGCATGCAGGTCGTGCTCACTGACATCTCGACCGCGGCGCTGGAAAAAGGAGTCGCAAAAATTGACGCTGCGCTTTCTCGCCTGGTCGAAAAGGGGAAGTTAGACGCTGCCGACAGGGATGCAGCGCTCGCGCGCATAACGACCTCGGCGGACTATTCAGCGCTCAGAGATGCTGATTTTGTCGTTGAAGCGGCGACGGAAAACGTGGACGCGAAAATTCGCATCTTTGAGCAGATTGTGCAGACGGTGTCGCAAGACATGGTCATCAGCTCAAACACGTCGTCGATTTCCATCACGCGACTTGCGGCACACGTCGGTGTTCCGTCGCGCGTGGTCGGCATGCACTTCTTCAACCCGGTTCCACTTATGCCGCTCGTCGAGGTTATCCGCGGGCTTCAAACGAGCGACGTCGCAGTGGAAACCGCGCGTCAGCTCGCCATCGCTGCGGGGAAGACACCCATCGTGGTCGCAAACTCTCCGGGCTTTGTGGTCAACCGCCTGCTGGTGCCCATGATTAACGAAGCGTTTTTCCTGCTCGGAGAAAGAGTGGCTACGGCCGAGGAAATCGATGCGGGTATGAAGCTGGGCGCGAACCACCCGCTTGGGCCGCTCGCGCTTGCAGACATGATTGGTCTGGATGTCTGCCTGTCGGTGATGGAAGTTTTCCATGCCGATTTCGGGGAACCCAAGTACCGTCCGAGCCCGCTGCTGCGCGAGATGGTGACCGCCGGCCGCCTGGGCCGTAAGACTGGACAGGGAGTCTATTCGTACGCGGCTTAGAACCTGCTGCTCGTGGATGAACAACGGCCCGCTGCATCGAGCGGCGGGCCCTGGATTTTCGGTCGGTCTTGCTGAGGCTCAAGCCGTTGCGAGCGACGCAATCTTGTTGACTGTCTGGACGCAGGCTTTCGCGACCTCTACCCCTTTGACCAAGAAATGGTCACGGAAGAACGTCACATGTTCTTCGGACGAGTGAAAGTTGTGCGGTGTAAGCACGGCAGAAAAGACCGGCGTACCGGTCTCGAGTTGAACCTGCATGAGTCCGTTGATGACTGCGGTCGAAACAAAATCGTGTCGGTAGATTCCGCCGTTGACTATGAGACCAGCGGCCACGATGCCGGCGTATTTTCCACTTTGAGCCAGCATCTTCACATGCAACGGGATTTCGAAGACGCCCGGCACCTCGTGGAAGTCGATGTCGTGTAGCGCGTAGTCTTGCGACTGCATGGTTTCGAGAAAGGCAGTCTTGCACCGGTCAACGATATCCCGATGCCAGCAAGCCTGGATAAACGCAATGCGGCTGCGCGGGCCTTCATCTGCCTTGTTGGACAGCGCGTATTGGGTATCAAAAGCGTTCATTGCGTAGGACCTTGGATAGAGCGAATACGCACGATGCTACCGCCGCGAAAGGCTCTTCGGCCTACGAATCACGTGAAGTCACTTTTCACATTATCTGAAAAATGCCAGCACCGTCTGGCGCTGTGCCGCCTGCACCGTGCGGATGGGACAAAAAAGACGTTTGAGTTTTGTGAGTGAATGATTGATTGTTCACAAAATGACTGTTGACTCATTATTCGCGCGGACATATCTTTCTCACATCCGCAGAACTGCAACCAGGAGAAAGTGTGGACTTCACTGAATCAGGCGAGATGCAACAACTTCGCGACACGCTGCGCCGCTTTGTCGAAAAAGAGATGCCCCGGGAAGCTGCGGCAAAGTGGGACCGGGAAAACGTGTTCCCGCGAGACGTCTTTGCCAAGCTCGCATCGCTCGGAGTATTGGGTCTGACCGTTCCGGAAGAATACGGTGGAGCGGGTCGCGACATTGTCGCGACGATGATGGTCATCGAAGAGTTGTCGCGTCGCAGCCTTGCCGTCTCGGTGCCGTACATCATGGCGGCCTGCTATGCCGGCATGAATCTGGTCGAGTGTGGCTCAGAGGAGCAGAAGCGGGAACTGTTGCCGAAAGTCGTCGACGGCAGTCTGCTCTTTGCGTATGGCTGGACGGAACCCGACATCGGTGCTGACCTCGCGAGCGTGAAGACCCGGGCAGAGCGGGTGGGTGACAAGGTCGTCATCAACGGAGCAAAGCGTTTCTGCTCCGGCGCGTCAGTATGCGATTACATCTTCACGCTGGTCCGCAGCGGCCCGGAGGGTGAGCGGCACCGCAATCTTTCCATGGTGCTGATTCCCCCGAACACTCCGGGAGTAACCATCACCGAAATCGACAGCCTCGGTATGAAAGGCGTGGGTACAACGGATGTCGTCTTTGACAACGTCGAAGTGCCAGCGTGGAACATTGTTGGCGGTGACGCGGGGTGGCATCAGGGGTGGTCGATGCTGGTTGGCTCCGGGCTCGATGTCGAGAAGCTGGAGGTCGCGGCAGTTGCCACCGGCGTTGCGACCGCGGCATTCGAAGACGCATGGGCATATGCGCACGAGCGCCGGCAGTTCGGCAAGTTGATTGGCGACTATCAGTCCATCAATCACAAGCTCGCGGACATGAAGACCAGCCTGCACGCTGCGCGGCTGATGCTCTATCACGCTTCGTCGATGGCAAACCGGCATGAACGGTGCGCGGTGGAGACCTCCATGACCAAACTGTTTGCCGCAGAAGCCGCGAAGGATATTGCGCTTGAGTGCCAGACGATTATGGGCGCCTATGGCTACGTGAAGGAGTTTGGTGCGGAGCGTTATGTCCGCGATGCGCTGCTGATTCCGATTATGGGTGGCTCATCGGCGATTCAGAGAAACAACATCTACAAGTGGACCAACGCTGGGCTCTAGGGCCTCGCACATCGCGTTGCTCTTCGGGTAGTAGTTCGAACAGTCAAGGATAACTTCATCGTGGATTTCAGAGAGCCAGACGATACTCGTCAGCTACGCGACACCCTTCGTCGATTCGTTGACAAGGAGATGCCGCGAGACCAGGTGGCGAAGTGGGATAAGGAAAACCGGTTTCCGCGCGAGGTGTTCGAGAAGCTTGCCGGGCTGGGTGTCCTCGGGCTGACGGTCCCGGAAGAGTACGGTGGTCTCGGTCGCAACATCCCTGGCGCGATGGTGGTCATCGAGGAACTCGCCCGAAGGAGCCTTGCCGTCGCGCTTCCGTATATCAACGCGGCCTGCTACGCGGGGATGAATATCGTCGAGTGCGGAACCCGGCAGCAGAAGGAGGAGATTCTGCCCCGGGTGGTCGATGGGTCCATGATATTCGCGTACGGATGGACCGAGCCGGATGTTGGCTCTGACCTGGCAAGTATGAGGACGAGGGCTGAGCGCCGGGGAGACACCATCGTCGTCAACGGGGCCAAGCGCTTCTGTTCCGGGGCAGGCGTGAGTGACTACATCTACGCCCTCGTGCGGACCGGACCAGAGGAAGAGCGCTACCGGAATCTGACGCTTCTCCTGATTCCGCCGACGCAGGCCGGTGTGACGATTGAGCAAATCAACGGCCTTGGTCTTAAGGGGTTCCCGACGACCGATGTGACGTTCCAAGATGTCGAGTTGCCACTGTCGAGCATCGTCGGGGGCGAGGAAAAGTGGAACGGAGCCTGGCCCATGGTGGTCGGTTCCGGTCTTGATGTCGAGAAGCTCGAAGTCGCGGCGATGGCAATCGGTATCGGTCAGGCCGCACTCGATGATGCCTGGACGTATGCGGGCGAGCGGCAGCAGTTCGGCAAGGCGATTGGGAACTATCAGTCTGTCCAGCACAAGCTGGCGGAAATGAAGACCCGCCTTCACGCGGCCCGCCTGATGCTTTATCACGCGGCGAGCCTCGCAGACCGGCATTTGCCGTGCACCGGCGAGACTTCGATGGCCAAGCTCTTTGCCACAGAAGCCGGCAAGGCGATTTCTCTCGAGTGTCAGACCATCTTCGGCGCGTATGGGTACGTCAAGGACTTCGACGTCGAGCGATACGTTCGCGACTCGCTTGCCCTGCCAATCATCGGCGGTTCGTCGGCTATCCAGCGTAACAACATCTACAAATGGATGAAGCGGCAATGAAGCAAGTGGCGGGGCACCGGTAATATCGTGTTTTCTGGGACCTGGGATGAGTATGACCAGAACCGTAAATCGCTGGGCGTCATCTTGCCCTTTGGCAGATGGCAGATAGCGGACACGACATGAACGAGGCAGCCGGTATGACTTCTGAAGTGACAGACAAGGACGTTCCTCGCCCGGCGGGCAAGGCAAGACGCTCTACCCGAGAGATGCGGGCTGAGGAACTGAGAAACAGGATATTTGCGTCGGCATCGACGGTTGTCGGGCGGCATGGCTACGCGGAAGCGTCCATCGGACGTATTACCGAGGAGGCAGGCATTGCCCAAGGCACCTTCTATCTGTATTTCGAATCGCGCCAGGCACTCTTTGATGTGCTGCTGCCCCACGTGGGCGTCGACATGCTCGCGTACATCAGCAAGAAGGTGCACGGGGCTGAGTCCTTTCTGGAGGTCGAAGAGCGGGGCTTCAGAGCCTTTTTCTCCTACCTGCGGACAAATCCCGGCTTCGTGCGCGTGCTGAACGAAGCCGAGGTTGCGGCGCCAATCGCCCACGCGGCGCATATGAAGTTGCTCACCGAACACTACGTGCATTCCCTTGAGCGCAGCGTGGCCAACGGTGAAATCAAGCGGTTTGACGGTAGGGAGCTCGAGGCGCTGGCCTACATCTTCCAGTCGGCCCGAAGTTATCTGTACATGAGATATGTAAAGGGACATGAGAAGTCGAAGCTGCCTGAGTGGGTAGTGGACACCTACATGAAGCTCGTACGGGATGGCCTGAAGTAAGGTTGCTCGTAGGCAGCGGACTTTGGGGTGTCAGGTTCGCCTCTGTTCTATCGCGTAACGCCGTTCGACCGTAGTTGCTGTTATTTTTTCTTTTGCGGAGTAAGCCTTGAATCCCAGACTGTTCTCTTCACTGACGCTGCGCTCGGTGTCCCTGCCCAATCGCATTGTCATCAGCCCGATGAGCACCTATTCGTCTGAAGACGGATTTGCCAACGACTGGCATCTCGTCAATTACGGCAAGTTTGCGCAGAGCGGTGCCGGGATGGTCATGGTCGAAACCGCAGCGGTTTCTCCTGATGGACGCGGTACATACGGAGACCTGGGGCTCTGGAGCGACGACCACGTCGCCCCACTGGCACGAGTCGCAGCTTTCATTCGTTCGCAAGGCTCCATCCCTGCATTGCAGATTGGCCACTCAGGCCGAAAGGGCAGCATGCAGCGCCCGTGGGAAGGCTACGGCACTCTGACCGACGCGGAGGCTGCGCGTGGCGAGCCCGCCTGGCAGACCGTCGCGCCTTCAGCCATTGCGGCTGCCGATGGCTGGCCCGAACCGATGGAGATGAGCCGGCGTGAACTGGAAGAGGTTGCGCTCGCATGGGAGGCTGCCGCCCGTCGCGCCGCTCGGACTGGCTTCGACGTCCTGGAAGTTCACTGCGCCCACGGTTACCTCCTGCACGAGTTTCTTTCCCCGGTGGCGAACCAGCGTACTGACGAATATGGCGGTGACGCAGCGCGCCGTATGGCCTATCCGCTCGAAATCGTTAAGCGGGTGCGTGCGGTCTGGCCGGCAGAGAAACCATTGATGTGCCGTGTTTCGTCGGTCGATGGCGCGGAGGGTGGCTATGACATCGAGGACACCGTGGCATTCGCGCGAGAGCTCAAGGCGCTGGGCGTTGATGTGGTTGACTGCTCGTCGGGTGGAATCTCCGGGTTCGCCACGGTCTCCAATCGCCTGCCGCGCACGTATGGGCACCAGGTGCCTTACGCTGCACGCGTGCGGGCAGGCGCCGGCATCTCGACGATGGCCGTTGGTCTCATCGTCAACGCGCAGCAGGCCGAGGAAGTGCTGGAAGGCGAGCAGGCGGACCTGATTGGCGTCGGACGGGAGGCGCTCTACAACCCGAACTGGGCGTTGCATGCGCGACACGAGCTGGGGCAGGAGTCCTTTGACGGATGGCCCGCTCCCTATGGCTGGTGGTTGGCAAAGCGTGCGCGACTGATTAAATCGATGGACGAGGCAGGCGTGCCACGGCCTGTGGGGCACCAGCATGTCTATTGAAATTGCAACGGACGAGCGGTCCGAACCTCAGGATGCGCAATGGGTCGTTCCGACAGGCTTTCGCCCTGTGCCAGCCGAAGGTTTCCTTGACACGGTTGGGCCCGTTTATATGCGGGAGGATGGGGCAGGCGGCTTGTGCATTGCCAGCAAGATGTCTGAGTGCCATCGTAACCAGGGAGGAAACGTTCACGGAGGAATGCTCGCAACGTTAGCTGACTATGCTATCGGCTTCAATCTCCTTCAAATCGGCGAGCGGCCAACGAGGTTTGGGACAGTAAGTCTGAATATGGATTTCATATCGAGCGGCCGAATCGGCGAATGGATTGAGGCGACGGTGACCATCGACAAGGCCGTCGGCCGCGTGAGGTTCGCGTCATGCGTGATTCGTGGGGAAGGCGGCCGGATAGTGCTAAGAGCCAGTGGGGTCTTTTCGGCTTCGGGGCCGACGTAACGATACCCGTCCGTTGAAAACAACTAGCAATGAGGTTTTGAATTGAAGGTTCTCGTTCCAGTGAAGAGAGTGGTCGACTACAACGTGAAAGTACGTGTCAAATCGGACGGGTCAGGCGTTGACCTCGCAAACGTCAAGATGTCGATGAATCCGTTTGACGAGATTGCTGTTGAGGAGGCGGTGCGCCTGAAGGAAGCTGGCATCGCGACAGAGGTCATAGCGGTCTCCGCCGGTGTCTCACAGGCGCAGGAGACGCTACGGACAGCCCTTGCGATTGGTGCGGACCGCGCCATCCTGATTGAATCCGGCGAGGAGCTGCAACCGCTCGCGGTGGCCAAGCTGCTCAAGGCGCTGGTCGACAAGGAGCAACCGCACCTCATCATCCTTGGCAAGCAGGCTATCGATGATGATTCGAACCAGACCGGGCAGATGCTGGCCGCGCTGGCCGGACTCCCTCAGGCTACGTTTGCCTCGAAGCTGACTGTGGCGGATGGCAAGGCAATGGTGTCCCGTGAAGTCGACGGTGGCGCCGAGACGCTCTCGTTGACACTGCCTGCCGTCGTGACGACGGACCTGCGACTCAACGAACCGCGATACGTGACGTTGCCCAACATCATGAAGGCGAAGAAGAAGCCTTTGGAAACGCTTAAGCCCGAGGAGCTGGGAGTCGATGTATCGCCGCGTCTTAAGACCCTCAAGGTCGGGGAGCCGCCGAAGCGCTCTGCGGGCGTGAAGGTCCCTGACGTGAAGGCGCTGGTCGAGAAGCTGAAGAACGAAGCCAAGGTGCTGTGAAGACATCCGGAGAAACAGGGAAATGACGATTCTGGTAATTGCCGAGCATGACAATTCGGCCCTTAAAGTTGCGACGCTGAACGCAGTTGCTGCCGCACAAGCGATAGGCGACGATGTTCACATCCTGGTCGCCGGCTTCAATGCGCACGGCGTAGCGGAGGCCGCCGCAAAGGTAGCCGGCGTAACGAGGGTCCTTCATGCTGATGCGCCGCATCTCGAAACCGGGCTCGCGGAGAACATGGCAGAGACCGTTCTCGCCATTGTTAGGGACTATTCGCACGTCCTCGCGGCGGCGACAGCGTCTGGCAAGAACGTCGCGCCGCGCATTGCCGCGAGACTCGATGTCGCACAAATCAGTGACATCATCGCGGTGGATAGCGCGGATACGTTTCAGCGGCCCATCTACGCAGGCAACGCCATCGCTACTGTGCAGTCTCCGGATGCTATCAAGGTCATCACCGTGCGCACGACGGGATTCGATGCTGTCGCCGTGGAAGGAGGGGAGGCAACCGTAGAGGCTATCGTTGCAGCGCCGGATGCCGGAACGTCGCAGTTTGTGAGCCGCGAGGTGACCAAACTCGACCGCCCCGAACTTACCTCCGCCACCACCATTGTGTCGGGCGGCCGCGGGCTTGGAAGTGGGGAGAATTACACGAAGGTACTTGAGCCGCTGGCAGACAAGCTTGGTGCAGCACTTGGTGCTTCACGAGCGGCAGTCGATGCAGGCTTCGTCCCCAACGACTATCAGGTTGGTCAGACTGGCAAGATAGTCGCGCCGCAGCTCTACGTTGCTGTCGGCATCTCGGGCGCCATCCAGCACCTGGCCGGGATGATAGATTCCAAGGTTATCGTAGCCATCAACAAGGACCCTGAGGCCCCTATCTTCAGCGTGGCTGACTACGGGGTTGTTGGGGACCTGTTCTCGGTGGTTCCAGAGCTGGCAGACACGCTCTGATAGCGCGGGCCTGGGCATACCCTCCGACAGGGGGCATGGCCTGGGCCATACGCCCTGTTTCTGTTCAAGCCGAACACAACCTCATCACGCACTGTCTGCAGACCAGGGCGAAGGCCTTAGACATGGCTGTATGTATTCAGCTTTAGATAAGTCCCTTCAACACTTCCGGGTTCCAGTTGTTCAACTGGTCAATGCGGCCTTCACGGACCTTGTTCGCCCAGTCCGGATTGACCAGCATGCCGCGCCCCACGGCAATCAGGTCGAAGTCGCCGCGGTCGACCAGTTGCAGCAGGTGGTCAAGCGAAGCGACATTGCTCCCCTCGCCCATAAGCGTATCGATATGCTCACCCGTCATGCCGATGGAGCCCACCGTAATGGTCGGTTTTCCGGAAAGCTTCTTCGTCCACGCGGCCAGGTTCTGGTCAGAGTTGAATTCCGTGTCCCAGAATCGACGTGTCGAGCAGTGAAAGACGTCGACGCCGGCTTCTGCCATAAGGCTGACAAACTGGTCGAGTTCGGCGGGCGTGTTGAAATTCTTTGCCTTGAAATCCTGCACCTTCCATTGCGAGATACGCAACGAGATGGCGAAGTCAGGGCCCGTCATGCGTCGGATTTCTGCAATGGCGTCAGCGGCGAGCCGCGCACGGTTGCGTAATGAACCGCCCCATTTGTCTTCACGTTTGTTCGTGCCGGGCCAAAAGAACTGGTCAAGCAGGTAGCCATGGGCCGCGTGGAGTTCAACGCCATCGAAGCCAACCATCTTCGCGTTGATAGCAGCCTTGCCATAGGCTTCGACGATGGAGTCCAGGTCGGCAGGCAGCGCCGGCTCGCCATCGAGCGTGGTCGGCTTGCCGATGCCGCCGAAGAGGCCAGACGGACCGACACGGCGCGGCGGTTTGTAGTCTGCACCCTTTGCTTCGTAGAGACCATCGACGGTGTGCTGCTTCATCTGGCCCACGTGCCAGAGCTGAGCGAGAATGGGTGTGCCTTCAGCATGCACTGCGTCCACGACCTTCTTCCAGCCGCCGAGCGCTTCCACGCCATACATGCGCGGAACATCCACTTCGTTGGCTGCTGCGTCGTGCGGAACCCATGTGCCTTCCGTGATGATGAGGCCAGCGCCACCGGCCGCCCGCTTGCGGTAATACTCGGCATTCGCGTCACCGGGAACACCCGACGGCGCCATGGTTCGAGTCATAGGCGACATGACGACACGGTTCTTTAAGGGTAGACCGCCAACTCGTACCGGCTCGAATAGCTTCGCGGTACGTTCAGCAGCGATAGCTTCTACCGGTTTGTTGGAGAGGTGTGTGTTCATGTGAATCTCCTGCATCGGAATCCAGCTTTTGTTTTAAAGGACACCCGACCACAACTGGGTGCAATGACGCTTTTCCGGCGATTCGACACCCAGAGAACCGCGAGGATGTATTCGCTCCCG
Organism: Paraburkholderia dipogonis; assembly: GCF_046027395.1. Classification (GTDB taxonomy): domain Bacteria; phylum Pseudomonadota; class Gammaproteobacteria; order Burkholderiales; family Burkholderiaceae; genus Paraburkholderia; species Paraburkholderia dipogonis_A. The sequence continues at coordinate 23,533 of NZ_JAQQEG010000043.1, read as the reverse complement.
ACTGGTATAGCTGCGTCGAATCTGTTCTGTGCACGAGGTTGATGCGGTATCCCATGATGGCGATGCGCCAGAGAGAGCGAACGGCCCTTGCCGCGGTGAGCTGCGGAGGAACCGTTCGCGCTGCCTTAATACTGGCTTAGAACTTGATTGCAAAAAAGCCCTTGTCGGGAGACTCTCTGTCGCTTCGCAGGAGTCAATCCTCTATTGCAACGTTTAAGGTTTTCGTATAGCTGGACAAGGGAGGGGCGGGAACGAGACATCGGGGTGCATCATGTTCGCATGCGAATGTCCTTCGGCCCTGGAAGGTTTTGTGACGCGTAATGACCTCAAGGCGCCGACCCGTTCAATGGCCTGATGGCTTGAAATCGCAGTCATGCTCGAGGAGCATCACATCATTGCGATACTGTTTTGCTGACGCGCTGGAGTGAGCACTGATTTGCTTTGGTACTAGTCCTAACGCGCTCGATTCAAGGCGTTGTTGCTGCTGCCATACTGGCTGGACCCGTGGCGCGCTGCTCCAGCAGACGCTGTTGTGCAGCTTGCAGACCCCTCGGGTATTGAGTGCGCTCGGACCCGGGCTGGTACCCAACGCTGACAAGCTCTTCGAGCTCTGCGGTAACCTGCGCGCGTGTCTTCGGAGTTTGCTGCGCGGACACCGGTGCACAAAAAAAGACGGTTGCACTAGCCAATACCGCGCAGAGAGTCACTTTAAACATTTTTACCTATCGAATCGAAGTAAATACAGGGCGCGGCGAACGGGACGCCGCAGTCGTCTAATGCCGCGATTCAGCATCGTTTGGAAATCGACCGTGAAGTCTACGGGGCAGGTAATCGGGGACGAAAGTCTCTGGCGAGGGAAAACACAATTCCCCGTAGACGAATGGCAGCTAATGATTAGCGACATTTCGTTGTAAGCGAATAGGTGTGAGTCGGCTGCGCCGTCGCAAGAATTTCAATGTTCGTACAAGTTGTCGCACTACCGCTTTCCTCTGCTCACCAATTCACCTTGCACGAATAGAGTATTCGGGATATCTACGATTATCCTTGCCGCTGCGCGACCTGGACTGGACTTAGTCATATCCGGCTGGAGTCGACGTGTTAATCGCACTCTTGGTTGTGAGCCCTTTCGGCATCGTTGCTTTGTTCGCATTTGCGAAGTTTGCGGATTCCCGGTTCCGTGACTCCCAGCGGGAGCTCGGAGACATCGAGGAGCAGTAGGTGCCGGATGTTCGGGCTGGATTCACGGCTCCGCTGTTTCACGCACCTTGCTCATCTTCGTGATGTCAACTGACGGCAGGCACAGCATCGCAACGAAGCCGCACACGGCTATGGCGAACATGCAAAGGAACATCACGTGCAGCGAGTGGTGCAAGGCGAGTCTCAGTGCGTCGCTCGCGGCAAACGTTTCGGTTCTCGATAGCAGTCGACCGAGTTCTTCCGAAGTCACAGGTGGCGCGCCACTGGTATGGGCCAGTCCATAGTTCACAATTGCACCGAACACCGCAGCGCCCAGCGTGTTGCCCAGATTGCGCGAAAACAGGTTTGAAGCAGTTGCGCTGCCGCGTTGAGCTGGGGAGACAATCTCCTGAATGAGGACCATGCAGCTGACGCTCAGCACGCCCATTCCGAACCCCATGACAGCCGACCCAATCGCGGCAAAAAGCGCGCTACTTTCCGCTGTCATCAGCACGAAAGGGATGGCGCCTGCGGGAACAAAGAGACTCCCGCAAACAAGTATGCGGCGCAGTCCAATACGGTGGAAGGTTCTCGACGCAATGGTCGCGCCAGACGGCCAGCCCACCATCATCATGGTGAGGGTCAGGCCAGCCTCTACGGGCGTGCGATGCATTACACCCTGGACGTACATCGGCAGGAACGTAGTAAGCCCCATCAGGGACATGCCCGTCAGCACGGTCGCCGCGTTGCAGATGGCAACCGGTCGATGTGCCCATAGGCTCAACGAAACCATCGGGTCAACCGCACGCCGTTCCTGTGCAAAGAATAGGATGCCGCTTATCAGGAGCGTTGCAAACTCGACACTGAGACGCACACCGCTCGCACTTCCTACGTCAGTGAGCAGCATCATCAGGGCTGCAACCGCTATTGTGAAGAGTGCAGCGCCGGCGACATCAATTTGCGGCCTGCCTTTGGGCTTTTCCTCGTGATAGAAATAGACGAACCCCATGGAGGCCAATAGCCCGATTGGCACGTTTATCCAGAAAATCCAGCCCCAGGATAGTTCGCGAATCAGCAATCCACCCCCCGTTGGGCCAAGAACCGCGCATACGGCCCAGACGCTTGCAAGATAGCCCTGAACTTTGCCACGCTCCCTAGCGGGATAAAGGTCCCCAATGATGGTCAGCGTAACTGGCAAGATGGCGCCGGCACCGACGCCCTGTATCAGGCGGAACACCACCATAGCGGGCATGGACCATGAGAAGCCCGCGAGCACGGAGCCCAGTACGAAGACTGCGATGCCGGAGAGTATGGCTAGCTTGCGTCCGAACAGGTCAGCGAGCTTGCCAAACACGACGGTCAAGGCGGTCTGCGTAAGCAGAAACGAAGAGAATACCCAGCTGTAGAGGTTAAGACCTCCCAACTCTGACGCAATCTGAGGCATGGCGGTCGAGACGATGGTCGCCTCAATCGCGACCATTGCCATAGAGGCCATCACCGACATGACGACAAGGGGGCGGACTGTAGCTGTATGTGACATGTTCGCTATTGGTTCAAGGACGTTCGGAGGCAGCATCGCATGCGCCGGCGCGTCTGTCGATTATGCCCGCCGAACGAATAAGCATTATTCGTTAAGCGCGAAAAACCATTTCCCAAACAGCGAACAACTGGCACCTTTCGGCTGTCCGGCGATGAGCAAATGTCGATTGTCGAGTAAGGCTGAAAAGTCAATTCGGGAAGGCGGGCTTTATTCGAGACGGTTCAAGCCCGTAGAGTTCCATCGGCGAAATAACGCTGCAATCCTCCAGGCGAGAACTTAAGAATCGAAGAAAACGGATTATCTACAGTCACTCCGAATGTTCGTGAAGGTAGCTGAAGTGAGCAGCTTCGTGGGCGCCGCTGAACAGTTCGACGTTTCGACGGCGGCCGTCACCAGGAACATCTCTTCGATCGAGGAGCGCCTTGATGCGCGACTGCTTCAGCGCACAACGCGCAGCGTGACTTTGACTGAGGCTGGGCGCATCCTTCTGGAGAAGGTGCGCGAAATCGTCGCGGACATCGACGACGTTGAGGGGGCGCTTCTGGCAGCGAGCAATGCACCTTCCGGAACACTGAGAATTGCTGTGCAAGGGTCGCTTGGGGCTCCTTGTCTGGCGAGGATTCTGAAGGATTACGGACTCCGGTATCCAGACGTCACGCTCCAGATAGCGTTGACCAGCGGGACCATCGACCTTGTCGAGCAGCGCTTTGATGTCGCCATTGCTGCGGACGATTATCCACATCACAGTTCTGTAGTCAGGCGGCGACTTGCCCAATGGAAGTTGTGTCTCGTTGCTACCTCGGATTATCTGGCGTTACACGGGGTGCGCAGGGCGGCCGTTGACCTGGCCCACCTGCACATGCTCTACATCGATGACGTTTCAGCTGGCGCGGCAGCAGGGGTCGCCCGTCGGTGGGTCGGCGAGCATGCAGCTGACGCATCGCACCTGCAGGTAAATAATGCGGAAGTACTACGCAACATGGCGCTTGAGGGAATGGGCGTCGCACTGTTGCCGCTGCACCTCGTGCAGCGGGACCTGATTGAGGGTCGCCTTGTGCTTGTGCCTGTGCCTACGGACGAGCCCCTGCCGACCGACGGCCTCAGCGTGGCCTATGCGAGCCGGCGCAATCTTGCGCCCAGCGTCAGAACGTTCGTGGATTTTCTGGTTGAGGCGTTTGAACACGAGACATTGGCAGGGTCGTTCGAACGGGATGACGCTTAAAGCGAATCCGCCGCGCTCCGGAGTTGACTGTCCGGGCCGGCGGACCCCGTTCACGCGTCGCGGGTGTGAGCAGGGAAGTGCGGCAGGACGAACTCGGCAAGTTCGTCAAGAATGTCGCGGGCCGGCCGGCGCGTGGGCTTCATGTGCAGGCCGACATGCGAGATGCCAGCTTCTTCCTGCGCTTTCCAGAACTCGATGAGTGCGTTGCGACCAGCGCGCAGGACGCGACCCGGTTGCAGCGGTGCGTTTGGGTCTTCGAGCAGGTCAAACAGGGTACCGTACCCATACGGTTTGAAATTCACGCCATCACCCGCTGCGCGCCAACGCGGAATCACGTCGGTCATGGTGCGCGGGTCGAATCCAGCCCAAATCCAGGCATCCATATGCTCAGCAATCCATTCCACCGACTGGCCACCGCGGCCGATGGCAATGGTCGGCAGCTTTGGTCCAACCGGGCGCGGCACCATATCCAGTTGTCCGCGCAGCGTGCCGTAGTGGTCGGACTTTAAAACGGGATAGGTATGTTCGGTTACCGCTTTGATAATGCTGCGCGCTTCCCGGTAGCGCTCCGCGCGATTTACAAATGGCAGACCAAACGCAGGAAACTCTGTCGGACGGTCGCCGCCTGCCAGACCGAGCAGGAAGCGGCCGCCCATTAGCTGGTCAACGCTTGCAGCCTGTTTGGCGACGAGCAGAGGGTGACGAAGGGGAGCGACAATACCTGCCGTCCCGATGGCGATGTTCCGCGTAACCGCTGCGAGCCATCCTGCGTACACCATGGGGTCCAGAATCTGTCCAACATCACCGAAATCCGGGTCATAGAACGGGACGTCACGCAGCCAAAGGGCGGCCATGCCAATCTGGTCGGCCTTGCGTGCCATCTCTACGTGGTCCTCTAGAGACGGGCCAGCTGAGTCGGGATATCCTTCGAGCGGAGCGATAAACCCAAATGTGAGTTTGCCGGGCTGGAATACGCGGGAGAATCCACGATGTGTCGCGAGGTCGTCCGGTAGTGATTCTTGCGGACCGACTTCATTGCTTCTGATGTTCTCGTTCATGACAGCCTGAATGGTGTCGGGGTTCGCGGGGACGACAGACTTTTGGGCGCGTCGCGGAGCCGCTACAGCAGCGTCCCTCAGAAAGCCGGACTCCCCGCCAAAGGGCGGGGAGCTATTGGTCAACAGCGGCGGCGAGCAGCGCCCATCGTTCTTTACGCAGCCAGGCGTGCCTTGTGGACAGCAACGACTTCCGCTTCGTCCTTCAGCGCCTTCTGCACCGACGGACGCGCGACGACACGCGCGATATAGGCATTCAGGTTCTCGAGGTGGTCAAGGCTGACGCCCGAACGCTCGTTCCACAGCGTCGCCCACACATAGGCGTCAGCGACCGTGAACTGTTCGCCCGTGAGGTACGTGCGACCATCTGCAAGCTGCTTGTCGAGCACACCGTATGCGGTTTGAAGCTTCATCGTGTGGTAAGCGATGCCTTCGGCGGTCATCAGCTTGCGCATCAGGGGAATGTGCTTCTGGGCGATTTCGGTTGCGATGAAGGTCAGGAGCTGGTCCATACGGGCGCGCTCAATCGTGCCGTGCTTCGGAATCAGGTTGGATTCCGGATGCTGGTCCGCGAGGTAAGACGTAATGATGACGGTCTCGGTCAGAGCGTCTTTTTCGCCGTCTAGTACCAGTGCGGGGACATACTGGAGCGAGTTGACGTCAGAAAAATTGCTGCCATCCGAAGTGGATTTACCGAACACGTCGAAATGGACGAGTTCCGGCGACAGACCCAGCTCGTTGGCGATTGCTTGAGCGGCAAGAGAGCAGGTGGCTTCAGCGATGTAGAGTTTCATTTGAGCGTCTTAGGAGAGGATGGGTAACCGGCATAAGCCGGGTTTCGGGTGGTGCGTGCGTCCTGCACCGTTGTGAAGAAGTATGGGGAAAATGGAGCCTGCGATAAAGAGTTGTTCGGGCGTCACTCTGTCGAATCAAGAGCGACAATCGTTGCGTCCATCTCCATTCTGGAGAGCTGTGTAGCCACGGTGGCAAGGGAAAAGATGGCCAGCGCAATGCCACACAACAGGATGCCCACTGTTCCGAATACGGCTGAAAATACGGCTGCCATGGCTACGCCTGTGAGCACGCCGACGCAGCCGGCACAAACATGTAATGCGGTCGTGACGTCAGGCTTGCCTGCACCGACTGCACGCAGGGAGGAGTGCGTCACCAGCATGCCGCTGGAGTGCGCCGCACCCCAAACCACGACCACTGCCGCGGTCATGACGTCAGGACCGTGGGCGAAGATGTAGAGCAGCACGTAGGCCAGTGCAAGAACGGCTGGATAGATGAGCGCCACCACGGTCGGATAGTTGCGCAACAGTCGCCCACTGATAACAGCGCCCACGATTCCCCCAACGCCGAATAAAACCATCAGCAGGCTAGCTGACGGGAAGTCGATAGCGGGCTGGTCCGTCAGAAGGTGCAGGGAATTGCTAAAGACGGAGAACATCGCTGCGTACTGCAGTGATGTCGCCGCTAGCGAGAGCGACATGACGCGGGAAATTCGGATTAACGGTCCCTGTTCAGCCGCTAGCGATTGAGACTCGTTACTGCGCCGATGCCGGAGCATCATCCATATGCCGATTACCGCAGTGAGATAGGCGATGGCGACAAAAGGTACGGGCTGAGGCAATCTGGTCGAGAGCCAGGTCGCCATCGGTAGCCCAAGTACGAGGCCGAACGTAGCGCCTCTTGCGGCGAAGGCGCCTCGCCAGGGTGAATTACCTGGTCTCTCATACGCAGTAGCGCTCGAAACAGCCCCTGCTAGCAGTACCGGATGAAGAAGCGCTGGGTGCAGGGCAAGGGAGAAGCTTGCCAGGCCAAAAATTGAGCCAAATGCGGGGCTGGTTGCGGAAAGACAACTGCAAACTGCAAGGCAGAAGAGGACTGCCGTAAGCAGACGCGCTCTCTTTTTTGCTGGCAGACACAAGGCCGTCAGCGGTGCCAGAATACTTGCGGCTAAAGCGAGAGCGCCCATGTGATTTTGTAAAGAAGGAGTACTTCGGCCGCACCTGAACACTTGCGCATCACATGTGTATGTAACAGGTCGAGGGCGTGGTTGACTGGATGGGATGTTGTTCAACAAATGTAGCGCGACCACCGGTCGCGAAAAAGCCGCCGCTAGCGAATTGAGATTTCGCTGCTGTCTGACAAACTGTCTCGGTAGTCAATTATTCAGGCCTTTGACCAAGTCGGATAAGCTCGGCGGCAAGCTCGTCTATGTACGTGTCACGCATCTGACAGTCGGCAAGCGCGCGTTGCAGCTTGAATACGTACTCCGCGTTTGTTCCCAATGAGCCCGATGCTGCGTCCATGAGCGGAGCGATTGTCTTGGCCTGTGCGTCAGGCTCGAACTGGGCTTGCTCGGGATTCGCAACGAACACAAGGCCCGTGGCATTTTCGCCGGTCCGAAAAGTAAGCGGAGCCCATGTCGGTGTGTATGCGCCTGTTACCATCTCGCGAATCCAGAGGATACGCAGCTCATCGTTCAGGGTTGCTTTGGGAATGCGTAAGGCAACGCCTTCTGTACTGCCCCCTGGCTCGAGCGAGAGCATCCTCCCTGGCTTCTCAGGACTGCCGCGACCGGCGATAAGCCGGATACAGAAACTGCGATGCCAGTCGTCAAGCTTTGCGACGACACGCTTGTCGTGCTCGGAAATGGGATTCCACATTAACGAGCCGTAAGCAAATACCCAAAGGTCCCCCTGGTCCGGCCGACGCGACATGGTGTCTGCGAGTGATTGGTCGATTTGGGCCTGGGTCCAGAGAATCTCTTTGGGTAGCGAGTCAAAGCTCTCGAGATATGCTCCCGAGCTGATAGCGTTTCGGTTCAACATGTCAGTTTTCTCATCAGGAATGGTCCCAAAGGGCACTCGCGGGCGTGAACGCGCACACACGAGCTGTCGTTCCAGCTCAGGCGCGACCGACGGTCAATCCATCCAAAGCCGAAGGCCTACCGCAGTAGTCGGCCGGAGAGTGCGAGGTGCAAGTATGACGTTCTAACCCTCGTGAATAAACATGCGTACGAGAGACGCAGCGTCCGCGCAGAAGCGACAATCAGACTGGCATCCGAAGCACGATTAAAAAAGTGCGAATAACTATCGATGAAACGAAGTCCAGCTTCCAGCAATCCTGAAAACGACTTTTGGGCTTGGCGCCGTCCTCAGACGGTGAAGACGCTTAGCTTATGTATATGGGGATTGTTCAATGCCAAAGACATGTATTTTCGACAGTTACCCCGTTGTCGCCACCGATTGGTTTCGTATTCTCGAGTTGGTAGGCCCTCATCAGATTTCGCTCCTTGCTGCTTGGGGCGAAGAAGGGGGCCGCCTGAGGCTTAATCTCGAACAAACGGAATACACATGTCTCCGGAAAAACTCCTGTCACCCGTGACCATCGGTAGTGTCGAACTTCAGAACAGGGTTGTCATGGCCCCGCTCACCGGCAACCGGGCAGCCCAACCGGGTGACGCGCCAGCTGAGATGAAGGTCAGGTACTACGAGCAGCGCGCGGGTGCAGGCATGATGGTGACCGAGGGCACGCAGATTTCGAGGCAGAGGCAGGGCTAATTTGCAACAGCAGGCATCTACACCGACGAGCAGGAAGCAGGTTGGTCGAAAGTAGTCAAGGCAGTCCACGAGAAGGGCCGGAAGATGGGCTTGCAATTGTGGCACGTAGGTCGGATCTCCCATCGTCTCGTGCAGGACGGCATGCAGCCCGTCGCACCCTCTGCGATTCGCGCAGAAAATACCGCAGTGTTCGTGAAGCATGAGGATGGTTCGTACGGAATGGTTCCCGCGGACGCCGCGCTCGCTCGATGAAGCGGAGCTGCCCTGAATTGTGCAGCAGTATGTGGATGCCTCGCAGAGAGCGATGCGCGCCGGGTTTGACATGGTCGAGGTCCACGCTGCGAATGGATATCTGTTGCATCAGTTCCTGGCTACCGGGACTAACCTGCGCACGGACGGCTATGGTGGCAGTGTGGAAAAGCGGGCGAGGTTCGTCGTCGAGGTGGTCGAAGCCGTAGCCGGTGTTTTTGGCGCTGATAGGGTGAGTGTCAGGATGTCACCCAACTTCGTCGCGTTTGGAATGAGTGACTTCGAAGCGCATGCGTCGACGCTACACGTCGCCACGCATCTGGAGCGAATGGGCATGGCGTACATCCACATCGCAGAGCCGGACTGGGTGGCGGTGAGGCGCTTTCGGATGACTTCCGGAAAGAGTTGAGAGCGACCTGCGCCGGGGAGATTAGCTTGGCGGGCAACTACACGCCTGAGACAGCGGAGGCACGGCTTCAGGCAGGGCAGGCCGACGCGGTTGCATTCTGGCGCGCGTTTCTCGCCAATCCGGACCCGGTCGAGCGATTCCGGTTGGACGCCCCGCTGAACTCCCCGGATGCGGCGACGTTCTTCGGAGGCGGGGAGGCGGGATACACGGATTCCCGACGCTCGATAGCGCACTCGTCTCCCCCGAATAAGGTGCGCCACTGATGCACGGCGGCCGCCCTCCCGGGAAACTGCTCCGGGGCCGGTGGCCTCAGTCGCTCCCTCAGCTCTCGACCTTGAATGCGGATACCGCCCCCGCAAGTGCCTGTGCCTGGCTTTCCAGTGACTGGGCGGCCGCCGCCGCCTGCTCGACAAGTGCTGCATTCTGCTGCGTCACTTCGTCCATCTGCGAAATGGCTTTGCTGACCTGCTCGATACCGGCGGTTTGCTCCCCCGATGCAGCCGCGATTTCGGCCATCAGGTCGGTCACCTGCTGGACCGACTGAACAACATCCGTCATCGTTTTGCCGGTGCGGTCGACCTGAGCGCTTCCGACTGCAATGCGAGAGGTCGAATCCTCAATCAGTTGCTTGATTTCTTTGGCGGCCGTGGCACTGCGCTGCGCGAGACTGCGGACCTCGCCTGCGACGACCGCGAAACCCCGTCCGTCCTCCCCGGCACGAGCAGCTTCCACAGCAGCATTCAGAGCAAGAATATTGGTCTGGAAGGCGATGCCTTCGATGACGCTGATGATGTCTTTGATTTCCTCGGAGCTACGCGCGATGCTCTGCATCGTATCGATGACCTGCTGGACAGCAATGCCGCCATCACGCGCGGTTCCTGAAGCCATAGTTGCCAGCCGGCTTGCCTGCTGAGCGCTTTCGGTGTTCTGTCGCACGGTGGCAGTCAACTGCTCCATGCTCGAAGCGGTTTCCTCGAGCGCTGCTGCCTGCTCTTCAGTGCGCGCCGAAAGGTCGGTGTTGCCTGCGGAAAGCTCGCGAACCCCGGTCACCATTGTGTCGGACCCTCCGCGCACGTCCCGTACGATGGCGGTGAGGTTCGCCTGCATCGATTGCAGCGCCTCGGCCAGTGTCCCAATCTCGTTGCGGGACGGGCGAGGAAGTTGTGTCATGAGATTGCCGCGAGCCACTTCGCCGACGGCCAGGACTGCTTCGCGCAAGGGCCGTACAAGCACGCGGTTGAGTGCCCAGTATGACAAGGCAATAAGGCCAATTGCGATGGCAGCGACAGTACCAGTGATGGCGAACATCCGGGCCGTGTTCTGGTCGCGCTCCCGCGCGAGGACCTTTGAGGCCGCTGCCTGAACCTTGAAGAATTCGTCGGAGGCCTTGCCGAACTCAACGCTGGTAGCGGTCATTGGCCCTTCGTTCACGCTGGCGTAGCGCTGCATGTCGCCTGCCTTCACGATTTCAAAGAGTTTGTCGAATACCTCCGCGTGCGCGCGGAACGTTCTTTCGGCGACGGCGGCCGCGGACCGCTCGTCCTCGCTACCCTTGGGAACGGCGACGAAGGCATTAAACGACTTGTGAGCCGTTGCGTAGAAGCCCATCGCGGCAGCGATTGCTCCGTCTCTGGCAGACGCATTTTCGCTCTGTGCAATGTACGCACGCGCAAGCGCACTTCGTGCCTTCAGGTTGTTAAGGTAAGTGTCCTTGAGGTCGATAGTGGCTTCGTCAAGCGCGCGCATCGATTGCGAGACGGCAACAGTTCGTTCGAGAGCCTTCATGGCCGCCAGGCCCGTCGCCAGAACCAGAAGTCCAAAGAGGACGAGGAGTGTTACGAGCCCGCGTCGTAGCGGAATATCTTTGAGACTCATGCTTAAGTCGTTGGCGTAAAGCCCGTAATTGAAACCCGTTTTATCGGCTGCCCTTTCGAATACTTTACGCAACACCTTTTTTCATCTCGCGCTGGATGCCCCGGTTATTTACTCCTCTCGAATAATTGTGTTCGACTGTCAGTCGGTTATGAATAAAGACACGGAAACTGAGTGCCGCGAAGCGTCGCTCAAGGCGAGTTCCGCGGGTTTTGTTCAAATCTGGCGACATGATTATTCGCTCAGCGCGCGTTTTCGAAGGAAGCAATAGTCCGTAGGATGGGCAGCATTCGAACTTTGCTGCTAGCTTCAATTAAGCAGCAGCGCTCACACGAACAGGAGTTTTTCATGCAACCAGCGGAAAGGGTCGTCAAGCTACCCGATGCCAATCACCCTATCACCCTGGCTCTGACGGGAGTTCACGTCATTGTGAGGAGCGAAGGCAGAATCATCGCTGATACTCGGCGTGCAGTGACGTTTACAGAGTCGAAATACGCTCCTGTCCAATACATTCCGCGCGAGGACGTTGATATGTCGTTGCTTGATGCGACTGAGCACAAGACCTATTGTCCCTACAAGGGCGAAGCGTCGTATTTTAGTATCAGGGATGGTGGCGAGCGCGGAATCAACGCCGTGTGGTCCTATGTGGGGGTGTATCCGGCCGTGGCGCAGATTAACGAATGTCTGGCGTTCTACCCGGACCGTGTGGACTCCATTGAGGTTCTTGAAGACTGAAAGTCGCTCCGACGACTGCTCCACCAAGCAAAAAAGGGCAGTTGGGAGTCCAACTGCCCTTTACGCATTGGAGTCGGCCCGAAGTCAGCAACCTGGACCCTCGATGAATCAGTTCGGCGTAGGAGCGAGGACGTGACCAGGAGCTTTGGAATCGCGGACCTTGGCGAACGCCGCACGGACTTCCGCCGCGAAGATTTCCGGCTGTTCGAAGGCGGCGAAGTGGCCGCCCTTTGCAGTACGGTTCCAGTAGAACATCTTGCTGAACGTGCGCTCAGCCCATGCCTTCGGTGGTGTGTAGATTTCACCCGGGAAAACGCTGACCGCTACCGGAATGTCGACGGGCACCGCAGCAAAGGTCAGGCCCGGATGTTCTGCGTACATCCGTGCCGAAGATGCGCCGCTGTTCGTCAGCCAGTACAGCGTGATGTTGTCGAGCATCTGGTCGTAGGAGAATACGTCTTCCGGGACACCGTTGCTATGGCTCCACGCACCGAGCTTCTCGTAAATCCAGGCTGCGAGGCCAGCGGGGGAATCAGCCAGTGAGTAGCCGATGGTTTGCGGCCGCGTCGTCTGAAGGTGGTGGTAGAAGGAGCCGTCATTGGCGAAACGCAGGCATTGGTCGATGGCAATCTGTTCGTCAGGTGTCGGTACTTCCGGGAACTGGGCCGGTGCAACGAACGGCAGATTCACGTGAATTGCGCGCAGACCCTCGAGCTTTATGCGGCCCATCTCGGTCGTGATGACGCTGCCCCAGTCGCCACCTTGTGCGACGTATTCGCTGTAGCCGAGACCTTTCATGATGGTGTCCCACGCGCGCCCGATACGGTTGCGTTCCCATCCCTTCGCAGTCGGCTTATCGCTGAAGCCATAGCCGGGAATCGAGGGCAGGACGACGTGGAATGCGTCTTCAGCCGTGCCGCCATGCGCCGTCGGGTCGACCAGCCGGTCGATGACATCGACGAATTCGACAATCGAGCCCGGCCACCCGTGAGTCATCACGACGGGCAAAGCATTGTCGTGCTCTGAACGGATATGCAGAAAGTGAATGCCGAGACCATCGATTTCGGTCTTGTATTGGGGGTAGCTGTTGATGCGGGCTTCAACCCGCCGCCAGTCGTACTGGGTACGCCAGTATTCGATGAGTTTCTGGACCGGGTCCAGTTGCGCGCCTTGCGACTGGTCGTCCACTGTCTCGCGCTCAGGGAAGCGAGTAGCGTCAAGACGCTTTTTCAGGTCATCAAGGTCGGACTGCGGGATGTCAATGCGAAACGGAGTGATGTTCATTTTCGAACCTGCCTCGTGAATAGCCTGGAGAGGGAGGTCATCCTAGGCGACCGGGCGGGTTTCAAAAAGACGTGTTTGGGAGACGCAGAGTCGCCTGTTAAGAGACAATGGCGGAACCTTATTTTTTGACGTTGAGAAAAGTATTGTCGCTTATGGGGAGACGCTCTAACCACCGTAGCGTTATTTATCTTATGCAATTCGTTGTTCAGAATGACGTCCTTCGAAGGCCTCATTCCGCGTGAGCCCGCCGACGTGCTTCGCAATCCAATCACTTCACAGGTTCACCGATGAATACTGCAACGTCATCCGGGACGGATAGTAACAAGCTGCTAATTCTTGCAGCCGTCTGCCTGTCCGCGCTAGTTTTGCCTCTTGCCTTTTCAGGAGGTGCCGTCGCTACGCCCGCAATCGGGCGAGACCTGGGCGGCAGCCCTGCCATGCTGACGTGGGTGACCAACGCGTTCATGCTGAGTTTCGGCAGCCTGCTGATGGCCGCCGGTGCGCTGGCCGACCAGTTCGGTCGCAAACGACTCTTCGTCCTCGGCCTGGGTGGCTTCATCATCACTTCGTTCGCGATGAGCTTCGCGCCTTCGGTGCTGTGGCTCGATATTCTGCGCGGGGTTCAGGGTGTCGCGGCAGCGGCGTCGCTCGCTAGCGGCGGCGCGTCGCTTGCGCAGGAGTTTGACGGGCATGCACGTACGCGCGCATTCAGTATGCTTGGCACGAGCTTCGGCATCGGTCTGGCATTTGGACCGCTGATGGCTGGCACGCTCATCGAGCATTTCGGCTGGCGTTCGATTTTCCTCGTCATCGCCGCGATTGGCGTTATCGCCTTCATCTTTGGCGTGCCCCGTATGCGTGAGACGCGCGACCCGAACGCAACGGGTCTCGACTATCCGGGTACGGTCACTTTCACCGCAACGCTTGCACTCTTCACGTTCGGCGTAATTCAGGCGCCGGAAAGCGGATGGGGTAGCCCGCTGGTTGTGACGCTTCTCGTTGCATCGGCTGTCTTTCTCGCTGCGTTCATCATGGTCGAGACGCACGTCAAGCGTCCGATGCTTGAGTTGAGCCTCTTCAAATATCCGCGCTTCGTCGGCGTACAGATTTTGCCGGTGGGCACCTGCTATTGCTACATCGTTCTCATCGTCATGTTGCCGTTGCGGTTCATTGGCGCGGAAGGCTTGAGCGAAATCGACGCGGGTATGCTGATGATTGCGCTCTCGGCTCCGATGCTCGTCGTGCCGATGCTGGTTGCCTCGTTCACCCGCTGGATGTCTGCTGGCGTGCTGTCGGGCATCGGGTTTCTGATTGCCGCCGCGGGCCTGTATTGGCTGAGCCTGGTCGACTTTAGCGGACCGAAAGCGGAACTCATCATGCCGATGCTGGTGATTGGTATCGGCGCGGGTATGCCGTGGGGGCTGATGGACGGTCTGTCGGTCAGCGTGGTGCCGAAGGAGCGGGCCGGGATGGCCTCGGGCATCTTCAGCACTACCCGCGTAGCAGGTGAAGGTATCGCTCTCGCAATCGCAACTGCAGTGCTTGGAGCGCTGGCACATACGAGTCTTTCCCGCGTCATTCCCGACAATGGTGGTGACATTGCCGCGCGTGTTGCCGAGGCCGCACAACGTGTGACAGCGGGTGACATGGTGCATGCCGCGTCGACTCTGCCGGAAGTAACCCGGCACGCGTTGTCATCGAGCTATGCGGACGCGTTCACGAGCCTGCTGCACGTGCTGATTGTCATCACGTTGCTGTCGGCGTTCGCCACCTTCGCGTTCCTGAGCAAGACCCCGGCGCAGGATGATGAGCCGGGTGCGAAGTCTGACCGGAAGGATGTTGCTGAAGAGGCTGTTAGCGCATAACGCTCGAGTGGTGGTGCTGAGGGGGCTGTCCCGCAACGGGGTAGCCCTTTTTCGCATCAGTTGAGTCAATCGGGCTTGACTGTTCTGGATGGGCGAATTGAACACCGACAAGGACACAATGACCTTTTTCGTCTCGAAGCTGCAACGAAGCTACCGCGAAGTGCGCGGCCGCAGCGTAGAGCTGGCGGAGCCGCTTTCAGCGGAAGACCAATGTGTACAGTCGATGCCGGACGCAAGTCCAACGAAATGGCATCTGGCTCACGCGACCTGGTTCTTCGAGACGGTTGTGCTCATGAAGTACGCTGCTGGCTACGTACCGTTTAACGAGAAATACCAGTACCTGTTCAACTCGTATTATGAGGCGCTCGGTCCGCGTCACGCCCGGCCGATGCGGGGGCTGTTGTCGCGGCCATCGGCAGGGGATGTGCATCGCTATCGCCATCATGTGGACGAAGCGATGCTTCGGTTGATAACCACATCGGACATTGCGATCCTGTCCGAGCTTGAGCCAGTCATCGTGCTGGGGCTGAATCATGAGCAGCAGCATCAGGAACTGCTGCTTACGGACATACTGCATGCGTTTTCTTGCAATCCGATGCTGCCGGCGTATGCCAGTGTGCCTGCGGTACGTCCAGACGAGGATATTCCAGGTGAAACCCAGACTGTCGAGTGGCTCAGGCAACCGGGCGGTGTAGTTGACGTCGGTTTCGCTGGCCACGGATTCGCGTTCGATAACGAATCTCCGCGACATAAAGTATTTCTGCGCCCTTACGAAATAGCAGACACGCTCGTAAGTAATGGCGAGTTCGCCGACTTTGTAGCCGATGGAGGCTACGAGCGCCCCGAGTTCTGGTTGTCGGACGGCTGGGCGATGGTCCGGCGCGAATGCATGAAGGCGCCTGCTTACTGGGTGGCAACAGCGGAGCCTGCGGGCGCGCCATGTTGCCTGCGTGCATGGGAAGAGTTTGGCCTGCAGGGGCTGCATCCGCTCGTACCGAGTGCACCGGTTTGCCATATCAGTTTCTACGAAGCCGCCGCGTACGCAGAGTGGGCCGGGGCACGTTTGCCGACGGAGTTCGAGTGGGAAGCAGCGTTTCTCACGCCAGGCATCCAGCAAATGACCGGTCACGTGTGGCAGTGGACCCGCTCTTCCTATGACCCTTATCCGGGCTTTCGGCCGTTGCCCGGCGTTGCGGCCGAATACAACGGCAAATTCATGGTCGGGCAGCAGGTGCTCCGTGGTGGCAGCATTGCCACGCCGAAGGGACATACGCGCCCAAGCTACCGCAATTTCTTTCCGCCGGCGGCACGCTGGCAATTTTCGGGAGTGCGTCTTGTCAGAGACATCTGAAATCCGTGCGCTGCAGAATGCCGGGCGTGAGCTCATTCAGGCAATCCGGCAAAGTGATTATGGGCGCGACCTGCTCGCGGGGTTATCCAGGTCGCCCCGGAGCATCTCGCCGAAGTACTTTTATGATGCGGCCGGTTCAGCTCTGTTCGACCGGATTTGCGAGCTGCCGGAATATTACCCGACCCGGACCGAGCTTGACATCCTGCGTACGAATGCTTCGGAAATTGTGGAGCAGTTGGGTGCGCATGCGAACATCATCGAATTTGGTGCCGGCTCGCTCGAGAAAATCCGTGTCCTGCTTGACGCGTTCCGGCCAGACCGGGCGCCGGACCGCTTCATTCCAGTGGACATTTCCGCTGGACACCTGGAGGATTCCGCCCAGAGTCTGCGCCGGGCGTACCCGTGCCTTGAGGTCCTGCCCATCGCGGGCGACTACATGAAGCCGGAACAGCTTGCAGACATCGAGGATATGAGCGGGCGTAAAGTTGGCTTTTTTCCGGGCTCGACCATAGGGAATTTCACCCCACACGAGGCTGCGGCTTTTCTGCGCCGTGCGCGCACAATGCTGGCGGGCGGCGGTTTGCTGGTGGGCGTTGACCTCATTAAGGATGCGCAGATATTGCATCAGGCCTACAACGATAGTGAAGGGGTGACGGCGGCATTTAACCTCAATCTCCTCGCGCGCGCGAATGCGGAGTTGCAGGCGGACTTCGACCTTGGCGGCTTCATGCATAAAGCGTTCTATAACGAACAAATGCAGCGCATTGAGATGCATCTGGTAAGCCTGCGCCGGCAGACGGTCCGGGTCGCCGGTTACGACTTTCGGTTTGATGAAGGAGAGACCATCCACACGGAGAATTCTCACAAGTTCACAGTCGAGGGTTTCCGGGAGATCGCAGCAGCCGCCGGGTTCACGCCGGGTCCGGTCTGGACGGATGACGCGGGTCTGTTCAGCGTTCACTGGCTGGAAAGCCCTGGCGCCATGCCTTCGCCGCAATGACTGCACAGCGGCGACTCCCGGGCTGCAGGCGCCTGATACAGTCTGATTTTCCCACCTTGCGTAATGGGGTTAAGAGATGAGCGAGCGGGTAGATGCACCTATAAATGAAATCGCGGTATTTGTGGCGGTTGCACAAACCGGCAGCTTCACGCGCGCGGCCGAAGAAATCGGTAGCAGCAAGTCCAATGTAGGTAAAGCGGTCCAGCGCCTTGAAGCACGACTCGGCTCCCAGCTCTTTCAGCGCACCACGCGGGCGGTCCGGTTGACTGAAGACGGCGAGACGTATTTACTTGCTGCGCAGGAGGCGCTCGAAGCCCTTCGCGAAGCGGAGCAGCAACTCGCGTCGAGGCGGGCCGAGCCCGCGGGGCGCGTCAAGATTGACCTGCCCGCAGGCTTCGGCCGCCTGTTGCTGCCGAGCTTTATCCAGCTTCGCGAAAAGTATCCCAAGCTCACGGTGGAAATGGCCCTGACTGACCGGATGTCCGACCCGGTTGGGGAGGGCTGGGACATTGTCGTTCGCATTGGTGCACTACCGGACGACAGTGAATTTACGGTGCGCAAGCTTTGCGACCTGAGGCTAGGTCTGTATGCATCGCCTGAGTATCTCGCGCGCCGGGGTGACGTGAAGACGCTCGCAGAGTTGACTGACCACGATGCAATAGTTTTCCGTGGCCCAACAGGGCGACTACGTTCATGGACAGCGCGAGAAAACGATACCGTGCGGGAAATTGTCCCGCACCCCGTTCTCGTGCTTGCTGACGGTCAGGCTCTCGTCGAGGCGGCGGTGGCTGGCTTCGGCATTACGCAGATTCACGACCGTGTCGCGCTTCCCCATGTGCGTGCCGGCCGCCTTGTGCACCTGCTACCCGAAGCGGACGTCGACGGGCCGCCCGTGCATGCCATCATTTCGCTCGGGCAGAAGATGGCGGCCAAGACCCGGGCAGTAGTGAATCATCTTGCTGAAACGCTACAGAAGGGATAACAAAAGCGGTCTACGGCTGGATGCCTGGCCGTAGAGCCGGGCAGGCCTCGGCCCGGCCAGTAGCCCGGCCGATTTGAAGAGGGCGCTGTTAATAAACGGGCGACTGTACATCCCGCGAGCACTGACTCATGCTGACTTCAGAATTATATTTTCGCCAATCCAGAATAATCTATATCGATGGCGTTCCCTCCCATCGTGCGAAACCCGACTGTCGCTTCTGAGGCTACACTGTAACCACTCTGACGACCTTTATCTGAAGTGTGAAAGGTCTCAGAATTGCCAGCATTGGTTAGTCGCAAACGACGCTAAGGTCATCCAGCGATGCCTGTTGGAGGACAGGCGCCATCAATGAAGCTTTTCTACTGGCATGCGGTGGCTTTGCGCAGACGACTCCACAGGGTGTCGCGGCGCGCACAAGAGAGAACGCAAGGGTAGTGGCTTGTTTCCGGAGCAGACAATGCGTTTTCTCGAAAACCAGACGGACCCGTGGGGCCACCTGCTTGGCGAGCTAGAGGTTTTCTCAAAGGTACTCCCCCCAGATGCAGGACGCCGGTTCGCCGCGACGCATGTCGTACCTACGTCGCGGACAATTTATAGGCCGTCGCCAGAACTCGTTGTGACGATTGCGGAGCGCACCGGGCCAATGTCGGCAACAGTCATCTGGAATGAGCCGAATTGCAGGTATGGCTACCAGACCTGGCGAGCCGCAGTATCCCGCGTGTCCGGCGTCTGCGTCATCAGCGGAAAACTCATTCGACGCGGCGACATGGTGTTCAAGCCACAGGCGCGACCGGTGCCTCTGAATGCGCACGCGATGATTCTTCAATCGGTAGTCGACCGACTTGCACCCCATCTCGAAGAAGAGGGCGAATAAACGGGTGCGAGGCCCAATTCGGGTTTTTCGGGATTGTTCGGTAACGACAAGATATCAATTCGGAAAACCAACCTTTATCTGAAGGACCAGTCTGGCTAACCTTGATTTGCCTGGCGGCGGAATGCCTCCAGCTGCCAAATGAAGGGGTCTTGCCATGACCAATGCTTTCACTCATCAAACTGGAGATTCAAATGAGTTCACGATTTCTGCGCGTTTCGCTCGCGCTGATTCTGGCCGGCGCCGCGAGCGCCGCTCTCGCGGAGGGCGGCGGAGGCATTGGTCGCGCAGGCACTTACCCGCCGCAATTCGGGTCGAGTACACCGTCACACAAAGACCTGCTCGAGTTGCGCAAGGAAAAGCGCGAGGAGGCTAACCGTGCAGTGGTAGCTGATGCTTCGTCAGACGTAGGCGGCACGGCCGACGTGGTGTCGTAATCAGGCGTGGCCACGGCGGCGCCGGGAATCCACGACCATCACTAAGCAGTACGTCGTGCTAGCGCGGGGCGTCCGCGCGACAGAACGCGCCTCCCGTTTCTCGAACGTTGAAGGTCCTGCAGTAGCTGGAACGCATTTTCGACATGGCGGAGGTATCTGAAATCTGCCATGGAGACAAAATGGCTATCGCAGCAATCGTAGTGGGCTTTCTGGTGAGCCTCGTAGGTGGTCCGAGTCTGCTGGACCACCTGTCTAAGACGCAAGTCGAGTACCTGCAGCAATCAGAAGAAGTACAGCATGCGCAACTGCCGCCGGAACAGCAGGGGCCGCTAGCGCCTGAGCAAGATGTCAAACCGATGTCGGTGTCGGTCGCGAAAGACAGCTGTAACTCCTGAACTTGGCACCTTGATTTGTGCGGCGATTAACAGGGAATAGCACTGGAAGTCTGTTCGCTGCTGGTCGTCGGTGACAGGCGGCGACGGAGAATTATTGAAGGAAGCAGCAAAGATGAAGAAGTTGTGGAGCACGCGTATCGCAGGTGCACTTACGGGCGTGGCCGCGGTAACGTGGTTGACTGGATGCGCAACGGGATTCGACCGGAAGGCGTCAGACCCGCTCGAGCCGATAAACAGGGCAGTCTTCTCATTCAACGAAGGCCTCGACAGACATGTTGCAAAGCCTGTGGCTACGGGTTACACGAAGGTAACGCCAGCGCCCTTGCGTACGGTATTCAGCAACTTCTTTTCGAATCTCGGCGACATTGGCAACTTTGCGAACAACCTGCTGCAATTCAAGATTACCGCTGCCACCGAAGACCTGATGCGCTTCACGTTCAATTCGACGTTCGGTTTAGGCGGCCTTCTGGACTGGGCATCGGCTGCCGGGCTGCCAAAGCATCACCAGGATTTCGGGCTGACGCTCGGACACTACGGGGTGCCCGCCGGCCCTTATCTTGTGTTGCCGTTATTCGGCCCTAGTTCGGTGCGCGACGCGAGTGGCTGGATTTTCACGAGTGCGCTGTCGCCGACGACTTATTTGCCGGTGGAGGCGAGTGTGCCCCTTTTTGGGCTGAACGTCGTAAGTGCTCGCGCCGATATGCTGCGCGCGACTGACCTTCTTGAGCAGGCGGCTCTCGACAAATACAGCTTCGTGCGGGATGGATATATGCAGCGGCGTGCCTACCTGTTGAATGACGGGAAGGCATTGCCGTCGTACGAAGAGCCCGCCGATAGCGTCGGCGATTTGACCGTTCAGGCGCCGGGAGGCGTGGCCGTGCGGGATTCGAAGTAAAGCTGAGAGACTCGATTGATGGACGGCGCAATAACCCGCAACGGGAGTCACGTTGCAAGGTCCGGCTTTGATATAGCACTACAGGCCGAATGCAAAATCTGCGGGTCGACTGACGTCTCAGTGGTCGGCGACGAAGACGCAAGGGCGATGTTCGAGTTCGTCAGGGACGGCGCAACGGGTCGCACAAGAGGGCTTGCAGATCCGACAGTGGTTGTCTCGTGTGCCGATTGCGGTATAACCTACGAGCTCCAATCCTGACTGGATTTGGCGTACAAAAAAGCGCGAGGACGGCCGTCCTCGCGCTTTTTATTTTCCGCTGCTCGGGCCGTGAGAAAGCTGACCCCGACCACGAAGCTTAGAACTTGTGGCGAATGCCCACAATTGCGATTTCCTGGTGGCTCGTGCCGGCGTAGCCATACGAACCAATCGATGCCTGGGCGGCCTGCGTCGTGCGCCGTCCAGTGGTTGCGTCGTACACCGACTGGGTTCCGTTGGCGTGCTGGTAAGCCGCCATTGCGTAGAAGTCCGTACGCTTGGACAGCGCGTAGTCGGCACCGAGCGACGCCTGGTGATAGCTCGCTGACGTGTCGCCGCTCGCCTTCATGTACGTGTAGCCTGCACCCACGAGTAACGCCGGTGTGAGCTGGTAGGCCGCGAACACATTGCCGATATTGTACTTCTCGGTCTCGCTGAAGCCCGACTTGCCATCCGGGCTATAGCGCGCGTTGCTGTACGAGATGCCGACCGTCGCGGAGCCGAACACATACTGACCTGCCACTCGCGCGATGCCGATGGAGTGTGCGGTCGAGTAGCCGTTATTGACGGGACTGTTAAAGAGCGAGTCGGAAGACGTACTGTTCCAGCCAGTCGTGCGATTTGCCGTCGGATTGTTCGCGTAGAAGTAGCCCGCGGCGAGTGACACCGGACCATTGTTGTACGTTGCAGCGCCGCTCCACGTTTGCCCCTGGCCGGTCGTGCCCGCGCCGTTGCTGAAGCCATAGAGGCCTTCGACCTGGAAACCGGCATACGTAGGCGAGACATACTTCACTGCGTTCGATGTGCGCAGGCTGTTGTCGTAGTTGTCGACGTCGCCCGGCGTCGCAAAGATGCCGCCGAAGAAGTTATCGCCCGTGATGCCCTGAACCATATCGACAAGCGGGTCGTACTGACGGCCGAGTGTGACCGTGCCGTACTTGTCGCTGGTCAGCCCCACGAAGGCCTGACGGCCGAACTCGCGGCCACCCTGGTTCAGTCTGCCGGTGCCCGGGTCGAAGCCGCTTTCCAACTGGAAGACAGCCTTCATGCCGCCGCCCAGGTCCTCAGAACCCTTGATACCCCAGCGGTTGCCGTTCATGTTGCCGTTAATCATCCCCACCTGCTTCTTGTTGCCATCAGCGTTGTGCACATAGCCGATGCCTGCGTCGATGATGCCGTAAAGCGTGACGCTGGATTGAGCGTTGGCTGCCACCGTGAAGCCAGCGAGCGCAATTGCGAGAGGGGTCAATACGTACTGCTTCATATCTTCGTTCTCCAGATGTTTTACTTACGTCGGTAATGCGAACGTAAAGATAGCGTGTCAAAACGATGGCGATAAACGACAAGATGAAGGATGTAGCAACTGCACGACGAAAAAAAAGGCGTTCGTGTCGCTTGATAGAGGTGAGGCTAGAATCGGGGGAGAGCTAAATGCCTGTATTCATTGAACTCGCGTGGCACACGTCAGGCGCTGTTCGGAATGAGCGAAAAGACTATTCGCAGGCGAGGTCTTCCGGATGGAAGCGGCGGAGGGTACGCTTCACTCAACCCTATCTCCTCGCAGTTGTTGCCCTGGGCCAGGGACTTCGCGCTCTTCACGCGAGGTCCCGATTCTCTTCCTCCGCGTCGCTCCCACCGCTCCACGTTCGTAATGCTGGAAACTCTGCAATTGGCAGAGGAAATTGACGCGAGTACGAATGCGCTTTTCTTGTGTTTTATTCGTTGTGGGCGAACACAGTATTCGCGCAATGGGACCTTACATCGCGGCTCGGCGCGAGATAAGATGCGGCCAGCCTGAGTGCTTCCCGCAAGTTGTCACCCGGGCCCGGGGTTTCGCTCACGAGGCGAGCCCCGCCTCAATCCGCTTTTCCTGAGCCACCGGGGCTCTGTCTACTCGCTGCAGATTGCGCGTCTCCTCCTGGCGCCCGTCTCTGACCAGTCCCATCCGCCGCACCGACCTTCCCCGTTTTCTCTAAAAAAGCAGCACGCACCGAATGGCGTCTGCAATGGCCAGAAGGATTGCCATCGCTATCGCGAGCATGGCGACAGCAAAATAGAGAATCGATGCGATGATGGCGACTCGCAGTATCTTCGCCGGATAGAGGGCGTTATCCGAGCTTCTCCGTCGGCGAATCGCCCGATGCAGCCAGTTAATTGGTGTTCCGAGAATCGTGTTCGCCACGTCGGATTTCATGATGTCACTCCAGAAAGCGACAGGCCCATCCGATGCTCTGGATGGGCCTGCGTAATGCTCAACTCACAACCGTTCCGTTACATCTGTGCAACCGCTGTTTGCACCGGAGCTGTCGGCGCTACCTGTCCCATGGCCGGCTGGGCAGGTTGGGGGGCCGTGTCACCCCAGCCGCCGCCA
>NZ_JAQQEG010000042.1:0-88579 GCF_046027395.1 Paraburkholderia dipogonis | reverse complement strand
GAAGCAGTGCCGGAACTCACCACTGCGTTCTAGCTCGGCCGGCCGAACCACGAACACCCAGCGAGTCGAATAACAAAATCAGACAGCCATCGATCGTCACCCAACCGCATTCCCATAGCTGCTGAAAGGCAGCGTAGCGACATGTCAGGAGATATATATGGCAACTTCCATCCCGCGCGCATCGACGCCTTCACTGATCGAGCGGCGCTCCATCGACTATATTCCCGAAGCCGAACGGCACGGCAGCCTGGTTAGCCAGTTCACGTTGTGGTTCGGGGCAAATCTGCAGGTCACGGCGGTCGTGACCGGCGCGCTCGCGGTCGTGCTCGGCGGCGACGTTTTCTGGTCGTTGATCGGCTTGCTCGCCGGACAGATCATTGGCGGCGCGGTGATGGCGTTGCATGGCGCGCAAGGCCCGCAACTCGGTCTGCCGCAGATGATTTCGAGCCGCGTGCAGTTCGGCGTCTATGGCGCGATCATTCCACTCGCGCTGGTCTGCGTGATGTACGTGGGCTTCTCCGCCGGCGGCACCGTGCTCGCCGGGCAGGCGATCGGACAGTTGCTGCATGTCGAGAACACCACGGCGATCCTCATCTTCGCCGCGCTGATCGTCGTGCTGACCGCACTCGGCTATCGCACCATTCACTCGATGGGGCGTATGTCGAGCATCGTCGGCGTGCTGGCTTTCCTTTATCTCTTCGCCAGTCTGCTGCATGGCCACGATATCGGCGTGCTGCTGAACAACCGGCACTTTACGGTCGGTTCGTTCCTGCTCGCGGTGTCGTTGTCGGCTTCGTGGCAAATCGCCTACGGTCCGTATGTCGCCGATTATTCGCGCTATCTGCCAAGAGCCACGTCGGCATTGAAGACGTTCTGGGCGGTGGGTCTCGGCTCCGTGATCGGCGCACAGGTCTCGATGGTGTTCGGCGTGTTTGCAGCGGCGCTCGCGGGTAATCGCTTCGCGGGGCACGAGGTGTCGTTCATCGTCGGGCTGGGTGCGACCGGCATGCTCGCTGCCGTGCTGTACTTCACGATCGCGCTCGGCAAGCTCACCATCACCACGCTCAATGCGTACGGCAGTGTGATGTCGGTGGCCGCCATCATGACCGGCTTCGGCGGACAACGGTCGATTTCGAACCGCGCGCGGCTTTGCTTCATCTTTGCGATGGTGGGCGCATCGACGGGCCTGGCATTGGCCGGTCATCACGCGTTCCTGAAGGAATTCTCCGCGTTCCTGCTCTTTCTGCTCGCGTTCTTTACGCCGTGGAGCGCGATCAATCTGGTCGACTATTATTTTGTGACCAAAGAGCGCTACGACGTGCCGGCACTATTCGATCCGGATGGCCGCTATGGCCGCTGGAATATGACGGGCATCGCGGTTTACGCGTTCGGCGTGCTGGTCCAGATGCCGTTCATCGCGACGAGCTTCTATACCGGCGGCTTAGTCGAGTCGTTGGGCGGCGTCGATATTTCGTGGATTGTCGGGCTCGCCGCGCCCGCCTTGCTGTACTACGTCGCCGCACGAATGAAAGGGGCTGACATTCCCGAGCAGATGATCCTGCCGCACGAATTCGGCGGCGCGGACAGCGTGGGTCAATAGAGCGGAGCGACGAGACGCGGGGAGTCGACTAGGGCAGCATTTGCGCAGCGTAGTCGTGCCCGCGCGCCGCCTGCAAATACGCGGCAATCGCGCTTGCCCGCATCGGCCGGCTGAACAGATAACCCTGCACCGCGCGTGCGCCGAGCGCCTTGACGACCTCGACTTGCGATGCCGTCTCGAGCCCTTCCACCACGCATTCGAGCCCAAGGTTGCGGCACAGGTCGAGCACCGACTTGACGATCTTCTTCGACGCGCTGTTGGTATCCACGTCCGTCATGAAGCTGCGGTCGATCTTGATCGTATCGAAGGGCAGGCGATGCACATAGCTGAGGCTCGAATAACCGGTGCCGAAGTCGTCGAGCGACACGCGGCAACCGGCTTTCTTGATCATGGTGAGCGAACAGCGGGCCTGTTCGAAATCGCGCGTCACGGCGGTCTCGGTGATTTCGAACGACACGCGATGCGGCGGCACGCCGCTTGCCAAGACGATATCGATCAGCCGGCGGGCGCGCGCCGACGTGCAGATATCGATCGCCGACAGATTGAACGACAGATAAAGCTCGGACGGCCAGCGCGCCGCTTCGTCGAGCGCTTTGTGCAGCAGCACTTCCGTGATGCGCAGAATCAGTTCGGTACGCTCGGCAATCCGGATGAATTCTTCCGGCCTGACCGCGCCGAGCCGTGCGTTGTGCCAACGCCCGAGCGCTTCCAGACCGAGGGTGCATTGCGTGACCACGTCGTAGATCGGCTGGAACTCCAGAAACAGTTCTGACTCGAGGTCCGCATGGCGGAGTTCCTGAGTCACGAGACTCGAACGCCGGATGCGCGTTTCATGTTCGGTCGAGAAGATGACCGGCGTGCCGCGCCGGCTTTCCTTGCCCACGTACAGCGCCGCGTCGGCACGTTCGAACACTTGCGCCACCGTCGTGCCGGCTTCGGGGAACGCGGCCCAGCCGATCGTGCCCGACAACTCGGCGACGTTGCCGGCAACCCGATAGGGCTGACCGAGCGCCGCGCAGATGCGCTCGCCCAACTCGAGGAGCGTCTCGTTTGCCAGTTTGTGCTGCGCGAGCACGCCGAATTCGTCGCCGCCGAGTCGCGCGAAGAAAATGCCGGGCTCGGCAAGCGCCAGCAGACGCGAGCCGACTTCCTGCAGCACCAGGTCACCGCTGGCGTGGCCGTAGATATCGTTGACCTGTTTGAAGCCGTCGAGATCGATCAGTCCGACATTGAAACCGCCATGGGTGCCGAGCGCCTGCTCGGACAGCGCGCGCAGCGAGGCGAAGAAACTGCGCCGGTTGGGCAGGTCCGTCAGACTGTCGATGCTCGCGAGCCGGAAGTTGTCGTCGCTGAGGCGCTGCGTTTTTTGCTGGCTCGCCTGCAACTCGCGCTGCGCGTGCACCACGTCGGCAAAGGTCCGGCAATACAACTGAATGATGAAGGCGAGCGCGACCCCGACCAGTGTCATGTCGACGGCCATCGCAATGAAGACCGGATAGCCGGTGAAAACCAGAAAAGTCGAAAAGCTTAGGATGACGATCGACAGCAGCAGCATGGCAGCCGCGCGCAGGTGCATCAGGCAGAACACGCAGCCGACCAGCGTGGTCGCCATGTAAAACGCGACTTGCGTCTGTTCGTACGCGGTGCCGTAGGGAAAGAGGAGCAACGACCAGCTGCTGAATGCGACGGCGAAGAAGCCGGCAAGCCAGGTCAGCTTGCGCAGTTCGGGCAGCGCCTTGTCGAGCGTCAGGGCGCGGTGCCGAAGGTGCCACCAACGTATGCACCGGATGATGCACAGGGTGCACAGCGTCGCGGGAAAGTAGATCGACAACCATGCCGGCGCGCAGTTGACGTGCGTGATGGCGACGGCTGCCGTGTTGACGAGCAGGATGAAGTAGAGAAGAGGGACCTGATGGCCGAATGCTTCGAGCTGCGAACGTACGAGCTCGGGGTCGCGTTCCGCGACCGACAGCGCATCCCTCAATTTGGCTAACAGAACCATCCCCGTCCCTTTAAACGTTTGCGCAGCACACGCAGCCTTGTATATCGGCAGGACGGATGGGACCTTGAGGGCGGCTCAGATAGAAATCAATTGCCGGCGAATAAACGGTAAGTACGACCGGGTGGCAAGGCGCCGGGTGTCATTTGTGCCGCGTCCGGACGCCGAAGTGACAGGCTCGTCGCCTCAAAGCACCGGACATGAGAGCACGCGTTGCGGCGTGAGCGTCGTGCCGGGTTGGCCGTTCTGTGCCGGCGTGCCTTGCGGCGGCGTGGAGACGAGCCGCACGGTATTCACGCCGGCATTCGCCAGCACATATTTTTCCGGGCTGTTCTCGGGCTGCCAATAGGCCCGGAAGACGCCGCTATCGCCGAAAACCAGCAGCTTGCCGTGCACGGTTCCGGTGCCGCTGACGAGGTCGACCGGCTCGCCGTCACGGACCTGAAAGCTCTGTGGCGTGGGCGAATTTGCTGTGCCGACGAGCGTGGCGCAGCCTTTCTCGTCGGCTGCGAGGGCCGCGCAGGACGTCGCGGCGAGCAGCGCACATGTTGCAATATGGCGAAATTTCATTTTTTTATTCCTCCCGGATTCTTTATTTACGGGACGCCGCGCCTGACAAATGCCGACTCTGTGCGATCCACCATAACATAGGAAAAAAGGCCGCCGGTAGTGGCTTGCGAGGCGCTAAAGCACTGAAATTGCAACGGATTGTGATAACGCGAAAACACGCGTCGAGCCCGAGAAACGTCTAAGCGCGCGATTCTTATGGCACTTTGCACCAAAAAATCGTCAAATTCCCTGTGGGCGGGTGATACAAGGCTTACACCCAAGGTTTGCGCGAACCCGCGCCTATGCGTTAGTGTGTCGGTCCCGGCGCAACAGATGTGGCGCCGGTTCCATGATTACCATACGGGAAGTGCTATGAACAAACAGGAACTGATTGATGCAGTCGCCGCAGCGACGGGCGAAAGCAAAGCGGCCACCGGCCAGACCATCGACGCGATCGTCGAAGCGGTGACCAAAGCCGTGGTGGGTGGTGATACGGTGCAACTGGTCGGTTTCGGTTCTTTCTCGACTGGCGCGCGCGCAGCACGCGTGGGCCGCAATCCGTCGACGGGTGCCGAGATCCAGATCGCGGCTGCCAAGACGGTGAAGTTCACCGCTGGCAAGGCGTTCAAGGAAGCCGTCAACGCGTCGTAATGCAACGCGCTTCACGCCGGAGCATCCACACGCGCCAACCTGGCGCGCGGCGAGCGATGCATCGGGCGTGAGGAATCACGCGCTGCCCAACCCCGGTTAGGTGGATCGATCGGCGGCTGGTGCGGCGCGTGTGTTTGTGCTCACCCCCAAGGGGCTTCCTGGGGGGCGTGCTCGACGCGGCGCTTGCGGCCCGGCTCGCGCTCAGCCCGCGCGACGTTTGCGGGTGGCCTCGGCGAGCGTCTCGAGCGCCGGCTCGGTCTGCGCCCAACTGACGCAGGCATCCGTGATCGATACGCCGTGACGCAACGGCACGCCTGGCTTCAGATCCTGACGGCCTTCTTCCAGATGACTTTCCAGCATGACGCCAATGATGCGGCGCTCGCGCTGCGACAGTTGCTGCGCCAGATCCTGCACCACCTCCAGTTGACGCAGATGCGACTTGCCCGAGTTCGCATGCGAACAGTCGACCATGACCTGCTCGCGCAAACCCGCTGATTTGAGTGCCACGCAGGTGGCTTCCACCGACGCGCTATCGTAGTTCGGCCCTTTCTTGCCGCCGCGCAGGATCACGTGCGCGTCGTCGTTGCCGCGCGTTTCGAAGATCGCGGCCATGCCCATTTTCGTCATGCCCATGAACGCGTGGCTCGCGCGCGCGGCGACGATCGCGTCCGCGGCGATCTGCACGCCGCCGTCCGTGCCGTTCTTGAAACCGATCGGGCAGCTCAGGCCTGACGCCAGTTGACGATGGCTCTGGCTCTCCGTCGTGCGCGCGCCGATGGCGCCCCACGCGATCAGGTCGGCGATGTACTGCGGGCTCAGCAGGTCGAGAAACTCGGTGGCAGTGGACAGACCGAGACCGTTGATGTCGAGCAGCAGTTGCCGTGCAAGACGCAGACCTTCGTTGATGCGGAAACTGCCGTCCAGACGCGGGTCGTTGATATAGCCTTTCCAGCCGACGGTGGTGCGCGGCTTCTCGAAGTAGACCCGCATCACGATCAGAAGATCGTCTTTGTAGGTGTCGGCGGCGACCTTCAGTTTGCGTGCGTATTCGATGGCCTGATCGTGATCGTGAATCGAACACGGTCCGACGATCATCACGAGCCGGTCGTCACGGCCGTGCAGAATGTCGGCGATTTCCGCGCGGGTTTTCTCGACCAGCGTCTGCACCGAAGGCGGCACGGGCAACTCGTCCTGCAACAGCGCAGGGGAAATCAGTGGACGGACCGCGCCGATCCGAACGTCGTCGATGCGCGTGGTGTCCTGGGTGGCGTCGGCCGAGCCGACTTCCTGATCGTGCAAAGGATTGTCGATGGCGCTCAAAATATTCTCCCGGACCTTGTGATGAAGTGGCCTCGCGGCCTGACTGCGTATGTGTGGGTGCGTCGATTGTGCTTGTCTTCGCTGCCGGGATTATGACACTCGCGCGATGCGGCCGGGAGGCGCGCGTCAGAGACGTTTGATCAGCGCCATGGCAGCCGCCGGATTGCGTTCCTTGAAGCCGCTGATCACGTAGAGATAGACGTCGCGCGCGGCCGTTTTTGCGGGTGCATCCGCCGAGGTTTCCAGGTCGTCCGGTGTCGTGCCTGCCGCCAGTTGCCGTGCGCGTTCGGCCCATGCGTCGAGCGCTTTGGTCGAATAACCTTTGGCCTGTTTGTCCGTCGTGCCCATGATGCGCGTGTACACGAAGGGCGCCGTGATGTCGGCGATCTGCGGGTAGTCGCTGTCGCCGGCCAGGACGACCGCGACTTTGTATTTGCGGGCGAGCGCGATGAAGTCCGGCGTCTTGAAGGTGTCGTTGCGGACTTCGATCGCATGCCTGAGCTTCTGGCCTTCGATACTGGCCGGCAGTAACTTCAGAAACGCTTCGAAGTCTTCCTTGTCGAATTTCTTGGTGGGCGCGAATTGCCAGTTGATCGGGCCGAGCTTCTGCTTGAGCAGCAGCACGCCGCTGCCGAAGAAGCGTTCAATCGTTTCGCCCGCGTCGGCGAGGACTTTTCGGTTGGTCGCGTAACGCGGCGCCTTCAACGAAAAGACGAAATCGTCCGGGGTTTCCTGGTACCACTTTTCGTAGCTCGCCGGTTTTTGCAAACCGTAAAACGTGCCGTTGATTTCAATCGATGTGAGGTTCTGGCTGGCGTATTCGAGTTCGCGGCTTTGTGTGAGGTCGGAGGGGTAGAAGGTGCCGCGCCAGGGCGCGTAGGTCCAGCCGCCTATGCCGATGCGGATGTTCGAGGTTTTTGCGGCTTTTGAGGTCTTTGCAGCGGGTTCTTTCGGCACTTGGCTTCTCCATCTGACTTCGCGCGGGAAGCAGTAGATTAGCGGTTTTTTCGCCGTGGAACTGAAGTGCACAGCTACGAAATTGCGGTCGCTATTCGCTGCCGTCAACAGGCATATCCGTTGCTCCGCGCGCAGCCTCTTCAAACCGCCGGTTTGCCTCCGCCACCTCTGCTCTGAACTGCTGCAACGCGCTCACCGCCAGATCCGGCGGCGTCAGCGCGGCCCACAACACGTCGATGAGCTGATCCGCCGTCGCATCGATATCGATGCGACGGTTCGCGAGCGTGGCGTCCCACAGCACATGCTCCATTGGCCCGAACACCATCGAGCGCAGCAAGCGCAACGGCATGTCGGCGCGAATCTGCCCGCTTTCCTGGCCTTGCGCCAGCACGCGCATCAGCGGCGCGGTGTAGCGGCGCTGCAACTCCGTGAGCGCCTCGCTCAGCTCATGATGGCGCGCCCGGCCTTCGGACAGCACCAGCGCGCACAGATCGGTGCCGTTCACCAGCATCAGCCGCAAGTGCGTGCGAACGATGAACGCAAACTGCTGGCGCACATTGCCGTCGCGCGGCAAGCCGGATTCGATCGCTTCGATGATCTCGTCGTACCAGTCGCCGATCACCCGCGCGCACAACTCGCGTTTGCCGCGGAAATAGCTGAACACGGTCGCTTCGGAAATGCCGAGGCGCTGCGCGATTTCGGCGGTCGTTGCGCGCTCGTAGCCCTTTTCGGAGAACACGTCGCGCCCGGCCTGAAGGATCTCCTTCACGCGTTGCTGCGACTTGCGCCCGGCCGGCTGGCGGCGCGAGGCGGGTAACTCGGCCTTCGTGGCAACCGTCATATGAGTCCAGTTCAGATTTATGAAGCGAATTCGGCTCTCAGGAGCGCGGGATGAGCCCGATGACGACGATGCTATCACGCCTTGTCGGGTTTGTAGGCGGTTACACCATTTTCTGAGTAACACTCAAAAATACCTATTGACGCTTACGTAAATCTAGCGTGAAATGCGCCTTGAACGTTTCGCGCCTCGTGCGGGACGACAGGGGCGGCCCACAAGGCCACCGCCGTCCGCCGAGCCGCAACCGGACCAGCCGGCGCCCACCCGAGGCCGGCCGCCAACGAACTCTGGAGACACAGCAATGAGCAACCTGCCCGGTTTGCAATTCCCGCTCGGCGAAGAAATCGAAATGCTGCGCGACAGCATCGCGGGATTCGCTGCCAAAGAAATCGCCCCGCGTGCCGCGGAAATCGATCGCACGGATCAGTTTCCCATGGACCTGTGGCGCAAGTTCGGCGATCTGGGCGTGCTCGGCATGACGGTCTCGGAGGAATACGGCGGCGCGAACATGGGCTACACGGCGCACATGATCGCCATGGAGGAAATCTCGCGCGCGTCGGCCTCGGTCGGTCTCTCGTACGGCGCGCATTCGAATCTGTGCGTCAACCAGATTCATCGCAATGGCACGGAAGCGCAAAAACAGAAGTATCTGCCCAAGCTCGTGTCGGGCGAACACATCGGTGCACTCGCCATGAGCGAGCCGAATGCAGGCTCGGACGTCGTCAGCATGAAGCTGCGCGCCGAGAAGAAGGGCGACCACTATGTGCTCAACGGCACGAAGATGTGGATCACCAACGGCCCGGATTGCGACACGCTGGTCGTCTACGCCAAAACCGACCCCGAAGCGAATTCACGCGGCATTACGGCGTTTATCGTCGAGAAGGGCATGAAGGGTTTCTCCGTTGCGCAGAAGCTCGACAAGCTCGGCATGCGCGGCTCGCATACTGGCGAGCTGGTGTTCCAGGACGTGGAAGTGCCGGAAGAAAACATTCTCGGCCAGTTGAACGGCGGCGCGAAGGTGCTGATGAGCGGCCTCGACTACGAACGCGCCGTGCTCGCGGGCGGCCCGACCGGCATCATGGTCGCGGTCATGGACGCGGTCGTGCCGTATATCCACGACCGTAAGCAGTTCGGTCAGCCGATCGGCGAATTCCAGCTCATTCAAGGCAAGGTGGCCGATCTCTACACGACATTGCAGGCGTGCCGCGCGTATCTCTACGCGGTGGGCCGTCAACTCGATACGCTCGGCAAGGAACATGTGCGCCAGGTCCGCAAGGACTGCGCCGGTGTGATTCTCTACACGGCGGAAAAAGCCACGTGGATGGCGGGCGAGGCGATCCAGATTCTCGGCGGCAATGGCTATATCAATGAGTATCCGGTTGGCCGTCTGTGGCGCGATGCGAAGCTCTATGAAATCGGCGCGGGTACCAGCGAAATCCGCCGCATGCTGATCGGCCGCGAGTTGTTCGCCGAAACGGCCTGAGCGCAACGGCCCGAAGCGAATAAGAAGCGGCGAACAGGAGAGCCACGTAATGCCGATCATCGAATCAAAGCTGAATCCGCGCTCGGACGACTTCCGCGCCAACGCGACGGCGCTCGAAGCGCTGGTCGCCGACCTTCGCGCGAAGGTCGAGAAGCTCGCACTGGGCGGCGGTCAGGCGGCGCGCGACAAACACACGGGACGCGGCAAACTGCTGCCGCGCGATCGCATCGAGAAGCTGCTCGATCCGGGCACGCCGTTTCTCGAGTTCTCGCAACTTGCAGCCTACGGCATGTACCACAACGACGCGCCCGGCGCGGGCGTGATCACCGGCATTGGCCGGATCGCCGGGCAGGAGTGCGTGATCGTCTGCAACGATGCAACGGTCAAGGGCGGCACCTACTATCCGGTCACCGTGAAAAAGCATGTGCGGGCGCAGGAAATCGCCGCTGAAAATCAATTGCCCTGCGTGTATCTGGTCGACTCGGGCGGCGCGAATCTGCCGAACCAGGACGACGTGTTTCCGGACCGCGATCACTTCGGCCGCATCTTCTACAATCAGGCGAATCTGTCCGCTGCGGGCATTCCGCAGATCGCCGTCGTGATGGGTTCATGTACCGCGGGCGGCGCCTACGTGCCGGCCATGAGCGACGAGTCGATCATCGTCAAGAATCAGGGGACGATTTTTCTCGGCGGTCCGCCTTTGGTGAAAGCGGCGACTGGCGAAGTGGTGAGCGCGGAAGACCTCGGCGGCGGCGACGTGCACACGCGTTTGTCGGGCGTGGTCGATCATCTCGCGCAGAACGACGCGCATGCTTTGGGGATCGCGCGCAGCATCGTCGGCAATCTGAATCGCAGCAAGCAGGTGCCGGTGGCGTTGCAGGAACCGAAGCCGCCGCGCTACGACGTAAAGAGCATGTACGGCGTGATTCCCGTGGATACCCGCAAGCCGTTCGATATCCGCGAGGTGATCGCGCGCATCGTCGACGATTCGGCGTTCGACGAATTCAAGGCGCGCTACGGCACCACGCTCGTCACCGGCTTCGCGCATATCTGGGGGCATCCGGTCGGCATCATCGCGAACAACGGCATTCTGTTTTCGGAGTCCGCGCTCAAGGGCGCGCACTTCATCGAGCTGTGCTGCCAGCGCAAGATTCCACTCGTGTTCCTGCAGAACATCACCGGCTTCATGGTGGGCCGCAAATACGAAAACGAAGGTATCGCGCGTAACGGCGCGAAGATGGTGACGGCCGTGGCGACGGCCAAGGTGCCGAAGTTCACGGTGATCATCGGCGGGTCGTTCGGTGCGGGTAATTATGGCATGTGCGGCCGCGCATATTCGCCGCGCTTCCTCTGGATGTGGCCGAACGCGCGCATCTCGGTGATGGGCGGCGAGCAGGCGGCGTCGGTGCTGGCTACGGTCAAACGCGACGGCATCGAAGGCAAGGGCGGTTCGTGGAGCGCCGAAGAAGAAGAGGCGTTCAAACAGCCGATCCGCGACCAATACGAACATCAGGGCCACCCGTACTACGCGAGTGCGCGTCTGTGGGACGACGGCGTGATCGATCCGGCGCAAACGCGTGACGTGCTCGGCCTCGGCTTGTCGGCCGCGATGAACGCGCCGATCGAAGACACGCGTTTCGGCGTGTTCAGAATGTGACGATGCGCGACGAAGCGCAGGAGCTGCGACGTATGCAATACGAAACACTGAACATCGAATTCGCCGGACCGATCGCGACGGTCACGTTGAATCGTCCGGACGTGCGCAACGCGTTCAACGAAACGATGATCGCCGAAGTGACCTCGGCCTTCACGGCGCTCAACGATCGCGACGACGTGCGCGCGGTAGTGCTCGCCGCGAACGGCAAGGCGTTCTGCGCGGGCGCCGATCTGAACTGGATGAAGAAGATGGCCGGTTACTCGGACGACGAGAACCGCGCCGATGCGATGCTGCTGGCGAACATGCTGTCGTCGATCTATCGCTGCAACAAGCCGGTGATCGCGCGCGTGAACGGCGACGCGTACGCTGGCGGCATGGGTTTGATCTCGGCGTGCGATATCGTGGTGGCTGTCGAAAGCGCGCGCTTCTGCCTCTCGGAAGCGCGCCTCGGTTTGATTCCGGCCACCATCGCGCCGTACGTGATTCGAGCGCTGGGCGAGCAGCCATCGCGCCGCTATTTCACGACCGCCGAGCAATTCGATTGCGCGACGGCATTG
This sequence comes from Paraburkholderia dipogonis, assembly GCF_046027395.1. Classification (GTDB taxonomy): domain Bacteria; phylum Pseudomonadota; class Gammaproteobacteria; order Burkholderiales; family Burkholderiaceae; genus Paraburkholderia; species Paraburkholderia dipogonis_A. Next base: position 76,968 of record NZ_JAQQEG010000042.1, on the reverse strand, counting down.
CGCCTCGGGCTCGTCAGCGAAGCGGTGAGCATGGAGCAACTCGACGCCACCGTACGCCAGATTGCCGAAACGCTGTGCGCCAATGGACCGCAAGCGGTGCGCGCGTGCAAGCAGCTCGTGCAGGACATCGCGGGCCATGAGTTGAACGACGCGATGATCGAGGACACGGCGGCGTGCATCGCGCGTACGCGTGCCGGCGCGGAAGGCCGCGAAGGCGTCGCGTCGTTCCTTGAAAAACGCCCGCCCGCCTGGCGCGACTGACGCACACATTCCAGGGTGCTCGCCGCGCCTTGACCAGAACAACAGCCCCGAAAAAACGGCACACTTCATCGAGACACTTCATGTTCAACAAGATCCTGATTGCCAACCGGGGCGAGATTGCGTGCCGCGTCGCCGCGACCTGCAAGCGGCTCGGCATCGCGAGCGTGGCCGTCTATTCCGATGCGGACGCCAACGCGAAACACGTGGCCGCGTGCGATGAGGCGGTGCACATCGGCGGCTCGACGGCGGCGGAGAGTTATCTGCGCGTCGAACGCATTATCGAAGCCGCGCGCGCCACCGGCGCGCAGGCGGTGCATCCGGGCTACGGCTTCCTGTCGGAAAACGAAGACTTCGCGCATGCGTGCGAGGCGGCCGGTATCGTCTTCATCGGACCGCCGGTTGGGGCCATCGCCGCGATGGGTTCGAAAGCCGCCGCGAAGGCGCTGATGCATGCAGCGGCCGTGCCGCTCGTGCCGGGCTATCACGGCGACGATCAGGACCCGCAACTGCTGCACCGCGAGGCGGATTCGATCGGTTATCCGGTGCTGCTCAAGGCTAGCGCAGGTGGCGGCGGCAAGGGTATGCGCGTGGTCGAACGCAGCGAGGATTTCGCGGCGGCGCTGGCGTCGTGCAAGCGGGAAGCCGCGAGCAGCTTCGGCAACGACCGCGTGCTGATCGAAAAGTACCTGACGCGGCCGCGTCACGTGGAAGTGCAGGTGTTCGCGGACCGTCACGGCGGCGCGGTCTATCTGTTCGATCGCGATTGCTCGGTCCAGCGGCGTCATCAGAAAGTGCTGGAGGAAGCGCCGGCGCCCGGATTGTCCGGTGAAATCAAGCGCGAAATGGGCGAGGCGGCGGTAGCGGCCGCGCGTGCCGTGGATTACGTCGGCGCGGGCACGGTCGAGTTCATCATGACCGGCACGGGCGACTTCTATTTCATGGAAATGAACACGCGCCTGCAGGTCGAGCATCCGGTCACGGAGATGGTGACCGGCCAGGACCTGGTGGAATGGCAACTGCGCGTCGCCGCCGACGAACCGCTGCCGCTCACGCAGGCACAGTTGAAGATCGACGGTCACGCGATCGAAGCGCGTATTTATGCCGAACATCCGGCGCGCGGCTTCCTGCCGTCGACGGGCACGCTCAAGCATTTGCGCATGCCGGAGGGCGTGGAGTTCGCCATCGACGCGGCGGGCCTCGGCGAGCCCGGACGCAAGGCGCCGGTGCGTATCGACAGCGGCGTGCGTGAAGGCGACACCATCACGCCGTTCTACGATCCGATGATCGCCAAGCTGATCGTGCACGGCGCCACGCGCGAGGAGGCGCTCGCGCGTCTGAGCCGCGCGCTGCATGCTTGCGAAGTAGTCGGCCCGCACACCAACGTCGAGTTCCTGCAAAGCATCGTCGCGAGCGAGCCGTTTGCAACGGGCGATCTCGATACGGGCTTGATCGAGCGTCACCATGACGCCCTGTTCGCGCCGCGCAAGAAGCCGTTCAAGGAAGCGTTGGCGCTGGCTTGCGCGGCGTTGCTCAAGCGCGAGGGCGGCACGGCGCACGGCGCGTCGCCGTGGGATGCGCTGTCGCACTGGCGCCTGAACAGCGGCTACACGCAGACGCTCGGCTGGCGCGATCTGGACAGCGGTCGCGCGGGTAACGACAGCGAAAGCGCCTTCACCGTCACGTTCGCGCGCGACGGCGGCACACAAACGCTCGAACACGACGGCGTGCGCGAAGACTTTAGCTGGTCGGACGGCAGCGGTCCGCATGAATTTCGCGCGACGATCGGCGACGCGCGCGCAACGGGCCGCGTGTTCGTCGACGGCGATACGTTCCATGTGTTCTGCCTCGGCGAAGCGCTGTCGTTCGAGTGGCAGAACCTGCTCGCGCACGCGGCGGACGCCGAAGGCGGCGAAGGCCGTTTGACCGCGCCGATGCCCGGCAAGGTGATCGCGGTGCTGGTCGAACCGGGCACCGTGGTGGAGAAGGGCACGCCGCTGATCGTGATGGAAGCGATGAAGATGGAGCACACCATTGGCGCGCCGGCGGCCGGTACGGTGTCGGAGGTGCTGTATGCAGTCGGCGATCAGGTTGCTGACGGCGCGCAGCTGCTGGTGCTGGACGTGCAGCAGCAGTAAATCCGCGACTCAGGCGAGGCGCGTATAGCCGACGGCGCGCGCTTCGTTTTCGAGCTGCTCGATGCGTTCGTAGTCCGAGGGCGGCAACACGGAAAAGCCCTGCAAACGCAGGCGTTTCGCGCGCTCGGGCTGGTTGACGAGCGCCTCGTTCAGCGCTTCGCGCAATGCCTCGATCGTCGCTGAAGGCACCGTGTCGGAGGCGATCAAAGGCAAGCCCGGCGACGGCGCCGTCATGCCGATCCGGTGAACCTGGCGGGCCAATTCCGGCATTTCGTCGCACACGAAAGCGAAGGTCACGCAATCGATCGCGGCGACATCCGCGCGATTTTCCGCCACCGCGCGCAACGAGCCGAGATGCGAGCCGGTTCGCAACACTGAGCTAAAGAACATGCCGCCGCTCGAGAGCGGCGCCACGGCGTGGCGAAACACGTTCATGCCGCTATTCGAATCGTCCTGGTTGTAGGCGGCGCGTGCGCCGCGGCAGGCCGCGAGGGTATCGAACCGCGCGTCCGCGCGCGTCACCAGCATGCTCGAATAATGCGCGCCCTCGCAGCCCGGCGCGTCGAAGCGCGGCGTCGCGATCAGTTGGACCTGTTCGTGCAAGCCGTGCATCAACGGATAACCGCAGGTCTGCGAGATCAGCAGATTGGGACGCCGCCAGAAGCCGTGCAATTCCTCGTCCGGTTCGACGATGCGGCACGCGGGCTTGACCATGCGCAGCACGTCGGCAAGCCACTCGCGCCACTCGAATTCGAGCGCGGGCGTGACGTTATACATTGGCAGGGCGGCGATCCAGGTCATGATGCGATTCTGGCATACCTGCCGTTTAATGTCTGACCATTCGGAATTCGTCGAGGCCGAGACGCACCGGCTCCGTCGGTCTGAACGTCCATTTCTGCGCGGCGACCGAAAGGATTTCCAGTTGCGCATCTTCGAAGGCGACGAGCAGATCACGCTTGCGCTTGCTCGCCGCGCCACAATAAGTCACGAGTGCCTCGGCGCTGACCTCGAAAATCTGCGCCCGATCATCACAGCACACCCGGAACGCGACCGTCGCGCATTCCGTCACACAGGGCCTGAACCCTTCATCGACATAGACCGACATAGCCATCTCCCGCCACACACACACGCCTGAGCCATCAGGATGACAAGTCGTAAGCTTGCGGTATGTGGGAAAACCGGCATTTGCGGTGAAATGGCCGCGACTTCATGGGCTGCGCCGAACAGAAGCTGAATACGTCTGCGGAAGCTTTCCGGTCTGGAGATTAGCCGGCGTCGCGCCGCCGACCAGCTCGTCAACCGCCCGTACCATCCCACAGCGGGGCAAGACCGGGCGGATCGACGATGCGGCTGTTTGCCGTCGCCAATGCGTGTATGGCTGCCATGTCCGCACCGTCTAACTCAAAGTCGAATACCGCCAGGTTTTGTGCCAGTCGATCGATCCGCGTGGTTCTCGACAGCGCCGCAACGCCGGGCTGCTGAACAAGCCACCGTAAGACGATCTGGGCGATGGTCCTGTCATGACGGGCCGCGATCGCCTTGAGCGTCGGGTCCGAGAACACGCGGCCAATCGCCATGCCGCAATATCCTGTCACAGCAAGCCCAGCCTGGCGCGTGCTTTCGATGAGCAAGGATTGGTTCAGGTACGGATGGTATTCGAACTGGTTCGTGACCAGCGGAGCAGCCGAAAGCCGGATAGCTTCCGTCATCAATGCACGGTTGAAATTGCTGACGCCTATGTGCCGGACCTTGCCGGCGCGCACCACCGCATTGAGCGCCGCGATCTGTTCGGCCAGCGGCACATCCGAACCCGGCCAGTGCAGCAGGAGCAGATCGATATAGTCCGTCTTGAGCTTGCGCAGGCTCTCGTTCAGGGACGCATCGAAGTGGCTTGCGGAGTAGTTACTAACCCAGACCTTGGTCGTCAGAAATATTTCGCTTCTTGGGATGCCGGATTCGGCGACGCACTCGCCGATCTCGGCCTCGTTGCGGTAGATCTGCGCGGTGTCGATATGGCGGAAGCCAGCACGAAGGGCTGCGGGGATCATTCGATAGATGTCACCGCCATTCATCCCGTAGGTGCCAAAGCCTATGGCCGGAATGAGCGCGTTACCAGCACGCACGTTTTGCATGAACTATGCCTTATTGACTAAGTGTCAAGGAAGATGAGCCGGAAGAATTCGTTTGAAGGTCGCACGTAGGAATCCTGTGCGTTAAATCGTGAGATGTGCCTCAGATCAGGGTAGAGGGAAGAGTAAGCGTTGGGATGCCGGGAAAGAAGCCTATATGTTTCGATGCGATCTATCGTCAGAGGCGATACATATCGAGCTGGATTCACCGACGTGAGGCCATTCGCGAAGCCTCAGGCAATTACACTCGCACTGTCACTTCCGGTTCAGATCTTCGAATCCCGCAACCAGGGCGTCCAGTAGCTGGCGGACGGCCGGGACCATGCCTCGTCGCGTGGGGAAGATCGCGTGAACGAGGCCTGGCGTCGTGGCCAGTCCCGCCAGTAAGTGCTGCAACCGGCCGGCCTGAATATCGGCGTCGACCAGTTCCCGGGGCAGCAAGGCCACGCCGACGCCTCGCAAGGCGGCAACCCGCAAGCTCGCCAGGTCATCGGTCGCCAGACGAGGCCGATGCGCCCATGACATCGCGCGACCCTCGGCGTCCACCAGGTTCCACGCATACCGCTCGCTGCTGCTGGACATGGCAAGAGTGGGCCATTCCTCGAGCGATTCAAGGGACTTGGGCACCGGGTGGCGCGCCGCCAGATCCGGACTGGCGACCAGAATCTGAGCGGATAAGCCGAGTTGCCTGACCGCGAGATCGGTGTCTTCCAAAGGGGGAAGCCTGACCCGGATGGCGAAGTCCAGACCTTCCTCGACCACATCCACGCGGCGGTTGGTTGCATCGACGAGGACCTGCACTTGCGGGTTGTCCTGGACATACTGCGCAACGATCGCGGAGATGCCGGAGGTCAGCAGTCCCACGGGGCAGCTTATCCGTATGGTGCCCTGCGGCTTTGAGCGCGTCTGGTCCACAAAATCCCTGGCGGCCTTCGATTCCGCTACCAGGGCGAGGCAATGCTGGTGAAACCGCCGCCCCGTTTCCGTCAGGGACAGGCTCCTGCTGGTGCGATTGAGCAAACGAACGCCAAGCTCCTCTTCCAGTGCGCGAACACGCCGGCTGAGTTTCGACGTCTGTACGCCGAGGCTGCGGGCCGCTGCCGTGAAGCTTCCGTGCTCGACGACTTCCGCGAAGAGTCGAAGATCATTGAGGTCGGTGATTGGGTTCATCGGTGGCTCTGAGTTGGGCCTTTAACGTTCTACCACTCGCAATGTTGCTTTGCAATTCAGGACATAGGCGAAATATCGTTGTGGATATAGCATTCCTGACGGGTCAAACCATCGGCCTGCAGGCAGAAGCAAAACCAGTGCAACACAGGAATTTCATCATGACGAAGACGAACGCTCCCGGGTCGTTCATGCTTGGGGACCGTCACGTGAGCCGCACGGGGTACGGTGCAATGCAACTCGCCGGCCCTCGCGTGTTCGGGCCGCCAAAGGATCGAGATACGGCGATTGCCGTCCTGCGTGAAGCAGTCGCGAGCGGCGTCAACCATATCGATACCAGCGACTACTACGGTCCCCATGTAACGAACCAGATCATTCGCGAGGCGCTGCATCCGTATCGTGACGAGCTCACGATCGTGACCAAAGTAGGCGCTGTGCGCGGTAGCGATGCCTCATGGATCCCGGCGCAGAGTCAGGCCGCGCTTATCGCCGCCGTGCACGACAACCTGCGCAATCTGCATGTCGATGTCCTCGATGTCGTCAATCTGCGCACCATGATGGACGACAGACGTCCGGTCGAAGGATCGATCGCCGAACAGTTTACGGTCCTTGCCGGGTTGCAGCAGCGGGGCTTGATACGGCATCTGGGTCTCAGCAATGTGACCGCCGCGCAGGTCAAGGAAGCCCAGTCAATTGCCCCGGTCGTCTGCGTGCAAAACATGTTCAATGTGATGCAACGCCACGACGGCCCGTTAGTCGATGCGCTCGCGCAGCAGGGCATCGCCTATGTGCCGTTCTTCCCGCTGGGCGGCTTCACGCCTTTGCAGTCCGCGACGCTGTCCGAAGTGGCGTCGTCGCTGGACGCAACGCCGATGCAGGTGGCGCTGGCCTGGCTGCTACAGCGCTCGCCCAACCTCCTGCTGATTCCCGGTACGTCGTCGCTCGAGCATCTGCGCGAAAACCTGGCGGCTGGCTCGCTCGCCCTCCCGGCTGACGTGCTCGAACAACTGGACGGCATGATTTGAACTCGCGCAAGGCGGACTTGCACTTCGTATTGGCTAGCCAGGAAAGTTCGGCATCGGCGGCACTGGAGAATGTAATGAAGGCGATTGGTTATACAGCAAAGGGGGGCGTCGAGGTTTTGACCGACCTCGAGCTTCCGATGCCGGAGCCTGGCCCGCGCGATTTGCGGGTCGCCGTCAAGGCCGTGTCGGTGAATCCTGCCGATGTGAAGCGCCGACGGTATGAAGATCCTTCGGAGAGTCCGCTTCCCAGAGTGCTGGGCTACGACGCGGCGGGCGTTGTCGACGCGGTTGGCAGCGACGTCACACTGTTCAGCCCGGGTGACGAGGTCTTCTACGCGGGCGCGATGGACCGCCCCGGGACAAACTCGGAGTTTCATCTCGTCGACGAACGGATCGTTGGGCCCAAGCCGACCTCATTGTCGTTCGCCGAGGCGGCGGCCTTGCCGCTCACTTCGATAACAGCGTGGGAAATGCTCTTCGACCGCATGAAGGTGCCACGCGGCTTGCGCGCACCCTGCGGCACGCTGCTCGTCCTGAACGGAGCAGGTGGCGTCGGCTCCATGCTGATCCAGCTAGCGAACCGCCTCACGGGCCTCACTGTCATCGCCACGGCATCCCGGCCCGAAAGTGTCGAGTGGGTGCGCAAGCTGGGCGCGAAGCACGTTGCCGACCACAGCAAGCCCATCGACGAAGCGCTGCAGGCGATCGGTTTCAGTGGCGTGGACTATATCGGGGCGATCACTTCGACGCCCGGCAGCGCTCCCAGTCTCGCGCGCGCGTTGAACCCCCAGGGTCATGTAGCGCTGATTGACAACTTCGACGACAGCATTGCGCCGTTCAAGCCGAAGAGCATCACTGTGTCGTGGGAAATGATGTTTACCCGGTCGCTGTTCCAGACAGCGGACATGGATGCCCAGCATCGTCTGCTGAAAGAAGTGTCGGCAATGGTCGACGCCGGCGTGCTGCGGACGACGCTCACGCACGTGGAGGGGCCCTTGACGGCAGCGAATCTGCGCAAGGCCCACGAACGGATCGAAACGGGAAGGGCCATCGGAAAAACCGTTCTGGAAGGCTTCCAGTGATGATGGTCGTCTCCGTGTGGCGTGGTCAGTGTTGCTTCGTCGCCGGCTAGTGCCGATTGCGTTCGCGATGCTTGCCGCGTGGAACCCATTGACTTTGATTATTCGATTTGCAATCATGCTATATAAATCGAATCTGCGTCGAATGATAGTTGGCGGGATGACATGAGACTTTGCTAAAGCGCTAACTCCGATCGACTAGCTCTGCATGGGACCGGAGTAAGCGCTAAAGCGCTAACTCCGATCGACTAGCTCTGCATGGGACCGGAGTAAGCGCTAAAGCGCTAACTCCGATCGACTAGCTCTGCATGGGATCGGAGTAAGCGCTAAAGCGCTAACTCCGATCGACACAGGAGACAAACGATGAAACGTGCTTCGGTCGTCGACGTCCAGGACTTCATCAACGAGCACCCGTTCGGCCGCTTTCAACGACTCATCTTTTTCATGTGCTTCGTGATTGTCGTGCTGGATGGTTTCGACACCGCGGCAATCGGTTTCATCGCGCCGTCGTTACTGACTGAGTGGCATCTGGCAAAGCCCGATCTCGCACCGGTCCTGAGTGCCGCCCTGTTCGGCCTCGCGTTCGGCGCGCTCGTGTCCGGCCCTTTGTCCGACCGTGTTGGACGACGGTCCCTGATGATCGCGTCCGTGTTCCTCTTCGGCGTTGCCTGTCTCGTGTCCGCGTTCTCGACGAACATCGGTCAACTGACCGTGCTGCGCTTCATCACGGGCGTCGGACTCGGTGCAGCCATGGCTAATGCGGTGACCATGACGGACGAGTTCTGCCCGACCCGGCGCCGCGCGACCGTGACCAGTCTGATGTGCTGCGGATTCCCACTCGGTGCGGCTTTGGGCGGATTGCTCGCGGCATGGTTGATTCCCCATGCCGGCTGGCGAAGTGTTCTGATGCTGGGCGGAATCACGCCGATACTTCACGGTGTCCTGCTATGGCTCAAGATGCCAGAATCGGTACGCTTCATGGTTGCAAATGGCAAGCCCGTAGCGCGCATTCGCGCAACGCTCGCGCGCATCTCCGTTGAAGCAATCCATGCGCGCGGCTTCGCACTGGCCGAGAGCGCGCCGGGAGCGGGCGACAACGGGCTGGGCCTGGTGCTGTCGCGTTCATACATCGTCGGTTCATTGATGCTATGGCTCGCGGCCTTCATGGGCCTCCTGATTTTCTACGCGTTGATCAACTGGATGCCAATTCTGCTGAAAGATGCAGGCCTGAGCCAGAAAAGCGCGACGCTGATTTCCGCATTGTTTCCGCTCGGTGGCATCGGCGCGGTGCTGTGCGGCGTGCTGATGGATCGCTTCAATGCCAATCTCGTGATTGCCGCATGCTACCTGCTCGCTGCGATCAGCCTCTTTGGTATTGGAGAGACGGCGGGGCACGTAGGTCTGCTCGTGCCGATGGTGCTTGTGTCCGGCGTGCTGCTGAATACCGCGCAAGCCTCGATGAATGCGCTTGCGGCCGCCTTTTATCCGACCGAAGGGCGTGGCACCGGCGTCGCGTGGATGCTCGGCATGGGCCGTTTTGGCGGCATTGCAGGCTCGTTTCTCGTCGCCCAACTCGTACGCTGGCACTTTACGCTTGAAGGTGTCTTCGCGACGATCGCCGTCGCCGGAGCGCTTTCCTGTATCGCTTTGCTAGTCAAGCAGCTTGCTCCGCCGCGCATCTTCAGAACGGCGCCCGACAGAGTCGGATCGCTGAGTCATTGACCGGCCGATAGTGGCTACCTCGCGACGCTGGTTATCTACGACGTCGTACTCAATCACCATTTGAAAAGGAGACTGGACATGTTCAGCGAGGCGTCCACAGCGGCATTCGAATATGCATCGGAAGTGTACGAGGCGGTTGATTCGAAGGACGAGCGTCGGTTAGCGCGCTTCTTGACGGAAAACTGCACGTTTGTCTATGCCAACAACGACCCCGTCATCGGACGCGCGAACGTTGCCGAGCATTCGAAGAACTTCATGGCATTGATTGCCGGCATCCAGCATCAACTGCTTGACGTCTGGGCATTCGACGACGTATTGATCTCGCGGATCGAAGTGACCTACACGCGCGAGGACGGATCGACACTGACTGTGCCGGCCGTGACGATCTGGCGGATACGCGCCAGGCAAATCGACGACTACCGTATCTACATCGACGTCGCGCCACTGTTCCCGCATTAATGGACCCCTCCCGAGTTGCAGGCCGGGCGCGAACGCGACGGTCGAGCTTCCACGTCCGTATGCCGGGCCGTGCCTGGCCGCCGTATGGTTTTCATGCCCCAATACCCCTGCGAAGCGCCGAAGATCGTCCAGATGAGTGATCTGGTCCATTGGGCTGCCTTAGTTGATTCTCATCGTTCTGCCAAAAGCAACGATACATTGCCGCCACGGAGATATGCGCACCAACATTGCGGACGTAGCATTCATGTCAGTCGTCATTTCATTTCAGGAGATTGTCATGGATCGTTATAAGTTTCTTCCGTTGTTGGGCCGCATCTTGATCGGGGCGCCGTTTGTCATGAGTGGGCTGGGCAAGCTCGGAGCGTATGCTGCGACGGTTGGCTATATTGCCGCCATGGGTCTGCCCGTGCCGCCGCTCGCGTTCGTTGTTGCCGTGCTGACCGAACTGGGCGGTGGCTTGTTGCTGCTGTCGGGCTACAGGACTCGCGCCGTATCGCTGGCAATGGCGGTATTCTGCGTGGTCACTGCATTGTTCTTTCACCACAACTTCGCCGATCAAAACCAGATGATTCACTTTCTCAAGAACGTGATGATGGCCGGTGGTCTTCTGCAGATCACCTACTTCGGTGCCGGTGCGTTCAGCCTCGACGCGCGCGCCGGGCGGACAGCGTCGGGCGTTTCGCCTCTGACCGCGAACTAGGAAGACGGCTCCGATGAGACAACCGCCTGACCGGCCGCATCGTCTCACCTTGATCGGCCCTCGCAGCAGCAGGGTGCGCGTTGTCGGGCGCACATCATTTCCCACAGTGGCATCACCGCAGATATAGGAAGGAGGTCGAAATGTCGAAAGTTCTGGTTCTATATTATTCCTCGTATGGCCATGTCGAAGCGCTGGCGGAAGCCGTCGCCGAAGGCGCGCGCTCGGCGGGCGCTACGGTCGACGTCAAGCGGGTGCCTGAGACCGCGCCGGAGGAAGTGGCCAGGGCCGCCCACTTCAAGCTCGATCAGCAAGCGCCGGTCGCGACGATCGCCGAACTCGCCGACTACGACGCGATCGTCGTCGGCACGCCGACCCGGTTCGGGCGCATCTCGTCGCAGATGGCGGCGTTTCTGGATCAGGCCGGCGGTCTGTGGATGAGCGGCGCATTGAACGGCAAGGTCGGCGGTGCCTTCACTTCGACCGCCAGCCAGCACGGCGGACAGGAGGCGACGCTGTTTTCGATTATCACCAACCTCCTGCACTTCGGCATGACCATCGTCGGTCTGCCGTATAGCCACCAGGGGCAGATGACGCTGGACGAGATCGTCGGCGGCTCTCCGTATGGCGCCACGACCATCGCCGGTGGACAAGGTCAGCGCCAGCCGAGCGCTATCGAGCTCGCCGGTGCTCGCCACCAGGGCGAACTGATCGCCCGGACGGCAAACAAGCTGTTTGGCTGAACGTCATTCAAATTCGCACCATCGACGCGTGAATGAGACGGCCAGGCGGATTCCCACCTGGCCGACACCGGCCTGGGTATCGAATCGCCATCCGCGTGTTTCTCACTGAGAAGCTGCTGGCAGGCGCCGGCCTGCATACCGCACGCTGAAATCACGGCGGAATTCGCCGGAAACACCACGCTCATCACCTGCAGCGGCGCTCAATCCGGCCGATCGCACCGGTGACGCGCGCCGCATTGGCGGTGGTTCGAAACAGAGGAGAACATGCTCACACACAGACGTTGGAAATCATTGGACGGGGCGGAACGCGGCTGGCTGCGCGCGAAACACCATTTCGTGGTCAGCGCCGACGGCAATCCCGCGCACGCCGCCTTGGGTCCGCTGATTGTCTGGAACGACGACGAGATCGCGGTCGGCAGCGGTTTCCCCCTGCACGGTCACCGCGACATGGAGATCATCACGTATGTGCGCCAAGGCCTGCTCGGACATCGAGACACCTTGGGTTCCGAGGGAACGATCCACGCAGGCGATGTCCAGGTCATGAGCGCCGGTACTGGCATACGCCACGCCGAGTTCAACAAGGGTGAGGTGCCTCTCAAGCTTTACCAGATCTGGCTGGTGCCTCGTGAAGCCGGTGGTGAACCCGCATGGGATACCCGGCCGTTTCCCAAAAGCGACCGGTCAGGGCGTTTCGTCGCTCTCGCCAGCGGGTTCGCCCGCGATGAAGGTGCGCTTCCTCTTCGCGCCGATGCGCGGGTGCTTGGCGCAATGCTAAAAGCAGGTGAAAGCGTTCGACACGAATTGGGTCCGGCGTGTCGCGCCTATCTCGTCGTGGCCTCGGGACACATCGAAGTGAATGGCGAGCTCGTTGGGCCGCTGGACGGCGTGGCGATCACGAACATCGCCGAGGTGCGGATCTCCGTCCTCGAAGATTCCGAGCTAGTGATGGTGGACGCGGGCTGATTCTTTTTTGTGCTCCACCTACTCAAACTCAGTTCAGATCAAATCGCGGTAATTCGCTACTTTCCCAACTGTGCGATGAAAGCGCGGGCAGCCGGCCCCGGTGGCGCGTCCTTGCGGTAAACCACCTTCATCGGCATCGCGACTTCGCGCGGCAGGCCTTCAATGCGAATCGTCACCAAGGCGCGACTTTCCAGGTCCTCCTTGACCATGTGCAGAGGCATATGGCCCCAGCCCAGTCCCGCCTTCAGAAACGCATGCTTGGCCCCCAGATCGCCGAGCCTCCACGTCGAGGGCGACAGGACACCGAATTCGCTTCCTTGGGACAGTGCGGTTCGGTCGCTGAGGACGAGTTGCACGTGCTTCTTGATGGCGGCCGCCGAAACGAGGCCGCGGCGATTCGCAAGCGGATGAGAAGGGCTCACGACGGTAACGAGCTCGAGCTCACGCAACAGTTCGACCTGCAGTTCGTCCGTAACGATCGGCAGAGTGCCGATCACGCCAATGTTGCAAATCCGGTCGAGCACCAGCTTCATCACGCCACCCAGCGCCTCGACATAGAGCCGCAACGGCGTGTGCGGATAATCCTTTTGCGATTGAGCCGCCGCGCTCGTCAAGCTGTCCATGGGGTACATCACGTCCATCGCCACGGACAGCTCGGGCTCCAGACCCTCGCGCATCGCGCGCGCTCGCGCCTTGAAGCCATCGATCGTGTCAGCCACGGAACGGGCGTCGAGCAGCAAGCTCTTGCCGGCGTCGGTGAGCTGCGGGTAACGGGTCGCGCGATCGAACAGTTTGACTCCGAGCTGTGCCTCGAGATTCGAGAGGGTCTGGCTGACCACCGATTGCGCGCGCCGAAGCTTGCGTCCGGCCGCTGAGAAGCTGCCTTCATCGACCGCCGCGATGAAGGTCCGAAGCTGGTCCAGGGTAAGGCCGTCAAGCATGTCCATCGCTCCAGACGATAGGTGAAATCTAAAAATATAGGCTTTCAAGATGGAGTGCAAGCTCTTACCTTTACGGGTATCGCTTTTTTCTTGAGGCAGAGCCATGAACATCGACACAGCCGTACTCACCCCGATCCACGAAACAGTGCAAGCGCCGCGCCGGATCGCTTTTCGCACCGGCGGCAGTGCGCACGGCGGCATTACTCGTCTGGCCAGTCCCTCCGATATCGGAGAATGGATCAAGCCTTTTGTGTTCCTTGATCACGCCGTGGTGGTGCCGACCGGCAAGCCGATGTTCGGATTCCATCCGCACTCGGGCATCGCAACACTCACGACCGTGCTGAGTGGCGGCATCTCCTATGCGGACACGACCGGCAAGCATGGCGAGCTTCCAGCCGGCGGCCTCGAATGGATGAAGGCCGGCAATGGTGTCTGGCACGACGGCAACGTATTGCCGGGCGAAACCGTACGCCTCTTTCAACTCTGGGTCGCGCTACCGCCTTCGCTGGAGAATTCGGCGCCGGAAAGCCAGTACATTTCGCCGGCCGAGGTCCAGCGGGATGGGCCAGTCCGCGTGATCCTCGGCCGCCACGGATCCGCGGCGAGCGATATACGCGCACCTGAAAGCATCAACTATTTCCACGTTCAACTGAGCGCCGGAGAGACCTGGCGATATGTGCCGCCTGCCGGGCACAACGTCGCGTGGCTGGCGATTGACAAGGGCCGCCTGAACGCATCTGAGCCGATCGAGGCAGGGCAGCTCGCCGTGTTCGAGGAATCCGACAGGTCGCCCATTGAGTTGCACGCCGAGGAGGCGACGTCGTTCGTCATCGGCTCCGCTATCAAGCACCCGTATCCACTGGTGCTCGGTCACTACTCGGTGCATACGAACCCAGACGCGCTTGCGCAGGGCGAAGCCGAGATACGCCGCGTCGGTCGCGAGCTGGCTGCGCAGCGTCGCGTCACTGCGGGATGAAATAGTTGGCGTGGTAGCTCGTCCGCGAAGCCGTCATCGTCTTCTGGAAAGGGCAAGCTGTGGCTAGAGTGTGGCAAGCTCACCAGCCTTCTTATAGTGGTTGTCTGTCAGGTGAGGTTCGGAAGCATTGCCTGACGTGCCCATCGGGCAATCCCGAACTTCGTTGCCGCCCGGCTGCGAACCTGCGTTCCTGACGTCCCTTAAAACGACCGGTGCTTCTGCATGCGCGCGGGAGCAGAGCACCGTGAAAACTCGAATCTGTCTGGTCGGACATTTTGTGGTTTTCCCTTATTTTAAAAAATCCAATTTCCGCTTCCCGAAGAGTTCGCCAGACCGCTCATAGCGAATAAGCACCGGGATGATTGTGTGCACTACCGCGCATACTTGGTGCAGCCCGGTGCCGTATTGTTGCTTCAGGGAAAAGGACCATTTCAGTTAAATCGCGCATTTCCCTCGTTCGAATCCGCTCGGCTGAGCGGTCAAATAAAACTACGTGACGAGACGTGCCCATGAAACACAAAAATCAAGCGTTAGAGGGATTATCAGACCGTAATGATGAATTCGATCCTGGATCGATCATCGATACGTTGATTAATCACCGCGTAATGATCGCCGCGATAACAATGGCCTTCATTTTGATGGGCGCTCTGTACGCGTTCTGCGCGACGCCTATCTATCGCGCAAATATCTCGATCAGGGTCGAGGACAATTCGCCGACCGCGCTGCCGGATTCGAAGGATCTGGTGCGCAATGCGTCGTCGTTGTTCCAGGAGAAGTCTTCGGCCGAAAGCGAAATGCAGATCCTGAGGTCGAAAGCCATCGCCATGCAGACGGTGGATTACCTCAAGCTCTACATCGAAGCCGAGCCGAAGCGCCTGCCGGTGCTCGGTGGCCTGATCGCGCGTCACACCGACACACGAATGACGCCCGGAATCTTTGGCTGGGGCGGCTTCGTCTGGGGTGATGAATCGATCAGCGTGGCGACGTTCGAAGTGCCGAGGAAACAGGAAGGCAACGCGTACACCGTCACCGCATTGTCTGGCGGTCAGTACCAGCTGCGCGGGCCGGGACTGGAACAGCCGGTCACCGGACGCGTCGGCGTCGACGAGCAATTCGAAACCAGCCACGGACCGGTCAATCTGCTCGTGAGCAAGATCGACGGCGAGAGCGGGGCGGAGTTCAAGCTCACGCGCCACTCGCGTCAGCAGGCCCTCGAACAGCTGCAAAAGGGCCTCCAGATCGACGAGCAAGGCAACAAGTCGAATGTGCTGGGCGTCATCCTGGAAGGCCGTGACCCGGTTCTCGTGACTAACATCCTCAACGATATCGGCGCGGTGTATGTGCGCCAGAACGTGAACCAGAAGGGTGCCAACGCCGAGAAGTCGCTGAGCTACCTCGAGCAGCAGCTGCCGGGCGCGAAGCGTCAGATGGAGCAGGCGGAAGAAGCCTACAACACCTATCGCAACAGTCACGGTCTTCTGGATGCGGACGAGGAAAGCCGGCTCATCCTGCGACAGGCCACCGAAGCGGACTCGCGCCTCTACGACCTCAAGCGCCAGCGCCAGGACCTCACTGCTCACCTGACGGCCGAGCACCCGAGCGTGGTGGCGATCGACCAGCAGATCGCCAGCACCAACAAGTACGTCGAGAGTCTCGCGAGCCGCGTCAAGGCCATGCCGACGGCGGAGCAAGGTGCGCTGCGCCTGATGCGGGACATGCGCATGAGCTCCGACATGTACGCGGCGTTGCGTAGCAACATCGACACCCTGCGGCTGGTCAAGGCCGGCCAGTCCGCTTCGGTGCAGTTGCTGGATACCGCGGATGTCCCCGAGCGGCCGGTCAAGCCCGCGAAAACGCTCGTTCTGCTGATCGCGACGGTGCTGGGGCTGTTCATCGGTATCGGGTTGGCTTTCTTGCGCGATTTTCTGTTCAAGGGCGTGGCCGATCCGGAAGAGCTCGAGTCCCGTACCGGCCTGAGCGTGTACGCGACGATCCCGGTCAGCGACCAGCAGTTGCAACTGACGCAGAAAATGTCCACCAAGGGCGCTGAGCAACTGGCTCTGGCTTTCCGCTACCCGATGGACCCTGCGATAGAAGCGTTGCGCACGATGCGCGCGTCGCTGCAATACGCGATGAACGGCGACCGCAACAACGTAGTGATGCTCGCCGGCCCGTTGCCGGGTATCGGCAAGTCGTTCCTGTCAGCCAATCTCGGCACGTTACTCGCCGCAGGCGGCAAGCGCGTGCTGCTGGTGGACGGCGACCTGCGCCGCGGCCATCTGAACCAGTACTTCGGCTTGCCGCGCGCCGCGGGGCTGGCCGATGTGATCGCCGGCACCGGCTCGCTCGAAGACACCGTGCATAAGGAAGTGCTGCCGAATCTCGATGTCCTGCAGTGCGGAGAGTATCCGCACGACCCGGCCGAACTGTTGTTGAGCAGCAATTTCAGGGCAACCATTCGTGCCGCTTCGGAACGCTACGACATTGTGTTGCTCGACGCGCCCGCCATCCTTGCCGTGTCGGATACGGTCACCATGGCGCCGGTTGCCGACTCGATCTTCATGGTCGCGCGTTTCGCGGATACGCGCGCTGGCGAGATCTCGGAATCGGTCAAGCGTCTGGCGCAAACGGGTTCAAAAGTTGAAGGCATTCTGCTGAACGGATTTAAGGTCAGTCGTGGCAATTACGCCCAGTCGCGCCGCTACGGCAACTACGCATACGACGCCTACTACTCCGATTCGGCAATGAAATAGCGCGCGTAGCCCCGTGCAAAGGTCCAGTGCTGCTGGATCTTGCCCGGGGTTTTGAAAAAGACGCGTATCCATAATAAAGGGGAGCAACAATCATGCATTCGTTAAACGAGTTGAAACTCGCCGTGGTCGGTCTTGGCTATGTTGGATTGCCGCTCGCGGTGGAATTCAGCAAGCGTCGTCCGGTGGTGGGGTTTGACATCAACGGCGTGCGCATCTCGGCGTTACGCGAAGGACGGGACATCACGCTCGAAGTCAGCGACGAAGAACTGGCCGCGGCCACGGGCATGAAATTCACGTCAGACGCGGAGGACCTCAAAGCCTGCAACGTGTACATCGCCACCGTTCCGACGCCGATCGACGACTACAAGCGTCCTGACCTCAGGCCCTTGATCGGCGCCAGCGAGACCATCGGCCGCGTGTTGAAAAAGAATGACGTGGTCATTTATGAATCGACTGTCTATCCGGGTGCGACGGAAGAGGAGTGCGTGCCGGTCCTCGAGCGCACATCCGGGCTGAAATTCAACGTAGATTTCTTTGTCGGCTACAGTCCCGAGCGAATCAACCCGGGCGACAAGTTGCATCGCGTGACCGATATCAGAAAGGTCACGTCGGGATCGACGCCGGAGATCGCTGAACTCGTCGATCAGCTGTACCGCGAGATCATCGTCGCGGGCACGCACAAAGCGAGCAGCATTCGCGTTGCCGAGGCGGCCAAGGTCATCGAGAACACGCAGCGCGACGTCAACATCGCGCTGATCAACGAGCTGTCGATCATCTTCAACAAGATGGGAATCGACACGGAGTCGGTCCTGCAGGCAGCCGGAACCAAATGGAACTTCCTGCCTTTCAGACCGGGTCTGGTGGGCGGGCATTGCATCGGCGTCGATCCGTATTATCTGACGCACAAGGCGCAGGCAATTGGATACCACCCGGAGATCATCCTCGCGGGCCGGCGCCTGAACGACAGCATGGGCGGTTACGTCGCGTCGCAACTGGTGAAGGCGTTGACCAAGCGGCAGATCGGCGTTGCCGGTGCCCGCGTGCTGATCATGGGTCTGACCTTCAAGGAAAACTGTCCGGATCTGCGCAACACGCGGGTTGTCGACATCGTTGCCGAGTTGCGCGAGTACGGCGTTGAAGTGGATGTCTACGATCCCTGGGTCTCGAAAGAGGAGGCCCGGCGCGAACACAACCTGGACCCCATCGAGCATCCGGCCGACGGCGTCTACGACGCGACGATTCTGGCCGTGGCGCACAGCCGGTTCCTCGAATTGGGCGCGCAGGCGATTCGTGTCTTCGGCAAGCCCGGGCATGTACTGTACGACCTCAAGTACCTGCTGCCTGTAGAGGCAAGCGATCTGCGTCTCTAACAGACCCTGAGCCCATCGCACGCGAGGCCATCACGACGTGATGGCCTCCTCATCTTATCCGGAGGCATCGATGCCTGATCGCTACGACACAATACGGCGGCAACTCGCCGGGCATCCGCGGAAGTGGTTGATTACCGGCGTGGCCGGCTTCATCGGTTCGAATCTGCTGGAGGCGCTGCTCAAGCTCGACCAGACCGTGGTTGGACTCGACAACTTTTCCACCGGCTACCAGCGCAATCTCGACGAAGTCCGCTCCGGCGTTTCGCCCGAGCAATGGCAGCGCTTCAGATTCATCGAAGGTGATATCCGGCGTCTGGAAGATTGCGCGAGCGCCGTCAATGGCGTCGATCACGTATTGCACGAGGCGGCGCTCGGTTCGGTGCCGCGTTCGGTGGTCGACCCGATCGCGACGCACGAGGTGAACATCAGCGGCTTCCTCAATATGCTCGTGGCCGCGCGCGACGCGCAAGTATCGAGCTTCACGTATGCCGCATCGAGCTCGACGTACGGCGACCATCCCGGCTTGCCAAAAGTCGAAGACCAGATCGGGCAGCCGCTGTCACCGTACGCCGTCACCAAGTACGCCAATGAACTGTACGCATCGGTGTTTGCGCGTGCCTATGGCTTCAAGACGATTGGCCTGCGTTACTTCAATGCGTTCGGCAAGCGCCAGGATCCGGACGGCGCTTACGCCGCGGTGATTCCCAGGTGGACGGCCGCGCTCATTGCGGGCGACGACGTCGTGATCAATGGCGACGGCGAAACCAGCCGGGACTTCTGCTTTGTCGACAACGTGGTGAAGGCGAACATCCTGGCGGCGACGGCGGATGAGGCGGCAAGGAACGAGGTGTACAACGTCGCGGTCGGCGATCGCACAACGTTGATCCAGCTCTACGACGGCTTGCGGTCCGTACTCGCCGACAACGGTGTTTCCTGCGACAAGCGCCCGGTGTTCGGGCCTTTTCGCGTCGGCGATGTCCGGCATTCCCAGGCCAATGTCGGAAAGGCCGAACGGCTGCTGGGCTATGAGAACACGATTCCGCTGGTAGAGGGCTTGTCCACGGCGATGCCCTGGTACATCGAGTTCATCTCGCAGAGGTGATGCCTTCAGGCGCCCGTGTCGCATGGGCGCGCCTCGGCATGACGGATGCGCAACGCGTTGATCTTCTTAAGGCAGTAACGTCAATGTCTCAGATCGCAGGTTGGCGAAGCCGTCTGCTGCAGATTCATCCTGATCATTCACGGATCGCACGCAGTGCGGTCTGGGTCTCGATGTTCGCGCTCATCGGCAAGTCGGCGGGCGCGTTCAAGGAAATGGCGATCGCGTATCGCTACGGCATCAGCAATGTCGTCGATGCCTATCAGCTCACGCTCACACTGATCACCTGGCTGCCGGCTACCTTCGTCGCTGTCCTGAGCGTCGTGCTCGTGCCGGCTCTCGTCGAGCTGCGCTCAAAGCCCAGGCAGGAGCAGGCGAAGTTTCTCGGCGAACTCGACGTGATGGCGATTTGCGTCGGGCTGGTGTTCGCGGTCCTGCTCTATTTCTCCTGGCCGTATGCGCTCGATCTGATGGCGCGCAACCTGTCGGAAGAGACCCGCGCGATGTCGCGCCGGATGATGCTCGGCATGGCGCCGATCGGCGTCGTCATGCTGACGATCTGCGTCTATGCGGCACGGCTCCAGGCACGCGAAAAGCATGTCAACACGCTGCTTGAGTGCGTGCCTGCGGTGGTGCTGCTGGGCTTCGTGCTGGTCTGGCACGATGCGAGCTCGCCCGCGCCGTTGATCTGGGGCAGCACGCTCGGCTTCCTGCTCCAGGCGGTCATATTGGGTGTGCTCTCCGGGCGTGCCGACAAGATACGCGCGCGACTCAGCTTCTCTCTCAGCTCGCCGCAGTGGCCCTACATGTATCGCGCGGTAGGTGTATTCATGTTCGGCCAGTTCATCATGAGTCTGGCTACGCCGCTGGACCAGTATTTCGTGGCGGGTCTCGGCGACGGCAACATCGCGACACTCGGTTATGCAAGCCGCGTGCTCGGCCTGCTCGTCAGCATGGGCGCCGTGGCGATCAGCAGGGCGACCTTGCCGGTTTTATCGGAGCTGTTGAGTGCAGGAGACAACGTTCGGGCGCGAAGCATCGCGCTAAAGTGGTCGCTGTTCATGCTGGCGATCAGCGGCGTGGTGGTGGTGATGGCGTGGCTTCTCGCGCCGATGGTGGTGAAGCTGCTGTTTCAGCGCGGCGCCTTTAGCGCTGCGGATACGGTGGCGGTGTCCAGCCTGTTTCGCTGGGGATTGATTCAGATACCGTTCTATTTCTCGGTACTGGTGCTGGTTCAGCTCTTTGCGAGCCAGGGTCGCTTCAAAACAATGGCAGTCATCGCGGTCGTGAACTTTGCGGTAAAGGCCGTCGCGAATTTCTTCCTGATTCGATGGTTCGGCATCACGGGGGTCGTTCTTGCAACCGGCGTCATGGGCGCCAGTTCGTTCGTATGCTATCTGTCTCTCACGTTGTCAAACGGGTCATTAAAGAACAAGACGGGTCCGCTATGAAGATTCTGCTGTTCATCCATTCCTTGCATTACGGCGGTGCGGAGCGCGTGGCAATGAACCTGTCGAGCGAATGGGTCGCGCAAGGCCTGAATGTCAGTGTCGTGACGCTGACATCCAGGGCAAGCGACTTCTATGCGCTACACGACTCGGTCGAACGCATTACCCTCGACCTCGCGGGGGGCAGTGACGGTTTGGCGGGCGCGATATTCGCGAATGCGCGCCGGATGCTGGCTCTGCGCCGCGTGCTCAGACAGGTGAAGCCGGATGTCGTGCTCGGCATCGAGACGCGGCCGTCGATCCTCGCCATCCTGGCCGGCCTCGGCCTGCCCTGCAAGGTGATAGCGACAGAGCACATTCATCCCCCGATGCTCTTCGAAGGCAAGCTGTGGGAGTGCCTGCGCCGCTGGACGTATCCCTTCGCGGACAAGGTCATCGCGCTGACGCAAAAAAGCAAAGTGTGGTTGCAGGACAACTGTCATTGCAAGGCCGTCACCGTCATTCCCAATTCGATCTCGCTGCCGATTCCTGTCGTCGAGCCGATCGTGCCGCCGCAGCAGGTGGTCGGCGCCGGGCGGCGCGTATTGCTCGCGGCGGGGCGCATGGCCGGGCAGAAGGGCTTCGATATTCTGATCGATTCCTTCGGCCGGATCGCGAGCGATTTTCCCGCGTGGGATCTCGTGATTCTCGGAGATGGCGATGACCGGCGCCCGCTCGTCGAACAGGTAGCGGCGGCGGGATTGAATGAGCGCGTGCTGTTGCCGGGCCAGGTCGGCAATATGCCTGACTGGTACGAGCGTGCGGACCTCTACGTGCTGAGTTCGCGGTTCGAAGGCTTCTCGATGACGATCGTCGAGGCGATGGCCAGCGGCTGTGCGGTGGTGAGTTTCGACTGCGACGCGGGTCCCGGAGACATCATCACGCACGGCCATGACGGTCTGCTGGTTCGTCAAGTCGGTGACCCGCAAGAGCTCGCTAATGCCTTATCGACCTTGATGAGCGATGACGAGACCCGGGCACTCATGGCATCGCGAGCGCGTGCTGTCGTCGACCGGTTTTCGGTGGCAAGAGTCTTCTCGATGTGGCGTGACGTGTTCACGCAAACCGGCGTGCGACCTGCAGGGATCATCGATCGTCCTTCAGTGCGGGTGACGGAGTGAACCCCACGCTGCTTCCAATCATCAAGCGGGCGGAGACCTGACATTTCATGAATATCGTCTTGTTCATTAGCGCGATGCAGGATGGCGGTGCCGAGAGTGTCGCTGCGACTCTTGTCAATGCCTGGGTCGAGCGGGGCGACTCGGTCACGCTTGTCGCCACGTATTCCGGGCGGAGCACCTGCAACTACCCCGTTTCAGCGCGCGTGAAGTTCGTCTACCTGGCTGACCTGGTGACGCGGCGAGGCCGGGGGCCCTTCGCCTTTATCGAGCGCATGCGTGCGTTGCGCGCCCTCATGCGCGAGAGCAGGGCAGATGTGATCGTGTCGTTTCTGACGAATGTGAATGTCGCGACGATTCTCGCATCGCGAGGGCTCGGCATTCCCATCATCGTGAGCGAACACACCAATCCCCTTGCCGATCGCCGTTCGTTGTTATGGAGACTGCTATGCCGGTTTATCTATCCGAAGGCAGATCTCCTGACCCTGCTGACCGACGACGTGGTCGCGCCGTTCAGAAAGGTCGTGCCGGGAATGAAGGACATCGCGGTGATGCCCAATCCACTGCCCGATGAGCTGTTCGTGCAGCAACGGCAACAAGCCACGGCGCGCAAGCGCGTCATTTCGCTGGGGCGGCTGAACAGGACAAAGCAGTTCGATTTGCTGATCCGCGCCTTTTCACTGCTGGCAGACGAGTGCCCTGATTGGGACTTGTGGATCTGGGGAGAAGGACCGGAGCGCGCCGCACTGGAGGCCCAGATCGAGCAACTGCACATGGGGGAACGGATTTTCCTGCCTGGACGGACGCTGACCCCGTGGAGCGAGCTGGCGAGAGGCCAGGTCTTTGCGATGTCGTCGAGTCATGAAGGCTTGCCCATGGCGCTGATGGAAGGCATGGCGATTGGACTGCCTGTCGTGTCGTTCGACTGTCCTAGCGGACCGAGGCAGTTGACGCGCAACGGCGAGGACGGACTGCTCATCCCGCCAGGCGACGCGCATTCCATGGCTGCCGCGTTACGCCTACTGATTTCGGACGACCCGCTGCGCGCCGAACTGGGCAGGAAGGCCGCCATGTCGGTACGGGAGCGCTATTCGCTGAAAGCGGTATTGAAGATCTGGGACGAGTTGTTCGAGCGGGTCGGCGCGCGTGCGAGGCCTGTTGAATCAACGCATTGAATTGAACCGATGGCACCGTTGCGGTCCTGACCTGCCGCATCTACAAAAAGCTCAGAGATTCAGGAGCGGACATGAACGGACGTAAAGTTGTTCTCTTTGCCAACACCGATTGGTATCTCTACAACTTCCGCCTCTCGCTGGCGCAGAAGCTGCGGCAAGACGGCTATGAAGTGGTGTTGCTATCGCCGCCGGGCGAATTCGGGCCCAGGCTTCAGGCACTGGGGTTTAGCTGGCATGCCATGCCGATGAATCGTCGAAGCCTCAATCCGTTGCGCGAACTCGTCGTGCTCGCGTGGCTCGTGCGGTTTCTTCAGCGTGAAAGGCCCGACCTCGTGCACGGTTTCACGATCAAGAGCGCGGTGTACGGATCGCTGGCGAGCAAGCTTGCCGGCGTGCCCGCGCGAATCAATGCCGTCGCCGGCATGGGTTACGTCTTCACGAGCCGGGATTTGAAAGCCCGCGTGCTGCGGCCCATCGTGCGCCAGTTGATGCGCTCCGCGTTGAATGGCCGGCGAAATGCGCTGATACTGCAAAATCCCGACGACGTCGCGGTTTTCAAGGGGGCGAGAATTGTCGATGACCGGTCGATACGGCTCATCAAGGGATCCGGAGTGAACTGTTCGCGGTTCTCCGCCCGGCAGGAGACCGACGAGGAAACCCGGGCTCCATTACGGGTCGTGCTGGCTGCCCGCCTGTTGTGGGACAAAGGGATTGCCGAGTACGTCGAGGCGGCTCGGGCGCTGAGAAATGAAAACCGCTCGGTGAAGTTTCTTCTTGCCGGCTCTCCCGACGATGGCAATCCCGCCTCTGTCTCCCGGGAACTCGTCGAAGGATGGGTCAACGAAGGTCTTCTCACGTGGCTGGGGCATGTCAGCGATATGCCGAAGCTGCTGTCCGAAGTGGACGTCGTCGTGCTTCCGAGCTACCGCGAAGGCTTGCCCAAGACGCTGATCGAGGCGGCCGCGTGCGCATTGCCGCTGATCACGACCGATGCGCCGGGCTGCCGCGAAGTCGTAAGCAGCACGGGAGAAGACGGCTTGCTCATTCCCGTGCGCGACAGCGCGGCGCTCGCCGACGCGATCCGCCGCCTGGACGACGACCGGAAGCTCTGCCGCAAACTCGGTCTCGCGGCGCGGGAAAAAGCCCTGAGCGAATTCGACGAATCGATCGTGATCAGCAAGACGCTGCGTGTCTATAGCGAATTGCTGGACCCCGTGCCTCAAGAAGTGGTGGTGGCGAGTCAGCGCGAGCGGCAGATTTGAACCCGACCGGCGTCTCCCTGTGGACATCCGCCGGACGCCAGGGCAAGCCTCGCACGATGCCTGATCACGAGGCTTGCTCCGAGACAGATTCAAAGAAATATCCTGAAGGAGAATGAGTGGCTATGGGCGCTCCAAAATTCATACTGCGCTTCGATGACGTCACCCCGGAAATGGCCTGGTCGCGATTCGATCCCTTCGATGAGCTTTCCATGGATCAGGACCTGCCGTTGCTCGTCGGCGTCGTGCCGAACTGCCTCGATCAGACGCTCGTCGTCGAGCCGGCGAGAGACGCGTTCTGGGATACGGTCCGCGGTTGGGCCGATCGCGGCTGGAGCATCGCGCAGCACGGATATACCCATCAGTACGTCACCCAGCACCCCGGGCTCTTGCGTCTTGGCAGCAAATCGGAACTGGCCGGCCTTTCATACGAGGAGCAGTTTTCCAAGCTGCAGGCGGGAAAGAAGATCCTCCAGGAGCGAGGCGTTTGGCAGCCGGTATTCATGGCGCCTTCCCACTCCTTCGATGAAGCGACGCTCCGCGCACTGGCCGATCTGGACTTCAAGTACCTGACGGACGGAAGCGGCGTCTATCCGTACAAATTCGGCGATCTCACTGCGGTGCCGCAGTTGTTCGCAACGCCGCTGCATTTCGGCTTTGGCGTGTATTCCATCTGCCTGCATGTGAATACGCTAAGCGAGGCCGAGATTGATGGAATCATCGGCTTCGTGAAGAAAAACCGCTCGCGGTTCATCTCCTTTGAAGCGGCTGCGAGCGTCGAAGCCCCCGTCCCAGGCGTCGCGATGGCGATGCGCTTTTTAACATCTACCCCATTGCGTGCCATGCGCCGCATGAGGGGCTGAACTTCTTATGGGGGTGCACGGTGCGAACTAGCCGAAGAGCGGTGAATGCCTTTCTCCTCAGCAGCATGGTGGGTGCGATCACGCGCCCCCTCGCGGCATTGGCCGACGGCGTGACCAATCAGCACGCCTCGGGCGACGAGGTCGTCGATCGATGGTTCGGTGTCCGCGCGGACGGCAAGACGAATGACCGTGCCGCGCTTCAAAAGGCAGTCGACATGTCAGTCGGCAAGACGCTGGTCATCACAGGCCCATGCAGGATCGATGCGCAAGGGCTGCACATGCGCAGCAACAGCCGCGTGCGCTTTGCGCCTGGCGCGTCGCTCAAACTGCTTCCTCATGACACTCAAAACTATGAGGTCATCCGTGTCTGGGACGTGCGGCACGTGCTCCTGGAAAATCCTCGCGTCGACGGCAGTAAAGAGCTGAACACCGTGACAGGCGGAGAGTGGGGCATGGGCATCTCCATAGCAGGAAGCACCGATGTAACGGTACTTTCCCCCAGCACGACCAACTGCTGGGGAGACGGCATCTATATCGCGAACAGCTTCGGCAAAGGCCTGGCTTACTCGAGCGACGTCCGCGTGATGAACCACTATGCCTCCGGCTGCCGTCGGCAAGGGGTGTCGATCATCAGCGGCAAGAACATCCTGTTCGATCATCCGGTGTGGGAAAACATCGCCGGTACGCTTCCTTCGGCCGGACTCGACATCGAGCCGAACGGGAACACGGACGTTATCGAAAACATCCGGATCGTCAATCCGACGACAAGGCACTGCCAGTTCGGCATTCTCGTCTATCTGGAGGCATTGCCGGGAAGTCAGGAAAAGTACGTCAGCGTCGTGATCAGTGGACACAAGGATGAAGACAGCAGGGAAGCGGCCTACAGCGTATCCGGATTGGAGACGAAAGGCCGCATTGTCACCGGCTATATCACGAGCAGTTCACCGACGTGGATTCGTCCGAGGAGAGACGCCTTTGTCAGCACCGACTATGACCGTGCGGGGCCGAAGATCGATATCACGAATCCCACGATCGTCCGGTAGCGGCGTTCAAGAGCGTGACGCTCAGCGCGTTACGCCTTTCGCACGCAGCAATGTCGCGTACATGTCGCGATACTTCTGCCAGCAAACCGTAATAGAAAAGCATTCGACAATCCGCTCGCGCGCCAGCTTGCCGAGTTTCTCGCGCTGCTCCAGACTTAACGTCGCCATCTCTTCAAGCGCGTCGGACAAACTGACGGGATCTCGCGGCGGCACGACCAGACCGGTGTCGCCGACGAGCTGGCCGGTATCGCCGACGTCCGTGACCACGCACGGCACGCTGCAGGCCATCGCTTCGCCGACGACCGTCGGCAAGCCTTCTGTTCGGGATGAGAGGCACAGCATGTCGAACGCCGGCATGATTCGATGCAAGTCATTGCGGGCGCCCAGCAAGTGACATACGCTGGTCAAGCCAAGCTCGCTCATCGTGCGTCCGAGCGCCTTATTGTTGGCATCGACATCCTTGCCGACCATGACGAAATGGCATTCGGGCACGCGCTGATGAAGTAGCGCGGCCGCACGCAGGAAGTTATCGTAATCCTTGGCGGGATTGGAGCGTCCCACGATGCCAACCAGTATCGAGCGTGGCGGCAAGCCGAGCGAGTTCAGGAGCGTAGCCCTTGCGGTGGCATCCGGCACGAACTTGCGAACATCGAAGCCGTTATGAATCACGCGCATCCTGGCGCGATCGTAACCGTACTCGGCGTGCGTCTTGTACGACGCGTTGGCGCAGCAGACAACCGAGTCCGGTAACTGATTGGAAGTCATTGCGCCGATTCGCGCAAGCGTATTCAGAACGCGCCCGACTTTGGCCGTGGGCACTTCGGTTCGATGGATGCCCCAGACGAGCACGAACGGGTGGCGATGCCCCCTGAGCCGAAACATTAGCCGCGCCAGCAGCGCCGCCACGCCGCCGAAAATATCCGCGTGATACATCCATGTCTGGACGACATCGGGGTTGGCATTGACGATCCACCTGGCCAGCCGGATCAGGAGCAGCGGATTCGGAATGCCGGGCCGCATTCCCAGCAGCCTGACCTCCGCGCCCGCGGCCCGCAGTCGCTCCGCCATGATATCCAGCGACGACAGGGAAATGATGACGTGCGTGCCGCCGGCGCTGCGCGACTCCGAAACGAGGTTCAGCAGCAGCGTTTCGGCGCCACCCAAACCGAGGCCCGAGATTATATGGACGATTTTCATTTCGTTCGCACGGTGCGGCATTCGTTGATGTAAACCCGTATCTTTTTTCGATCAGGCAAACAGGCTTCATTTGCAGGCGGAACTTAATTCCACCAAAGCCATTCATGTCTTGCGGACGGCCGGCTTTTGCTGTCGCGTCGTTTTAACGGAGTTGATATCCGTAGTCACGGTAAGACTGGTGAAAGGCTAAGTGATCGTGCAGCCGCCTTACCGTTCGGCATCGAACACAGACCGGGACAATTGTCCGCGGCAAATCCGGATGCGATTTATTGTTGATACGAATTGACGGAGTGACGTTACGGAGTCGATTCAAAACTTGTGTGCCATTCCGCTCGTAATGTCGAACAAAAGCCTGATAGCGTGCAGGGGCGTAATGCGATGTTAGTTTCAAGGCGTTCCAACGGCCCGATAGCACCACCGGTCACCGGTCACCGGGCCCGGTCTGCTAGACGGCGATGATCGATAGCACACTTGAGCGGCATAACAATCAACACACCTCCTCCGGTTTGCGCAGGGCTGGCAAGCTGACGGGCAAGAGGGAGACGAAAGTGGCAGAACAACTCGACTCGAAGTTCCAGTTCCATTCAATCGGCCACCGATGGTTGCGCCCTTCCATGCTGGCATTCCTGGCATTGGCGGCGTTCATCCTGTGCAAGATCGCTTTCGGTGATCGGAGCCAGTTGCTCGATCAGGACAATTACGTCGCGTACTTCAAGGATGCCGATCCACTCTGGATCATGCATCTTTGGGCCAATAGCCATTCGACGGTGCTCTTCATCGTGAAGACGATCACGGACGAGCTCGGCTGGCGGCTCTGGGTGCTAGGCATCGATTCACTGGGCTTCTCACCGGATACCGCGGTGCGACTGACGGTTGTCGTGCTGAACGTGCTCATGGCGCTTGCCCTCAGCCGGACGCGCCGGCCGTTTCTCGGCCTGCTTTTATGGGCGCTGATCCCCACCGGCCTCGCGACGGTCGGGCTATTCCAGATCCGCCAGGGATTTGCTCTGTCGATTGCCATGTATTTCGCGATGTGCCGGCAGCGGCCCATTCGAGGCGCGCTTCTCGCCAGCATTGTTCACACCACGTTCGCGTATCCGGCCTTGTTCCTGATTCTCGCGCACGTGCTCATGAAGCGAAGCAAGGCGCTGGCCATCGTGGGCGTGATAGGCGCGGCGCTCGCGATGTCGCTGGCGTCAGCGTGGCTTTTCAACACCTTCGGTGGCCGCCGGCTTGAAGAATACAGCCAGCAGGAAGAGTTCACGGTGAACTTCCTGATATCGCTCGTCCTGTATCTGATCGTACCGGCGCTCGTGCTCGTGCTCCGTCGAAAAAATATCGAGGACACGGTGCGTGAAATGGTCGTCCATAAGATCGCGATCATGCATATTGGCCTGCTGATGTTCCTGATCATTTCCTTCTTCGTCTATCCGTTTGGGACCCAGCGCATTGTCTACTATGGGCCGCTGCTGCTGGCCTTCCTGCTGCCGGAGATCCGCCTGAAGAATTCGCTGGTGCTGTGGACCGTCGCTTTTGTCTTAGGTATTTTGAGCTACGACGTTATCAAGAACTATCTGCTGGACACGTATAGGTATTTTCTCTGAGCAGCTGTCCGATCGCCGCGAAGGAGCGCTCGCCAGTGCGAAGCGCGCCTCCTTTGCGAACCGGACGCAAGAATGAGCAATGGTCATTTCATATACACGCCGCGACCCGTCGATAACCTGAATCGGCATATTTCAGCACGCCGGATTTACACTGATTTGTCGGTTCATAAAATGATCGTGGCGGGGTTGTGTTGGGAATGCCACAGAGGAAAGATTCAAAATAAGAGACGGTGTGCATTACTATCCTTGTCCTAAAAAGACGTACAAGCGACAAGAAAATAAAAATTCCTCCGTTAATATTGGAGACCGAGATGTTAAATCTTGCGCTTGGCTTTGTTGTCTCATTCCTGGTTATCTTTTTTATCGTACGAAGTTCGGGTCTGCACGGGTCGCTAACGATGGACCACGACTTGCGCGGCATCCAGAAGAACCACGCCTACGCGGTGCCGAGAATCGGCGGAATTGGGATTGCATGCGCCGCCACTGTCATTCCGGTCATACAGCCGCTGTGGGCGACCAACCCGGGGACGAGTCAGCTGCTGCTCCTTTTGTGCGCCGTGCCGGCGTTCGCAGGAGGCGTGATCGAGGACATGACCAAGCGCGTGAGCCCGCGAGTGCGGCTCCTGTGCGCGCTTGCTTCGGCGCTCGCGGCCTGCCTCCTGATGCACGCGACGCTCACGCGGGTGGACTTGCCACTCGTCGATCAGTGGCTGCGCATCGTGCCGATCGGGATCGGCTTCACGATGCTCGGCGTCGCCGGGCTGACGAACGCGGTCAACATCATCGATGGCTTCAACGGACTCGCGTCGGTTGTGACCATGCTGATCTTCGCCTCGATCGGCTACGTTGCTCACAGCGTCAACGACTGGCTCATTATGAGCATGGCACTGACGATGATCGGAGCGATCGGCGGCTTTGTGCTCTGGAACTTTCCGGTGCCTTCCGTCTTTCTCGGAGATGGCGGAGCCTATTTCGTCGGTTTCATCATGGCGGAGCTGCTCATACTCCTGATCGTTCGCAACCCGGGCGTATCTGCGTGGTACGCAATGGCCGTCGCCGTCTATCCGACCTTCGAGACGCTCTTTTCCATCTATCGCCGCAGGATCGTGCGCGGAAGACCGGCAGGTGCCCCTGACGGACTTCATCTGCATACGCTCGTGTATCGGCGCGTCGTGCGAAAGGGTGTCGACACGGGCAATCTGCGCCAGCGCGCGCTGCGCAATTCATTTACCTCGGTTTATCTGTGGGTGCTGAGCCTCATCGGCATTGTCCCGGCTACGTTCTTCTGGGACAGCCCGATCGCGCTTGCCGCCGCAACCATCGCATTCATCCTGGTCTACGTTCACCTCTATGTGGCGATCGTGCGCGTCAGGACGCCGCGCTGGCTGGTGATCACGCGGCACGCCCCGGTGGTCGCGCCACGTGGGGCGGAGCGGCCGCGCCACTGACGTTCGGGCGTGGGGGCGGGGTCGCCCATATTTGAATCTCTTTAGACGGTCAGTGTGTGAGGACGTACGTTGCGGGAGCGAAACCCGATGCACCATGTGGATACAAAGGCACGGGGGAAAGCCTTGTAAACCACGGCGAAGATTCGAGAAAAGGCGGATCTTGCACATAACACTTCATAGTGTGACGAGAAAATAAAATGAACCACGGATTCGAAACCTCGCTCGTCAAGCGAGTGGTCAATCAACTGGTGACCAGCATTATCAACGGGGATTACGACGGCGACGTGCTTCCTCCGCAAGTGATCCTCTCGAAGAAGCATGGAGTGAGCCGGGCCATCATGCGCGAAGCAATCAGCATCCTCGTTTCGCGCCGGATGCTCGATGTCAGGACCAAGACGGGTACTCGCATCACGCCTACGAAAGACTGGCTGATCATCGATCATGAAGTCGCCGAGTGGCGGCTTCGCGCCACGCCGGATCCGGAGTATCTGCATGGGCTGATCGAGTTCCGCAAGCTCGTCGACCCTCGTGCGGCCGCGTTCGCGGCCACGCGCGCGAACCGGCATCAGCGCATTGCTATCACTGCCATGTATCAGAATCTCCAGCGTACGAGTGGGGATTGCGTCGCGGGGAAAGCCGCCGAAGACGCATTGCAGGCGGCCATCATCGATGCAAGCGGCGACGCGTTGCTCAGCCAGATGGGCAGTATCGTCCGGATGGGGCTGAGGGCCATGCAGACGATCTCCCGCATGGAAACGCTCGCGTTCGATACGCGGGTCGCCGACTACGGGAAAGTCGTGCGCGCGATCGAAGCTGGCGATGGAGGGGGGGCGAAGGCGGCGATGATGCAACTCATCAGCCATAGCGCGGACCAATTGGTTGGGGAAACAGTTTGAACTGAGTGCCGGGCGCCGCTGTTGCCCGGAGGCGGACGATTTGATTCGGATGCCTATAGAGAAGAAGTATGCGCGAAGCAACGGAACGCTTTAGTGCATCACAGCATGCTTTATGAAGTCCACGCGATATTCCAACACTGTTGAGTCGCGAAACGGGCTAAACCATCGGAGGGGAATATGTGTGGAATCGTGGCGGGGATCGCGGAACGCAATGTCGTTCCGGTATTGCTCGAAGGCTTGCGGCGGCTGGAATACCGTGGCTATGACTCCTGCGGAGTGGCAGTGCTTCGGGACGGCGCGCCACACCGCGTGCGCAGTCTGACGCGCGTTCGCTCTCTGGATGCCGAGGTCCGCGAGATGGGCCTCGAAGGCTGGACGGGCATTGCGCACACGCGATGGGCCACGCACGGCGCGCCGGCTACCCAGAACGCCCATCCCATCTTCTCGAAGAACGAGGTCGCGATCGTTCACAACGGCATCATCGAGAACTTCGAGGCGCTGAAGATCAAACTGAGCAGCGCGGGCTATGAATTCGCGAGCCAGACGGATACAGAGGTGATCGCTCATCTGATTCACAGTTGCTACCAGGGCGATCTGGCGGATGCGGTGCGTCGCGCCGTAAGCGAACTGCGCGGCGCCTATGCAATCGCAGTTTTCTGCAAAGCCGAACCGGACCGAGTGGTGGGTGCGCGGTATGGCTCGCCGCTCGTGATCGGGATAAACGGCAAGGAGTCGTTTCTTGCATCGGACCCGCTTGCGCTGTCCGACGTAACCGACCGGTTCGTCTTCCTGCAGGACGGCGACATCGCCGATCTTTCCCGCAGCGGCACTCGCATCATGAACCGCGACGGCGAGCCGGTCGTGCGCGAGGCGCGCACTTTGCGCCACCCGCCCACCGAGGCAGCGCTCGGGCCGTACCGTCACTTCATGCAAAAGGAAATTTTCGAGCAGCCGCTCGCCGTGTCCAAAACGTTTCCCCGCAACAGCGCGTTCGACGCCACGCTCTTCGGCGCAACCGACCCGAATGCGTTCGCACAGATCGACCGCATCCTGCTGCTCGGCTGCGGCACGAGTCACTATTCCGCGATGACCGCCAAGGCGTGGTTCGAATCGATCGCGAAGATTCCGACCCAGGTCGAGATATCCAGTGAATACCGATACGGCGAGACGATCGCGGGCAAGAACACGCTCGTGGTGCCTGTTTCACAATCGGGCGAGACCGCCGACACACTGGGCGCGCTGATCCATGCGCAATCGCTGGGTCAGGAACATACGCTCGCGATCTGCAACGTGGCGACGAGCGCGATCGTGCGACAGTCGCGCTGGTCGTTCATCACGCAAGCCGGCCCCGAGATCGGTGTTGCATCGACCAAGGCGTTTACCACACAACTCGTGGCGCTGTTTGTTCTCGCGGTGACGCTCGGCCGCTCACGCGGGTACGTCGATGACCAGCAGGAAGCGAGCTATCGCTCGCAGCTCTCGGGCCTCTCCACGGCGCTGCAGGGCGTGCTTGCGCGCGAGCCGCAGATCATCGCGTGGGCGCACGAGATCGCGCGCACGGACAGCGCGATTTTCCTCGGCCGCGGATCGCACTTCCCAATCGCTCTGGAAGGCGCGTTGAAGCTCAAGGAGATTTCGTACATTCACGCCGAAGGGTATCCCGCCGGCGAACTGAAACACGGACCGCTTGCGCTCGTGACCGACTCGATGCCGATTGTCGTGACCGCACCGAACGACGGCTTGCTGGAAAAACTGAAGTCGAACATTCAGGAGGTTCGCGCCCGCAGGGGTCAGGTGTACGTCTTCGCCGATGCCGATGCGAATCTGTCAAACGAGGAAGGGCTGCGCGTCATTCAGATGCCTGAGTATTACGGGGCGTTGTCGCCGATCCTGCACGTGCTGCCGTTGCAATTGCTCGCCTATCACACGGCATGCACGCGAGGGACCGACGTCGACAAGCCGCGCAACCTCGCGAAATCGGTGACGGTGGAATGACGAGCGGCGCACATTGCATATTGATTTACGAAGACAATCAGCGATGAACAAGATAAAGGTCGGGGTTCTCGTCGACGACATTGCGTTGCCGGCCTGGGTGAATCACATGCTCGGGCAGATTGCCGCTGAGGAGGGCATGGAGCTCGCCCTTGTCGTCAAATATGCCTATAAACGGCGGCCGGAAAGGAAAGTCGCTTTGCAGGCCAGTCCGTGGCTGTTGTCGCTGTGGATGGCGCTCGACAAGCGGCTCGTCAAGGTTAGACATGACGCGTTCAGGACCGAGCCGCTGGCCTCGAGGCTGCCGGGTATCCCGACCTTGAATGTCGAGGTGGAGAGCCGGGAATGCGGTGATCATCTGGAAGCTCGCGATCTGGCAAATATCGCGGCATATGGCATCACCGTATTCCTGCAGCTGGGCTCGCTGCGGCCGTGCGGCGAGATCTTCGATACGGCTTCCTGCGGCATCTGGTCTTATCGGCATGGTGATGAAGTTATCGAACGTGATGGACCCGTTGGCGTGTGGGACATTCTTCTCGACCGGGCAACGACGGCGTCCGCCTTGCAGTTTCAGACCCGCGCCGGCGAACGCCCGCACACGCTGCAAAGATCATGGTCGATGACATACCCTGTGTCGATTCACAGGAATCGCAGCCATTGCTACTGGAAGACGCTTTCGTTCGCGCCGAGAAGGTTGCGCGAGCTCAGGCAGATCGGCGAGGAAAACTTCAGGCTGAAGTATACGAAGGCTGATACGCCGCCGGCGTTCTATTCCGGGGGCAAAGTCGCCGAGCCGACCAGCGGGGCCTATGGCAAGTTCATCGGCCAGTTGTTGGCGCGAACCGTCGCAAAGAAGGCCAGCGGGCTGCGCAAGTTCGAACAGTGGATGCTGCTGTATCACTTCGGCGAGAACGGTCATCTTCCTGACCGTCTTTTCGAGTTCAAGCAACTGGTGCCTCCCAAGGACCGCTTCTGGGCAGACCCGTTTGTCGTCGAAAGACATGGCGAGTATGCGGTCTTCATCGAAGAACTCGAATATTCGAAAAACAGGGGGCATCTGTCGGTTATCCGTTTCGATGCAAACGATCAACCGGTCTTGCCTCCCGTGAAGATACTGGAGCGGCCTTATCACCTGTCTTATCCTTTCATGCTGGAGGACGGCGGTGAACTCTACATGATTCCGGAGACGAACGAGAGCAAGGCCATCGAGCTTTATCGGTGCACGCGGTTCCCGGATCAATGGGAACATGTCATGAACCTGATGGATGACGTCATGGCGGTCGACACGACGATCTGGCGTCACGACGGCAAATATTGGCTGTTTGCCTGCATGCGGGAAAACGAGCACGCACCGCTGTCCGATGAGTTGTTTCTGTTCTGGTCCGATTCGCTGTTGACGCAGGACTGGCATCCTCATCCGTGCAACCCGATCGTGTCGGATATCAGAACTGCCCGCCCCGCAGGGAACATCTTCGAACACGAGGGGCAGTGGTATCGACCCGCGCAGGATTGCAGCGGTAAATACGGGCGCGCATTGTCGTTTCAGCGTATCGACGTAATCGACGAGACGACCTACAAGGAGACGCCGGCCAGCCGGATAGAAGCAAACTGGGACGCGAGCATAGATCGCGTGCACACGTTCAATCGGGCGGGGAGATTGACCCTCATCGACGGGATGAAAACTCGCGGTAAATAGTCGCTCATTGCCTTAGCCGGGATTTCGCGTTAGATCTCCTGGCGATACTGCATCCCGGCGGACCGTACAACGCCTTCGCGGCAGCGAGTCATCAAGCAGGGTCGTGACTGCCCATAGCGGATCCTGCATGCGGGACTATTGAGGCGCACAGCCCCGCGTGACGCCGGGGCTGTCAGCATTCACATCCATCTATATCACGGCGTTCTCTTCCGTCCGGACGGCCCATGAATCTCGGGCGAGTCTGCGTGGGCGCTATCGGCATCGTCGCTAGTAACCGACCGCCGTGCATGAGTCGACCCATGGCGCCATTCAGGCGCGGCATGAGCCTTCCTCTTCCTGCTTGCGACCGGCTTTTCGTATTCCTCTCGCTCTCGTATTGCGCCGTTGTGAACCAGCGCACAAAGGAAGAGTACGACGAGGAGCCATACCGAAACTATAAGAATAATTGTTGTTAATGTGATCATGGCGAGCCTGCTTATTGGAATCGATTGATGGGCGCGAACGACTGTGGAGCGTTCAATCCAGGCGATTCAACCTGGTGCCTTATAATTACCGATCGCCACTTTGGTCTCCCCTCTTTTTAATGTATTTGATTCCGATGTTGGCGCTAAAGGCGCAGCCCTTCTGCGGCGCTGCGCACACTCAAATCAAACTGCGCTGGAATGCGCGGACAATACGCAACGCGGCTAATGGGCAATGATCCCGGAGTGGTGAGCGCCGCGACGGGCATATTCTCAGGAATGGGCTGCTGGCTGCGGCGTAACGGACGCCGGCATGTGATGTACAGTGCGGAGCACATCGTCGCCGCTGGACCGCTCCGGACGCTTTTGCCTGCAAGCCGCTCAGGGGTACATCGCGGGTATGGCGTGTCTTGCTAACAACTTAATGGAGCGTTATAGGAGAAGCAGGGTTGAGCCAGCTAGTCGGTTGTGGCACCCGGAAGTGCCAAAAACGTCCGCATGCAGAATGGCGTGATTAGCTCGCAAACCGTGGGACTGATAAAGCCTGCATCGATCCGCGCTTGCCCTTGACTCACGGAGGTCATATGACTCTTTTGGGCATCATCGGGACGGTTGTTTTCGTCGCGGTTGTCGTGCTCTCGTTGCTGGCGGTGATGGACGTCCTGTTTTCCACGTCCGATAAAAAGAAGATCCTGAAGAACGGTGCTGGAGCGCGAAAATCGAGCGGGCGTCGAAGATGGTTGCGTAAATGAGTCGCTTCGCCTGCTCAACCGTCAGATCGCCCCCGGCCCGCATGTTGCGGTGAAGTGGTTCTCGCACGAAGCGATCCTCTGACCGCACGCTTACGGCGCCCGAATGGGCGGCCCAGCCGTGAGCGCATCCAGATCCAACGCGTTGGCGATTGCTTGCAAGCCCGCTTCGTTCGGATGGAGGTTATCGCCGCTGTTATAGGCCGGCAGTAAAACAGCGGGATTGGCAGGGTCGCTGACTGCCTTCGCCTGATCGAGTACCGCATCGCAGCCGCTAGTCGAACTCAGGATGAATGCGTTCACGTCCTGACGCGCAGCTTCGACGCTGCCCGTCGCGCCAAACGGCGTCAGCGTAGAGCAGATCGCCTTGATGTCGGCGCGATGCGCGCGCTCGATGAGCTGTCGCAATGCGCCGATCAACTGGGCAGACGTGGAGGGTCTGTCGGTGTTCAGATTGTTGATTGCATCGTCCGAGATGACCACCCATTTCGCGCCCGGTTGTTGGAGCACGTCGCGATTGAATCGTCTGAGACCAGCCTGTCCGGCGCTATTGGTGAAGAAGTTGTTTCCGCTGATGCCCTGGTTGAGCACGCCCACGGTCATGCCGGCCTGTTGCAGCCGTATTGCGAGGCGATTGGGCCAGCGCCGGTTGCCATTGACGCTCGACGCGAGGCCGTCGGTTATAGAGGCGCCAAACGCGACGACAGTGCCCGTTGCCGCCTCGTTCTGCACGTCGAGATTCGTCAAGAAATAGTAGGACTGGCCGCCTGGGGAGATCGTGGTCCCGCCGGGAAAGGCCGGGTCGGCGCCAACGTCGCCAGCGGCGATATAGAGGTCTTGCAGGCCGTCGACGTGGCCTGTCGAACGCGGCGGAGTCCGCACGGGTAGATAGAGGCTGATGGCGACATCGGCAAGCGGCGGGACCTCGAACGCGATCGGGTCACTCACGACCGAAGCGCCCACGGGAATCGTGACGTTCCGCTGACCGCCGAACGTGACGGCGCGATCGCTGCCGGCCACCGTGTTTTGACCTCGCGCGCGCCGCGCGATTTGAGCTTCGCCGATTACCAGGGGCTCGGAGCCGAAAAGATTCGACAGATGGATTCGCGCCGATGTTCCGCCGATGCTGGTGCGCACAATCTGCCGCAACGTCTGATTATTGAAGCCGTCATCGTCCGTGATGGATGGCGAAACGGACCAGGTGCCTATCCAGGGTGCGGGCGTCCCGATGCCTTGCGCACGATAGCTGGTTGTATCAGGCAGCACGATGGAGATGACCAGGACCGTTTTCAGAAACGCCGGAATCCATTGTTTCACATTCTTCCCCTCGTGGAACGCCGAGCAGGGGACACGAAGCCGGCCATCTGGCGAAGAACGGATGTTGCAATCTCTTTTGCAACCGCACCGCCCAATGTTGTTATCGTGCAGCGCATGAGCCTCATCCTCTTTCTGGTTCGATCGTTTCCGGTCGATTGGATCGTTCTTTGCACAGGCGTTCGGTACGCTAGATAACACAGTGCGAAGCGGCGAGCGAACTAAACTCACCTGCTCGCAACGAACCGGCATTTAAAGGATCGCACCGCGAGACGTTGCATTGCGGCGCATGTAATTTTGTGTGAGGTCGCACATAGCATCGTTGCGTCGCGCAGTAATCTGTTCCCGAGAGAACGGTGCTCATGGTCAAGCACAAGGCATTGTCGGAATGCGACTGGTCGCCGGCGGCTGCCGGCAGGCAGATAAATACTTATAAAAGCTTTGTTCCAATACGGGTGCGCGGATGAATCACGAGAGGGTCGTCGGGGCGAGCATGCGCATGTATGCGCGCGAACCCCTATTTCAGAACTTGCCGGAGCGCGTCGCTCAATCGCGCATGTCACGCTTCACCGCGGCGCTGGAGAGCTTCACCGGCGAGCGTTTCGCGGACTATCCAGAACTGCATGCCTACTCGACGCGCGAATCCCGCCGGTTCTGGCAGTGCTTTCTGCAGTGGACCGGAGGAATGGAATGGGGCGGTAGCATGGAACCGGCCTGCGTCGGCGACGAATGCGAGACCGCGCGTTTTTTTCCGGACGTCGAGCTGAATTACGCGCAAAGCGTTCTTGGGCGAAAGATTGCGCCGGACGAGTCGCCGGCACTCACCGCTCGTTATGCCGACGGCCGCCGCGAAACGATGACGCGCGGCGATCTGCGCGACCGGGTCGCGCGCCTTGCCTATTCGCTCAGCGAGCTCGGTCTGCGGCCGGGTGACCGCGTGGTCGCGATGATGCGAAATGACGCAGAGGCAATCATCACGGCACTCGCGGTGACGGCGGTTGGCGCGACGCTATCCACTGCGGCGCCTGAAACCGGCGTGCAGGCGATCCTCGACCGCTTCGAACCACTCGAGCCGCGCATGCTGTTTGCGCACACGACGCAGCGCTCATTCGATACGGCCGGCTCGATCGCTGCGCACGTCGCTGCGGTGGCCGCGGCGTTGCCGACGCTCACCGACGTCATCTGCCTGGATGAAACGCCGCTGCCGAGCACCGTCAGCCAACCTCAGCACTCGTTGCGCGATCTCATCGTTCATGGTGACGCCGCACGGTTCGAATGGCGGCGTTTTCCGTTCAATCATCCGCTTTTCATCATGTTCTCGTCGGGCACGACGGGAAAGCCCAAGTGCATCGTGCACGGCGCTGGCGGGACATTGCTCGAACATCTGAAAGAGCATCAATTGCACAGCGACCTGGGTCCGGGTGACAAGCTGTACTTTCATACGAGTTGCTCGTGGATGATGTGGAACTGGCAGTTGTCGGTGTTGGCTTCAGGCGCCGAGATCGTCACGTACGACGGACCGGTTACGGAAGTCGACACACTTTGGCGGCTGGTTGCCGATGAGCGCGTAACCGTGTTCGGCACGAGTCCCGCCTATCTGAAGATGTGCGAGGACGCGGGCCTGAAACCCGGCGAGCAGTTCGGGCTGGATGCGCTGCGCGCGATGATGTCGACGGGCGCCGTGCTCTACGACTCGCAGTTCGAATGGGTGCGCTCATACGTCAAGCCGCTGCAGCTCCAATCGATTTCCGGAGGCACCGATATCATCGGCTGCTTCGTGCTCGGCAACCCGAATCTGCCGGTGTATGCAGGCGAAGCACAGTGCAAGAGTCTCGGCCTCGATGTGCAGGCGTGGAACGAGGGCGCACTCACCTCCATGACCGGCGAGCTGGTTTGCGTCAATGCGTTTCCGTCGCGCCCACTTGGCTTCTTCGGCGACGCGGACGGCTCCCGCTTTCACTCCGCCTATTTCAAGGCGAACCCGGGCGTATGGACGCACGGCGACATCATCGAGTTTTCGGCGCAGGGCTCGGCGCGCCTGCATGGGCGCAGCGACGGCGTGCTGAACGTGCGCGGCATCAACGTGAGTCCCGGCGAGATCTATCGCATTGTCAGCGGCATTAGCGAGATCCATCAATCGATGGTCGTCGCGCAGACCGCCTATGACGCTAGCGGATCAGGCCAGCGCGTCGTGCTGCTGCTCGTATTGCGCCGGGGCGCGAAGATGACCGCCGCACTCGCTTCACGCGTGCGGCGTGAACTGATGCTGCAGGGTTCGGCGGCACTCGTGCCGGACGTGATCGCCGAAGTCGAAGCGCTGCCCGTCACGCATAATGGCAAGGCATCGGAGGCGGCCGCGCGCGATGCCGTGAACGGCCTGCCGGTGCGCAACCTGTCGTCGCTGGCGAACCCCGGGTGCGTCGAGAAGATCAGCGCACATCCCGCGCTGGCCCGCACCCGTCGCGAGTTGCCGGAACCTGGCGAATCGGCCGAGCAGGTGGAAGTCTATCTATGCGCGCTCTGGGAGCAGCTTTTCAGCTTCTCGCCGGTCGGTCTCGACGACAACTTCTTCGAACTCGGCGGCCATTCGCTGCTCGGCGCACAGATGCTCGCCGAAATAAGGCTGGCAACCGGCCGAACCCTGCCGCTTGCGACGCTCATCATCGCGCCGACCATTGCGCGGCTCGCGGCCGTCATCGCGGGAGAGGGCGTGCAGGGCGTGCATCCCAACGTCGTGCCGATGCGTGCGGGGCGCGGGCGGCCTGTCTTCATGCTTCATAGCATCACGGGCTCGGTGATGGAGTGCCTGACGCTGGCCGGTACGCTGGAAAACGAGCGGCCTGTGTACGGCCTGCAGGCGCGCGGGCTCGATGGCGACCAGGAGCCGCAGCGACGTGTCGAGGAGATGGCGAGCGTCTATGTCGAGCAGATGCGCGCGGTGCAGCCGAGCGGTCCGTATGCGCTGGTCGGCTATTCGTTCGGCGGGCTGGTCGCGTTCGAGATGGCGCAGCAGCTTGTCGCGGCGGGCGAGAAGATCGAGTTGCTGTGTTTGCTCGATACCTACGTGGATGAACGCTATTTGCCGTGGCATGCGTGGTTCGGCTTCCAGTGCGAGGTCATGGCGAAGCGCGTACGAGCGTTCCGTGCGCTTTCCGCACGTGGTCGCCTTGCCTATCTGAAGGACAGGGTGTCCGGAGGCGCCGACCGGATTCGCATGCGGCTCGGCAGAATGGCATCCAGGCCAGCAGCCGATACGCAGGGACTGCCGCCGGTACTGCGGCAGGTACGCGAGTCGATGCGCG
The DNA here is from genome assembly GCF_046027395.1 of Paraburkholderia dipogonis. Lineage (GTDB taxonomy): Bacteria > Pseudomonadota > Gammaproteobacteria > Burkholderiales > Burkholderiaceae > Paraburkholderia > Paraburkholderia dipogonis_A. Next base: position 35,845 of record NZ_JAQQEG010000042.1, on the reverse strand, counting down.
TCGCGATGGCGACGTATCGTCCGCGCCGCTATCTCGGCAGCCCGATCGTCTACGTGCGCGCGTCCGTCAGGGAGGGCGGGCAGGGCGATCCGCTCCCCGCCTGGCAGCGGGTCGCGGGGGGTGGTCTGCTGGTGAAGAACATCGACGGCGCGCATACTGATCTCGTTGTCGAGCCGAATCTCGCAACGGTGGCGGACACGCTCGCGCGCAAGCTGGCCGGCGCGTAACGGGCGGGTACGTGGTTCGATATCATGTTGGTGTCAACAACCAGGGCTTGGCGGAAAGGCCGGACTGCGCATGAATCACCGTAAAGACAAACGGGGCGCGTCGTTCGTTTCCCGACAAACCGTGTCATGCTTTCGTATCGGAATCGCGCCGGACGAGCAGGGCCGCAAACATGAAGAGACTTTTCGTTTGCTGTGACGGCACATGGAACTCGGAGAGCGACCAGTTTCAGGGCGTGCCCGTTCCAACCAATGTCGTGCGCTTTTTCAACGCATTGAGAGACCACGGCGACGATGGCGTCGAGCAGCTGCGGTACTATCACGTCGGCATTGGCGCTAACGAAGGCCGGGTGCGTCGGCTCGTAGATGGTGCGCTAGGACTGGGCCTCTCCCGTGACATTCGAACCGCGTACAAGTGGCTGTCCGACCACTACGAAGAAGGATCTGAAATCTTTGTCATCGGCTTCTCTCGTGGCGCGTTCACGGCTCGAAGCCTGGTCGGCATGCTTCACCATTGTGGCCTTCCTCGCGAGGCAACCTGGGCGCTGGTGAGGCAGGCATGGAACCTGTACCGGCTCGACCCAAAAATACCAGAAAGCGTCAGCCGGCAGGAACGGTTCCGCATCGAGCATGGCAAACCTCCGCCCATTCGTTTCCTCGGGGTGTGGGAGACAGTGGGCGCTCTCGGCATCCCGGGAATCGTGGACGTATTCGGCTTCGGCAGAAAGCGCTACGAATTTCATGACACGAGGCTGTCGCCGGAAGTTAAGCGCGCGGTACATGCCCTTGCAATCGATGAGCAGCGGAACAACTTCTCTCCAACGTTGTGGGCGGACTCGGATGGTTGCGACCTGACAAGCGTGACGCAAGTGTGGTTCCCTGGTGTGCACGCTGACGTTGGGGGCGGCTACAAGGAGACCGGACTTTCCGATGCCACGCTCAAATGGATGATTTCCGAGGCCGAGCAGTGCGGTGCGGTGTTCGAGTCGGACATGTTGAAGCAGATAGCGCATGCGGACCAGTTGTCGCCATCGGCGATACATGGCGTCCTCCACAACTCGCTCACCGGCTTTTACCGGAGAATCGGCTTTCGCCCTCGATCCTTTCCGTATCTGGCGAAGGGTTCCCGAAGATGTTCTGAATCGATATCGGATCTGACATTGGAACGGCAGGCTAGTCCGCCAATCTTCCAGGCTCCCTATCGACCGAACATAGACCCTGCGGCGGCGGTCCAGGTGAGGGTTTTCGCCAGCTCGTTGTGGAATTGGACAGGTATTTTCATGAAGGAAGGGACGAGCTACCGGTTCAAGGTGCCTGAAGGGCAAGGGTGGCTGAATGGGGACACTCCATCCGGCGCGCAAGGAACGCCAGGTAACTGGATGCAACACCTGTTTGCCTGGTCCAGGCGGGTCAGGGAGGCGAACTGGTTCGAACTCTGCGGTGCAATCTCACATGCGGGGCAACCGGGCACGACAGGCGTGTCACCTCATCCCTTCTACTTCAGAATCGGTAGAGAAGTCGAGATCAAGGCTCCCTACTCGGGCTATCTATATTGCTTCGCCAACGACGCCAGCTGGGCGTATTGGAATAATCAAGGAAGTCTGCGGGTTGAAATAACCGAATCAGGTGGCATGCCGGCTAGCAATGCGGCCGTTGATGGCCTGACTGCACCCGCAACAGCACCCGGAGGTTCGGGAGCGGGTCAACCATCATAACGCGGCCCCCGCGGACTCAGGGCGCTGCCATCCGCATGTTTTTCACACGCTAGCGAAAGCGACCTATCCTTAAAGGATCTCGCGAAGTAATTTCCTGTCTGCTTCCAGCGGAGGTGCGTCATGTCAATCTCAGCCACGCTCCAGGACTGCCTGCGCAGCAAGGGCTCGCAGTACGAAATCGTGCATCATCCATACAGCCATTCCAGCGTCGAAACCGCGGCGGCAGCGCATATTCCGGGCGATCGCCTCGCCAAGACCGTGCTCTTTGAAGACGAGCACGGCTACGTGGCAACCGTGCTGCCATCGACCTACGCCGTGCGGCTGTCCGAGCTTTGGGCAAAGACCGGACGCCATCTCCTGCTAGCCAAAGAGACCGATTTGCGGGAGTTGTTCAAGGATTGCGACGCGGGAGCGCTCCCGCCGGTCTGTACGGCCTATGGCATGCAAACCTACCTTGACGAGAGCCTCGCCCTGCAGCCGGACGTTTATTTCGAGGCCGGCGATCATGAGGAGCTGATTCATATGGACACGGATCAATTCCTGGATCTGATGGACCGTGCCGAGCGAACCCGCTTCGCCCGTCGCATGCAGGGTATGCCAATGTGACCTGCCTGGTTTGCGCAGCGCCGCATAAAGCGCGCTGCGTCACCCAAACCTTTGCGCGAGGCGGATCATGCAACGCAGCGATACGGTCCTGAAGCAGGTGCTGGCAGCCTTCGAGCGCGAATCACACCTGAAGCTTCACAATCATCCCATTCATATGAGTTTCGACGACGGTGCCTTGATCGTGGCAGGCGAGGTGCCGGATGTCGCATCCAAGAAGCGCCTGATTCAGTTGACCCGGGTACACAGCAACGGCGAACCTCTGGTCGACCAGTTACGTGTCACCGCCAACCCGCCGGTCGCTGATGGCGAGTTGCGCACACGTATCGGTGAACGGCTCGCTCAGGCGATGGATTTCCGCAACTGTGTGATCTGTGTACGCGTGAAGGGCCAGCTCGAAGTGCTGCGCGGCACCATGGACGAAGCGGGCAACGACGGCAGCGGCGTCATCGAGATTACGGTCAAGGACGGCGTGGTGACCTTGACGGGGCAAGTGATCAGCCTGTCTCACAGGCGCCTGGCGAGTGTGACTGCCTGGTGGGTCGGCGGCTGCCGCGACGTGGTGAACCTGCTGGAGTTGGTGCCCGCCGAAGCGGATGGCGACGATGAAATGTCCGACGTCCTGAACCTCGTGCTCGAAACCGATCCACGCGTGCGCGCCGGGCAGATCACCGTCAACGTGGAAAACCACCGGATCACGCTAGCCGGTTGGGTGGCGACCGAAGCCGAAAGCCGGCAGGCGGAACAGGACGCCTGGTGCATGGATGCTATCGGGGGCGTCGTCAATCGTATTCAGGTGCGTGCCTTGATCTGACTGCAGGCCCGGAGGAAATGAGTTCGCGCAAGAGCCGGCCGTTGCGACTTGTGATGCATGGCGGCGGTATTGTGTCGGGGCTCGATGTATCGCGCGCGAAAACGCAACTGTCGCCGACGGAATCTGCCACCGCCGCTCCCTAATGGTGACGCCTGTTCTAGCGATTAAACCCTCACGAGCAACTTGCCGACGTTGCCGCCTTCGAACAGGCTATTCAGCGCAGCAGGCAGTTGCTCGAATCCATCGACGAAAGTTTCCTTGAATACGATGTCACCGCTCTTAACCCAAGGCGCCACTTGCGCCACCATTTCGTCCATACGATTGACGTAGTCTCTTGCCAGCACACCCTGGATGGTGGCGCGTTGAAAGAGCATGTGTTGTAGAAATCGTGGGCCCACGTCCGGCGTGTCCAAACCACCGTCGTATTGGCTGATCGCTCCGCAGATCACGATCCGGGCGCGGCGCTTGATAAGAGGGATTACCGCATCCGTGATCGGGCCTCCGACATTGTCGAAATAAACGTCCACCCCTCCTGTAGCCTCGAGCAGCGCGCTTGACAAGTCTTCGTGTGTCTTGTGTTGACGATAATCGACCGCGCGATCCAGCTTCAGTTCGTCGAGCAGGAACCGGCATTTGTCCGGACCGCCAGCAATGCCGACGACCTTGCAGCCCGCCTTTTTCCCGAACTGCGCAACCAGCGAGCCGACGGCCCCAGCGGCACCGGAAACAACCAGCGTATCGCCAGGGCGCGGTCGGCCGGCTTCCGTGAGGCCAAACCAGGCGATACGTCCCGGCATGCCGAGTACACCGAGTGCCGTAGAAACCGGTGCGCTTGCCGGATCGAGTTTGGTAAGTTCGCTGTGATGGCACCGCGCATATAACTGCCAACCCGAATAAGTCGATACCCAATCGCCCTTGGCGAACAGGGGGCTCGCCGACTCGACCACTTCTCCCACTACACCGGAGCGTTGCACGATGCCGAGGGGATGAGGCACATCGTACGTATTGCGCTCGTGCTGCTGAATGCGAATATACGGATCCACGCTGATGTAGCGTGCGTGAACGATGACTTCGTTCTCCGCCAACGGTCCCGAGATTTCGCTTTCACGAAGCTCATAGTGTTCCGATCCAACGCGACCCGTAGGACGTTTTACGTAGAACCATTGGCGATTCGAATAGGGTGCGTTCATGGATTGGATTTCCGGTGCGAATTGCGATGCGGTGGGAACGATGTACATGAGTCGCGCGCAAGTCTTTGCGATGTTGCTTTGACGGATTCAACAAGGCAAGGCAGCGATCTCAGGCGGCTGGTTTCGTGCAGCGCTATTTTAGTATTATGGACAGCCACCGTCGAATCATCATTGATCTAGCTTGGCAGTAGTTTTTCTACTGCCTGGTCGCGATCGCTTCGCTGTCGCTGTTTTCAGTTCATATTGAGCCTGCGTGATCAGCCAGTCTCGCATTGCCCGAATATTTTCCGAGTCGCGCCGGTCCTCGGGATAGACGACGTAATAGCCCAGCGAGAGATGCAGCGCGAAATCGAAGAGACGACACAGGCGGCCTGCAGCGAGATCCCTTTCCACGAGCTGCTCGCTAGTCAGAGCGATGCCTTGGCCCGATATCGCCGCATCGATTGCAAGGGAGGACTGGCTGAATCGAGGGCCTTTTCCCGGATCGACATGTCCCCCCTCGTTCAGGGCTTCAAGAAATTCGGGCCACAGGTCATGTGAATCATGCAGCAAAACGTGACGCTTCAGATCGGACGGCTTCCTCAGTGGTCGTCTTGAGTCGACCAATGAAGGGCTGCAGACAGCATAGATGTCGACCGGAAAGAGTGGATCGGCAACGAGTCCTTTACCAAAAGGCGGCTTGCCGTGGCGGATCGCTATATCGACACCATCACCCTTGAAAGTCGAGAGTTGCTGATCCGCGATCACACGCACTTCAATCGATGGATAAGCGTCCGTAAATGTTGCCAGCCGTGGGATGAGCCATTTCGACGCAAATGAAGGCGTCGTGCTGACCGTCAAACTCGATGCCCGGTGTGCGAGCGCTTCCGTTGCGTTGGCGATGATCGTCAGCGCGCGCTGCACTGATGAGAAGTAAATCGAACCGTCGGTAGTTAGCGCGAGCCCGCGCGGTAGGCGATCGAACAGCTGGAGTCCAAGAACATCTTCGAGATTGCGCACCTGTTGAGCAACCGCACCTTGAGTTACGCCTATTTCCTCTGCAGCGACACGGAAGTTGAGATGACGCGCGGCGGCTTCGAATGCCCGCAGCGCGTTTAAAGGGGGAAGGCGTGGCACGTTGGTGGGGGACGGCATACGGTGGAAAACGACAGCCTTAGAGTAAGCAATGGTTCGACGCGATTGGCGCCCGGCCGCGCTAAGTTAGCATATCGTGCCGCGCGCAGGGACCGGGTGACGAGAGATCGGAGCCGACCTTGCCGGAAATTGTCGGCGATTGGCTGTCCGTTGGCACGAGAGGCAAGAACTTCTGTTTGGAAGCGTTTATTTTCATGGTAGATAGCCGATTCGACAGAACGTTGGCCCGTCAGATCCGTACGTCGCTATTGCAATACCGAAGCACAGAGCTTCGCCAGCCGGTCGTCGAGTGAACGGCCTTGAACATCGATCCGGGCGCTGTGGAACTGGCTAAGTTGAGTCGACGGCTTATCGTACTCGATTGTCGTGCCACCCTGTGCGTTCTCGTAGACCATGATACGCAATGGCGCATACAGTCCCGCCGCCATATTGACGCTGGTCATTTCAGTCGCGGTGAGAACGTTGCCGGTGAAATACTCGGTGCCGTTCTTGCGCTGTCCTTTCAGCACGAGCCAGTCTCCATGCAGCCCAATGTAGTGAATCACAAGACCGTCGTTGCCGGCGGCTTTCTGAAGGGCGGTGCGCAATTCGTCGACCTTGTCCTGCTTCAGCAGCGTGCGGATATGATCGTCAAGTCGACCGAGACGGCTCTCCAGATCGTGTTTGACGGAAGCGTAGGGTTTGCTGGAAGAGACGGTCACGTGATCGATAATCGTCTTTGTTTCCGATACCTCGACGCTCGCCGCCATCGCGGGCGCGCAGAACACGTTCATGCCGATCGTAGCAACGGCGGCCGTAGACAATGCAAGTCGTGAAGCGGCAGTACGCAGGTTAATCACGGGATGTCTCCTTGTTGGACAGGTAGGTGGATTGCGCTCTCTCACGTCAGTGTTCCGACGCGGCTTCCGCTCCAAGGCCGCTTAGCATTCGAAGTTGCTGAGCATCGAAGGAAGCGTCGCCGGCGTTCTGACGTGTCGTGAGCGATCCGATCCAGCCCGCGATAAAACCCACCGGAATGCTGAACAGACCGGGATTCGAGAGCCAGAAAGGCGGGGTGGAATCTTTGAAGATGAGTCCTTTCGCTCCGATGACGGCCGGCCCCAGCAGCACGAGGCCAATCGAGGAAAGGGTACCGGCGAGCACGGCGGCCACTGCGCCTCGATCCGTAAAGCGCCGCCAGTACATCGAGAAGAGAACCACGGGCAAGTTTGCGCTTGCCGCGATGGCGAACGCGAGCCCAACGAGAAACGCGACATTGAACGTCTTGACGAGCAGCGCGAGTCCCATGGCGACGATACCGAAGACTATCGTGGCGATCTTCGCGATCACGACCTGCCGACGCTCCTTGTCGCGAGACGCCGAAAAGAGATGGCCGAAGATGTCGTGGGAGATGGTCGAGGCCGAGGAAATCATGATGCCCGAGACGACCGCAAGAATCGTCGCGAAGGCTATTGCCGAAACGCAAGCGAGCAGGAGTTCGCCGCCAGCGGAGCCAGCGCCGCCACCGAGTGTCGTGGCGAGCAGGGTGATGGCGCTGTTTCCTGAACTATGTGTCGCGAGAATCGCCGCCGGTCCCACGATCGCGGTCGCGGAAAATCCGAGCACAATCATCATTACCGCAAACGAGGTCATCACTATCAGGCCGATTTTCGCGGACTTTCTCGCCGCGACGGCGGACGGCACCGTGTAAAACCTGGTCATGACGTGCGGCAGGCCCGCTGTGCCCAACGCCAGGGCGAGCGTGAGTGACAGCGTATCCAGCGGATCCTTGAAGTAGCCGCCCGGCACAAAGTACTGCGCTGGATGCAGCGATGACAGCCGTGCCTTATTGAACAGCGCGCCCACGTCGAAGGAGAAATGCGCCAGAGCAAGCAGCACGAGCACCGCGCCGGCGGTCCAGACGAGGACGGCCTTGACGATCTGCACGTAAGTCGCGGCCACCATTCCGCCGAACAGCACATACGCGATCATGAGTACGCCGATCAGCACGATCGCGGCGTTGGTGCCGATCGGCAATAGCAGGCTGGCCAGCGCGCCACCGCCAACGAGTTGCGCGAGTAGATAGGCTAACGAAATGATCAGTGAAGAACCCGATGTGGCCGCTCGAACGCCGCGGCTGCGCAGACGGAGTGCGACCACATCGGAGAGGGTGTATTTGCCGCAGTTTCTGACCGGCTCGGCGACGATCAGCATGATCATGATCCATCCGGCGATGAAGCCGACCTGATACACGATGCCGTCGAATCCGAACAGGGAAACGAGTCCCGTCACACCGAGAAACGATCCGGCGGACATGAAGTCTCCAGCCAGCGCGAGGCCGTTCTGAAACGGCGACAGATTGCGTCCGGCCACGAAAAATCCGGAGGTTCCGCGCGATCGGCGAGCACTCCATCCGGTCAGAATCAGGCTGAGCCCGATAAATCCCACGAAGGCGATGATTCTGAGCCCGCCATGACTGATCAGATTATTCATGTCCATCACCGTTCGATTGTGCAAACGCGCTGCGAAGCAGTTCGGCCGCTTTCGGGTCGTAGGCTCGCTCGGCCCATGCGCAGTAACCCCAGAAAGTGGCGATCGTGAGCGCGAACTGAAGAACTACCGCGAGCAGTCCAAGGTTGAGCTCACCATAGACGGATAGGGACATCGCGCCAGGAAACTCCAGTACTGCGATCAAGAGGCCGAAATAGATTCCCAGTGAGGTATAAAGCAACGACCATACGAAACGGTTGCGAAACTTTGCCAGCGCTTGGGTCTTTTCGGCGAGGAACAGGCCGGATGATCTGACTTTCGTCACGTTTTGCCTCTCGAACTCCGCGTTGATTGATTCCATTGATTGCATGTCAGGTCTCCTCCGTTATGGTGTTCATGGCAGACATCTGAAGCGGCTTAATCACTAGAGTTTTGCTGGCAAGACTTCGCCGCGACTCTCTCCAAATCCGATTCGTGCAAAGCCTGGTTTCTCACAGTAGCCGCGCAGGATAATGGCGTCGCCATCCTCCACGTAGCTGCGCTTTTCACCCGTACTCAGCGTGACCGGCTCGCTTGTGTTGCGTGCAAGTTCCATCAGCGCGCCCGCTTCCGATTTCTCCGGACCTGAAATGGTGCCGCTGCCAAGCAGGTCTCCCGGACGCAGATTGCAGCCGCCCACGGCGTGATGCGCGACCATCTGTGCGACGCTCCAATACTGATGCTTGAAACTCGTGAGAGAGAGTTGCGACGCCGGGAGATGGTCAGCTCTATGGCGGGCAGACTCTATCCAGACTTCCAGCTGAATATCGATGGCGCCCGTGGTGCTGTTCCGGTCGGAATCCAGATAAGGCAGCGGCTTTCCATCCGTGTCCGGGCGTGAGAGGGGAAGTCTGAACGGCGCCAGTGCTTCCATGGTCACGATCCACGGCGAGATCGTGGTGGCAAAGTTCTTTGCCAGAAACGGCCCTAATGGCTGCATTTCCCAAGCCTGAATATCGCGAGCGGACCAGTCGTTGAGCAGACATAGTCCGAATACATGACTGTCGGCCTGATCAAGGTCGATCGGCTCGCCAGCCGCATTGCCTTGTCCAATGTAAATGCCGAGTTCGAGCTCGTAGTCCAGCTTGCGCGACGGCGAGAAAATAGGCGTTTCTTCGCCCGGGAGCATGATTTGACCCGCTGGGCGTCGGAACCGCTGACCACTTGGCCCGATGCTCGAAACTCGGCCGTGGTATGCAATGGGTATCGATTTGAAGTTGGCGCCCACACCGCTCAGGCCGAGTAGCTTGCTGATGTTGGTCGCGTGATGAATCGAGGTGTAGAAATCCGTATAGTCGCCGATCTGCGCAGGCAGACTGTATTCCACTTCCGCTAGCGGGACCAGACACGCCTCGATCGCCGCGCGATCGTCCGAAGGGGCGCGCTCGTGAAGCGCCGCGAATAGCGCATGTCGCAATGCGCGCCATGCGGACGGACCCATCGAAAAGAAGGTGTTGAGCACGGGTTGGGCGCACGCCCGCGCAGCCTCGCCCGCGATTCCATGCAGACCGGCACGAGACGCCCAGGCGGCGATGTCGATGACCTGATCGCCGATTGCGACCGCGCCCCGAAACGCCTCAGCGGAATTCCTTCTGCGCAAGACTGAAAACGGCAGGTTCTGGATTGGGAAGTCAGACGCCGGTGCATTGGCGGACTCGACCCAACTGCGCGCAGCGGGATCATGAGTCTGATTCAGAGTGGGTTGCATGTTCGCCTCGATTCATTCGGGTAAGGTGCGAGCCGCTCGCGCAATGGCATCTACGTTCAGTCGAACGGGCGCGTGGGGCTGTGCCTGCTGAGAAGGATTCCGCGTTCCTGCAAATCGCGAATGTACGCCGCGCTGAGCTTGCGCTCGGAGAGCACCTCGGCGTTATGCTCGCCCTGGAAAGCGGGGCTGCCCGGCTGCGGCAACTCGGACTGGCTGAAATGCCACGGCGCGCCGGGCATGCGTGTCGTGCCGCCCGATCTGTCGTCTACATCGACTAGCGCACCCCATTCCTGCACCCACTCGGAATCGGCGAACTCGTTGACGCTTCGGACCACGCCAATTGCCAATCCCGCTTCGCTGACCTGCGTCTGAAGCAGATCCAGGTCGTTGAACGTGAGAATCCACGCGCGGACTTCGGCCAGCAAATCAGCAATGTTTTGCCGCCGCAAAAGCGCCGTGCCGAAGCGGGGGTCACTCAGCAAATCGTTACGGCGCATCATTGCGCAGTAACGCGAAAACATCGGCGTGTAGATCGGGCTGCCCGCGATGGTGAGTTGGCGTCCATCGGGCAAATCGAAGATGTGCGAATCGGGCGCCGAGAGAATGATCGGCTCGCCCTCCGTATCGATTTCCGACAGTTGTGCGCCCACGCGTTCGTTCACCGATAGCATGGTGGCAGCCATCGAGACGTCGATGTGTTGCCCCTCGCCGGTTCGCGCGCGATGCTGAAGCGCGGCCAGAATGCCGATGACGCCGTGAAGCCCGGTGTACATGTCGGCGTGGCTGCATGCGTCGTTACGGACCTCGGTGAGCGCATCGCCGAAATGGTTCTGGACGATGTCGGTCAGTCCCGACTCGGCTTGCACGGTCGGCGCGAACGCCGGACGGTTTCGCCAGGACGTCGATTGTCCATAGCCACTCAAGGAGGCGTAGATCACGGACGGGTTGAAGTCGCGCACCTGCTCATAGCCGAGTCCAAACCGGTTCAGCGTCCCGGGACGAAAATTCTCGACGATGATGTCCGCGTCCCGGCACATGTCGACCATGATCGAGCGTGCCTCCGGGAAGTTGAGATCGAGGCTCACGTTGCGCTTGCCGGCGTTCTGCTGCACGTAATACAGCGACATGTCGCCGATATGCGGCATGCTCACGCGGCCGATATCGCCGGAGGGCGGCTCGATCTTGGTCACGATGGCGCCGAGATCGAGGAGCGTTTTGGTGCAGTGCGGTCCGGCCAGCACTCGCGTGAAATCGATCACGCGAATACCTTCGAGCGGTGCGGACATGATCAGTCTCCCTTGAATTCGGCGGTTGCGGGGCCGGTCGAAAAGAACGAAGCGAAACCTCGTTCGCGATCGCCCGTCTGCCAGATCATGTTGTTGAGGTTGATCTGTTCCAGGTCCGCGCTGCGCACGCCGCCGTTGGCAGCAAGATTGGCCTGCTGCTTGATGCCGTAGAGGACCTTGGTCGGGCCTGCTGCCAGTTGCCGGGCGAACGACATGGCGGCAGTCTGGAGTTCGGCTTCGGGCACGACGTGATTGATGATGCCCCAGCGTTCAAATGCTTCCGCTGGGTGCCGCCGTCCAATCAACGCGATTTCCTTGGCCCGCACGACGCCCGCTCGCTGCACGAGTCTTTGCGTGCCGCCGAGCAGGGGAATGAGACCAACGATGTTCTCGACCTGGCCGAAGTAGGCCGTGTCCGCGGCAACGATCATGTCGCAAGTCAGCGCCAGTTCGAGGCCACCGCCAAGCGCGGCGCCGTGCACGGCGGCGAGTGTCGGGACCGGTGCGTTCTCGAGCACGTCGAGGAACTCGAGGAATTGATCGGCGTTGTGCTGGATCACCGTCTTGCCATCGGTAAATGAGCTCATTTCCGCGCCTGCGGAAAAGTGCCGCATGTCGCTTTTGAGCACGATCGCTCGGGCGCCGTTGGCGACTACGCCGCGATACGCGGCGAGCAAATCCGCGATCATCGCGTCGTCGATCAGGTTGTGCGGTGGCTTGCCTAATGAAACGATTCCGACGGCGCCATCCATTTCAATCTTTACTGTGGTCATGGTTCTCTCTGCAATGTGCGATAGGCGAAGCAAAGGCTACGGCCTTTGAGCAGCGCTTGCGGCGCTGCACGCGAGTGGAAGTGTCGGCCGACGAGTCCGTCGCCGATGTGTTACGCCGAAGCCGCTGCGGCTCGAATCGACGCAGCGTGTTGCGTCGCCGCATGGAGGGGGTCGATTGCGCCATCCATGGGTTCCGGATAGGCCTTGATCAGGGTTGTCACCAGTGCCGCAACGTGGCTGACTGAGGGCTTCATGGCTTGTCTCCATCTGGTTTTCGGCTTGCGCCGTTGATGGTTACTATCTCAGCGCGCTCATTGGGCAGCAACGTCCAACAATGCCAATTGCCGCGTCAAAGTGTGCCAACCGCACTCGACCAAGATCGGAAAAATGTGCGAGCATGTCCGCAACTGGAGTGAGACATATCGTGCGACCACCGAAAATAATCACGCCGCTACATCCGGATCTCGACGCACCGACGCAGAGTCTTCTGGGCTTGGCCGCGCTTGCCGCCGAACTGGCCGCGGAGGGCGTTTCCGTCAACAAACTGTTCGCGAATACGGGCGTCCATGCGAAACAGTTGGAGGATTCGCAGGCGAGAATTTCGCATCGTCAGCGCCTTGCCATTTATCGAAACGCCCAGCGGCTTGCAACAAGAGCCGATGTTGGATTGCTCGCGGGTGCGCGTCAGAGGATCAGTGACTTCGGCATATATGGCTACGCCATGGTCAGCAGTACGACCTTTGGAGACGCCCTGAAATTCAGCGTCGAAAATGTCAGGATGGCCGGCGCGGTTTTGCAGATCAGCTATTCCACCGAGGGGGATACCGGCATTCTGAGCAGCCACGGACTCGCTTCGCTCGGCGACATGTTGCCGTTCGTTGCCGAATTCTGGCGAAGCTCGATGACGGTGTTATTCAGCCGGGTGCTGGAAGCGCCATTTCCGTCGAAGCGGATGGTCATGGCGTATCCGGCGCCGCCACATTGGCGAAATTACGAAAGGATGTTCGACTGTCCCGTGGAGTTCGGCGCCGATACGATGGAGTGGCATTTCGACGTGCATGTACTGGACCGTCCATGCCCGAATGCGAATCCGATCACTGCGCAAATCTGCCAGCAACTTTGTGATCGCATTCTCGAAGAACGGGATGGCATTCCCGAACTTCCGCGGCAAATCCGCATGGCCTGCCTGAACGCGCCGGGCGTGTTCCCATCCGCCGAGAAGATGGCCGCGCAACTCGGCATGTCACTGCGAACCTTGCATCGACGGCTGGCCGACGACAACTACTCGTATCAAACCTTGTTGAACGATGTTCGCCGCTCGCTCGCTATCGAATTTCTGGAAAATACGAGGCTTCCCATTGATCAGGTCGCCGAGCGCATTGGATTTTCGGATGCGGCGAGCTTTCGCCGGTCTTTCAGGAAGTGGACTGGAAATTCGCCCAGCCTGTACCGGAAGGGAATGGGCAAGGACGGGTGAGGGGGCGCTGTCACATCAAAGCATTGGGCTCGAAATAGTTCGGTAGACTAACGTTTACTCAAAACCCAGACGGATTACCATGAATTTGCCCGCAATTTACCCGCAAAACTGTCAGAAGCAGCTGGCTTACTCTGGATCAAGTCGGATAGATCCCCATAAGCCGGATGGGCGACTCGAGCGAACGCATAAAGTTTCAGCCATTCGCTGTAACCCTTTACCAGAAATCCTCCCGAGCGCTCTATGTATTGCTGGCGGGACGTTTCATAGACGTTCCGGAGCGCAAACCACGGGACATGCGGCAAGTCATGGTGAACTAAATGATAGTTATTGTTCAGGAACAGCAGACGCCAGAACCACGCGGCTTCGTTGATGACGGTGCGATGCTCGTGTGCCTGCGCCGCGCGGTGTTCCTGAAACGAGCGGATCGAACCCAGCGACAGCGCTCCATAACCCGCGCCGACGATAAAGACCCACGCCGGAATCCCGCACGCACGTTGCAGCCATGCCGTAAGCGCGGCGAGTGCGGCGAAGTGCGCGAGCCACACCGGGACATCACGCCAATCGCCACTTCTGATTCGACGCAGCGCGTCCCCATTCGTTGCGGCAACGGCGAACGCCGGCCCGACCAGCAGGCGGCCGATAAACGTATTACGGAAGGTCAGCAGTGCGCGAATCGCCCAACCCGCGCGTCGCCACACGAGCGCGCTGACGAAGTAGCTTTCCGGGTCGCGCTCGGGATGCGTCAGATGCGGATCGTCGTGATGCTGAAGGTGTGAGTCGCGATAGATGCCGTAGGGAAACCACACGGCGAGCGGCGCAAAACCGAGCAGGGCGTTGACGAACGGCGAACGCGTGGGATGGCCGTGCAGCAGTTCATGTTGCAAGGACATGTACCACGTGCCGAGCACGGCCAGCAGGAGTGCTGTGAGCGGCAAACCGAGTTCACGCGCATGCGTCGCCACGCCGAACCATCCCCCATAGATCGTCACGATCAGCGCCCACGTCGGCCATTGCGTGCGCCAGGTCCAGCTTGTCGCGAGGCGGGCGAGTGTGTTGCGTTGTGTATCGTCGAGATAAATCGCCATGGACAGGATCGGTCGGAATGCAGGTTCAGACCGATCCTACGGACCCACGCGCGTTGCCAGAACCAATTTGTTCAGCAATGCATCTGCTCAAACGTGCATAGGCGGGCGGCCGTAAGCGCCGGCGCGCCCTGCGGGCTTGCGGGTCAGGCGTTCACGGCGCGTCCGCCACCCGGCAGGCGTGATCCTGGAGGGCTTCTGCCGAGCCGCTGCCGTTGTCCACGTCGAGCCCGCTGTTCACGACCAGCCAGCCGTCCTTCTCAGCGGACGGCCCTGCGCCCGTCACGAGAATGGTTTGCCCGGCCATCGCGCCGACGCCCTGGTTGTCGCGCGCGACGATGCGAAACGGGTTGTCGGCCCCCTCAAGCGAGGTGACGCGCATGATGCGGTAGCGGTTGCCGTCGAGCGTCTCCCAGCGCCATTCATCAGGCGAGTCCTTCGCGTGACGCGCGAGCGCTTCGCTGATATCGCCGCGCATGCAATCGATATGGATATGCAACTGATTCTGCGTGCGTCGATATTGCGAGTTGATTTCGAGGCCGAGTTGATTGTCAGACAGCGAGCGCTTGACCGACTTCTCGACGTAGGTCCGCGCGTCCCAGGCGTCGACCCAGTAATCCTGCGCATGCGGCGCGAGCACGAGCGGGCTTTCGATCCCGCTGATGCGGTCGGTCGGAATCAACAGATGCTGCGAGCGTCCGACAATATCCTTCAGGATAGCGTAGCGTTTGTTCAGGTCGACAAACGTGCATTGGCCCGGCGTGCCGGTTGCCTGCTGCGACGGCACGCAGCGCAGATCGACGATTTTCCACAGCGCATTCGAGTCGACGGTGGCGAGCCGCGCGCATGCGCTGGCGGCCAATGCGATGGCTAACGCCGCGGCGATTCGCGCGCCGTGGCGCAAGAGGGCCCGCTGCGTGAGAGCGGGCATTGATGTTTTCATTGGCGGTTCGGTTGAATTTGCAAGAGGCGCTGGCGACGTTTTTTTCCGGTATCAAAGCACCGGTGCCGGCAACGCGCCAAGCAGCTGTTCGAAAGCAACGCCAATCGCAAGAAGACGTCGGTCTTCGCCGAGCGGGCCGTCCAGTTCGAGTCCCACTGGCAAGCCGCTCGCGGTCATGCCCGCCGGCAGCGAAAGCCCCGGTATGCCCGCGGTGCTGGCCGGATCGGTGTTGCGTAGAAAGGCGTCCATGGTGTCGATTGCCGCGGAACCGTCGATCGAGACTACGGACGAGCCGTTGATATCGTCGATCGGCACGGCGGCGAGGCGCGTGGTCGGAAACAGCAGCGCGTCGAGGCGCTCGTCGGCGAACGTCGCGGCCATGTACTGCTGCAAGCGCGGCCGCCAATGATTCAGCGCGGCCTCGTAGCGGTCGCCGAGCACATCGTCGAGCACGCCGTCGTAGATCGCGCGCACGTCCGGGCTGGCAATGCGGGCCGCCATTTCCACGACGGTTTTGACGGGCGCGTCGTTGGCGACGAGCCAGGCCAGCACGTCCTCGCGCGGCTCATGGATCGCGATTGGGCCGCCCACCATGCCGTTCAGCTGGTCCAGCTCGCTCATCGCCATCGGCACGAACACTACGCCAGCCGCTTCGAGTTGCTTCAACGCGGCCCGAGCGACGTCCTCCACCTGGCGCTCGAGTCCTTCCCAGAGCGGCGCAGGCAAGCCGATGCGCAAACCGCTCAGCGCGACGGCCGGCAATGCGCCGGCGCGGGTGATCACGCCGTCGAGCAGCGCGATATCGGCGACGGTGCGCGCCATCGGCCCGACGGTGTCGCGCGTATGGCTGATCGGCACCACGGCGTCCGGATCGTGATAGCGCCGTTCGGTCCCGCCGTTGCCGACCGACGGACGAAACCCCGCCGTGCCCGTCAATGCGGCCGGGATGCGGGTCGAGCCGCCGGTGTCGGTGCCCAGACCCGCGGGCACGATGCGCGCGGCAATCGCCACCGCGGTGCCGCCCGACGAGCCGCCCGGAATCAGCGAGGGATCGTAGGGATTGCGCACCGGCCCGGCGTGCGTGGCGAGGTTCGTGCTGGTGATGCCGAATGCGAGTTCGTGCATATTCGCTTTGCCGAGCACGATCGCGCCCGCGTCGATAAGGCGCTGCACGGAGGGCGCATTGGTCTTCGGCACAAAGCCTTCGAGCGCCGGTGTGCCCGCTGAAGTCTGCATGCCCGCCGTGTTGATGTTGTCCTTCACGACGATAGGCAAACCGGCGAGCGGCAAGCGGGTCTTGTCGGCCGCGGGCAAGGCGTCGATGCGCCGCGCGGCGGCGAGCGCACCGTCGAGGTCGAGCGTGGTGAGCGCATTGAGGCTCGAGAGCGCCGCCGCGCGCGCGAGCAAGGTGGCCACGTAGTCGGCGGCGTTCAGGCGGCCGGACTGGATCGCGGCGACGGCTTCTGTAGCGCTCAACGCGAGTTGTTCATCGACGGTCCATGTCATGGCCGGCGTCTCCTTGTCCTGATGGGGTTTCCCGGCGCGAGGGGTTGATGAAGCGCAGTGCGATGCGGGCCAGCGTGGGTACCAGCCTGGGCCGCAGCAGTCTCGTATCGTAACCGCTCATGCGCCGGTCGTTTTCCGCGAGGCAGAGCGCGAACAGGTCGCGCGTATTCACGACTTCGCCAATGACGCCGCTGCTCGCGGGCAGAAAATTCGAATCGTGCGCCATACCTTTAGCGTCGATGCCTCTTGCGATCGCGAGGCGCTGCCACACCAGCACCACCCAGATCGCGGCCACGCGCAGCGAATGCCACGGTCTGCGCCAGAGCGGCATGGTGCGCCGATACCACGCGACCCAGTTGATGAAAAACAGAATGTGGCGCGCTTCTTCCTGAATCACGGGCTCGAAAGTCTCGACCAGCGCCTCGGGAAAAAAGCCCGATTGCTGCGCCGAGCGGAATAGCCCGAACGCAAAGAAACTGTCGATGCACTCGCTATAGCCCGTGCGCATCCATTCCCATTCGGCGTCGCGCGGCGGCAGATAGTCCGGCTCGGGCGCGATCTCGATGCCGTACGCGGCGACCAGCCTGGAGAGCACGTGCTTGTGACGCGCTTCTTCGTCGCCGTCCATGGTGATGGCTTCGCGCAGCAGCGGATCGCTCAACTGCGCGGCATAGGTATGGACGGCGATCGACGCGCGGCCTTCGGTCTGCACGGCGATGTCCCAGATCGGCAGCGAACACAGCCGTTCGAGTGCATCCGGCGGCAGCGCCGGCCATTCGATCACGGCGGGTTTATAAGGGTTGTGGGTTTCAAGCAGCATCCGGCAAAACATCTGCTTGTGCGCCTCGGAACCGATCTTCACGCGGGCGGGGCCGCGGAATGTCCAGTGGCGTAGGGTGCGGTCTTCGGCAGCATCTGTCAGTGTATCGGACATGGCAGGCGTACAGAGGGCGAACTCGATGTGTCGCCTATTCTGGCACAACCGTTCAAATTCCGATGCCGAGCGGCGCAAGCTGGCCGGCGCCGCTCCCAACGCAAATGATGCAAATGACGCGATCGGTGACTTTACTGGTGGTTATCGATCCACATGCGTCCCCAGCGGAATGCGTAGGCCAGCGCGTGCTCTTCGTCGAAGAAGTAATCGAGCGCGTCGAACGAATAATGCTGGTCGTGATTCGCGGAAGTTTTCTCGATGGTCAGGTTGGCGGCGAACAGGCCGTTGGGGAGTTGTTGTGCGGCCGGTGCAACTTCGTAACCCTTGTAGCGAATATGTGCATTCATGATTTTTGGCAGTCGTTATGCCCCGCATGCGTTGCGAAAAGGCCGGCACGTCGGACGCAACCCGTAGCGTCACGCGGCCGGTAAATCAGCGGGCAGGATCAAGCCTAGGCCGCGCTGCGCAGCGGGTGAACCAATCTTTCGTCGTAAGCAAATCAGGAGGGAGGTATACAGGAGCCCCGATCGGATCATATTCGCTGTGTTCAAACACACTATCCGGCGTTGCGGATCACGGGTCTGTTATGTGCCGCACGGTTCGCGCGAACGACCGCGCCGTGGGCCGCCCAGGCGGGTCCACGGCGTCGTGAGTCTTGTGGCGGAAAGGGGATTTAAACCGCGTGCAGGAGGCGCGCGGGTTGTGCTTCCTTGAGCGCGTTGCCGAGCGGCGCGGCGTCCGGCGTGCGGTGCGCGTTGAACGCCAGCGCGAATTGCGCGGCCTGCTGGCCGACCGTGGCGAGCTGATCGACGACCTTGGCGTCGGAGCAGGTGTCGACGGTGTCGAAGCGCGTTTCCAGCGTGTTGATGCCGGCGCCGAACGGCGTCGGCCAGCCGCGCAACGCGTGGACGATCGAGCGCAACGACGTCAGCACGGAGCCCGCGGCCTGCCAGCCATAAGCCGTGACGATACAGCCGACCGCGCGGCCATCCAGATACGGACGCTCGTCGGCGCGCAATTCCTCGAGCGTGTCGAGCGCGTTCTTGACGAGACCGGACACGCCGCCGTGATAGCCGGGCGTGGCGATGATCAATGCGTCCGCATGGCGCACGGCCTCGATCAGTTCGAGTTGTTCATCCGTGCGGTGAGCCTGTTCCGGGGCGTAGTGGGGCAGGCTGTGCAGGAAGGTGCCGCCGAACAGGCGGGTGTTCGCGCCGGCTGCCTGCGCGCCGCGCAACGCGAAGCCGAGCGCGCGTTCAGTCGACGAGGCGGCGCGTGTCGTGCCGCCAATGCCGATGACGAGCGGCCGGCGATGATGATCGAAACTGGTCAACGAAATGCTCCTTCGGTAGCGGCTCACGATGCGCCGGCGCGGGGCTGCGCGTGGCGGACCGGGGCGAACCGGACTTTGAAGTGTCATCTTAATCAGCGCCGGGCGCCGCACGAAGCGACTTTTTGTTCTAACGATATAACCGCGCGGCGTGTTGCCGGCACGGCGGTGCGCCCGCCGGAGGCGTCGCGGAGCCCATGCCGCGTGCGCTGCAATGCACTTGAAGCCGCGCCGGATAAGCATATGGCGAAGCATTGTTTGGGGGCGCGATGACATGCGGCTATGATCGAATCGTCTCCTCCATGACACCTCCATGACACCTCCTTGACATGGGACTCGGCCTCGCCACGCCAGTGGCGGGGCCTTTTTTTACGTGCTGACGGAGAGGCCCGCGACCGGGCCGCTTCACGATAAAGCCGGTTTTTGCATGTTACGATCGTCCGCGAAGCCAATCACGGCGAGGTCGAACAAGCAATGGCAACCCTTTATGACACCCTTGGCGTGCCCACGCACGCCACGGACGAAGAAATCAAGCGCGCCTACCGCAAGGCCGCGATGAAGTGGCATCCCGACCGCAATAGCGGCGCCGAGGACGTTGCACGCGCCACCTTCCAGGAAATCAAGGACGCGTACGCGATCCTCTCCGACGCCGCGCAGCGCAAGGTGTACGACGCGGTTTATGCCGAGCAGATGCGCAGCTGGGAAGCGCAGCACGCACGCCAGCAGAAGGCGCAAGCCGAGCGCGAAGCGGCGGCGCGTGCTGTTGACGAAGCCGCGTATGCGGAAATGGTCTCGCTCGCCATGCGTTTCGCCGACGACGGCCACAATCGCGATGTGCTGTTCGGCGTGCTGCTTGGGCGTCAATGCGAGGCACGGCGAGCCGCGCAGATCGCGGACAGCGTGTCGGCGTTGCAGGCCTCGCGCCGTGAAGCGGCGAAGGCTGAGGCCGAGGCCGCAGAGGCGTCCGATGTTTCAGCCCAGTCCGAGGCAACTTCAGTGAAACAGGACCCCGCCAGGCAGGGTGCGCCGGCCAGCCGCGCCCATTCGGGCAAGCGGGAAGAACCCGCCGCCGAGACCCACCCGGCCGGCGTACTGGAAGGTTTGTGGTTTCAGTTTCTCAACGGCTTGCGGTTTTGACACATCACGCCGGCTGCCCGGCGATTCGCGTCAGTTCTGAGGCGAGTTCGTCGATATAAGAGTCGTTCAGGCCGCAGTCCGCGAGCGCGCTCTGCAGCTTGAACACGTACTCCGCGTTCGTACCGAACAGACCGGTCGCCACGGCCATCAACGGTGCGATCACTGGCGCTCGGGCGTCGCCTTCGTATTGCGAGTTCCCGTGATCCGCCACGAAGGCGATCGCGGACAGTTCGGTGCCGTCCTCGAGCGTGAGCGGCGCCCACGTCGGACGATAGGCGCCGGTCACCATCTCGCGAATCCAGAGAATGCGCAGCTCTTCTTCGAGCGTCTCGCCGCACAGGCGCAACGCGACGCCTTGCGTGCTGCCGCCTTGTTCGAGCGAAAGCATGCGGCCCGGCTGCTGCGGCGTGCCGCGTCCGGCAATCATGCGGATGCAGAAGCTGCGATGCCAGTCGTGCAAGGTCGCGATGCGGCGGCTGTCGAAGTCCGAGATCGGATTCCACATCAGCGAGCCGTAGGCGAAGACCCAGACATCACCGGTGTCCGGACGCTGCTGCATGGTGTGCGCGAGCGACGCGTCGATTTGCGCCTGCGTCCACAGCATTTCCCTGGGCAGCGATTCAAAACTTTCGAGGTAAGCGCCCGAGCTAATGGCGTTTCTGTTCAGCATCCCGTGATTTCCGTCGTGGTGTGGCGTGGCGCGTCGCTTGTCCGCCCGGCATGACGGACGTGCAAAAACTCTCAAGCTCAGTATGAAGGCGGGATTGGCCGCGATAAATCCGTCTGGGGGAAATAGTGCGTCGCTCTCAGCAGCACAATCGGCGGGCGCACAACGCCGAATGCCTTGGTAGCGAGCCAGGCTAGGCGGCGGCGATTGTCGCGTTTCAGGCGACTCAGTGACGACACGCACGCTCTTTATCCGTCGCCAATCCACCAACAGAATAGCGCCCTTGAGCGCTTGATGAAGCGTGCTCGGCCCGCGTCTGGCCGGTGCCCGACCGTCTGCGCCACTTCCGGATTCTTGGCGAAGGGCCAATCGATGAACAGTGCCACCTCATACAAAACGGACAGCGGCAAACCGCTGATTCTCGCCGCCGTCTGTCTCGCCGCGCTGGTGCTGCCGCTGGCTTTTTCCGGCGGCGCAGTCGCCACGCCCGCAATCGGGCGCGACCTGGGCGGCAGTGCGAGCGCGCTGACCTGGATCACCAATGCCTTCATGCTTAGTTTCGGTAGCCTGCTGATGGCCGCCGGCGCGCTCGCCGACCAGTTCGGCCGCAAGCGGCTTTTCGTGAGCGGCTTGGGCGGCTTCATCGTGATCTCGCTGGCGATGAGTTTCGCGCCGTCCGTCGCCTGGCTCGACGTATTGCGAGCGATGCAAGGCGTCTGCGCGGCGGCATCGCTGGCGAGCGGATCGGCAGCGCTCGCGCAGGAATTCGACGGCCACGCTCGCACCCGGGCGTTCAGCATGCTGGGCACGAGCTTCGGCATCGGACTCGCGTTCGGTCCGTTGATGGCCGGCGCGTTGATCACGCACTTCGGCTGGCGCGCGATCTTCCTGGCGATTGCCACGATCGGCGCGCTGGCGTTCATCTTCGGCGTGCCGCGCATGCGCGAGACGCGCGATCCGGCCGCAAGCGGCCTCGACTGGCCGGGCACGATCACCTTCACCGGTACGCTGGCGCTCTTCACGCTCGCCGTGATCCAGGCGCCGCAAAGCGGCTGGTCGAGCCCGCTGGTGGCCGGCATGCTGGCGGCTTCGGCGCTGTTGCTGGCGGCGTTCGTGCTGGTGGAAATGCGGGTCGCGCGGCCGATGCTCGAGCTGAGCCTGTTCCGCTATCCGCGCTTCGTGGGCGTGCAGGTTCTGCCGGTCGGCACCTGCTATTGCTACATCGTGCTCATCGTGATGCTGCCGCTGCGCTTTATCGGCGTCGAAGGTCTCAGCGAGATGGACGCGGGTCTTCTGATGATCGCGCTGTCGGCACCGATGCTCGTCGTGCCGATGCTGGCCGCTTCACTCACGCGCTGGGTCTCCGCGGGCGTGTTGTCGGGTATCGGTTTTCTGATCGCCGCGGCGGGGCTTTACTGGTTGAGCGGCGTCGACATGGGCGCCTCGCGGGAATCAGTAATCCTGCCGATGCTCGTGACCGGCATCGGCGCGGGCATGCCGTGGGGTTTGATGGACGGCCTGTCGGTAAGCGTGGTGCCGAAGGAGCGGGCGGGCATGGCGTCGGGCATTTTCAGCACGACGCGCGTGGCAGGCGAGGGCATCGCGCTCGCCATCGTCACGGCTTTGCTCGCCGGACTGGCGCAGTCGAGCCTCGCGCGACTCGTTCCGCACGCCGACCCGGCGACGGTCGCGCATCTCGCCGAAGCAGCGCAACGTCTAACGACCGGCGACCTGGCGCAAGCCGTCGCGAGCTTGCCGCACGTCGGCAGGCACGAACTGGCGCTGATCTACACCCACGCGTTCACTCGTCTGTTGCACGTGCTGATCGCGATCACGCTGCTGTCCGCATTCGCGTCGTTCGCGTTTTTGAGCCGCACGGGATCGCGCGACGAGCGACGCGGCGAGCCGCAATGCGAGACCACCGAATCCGCAGCCGTGTGAGGAATGCCGCCTGGCCGGTAGACGATAGAGGTAGACCGAATTGATATAGAGAGCGGCCTTTAGCGTTCGAATTTGCACTTCTAGAATCAATGACGCGTCCGCGACAGTGGCCGCTCGAACGCCGCCGTGAAGAGCGACGCCGGCTCATTGCCACGCGGTTCTGCTTCGTTTGACTTTCACGCAGTCAATCCCGAGAGGCACGACGGCCATGTTCACTTTCATCGTTGTAGTTGCGGTGGCGGCGTTTGTTCCCTACGTCGCGGCACCCGGCATTGCCAATGGCGTCAAGGCGATCAGCACGCCGCCCGCGGCCATGATGTTCGATGCTTCACCCGCAGCGGCGTCCGACGGAAGCGACGCGGCCAACCGGATCGTCTCCGACCGACGCGAGAGCGACGCTTCTGTCTGAAGCACTCGATCCCGGTTTGCTCTCTGCTGAAGGCTTAATGAAAGCTCCACGCTTGCGCTGGTACACTTCAGCGCACACGCGACACGCGACACGCGATGCCCGTTGCTCGTTGCCCGTGAGCGAGTGACCCTGGTACAAATTCTCGTGGCGCAACAAATTTGAACATCGTAGTGTCACGAGGGCGCAAGACTGAGCCGGCAGAATTGCACACAGAATCAAACAAAAAAACACGGGTACGGGGTAAGCGTGACCAGAAAATATAAGGTGCTGTTTCTCTGTCGCGAGAATTCAGCACGCAGCATCATTGCCGAAGCTCTGTTGCGGGAACTGGCGGGACACCGGTTCGACGCATTCAGCGCGGGGCCGGAACCGGCCCCGCGGGTTCATCCATTCGCGGTCGCGCAATTGCGGCCCGGCATCTCGGACCTCGGCATTCTCAGCCCGAAAAGCTGGCTGGAATTCACCGGCGAATGGGCGCCGCGCATGGACCTCGTCGTCGCGCTGGACGAATCCGTCGACGCACACCACGCGCCCGCGTTTCCTGGTGAGCCTGCGTCGTGCACCTGGAGCTTCGCCGATCCGCTCGCCGACGACATCGCCGAGTCGGAGCGCGCGCGTCTATTCGAGAAAGTGTTCTGGCAAATCGTGCGGCAAATGAGCGCTTTTATCGAACTGCCGCAATATGCGACGCCGGCCAACACCGCGGCGACTGCGGCGGCGATGCCCGCTGTGAGCGCCTCGCCGCAACGCGTCACGACGTGTGACGCTTGAACACTTTGCGCAGGCGCCGGCTCAGTTTTAGTCAGGCCCTGATGCGAAACGCCAGCAAAAGTCACTGCGCGGTTTTCCCGGCATTCATTGGGTCGCTGGTCGACATTGGCTGCGGGTTGCCATTGGCCGAATCCATGTTTTTCATGGTGGTTCCCGGCATCGGGTCGAGCGGATTCGAGACGGGATCGCCCCAATGGGTCATGCCCGCGGTCGCCGCGCTGTGCGCGTTGCCGCCGCCGCTGCCGCCCTGGCCGTTGCCACCGCCCTGAGCGAGCGCCGCACCGCTTGCCACGGAAAGCGCGGCGACACACCCCAGCATGATTTTCAGCATTGATTTGCGCATGACCTTTCTCCTTGCGAGCTCATCGGCATCAGGATCGCTGTGAGCTGGACGTATGCCGCTCGTGATTGCCGTGAGCGGTCCTCGAGATGCAACGCGCAATTGCGCTGCTCTGTCCGGATATACGGCGGGCACAGGCGTCTGGATGCAAGTGACAAAGCGGGGCAAGCGCACGCGACAGCGCATCACATGCGTGCGTGGCACGGGTACATGCGTGCTTGCGAATCTGCCGAACCGGCGATTTCCCAAGGAGGAAGTGCGGGGTGATTTCCTTACGCTAGCGGGAGAATGTTGCGGCGGTCTATCGGTTGTTCGAGCGCGCGAGCGGACTTCCCGCGAATGGGTCGTTCTGCCAGTCCACGCGTTTTTTCGGCTGCGGAGCAGGCGCCGGCGCGGCCGACAATTCAAAGTGGTCAATGGACTGACCTGCGCTGATTGCCTGTTTCAGCCACTGGGGCATTTCGCCCTGGCCGTCCCAGCTATCTCCAGTTGCGCTACGGTAGCGTTCAGCCTTTTGCGCGGCCGGCTCGGATGCCAGCACTGCAGCAAGGTCTTCTGGTTTGATGCCAAACTCTTCCATGCGATGGCGGAGATACGCAATCATGCTATCTCGCTTCCTTTCGTCCATAAGATATTCGTCCTTCTAAAACGTCCGGCGTTCTGTCAATTACAGATTGCAAGGGGAATCCGCGAAGGCATCGACCCATATAAATGGGGACGGCCCGCGGTGTGGTTATCGATTGAAGGAAATTCCAAAGGCAGCATTTAAAAAACATCGCCCCATTTATCGCGGCGCAGCAATTAGCCGACCCGGCCGCCTATCAAATTCAGGGGTGTCGATCAGTGAATATTCAAGCGCTTCGCCGCGCGGCAAGGAAGGCTGCGTATGACTCACGCTAAGCCTCATGCTCACAAGGGAAAAAACGGTATTGACGATGCACTGATTGCGGCAGGCCGGTTTCATCTCCACGCTCCGTCTCTCGCCGGTACTTCGCGCGGGGCCGATTATTGACGTTATGTCAGCATCATAACGCACTGGGCGGCCAACGCACGTACCGGTTTGGATGATTTTGTACAAATCTCTTCTATCGAACTACTCCGGCTGCGGCAGACCGGGCCGGGTGTTCCGCGATTGAATTCCTGAGTGGCCGAGCTATAAAGAAAACAGCGGAGCCAAAATCCGTGCTTCCAGCCTGCGGCGACTGATTCCGGCCAGCCGCGAGAACGCGTCCGACATCGGTTGCAGGTCTGGCAACTCATTACTCGTTTAGTTCGATGACTCGCCGCAGCAGTTGGCATCGGCATCGACTCGTCCGTCTGCCCATTGGGCAACCTGGCTTTTTTTCGCGGATCAATTCTTTGGAGGACGAGAACTGCTGCGCCGGATTCAAGGAGTCTGGACATGAAACTACGATTATGGATGGCGCTGGCCAGCGCCGTGCTCCTGCTGGCGCCGAAAACAGCGGCTGCACTGGACATCGACAGCCAGCAGGGCGCCGGCATGTCGGGCCGCGCGCTGATGCAACAGAATGCGAACGAATCGGCGCAAGCGACGACCGACATGTCGTTCAGCGAATCGGGACAGGGTATGCCTGGCGCCCAGCCGGTGCGGAACGTGTCCTACGGAGGCGTGGCTACGGGACAATCGGAAACAGGAGGCCGGCAAAGCCAGCCCTGCACGACTTCCGGGCCGCAATGCAGAATCTATTTTGGTCAATGACCGGTCTATCTTCGGGAATGCGGTGCGCGATTGCGAGCACCGCATTCCCGTCAGCCGCTATTATGCGAGCGCCATAGTGTGTAGCGGATGATCGGCGCGCTCGCCGAAATGACCCATCATCGTGTCGAAACACTGTCCTTCGACGGCGGCGCGCTCGGTGAAGCCGCGCAATTCGTCCAGCAGTGCGCGCCACGACGCATGCCAGCGCGTTTCCTTGATGCACGTCCCCAACGAATCCGCGATGCGCAACACGCCGTTGTCCGGATAGAAGGTGACGGTGAGCGGCATGCCGTCGATCACGCAAGTGGCGGTGCAAGGGCGGGTAGTAACCATGGGCGATGTCCTCTTTTCTTGTGAGCGGATGAGCGGATGTTAAAAACGCTGACGTGCGCTTCAGCAAACGCTGTGCCCAGGTGACGCTTGCGCTTCGCTGCGCCTGCCGCGTCATTTCCCGCGCAGCGAGCCCGGCGCAAAAGCCGCACCAATAACCCCACGCTCGACTGCAATTTTCCGGAGTCGTCAGCGAGCGATTTAATACGATGTTATGGTGTGGTCCATTCGGGTTTTCACCCGCTGATTGTCCAGACTGCAATCGCGTCACTTTCCGGCAAGCAGGCCAATATGGCCTGCTTTTTTAATCGTGCCGGGCGGTCTGCGAATGGATTAGCGCGGTGCGGCCGCTCCAATCCCACCCGTTGTTAAGAGACTCGCAAACAATATTATGTTGATCGAAGACAATCTGCCCGCGAGCACGGCCTCGCTGGACGATGGCGCGTCGTCGTCCCTGCGTTCCTGGTTGGCTGTCATGGCTGTCGCCATCGGCGCTTTCGCTTTCGTGACGACGGAGTTTTTGCCGGTCGGACTGTTGCCGCGCGTCGCCGCGGACCTGGGCGTGTCGCCCGGCACGGCCGGCCTGATGGTCACCGTCCCCGGCGTCATCGCGGCCATTTCAGCGCCGGGTCTGATGCTGGTGGCGGGGCGCATGGATCGCCGGCGGGTCTTTCTTTTACTGACGGCTTTGCTGCTGGCGTCGAATCTGATTTCCGCGTTTGCGCCGAATTTTCTCTGCATGCTGCTCGGGCGCGCGCTGCTCGGCGCTGCGCTGGGCGGTTTCTGGACCCTGGCCACGGCGGCCTCGGGACGTCTCGTGAAGCCGAAGGATTCGGCGCGCGCCATGGCGACGATCCTCACCGGCGTGACGTGCGCAACGGTGATCGGCGTGCCGCTCGGCACGTTCATCGCGAGCTTCGCATCGTGGCGCGTGTCGTTCATGGCGACCGGCGTGCTGGTGGCGGTGGCGCTGGTCGCGCAATTCTTCTTCGTGCCGTCCTTGCCGTCGACCGCCGCGCTGCGTCTGCGCGATCTGGTGGCGCTGCTGCGCCGGCCGCATCCGCGCCGAAGCATGCTGATGGTGGCGCTCGCTTTCGGCGCGCATTTTTCCTCGTACACGTACATCACGCCTTTCCTGCTGCACAACGCGAATCTGGACATGTCGACCATCACGTGGCTGCTGCTTGGCTTCGGCATTATCGGGTTCTTCTCGAACTTCGCGGTTTCATCGACGGTGACGCGCAACCTGAAAGTGTCGGTCGGCGCGATGGTTTCGCTATTGATGTTCGCACTGGTGTTGCTGCCGGTGCTGCAGCATTCGACGATCGGCGTCGTGGCGCTGGTGCTTGCGTGGGGCATTTCCTTCGGCGCGTTGCCGCTGTGCTTCAGCATCTGGATTCAGCGCGCCACGCCGGATTCGCCCGAAGCGGGTTCGGCACTGTTCGTGAGCATCATTCAGGTGGCGATTGCGCTGGGGTCGCTGGTGGGCGGCGTGGTAGTCGACCATGTGGGTATTTCCGCCGACTTTCTGCTCGGTAGCGGCCTCGCGTTGCTGGGGCTCGCCGCGCTGGCGAGCTTTGGCCGCAGCGAGCAGAAGGTCGCCGCTGAAGCGGTGGCTTGCCCGGCGTGTACGGAATAATGGTCGGGTCCTGGTCTAGCCGTTCGGACCATGCTCACGGTAATTCAACTCGAACGCGAAAGAGTGATGAATCGGCAACGCGATCAAGGCATCAAACGACACTTGCGATGGGTGCTGTTGGCAATGGTCACGCTCAGTTCCGCTTCTGCATTGGCTGCCAGCTTCGACTGCGGCCGGGCGCGATCGCCGGACGAAAAGGCCGTCTGCGCATCACGGCAGCTGAGCGAGATGGACGTCGAAATGTCCGTGCGCTACCAGATGCTGACGGGCCTGGTTGCCATGGGCACGCGGGGCGATATGCAGGACGAGCAGCAGGCGTGGCTGAAGTCCAGAAAAGCATGCGGCGGTAAGCAGTCGTGTCTGCTCGATGCATACCGGCGACGCATTGGGACGCTCAATGACGAATATGCCAGGCTCGCGAGTCGTGGGCCGTTCTGAGCGCGCCGGGTGTCTTCCAGAAACGGATGCGGGATAATGCGCTGCGAAGGCAAGTCGAATTCAATCCATCAGTGAGCAACGGGAGCATCCGGCGCGCGTTCCCCGCGCGCGACTGAACGTATCACTCACGGCGTAGTCTCAACGCGTTACCATGAAATCCATCCGCCGCTTACCATCCGATTCAGGTCCCGATGCGCTCAACTTTCACCAAATGGCTTTTTATCGTCTACCTTCTCGGTAGTGGCACGCTGTATTCAATCCTCATCCTGCTTCTCTTTCCCTTCGTCGGACGCGCCGGACGATACTGGCTCGCCAAGCAGTGGTGTCGTGCGCTGGTTTTCGTCATGCGTTGGCTACCCGGCGTTTCATGTTCGGTGGACGGGCTCGACAACCTTCCGGACGGTCCGGCGATCATCCTTTGCCGTCACGAATCCACTTGGGAAACGCTCGCGTTTCTCGCGCTTTTTCCGCGCCGCATCAGTTTTGTGTTCAAGGAAGATCTTCTGCGCATCCCGTTCTTCGGCTGGGTGTTGCGTGGCCTCGATATGGTCAGCCTGAACCGCGGCTCCGCACGACAGGCTCACCAGGCTGTGACGAAGGAAAGCGCGGAGAGGCTGGCCAAGGGCGACGTCGTCGTGATTTTCCCGGAGGGCACCCGGGTGGCACACGATGCACCGTTGCGGATGACGTCCGGCGGCGTTCGATTGGCGTGTGCGACCGGCGTGCCGGCTGTGCCCGTGGTCTTGAACGCGGGCAAGGTCTGGCCGACAAAAGGCTGGCCCGACGGTCGCGGGCACATTCGCGTGGTAGTCGGGCCGCCGTTGTCTCCGCAGGACATGACCCAGCAGGAATTGAGTCACGCGGTCCATGAGTGGATGAAAAACGAACTGCTGCGGCTTTGATGATTGTCGAGCCCGCATGTGACGCGGCGGACCATTTGCCGATGCCATAGCCTGGCGTACCGCTCGATTGAACTGGAACCCAATTGAGCATATGGTGATTGCTCCTAGTCCAATCGGAGTCCGGTATGCGATGTCTTGCAATGACTGCGGCCGCAATGATGGCCGCTGGTTTCACCTTGTCCGCGAGTGCCCAGGTTGTCGTCACCATCGGTCATTCGGCGCCGCTCACCGGTCCGCAGGCGCCGAACGGCAAGGACAACGAGAACGGGGCGCGGCTCGCCATCGACGAGCTGAACAAGACGGGCGTCACCGTCTCGGGTCAGAAGGTCACCTTTAAACTGGACTCGGAAGACGACCAGGCGGACCCGAAAATCGGTGTGCAGGTTGCGCAGAAACTGGTGGACAGCGGCGTGGTCGCCGTGGTCGGACCGTATAACTCGGGCGTGGCGATCCCCGCCTCGCGCGTCTACAACACCGGCAATGTGCCGATGCTGCCGGTCGCATCGAACCCGGCGCTGACGAAGCAGGGCTTCAAGAACATCTTCCGGATCGGCGCGAGCGACGAGCAACTGGGCGGCACGATGGGGCAGTTCGCCGCGAAGACGTTGAAGGCCAGGACGGCCGCCGTCATCGACGATCGCACGGCGTATGGTCAAGGTGTCGCCGAGCAGTTCGTGAAGGTCGCCAAGGCGAACGGCATTCAGATTATCGAACAGGAGTTCACCAGCTCGTCGGCGACCGACTTCCTCGGCATTCTGACGACCATCAAGGCCAAGAATCCCGATGTGATTTTCTTCGGCGGATACGCGGCGCAGGGTGCGCCGATGGCCAAACAGATGCGCCAACGCGGACTCAGGGCGAAGCTGCTCGGCGGCGATGGCATCTGCTCGGCTGACATGGGCAAGGTCGCGGGCGACGCGGCATCGATCGTCTATTGCGCGCAGGGCGGCATTGCGCTGGAGAAGACAGCGGCCGGCCGCGAGTTCCTGCAAAAGTACAAGGCAGCCTACAACATCGACACACAGGTCTACGCCGTGAGCTATTACGACGGCGTCAAGTTGCTAGCCGACGCGATGGTAAAGGCGGGAACGACAACGGACAAGGCCAAGCTGACCGCGCAACTCGCGAAGGAAAACTATAAGGGCGTCGCGGGCACCTATTCGTTCGACGAGTACGGCGACCTGAAGGGCGCGCCGACTACCGTGTACATCATCAAGAACGGCTTGCCGGCCCCTTACGGACAGTAACGGCAAGCGACCCACTGACTTCATGAAGCAAACATGAAAATTTCACGCACTATCCAGACTGTTGAAGTTCACACTGGCGGCGAGGCATTCCGCATTGTCACCAGCGGTTTGCCGCGTCTGCCAGGCGACACGATCGTCAAGCGGCGCGCATGGCTGAAGCAACACGCCGACGATATCCGCCGGGCTTTGATGTTCGAACCGCGTGGGCATGCCGATATGTACGGCGGGTATCTGACGGAACCGGTCAGCCCCAATGCCGACTTCGGCATCATCTTCCTTCACAACGAAGGGTACAGCGATCATTGCGGCCACGGTGTCATCGCGCTGTCCACGGCGGCGGTCGAACTGGGTTGGGTTCAGCGTGAGATACCCGAAACGCGCGTCGGCATCGACGCGCCGTGCGGGTTCATCGAAGCATTCGTGAAGTGGGATGGCGAGCACGCCGGCAACGTTCGCTTTGTCAACGTGCCGTCGTTTATCTGGAAGCAGGACGTGACCGTCGAGACGCCGTCGTTCGGTTCGGTGACGGGCGATATCGCGTTCGGCGGCGCGTTCTACTTTTACACCGACGGCGAACCGCATGGTCTCGCGGTGCGGGAGTCGTCGGTGGAAGAGCTCATCCGCTTCGGTGCTGAAGTGAAGCAGGCGGCCAACAAGGCGTTTCCTGTCGAGCATCCCTATATCCCCGAGATCAACCACATCTACGGCACCATCATTGCGAACGCGCCGCGGCATGAGGGTTCCACGCAAGCCAATTGCTGTGTGTTCGCCGATCGCGAGGTGGACCGTTCACCGACCGGCTCCGGAACCGGAGGCCGGGTCGCGCAGCTCTATTTGCGAGGGAAACTGGGCAAGGACGACACCCTGGTGAACGAGTCCATAATCGGCACCGTGTTCAAAGGGCGCGTCCTGAGCGAAACGACAGTGGGTGATTTCAAGGCCGTCATTCCGGAAGTCGAAGGCAACGCGTTTGTCTGCGGCTTCGCGACCTGGATAGTCGACGAGCGCGACCCGCTCACCTACGGATTCCTGGTTCGCTAGATCAGACGAGCAACGACGCCTAGAACCGCTCGACCCACGGTCGCAGTTCGACTTCCCACGTCCACGCGCTGCGATGCTGACGATGAATGTGAAGGTATTCCCTTGCAATGGCATCGGGGTCCAGCCATTTGTCGTCCGCGTCGCCGTCTTCCGGACCTCTCGCGCTACTGGCGATGCCGCCGTCGATCACGAAATGCGCAACGTGAATATTCTTCGGCGCGAGCTCGCGCGCCATGCTTTGGGCCATGCCTCGTAGCGCGAATTTACCCATGGCGAAGGGCGTCGAGCCGGGCAGTCCTTTCACGCTGGCAGTGGCACCGGTCAGCAGTACCGTGCCGTGGCCGCGCGCCAACATCCTCACTGCTGCGGCCTGGGCGACGAGAAAGCCGCCGAGGGCGGTCACTTTAAAGGCGTCTTCGAGCTTCTGTGGTTCGATGGTTTCAACTGGCGCGCGATAGCGGCCGCTCGCGTTGTAGACAACGAGATCGGGGACGCCGAATGCCTTTTCCACGCGCTCAAAGAGTGCCGTGACCTGGTCCGCTTGACTGGCGTCGCAACTCACGGGCAGGGCGCCCGTCTCATCGACCAGGTCCGTCAGCTTGCTGGTGTCGCGGGCAGCGAGGGCGACCTGCATGCCCTCCGCCGAAAACAGGCGTGCGAGGGAGGCGCTCAAGCCCTTGCCCGCGCCGACAATCAATGCAGTCTCAGTTCGACTCATGGTTCCTCCGGAATCAACAGGGAAGCGCGGCGGCGTGTGTGTGCCGCGGCATGCCTTGCTGATTGTAGGCGTTCACGGTGAGTTGCACTGAGGTGGCGAATGGCGGTGTCGAAGGCTCAATGAGCGGTTTCGATCACGCTCCAGATTCGTTCATCGGAGTCGCCCGTGAATTGTCTGGCGATCACGGCCCGGCATTTATCGCAGCGATAGTGCTCGAGCACGAGCGTGCCGTTGCACTCCGCGACACCGATGAGCGTGAGGTTTTCCTGCCGTTGCACATCGACTGGCAGGCCGTCGATGTCGGAGCATCCATCGCAGACTTCCATGGCGCCTCCTGACGTTCGCATCCATCGTTCAAAATAAGCCCGCACGGAGCGGGCGAAGACTGATGCACCCTTTTGCAACTACGTTGCATGAGACCAGAGTAAGGCGCTAAAGCGCCGACTCTGGGTCGACAGAAGAGACGACGCGGGCCGAACTAGTATCCGGCTCGATGGAGCGGTTGTGCAAGTGCAAAAAAATAAAGTAAAAGGGGTTGGATTGGGCCGTCCTTCCGGGGTTTGAGCGTGATTGCGCTGCACTAGCATGGGGCAGTGGGCGTGCATGCGCTGCCGCAGGGATAGGGCGTCGTTCTGGCAATGATGACGGAGGCACAGACGCTTGATGAAGCGCTCTACATCTTCGAGTCGACCCAGACACGCCCCCAAACGGTTGCGTACCGTATCGCCACGCCAGCGATTGAGGCCTTCTATGAGTTGGTCATCCGCTGCCTGCGCTACCGGATCATGGGCGCGCTGATTTACGGACCCTCCCGGATCGGCAAAACGCGCGCGATCGAATATGTTCGCCTGCTGTTAGCTTAGAACCATCCAAAGATGACGAGCTACCACGCGCAGTGCGAGCATAAACCGCGGCACGCAGAAGGGCCGTTCTTTGCAAACCTGCTTGAGGCCGTCGGCGACCCGGATCCCAACGCAGGTACAAATCCATCAAAACGCATGCGCTTGTCGCTGAGGATAAGGGAGGCAGCGGCGCGCGCGGGTAGCGGAACAGTGCTCCTGTTCTGCGACGAGGCCCAGCGCTGCAACGAAAACGAGTACGAGTGGTTGCGAGATGTTCACGACGCGCTCGATCGGCATCAGATCAAACTGTTCACGTTCCTCGTCGGCCAGCAGGAGCTCCTCGCGCAGAAGACCGGGCTGCAGATCGCAGCAAAAACGCAGATCGTCCGCGCCTGATGGTCGAGGAGCTGTCATTCCACGGCATACGCAACGCCGGGGATGTCGCGACGTGCCTGTGCGGATACGACCAGACAGCGTACCCCGAAGCAAGCGAGTGGAGCTTTACACGGTTCTATATTCCACAGGCGTTCGACGCCGGGTATCGTCTTGTCAGTGATGCAGACACACACTGGCGGGCGTTCGAAGCGGCGCACCACAAGGCGAGTCTGCCGGGGCGTCTGGAGATTCCAATGGAGTCGTTCGCACGCGTCGTTGAGATCGTCCTGAAGGAAAGCGAACTTAGGGACGGCCTTGGATACTACCCGGAACCCGCATTGTGGGCCTACGCAGTGCAGCACTGCGGTTATGTTCAGTCATGCCATGCAACCGGTCGCGTCCTCATCGCCGCCGCGTAGCGAGGCGCTGCTACCGCGGCTGCGCTTTCCGATTCTCACGCTTGAGGAACGCTCGCTGACCCCCGCGCTCGGGTGCGTATTCAACAAGAAATGGCTGGAGCCGTGCGAGTCCATAGTTTCGATCCTGTGGAAGTTCAAAACGGCCAATGCGCTTCCTGGCTACGCTCTCGCACGACTGACGGGGCCGCGTGTCGATCCGTACGAAGGGGTGGTGCCGCAACTGGAAGCGATCGAGCTTGAGCGCTTACGCAGCACACTTGATCTGCCGGCGAAAACCCTCCGTGCCGCGCTCCTGCCGGCACTTCAGCACCGGCCTCGCAGTGAGTCATTCCGCTATTGCCGCCGATGCATCGCTTGCGGGTACCACAGTGCTCTCTACCAGATAGACAGGGTTATGGTTTGCCCCGCGCATTCGTTGCCCCTTGAGGCAGCTTGCCGGAAGTGCGGGTACGAAGCGCCGTATCTGCTAAACGTGCGCCTTCTCGAGACACCTTATCGCTGTGCAGACTGCGGGGCAAGGTACGGCAGTAGGAAATGGTCGCCTGACAGGCTAGAACCGATGTCGGGAGAGAATCGTCGGGCAATCACGCGGGTCTACATCGAGCGGGGGTTACTGTAGTGCGGCCGAAGCGAGCTTTGACGCGTCGCTTTGTGTCTAGGACCATGGTGACGCCCGAGGAAATTTCGGCTGTCAATGCGCTCGCCGCAGGCGGCGGCGCCGCCAGTTCGCTTGCTGGCGCGCACCAAAGATACGATCAGATTGCTGTCAACGCTGTAATTTAGGCCGATTGACACAATTACTGCCGAAACGGTGACACATTTGCGTCGCTCTACGACCACGGATCGCGCGGAATACAGCCGGTTTTACCTGCATGACGATCTTCAAGCAGTCTGAACGGGGAAGCCGCGGACCGCGATCGATGTTGACTATCCTGCCTGCATCCAGTGTCGGACAGTCACGAACGACCGCTCTGTAGAAAGTCAAACGTCCCATGTGGCTCGATCTGGGCCCAACGCATCAGGCGGCAAGCGGCCATGAAGGGGCAGTCGCCGCGCCAAGCGGAGGGGCTGCAGCTTTGCTCTTACCGGCCGTTCGTGATTGGCGAATCGAACGCGGCTCGGTCGGCCGGAGGCCACGAAACAGGGCTATGGATAGACGTCCGAACGAAAGCCTTTATTCACTTGTGCATATGCCAGCGTTAGCAATGAGCAAATAGCGTCTCCAACGATACGTCCCGTTGTTGATGTCTGTCGTGCCATCGAGCAAGCCTCTTTGAAAGATGCAGTCGATCATGCCGCGCAGAAGAACGTTACCGAAATCACGAAAGAGCTTTTCTACTTCCAGCCGACGCGCATAGGCGCATTCGGCAACGTTGAAAAACGGAGGTTACGCCATCGCTCTCGCGGTTTGCACCGTACGCCGCACATGTTCTAACTGTTTCCATCTTTTTCGACGATGCGGTAGGCGCGAGCCTCATTTCAAGTGAGAGGGCTAACCGGTTGGCGAAAATTTCGTATGGCTCACCCGTGAGTTTGATGCTGAGAGCACACATGCATCGACGCAAATGGCCGTAACTGCTATGAGGAGGTGGCCTCGATCTAAAACGACCCTCGCAAAGACCGGAAGATTCTGTTATCGGCCATAGATAATGCAGATGCGCGACCGGCGGCTTCGGGTCGAA
>NZ_JAQQEG010000041.1:0-90385 GCF_046027395.1 Paraburkholderia dipogonis | reverse complement strand
TTAAATTAAAGTCTGCAATTTGCTATCCGCACCCAGCAATCGTTGCAACACACTCCGCCAACGGCCATTCCGCTTTGCAGACAGACACCCGCGCAGCAGAGTACAGCACCGCCGCCGCACACGCGCAGCTAGCGGCACCTAACTCCAACTGCGGTGACGCTTACCGCGTCGCTACATCCCCACCGCCGCTCGCGCCCGCAGGCACCACGCCATCGCCTGTCTGCGCTTCGCCGACTTCTGCAAGCAGGGCCTCATCGCGTGCGATGACTTTCGGCAGATGCGTACGCAGGAACTCGACCCAGGTCCGCGTCTTCGCATCAATGAACTTACGCGACGGATACAGTGCATAAACATGCATCTTCTGCGCCGTATATTCCGGCAACACGCGCACTAACGTCCCATCACGCAATCCGGAGATTGCCGCGTACAGCGGCAGCATGCCAATGCCCATCCCTTCGCGAATCGCCACAATCAGCGATTCGGCGATGTTCACGTGCACCGGCCCATTCACTTCCATCATTTCGCTGCCATTCGGCCCATCGAGCACCCAATCGTGCGGCGGAAACGCCGGCGTGTGCAGAATCAAACACTCGTGGTGCGCCAGATCGGCCGGCTGCTGCGGCGCGCCGCGCGCGCGCACATACGCCGGCGACGCGCACATGATGCTAAAAGTCGTCCCCAGCGGAAGCGACACGAGTTCCGAATCAGGCAAAGTGGAAGCACCGATCACCGCGACGTCCGCGCTGCCTTCGAAAAGATCAGGCATGCGCTGCGACAACGTCAGCTCGACCGTCACCTCCGGATACAGCGCGCGATAGCGCGAGATGGCCGGCAGCACGTAATGCTGGCCGATGCTGGCAAAGCTGTGCATCCGCAACGCGCCGGTTGGGCGCTCATGCGCGCAGCTCGCTTCTTCTTCCGCCGTGTCGACATCTGCAAGTATCTGCTGACATCGTTTCAGATAACGCTCGCCCGCAGTGGTGAGCGCGAGCCGTCGCGTTGAACGATTGAGCAACCGCGTCCGCAGATGAGCTTCGAGTTCCGAGACCGCACGGGACATCGCGCCGGTCGTCGAATTGAGCGACTGCGCAGCGGCGGTAAAACTACCGGCTTCGACCACGCGCACGAACACTCGCATATTTTGTAACGTATCCATTGATCCTTCTATTTCACGGCTGAAGCCGTATTGTCCGCCTGTCCCGTGTGCGCATTGTTGTTCGTTCTGGAAGGGACGTTCCGCGGCCGTCCTCTTAATGCGCGCATCGCATGCTCCTACAATCGGCGCCTTGCCTGCCGGTGTCAGCAGCCTTCTTCGCCGGCGCTTCTTTCAGCGACCAACCGGGGCGCCCTGCTTCCAGATGAAACGCGAACATGCGATCGAACCGACGGCGGATTCTCGCCGGCAGCGGGGCGTCATGTTGCAAACGCTCAGTCCGGCTGTTCGGGACTGGGCGACCAGCGACGGTCTGGTTTGGCTGCACCTGTTCAAAACGGTTACGGCGGGGCTGTTGGCGCTCGGCATTGCGATGCTGCTGGATCTGCCTCAGCCGCGCATAGCGATGACCACCGTGTTCGTGCTGATGCAGCCGTTCAGCGGCATGGTGCTCGCCAAGAGTTTCTACCGGATTCTCGGGACCGCGGTGGGCACGGTCGCCGCGCTGGCGCTCGGCGCGCTGTTCGTCCAGCAGCCCGAGTTGTACATGCTCGGCATGATCGGCTGGGTGAGTGCCTGCATTGCGGCAGCGGTCCGGTATCGGCATTTCAGATGGTACGGCTTTGTGCTCGCGGGTTACACCGCTGCGCTGATCGGCATCCCCAACGTGACGGTGCCTCACGATCTGTTTCTGGCGGCGCTCACGCGCGCGGCGGAAGTGGCGGTCGGCATCGTGTCTTCGAGCGCGGTGAGCGCACTGATCGTGCCACAGCGGTCCAGCCTCGCACTACGGCGCGCGCTACAGATCCGGTACGGAAATTTTACTGCGTTCGCTGCCGATGTGTTGGCTCGCGGCATCAAGCGGGGCCAATTCGAGCGGCGCTTTGCGGATCTCGTCGACGAGATCGTCGGTTTCGAGGCGACGCGCACTTTCGCCGCCTTCGAAGATCCGGCCATGCGTTCACGCAGCCAGCATCTCGGCCGTCTGAACGGCGAGTTCATGGATGCCTGCGCGCGGCTGCATGCACTACATCAACTGCTCAAGCGTCTGCATGTGAACGGCTCGGCGCCGATCGCGGCGGCGATCAAGCCATATTTCCACGAACTGGCCGCGCTCATGGCGCCACAGTTCGAGTTCACCGTGGATGCATCGCGTACGGCCGCCCGTTTGCAGCACTTTCAGGCGAGCTTGCCACGGCGTGTGCGTGAAACGAGACGGCCGCTGGAAGCCGCGCCGGCCGAAGCGTTGGCGGACTTCGACACGGCCGCGGAACTGCTGTACCGCTTCATCAACGAATGGATCCGCTATTCGCAGACCTACGCATCTGTGACGCAGCGCAAGCGTGACGAGAGCCAGCCGCGGACGAAAAGCCGCTATGTCAGCAAAACCAATACCTTTGTCGTCGCGTTGACGTTTATCCGCTCGGCCGTGGTCATGGCGATCGCCGGCTGGTTCTGGATCATGACGGACTGGCCGAGCGGCGGCCTTGCGGTGATCGGCGCGGCGCTGGCGTGTGCGCTGACGTCGACTGCGCCGAATCCGTCGAAGATGGCTGTGCAGATGGCCGTCGGCGCCGTGCTGGCGACCATGACCGGCTACCTGTTCACGTGCTACGTGTATCCCAACATCGACGGCTTTCCGCTGCTGTGCGTGATGCTGGCGCCGGTGCTCGCGCTCGGCGCATTCATCGCCACGCGCAAGCTTGCGGCGGGATATGGGATCGGTTTCTCAGTGTTCTTCTGCCTGCTTGCCGGACCTGACAACGTCGTCACTTACGCGCCGGATCTGCTGATCAACAACGGCATTGCGCTCACCGCTTCGATGCTGTTGGGGGCGCTCGTCTTCGCGGTCGTTTTCCCGACCGACATGCCTTGGCTCATCGGAAAAATCATGGGCGATCTGCGCGCACAGGTCGTGTCCGCGTGCAAGGACGAACTGCCAGGACTCAATCAACGCTTTCAGTCGAGCACGCACGACCTGACTTCACAGTTGCGCATGCTGTTGACGCAACGCTCCCGGCGCCGCCGCGATGCTTTGCGATGGATGCTTGCGACGCTCGAAGTAGGGCACGCCGTGATCGATCTGCGCAACGAAGCGGCGCGCGCCGATTACGCGCACGCACTTC
This sequence comes from Paraburkholderia dipogonis, assembly GCF_046027395.1. Taxonomy (GTDB): domain Bacteria; phylum Pseudomonadota; class Gammaproteobacteria; order Burkholderiales; family Burkholderiaceae; genus Paraburkholderia; species Paraburkholderia dipogonis_A. Next base: position 87,106 of record NZ_JAQQEG010000041.1, on the reverse strand, counting down.
ATCCGCGCTGGACCAGCACTGTCGAGCGTACCCGCGACGACCTCGCGCGCCTCTTCGAGCGGCCCGACGCGCGTGGTCTGGAGCGCGCGCTGGTGTCCGTGCGCGCGGCCACGTGGATCGCGCAGGACCTGCTGCAAACGGTTCATACCGATCGCGACAAGCGTCACGACCTGCAGCGCATCCTGAGCTGCCTGCACTTCATCCGCACGGCGTTGCTCGACAAGGACGCGCCGTTCAACGCACGTTGACCCATGCACGCGACGATCGACTATGTGCATCGATCCTTCTACAGAATGGAAGGATCACTTCCGGACCGCCCCATTTATCCGCGGGAAAGGCAGCCATATAGTTTCATCACTGCCCCGCAGTCCCCCAAGGGGGCTTCCTACGGGGCAGCACCGTAAGTCCTGGAGAACGAAATGAATGTGTTGAAGATTGCCCTGATTGCCTGCTCTTTGTCCGCTGTTGTCGCTCATGCGCAAACGGCGCCGGCCGCCCCGGAACAACAGGTTGCCCAAGCGAATGCGCAGCGCGCGAAGAATGCCGAAACGCAAAGACGCATCACCACACCGGCAATCAAAGCTGAAGAGTGCGTCGGGCCTGTGAGCTTCTGCAACATCTACTTCGGCAGCTAGGCCACGCCACGCGTCATATCTGAAGTACCTGCAAGACCTGTCGCGAACGTTCCGACGCGCGACGCAGCACCTGGCCGCGACGCCGTCCCATCGTGACGCCGCGGCGGGTGCGACAATCCGGCTGCTGAGCGAAGCACACCATAGACGTGCGCACCAGTAGACTGGACTGGTGACTATGGAGAGACTCAGTTTCATGTACCAAGACCGGATTCGCTGCGCTGAACTGCGCGCAAAAATCACTTCAGCCGCCGAGGCGGCGCTTCTGATTCAGGACGGCATGTGTGTCGGCGCCAGCGGCTTCACGCGCGCGGGCGACGCCAAAGCCGTCCCCGTTGCGCTTGCCGAGCGCGCGCGTCAGGAAGGCAAGCCGCTGCGCATCACGTTGATGACCGGCGCATCGCTCGGTCACGATGTGGACCGCACGCTCACCGAGGCGCACGTGCTGGCTCGCCGCTTGCCGTTTCAAGTGGACAAGACGCTTCGCGACGCCATCAATCGCGGCGAAGTCATGTTCGTCGATCAGCATCTTTCTGAAACCGTCGAGATGCTGCGCGCAAACCAGCTCGGCAAACTCGACGTCGCCATTATCGAAGCCACCGCGATCACCGAGACCGGCGGCATCGTGCCGACCACGTCGGTCGGCAACTCGGCGAGCTTCGCGATTCTTGCCGACAAGGTCATCGTCGAAATCAATCTTGCTCAGCCGCTCGCGCTCGAGGGACTGCACGATATCTGGATTCCGGGCCGCAGGCCGAACCGCGAGCCGCTGCCGATCGTCCGTCCGCAAGACCGGGTCGGCACGCCGGCTATCGAGATTCCGCTCGAGAAAATCGCGGCGATCGTCATCACCGATATGGCGGACAGTTCATCCACGGTGCTGCCGGCGGATGCCGAGACCGAATTGATCGCAGGTCATCTGATTGAGTTTTTTGAACACGAAGTATCGCGCGGACGCATGCCGAAGCGCTTGCCGCCGTTGCAAGCCGGCATCGGCACGATCGCCAATGCCGTGCTGGCCGGCTTCGTCGATTCGCCTTTCGACGCGTTTGAAATCTATTCAGAAGTGCTGCAGGATTCGACCTTCGACCTGATGGATGCCGGCAAGGTGACGTTCGCCTCCGGCGCGTCGATCACGCTGTCGGCAGCGCGCCAGGCGCAGGTGTTCGGCGAACTCGAACGCTATCGCGATCGACTCGTGCTGCGTCCGCAAGAAGTCAGCAACCATCCTGAAGTGATTCGCCGGCTCGGTCTGATCGCGTTGAATACCGCGCTCGAATTCGACATCTACGGCAACGTGAATTCGACGCACGTGGGCGGCACGCACATGATGAACGGCATCGGCGGTTCGGGCGACTTTGCGCGCAACGCATCGTGCGCGATCTTCGCGACCAAGTCGATGGCAAAGGGCGGCCGCATTTCGAGCATCGTGCCGATGGTGCCGCATTGCGATCACAACGAACACGACGTGGATGTGGTGGTGACGGAGCAGGGGCTCGCCGATTTGCGCGGCCTCGCGCCGCGGGAACGCGCCACGCTGATCATCGACAATTGCGTGCATCCGCTGTATCGCGATCTGTTGCGCGACTACTACGGGCAAGCATTGAAGGGAGGCGGGCAAACGCCGCATCAGTTGGATCAGGCTTTCGCCTGGCATACGCGGCTGCGTGATACCGGCTCGATGTTGCCGGCGGTGGAGACAAGGTTTTAAACGCGGGGTTGTCAGTTCAAGCCGGCGTCAGGTGGCGTTCGCCCCTGACGCCGAAAGACATCAGGTGCTACGCTCAGCTGCCTCGTCGGATGAGGCGGACAAGAAACAATAGAATGACCGCGCCGATCACCGCCGTGATGATCGAGCCGATCCAGCCGCCGCCCAGCGAAATGTGCAGCACGCCGGCGAGCCAGCCGCCGATGAACGCGCCGACAATCCCGACGATGATGTCGACGATCAGGCCGAAGCCGCCGCCCTTGACGAGCACGCCTGCCAGCCAGCCAGCGATCGCGCCGATGATGAGCCATGCAATGATGCCGTGTTCCATAATCGAGACTCCCTAGTTGAGTGTGAAAAATTCACGGTGACAGAGCTTAGTCGATGGTTATGGGACAGTCCATATTCAGGACGCGGAATTAACATTGTCTAAATCTATTGCAGATCAAGTGTAGACGATGCGCACGCATATGGGGGACCTACGCGTTACGCTTACTCCGGCGTCGGCTCCGCTTCTCTGGCCGTCCAACTGACGCTGGAGACACTCTTTTCCATGCTGATGCGGCTGGCCATCTGTTCGAGCTTCGACTGATCCTTGGGATGCATCTTCAACGTTGCCGTTACACGAATGCGTCCCGGGTCGTTTTCGACGTCCTCGCTTGTCAGACTTTGAAACGACAGTGGCGTCGAGTACATGGAGTTGGAGACGGCGGTACGAATGTGAATCTCGTCGGCTTCCCGGCAGACGATTGTCAACACATATTCGCGGACCAGGTCGGCGTTCGATACCGGCGTTGCGTTGATCGTACGGCTGACTTCGCGCAGCACGGTGTTGGTCAACAGCACGACCAAGGTGCCGGCGAGCGCGGGGCCATAGTGACCCGCGCCGCACAAAACGCCCACCGCGGCCGAGCACCACAAGGTCGCCGCGGTGTTGATCCCCTGAATGGAACCCTTGTCGCGCATGATCACGCCGCCGCCGAGAAAGCCGACGCCGGAGACCACATACGCGGCGATCTGGGTAATGCCCGCCGTGCCGTTGCCGGTCAGTACGCCGAGCGTGACGAACAGGCACGCGCCGCTCGCGACCAGCGTGATGGTGCGCAGGCCTGCATTGCGCTGACGTATCTGCCGTTCGAGGCCGATCGCGATGCCGCAGGCGAAGGCGGCGAGAAGCCGCCAGACGAATTCGATTGTCATCGGTAAACAAGGTTGAGGCGCGAATTTGCACAGTGTGAACCTTACGCGTGACAGCGGCACGTCCCTCCCGATGGGACGCGGGCGCGTTCAGGCGTGGCGCAGCGCGAACGAAGACTCGCAGCGCTGAAGGGCGAGCAACGTCGGCACGGCATTCAGCCATGCGGCGCTTCACTGCAACTTCACTGGCAATAAGTGGGGATCAACGACGTGCACCGCCAGCCCGAAGGCAAGACGGCGACAGGTAACACTGGCGCGGAAATCTTGCCGATCAGGCGATCGGGCGAATCGAAGCTCGACGGGTACGACAGCTACTGTCCAAGATCGTGATTCCGGGTAAATGAACTGGGCGAATTTTAGGCACCTCTGCAAAGTTAAGTCAAGTTGCGATCAGGTGAGGCGACGAATCATTTGCATGCCATCTTTGGGGAAGTTTCCACGCTAATGGGAGAACTATTCCCACATAAATACGGACTCCGAATATTGACGATGTCCATCCCGGAAAACACACTGTCTGCATCACCCGGAACATGTCGCGCGGCCTTGGCGCTCAAATGCGCGTTTTTATTTCTCACGGTTTTCGCTCTCGCATCGTTCAGACGGCGTTGCGCCGCGATCCGCACGACGTCGTTATTTCCGCCGCTCATCCGAATTGAGGAATGTATGAAAGTTAAAGCTCTTGGTGTCATCGCCGGCGCGTTGATCGCTGCCGCTCCGCTCGTTTCTTCGGCCGCAGGTCTGCCGGCACCGTTTGAAGGCAGCAGCACGCTGCAGGCGGACGGCATCGTGAAGTCGGTCGATCAGGCCAACCATTCGGTCACTGTGCTTGACGCGCAGGGCGGCGAAGCGTCGTTCAGCATCACCGACACGCACAATCTTGCGCAGATCAAGCAAGGCGGCAAAGTCCACATCCGCATGATGCGCAATGCCGTGATCAGCGTCACGCAGGGTGCGGATGGTCAAGCCTCGGCGGCTGAGATCGGCCAGTCGAACACGGTTCAGCGCGTGACCGCTCACGTCGAGGCCATCGATCATGCCTCAGGCATCATGGCGCTCAAAGGCCCGAATGGTTCCGTGTTCCATATCCAGGGCCGCGACCCGGCAAAGACCGCCGGCGTGACACCCGGCATGCAAGTGGTGGTGGCATTCGCGCCGCAAGTCAGCGTGGCCGTGGCGCCCGTGCAATAACGGGTGTCTTCGTTGGGGCTTAATCGGGCTCGCCGGGTACGAGGCGCAAGCGCGTGATTTCGGACGGCGCGCCCAGACGCTTCGGCGGTCCCCAGTAGCCGGTGCCGCGGCTCGTGTACACCCACAGTCCGTTCAGCCGCGCGAGGCCAGCGGTGAACGGCTGCTGGAAGCGCACGAAGAAATTCCAAGGGAAGAACTGGCCGCCATGCGTGTGGCCGGATAGCTGCAGCGTGAAACCAGCTGCTGCTGCGGCTTCCGCTGAGCGTGGCTGGTGGGCGAGCAGCACCTTGATCAGCACGTCGCCAGGCGCGCCGGCCAGCGCGGCGACGGGATCGCTGCGGTGCGCCGGGTCGTGATGGCCCGCTGAATAATCGGTGACGCCCGCAATCACGGCGCGTGCGCCGTCGTGATCCACGATCACGTGCTCGTTCAGCAGGACGTTCAGTCCCAGGCGCCGGAACTCGTCGATCCAGGCGTTGGCGCCGGCGTAATACTCGTGATTGCCGGTAACGAGAAAAGCGCCATGGCGCGCGCTCAACCGTGACAGCGGCTGCGTGTGTTTGGTCAGTTGCGGCACGCTGCCATCGACGATATCGCCGGTAACAGCAATCAGATCCGGCTTGAGGCGATTCACCGCGTCGACGATTGCGTCGACATAGCGGCGTTTGATGGTCGGGCCGACGTGAATATCGCTGATCTGCACGATCGTGAAGCCGTCGAGCGCGGCGGGCAAATCGTCGATCGGCACTTCGATCGTTACCACCCTGGCGCGCCGGCGAGCGTTGAACAGGCCGACGAGCGTGGAGAGCAGCGCGAGCAACGGTACAGCCGCCGCTGAGCCGGTTCGCCAGTGTGGGATGGCGACGGTGTTCGGCCAGATTGCATCGACGGTAAGAAGCGAAGCGAGCACGAGATCGCGCGCGAAAGTCAGGACCAGCAGTGACGAGAAGAAGCCCATCGCCAGCAGGCCGACCCATGCGAGCCGGTCGCCGAGCGGTTGTTGTTTGATCGTGCGCGCGAGCATGCCGAGCGGAATCAGAAAGATCGACAGCACGAGCCACAACGCACACAGCCAACGGCCGGCGGTATCGATCGGCATGTCGGGAATCAGACGCAAGCCCACGTAGATATGTAGCAGGATGCCAATCAGGATGATGCGAACAAGAAACGATGAGCGGCGCATAGAGAGGATCAGGGCGGGAAGGGGCCGGCACAAGCGGAGGAGCGGCGGCGGCTCGTCGGCTGCGGCAATGCCATGGCGAACGAGCCGATCCATTCTACCGAGATGTGCAACTGCTTGCCTGCGGCGCCATATTGATGCGGCGACGGTGAACCGTCCATAGCTAAAGGCGCTCGCAAGGCATTGCATTGCAGCAATCCACACAGTTGCGGGTAAGCCGTCCGGCCGGCTGATACGGTCGAATTAAATGGGCTTTGAATTGTGTTCGAGCGTGGACTATTCTCAAATAGAACCGGCTTGTATCAAAGCCAGGGCGAGGGCCACAATGAAAGCCGTCGCAGTCCGCTTAGCGGTTCGTTTTGTCGCCGCCGGAAGGCGAGGCAGGAGGCGCATATGAAGCTGCTCAGATCAGGCAACCCGTTCCGCCACGCGCACCATGCGCATCACGTCGGACACGAGGGCAGCCATGTCATGCTGCCGCTCGTGGTCATTTCAGTGATGGCGATCGGCTTGTACTTCGGCGTGCGCAACATCGATTTTTCCGAGTTGGGCAAAAGCGCGCTGTTCTATGTCGTGATGCTTAGTGTCGCTCTGGGTATCGCGGGATTGTTCGGCGTCGTCGGGGCTTGGGTTCGGTCCAACGGCGACGACGCCGAAGAGGGCTTCTGCTTCATTGGCGCGTTGATCGGCGCCGTGGTGTTCTACGTGGCGATCTTCAGTTGACCGCACTCAACAGCAGGTCGGGCGCCGTGCATCAGACGATCCGCGCGGCCTCGTCGAAAGCGAAGCGCGGGCTGCGCGGGAACAGTTTCGACGGGTCGCCGTAGCCCAGATTGATCAGGAAGTTCGACTTCACGGTCGTGCCGCCAAAGAACGCTTCGTCGACCTTGGCGGCGTCGAAACCGGACATTGCACCCGTGTCTAGCCCGAGCGCGCGGGCGGCGAGAATCAGATAGCCGCCTTGCAGCGTCGAATTGCGAAATGCCGTGTCGGCGATCGCCTTGTCGTTACCGGCAAACCAGCTGCGCGCGTCGGCGTGCGGAAACAGCTTCGGCAGGTGCTCGTAAAACGCCATGTCCATCCCGACAATCGCCGTGACCGGCGCTGCCATCGTCTTCTCCAGATTGCCCGGCGACAAAGCCGGGCGCAGCTTCTCCTTGCCGTCCTGCGTCTTGACGAAGACAAAGCGGCCCGGGCTCGAATTGGCCGAGGTCGGGCCGAGCAGCACGAGTTCGATGAGTTGTTTGAGCACGGCGTCCTCGACCGTTTTTTGCTGCCAGCCGTTATGCGTGCGCGCTTCGCGGAAAAGCTGATCGAGCGCCTGGTCGGAAAGAATCATTTGATTATTCCTTGAAAGTTGTGTGTGAAATGAAAAGGACGGCGCCGGATCAAACCGCAAGGCGCGCGTCGGAGCGTCGTCGTCGTTGCCGCCATAATAGCCAAGGTTCTTATCCGCTCGCGCTTTGAGCGCGCGATCGTACTCAGGCAATCTCATGACGGATCTCTTTGCGGAATCTTCCGATGCTCTGCCGGCGCCCGACGTCGACTGGTATCCCGATTGGCTGCCGCCTGAAACGGCGGCACGGGCCTTGAAGCAGCTCATCGACGAAGTCGAATGGCGTCAGGACATGATGGGCACGCCCGCCGGCCGCGTGCCGCTGCCGCGGTTGACCGCCTGGCAAGGCGAGCCTGACGCCGTCTATGTCTACTCGGGTATTCGCAACGTGCCACAACCGTGGACGCGGACCGTCGCAGAACTGAAGTCCGCCGTGGAGTCTGTTTGCAACGCGCATTTTAATAGCGTGCTGATCAACCGCTACCGCAGCGGCACGGACAGCATGGGCTGGCATGCGGACCGCGAGCCCGAACTCGGCGCACAGCCGGTGATCGCCTCGGTGAGCCTGGGTGTCGCACGCACGTTCGATCTGCGGCATAACAAGACCGGCGTCGTGCAGTCTTTTTCGCTGAAGGGCGGCAGCTTGCTGGTGATGAAGGGCAGCACGCAGGCGGACTGGCGGCATCGGGTGCCGAAGGAGCCGCGCGTGGCGGGCGAGCGGATCAATCTGACGTTTCGGTGGGTGACGCCGCGCGTCGATGTCCGCTGATGGGGCGCGCTCCGGTCGGCGGCGCCGCCGCGTAGCCGACCAAGCCGACCAAGCCGACCAAGCCGACCAAGCCGCAGAACACGTAAGCGCATAAAAAAGCGCCAAGCGCATCGCCACGCCAACCAACGCACCCCAGCCACATCAACATCGCATCCCACGTCCACGCCACAACCGCCATCGCCAGCTATACCAAAATTGATATCGCCGACGCGAATCATATGATTGGACGGTTAACGCCCTACACACTACGCTACATCACGATCCACGCACCGTGAGGGCCGCAACGGCTGGGCGGATTCGATGGGTCGCCTACACAACAACGATCAGGAGACAGTCATGGCGAATACACGACGCGCCGCATGTCGTGCGTTGGGCGCGCTCGCACTCTGCGCGGGCTTCGGTGCGCTGACGCTGGCCACGCCCGGCGCTTACGCGCAAGACAAACAGATCACGCTGGGCTTCGCGCAGGTCGGCGCGGAAAGCGCATGGCGCACCGCCAACACCGAGTCGGTCAAGTCCGCGGCGGCCGAGGCGAAAATCAAGCTCAAATTCTCCGACGCCCAACAGAAGCAGGAAAACCAGATCAAGGCGATCCGCTCCTACATCGCGCAGAAAGTCGACGTGATCGCGTTTTCGCCGGTCGTCGAATCGGGCTGGGAACCGGTGCTGCGCGAGGCTAAAGCCGCGAAGATTCCGGTGATTCTCACTGACCGCAACATCGATACGAAGGACCCCTCGCTCTACGTGACGATGATCGGCTCAGACTTCATGGAAGAAGGCCGGCGCGGTGGTCATTGGCTCGCGGATCACTACAAAAACGACCAAGGCCCGGTCAACATCGCTGAACTTCAGGGAACGGTCGGATCGGCGCCTGCCAACGACCGGCACTCAGGTCTTCTCGAAGTGATCAAGAACGATCCGAAGTTCAAGATCATCGCCTCGCAAAGCGGCGACTTCACCTTGGCCGGCGGCAAGCAGGTCATGGAAGCGTTTATAAAGACATACGGAAATAAAATAAATGTAGTTTATGCGCATAACGACGATATGGCGCTCGGCGCCATCCAGGCGATGGAAGAGGCCGGCATGCATCCGGGCAAGGACATCGTCGTCGTTTCGTTCGATGCGACCAAGGGCGGCTTCCAGGCGATGGCCGCGGGCAAGATGAACGTCGATGTGGAATGCAGTCCGCTGCTCGGGCCGCAATTGATGTCGGCGGTGAAGGATGTGGTGGCCGGCAAGCCGCTGCCCAAGCGTATCCTGACGGAAGAGACGGTCTTCCCGATGAGCGTCGCTGCGCAGACGCTGCCGACGCGCAAGTACTGACGGTAATTGATAAGGCTTCCTGACTGTCAAAGGCGGACATAAAGCGCGGACGAAAGGGCAGCAGGGACACGCAGTACCGACAGACGAAAAAGGTTTCTCCAGTGGTGCCTGGCCGTCCGTCTGCTTGGGCAGCGGGCGGCCTCTTTTCCGCGCAATGCCGGCTGGAGGCTGCTGGAGGCCGCCGAACCACGCACCGCCGATCGAGCGAGGCCTATGACGCATCCCGCTTCCGAACCGAATCCGCCGGCTGGCGGCGCCGGCAACCCCCAAGCCACCCCCGGCATCGCCGGCGCCGCCGCAACCCATGCCGGCGGCACCACGAACACCGTCGAACCGATCCTGGCCACCGCCGGCGTCAGCAAGACGTTCCCTGGCGTGAAGGCGCTGCAGCGGGTCGATTTCCGCCTGTTCCCCGGCGAGATTCATACGCTGATGGGGCAAAACGGCGCGGGCAAATCCACTTTGATCAACGTGCTTACGGGCGTGGTCGCGCCCGATGCCGGCACGATCCGCCTCGGTGGCAACGTGGTGGCGTTCGCCTCGCCGCAGGAAGCGGAAGCGGCCGGCGTGCGCACGCTGTATCAGGAAGTGAACCTGTGCCCGAATCTCTCGGTAGCGGAAAACATTTTCGCGGGCCGGCAACCGAGACGCTTCGGCGCAATCGACTGGCCTGACATCAAGCGGCGCGCCCAAGCCGCGCTGGCGCGCCTCGACGTGACGCTCGACGTCACCCGTTCGCTCGATGCCTATCCGATCGCCGTACAACAGATGGTGGCCATCGCGCGGGCGCTCTCGGTCGACGCGCGCGTGCTGATCCTCGACGAGCCGACCTCGAGCCTCGACGACGGCGAAGTGAGCCAGCTCTTCAAAATACTTCGGCATCTGAAGCAATCGGGTATTGCGATTCTGTTCGTCACGCATTTCATCGAGCAGACGTATGCCATTTCCGATCGCATTACGGTGATGCGCAACGGCGAGCGCGAAGGCGAATATCTCGCGCGCGATCTGCCGGCCGATCAACTGGTATCGAAGATGGTCGGCCACGAACGCATGAGCGCACGTTTGCGTGAAGCCGCACAGGAAGGACATGACACGCATGAAAAACAAGCCGCGCAGGGCGTCCAGCCGTTCGTCGAGTTGCGCGGCGTCGGACGGCGCGGCACGATGCAGCCGATCGACCTCGATGTGCAGCCGGGTCAGATTCTCGGCCTTGCCGGTTTGCTCGGCTCGGGCCGCACGGAAACCGCGCGGCTGTTGTTCGGCGCGGACCGTGCCGATAGCGGCACGATTCTGGTGGAAGGCCGGCCCGTGCGTCTGCGTTCGCCGCGCGACGCGGTGCGCCACGGTATCGGCTATTGCGCGGAAGACCGCAAGAAAGAAGGCATCGTCGCCGAACTGTCGATCCGCGAGAACATTCTGCTGGCGTTGCAGGCGCGGCGCGGCTGGTGGCGCAAGATCAACCGGCAACGCGCGCGCGAACTGGCTGATCTATGGATCGAGCGGCTCGGCATCAAGGCCTCGGATGCGGAACAGCCGATCGGCTTGCTGTCCGGCGGCAACCAGCAGAAAGCGTTGCTGGCGCGCTGGCTCGCCACCGATCCCAAGCTGCTGATCCTCGACGAACCCACCCGCGGCATTGACGTCGCGGCCAAGTTCGACATCATGGATCGGCTGCTGGCGCTATGCGCGAACGGCTTGAGCATCCTGTTCATTTCGTCGGAGATCAGCGAGGTGCTGCGCGTGAGTCATCGCGTGGCGGTGTTGCGCGACCGTCGCAAGATCGCCGAAGTGGCCGGCAAAGCGTCGAACGAAGACAATATCTATCGACTCATCGCGGGGAGCGGCGAATGAAGCTATCGAACTGGTTCGTGCGCGACGGCGCCGAGCGGCCGTTGATCTGGCCGTGCGTCACGTTGGTGTTGTTGTGCGGGCTGAACCTGTGGGTCAATCCGCATTTCCTGTCGCTGCGGATGCTCGACGGCCATCTGTTCGGCGCGCCGATCGATGTGTTCAATCGCGCCGCGCCGCTGGTGCTCGTCGCCACCGGCATGACACTGGTGATCGCGACGCGCGGCATCGACATTTCGGTCGGCGCGGTGGTGGCGATCGCGGGCGCCGCCGCAGCCACGATACTGGCAACGCAGCCGGTGCCGACTGGCGGACTGATCGCGCAGGCGCTGGTGGCGGCGTTGATCGTCGGCGTGTTGAGCGGCATGTGGAACGGCTTGCTGGTGTCCTTCGTCGGCATGCAGCCGATCATCGCCACCTTGATCCTGATGGTCGCCGGGCGTGGCATCGCGCAATTGCTGACGGCGGGGCAGATCATTCCGATCGGCGCGCCGGGCTATCTGTTCGTGGGCGGCGGCTACTGGCTCGGTGTGCCGTGTTCGGTGTGGATCGCCACGGTGGCGGTGCTGGCGACCGCCGCGCTCGTCGAAGGCACGGCGCTCGGGCTGTTCATTCGCGCGATCGGCGTCAATCCGGTTGCCACGCGTCTGGTCGGCTTGCGATCCAAGGCGCTCGTCTTCGCGGTGTACGGCTTCTCGGGACTGACCGCGGCGATGGCGGGCATTCTCATCAGCTCGAACGTGCGCAGCGCCGATGGCAACAACGCCGGCCTGCTGCTCGAACTCGATGCGATTCTCGCGGTGACGCTCGGCGGCACGTCGCTGCTCGGCGGCCGCTTCAGTCTCGCGGGCACGGTGCTGGGCGCGCTGATCATCCAGACGCTGACCTACACCACCTATTCGATCGGCGTGCCGCCGGAAGCCACCCTCGTCGTCAAGGCGGCCGTCGTGCTTGCGGTGAGTGTGATCCAGTCGCCGTCGGCGCGTGCGCTCGGTATATCGCTTGTCACGCAACGGAGGGTGGCGCGATGAGACGCATCCTCGAAGCCTGGGCTCATATCGTCGATCCGCGCACGCTGCCGATCGCCGTCACGATCCTGCTGTTCTGCGCGCTGTTCGGATTCGGCTCGGTGATGTACACCGGTTTCTTCTCGTGGCAAGTGCTCCTCGATCTGCTGGTCGACAACGCGTTCCTGCTGATCGTGGCGATCGGCATGACGTTCGTGATCGTGTCCGGTGGCATCGACCTGTCGGTAGGTTCGGTCGTCGCGCTGACGACTATCGTCGAGGCGGTGCTGTCCGAACACCTGCATTGGCCCGTCTGGGTGATCCTGCCGATCGTGCTGTTGATGGGCACCGTGTTCGGCGCGGTGCAGGGCGCGTTGATCCACTTTTTCCGCTTGCAGGCCTTTATCGTCACGCTGGCCGGCATGTTCTTCGCGCGCGGCTTGTGCTTTCTGATCACGACGCAGTCGATCACCATCACCGATCCGACGTTCCAGAAGATTTCGGCGTTTCGTCTCGACATCGGCGTCGGCTCGGTGACGGCGAATGTGCTGATCGCGTTCGTCACGCTGCTGGCGGCGATCTACGTGGCGCATTTCACGCGCTTCGGCCGCAACGTCTACGCGATCGGCGGCAACGCGCGCTCGGCTTTGCTGATGGGCTTGCCGGTCGCGCACACACGCATCGGCGTGTATGCGCTGAGCGGCTTCTGTTCGGCGCTCGGCGGCGCAGTCTTCACGTTCTATGTGCTGTCGGGCTACGGCTTGCAAGGGCAGGGCATGGAACTCGATGCGATCGCCGCGACCGTGATCGGCGGCACGCTGCTGACAGGCGGCGTCGGTTATGTGATCGGCTCGCTGTTCGGCGTCGGCATTCTCGGCACGATCCAGGCGCTGATCACTTTCGACGGCACGCTCAGTTCGTGGTGGACCCGCATCGTGATCGGCGCCTTGCTTTGCGCGTTCTGCCTGTTGCAACGGCTGATCGAGCGTCACGCCAGATCGGTGGGGCGTCCGGGTGGCACCGGCGCGGTCGTGACCGCGGGACGCGAACGCGGGCATGCGGACGGATCGGCGGCGTCGGATTCGCATGTGATCGGACGCGCGCCTGGGCAGGCGTGAGCGCGTATGACTGCGCGCGCCGTGGCGGTGCCTCACGCGCGAATCACCACGACGACGCCGATGTCGGCGCGCTCGCGGCATCACGTGTCGCGCGCAACGCGTGTGATCAGTGTGCGAAGGCGATGGGGCGGCAGTTGATCGAGAAACGCTGAGGCATGCATGATGAACATGCCGCGGATCATTCAATGCGTGTCGAGACGCCGTCGCGCGGTGGCCACGAGTCGATCGAACGAAAAGGTGCTGGCCGCGAGCGCGGCGGTTTCCGGAAAGTATTCGCGCGCGATGTCGGTCAATACCTGGCCCGGTGGCGCTTCGATCAGCAGGTGTGCGCCCATTTCCTGCATGACCGTGAGCGCGTCGAACCAGCGCACGGTGTAGCGGATATTGGTCGCGAGGTCGTTGCGGATCGCGTCCGCCGTATACAGCGGACGGCCGCCGCGATTGCCGACATAGATGCTTTGCGGCGTGTGAAAGGGCACGTCCTTCGCGTAGGCGACCAGTTCGTCCGTGGCTTGTGCGAGCAATTCGCAATGCGACGGCACACTCACCGCGAGGCGAGTGGCCCTGCGCGCGCCCGCTGCGAGCGCACGTTTGATGAAGGCGTCCAGTGCATCATTCGCGCCCGCTATGACAATCTGGCGCGGCGCGTTCACATTGCCGATATAGACATGCTGCTGTGTTTCATCCGCATGTCGCGCGGCGAGTGTTTCCACTTGGTACTCAGTCAAGCCGGATATCGCTGCGAGACCGTAGCCGGTTGGGTACGCGGTCTCCATCAGTTCGGCCCGGCGCCGAACCATTTTCAATGCGTCTTCGAAGTGAATCGCACCGCAGCTCACTGCTGCTGGATACGCGCCGACCGATAAGCCCGCGCTGATCTCCGGCACGAACCGTTCAGCAGCCAGCGCGCGCGTCAGCGCCACGCCCGCAACCGTCAAGCCGATCTGCACGGCGATGGTCGAGCGCAAAGCGTCCTGAGTGTCCAGTGTGAGCACATCGACGCCGAGCACCTGCGACGCTTCCTCGAGCGTGTCGTGCACCGCATGATGCTCCGGCAGACGATGCAGGAAGCCATCAGTCTGCGCGCCCTGGCCGGGAAAAAGCAGCGCGAGCATCAGGCGTCGTCGCCATGAGACGCGGGGCCCCACGGATCGGCGATCAGTTGCGGGCCGCGCTCGTGGCGTGCCAGCACACGCGGTTTGCCGGCTGCCCATTCGGCCAGCGCCACGCCGCCGGCGGGCGTGTCGAGTTGCGCGTCCACGCGAACGGCGATGCGTTGCGCGAGCGCTTGCAGATAGTCGAGCAATTCGATTGCGAGGTTTCGGGCGAGCGGTTTGTCGTGGGTTCGGATGAGCAGATCGAGATCGCTCGATGCGGTGACCGTCGGCACGTGTGTCGCCAGTTCGAAACCGGCGCTGCCAGTGGGTCCCCAGGTGAATGCACTCAACGGACCCGTCGCGTCGTCCTGCAACGCGGCGAGCGTGGCGAAAGCGGGCAATGCATTGCGCCCGGCGAGTGGCGTGCATGAAAAAGCGAGCGCTTCGGGCGATACGGCGCTCACTACATCCGCCGACGCTGCCCACGTGCCATAGCGCTCCGACCGCCCGACACCGCGCATGCCGATCGCGACGAAGCCGTCGGCCGCCAGCGCACGTCTGACGACCGCATACGGCGCGCGCCCGAAAGCCTCGCGTACCCACGACGGTTCACCATCGAATGCCGGCAAGCGTTGCAGAAGCAGTAAGTCATGCGGCCGCCATCGCGCGTCGCACGACAGCGCGTGTGCGATTGCAAACGGTGGCGCGGCACACACCTGCATTACACGGCATCCCATTGTTCGGCGAGACGCCGGCGCACTTCGATCGACGCCGCGCGATTCTTCTGCGCCGCCGCCGATTCGAGCCGATGCGCGAGATTGCGGCGGCCATCGTCGCGCACGCTGCGAATCTGCTCGCTCAACACCTGACGCACGCGCTCGATCTGCGCGGCGTCCGGCGCGTCGGCATCGACGCCGTCGATCAACTGGTCGAGCAGGCCGAGTTTGGCAAACGACGCCATCGAGTAAGACATCGGCACGATGGTTTCGCCGAGCGCGTCGAGTTCTTCGACCGTGCGGCGGGTGACGCGCGCGGCGGCTTCCTTGCCCATTGCATGAACCATCGTGCCGGGCGCGTCGAGCGCGACGATCCGGTTGCCTTGGTAGCCGTGCGCGAGGAACGCACCCGACATCGCCGGTCCGACGATCAGCGCGATCACCGGGTGGCCCGCGTCGCGCGCGGCGGCATAGGCGTCGACGGCCGCGGCGCAGGCGAGGTGAATGCCGAGCATCTCCTCGCGATAGCCGTACGCCTGGCTTTTCACGTCGACGATCGCGACGATCGGGCGGCGCGTGCCGCTCGCTTCGTCCCGCGCAACTGCATCGCGCACGGCGCGCGCGAGCCGCCAGCCCTGTTCGAGGCCGACCACGTTATCGGTCGCGCGAGGAAAGCGGTTGGCGGGATCGGGCACGACCGAGAAGAAGTGCGCGGTCTCGCCGCCGAGCGGCGCGTCGCCGCTCAACACAGGCGCCTGGCTGGTCGATTCGCCGGCAAGCGCCTTGAACCAGCGCGCGCCGCGGCTAAGTTGTACGTCGCTCATGCTTGCTCCTTGCGCGATTCGTTTTGCGTTTGACGGTTGAACACGTCACGCATGGTTTCCGGCGTGACGCTGGCGGGATCGATCCGCGCGAGCCGGTCGAGGAACGTGTCGACCTGTTCGCTGCGATGCGCGGCGGGCACGCCTTGCTCGAAGGCGGAACGCACGGCGGTGCGCACCGCGTTGGCGTCGTCGTCGACCAGTTGATCGGCGAGCGCGGTCGCCGTGCGCTGTTCGCCGCCGATCAGTTGCCACACGCGGCGGCGATCGCTGGCATCGAGTTCGTCGATGCCGGCTTCCTGTTCGATCACTTCGGGGCCGTTCATGCCGAGCCGCCCTTGCTTCGTGACGACCAGGTACGAGCACAACGCAGCCGCGAGCGACATGCCGCCGAAACAGCCCACCATGCCGGCGATCACGCCGACCACCGGCACATGCCGTCGCAACGCGACGATCGCAGCCTGAATCTCCGCGATCACCGCGAGGCCGAGGTTGGCTTCCTGAAGCCGCACGCCGCCGGTTTCGAACAGCACGACTGGCCGCACTATCTTGCCGCGTTCGCAGTCGCGCAAAGCGAGTTCGAGCGCCGCGGCGATCTTGCTGCCCGACACTTCGCCGATGCTGCCGCCCTGGAACGCGGATTCGATCGCGGCGACCACGGCGGGCTCGCCGTCGATGGTGCCGCGCGCGATCACGCAGCCGTCATCCGCCTGGCAGACGACGCCTTGCAAAGGCAGCCACGGCGATTCGATCTTGTCGAACGGGCCGAGCAGTTCGCGGAAGGTGCCGGCATCCAGCAGCGAGCGGGCGCGCTCGCGCGCCGGCAGTTCGATGAAACTCTCGCGCAGCATCGGCGCGGGATGGGCGGTCGCAACCGTATTCATGCGTCGTCTCCCTGTTCGGCGGCTTCGACGGCTTCCGCGAGGCGCAACGCGACCACGCCGGGCGTCGCGCCGAAGTCGTTGATTTCGATTTGCGCGGCGCCGTCGTAGCGCGTGAAAAAGCGGTCGAACACGCTCTTCCAGATGTGGCTGTAGCCGTCGACGCTGGTGCGCACGACCACGTGCGCCGTCAGCGCGCTAGCCGGATCGGCGGGCGAGAGCAGCACTTCCAGATCGCCCGAACCCACCACGCCGACATGCGCGCGGGTCGTGACGGCGCGTTGCGCCGGATAGTCGAAGGTCAGCTGTTCCATGAGTCGGGGCTCCTGTCGGCGTCGTGATGCGCCAGCATGTCGAGAAAGAGGGTGGCGGCGAGCAGATCGGCTGCGCCGCCGGGCGATGCGTTGAGCGATAGCAAGTCGTGTTCGAGCACGGCGAGCGCGGCGCTGCCCGCCGGCGTCGAACTGCCGCCCGCGTCCAGCACGCGCTGCGCGCCGTGTTGCCCGGCGTGCAAACCGGGCAAGCCCGCGCGATGCAGCAGGCAGGTGTCATCCAGCGTCGCCATGATCGAGAGCAGGGCGTCGACGCGCGCGGCATTTTCGTCGATGCCTCGCTCACGCGCCGCGAGCAACGCGGGCAGGCCCACATCGACGACGTGTGGGAAGCCGTCTTGCGCTTCGCGGCGCGCTCCGCCAACCTGGTAACGCTGACGCGCGCGTTCGCCGTGACTGTCGGAAGGCGCGGCGAAGCGATCCGGGAAGCAGGCGATCTGCGCGGCGCGCGTGCTGATCTGCGATGCGTTCGAACGCATGGCGCCGGCGGGCAGCGTCGCCCCAGCGACTAGCAGGCCGACGATCCAGATCGCGCCGCGATGCGCGTTGCTGCCGCCCGTGGCGTGCAGCATGTCGAGTTCGCCAGCGCGGCCGATCTGCGCGAGTTCGGTGCGCAGCAACGCGGACGGTTCGCCGCGTCGACGCGCCGCGCGCGCGAGCGCCGCGAAGGTCGGCTCGAGCGCGTGCGCCGAGCGCAGCATGGTGTCGAGATCGAGGTCGCGATGGGCGCCGCTGCCACGCCGGTCGACCAGCGCGGGCTTGGGCGTGAGCTGGGCTTCGTCGATCAGCGCGGTGATGGCGTAACGGGCGAGTTGCGCGTCGGACGGCGTAGAAGTGACGTGGGCGGCGCGTGCAGTACCGTGCAAACCGCTGACGGCGTCAGCGACCCCGGCCACTCTGGCGACTCCTCCACCCGCGGCAACTTCGCCAGCGTCGGCAAGTCCAGCAGCGCCGGCAACGTCGACGCGCGAATCAGCCGGCGTCACGCGCGCACTGCGAGCGCACGGGGCTTGCTCTTGCGCATGCGCAAGCAAAGCAGCGGGCGCCATGCTCACCAGCTCCTGAAGCGCGCCGGCGGCTCGTACAGGCCGCCCGACCACGTCACCAGATCGTCGATGCTGCGTGCCGCCAGCAGCGAGCGCTTGGCCTCGCCGCGCCGGATGCCGAGATCCTCGGGATACGCGACGATGCCGCGCCGGCGCAACTCCGCTGTTTTCTCCGGCTTGGCACGCAGCCCGATCGGGGTTACGCCGGCCACGGCGGCGATCGCCGCGCGCCGCTCGTCGATGCCTTCGGCCTTGTGCAGATGCGCGATGCCTTCCTCGGTGACGACATGACTGACGTCGTCGCCGTAGATCATCACGGGCGCGACCGGCATGCCGCTCTTGGCACCGACGGCGACGGCGTCGAGTTCATCGACGAAGGTCGGCTCGCCGCCTTTCTTGTAGGTCTCAGCCATCTGCACGACCAGCTTGTGGCCACGCGACACCGGACCCTCATCGCGCAGCAGTTTGAGCCATGCTTCGCTCGAATGACGCCGGCCACGCGGATCGTGGCCCATGTTCGGCGCACCGCCGAACCCGGCGAGACGCCCGCGCGTGACGGTCGACGAATTCGCGTCGGCATCGATCTGCAAGGTCGAGCCGATAAACAGATCGACGCCGTATTGCCCGGCCAGCTGGCACAGCACGCGGTTTGAACGGAGGCTGCCGTCGTTGCCAGTGAAGAACACGTCGGGACGCGCCTCGATATACGCTTCCATGCCGACTTCGCTGCCGAAGCAATGGATGCTGTCGACCCAGCCCGATTCGATCGCGGGAATCATGGTGGGATGTGGATTGAGCGTCCAGTTGCGGCAGATCTTGCCCTTCAGGCCGAGCGATTCGCCGTAGGTGGGCAGCAGCAATTCGATCGCGGCGGTATCGAAACCAATGCCGTGATTCAGCGACGTCACGCCGTACGGCTCGTAGATGCCGCGAATCACCATCATCGCGGTGAGCACCTGCAGGTCGCCGATGTGGCGCGGATCGCGCGTGAACAGCGGCTCCACGGCAAAGGGCCGGTCCGCCTGCACGACCACGTCGACCCATGAGCCCGGAATGTCGACACGCGGCAGTTCGTCGACGATCTCGTTGACCTGCACGATCACGATGCCATGACGGAAGGCGGCAGCCTCGGCGATGGTGGGGGTGTCTTCGGTATTCGCGCCGGTGTACAGATTGCCGTGACGGTCGGCCTTTTCAGCGCACAGCAGCGCGACGTGCGGCGTCAGATCCACGAACATGCGCGCGTACAACTCGACGTACGTATAGATCGCGCCGATTTCCAGCTGGCCGTCTTCGAGCAGTTGCGCGACCCGCAGGCTCTGCGGGCCGGCAAACGAAAAGTCGACCTTGTGCGCGATGCCGCGCTCGAACAGCGTCAGATGCTCAGGGCGGCCAATGCTCGAAATCAGCAGATGGACGTCGTGGATCTTCTGCGGATCGACCTTGGCGAACGAACGGGACAGGAAATCGGCCTGCTTCTGGTTGTCGCCTTCGAGAGCGACTCGGTCGCCCGGCTGAATCAGCGTTTCGAGCGCATCGACGATGCGCTCCGGCGGCAGCACGCCGTCTTCGAGCCAGGGTGCAATGGCCGCGAGGCGGCGGTTCTTTTCGTCGCGACGCGTGGTCCACGAACGGGCGGTGGGTGTTGAAACTGCGGACGCAGCGGCTTCGGCGGGTCGGTTCATCGGCTTCTCTCAGCTCCCGGTGGTGGCACGCGGGCGTCTGCCGCGCGGCTTGGGTTGATTCGCGAGCGCGGCTTCGGCCTGCGCGCGTTCGGTCAGGAAACGATAAAGCAGGTCGCCCGTGCCGAGCAGATGCGCAACGACCAACTGCTGCGCGGCGGGAATGTCGCGGCGTTGCACGGCGTCGAGCAGGGCGGCGTGTTCATTGTCGGACTCGCCCTTGTACGACGGCAAGCCGAACTTCAGGCGCAGATATCTTTCACCACGCCGGTGCAGCGTGCCGATCATGTCCTCGAGTTGCGGACGGCCAGCGGGCGCATACAGGCTCATGTGAAACGCGACATTGCGCTCGACATACAGCGACGGATTCGCCTCGAGCTCGGCGGCGCGGCACAGACTGGCGGATTCGCGCAACGTGGCGGCTGTGTGATTGGGAATCGCGAGCCCGATGGCGAGACTCTCCAGCGCGGAACGAATCTCGTAGATTTCGCGCGCTTCTTGCGCCGACAAAGGCGCAACCGTCGCGCCCTTGTGCATGGCGGCTTTGGCCCAGCCCTCGCTCTCCAACTGGCGCAAGGCCTCGCGCACGGGAATTGCGCTGACTGAAAAATGCCGCGCGATCGCGTCCTGCCGCAGCGGCGCGCCGGGGGCCAGGGTTCCGTCGACAATCGCCGCACGCAACGCCTCCGCGATCACGCGGGACGTGCTCTCACGGGGCGCCGCCGCGGGTAAAAGCGGGGTGCGCGCCGGGGCGTCCAGGGGAAAACCATCTATTGCGTCGTTCATGATATCAAATATTATATATGAAAAGACGCGAATTACAGGCGGGCAAACCCGGAAAAATTTTCGCCGCTCTGTCCGCGGCGTCCTCTGACTGGTCGTGCGAGGACACCTCGGTTCATCACAAACGCGCCATCTCGTCGTTGCCGTCAAGTACGCCAACCTTTAAGTACGCCAACCGTTGGGCCGGAGGAGCATGATGAATTCACTAACCGACCGCACGTCGGTCCCGCGGCGCCGCACGCCGCTCAATCGTTCGCAGATCGCAGGTTTTTGGGGAGCGTGGGCGGGCTGGACGCTCGACGGGATGGACTCGTTCATCTACGCGCTCGTGTTGACGCCGGCCTTGACCGAACTGTTGCCGCGCTCGGGTTACGCCGCCACGCCGGCGAACGTCGGCCTGGCCGGTTCGATCCTGTTCGCGCTATTCCTGGTCGGGTGGGGGCTGTCGTTCATCTGGGGGCCGCTCGCCGACCGCTACGGCCGCACCAAGGTATTGGCCGGCACCATCTTCACGTTCGCCATTTTCACGGGACTCGCGGCGACCTCGCACAACGTGTGGGAACTCGGTATCTATCGCTTCATTGCGGGAGTCGGCATCGGCGGCGAGTGGGCGCTGGCCGGGACCTATGTGGCGGAAGCGTGGCCGGAGGATCGTCGCAAGATGGGCGCCGGCTATCTGCAGACGGGCTACTACGCCGGGTTCTTCCTCGCCGCGGCGTTGAACTACACGGTCGGCGTGCATTACGGCTGGCGCGCGATGTTCCTGACCGGCGCGGTGCCGGTGGTGGTCGCGATTCTGATCCTGCTGCGCGTGAAGGAGTCGGAGAAGTGGGAGAAGGCCGAGGCGCGCACCGTGCGCACCAAGCCCTTGCGCGAGATCCTGGGACCGGCTTATCGACGCCGCACCTGGGTCGCGTGCATTCTGCTGACGATCGCCATCATCGGGCTGTGGGCGGGCGCGGTGTACGAGCCGTCCGCCGTGATTCAACTGGCGACCAAGGCCGGCATGGCGAAGAACGACGCGATCAGAACGGCTTCGCTGGCCACGGGGCTCTTGTCCATCGCCACGATCCTCGGTTGTCTCGCGTTACCGCCGCTTGCCGAGCGCATCGGCCGCAAGAAGACGCTGGCGATTTACTTTCTCGGCATGGCGGTGGCGATCGTCGGCAGTTTCGGCTGGGCGTTTTATTTGCCCAATGGGCTCGCGCCGTTCATCGCGTGGCTCTTCGTGCTGGGTTTCTTCGGCGGCAATTTCGCGCTGTTCAGCTTGTGGCTGCCGGAGCAGTTCGAAACCCGCGTGCGGGCGACGGCGTTCGCGTTCTGCACGTCGTTTGGGCGGTTCGTCGGCGCGGGCGTCAACTTTCTGCTCGGCGCGGCGGTGCTGCATATGCATACGCTCGGCGTGCCGGTGGCGTTGACGGCGCTCGCGTTCATCGTCGGCCTGTTCGTGATTCCGTTCGCGCCGGAGACGAAGGGCGAGGTGTTGCCGCAGTGAGGTTGGCCGTTTGGCTGAGTAGCGGGTGGGGCTGCAAGCGGGCATGCTTTCTACCCGTTAGAGGACGTTTTTCTCCGCTGTTTCGGGTTTGCTGATCTGTACAGAAATCCGTACAATGATACCGGGTGGCTCAGAAGCGTTTTCGCTCCGGGTCACCGGCTCAACCCGCGGTCCCGCAGTGCGGCCATTCGTTCGGCGGTGGAATCGTCCCTAACTTTTGACAGGAGCGACTGGAGGGCAACCTCCCAGGTCGAGAAAACAAATGAACGTCCTTACTTACAGCGAGGCGCGTGCCGGCTTTAAGCAAGCGATGGACGACGTCTGCCGCGATCACACACCCATGCTGATCACGAGGCAGACCGGCGAAAACGTGGTCATGGTTTCGCTCGAGGATTTCAATGCGATGCAGGAGACCTTGTATCTGTTGAGCTCATCGAAGAACGCCCAACGGCTCGCCAGGTCTATCGCCCAGTTGAACGCCGGCAGTGCGACTGCGCGCGAACTGCTGACCGATGAACAAACAGAGAAGCCGCAACGAGGAGGCCGCAAAGGCTGACAGTGTTTTTATGTTCACCGACGATGCGTGGGACGACTATCTGTACTGGCAAGAGACCGATCGAAAGGTCTTGCGCAAGATCAACGCGTTGCTAGAGGAGTGCCGACGCGATCCTTATCGCGGCACGGGAAAACCGGAGGCCCTGGTTGGCAGCTTGAGCGGATTGTGGTCGCGCCGTATCACGCTTGCCGACCGCCTCGTCTACTTGCCGCGAGACGGAAAAATCTACGTGATCGCCTGTCGCTTCCACTACGACGGCTGAAAGAAACCGGGCGCAAATACCCGGTTTTTATTCAACGCGTCGACATCGGCCGAGCGCGCCGGAATCTCAATCCACCTGCCGCCGCACCCGCCCGCCAGGACGCAGCACCGAAAGCAACGGCCACCCGAGATTCACGCCGAGACTCGCCACCACGATCAGCACCATGCCTGCTAGTTGCGGCATCGACAACGCCCGTCCGTACACGAGCGCATCGACCACGATCGCCGTCAGCGGATACACGAACAGCAACACGGCGATGATCGGCGTGCTCAGCTTGGGCAACGCGCCGTAGATCAGCACATACGACAGCCCCGTATGCAGCACGCCCATGCCGACCAGCCAGAACCACTGCATTGGGCCGATGTGCACGGCGGTGAGCGGCGCGATGAACGGCAGGCACACCACACCAACCGCGCACTGCGCGAGCGTCAGAAGATGCGGCCGCAGATTGCCGAGCCCTTTAGCGATCAATGTGACGCTCGCATACAGCACCGAGCCCACCAGCGCTTCGCCGATGCCGATCAGATAGCTCGTATGGCCCTGTAGATTCTCCGTGGCCGCGACGCCCGACGCGAGCACGAGTCCCACGAAAGCGGTCGCAATCCAGCCGAGCCGGTCCACGCCGAGCCGCTCGTTGAACAACGCCGCGCCAATCAGCACGACCCAGAACGGCTGCACGTGAAACACCACGGTTGCAACCGCGATGCTGGTGCGATGAATCGCATCGAAGAAACCGACCCACTGCGTGACCATCAGCACGCCCGTGATCAGCGCCAGCGTGACGGTGCGTCGCGTGAAATGCGCGCGCGTGAAGAAGCCTTTCCACGCGCAATACGCGGCGAGCGAGAGAAAGCCGAACAGGCAGCGAAAGAACACGAGCGTCAGCGCGCCGAGCCGCGCTTCCTCGACGAAGATGCCGAGCGTGCCCATCAGAAGCCCGCCGCTGGCCAGCGTGATGGCGCCTTGTTGACGTTGGGTGAGGGACATGCGCAACGGCTCCGCGAATTGATGTGATGAGGTGATGTCCCGAGTATTGCGCGGCTTGCACGCCACCGACAAACGAATTAAATTGAGCAATTCCATAAGCTGGATTGATAAATCATGCACCCCGAATTCGACGTCGATCTGCTGCGCACCTTCGTCGCGGTGGTGGAAACGGGCAGTTTCACGAAGGCGTCGATGACCGTGCATCGTTCGCAGGCTGCGGTCAGCATGCAGATCAAGCGGCTCGAAACCATGCTCGGCACGACGCTGTTCGCCCGCAACACGCGCAATCTGTCGCTCACGCGGCCGGGCAATACGCTGCTCGAGTACGCGCGGCGCGTGCTGGCGTTGCATGAGGAGGCGTGGTCGGCGATCGTGCGGCCCGAGGTCACCGGGCGCGTGGTGCTCGGCGCACCGGACGATTACGTGTCCTCGCTGCTGTCACCCGTGTTGCGGCGCTTCTCGAATCTGTATCCGCACGTGGAGATCGAAATCGTGTGCGCGCAGAGCACGTCGCTCGCGCCGATGCTGGCCGACAACAAGATCGATCTCGCCTTCGTCACACGCGACCGCAAGTTGCGCGGCGAATTCGTGCGCAGCGAGCCGATGGTGTGGGTGGGCGCGTCGGTGGATACGCCGGTGCTGGCGGCGTCGCCGCTACCGGTGGGACTTTACGAACCCGGCTGCGTGGCCCGCCAGCATACGCTGGCCGCGCTCGACGGCGCGCGGATTCGTTACCGCGCCGCGTTCAGCAGCGCGAGCCTGATGGGACTGGTGGCGACCGTGGATGCGGGGTTGTCGGTGATTGCGCTCACGCGTTGCAGCGTGCCGCCACGGCTCACGATTCTCGGTGAAGCGCAAGGCTTGCCGAAGATCGCGCCGCTTGAAATCGTGGTGGCGCGCAGCGCCAAATCGGATCGTCCGACCTGCGATTATCTGGCCGCCCAGATGATGCAGGATCTGTCACTGCGGCCTCAGGCTCAACCACGAGCGTAAGCCGTCACCTCGCCATCCACCGCGAGCCGCACCTGCTCGCCGGGTCGCGGGCAAAGATAACCCGGCACCCGCGCGCGCACCATCGTCCGCGTGTCGGAGCGCAATTGCAGCGCGACGCCCGCGTCCTGCCCCTGAAAGATCACTTCCGTGACGACAGCGTCATAGGCCGCCGCGCCGTTGGGCATCGTTTCTTCGGCACGCAACAGGCGGATTTGCTCGGGCCGCACCATCACGTCGACAGCGCCGTGGCCCATCGGCCCGGACAACGGCAATTCACCCAGTTCGCAACGCACGCGATCCTGCGTGGCCATACCCGGCAACAACACCGCCTCGCCGACGAACGATGCCAGCTCGCGCGTCACGGGCCGGCGATAGAGCGTCTCCGGCGTCGCCGTCTGGATCAGCCGGCCGTTCCATAACACCGCGACTTCATGCCCGAGCGACAACGCCTCGGATTGATCGTGCGTGACCAGCACGGCTGTCGCGCCGGTCGCGGCCAGCGCGCTGGCTACGGCTTGCCGGGTTTCGAGCCGCAAGGCGGCGTCGAGCGACGAAAAGGGTTCGTCGAGCATCACCAGCGTAGGCGACGGCGCGAGCGCGCGCGCCAGCGCGACGCGTTGCTGCTGGCCGCCCGACAACTGCTGCGGCGCGCGCTCGCCGAAGTTCGCCGGCAAGCCGACCAGTTCCAGCAATTCGGCCACGCGATGCCGCGCGCGGCGCTGCGCGCGCGGCAAGCCGAACACGATGTTGTCCGCCACCGACAGATGCGGAAACAGCGCGCCTTCCTGCGGCACATAGCCGATGCGGCGCTGTTCGGACGGCACATGCAGACCGTCGCCCGCCACGCGGCGGCCGTCGATTTCCACGCTGCCGCCGTCGGCGCGTTCGAAACCGCAAAGCAAACGCAGCAAAGTGGTCTTGCCGCTGCCCGACGGACCCAGCAGCGCCAGCAGCGTGCCGCGTTCGACGGAGAGATCGATGCCGTGCAGCACGGGCGTGCCGTCGAATGATTTTTGCAGCCCGCGGATACGAAGTTCGCTCATGAAAATCCGATGGTAAAAGCGCGGCGCGTCAGCCGCGTTCGCCGAGTAGCGCCGATTTGCCGAGCAGCGCGAACAGAAGGCCGGAGGCGAACAGCGAGATGCCGGTGAGCAACGCCGCGTAAGGCGCCGCCGCGGCGAACGCCATCGTCGAGGTGTCGGCCCAAACCTGGGTGGCGAGTGTTTGCGTGTCGAGCGGGGAGAGCAGCAGCGTTGCGTTCAGTTCGGTGACGACCGAGATGAACACCATCGCCGCGGCCGCGCCGAGTCCAGGTCCGGCGAGCGGCAACACCACGCGGAACAGCGTCTGCGACCAGTTCAGGCCGAGCGCACGCGCGGTCTCCT
The DNA here is from genome assembly GCF_046027395.1 of Paraburkholderia dipogonis. Taxonomy (GTDB): domain Bacteria; phylum Pseudomonadota; class Gammaproteobacteria; order Burkholderiales; family Burkholderiaceae; genus Paraburkholderia; species Paraburkholderia dipogonis_A. The sequence continues at coordinate 60,764 of NZ_JAQQEG010000041.1, read as the reverse complement.
CGAGGCGCGGCTGCGCCTGCATGAAGGCGGCGCGCACACTGACCAGCGCGAGCGGCATGAACAGCATGGAGTAGGCGATCACCAGCAGCGTCGCGCTCTGATAGAGCGGTTGCAGCGCATGCACCGCGAGCGACACGATCGCCAGCGCGATCACCAGACCCGGCACGCCTTGCGCTAGAAACACGGTGCGTTCGAACAACGTCGCGAAACGGGTCGGATAGCGCACCAGCAGGAACGCGAGCGGCACCACGAGCAAAGTGGTCAGCAACGCCGCGGCAAGCCCGAAACCGAGCGACGAGATCGTGGCATTGAACAGCAATTCAGGTGAGACGTCAGCCGGTGTGACGGCCGCCGCGCCCGGTTGCGTGAGCCAGTAGCCGATCATGCCGAGCGGCACGCCGAGCGTGGTGATCGACAGCAGCGCAAAGCCGGCAACGACGATCCAGCGCCATGCGCCGAGGTCGTAGCGCAAGACCGCGCGACGTGTGCCGCGGTCGACGCGTTCATAACGCGCAGCGCCACGCACCCGAAACTCGAATGCCAGCACGATCAGGCAGATCACGATCAGCAGGCACGCGAGCAGCGAAGCGCCGCCGCCATCGAAACTGGTGCGGAATTCCGCGTAGATCTGCGTGGTGAACGTGTGAAAACGCAGCAGCGTAAACGCGCCGAACTCGGACAGCACGCCGAGCGCGACCAGCAGCATGCCGCCGAGCAGCGCGGGACGCAATTGCGGCAGCACCACGCGAATGAAAGTGGTCCAACGGTTGCAACCAAGTGCGCGCGCGCTTTCTTCGAGCGCCGGATCCATGCCGCGCAACGCGGCGGCGACCGGCAGATAGACGAGCGGAAAATACGCACAGGTCAGCACGAGCAACGCGCCCGCGAAGTCCTGCAAATCCAGGCTCAGCGACACCCACGCATAGCTCGAGATAAAGGCCGGCATGGCGAGTGGCGCGGCGCTCAACACGGCCCACGCTCGGCGCCCCGGCAAATGCGTGCGTTCGACGAACCACGCGGCGGCCGTGCCGATCACGGCGGCGACCAGCGTGGTCGAGACGGTGATCATCAACGTGTTGATCAGCAGTTCGCCGACCAGCGGCCGGAAGATCAGGTCGATCGCCTCGCCGGCGCCGAAGCTCGCGGCGCGCCAGAACGTAAACGCAATCGGCAGCAACACCAGCAAAGCGCTGAGTGCCGCTGCCGCGAACAGACCGCGCGGCGCGGGCGAACGGGCGCGCGCCGGGACAGTGGGGACAGCCGGCGGTCCGGCTGACAAAGCTTCGCTCATTACAGCAGGCCTGCCTGACGCAGCAGCTTGCCGGCCTGGCTGTCGTCGCCGAGTTGCTTGATCGTCAGCGGCGGCGGGCTCAATTCAGCGAACGGCTTGAGGATCGGGTCCGGTGCGACGCCTGCGTGCAGCGGATACTCGAACATCACGTGGCTCTTCGCCATCAACTCCTGCGCTCGGTCGCTGACCAGATACGCGAGAAACTTCTGTGCGCCGTCCGTGTTGTGCGCGGACTTCAGCACCGCCGCGCCCGACACGTTCACTGCCGCGCCGGCATCGCCGTTGCCGAAGTGATAGATCGCGCTGCGGGTTTTGCCGTCGCCGAGTTCGGCATGCAGACGCGCCCAGTAGTAGTTGTTGATCAGACCCGTTGCGACACCGCCGCGGTTCACGGCGGCGACTACGCCTTCGTCGTCGTCGAAAATCTGCGCGTTGGCTTTCAGGCCCTTGAGCCATTGCACCGTTTGCGCTTCGCCCTTCAGCGCGAGCACGGCGCTCACGAGCGGCAGGAAGTCGCCGTCGCTCGGCGCAATGCCGATCTTGCCTTTCCATTCCGGCTTGGCGAGATCGAACAGCGATTGCGGCAGTTGCGATGCCTGGATCTTGGTGGTGTTGTAGGCGAGCACGTTTTCACGCGCGGTCACCGCGACCCATGCGCCGGTCGGCGAGCTGAAGCGCGCCGGCACGGTGGCGAGCGTCGCGCTGTCCACCTTGTTCAGCAGGCCTTTCTCTTCGAGCAGCATTAGCTCCGGCGAGTTTTCCGTGAAATACACGTCGGCCGGCGTAGCAGCGCCTTCGGCGACGATCTGCGCGGCCATCGCCGGGCCTTCGCCGTTGCGGATCTTCACCGAGATGCCCGACTGCTTTTCGAAGTCCTTGGCGAGCAGATTGACGACCTGCTCGTGCTGCGCGTTATACAGCGTGATCGACGCGGCCTGCGCCGCCGACGGCACCGTCGCGAAAGCGGCCAGCGTGAGGGCGACCGCGCTGCCCAGGACACGCAGACGCGTGCCAAACGAGTTGTAAGCCATGATCCAGAAGTCCGTTGTGATGTTGTAGTTGATCTGTGTTTTGTTGACTGCGTCTGCTTTACGTCTCGAACAATCCCGCGCCGATATACGAACCCGGCTTCGCGCCCGGCGGCACGGCGAAAATCGCGCTGCCGACGTGCGTCGTGAACTGGTTCATCATGTCGAACTTCGCGAGCCTGTCGTTGATCGGAATAAAGCCGCTGCGCGGGTCGCCCTGATGCGCGATAAAAATGAGGCCCGCGTCGTACTCTGTTTCCTGGCGCCATGGCGGCCAGCGCTCGATGTAGAAATTCGTGCCGTCGTTATACGAGTACGAACGGCGCAGAATCTGCGCACCGTTGTTGCTCGCCTGATTCGACAGACGCACGTGCGAGTTCTCCGGAATCACCGGATTGCCGTCCTTGTCCTCTTCCTTCAGGTCCACGGCGTCGAACTCGTTCTTCTTGCCGATCGGCGCGCCGCTGTACTTGTGGCGTCCGAACACCTGTTCCTGGAAGTCCAGCTCGGTGTTGTCCCAATGCTCCAGCGTGATGCGGATGCGCCGCACGACGGTATAGGTGCCGCCTTCCATCCACGGCGCGTCGGCGCTCGCGCCGGCCCACACGAACTGGTTCATCAACGGCGGTTTCGCGGTGGACGGATTGTTGGTGCCGTCCTTGAAACCCATCAGATTGCGCGGCGTCTGACCGCGCGGACCCGACAGGAAACCGGACTGGCCCCAGCGCATCGTCGCTGTGCCGTACGCGAGGCGCGACAATTGCCGGACCGCGTGAAACGCGACCTGCTGATCGTTCGCGCAGGCCTGGATGTACAGGTCGCCGCCGGTCTTTTCCTTGATCAACTGGTCGCCGTTAAAGCGCGGCAGATCAACGAGCGCGGCGGGGCGGCGCGCGGCGAGGCCGTAGCGATCCTTGCCTTCATGCGTGAAGAGACCGGGGCCGAAGCCGAAGGTGATCGTCAGCCCGCAGGGGCCGAGACCGAGCACATCGCCGGAATCGGGCGCGGCCTTGTTGTCGCCGGCGGTGCCGGTCGGCAGCGGCGCGGCGGTGCCACCTTGCGTGAGACGCGCGGCCGCATCGGTCCAGGCGCGCAGCAGCGCGATCACGTCCTCGCGCTTTTCGGTGGTGAGATCGAGCGCGGCGACGTAGGTGTGACTTTGCTGCGGGGTGACGATGCCGCCCTGATGCACGCCGTAGAACGGCTCGACGGCCGTCTGCGGATCGGCGAGGGCATGCGCCTGCGTTTTGCCGAGCGCGTTCTGCGATGTCGCCAGACCCGCGCCGAGGCTCGCGCCCGCCGCGACCGCGGCGCCGCCCGCCTTGAGAAACCCGCGCCGTGACGGGCGCGGGGGTTGATCGTTTGCCATGGTTACTTCACCTTCGTTCGGCTTTGGAATATGCAACTTACTTCGCGAGCACCAGCGTGTTCACGTCGTCCTGCACGTAGTAGAAACCGTCGCCTTCAGGCGTCATCGCGAGGCCGAACAGGTCGCCGTTGCCCGGGGGCGATTGCGCCTTGTCGGTGTCGATCCAGCGCGCGTAGATCTGCTTGCCGCTGGCCGGATCGATTTCGACGATCTGGCCGTTCAGTGCGTTGGTGACGAGCAGGTGGCCGTTGGGAGCGGTCACCATCGCGAGCGGCCGGTGCAGCAGGCCGTCGGCGGTCAGTTGACGGCCGACGCCCGCGCTCGTGTCGCGCGTCATCGGGTCGTCGATTTCGGTAATGCGATTGCCGATCGCGTCGGACACGTACAGCAATTTCTGATCGGGCGAGAGCGCGAGTCCAGTCGGGCCGACGAGGAACACGCCCTTGTCCGCCTGCGCGCCAAAGCCGCTGCCCACCACCGTTTCTTTCTTCACGACCGGCGGCTTGCCGGGCGGGACGTCGAGGTCCAGACGCAGCACGGTGGCCTGCTTGAACACCGGCGGATTGCCGTCCGCGCCGCCCACGCCGAAGCCGGCGTTGCTGACGAACAGCGTCGCGCTGTTGCCGTTGTCGACGACCGCCATGTTGCCCCACGGATCGTTGATGTTCGGGCTGCTGATGGTCGAGGCGACCTTGCCTTGCGGATCGATCACGATCAGGCAGCCGGCGCCCTTGGTGCCGGTGGTGCCGTCGTTGCTCGGCGTGCTGCCGACGATCACGTAGCCGGACTTGAGCATCGTCATCGCGGTCGACAGGCCGATGCCGCCCGGGCATTCCTTCAGATCGCGCGGCACCGTCGCGAACACCGTCATCTCCCTGGTATCCGGGTGATAGTTGATGATCGTGCTGCCGGTGCCCTGCAGATTGGTCGAGTTGTTGAAGTTGCCGACCAGCACGTCGCCTTGCTTGACCGTGCCGGCCGTGACCGGCGCGACCACTACGGCGTACGGATTCTGGTCGCCGTTGCCCGGCACGGTGTTGATCAACGTGGTGTGGTGCTTGACGGTTTCAAGGAAACCTTGCGGTTCGGCTTGCGCGCTGCCGGCCGTCGCGAATGCGGCCGCGCCGACAGCGGCGGCGATCAGGGCCCGCGCGGCGCGCGGCAAAAACTGGCGCGTGGGATTGTTCACGATTGAGCCTCCGTGCCTGCGCACAAAGCGGTGATTGCGGTCATGATCGAAAGCATGGGATTCGATTGGGTCGGTAGCGTGTGAGTTGGGCGCGGACGTCATCAGAAGTTGATGTTGGTCCGCACGCCGATGACGAACGTGTTGCGCAGCGGCTGCGTCGGATCGTTGGGATTCTGGCCCGCGCCGGCGTTGAACGTGTACTGCGCGTCCGCCTGCAGCTGCCACCACGGATTGACCTGGTACTGGTAGGTCGCCTCGAGCGTGGTTTCGCTGGTGCGTATGCCGTACGGGCTGTTGCTGAATGCCCGCGCATCCGTATCGAGGCCGTTCACGTGATTGCCGACCTTGATGTAGGTGAGCGCGAGGCCGACGCTGTCGTTGTCGCGGCCGGCGAACGGCGCTTTCATCACGACGCCGAGGTTGGCGGCGAGGCTCACCAGGTTGCGGTCGCCCGGCGCGCCCATCACGCGCGCGAAGACGCCGATGCTGCGCGGCTCGTCCGGGTCCGGACGCCAGATCATCTGGTCGGCCACGGCGTAGAAGCTGTAGTCGCCGTGATGATTCTGGGCGATGCCGCTGGTGGCCGGATTCGCGAGCGACAAGCCGGTGTTGTCGTAGCGCTGATCCGCGAAGCTGCCGTTGTTGTACCAGACACCGAGCTTGTAGGTGCCGGGCAAACCGCCGCCGCCCGCGCCGACCATTTCGCCGTCGGCCGGCTGGTTGATCGCATACTGCAACTCGCCGATGAACAGCGTGCCGTTGTGCAGGTTGAAGTTGGTGCCGCTTTTGTTGTCCGGGTTGTTGCCGAGCGGGTCGCCGTCGTACACACCGGCCAACGCCGTCAACGCAGGCGTGATCTGGCCGCGCACGCGCACGCCGAGGTCGGACAGCGGATACGCCGGGCCGCCGGACGGCATGTCGTACGAGGGCAGGGCAGGCCAGCCGAACATCGTGTTGACGAACAGCGCCGAGTACTGGCTCGTGATGAATTCCTGGTCGATACTTTGCTGACCGATCTTCACGTCGATGCGCTTGTTCAGGAACGACTGCTGATACCACAATTCCCACAGACGGGTCGTGTCATCCGCTTCGATGCCGCTCGCCGTATTCAGCGTGCCGAGCTTGTTGGCGCTGAGATTGGCGCCGTGGATCTGCAACGCGCTGACGTTGAACAGGCCGCCCGGCAGGCCGAACGCTTTCTGCGTGTCCAATTGCACGGTGCCCGTCGTCAGGCCGTCGTAGTCGGCGCCGCGCGCGAGACCGCCGCGCAGGTTGGCGAGCACTTCGCTGGTCTCGGTGAGCGTGAAGGTCACGCCGTATTTGCCGAGCCAGGGGCGCAGTCCGCCGATGTCGCCGAGCATCTGCTGTCGATTCCAGAAGCCGGTCCACTGGTTCGTCTGGGTCGCCTGAATATTCAGGTCGGCCTCGGGCGCTTCCGGCGTGGCGTCGGGATTGGCTTCGGCCATGGCGGCGCCGGCTGTCAGCGACGCCCACGCGAACGCCGTGCAAAGCGCGGCACGTCGCATGGAGGGCAAGCGCGCACGGCGCGTGGTGTTGGCGCGCGGCGCGGAATCGCGAAACGGACGCGCTTTTGCGCCAGGTCCGTTGAAATGGGCGAACTTCATCGAAATCCTTATTGGTGTTGTATCGACTGATTTGAACCATCGCGGCGCGTCGCCGCATGCGCGCGATTTGCTGCATCGGTTCGCGACGCCAGCTGCAGCAGATGGCGAGATCGTACGCATGCGGAATTGGTGCGTCAACACAAATGAGAACGATTCGCATCAATATTACTGACATATAACTTTGCTCTTTACGTACTGTTACTAAACGGCATTTGCACGTAATTCGCAGCGAATGTGAGCGTAATGAAAATGTATGGTGGTGGTCATATGAACGCGTTCGGAGGCGGGGTGTCGAACTCGCGCGAATACCCCGAAACAGCCATTCAGGAGATGGATATGAACAAACGCAGAGTGTTGATTTCGTTGCTGGCGAGCGGTGGTTTGCTGGTGAGTGGCGTCTCGAATGCGCAGCTGAATCTCAAGCAGTTCGGCATAGGCGGCGGTGACAGTTCCGCGGGCGCTGGGGCGACGGGGTCGTCCGGCGGCGTGTCGCAGTTGTTGCAGAACTACGTGGGCGCCAACCAGCAGGTGCTCAGCGGCCAGTCGAGTCTGGCCTCGGCGATGGGAATGAGCAGCGCGGCGGGGCAGGCGCAGCAGGCGGCGGGTTTGCTGAGCGGCGGCACGCCCTCGGTGAGTCAACTGACGCAGGCGGGCAGCACGCAGCAGTCGCTGTCGCAAACGCTGACCCAAGCCTTCGCGAGCGGCGCGAGCGGCAGTGCGTCGGCTACGCCGATCAACAAGGAGGCCTTTGCGGACGGCCTGTCGTCGCTGGGTAAAGGCGTGAGCCAGTATTCGAGCCTGCAATCGGGGCTCGGCAGCATCGGGCAGATGAATCCGTCCTCGCTGCTGCAGGCCGGCATGAATCCGCAGACGGCGCAAAGCGTGTCATACATCGCGCAATCGGCGCCGGGGCAGTTGCAATCGTTGATGTCGACGCTGAGTTCGGCCGTGCAGTTCGCGTCGAGCCACGGCATCAGCGTGCCGTCGATCGCGACCTCGGCGCTGAAGGGCGGTCAATAACAAGCGGCTTGATAGATGAACGCCGTCTTCGCACGGGCGGCGTCGTCCGGCGACTACGAAAACAGGTAAAGGCCGCCAGAGTGAGTGGATCACAAAAGCGGCTATGATCGATTTCCAAAGCCGCACGGCCGCACGCACCCCATAAGCGTCCAGCTCCCAAAACCATACCGGAACCCTGCCGATGTCTCACACAGTGAATCTGGACAACTACTTCGCCCGCATAGGCTACGAAGGTCCGCGCGCTGCAACGCTGGAGGTCCTTCAGGCGCTTCACAGGTTGCACCCGCGCGCGATTCCGTTCGAGAACCTGAATCCGCTCACGCGGCGTCCGGTGAAACTGGATCTCGAATCGGTCGAGCGCAAGCTGGTCACCGAACATCGTGGCGGCTACTGTTTCGAACAGAACGCGCTGTTCGCCAACGTGCTGATGCAGTTGGGCTTCACGGTCACGCCCTTGCTCGGGCGCGTGCTCTGGGGCCGCGATTCGGACAGCCCTCCGCCGCGCACGCATATGGTGTTGCGCCTCGACATCGATAACGAGGCCTGGATCGCCGACGTCGGTTTCGGCAGCGTGACGCTGACCGCGCCGCTGCGCCTGGCCATGGGCCTCGCGCAGCCCACCGAACTCGGCACGTTCCGTCTCGCCGACGCATCACGCGACGCGCTTTGCCTCGAAGTGCAGGCGCGCGACGAAAGCTGGGCGCGGGTCTACCGCTTCGATCTGCAGCCGGTCGAGTGGATCGATTACGAAACCTCGAACTGGTACACGTCGACCTCGCCGGAAGCGATTTTTGCGAGCACGCTGATCGTGTGCCGCGTGTTGCCCGAAGCGCGGCTCGCGCTGCTCAACGATCAACTGAGCGAACGCGCAGCCGATGGCCGACTCGTCAGCGAGCGGCAACTCAGGAGCGCCGGCGAACTCGCGGCGTGTCTGCGCGATCAGTTCGGCTTGAACACCGGCGAGATCGACATCGCTGAAATATTCGACCGCGTGCGCACGCCGGCGAAAACCGCGTAGCAACGAACCACCATGGTCGCGCGCCTCATCTTTCAAACGGTGGTCTGGCTGGTGGGCATGGGCGCGCTGCTGTTCGGCGCGGCGGGCACCTTTGCATGGCCGGCCGGGTGGTGGTATGTGATCGAGTTGGGCGTGCTGAGCCTGTGGATCGGGTTGTGGCTGGCGCGCCATGATCCCGGCCTGCTCGCCGAGCGACTGTCGCCATTCGTGCAGGAGCAGCAAAGCCGCTGGGACCGCATTTTCATGGTGAGCGTTTCAGTGGCGTGGTGCGGCTGGCTCGTCCTGATGGCGTTCGACGCAATGCGCTTTCACTGGACCGCGCCATTACCGGTCGCGCTGGTCAGCGTCGGCTCGCTCTGCGTGGCGCTCTGCCTCTTCATGTGCCGCTTCGTGTTCCAGGCCAATAGCTACGCCGCGCCGGTCGTGAAGATCCAGGCGAGCCGCGGGCATAAAGTAATCGACACCGGCCTTTACGCGCATGTCCGTCATCCCATGTATTCCGCCGCGCTGCTGCTGTTTGTCGGCACGCCCTTGCTGCTCGGATCGTGGTGGGGGCTGGCCTTCGTGCCGGTCATGGTGATCGGTATTGGCTGGCGCGCGGTGCGCGAAGAGCGTGTACTGGCCGAGCAACTCGACGGTTACACGGACTACATGGCGCGCGTGCGTTATCGCTTCGTGCCGTTCGTCTGGTAGCGCGCATCGCACCGCCGTCTCCTCCGCGCTGTTTGCTCAGCTTGCATCAACCTGTCTAGACAAAACGAATTGCGCCTGCACGTCGGGCGGCGCAGGCCATGCGTCGTTCACGCATTAAGAACTCCCCGCAAAGCCCTGCTGCACGGCAGCGTCTAGGGGCTTACCCGATGATTCCGTTAATTTCTCGCAAATTCTCTTGCGACCGCTTTTTGACTCATGCAGACTTGTCTATACAAATTAAGCGGCGGTTAAACATTCGGCTCGACGGTTTCCTCAATCAAAGGAGTTTCGACGTGAAAGTGAAGCGCACGACGGCAACAAAAGCATTGATCGGCGCCGTTCTCGGCGCCGCGGCGATTTTCGCGGCACCGGTGCAGGCCAAAGACTGGAAGACTGTGACGATCGCGCTCGAAGGCGGCTATGCCCCGTGGAATCTGACCTTGCCGGGCGGCAAGCTGGGCGGCTTCGAACCCGAACTGGTCGCCAACCTGTGCGAGCGCATCAAGCTGCAATGCAATCTCGTGGCGCAAGACTGGGACGGCATGATTCCCGGTTTGCAAGCGGGCAAGTTCGATGTCCTGATGGATGCAATCTCGATCACGCCGGAGCGTGAAAAAATCATCGCCTTCTCGAAGCCGTACGCCGCCACGCCCGCCACGTTCGCCGTGGCCGATGCGAAGGTGCTGCCCAAGGCCGCGCCGGGCGCCGGTGTCGTCAAGCTGTCCGGCGACCCGAAGGCCGACCAGCCGACCGTCGACGCTTTGCGCAAGCAGTTGAAGGGCAAGACCATCGGCATCCAGTCGGGCACGGTCTACACCAAGTTCATCAATGAAGGCTTCAAGGACATTGCCACGATCCGTGTCTACAAGACATCGCCCGAGCGCGATCTGGATCTGGCCAACGGCCGCATCGACGCCTCGTTCGACGACGTGACGTACTACGCCGCCAACATCGACAAGAAAGAAACCGCGTCGATCGTGATGGCCGGCCCGAAGATCGGCGGCCCGATCTGGGGCCCGGGCGAAGGCCTCGCGTTCCGCAAGCAGGACGCCGACCTGAAAGCGAAGTTCGACACCGCGATCAGCGCCGCGCTCGCCGACGGCACCGTCAAGAAGCTCTCCGACAAGTGGTTCAAGACCGACGTCACGCCTTGATTCGCCTTCACGTTAAGAGGTAACGGCAGGCGTGCGTGGCGAAAACCCGCACGCGCCGGCCGGTTCGATCCGCCGTAACGGATAAGAGGTAGGAAATGGCTCTGATACAGATGCTCGGCTTCGGGCCGGAAGGCTGGGGCGGCGTATTGCTGCTCGCGGCGTTGATGACGGTGGCGCTCACGCTCGCGGCGCTCGCGGTCGGCGCCGTGTTCGGCGCGCTGGTGGCGGCCGCCAAGCTGTCGCGTTTTCGTACGCTGCGCGTGATCGGCGATATCTACACCACGGTGTTTCGCGGCGTGCCGGAACTGCTTGTCATCTATCTGTTCTATTTCGGCGGCTCGACGCTCGTCACGACCGTCGGCCAGTGGTTCGGCGCGGAGGGCTTCGTCGGCGTGCCGCCGTTCGTGGTGGGCGCGCTGGCCGTGGGCATGATTTCAGGCGCCTATCAGGCCGAGGTGTACCGCTCGGCGGTGCTGGCGGTGTCGCGCGGCGAACTCGAAGCCGCGCGCTCGATCGGCATGCCGACGCTGACCATGGCGCGCCGCATCCTGATTCCGCAAGTGCTGCGTTTCGCGCTGCCCGGCATCGGCAACGTGTGGCAATTGAGCCTGAAGGATTCGGCGTTGATCTCCGTGACGGGGCTCGCCGAATTGCTGCGCACGAGTCAGGTGGCGGCGGGTTCCACGCATCAGTACTTCACGTTCTTCGTAGTGGGCGGCGCGCTCTATCTGCTCATGACCAGCATCTCGAACCGCGTCTTCAACCGTGCCGAAGCGCACGTGGGCCGGTCCTTCAAGCGCAACTTCGCGCGCAACTGACGAGGGCGGCCATCATGCATTTCGACTTCGACTTTCTGTTCGACACGATCAAGCAACTGCTCGGCGCCGTGCCGACCACGCTTGGCCTGTTCTTCTGCTCGTTGATTCTCGGCGGCCTGCTCTCGCTCGTGATCGTGACGATGCGCGTGTCGCCGCACTGGCTGCCGAATCGCTTCGCACGCGCTTATATCCTCGTGTTTCGCGGCTCGCCGCTGCTGATCCAGATGTTCCTCGTGTACTACGGCATGGGCCAGTTCGGCGTGATTCGCGAGAGCTTCCTGTGGCCGGTGCTGCGCGAGCCCTACATGTGCGCGGTGTTGTCGCTCGCGCTCTGCACGGCCGGCTATACCGCTGAGATCATTCGCGGCGGGTTGATGGCCGTACCGGTCGGTCAGATCGAAGCAGGTTATTCGATCGGCCTGTCGGGCTTCGCGCTGCTGCGCCGCGTGATCGGCCCGATCGCCTTGCGCCAGTGTTTGCCGTCGTATTCGACTGAAGCGGTGCTGCTCGTCAAATCGACGGCGCTCGCGAGCCTCGTCACCGTGTGGGAAGTCACCGGCGTCGCGCAACAGATCATTCAGCAAACCTATCGCACGACGGAAGTCTTCATCTGCGCCGCGCTGATCTATCTGTTCCTGAATTTCGTCATCGTGCGGCTGCTCGGCATGCTCGAAACGCGTCTGTCGCGCCATCTGCGCGCGGCGCGCCCGCAGGCCGCGGCAAACCGCCCGGTTTCCGCCACCACCGAAGCACGCCGCGCCGCGCCTTGAACGGCCGCCCATCCTGGATGAATCTGGAGAATCCCATGAACGCTACGGCACCCGTTGCACTGTCGGTCAAGAACATTCACAAATCGTTCGGCGATCACCACGTGCTCAAAGGCATTTCGCTCGACGCCCATCAAGGCGACGTGATCTCGATCCTCGGCGCGAGCGGTTCGGGCAAGAGCACGTTCCTGCGCTGCCTGAACCTGCTCGAAACGCCCGATGACGGCTCGGTCTCGCTGGCCGGCGAAGAGTTGAAAATGAAGCGCCGCGGCGACGGCAAGCTGCAACCGAGCGACCGCCGCCAGGTGGACCGGGTGCGCTCGCAACTCGGCATGGTGTTCCAGAACTTCAATCTCTGGTCGCATATGACGGTGCTGGAGAATCTGATCGAAGGGCCGATGCGCGTGCAAAAACGCAGCCGCGCCGAATCGGTCGAAGAGGCGGAAGCGCTGCTGGCGAAAGTCGGTCTCGCGGAAAAGCGCGGCCACTATCCGGCGCATCTTTCAGGCGGTCAGCAACAACGCGTGGCGATTGCGCGCGCATTGGCGATGCATCCGAAAGTCATGCTATTCGACGAGCCGACCTCGGCGCTCGATCCCGAACTGGTGGGCGAAGTGTTGCGCGTGATGCGTTCGCTGGCCGAAGAGGGCCGCACCATGCTGGTGGTCACGCACGAGATGGGTTTCGCGCGCCATGTATCGAATCGCGTGATGTTCCTGCATCAGGGGCAAGTGGAAGCCGACGGCACGCCCGACGAGGTGTTCGTCGAATGCAAGTCGGATCGCTTCCGGCAATTCGTTTCGAGCCATCAGGACCGCACCACCAACTGATCAGCATCACCAGATAATCTATCAAGCAGAGCACCGACATGGCCGTGATCCGTTCCAATCGTCCTCTCGACTGGGCTCAGGTGGCAGCGGTTGCCGCCGGCGAGCCGCTCGAACTTTCCGCCGACGCCCGCGCGCGCATCGCGGCGGCGCGCGTGCTCGTCGAACAGATCGTCGAGCGAGGGATTCGCGCCTATGGCGTGAATACTGGCGTAGGCGCGCTATGCGACGTAATCGTCTCGCCGGGCGAACAGCGCACGTTGTCGCGCAACATTCTGATGAGCCACGCGGTCGGCGTCGGCGCGCCGCTCGGTGCCGCCGAAACGCGCGCGGTCATGGCCGCGGCCATCAATAACTTCGCGCATGGACACTCGGGAATTCGCCTCGAAGTCGCGGACCAACTGGTGGCGCTGCTCAACGCGGATTGCCTGCCGGAAGTGCCGGCGTTCGGCTCGGTCGGTTATCTGAGCCATATGGCGCATATCGCGCTCGTCTGCATCGGTGAGGGCTACGTGCGCTTTCGCGGCGAGCGGCTCAAAGGACGCGACGCGCTGCAACGCCTCGGGCTCGAACCGCTCGTGCTCGAAGCCAAGGAAGGGCTGAGCCTGGTCAACGGTACGCCGTGTGTCACGGGCCTCGCCGCGTTGGCGCTCGCGCGTGCCGAACGCCTGCTCGACTGGACCGATATGGTCGCCTCGATGAGCTTCGAGAATCTGCGCGGTCAGCTTGCGGCTTTCGACGAAGATTCGCTGGCCTTGCGCATTTCGCCGGGCCTGAACCTGGTCGGCGGACGGATGCGCGCCGCGCTGGCCGACAGCGGCATTCTCGCGGCGGTGGTCGGTCAACGCACGCAAGACCCGCTGAGCATGCGGACCATTCCGCACGTGCACGGCGCCGCGCGCGACGTGCTCGCCGCGACCGCCGACGTGGTCAATCGCGAGCTCGCCTCGATCACCGATAACCCGATCGTCGCCGGCACGCCGGAAGAGCCACGCGTGTATTCGCAGGCGCACGCGGTGGGCGCCTCGATTGCGCTGGCGATGGACAGCCTCGCTACCGCGATCGCACAAGTCGCCGCAATGGCCGAGCGGCGCCTCGACCGTCTCGTCAATCCGCTGGTGAGCGGCTTGCCGGCATTTCTCGCCGAGCCGGGCGGCACCTGTTCCGGCTTCATGATCGCGCAGTACACGGCGGCGTCGCTGGTCGCGCAGAACCGGCGGCTCGCGCTGCCCGCCAGTCTCGATGGCGGCATCACCTCGGCCTTGCAGGAAGATCATCTGTGCCACGCGACGCCCGCCGCGCTGAAGGCGCTGGAAATCATCGACAACGCCGGGCGCATTGTCGCGATCGAATTGCTGGCGGCCGCGCAAGCCTACGACCTGCAAAGTATCGACGCGCCACGCGCACCGCACACTGGAGCGCTGTGGCAGCGCGTGCGCCGCGTCGTGCCGACCTACCGCGATGACCGTCCGCTCGCGGACGACATGAGCGTCGCTTTTCGCATGATCGCCGACGAAGCGCCGCCACCGTTGCCGAACCCTGGTAACATTGGCCCTCGGCCGCTCACGTCCGTTGACGGCGCGGACCTGGTGGCACCTGCAACGCTCACGAACCTGGCGGCCGCGGGCCACGTCCGCGCAGCCGCGGGCATCGCCGTCAATGACGGGCAGGCCGCCGCGCACATCGCATGACCCGGACAATGCCGGTGAGCGGGCTTACCCGCCGGCGAGCCGGCCAAGGTGTACCCACCAAGTACAACCCGCGTACCACCCACGAGGTCGGAGTGAACACAACTACAAACGCGCGAACCGCAGAGACGCAGGACCGCCCTGAACGCGGCCAGGAGACACCCGCGAAAGCGATGCCTGCCTATGAGCAGATCAAACGCTACGTGATCAGGCGCATCAGCGAAGGGGACTGGAAGCCCGGCGGATTGATCCCGTCGGAGACGGAACTGGTGAAGGAATTCGGCGTCGCGCGCATGACGGTGTCGCGCGCGCTGCGCGAATTGACCACCGAACGCGTGCTCACGCGCGTGCAAGGCTCCGGCACGTTCGTCGCGCCGCAGCGTTATGAATCAACGGTGCTGGAAATCCGCAATATCGCCGACGAAATCGCCGCGCGCGGTCACCGCCATTCGGCGCGTGTGCTGACGCTCGAGCCGAGCGACGACCCGCAGGCGCTCGAAGCGCTCGGCCTCGCCAGCGGACCGGCGTTTCATTCGTGCATCGTGCATAGCGAGGAGGGCGAACCGATCCAGTACGAGGACCGTTACGTCAATCCGAAGGTGTTCCCGGATTATCTGGAGCAGGACTTCACGATCGAGACGCCGAATCACTACATGGTGCGGCTCGCGCCGATTCAGCGCGCCGAGTTTCGCATCTATGCGCAGAAGCCTGACGCGTATGTGCGCCGGCATCTATTGATGGATATCGGCGAGCCGTGCCTGCAACTCTGGCGCCGTACATGGGTGGGCGACGACGTGGCGACGTCGGTGCAGTTGTGGCATCCGGCGTCGCGTTTTCATTTGGCGGGGAACGTCTAAAGCAGTTCGATACGTAGCGCGTTTTACCCCTGGCGTTGCGACAGTTCCGGGGAGAAGCGGCAACCTAGCCGGTAACGCGAGCCAGGGTGCACGAAACGCGCGAACGTGACCGCCACGCCGCTTGTCCACGTGCGGCGCATCAGCGTCAGGCACGGTTCCTCCGCGCGGATTTCGAGCAGTTCGGCTTCGACGCGCGTGGGCAGGCCGGCGTCGACCACATGCTCGACGTCGTGCGCCGGTACGATCTCGAACAGATATTCCGACGGCCTTACCGCGGAAAAATCCTGCAGCAGAAAATCCGGCGCGACGGCCGGATTCACAAAGCGATCCTCGAGCTGCACCGGCAAGCCGTTCTCGCGATGCACGCAGATCACATGAAATACCGAAGCACCCGGCGCGAGCCCTAACGCGTTCGACACCATCACGGACGCCGTCTCGCGTTGCGACAGGACCGTGTCGCAGCGGTATTCATGGCCCCGCGAGCGGATCTCGTCGCCGATATGGGCGATCATCAGCAGCGTCGATTGCGGCTTGCTTTGCGCGACGAAGGTGCCGACGCCCGAGACGCGCGTCACCAGTCCCTCTTCGGCGAGTTCACGCAGCGCGCGATTGACCGTCATGCGCGACACGCCGAGCGTCGCGACCAGATCGAGTTCGGACGGCAGACGGTCGCCCGCGCGGCGCTCGCCCGATTCGATGATGTGGCGGATATGGCTCTTGACCTGTTCGTAGCGCGCGGCCGGCGCGTCGGCCGCGGTGCGCGCGGCTTTCATCGCCGACGCGGAAAGCGGCTTGTCGTGAGTGCGGCTGCGAACGGTGGAGGACATCGGCGGCCTTTGCGTCAGCGTCCGCGTGAGGCAGGCTGAAACCGGCGCGCGTTCATACCGGATGCGCGTCGTCGGGACCGCGCGTCCAGAACGCGTTGCGGTCGAAGTAGTTCTGCAGGAACTGCCGCAAGCGCGGCTGTCCGGCATCGTGAAAGACATCGCGCGGGTTGCCTTGCACGGCGATCCGGCCTTGATCGATGAACATGACTTTGTCCGCGACCTGCGCGGCAAAACCCATTTCGTGCGTGACCACGGCCATTGTCATGCCGTCGCGCGCGAGTTGCTTCATCACCTGCAGCACTTCGCCGACCAGTTCCGGATCGAGCGCGGAGGTCGGCTCGTCGAACAGCATGATGTGCGGCTCCATGGCGAGCGCTCGCGCAATCGCCACACGCTGCTGCTGGCCGCCCGAGAGCCTGGCCGGATACGCGTCGCCCTTGTGCGCGAGTCCGACCGTTTCGAGCATCGCGTTGGCGCGGCGGCGCGCTTCATCGCGCGACAGATGCCGCACGCGCAGCAGCGATTCCATCACGTTGCCGAGCGCCGTCATGTGCGGCCACAGATTGAACTGCTGAAATACCATGCCGACGTTGCGCCGCACGCGATTGATCTCGCTTTGCGACGCGCGCACGCGTTTGCCGTTGCGCTCGCTGTAGCCGAGCAGTTCGCCTTCGATGCGCACGTCGCCCTGATCGTAGGTTTCGAGCGCGGCGAGACATCGCAGCAGCGTACTTTTGCCCGATCCCGACGGCCCGATGATGCAGACCACTTCCGAGCGCGCGATCTCGAGATCGACGCCGCGCAGCACGTCGACTTCACCGAAGCGCTTGCGCAAATCGCGCACTTCGATCAGCGGTGCGCCGGCCGAGGGTCCGACGGTGGCGGAAGACGCGGAGGAGGGCATGTCGGCGATGGCGTTCATAAGAGAGGATCCGTTTGCGTTCATGCCATGAAGCGCGCGATGCGGGCTTCGGCCCACATGCCGGCGCGCGACGTCAGCTCGACCAGCGCGAGATAGCACACGCACAGCACCAGCAGCGTTTCGACGAAAGCAAAGGTGGCCGAGCCGATGCCGGTCAGCACGAACGTGAGTTCGGGCACGGTGACGATGGACAACACGGCCGTTTCCTTGCTCAGCACGATGATCAGATTGGTCAGCGCGGGCACGATCAGCACGAGCATTTGCGGCACCTGAATGCGCAGGACCGCTTGCCAGCGCGTGAGGCCAAGGCACGACGCCGCTTCCAGATGACCCGGCGGCACGGATTGAAAGCCGGAGCGAAAGGCTTCGGCGAAATACGCGCTGCCGTAGAGACCGAGGCCGAGCACGCCGGCGGTCATCGGTTCGAGCGTGAGGCCGAAAGACGGGCCGCCGTAATACAGCAAAAAGAGTTGCACGAGAAACGGCGTGCCGCGAAACAGTTCGATATAGAAGCGCAATATGCCGCGCACCCAGCGTCCGCAAAAGAGTTGCAGCACGGCAATCAGAAAACCGATCAGGATGCCGATCGCAACGCCCGCGGCCCATGTGCCGAGCGTCGTGGCGAGGCCCGCGGCGATCGGCTGCAGGTTGTGCGTGATGACGGTGGGATCGAGCTTTTGCATGGCGTGGTGTCGATGTCGAGCTCAGGCGTGCTGCAGGCGGTATTCGGCGGCGTGCGCGACGAGCGCGAGCGCGCCGCAGATCACAAAGTAGATCAGCCCGGCCGCGACGTACGCTTCGAGCGGCCGATAGGTGCTGGCCGCGATGTTCTGCGCGGTGCGCGTCAACTCGGCCACGCCCACTACCGAGATCAGCGACGAAGCCTTGATGAGCAGCACCATTTCATTGACGAGCGAGGGCAGCGTCAAACGGAACGCTTGCGGCACGAGAATGCGGCGCAGCATGTCGAACGGTGAGAGCCCGAGCATGCGCGCGGCCTCGAGATGGCCCGGCGGAACGCTGAGAAAACCGCCGCGCAATATTTCGGCGATATACGACGCGGAGCACAGCGACACAGCGCTGAGCGCCGCCACGATCGGCGACACGTTGATGCCCGCGAACGGCAGCAGGTAATAGACCAGCAGCAGTTGCACCAGCATCGGCACGCCGCGAAAAAAGAACACATACGCGCCGCCGAACATGCGCGCCGCGCGGTTCGGCGAGAGCCGCGCCGCGCACACGCCGATCGCGACGAAGAAACCGATCAGGAGACCCGTCAGCGAAATGCCGATGGTGGCGAGCGCCGCATGCAGCAGCAGCGGCAAGCCCTGGAGGAAGACGGTCGTGCTAAACATAAGCGTCGCACTCGCTGGAACGGGGAGGGCGATGCGGCTCGTTGCAAAGGCCGCATCGCGTGCATCAAGATACGTGCAACATCGGTCGATCAATAGTTCGGCGCGGGCATGGTTGTCGGCGCGTCCATTGCGACGCCGAACCATTTTTTCTGCAACGTGGCGAGACGTCCGTCGTTATGCATTTTTACGAGCGCCGCGTTGAAGGCATCGGCGAGCGGTTTGCTGTCCGCATCTTTACGCAGGCAGTAGGCGAAGTACACCTTCGCGCCGAACGGCGGCTGCACCACGGCGAACGTTTCCGGGCGCTGCTTGGCCACATACGCGATGTTCGTCATGGAGTTTGCGACCGCCGCGATCCGGCCGGCGGCGAGATCGGCGTAAGCCTGATTGTTGTCGACGTATTCGCGGATTTCAGGCGGCTTCGGCAACGTGGCGACATAGGCCTTCAACTGGTCGAGCTGCGCTGAACCCTTGCCCGCGCCGACCGTCTTGCCCGCGATATCCGACGATTGCTTGACGGCTGAATCGTTCGCGCGTTTAAGCAGCGCGTCGGTGGCGTCCGCGATCGGCAGCGTGTACGTGTAGCGCTCCATGCGCGCCTTGGTGACGGTGAGCGGGCCGCCTACCATGTCGAACTTGCCGGCTTCGAGACCCGGTAGCACGCTCGGCCACGGCAAGTCGATGAAGCGCACCTTCACGCCCATTTCCTTGCCGACTTCGGCGAACAGGTCCTTGTTGAAGCCGGCCTGCTGACCGTTTTCGAGGAAGTCGAAGGGCGCGAACTGCATCTCGGTGCCGACCACCAGTTCGCCGGCTTTCTTCACTTTGGCGAGCTGGTCTTCCGCGTGGGCGGCGACGCTTGTTGCGCACAACGCCAGCATGACCAAACGACACTTCCAGCCTGCAAGGATGCTCATGAGATTCTCCGGTTGGCAAAGCGGTGTCGCGCGAAAGTGGTGCATGAAACGAGTCCGGTGCGAACTCGGCGCGAGTCATGCGAGGCAGTATATACCGCAGTTTTCGCGCGAAATAAATAAACACGCGAGTAGAGAAAAGCCCTTATGCGAAGCGCTGCGCAGCAACTTGCGGATGTGCTTTTGGCGGTATATACAACTGCAATGTACGAGACAGGAACGCGTCTTCCCGCAGACGATTGAACCGCCGTTTTCATCAGCCGATTAAGCCGCACCTTCAGGAGCAGCGCGATGCCCGTGACCCGCATTCCGATCATCGATCTCGCCGGCGTTCGCGCGGGCGATCCGCACGCTTTGCAACGCGTGGCGCAGGAAATCCGTGAAGCGTGCACGACGATCGGCTTCTTCTACATCGTCAATCACGGCGTGCCGGAAGACTCGATCGATGCCGCCGCGCAAGCCGCGCGACGCTTCTTCGCGTTTCCGGTGGAGACCAAGCGGCGCGCGGCAGTCAATCAGCGGCATCGCGGTTTCAATGCGCTCGGCGACGCGACCATGTATCAGGCCAAACGTCCCGACTACAAGGAGTTCTTCAGCATCGGCCTCGAATTGCCGGAGGACGACCCGGACGTGCTCGCCGGCCAGGCGCTGCGCGGGCCGAACAACTGGCCGGACTTCATGCCGGAGTTGCGTCCAGCGCTGTATGGCTACTACGAGGCGGTCGCTGCATGCGGCGCCGATTTACTGCGCGCGGTGGCGATGAGCCTCGGCGTCGACGAACACTTCTTCGCGCCGCGTTACACCAAACGGATGCAGCGCACGCAGATGGTCTACTATCCGCCGCAACCGCCCCAATCGGATGACGATCAGTTCGGCGTCGCGCCGCATACCGATTACGGATGCATCACGCTGTTGTGGCAGGATCAGGTGGGCGGCCTGCAGGTGCGCGAAATCGCCAACGATACGTGGGTGGATGCGCCGCCGGTCGATGGCAGCTTCGTGGTCAACGTCGGCGATCTGCTGGCGCGCTGGACCAACGACCGCTTCCGCTCCACCTTGCATCGTGTGATCAATGCGTCGGGGCGCGAGCGTTATTCGATCGCGACGTTTTATGATCCGACCTACGGCGCGCTTGTCGATCCGCGTGATCTCGGCACGAGCGATGCCGATCTCAAGTATCAGCCGGTCGCCGCGGGCGACTATATTCTCGGGCGTATCAACGACTCGATGGGCTATCGGAAGAAACACGCCGTTGAAGGCGCGAAGGGAACCACTGCATGACAGACAACACGACGGCGAATCACGCAGCGCCGCTTTCCGCGACACTCGACGCGCTGCGCGCCGCGCTCGGTGAAGACAGCGTACGCGTGGGCGAGCAGATCGGCGAACGCGCCATGACCGACTGGACGCGTCACGAACCGACTCGACCCGCCGCCCTGCTGCTGCCGCGCACCACGGAAGAGGTCTCGCGCGCGCTCGCTATCTGCCACGCGGCTCATCAGCCGGTGGTGCCGCAGGGCGGCATGACCGGTCTCGCGGGCGGCGCGATTGCGCGCGCCACGGATATTGCGTTGTCGCTCGAACGGCTGGACGGCGTCGAGGAGGTCGATAGTGCGTCGGCCACGTTGACCGTACGCTCCGGCACTACGTTGCAAGCCGCGCAGGAAGCCGCCGCGGAAGCCGGCTTCGAACTTGCGCTCGATCTCGGCGCGCGCGGTTCCTGCCAGATCGGCGGCAATCTCGCGACCAACGCGGGCGGCAACCGGGTGATCCAGTCGGGCACCGCGCGCGACCAGGTACTCGGTCTGGAGGTCGTGCTGGCCAATGGCGACGTGCTCACGTCGCTCGGCAAGATGGTCAAGAACAACACCGGCTATGACCTGAAGCACTGGTTCATCGGCTCGGAGGGCACGCTCGGCGTGATCACGCGCGCGGTACTGCGACTGCATCCGCAGCGCGCCGCGCGCCATACGGCGCTGGTCGCGCTCGACGGCTACGACGCCGCCGTGAATCTGCTGCGCCGGTTGTCGACGTGCTTCGGCAACGATATCGGTGCGTTCGAAATCATGTGGCCGGACTTCTACGACTTCGGCGTGAAGCTGACCGGCACGCGCTCGCCGTTCGCCGACGCGCAGCCGCTCTATGCACTGATCGAACACGCCAGCTTCGATTCTGCCGACGACGGCGAGCGTTTCTCCGCCGCGCTGACCGAAGCGCTCGACGCGGGCGCGATCCGCGACGCCGTGATCGCGCAGTCGGTGGCCGACGTGCGCGCGCTATGGGCGATTCGCGAATGCACCGCGGAGTTTCCGGTGCGGCTCGACGCGATCAACTTCGACGTGAGCCTGCCGATCGGCGAGATCGGCGTCTTCGTGGACCGCTGCCGCGCGGCGCTCGATCAGCGCTGGCCGGGCAACGCGTCGTATTTCTTCGGGCATATCGGCGATTCGAATCTGCATGTCACCGTGGACGGCCATTCGATTCCTGGCGTCGATCATCATGCGGTGTACGCGTTCGTCTATGACATGCTCGGGCCATTGCACGGTTCGGTGTCGGCGGAACACGGCATTGGTTTGCTCAAGCGCGAGTTCTTGCCGATTTCGCGCTCGCCGGCGGAATTGGCGGCGATGGCCGCGATCAAACACGCGCTGGACCCGCACGGCATTCTGAATCCGGGCAAGCTGTTCTGATTGCGCTACACCGCCACAAGCTTCAATGCGTGGCGACGGAATCCATGCCAGTCGATCTGACCGCGGCTTGAGCGTCGGGAGAGGCGAGGTAGTCGAGCAGCGCTTTCGCTTCTTTCGGATGCTGCGCGCCGACCGGAATCCCCGCGGCATAGCGCGTGACCGATTGCACCGACTCCGGAATCTTGCCGACGAAAGTAGCGCCCGCGACGGGCAGCAATTCACTGACCTGCTGGAATCCCACTTCGTAATCGCCATTGGCGACGACCGACGCGACCGGGATTTTCGGCACCATCTTCGCCTTGGCCTTCACCTGATCTTCGATGCCGAGCCGCTTGAAGAGCTCGCGCTCGATATAGACGCCGCTGGCGCTGTCCGAGTAAGCAATGGATTTCGCGTGCAGCAACGTCGCTTTCAGTGCATCCACCGAGCTGATGTCCGGCTTCGGCGCACCGTCGCGCACGGCCATGCCGATGCGCGAGTCCGCCAGCTCGACGCGCGAGCCGGGCACCACCTTGCCTTGCTTGATCAGATCGTCGAGCGCGTAGCCGACCATGATGACCACGTCCGCGTGTTCGCCGCGTTCGAGGCGCTTCGGAATGGCTTCCGGCGATTGGCCCATCGACGGTCCGAGTATGGTGTCGAGCGTATTGCCCGTCGACACTGCGAACTTGGGACCGAGCAGTTTATAGGCGGCGGTGAAGCCGCCCGAACTCATGACATGAAGCTCCGCCGCCTGCACATGCGAGGCGGCAACCGTGCTGCCCAGCAAGCCGGCAGTCAACACGGACAGAAGGAAGGTTTTCATTGGCGTAAGCATGAAGGTCTAACGTGCATGAACGTCTTGCAGGTTACAGACCATACATGAACGCGAGGCAAACGAGAACCCGCCGAGTGCTCTCAAGGTTCGGCGTGTGATCGGGACAAAAGGAATGCAGGCGCGCGCGAGGCTCGCGCGCGCCTGTCAGGTACGGCCGACGCGCGTCGTCAATGCGCGTCCAGATACTTCACGATCACCGGATAGACATCCACGGCGGCGTCCTTCCCGAAGATACAGTCGATGTGCCCATAGCCGGGAATAATGGTCCGCTCGTATGGCTGTTCGGGGAAATGCCTGACCAGCATCTCGTACGTGAGCTGCGTGCTGATCGGCAGATAGGTTTCATTCTTGTCGCCGTGGATGAACCCGATCGGCCGGCGCATACCCTCCAGTCCTTTCATACCGTCCGCGCCCGTCAGATAGACATCCTTGCCGGCGGCATCAACCACTTTGCCTGCCCGCACCATCGCGGCCAGATGCTTGAATATCCCGACGTCGTGCACGCCGAGCAATTCCTGCAGATTCGCATGCAGCGTCTGGTTCAACTGCTCATGTTCGTAGAGCAGGCCATACAGGAAGGTCGCGCGATGGCAGATCGGATTGCCGCAACCCTCCTTGTGATTGAGCGGGTAGAACTTGAGCGCTTCGTCGAGCAGGTTCTGCGGCCACGACTTGTGTTCCGTATAGGCGGTCACGTCGAGCAGGCCGAGATGTTCCATGAAGTCGGGAATATGCAGGCCGGCCTTGATCTTCTCCAGCGTGCCCGGCACCGGATGCGCCGACACCTGTGAAATGAACACCGAGCGCACGCCCTGGAGTCCATAGAGCAGCGACATGGTCAGCGCCACGCCGCCCATGCAGTGCCCGAGCGCCTGAATCTCCGGCACGCCGGTCAATTCGCGGATTTTGGCGACCGCCGACGGAATGTCCTCGCGCGCCACCTTGTCGACATTGGTCGGCACGAACACGCTCGGCATTTCGATGCTGACGCGCAGATCCACGAGCCACACGTCGTAGCCGGCGGCGAAAAGATACTCGACCATGTTGGTCGCGATCAGGTCGGTGGAGTAGATGCGGCTCGATACGCCCGAGCCGTGAATCAGCAGCACCGGACGCGCCGCTTTGCGCGCGGGGTCGTGATAGCGCGTGAGCCTGAGCTTCGTGCCGTCGGGCGTATCGAAGAAGACGATTTGCGGCGCCGGCGCGCGCAACGCGCGCTTCAGACGTGGCTCCGCTTTCGGGTCGAAATACTGCAAGGGCGCGGCCACGCCGCCATATTCGGTGAACAGCACGCCCGCGAAAAACTTGCCAAACTTCAGGGTCCATTCGAGACGCGTCTTGAGATCGGGCGCGTGGGTGACTTCGAGCGTGCGTTGCTGCTTGAGGAAATTCTCTGGCGTGATGATCAGCGTCGCCTTGCCGAGCAGCGGCGCATCGGCTTGCGCCGACTCGCGAACCTCCGCAAAGAGCGTGTTGGTCTGTTCCCACAGGTTGATCGGCGACGTGCGCGTGATGATTTTCTTGCCGCTCAGGTAGTACGTCTTGCCTTCGGTGGCGTTGAGCGTCATGCGGTAATTCATGTTGCGCTCGTCCACATCCGACTCGTTGACCACGAACAGATTGAAGGTGCCGTCGGAGATCGTCATCGGCTGCGCGGAGAGCGCGGGGCAGGTCAGCGTGCCGGCCGTTTGCGCGAGATGCTGCGGGTTGCTGATCATGTCGGCGAGATCTTCCGATTCGACGGTCAGCGTGAACTTCATCGGACTCGTGGCCGCTTCGCCCGCCACGATCGGCGTGTAGGTGCCGATCATCGTTTCGGTGAAGTGCAGGCCGATCTTCTGCGGCGAGGACGGCGTCAGGGACGAGGACGCGGCCTGCGGCGTCGGCGGAGGCGGCAAGGTCGGCGTGGCGGGCGCGCCATCAGCCGGCGCGGCGGTCAGCGGATGCGTGGCCACCAGCAGCTCGCAATTGCGTTCGGCCAGCGCGGAAATCGTCAGGAGCGGATTGACGCCGAGCGACATCGGCATGACGGCGCCGTCTATCACGTACAGGCCCTCGTGCACCGCGTTGCCCGTGGCACCGCTGAACACGCGGCCCATATGATCGACCACACCATGCTCGGCGTCCTCGCCCATGCCGCAGCCACCGAGCGGATGCACGGTGACGGTGCGGTTTTTTAGAATGTCGGTGGAAATCGGATTGCGCATGTATTTGCCGCCGATCGGCACGGTTGCCTGCTTGAGCACCGCTTCGACCGCCTGGAAGATCGGCTGCTTGCCGGCCTTTTCCCACACGATGCGCGGCTGGCCTTTGTCGTCCACGTCGATCTCGCCGCTTTCGTCGTCATGCGCCATGACGAGGTAGCTTTGCGTGTGATTGAGCGCGCCGTGATAGGGACCGCGCAGAAAACTCGTGACCACGCGGGCGTCGTAAGCAAGTTGTTCCTCGAAAGAGCGCGGCGCGACATCCACGCCTTCGATCGGCGCGACGGCGCCGAGCAGGCCGACCAGCGCCGCGCCCACCGGTCCGGCGAGCGAGCCTTCTTCGATCACGTAGCCGTCTCTGACGTTGGCGGTGTTGCGATGATCGATGAGGCCGGTAATGGTCGGCCCGACCGGAGGAATCTCGCCCTTCTCGTGCGCGCCCCAGCCGACGCCGTTGATCACCGGCTCGGTGTTGTAGGCGAAGGCGAGCACGTCGCCATTACCGGTGAAGTGCTTGCCGAGCATGCCGGAGACGCTCAACCCCTGCTTGCGCGAGCGCAACAGCAACGCGGTCGAGCCGATCGTACCGGCTGACACGATGACGATATCGGCGCTCACGAACAGATCGGGGGCGCCAAAGCTTTCGCGACCGAGGCTCACCAGCTGGTAACCGACGATCCATTTCTGCGTGGCGGCGTCGCGCAGCACCGAATGGACGGCGGTGCCCGTGAAAATCTGCGCGCCGTGCGCAACGGCGTCGGGCAGATAGTTCATGTGCGTCGAATTCTTCGCGTCGTAATTGCAGCCGGAATTGCAGTCGCCGCAGCCGACGCACGCCTTCTGCTCGACGCCCGCGGCATTCGTGCGGTCCTCGAAGGTGACGGTGATGTCCGGACGCGAGAACTGGTCTTTCATGCCGAGCGCCTGCGCCGACAGTTCGAGTGCCTGCAGTTTTGGCAGTGTCGGATAGCTCTCGGGCACCGGCGACGGTTGCAGCATCGCACGGGCGAGCGCATAGCCTTTGTCCCGGCCCGCCTTGTCGCCGCGCAACGCGGCTGGCCAGCGCGGGTCGTCCCACAGGCGCGGATCGGCTTCGAGCGCGACGTTCGCGTTGATCAGCGAAGTGCCGCCAAGACCGCAGCCGACTACCGCGTTCACATCGTCGTTCACATGCACTTCGAGCAACGCCAGCGGCGAGCCGATATGCTTCAGCGCCGTGTTGTATTGCACCTCCTCGGTGCCCTGAAACGGCGTGCGGGGAAATTCACCGGCCATGAATTCGCGCCCGCGTTCGAGCACGCACACCCGGCGCCCGGCGCGCGCCATACGGCTCGCGGCGATCGCACCGCCGTAGCCGGAACCCACCACAACCACGTCGTAATGCGCCTGGATTGCAGTCACGGCGCTCGATAAGCGGTTCATCACGACCACCTCGTCTGGAATGGAATGCGGGGAAAGACAACCAGGACTTCGGAAGCAAGACGGCGTGCGGCGACGGCTTTTTTATCCTAGGCGGTGCGCGCTCACAAAAAAAGACGCATCGTATGTGGCGCGCGGGCCGGCCGGGCCGCGTCCGCGGCGTCGCGAGAGGGTGCCGAGGCCCGGGAGGGCGCCCGGCTGCGGGCTATTAGGCGGCCGCTTCATTCATTTCGCTGTCGCTCGATTCGGCGGCGAGCAGGTTCAGCGCGAGCAGAATCGCCGGGCGATTGTCGATGTCGATCTCGATGCCGAGCACGTCCGTGAGCCAGCGGCCGATCTTGGTATTGGAAAAATCTTCGGCGCCGGCCGTCTTCTTCATGGTGACGCCGAGCTTGACGGCGCGATAGTGATACGAGGGCACACGATGCTGCGCTGCGACTGCCGACAGACCGCCTTTACCTTCCGAGCACCAGCCGAGGCTGCCCGCCAGCACGATCCGCTCCGGTTCGTCGAGGCTTTCGATAAAGGCGCGCGCCGAGAGCCGCACGCGCTGTTCGTCGAGGCCGTATTGCAGCAGCACGCTTTCCACCGGATCTTCCAGCGCTTGCGCGCGCAGATCGATTTCCTGCGCCATGCCGTCGTTTTCCATCGATACGTTGCGCTGATGGCCGGCGCTGCGCAGACAGTCGATCAGGTAGCGGCGGAAATACGCGCACAGTGCGTAGCCGTTGGACGGCGCGCTGTCGGCGCAGGCGTGGGTTTCGGTATGGCCGGGCGCGAGGCGCAGCACTTTCGCGTAGATGAACTGGGCGACCAGTTCTTCCTTGTCCTCGCCGAGCGCCTGCAACTCCAGCGGGTGATAGGTCCGCAAGGCCCGCTTGACCAGTTCGACCATCGACACCATTTCGTCGCCGGACAACCGGGTACGCCGGCGCCACAAATCCGGCAGGATTGCATCGTCGAGATTGCGGACGAACTCGTGGCTCGGAACTGCGCCCATGAAAAACCTCCATAAGGGGAAAGGCCAGGGAGCGCGGTGAGCCTGAAATGCAGGCGGGGTGTGGATGTTGAAGATTTAAGGCCGCGCTGGAATGTGAACCCAGTATGGTTTCCAGCGGCGGCTTCGCCTATATGGATTAAGTGGTAGCTGATGGGTAAACTGCCGGGTAAACCATCCGACAAAGTGCACCTTATTCGTCTGAAGAGAAACGGGCTGCACTGGACCATTGCATCGCACTGCGGCTTCGCAGTTGCATCGCAGACGTAGCGCCACGCCGTATCCGAAGCGTCCGATGCGGTTCGCGCCGCTTGCGTCGCCGCGCTTCCGATCCACATAACCGAATTTGCCGTGCCCAATGCTGCGCATGGGACCGGAGAAAGCGCCGAAGGGCTGGCTCCGGTCGATGCGGTGCATGGGACCGGAGTAAGCGCCAAAGGGCTGACTCCGGTCGATGCGGTGCATGGGACCGGAGTAAGCGCCAAAGGGCTGACTCCGGTCGATGCGGTGCATGGGACCGGAGTAAGCGCCGAAGGGCTGGCTCCGGTCGATGCGGTGCATGGGACCGGAGTAAGCGCTAAAGCGCTAACTCCGGTCGACAAAAGGAGACCGCGCGATGCGGGCCGACCCGATCCAGCGTGCCATCGACGAAGACCTGGTGCGCGTGTTGTACGCGCAAGATCCGATTGCTTTCTTTTCGCACTGGTTTTCGATCGCGGTGCTGGTGGCGATTTACTGGCCGAAAATTCCGTCGCCGCCGCTGTTCATCGCGTGCTTCGGTTTCTATGCCGCGGCCAATTGCGCCGGCCTCGCGCTCTGGCTCTGCAACCGCCGTTACCCGAAGCTCGTCTCGCCGCGCGGCTGGATCATTCTTCACGCGGTGCGCGGCATGCTGCTTTACAGTGGGCCGGGCATCGCCGTGTGGTTCGCGTTCCAGAGCCCGCAGTCCGACCTGCCGCTGCTGCACACGGTCATGCTCGTCACGCTGGCCGCCGGCGTGTTCATGTCGAATGGCTTCGACCTGCTGAATTTCTCGACCTCGATTCCGTTTCTGCTGTTTCCGTCGATCGTCATGCACTTCGGCACGCACACATTCGACCGTACGATTCTCGCCATCGTCCTCGCGTTTTTCTTCTGCGCGATCAACGTCTACGCGTTGAGTTATCGCAAGCTGTTCCAGCAGGTCGTGCAGGCGCGCGTCGATCAGCAGTATCTGGCGGAGTCGCTGGCCGCGCAAAAACGCGTGGCCGAAGAGGCGAGCCTTGCCAAGACGCGCTTTTTCGCGGCCGCCAGTCACGACTTGCGCCAGCCGCTGCATGCGATCGGCCTGCTCGCGGCCTCGCTGAACGACACGGCGGCGACGCCCGTGCAGCACGCGAAGACCGCCGAGCACATCGTCTACAACGTCGAGGCGCTGAACCAGTTGTTCAACCAGGTGCTCGATCTGGCGCGGCTCGAAAGCGGTGTGACCCAGGTGATCCGGCTGCATTTCCGGCTGTCTGAACTGTTCGAGCGAGTCGGCAGCCAGTATCGTCCGCAGGCGGCCGCCAAAGGGCTGGCGCTGCGCATCGCGCCGACCGCGATGGTCGTGCATGACGACCCGGTGCTGCTCGAACGCGTGCTGAGCAATCTGCTGTCGAACGCGGTGCGTTACACCGAAGACGGCGCAATCTGGCTGGGCTTGCGCCGCGCCGGGCGGCAGACGGGCGGTTATATCGAAGTGCGCGACTCCGGCATCGGCATTCCCGTCGAGGAGCACGCGCGTATCTTCGAGGAGTTCTATCAGGTCGCCAATCCGCAACGCGACGCGCGCCAGGGTCACGGCCTCGGCTTGCCGACGGTGAAGCGGCTGGTCGGCATGCTCGGCGGCGAGTTGCAACTGCGCTCGGCGCCGGGCCGCGGGTCGGTGTTCCGCTTTCCGGTGCAGGCGGGCGACCCCGGCGGCATCGTGGCGAGCCTGAACGAAGCGGTGGCCGGCGGTCCGTCGGCGCAAGGGCGGCGCGTGCTGTGCATCGACGACGATCCGTCGATTCTTGAAGGCCTCGTCAGTCTGCTTGGACGCTGGGGTTGCAGCGTGCTAGGCGCGCGCGACGAGGTCGATGCGCTCGCGGCGCTCGAAGGCGGCTTCGTGCCGGATGCCGTGCTGTGCGATTACCAGTTGGCCAATCACCGCACCGGCGCGCAGGCGCTCACGGCCGTGCGCAATGTGCTCGCGCGCGCGGGGCACGACAACGTGGTGACGCTGCTGATCACGGGCGACATGGCGTCGGCGGAACTGGCGGCGCTCGCCTTGCAGGGGATTCCGGTGCTCCATAAACCGGTCACGCCGGCGCGTTTGCGGCGCACGCTGGAGATGCTGTGGCAGCAGGCCGAGCAGGACAAGGGGCGAGCGGCCGCCGCAGTGGCATTGCGCGCGGATCAAGCGGGAAATGAAGTGGGAAATGAAGCGGGCGGTCGGGTAATGAATGGCGCGATGCCGGCTGTTGGGAGCGCGGCGCAGGGGGACGCGAGAATAGGATCGAAGAGCCATCCGCAAGGCACTCAAACGCAAAGCACCCAGTCGCAAAGCGAACCGCAAAAGTAGAAGCGCACCGGAAAAGTAAAGGCGCACCGCAAAAGTAAAGGCGCACCGCAAAAGTAAAGGCGCACCGCAAAAGTAAAGGCGAACCGCAAAAGTAAAGGCGAACCGCAAAAGTAAAGGCGAACCGCAAAAGTAAAGGCGAACCGCAAAAGTAAAGGCGCACCTGGTCGACAGGGCGGCGCGAACGCCGCCGTTCCTGGCCTCGTGCTACAGGGTTTTCCCGGCTTCCAGCCAGCCGTTGATGACGGCGATCGCCGTCGACCGGTTATGCACGCCGAGCGCCCGGAAGATCACCGACAGATGCACCTTCACCGTGCCTTCCGCGACGCCCAGGTCGCGCGCGATCATCTTGTTGGTCCAGCCGCGATGCACGAGCCGCATGATGTCCTGCTGACGTGGCGACAGATTCTCCAGCAGATGCTGCTGGTGCGGCTGCAATGCCTGGATCTGCGTGAGCGGTTCCGTGAGCGTGGCGCCGCCCTGGCTGGGTGCGTGCGCGCCGCCCGGAGTCGCATGTTGCAGCGACGGATCAGTGTGCGCTTCGGCACGCGCCGGCGCGGGCGCGGCCTGCGCGTCGCGCGAGCCCAGCAGGCTGAGGGCTTCCATCGGCACATACGCGCCGCCTGAGAGCACCAGTTCGATCGCCTTGAGCATGACGCTGGCGGGCTGGCGCTTCGGCACGAAGCCGAGCGCGCCGGCGGCCAGCACCGCGCGCATTTCGTCGGGCGATTCTTCGGCGGAGAGGACGACGAGCGGCAGCGCGGGATTCGCCTTCAACAGCACTTCGAGCGACGAAGCGCCGCTCATGCCGGGCATATGCAGATCGACGATGGCAAGATCGTGATCGGCGTCGGGACGCGCGAGCAGCGCAAGCGTCTCCCAGTTGTCGGCTTCGTCGAACTGGGCGTCGGGATCGAGGCCGCGCAGCATGCCTTTGACGCCTTGCCGGATCAGTTCATGGTCGTCGGCTACAAGAAACTTCATGATGTCTCCGCGAGTCGGGCCTGCCCGATGTGGGCTACCGCCGTTATAGGGTCTCGTTTTACTTCTAGCCTCGTGAATCGCATCATTGCCGCCCACCCCGCGATCATATGCCTGATCGGTGGCGCGGCGCACCTTCCGGCGAACCGCTTAGGTGACCGTTTATTTGTTAAATCGCCGTCTGCTCCGATGCACCGCATGATGTCTAAGGCAGGTCTCTCGCGC
Source organism: Paraburkholderia dipogonis (assembly GCF_046027395.1). GTDB lineage: Bacteria > Pseudomonadota > Gammaproteobacteria > Burkholderiales > Burkholderiaceae > Paraburkholderia > Paraburkholderia dipogonis_A. The sequence goes on along the minus strand of NZ_JAQQEG010000041.1, from coordinate 29,488 downwards.
ATAGGTTCCGGCTTGCTTGGTAGACGAGCCGAACGGTCCTTTTTTGAAGGCGTCCATGCAGGATTCCGAAGGTTATGCGCGCCGGATCGAAGCGCGCTGAAGCAGTCTCTATTTGACTGCAAATAACGTCGCATTCATCAGAAGCTTGAATGCGAATCCGAGTGACATCGCCGAGCCCACGCCGAAGCACCACAGCGCGATGAACCAGAGCCAGCCCGGCAGTTTGCGCGCCGGCGCGGTCGATGCGCCGAGCGTTGCGTCCGGGTTCGTCTGCTTAGTGATAGTGATGTTGGTCGCCATGACGCACCTTGCCGCGAAATACCCAATAACCCATCGTCGTATAGGCGATGATGATCGGCAGAATCACCGCTGCGCCGGCCAGCGTGAACATCTGGCTCGAGCGCGGCGCGGCCGCTTCCCAGAGCGTCATGCTCGACGGAATCGCATACGGCCACAAGCTCACCAGCAGCCCCGCGTAGCCGAGCAGCACCAGCAGCAGTGCAAGCGCGAACGGCGTGTTGTGATGCCGCTCACGCACCGCGCGATGCATGAAGAATGCAGAGACCGCCACGAGGAAGGGCACCGGCAGCAGACGGTAGAAGATGCCGTCGTGGAACCAGCGTTGCGCGATATTCGGATCCTGCAGCGGTGTCCACAGGCTGACCATCGCGACGAAGCCGAGCAGCACGACGGTCAACGGCCAGACCACGCGATGCAGGCGGCGTTGCAGATCGCCTTCGGTCTTCGCCACCAGCCAGCAGCAGCCGAGCAGCGCATAGGTAACGACGAGGCCGAGGCCCGTGAGCAGGCTGAACGGCGTGAGCCAGCCGAAGGCGTCGCCGGCATACGCGCCGTCGATCACAGGAATGCCTTGCAGGAACGCGCCCAGCGCAATGCCCTGAAAGAACGTCGCGCCCGCCGAGCCGCCGATGAACGCGAGGTCCCACAGATGCTTCGTCCGATTGGCCTTGGCGCGAATCTCGAACGACACGCCGCGAAAGATCAGACACACGAGCATGAAGATCAGCGGCAGATACAGCGCGGACAACACGGTCGAGTAGACCGCGGGAAACACGGCAAAGAGACCCGCGCCGCCGAGCACCAGCCAGGTTTCGTTGCCGTCCCACACCGGCGCGACGGTGTTCATCATCAGGTCGCGTTCCTTCTCATCGGGGAAGAACGGGAAGATGATGCCGATGCCCAGATCGAAGCCGTCCAGCACCACATACATGAAAAGGCCCAGCGCGATGATCGCGGCCCACACTACGGTTACGTCCATGTTCTTTCTCTATCGCAAGTAACGGGTGAAGCAGGGTGGGTTCAGGCGGCGTCGATCATGTGATCGGCGGCGGAAAGCGGGCGGCGCGCGGTCTCGTTTGGCAAGCGCTCTGGCAAGCGCGCCGGCGCTTCGTGCGGCGTGTGTCCAGGCAGCGCCGGACCCGCGCGCATCAGCTTGAGCATGTAGTAGACGCCGGTGCCGAACACGAGGAAGTACACGACCACGAAGGTCATCAGCGAGATGCCGACCTGCTGCGTGGTGAGCGGCGACACGGCCTGCGAGGTGCGCATCACGCCGTACACGACCCACGGCTGACGACCCGCTTCGGTGGTGACCCAGCCGGCCAGCAGCGTGATGAAACCCGTCGGCCCCATCGCCACGGCGACGCGCTGGAACCACTTCGATTCGAACAGGCGTCCACGGCGGCGCAGCACCCAGGCGGCCACCGACATCACGATCATCAGCACGCCGAGGCCGGCCATGACGCGAAAGCTCCAGAACACCACCGTCGAGTTCGGCCGGTCTTGCGGCGGAAATTCCTTGAGGCCGCGAATTTCGCCGTCCCAACTATGCGTGAGGATCAGGCTGCCCAAGTGCGGAATCGACACGGCGTAGCGCGTGGTTTCCGCCTGCATGTCGGGAATGCCGAACAGGTTCAGCGCGGTGCCGCCTTTCTCGGTGTCCCACAGACCTTCGATCGCCGCGATCTTGGCGGGCTGATATTTGCGCGTGTTCAAACCATGCTGATCACCGACGAACGCCTGGATCGGCGTGAGGATCAGCAGGAGCCAGAGCGCCATCGAGAACATCTTCTTGACGGCCGGATCGCGCCGTCCGCGCAACAGATGCCACGCGCCCACCGCCGACACCACCAGCGCCGCGACGATGAACGCCGCGAGCGCCATATGCGCGAGCCGGTACGGGAACGACGGATTGAACACGATCTTGAACCAGTCGAGCGGCACGACGCGGCCGTTGACGACTTCGAAGCCTTGCGGCGTTTGCATCCAGCTATTGGAGGCGAGAATCCAGAAGGTCGAGATCAGCGTGCCGATCGCCACCATCAGCGTGGCGCCGAAGTGCGCGCGCGGACTCACGCGCTGCCAGCCGAACAGCATGATGCCGAGGAAGCCCGCTTCGAGGAAGAACGCGGTCATCACTTCGTACATCAACAGAGGGCCGGTCACAGGGCCGGCGAAACTGGAGAAACCCGACCAGTTGGTGCCGAACTGATAGCTCATCACCACGCCGGAGACCACGCCCATCCCGAAGGCCACTGCGAAGATCTTCGACCAGAACAGGCAAAGGTCTTTGTAGTACGCCTTGCGGGTTTTCAGCCAGCGCCATTCGAGGACGGCGATGAAGCTGGCGAGGCCGATGCTGAGCGCCGGAAAAACGATGTGGAACGAGACGGTGAACGCAAACTGGATGCGCGCGAGATCGAATGCCGATAGAGCGGAGTTCATGAGCGTGAAGTGCTTGAAGTGCGTTGGGTCCGCGAGGGCGGACTACGCGCGTCGACCGTTGTCGGTGCGCACTGCGCTGGGCAGATGGCGCAAGAGTAGGGGATGGTCGATTTTTTTGCTGCGACGCGACGTGCGTCAAAAAACCGCGTTGTTTTGCGGCGTTTTTTTATTTTTAGACGACAAGTCGTTGATGGATATCAAGTTTTCCTGATCGCCTCGGTGCGCGCGTCGGGCACGGTTTCGGTGCGCCGACGGCGCGACTGCGGCAATCGACCGCGCTGCAGCATCGTCGCATGGGCGAGTTCGAACGCGTTTGATCTGCTCTCGGCATCTCCCTGGGGCAAGCTCAGGTCGCCGCCCGCGGATTTGATCCGCGAGCCGATGTTCGGCAATTGGGATCGGCTTGTCATCAACCGACAATCTCTCCATTCAATCCGACTTTCCATGCGCCCGGCGGCTAGCCAACGAGCTCGATTGCTCATACCATGCAGGCAGCCAAACGGCAGCGTTTTTCAAATGAGCGCATGCTACTTACGCGTGCACGCCGTGTAGGCATTCCAGTACTTTTTTCCCGTTATTCGCTTCGAATAGTCATAGCCGACGCGCCGGCCGAACGGCCCGGGTGCGTCGCGAATCCGTCATCAACGTGGGGTGCGCGAGGCATGCCGTGCCTGAACGGGCGTCGTGTCGCGTGCTGCGCGAATGGTTCGAGAGGGCACGCTTCATCCACCTGCCGGCGACGGCAGACTTCATCCACAAGGAGTCAGAAGATGAGCACGATCAAGACGAAAGACGGCACGCAGATTTTCTACAAGGACTGGGGCAACGGTCGCCCGGTCGTCTTCTCGCACGGCTGGCCATTGAGCGCGGACGCCTGGGACGCGCAGATGCTGTTCCTCGGCAGCAAAGGCTTTCGCGTGATCGCGCATGACCGGCGCGGGCATGGCCGGTCAGAGCAGACGTGGGACGGCAATGACATGGATACCTACGCCGACGATCTCGCCGCGCTAATCGAACAACTCGACCTGAAGGACGCCACGCTCGTCGGTCATTCGACGGGCGGCGGGGAGGTCGCGCATTACATCGGCCGGCATGGCACGCAACGCGTCGCGAAGGCCGTGCTGATCGGCGCGGTGCCGCCGTTGATGCTGAAGACTGAGAGCAATCCGAACGGCACGCCGATCGATGTGTTCGACGGCATCCGCAAAGGTGTGGAAGACGACCGCTCGCAGTTTTTCAAGGATCTCGCGCTGCCGTTCTACGGCTACAACCGCCCGGGCGCGAAGGTGTCGCAAGGCGTGATCGATTCGTTCTGGGTCCAGGGCATGGCCGGCTCGATCAAGGGGCTGTACGACTGCATCAAACAGTTTTCCGAAGTCGACTACACGGAAGATCTGAAGAAGATCGACGTGCCGACCCTGGTGCTGCACGGCGACGACGACCAGATCGTGCCGATCGATGCGGCCGGCCGTCTGACCGCGAAAATAGTGAAGGACGCCACGCTGAAGGTCTATCCCGGCGGCCAGCACGGCATGTGCACCGTCGAGGCCGCCAAGGTGAACGGTGATCTGCTGGAGTTCATCGGGTCGTAACGCGGTGACGCGGTGACGCGGTGACGCGTTGATGCGTTGATGCGTTGATGTCGCGAGTGCGGCGCGCTGCGGGTAAGCAAGCGTGCCCCAGTTGCACTCGACCCGAACCGCGGGCCGTGATCGTTCACGCGCCCGCGTTTCAAACCACTCAGGCGGTCGGCCAGCCGACGCGCGCCGCTCGCCGCAATGACGAGCGGACCACCATCCGGTGGAACGGCGCGATCGCGAGAATATAGAAACGGCCGAGTCGATTGTGGCAGTGCACGACAGTGGACAGGATCAGATAGCGCGAGCGGCTTTCGCGCGTGCCGTGGGTTTGCTGCAGCACTGAAACCCGGAAGTCGAGATGGCGGTCGTTTTCGCCGAGGATGATCTCGTGCGCGCTACGCGTGTAGATCCTGAAGATGTCGATGCGCTCCCTTGCGGCGGCGGGATCCCTGGTGCTGCGCAACTGCGTCGCGGTCTTCAGGCCAAAACGGGCGACGATCGCATCGCGCAAGCTCATCAGCGTGGCGACCCATCCTGCCTGATGCGCAAACACGAAGCGCGCCAGCAACTCCGGATCGTCGATGGCGTTCTCGGGCAGGCGGACCGCGTACGCGTCGGCGAGGTCCGGCGCGTCATACAAACGGGCGACGCCCGACTCAGCCGGCAGGGCGACGGATTGCACGGAACAGTGGGCAGTGAGCATGGTGGCGTGCGGCGCGAAAAAATGAATCGAAGAGAGGCGCTGCGCCGGGAGATGGCGGCAGTTCGGCTTGCGCGTGAGCGCATCAAGTCTACGCGCTTGTGGGCGTCTGCGCGGAGCTGGCCGACGCGGTTCTTCAGCACAGATTCAGGGTAAAAAACTCGGTTCTAGTTATACGATGTCACATAAATACAACTAGCGTATTAGTTTGTTTATTAAGGGAAATTTGATCGACGCATCGCTGAGATAAGGGTAAGTGCCTAATTGAAATCCGGTCTGGCATCGCTGATAGTACGTTATCGTACAACTATAGCCAAATCAGCAGAGACTGCCGTCACGACAGAAGCGACGGCTGTACCCAAGTTCGATTGCGCGCGGCGCAGGAAAGGAACCTTATGAAAAAGATTGCTCTGAGTGGAGCCGGTGGCCAGCTTGGCTCGGTGGTACGCGCGGCGTTGATCGCACGCGGCACGCCGTTGCGTTCGGCCGCGGGCTCGAAGGCCCTCGTGCCGCTCGTGGAAGGCGAGGACGTGATGCACGGCGACTTGCGCGATCCCGCGATCGTGGATCGTCTGCTGGAAGGCGTCGACGTCCTGATCCATTTCGCGGGTACGAGCGTGGAGCGTCCGCTGCCGGAGATCATCGAAAACAATCTGCGCGGGCTGGTCGAAGTGTACGAAGGCGCGCGTCGGCAAGGCGTGAAGCGCATCGTGTTCGCCAGCTCCAATCACGCGATCGGCATGTATCCGGTCACCGAGCATCTCAGCCTCGACTGCGAACTGCGCCCGGACGGTTTCTACGGCCTGAGCAAAGTGTGGGGCGAAGCGCTCGCAAGAATGTACTGGGACAAGCACGGCATCGAGAGCGTGTGCGTGCGCATCGGCAGTTGCCTCGAGCGGCCGACCGAGCCCCGGCACCTGAGCACCTGGTTCGGTCATCGCGATCTGCTGCATTTTCTCGACCGCTGCGTCGAAGCGGAGAACGTGGGCTTCCTGACCATCTGGGGCGTGTCGGCTAACACACGTAGCTGGTGGGACAACAGCGGCGCCGAACGTCTGGGCTATCAGCCGACGCAGGACGCCGAGGTCTACGCCGAAGAAATTCTCGCGCGACCGAATCCGCTCGACGCGCTGGGCCAGCGCTTCCAGGGCGGCGGCTTTGTAGGTATCGATTATTCGCGCGATGATGCCGCTCCGGACGGCTCGGCCGCTTCCGCCACGCGGCCTGTTTGAGCCGTTCAGGATTACGAGGAGACGCAGCAATGAAAATCAAGGGCATCCGCTGGTGGATGGTCAGTCTGGTCGCGGCCGGGCTCATTATCAATTACCTCGCGCGCAATACGCTGTCAGTCGCGGCGCCGACGCTGATGAAAGACCTCCACATCACCACGGAGCAGTATTCGCACGTGGTCGTGGCGTGGCAGCTTTGCTATGCATTCATGCAGCCGGTTGCCGGCTATCTGCTCGACACCGTCGGCACCAAGATCGGCTTTGCGGCGTTCGCGCTGGCATGGTCGCTGGCGTGCGCCGCGGCGGCGTGGTCGATGGGCTGGCGCAGCCTCGCGTTCTTCCGCGGCCTGCTCGGCATTGCGGAAGCGGCCGGCATTCCGGCCGGCGTCAAGGCGACGAGCGAGTGGTTCCCCGCCAAGGAGCGCTCGGTGGCGATCGGCTGGTTCAACATTGGCTCGTCGATCGGCGCGTTGCTGGCGCCGCCGCTGGTGGTGTGGGCGCTGTTGCGCGGCGAGTGGCAGTTGGCCTTCGTGATCGTCGGCGTGGCCGGGATTGTCTGGAGTCTGCTATGGATGGTGCTCTACAAACATCCGCGCAACCAGAAGCTGTTGGGCGACGCTGAACGCGACTACATTCTCAGCGGCCAGGAAGCGAAGCACAGCGACGCCGGCGCCGCCAAGCGCAGTTGGATCGCCATGCTCGGCAGCCGCGACTTCTGGGCGATCGGGATTCCGCGCATGCTGTCCGAGCCGGCCTGGCAGACCTTCAACGCGTGGATTCCGTTGTACATGATGACCGAGCGTCACATGAACCTGAAGGAAGTCGCGTTGTATGCATGGATGCCGTTTCTGGCCGCCGACATCGGCTGCGTGCTGGGCGGTTATCTCAGTCCGCTGTTTCACAAGTACGCCAAGGTGTCGCTGTTCACGTCGCGCAAGATGGTGTTCGTGGTCGGCGCGCTGTTCATGATCGGACCGGCCTGCGTCGGCCTGGTGGCGAGTCCTTACGTGGCGGTGGCGCTGCTGTGCGTCGGCGGTTTTGCGCATCAGACCTTGTCGGGTGCGTTGTACGCGATCACGTCCGATATGTTCGGCAAGAACGAAGTCGCTACCGCGACTGGCATGGGCGGCATGGCGGGTTATCTGGGCGCTGCTGCATTCACGGCGCTGTTCGGCGTGCTGGTTACGCAGATCGGCTACAGCCCACTGTTCGTGGTGCTGGCGGTGTTCGACATCATTGCGGCTGCTGTGGTGTGTCTGCTGGCGAAGAGCGCCGACAAGACGCCCGAGCCGCGCTGGACGCCGGCGAGTGTCGTGGCCAAGTGAGTCTGGCCAGGTCATGATGAATTCCGGACGCTGATCAGTCGAGCCGGAAATGGACATGGCGGCGCTTTCGGGCGCCGCCATTTTTTTGCCTTGTTCACTGCGTTGCTTCCAACTTCACGGCTGGGACGAAGCTCGCACTTCGCCCAGCCGTTCAACCGCTAACTGCTTAACGCTTGTCGACGACCGTCGTGTTGTAAGTCGTCGCGCCGATTACCACATTGTTCAACGTAATACCGTTGACGTTGTACGCGTAGATCGGTCCAGGCGTGGTCGCGCTCGCGGGTCCGGCCGAAACCGCCGTGCCCAGATTGCAGTTCGAGATCGTCACGCCGCTGATCGGCGGAATGGTCGGCGTCGGGGCCGCGCCGTTGTAGTCGAACGCGACGGGCCCTTGGGCGACGATTGCCTGAAAGCACGAGCCGGTCACGCCGTTGAGCGTCACGTTGCTCGCCGTCACGTTCGAAATGTTCACGTTCTGCACGACTGCTGGCCGGATTCGAATCGCGTCGTTCGCCGGTTGATAGTCGCAGTCGAACGTGATCAGGCCGCCTTGTGCTGCCGATGGATTGGCCGCCGTCGCCGTCACGACGCCGAGCGGCACCGTGGCGTTGATCGGGCTGCCGCTCAGCAACGCGCTACCGTAACCCCCGCCTTTCAGGGCGACGCCGTTGGGCAGCGTGACGGTATCGACGTAGAAGTTCTTCACGAAGCCGCCGCGATTCATATTCGTCTTGATGCGAATCGCGATGTTCAGCGGATTGGTCGCCCAGTTCTGATTCAGCATCTGCAGCTTGCGGGCGTAGATGTTCTGCACGCCGCCGCCCATTTCGCTGCCGAGCGTGATGCCGCCGTGGCCGCTATTCATCGTGCAGTTCTGGATCACGTGATTCTGCGCGGGGCCGTATTGCGTATCCAGATCCTTGCCCGACTTGATCGCGATGCAGTCGTCGCCCGTGTTGAACGTCACGCCGTCACAGAGCACGTTGTCGCACGCGTCCGGATCGAAGCCGTCGTTATTCGGGCCGATGCTGTTGGTCGTGACGCCACGAATCACGACGTTCTTGCAATCGGTCGGATGATGCTGCCAGAACGGCGTGTTGTTGGTGCTGTAGTCCTCCATCAACACATTCGTGCAGCCGATGAACTCGACCATGCACGGGCGCAGATAGTGGCCGACGCCGAAGACGCGCTGCGCAATCGGCACGCCTGCTTCGGAGAGAGCGGGCAGGTAGTTCTGATCCTCCTGCCACGGAGTCGTGGGACTGGTCAGTTGCGCGTAGAGCGCGTCGGAAATGCCGGGAGCGGCGATTTTCAGATCGACGTTCTTCGGATTGAGGTACGCCTGCGACGGCGTGGACGAATTTACGCAGCCGTATGCGCCATTCGATCCCTTGAAGGTCCACCAGCACGTCGCGGTGTTGCCGCTGCCGGCGAACGGCGTCATGGCTTGCCCGTTGAGCACCGAGGTCGCGTCTTCGCCGGTCAGGGCGATGTTGGTCTGGTTGCGTGCATAGACCGGCGAGCCGTAGTTCAGGCAATCGTTCGCCTGCCAGCGGCTATAGAACAGATTGCCGTTGGCGCCGCAGGCGACCGGACCGTCCTTCGCATAGTCGGCGGGGTTCGGGCTGAAATAGATCGTGCAATTCGCGCTGAGGTGGAAGTTCACGTTGCTCAGCAGGACGATCGGCCCGGCGCAGTACCACGTGCCGGCCGGCACGACCACGCGGCCGCCGCCCGCGGCGTTGCAGGCCTGGATGGCGGCGAGGAACGCGGGGCGAGAGTCGAACGAGGCGGCGGCGTTGGTCAGGTTCGAACCGGGACTCGCGACCGATGCCGAGCCCGTGTACGGATTGGCCGCGGCAACGACGGTGCACGGCGCGGCACCGTACTGCGTGACCACGAAGTCGCGTGCGGCGAACATCGACTGGGTGATGCCTTGCAAGGACGCGATGATCTGCGTCGCGGCGCCCGAGGTGCCCCAGATCGGGTCCTGTACCACGGGCGGGGTGGGGGTACCGCCATTGACGGAGCCGCCGCAGGCGGACAAGCCGCCAAGCAGGGTCGCGCCCGCCGACGTACCCGCCAGCACGATAAAGGCGCGGCGAGCGGGTGAATTCGGTTCAGCCTGGCCGGGCATTTTCGATGCTACCCGCTTGCCGTTGGTTTTATCTATGGTTGCCACGGATGTCTCCTTGCCCTTTGCGGGCGTTGTCAATAATCGTTGCTACTTGGGGAAATGCAGCTCGTCGAATCTGTTTCCTTAACGTAAGGTATCCTTAATGTTTGTAAAAAACTTTGCCGATGGAAGTGGCGCAACTTCAGTTAACTCGCTGCGAAGCCCGCGAACGCACGTATGCGCCGCTCCGTCCTGCCTATCTGCATCAGGCAAGCGGGCGGCGCATCGACAAGCGGCGTGCGGCTTAAGCGGTCTTCTGGCCGATCTCGTGATCGGCGAGGAATTCGAGCGCACGCACCATCGCCGAGTGATCCCACGCTTTGCCGCCGTGCGCGACGCAGGCGTTGAACAGTGCCTGGCAGGTGGCCGTATTCGGCAGGGATACACCGAGCGATTGCGCGGTCGAGAGCGCGAGGTTCAGATCCTTCTGGTGCAGTTCGATGCGGAAGCCCGGATCGAAGGTGCGTTTGGTCATGCGTTCGCCGTGCACTTCGAGAATGCGCGACGACGCGAAGCCGCCCATCAGCGCTTCACGCACGCGCGCCGGATCGACGCCGGCCTTGGACGCGAGTAGCAGCGCTTCGCCCACAGCCTCGATCGTCGCAGCGACGATCACCTGGTTGGCCACCTTGCACACCTGGCCGGCGCCGACGCCACCAATCAGCGTGACGTTCTTGCCCATCATGTCGAAGAGCGGCTTGACGGCATCGAACGTCGCGGTTTCGCCGCCCACCATGATGGTCAGCGAGCCCGCCTTGGCGCCGACTTCGCCGCCGGAAACCGGCGCATCCAGATACTCCGCGCCGCTCTCGCGCACGCGGGCGGCGAACTCGCGGGTGGCCATCGGCGAAATCGAGCTCATGTCGACCACGGTTTGTCCCGCGCGCAATACGCTCGCAAGACCCTGCTCGCCGAACAGCACGCGCTCGACGTCGGGCGTGTCCGGCACCATGATGAAAATCACGTCGGCCTGCGCGGCCACGGCGGCCGGGCTGTCGCACGCGACGGCGCCCGCCCGGATGAGATCGCCGGGCACGCCGCTGCGCGTGAACGCTGCCAGCGCGACGCCGTTCTTGAGAAGGTTGGCGGCCATGGGCTTGCCCATGATGCCGAGTCCGATAAAGCCTGCTTTTTGCATGGAATGCTCCGAAGATGTCATGGCGGCGGGGTTATTGCTGGCCAGCCTGTTTCTGCATGAAGTGTTTTTGAACCGTTTGCGCGGCGGCTTTCAGCAGCCCCATATCCGCGCAGACCGCGACGACGCGGCAGCCCATGGAGATGTAGCGCTCCGCGTCGGCCTGCACCGGGGCAAGGATGCCGCTCGGCTTGCCCGCGGCCTGTGCGCGTTCAAACACGCGCGCGATCGCCGCCTGCACGTCGGGATGATTCGGGTTGCCGAGATGGCCGTACGCGGCCGCGAGGTCGGACGGTCCGACGAACACGGCGTCCACGCCGTCAACAACGAGAATGTCGTCGATCGCGTCGACGGCCTTGCGGCTCTCGATCTGCACGATGACGCAGACGTTGTCGTTGGCGACGTCGAAGTAGTCGGGCACCGTCGCGTAACGATTGCCGCGGTGGCTCACCGAGACGCCGCGAATGCCCTGCGGCGGGTAACGCGTGGCGGCGACGGCGCGGGCCGCGTCGTCAGCGCTTTCCACGAACGGCACCAGGAAATTCGAAAAGCCGCTGTCGAGGAGCCGCTTGATGAACACGCTGTCGTTAGCGGGCGGCCGCACGACCGGCGCGCTGGCGCTATCCTTGAGTGCCATCAACTGCGGGATCAGCGTGAGGACGTCGTTCGGCGCGTGCTCGGCGTCCAGCAGCATCCAGTCGAAGCCGACAATGCCGAGCAGTTCAGTGACGATCGGGCTGGCGAGCGACGCCCAGCAGCCGATCAGGGTTTCACCGCCGCACACTGCTCGGCGGAAACTATTGGGTAAGGGCTGGTAAGGCGTGGCGGCTGGCATGGGCTGTTTTCCTCGAACGGCAATGGATCGGGCAAGCTCCGACGACGGCTTAACACGAGTTATAGGTCGTCGTATGTCTTGATTGCAGATTAGCACCGGTCTCACCGGTTGTAATGGTCACGTTAACCCGGACTCCTCGCCAGGCAAGCGTTTCAGGTTGCGCGCATGCCTCACAATGTTGTAGGATGACTTATATCTCAGGCCTTCACTCAAGGAAAGCAAATGTCTATTACCGGCGAAATGCTGATCGGCCGCAAAGCGGTACGCGGCGAGGAAAAACCATTGCATGCGTTCAATCCTGCCACGGGATCCGATATCGCGGAGCCGGTTTTCGGCAGCGGCTCGGTGGCCCTCGTCGGGCAGGCGTGTGAACTGGCGCAGCAGGCGTTCGATCCGTACCGCCATCTGCCGCTGACTGTGCGCGCCGAGTTCCTCGAACGTATCGCCGACGGCATTACGGCGTTGGGCGATGCACTGATCGAGCGGGCGCATCAGGAATCGGGTCTGCCGAAGGCGCGTCTCGAAGGTGAACGCGGCCGCACGACCGGCCAGCTCAAGCTGTTCGCGCAAGTCGTGCGCGCCGGCCAGTGGCTCGCCGCCACGCTCGATTCGCCGCTGCCGGAGCGCAAGCCGCTGCCGCGCTCCGACCTGCGCATGCAAAAGATTCCACTCGGCCCGGTCGCGGTATTCGGCGCCAGCAATTTCCCGCTCGCGTTTTCGGTGGCGGGTGGCGACACGGCGGCGGCGCTCGCGGCCGGCTGCCCGGTCGTGGTGAAGGCGCACCGCGCTCACCTCGGCACGTCCGAGATGGTCGGCCGCGTGATCCAGCGGGTCGCGCAGGAAATGGACTTGCCTGAAGGCGTGTTCTCGATGATCGTCGGCGCGGGGAATTCCGTCGGCGAGGCGCTGGTCGCGCATCCGGCGATCAAGGCGGTCGGCTTCACCGGTTCGCGCGCGGGCGGCACGTCGCTGATGCGCGTGGCGGCGGCGCGTGCTGAGCCGATTCCGGTCTACGCGGAAATGAGCAGCATCAATCCCGTGTTCCTGTTGTCAGATGCGCTGGCTGAGCGCGGCGAGGGCATCGCGCGTGGTTTCGTCGATTCGCTGGTGCTCGGCGCTGGTCAGTTCTGTACCAATCCGGGCCTCGCGATTGCCGTCGACAGCGACGCGCTCAAGCGTTTTGTCGCCACGGCGTCGGACGCGCTGAGTGGCAAGCCCGCGCAAACCATGCTGACGTCCGGCATCTGCGCCGCTTACGAAGAAGGCGAGGGCAAGCTGGCGGCGACGAAGGGCGTCGAGGCCGTGGCTCGCGGTGTCGAGACAAACGGCCCGACCCAGGCGCGTGCGGCGTTGTTCGTGACCGATGCGCAGACGTTCCTCGCCACGCCGGCGCTGGAAGACGAGGTGTTCGGCCCGGCGTCGACCATCGTCCGTTGCAAGGACGAGCAGGAACTGCTCGCGGTTGCCGAGCACTTTGCCGGCCAGTTGACCGCCACGGTGCAGATGGACAGCGCCGATCTGCCGACGGCGAAGAAGCTGGTGCCGATTCTCGAGCGCAAGGCCGGTCGGATTCTGGTGAACGGTTTTCCGACGGGCGTCGAGGTGTCGCACGCGATGGTGCATGGTGGCCCGTTCCCGGCGACGTCCGATAGCCGCGCGACTTCGGTCGGTACGACGTCGATCGAGCGTTTCCTGCGTCCGGTGTGCTATCAGGATTTCCCGGCCGATCTGCTGCCGCAAGCGCTGACCGACGGTAACCCGCTGGACCTGTGGCGCCGTCGCGATGGCGAGATCACGCGCGGCTAAGTGGCGGGTGCTCGAGTGAGATAAAAGAATGGCCGGGATATCCCGGCCATTTTTCTATTGCGCCCACCTTGGCGAATCGAATCAGAAGCGAGCCGACTTAGCTATTCGCCTCAGCGGCTTCGTTGGCCCGCCGCAAGCGCTCGCGACTGTTGGACAGATGCATGCGCATCGCCGCGCGCGCGCCTTCAGCGTCGTGCCGCGTAATCGCTTCAAGAATGCTTTCGTGTTCGAGATTGACGAGCGACAGATACGCGTCCGGTTCCGCACGCGCAATGCCCGCCGAGTCGAGCCGGTTGCGCGGAATCAGCGCGCTGCCCATCTGCGTGAGGATGTCGACGAAATAGCGGTTGCCGGTGGCGCGCGCCACCGAGATATGAAACTGCAGATCGGCGTCGACGCTGTCCAGCCCGTTATGGCGCGTGGCTTCGATCGCGTCGAGCGCGGCGCGCATGCGCGCGAGGTCGTCCGGCTTGGCGCGCTGGGCCGCGAGACCCGCGCATTCCGTTTCCAGACTGATGCGCAGTTCCAGGATCGACAACACGTCGCGCAGGGTGGTGGCGGGAACCATGTCGATGCCCAGCTTTTCGCGCTGCGGCTCGAGCACGAAGCTGCCGATGCCGTGCCGCGTCTCGATGATCTTGCCCGCCTGCAAACGCGAAATCGCCTCGCGAATCACGGTGCGGCTCACGCTCAGCGTGACCATGAGTTGCGATTCGGTCGGCAGTTTGTCGCCGGGCTTCAACGCGCCGGACGCAATTTGCTCGGTGACGTAGCTGACGACGAACTCGGCAAGATTACGCGCGCGTCGTGGCGGTGCCGCGGATGCCAGTGGTGTAGCCATCGAAAACGCCCCTTGAATCAGATAGTTGCAGACACTTCATGCGTTTCATTATACCGTCGTCTGACAACTGATTATAACCACGCCATATCATTTTGCGGGCCGGCGTCTGATGTGACGCCGAAGTCCCTTTCTAGCCTGCATTTCACGCTGCGACGGTGCTCATTTCGCCGTCCGCAGGGAAGTACGATAACCGCCGCGTGATCAGCGCGGGCGCAACTCGACCCGCTTGATGTCTTTCACGATCACGAGATAGCTGAACACCGTGAGCAGGGCGTTGATGCCCACGAACACCAGTGCGCCGTTGAACGATCCGGTCTTCGCCACGAGATAGCCGATCACGATCGGCGTCACGATACCGGCGACGTTGCCGAACATATTGAAGATCGCACCCGACAGGCCGAGCGCTTCTTTCGGCGATGTATCGGCGACGACAGCCCAGCCGAGCGCGCCGATGCCTTTGCCGAAGAACGCAAGCGACATGAGCGCGACGACGACCCAGTCGGTCGACACATAGTTGCAGCCGATGATGCACACCGACAGCAGCATGCCGCCGACAATCGGCACCTTGCGCGCGATCGTCAGCGAATGGCCGCGACGGATCAGCCCATCGGAGAGAATGCCGCCGAGCACGCCGCCGGAGAATCCGCAGATCGCCGGCAGCGAGGCGACCAGACCCGCTTGCAGAATCGTCATGCCGCGCGCCTGCACCAGGTAGATCGGAAACCACGTCAGGAAGAAGTAGGTCAGCACGTTGATGCAGTACTGCGCGAGATAGACGCCGACCAGCATGCGATTGCTGAGCAGTTGGCGAACCAGGGACCAGCCGCCGGTATGTTCGATCTTGTCGGTGGATCGGGCTTTCTTCTGCCCGTTGACCACGCCGCCGCCCTGTTCGATGTACTCCAACTCAGCGCGCGAAACACGCGGATGGTCGGCGGGATTCTTCATCACCTTCAGCCACGTGAGCGCGAGCAGAAGCCCCATCACGCCCATCACGACATAGACCATGTGCCAGCCGAACGCGTGGGTGAGCCACGCCATCAGCGGCGTGAACACGACCGCCGCGAAGTATTGCGCCGAATTGAAAATAGCCGACGCCGTGCCGCGTTCGTTGGTCGGGAACCAGCTCGCCACGACCTTCGCATTGGCCGGAAAGGCAGGCGATTCGGCCGCACCCATCGCGAAGCGCAGCACGAACAGCGCGGTGACGGCGGTCGCCGCGCTGCCCAGCAGGCCGATGGAGCTTTGCAGCAGCGTGAAGAGCGACCAGAAGAAAATGCTCGCCGCGTAGACGCGCCGCGCGCCGAAGCGGTCCAGCAGCCAGCCGGCCGGCAGTTGCGACAGCACGTAGGCCCAACTGAACGCGGAGAAAATGTAGCCCATGCGGATCGCGTCGAAGCCGAACTCGGCGCGCATGGCCGAGCCGGTCACTGAGAGCGTGGCGCGGTCCGCATAGTTGAAGGTCGTGATCAGAAAGATCAGCAGCAGGATTCCGTAGCGGACTCGGGTGCGCTTTGCGACGTGGGCGGCACTCGCCGTGCGGCTCATTTCCATGGTCATCTCCTGAATCTTTTATACAGGGGAGCGGGGCTGCCCCAGACGTATGGCGCAACACACGCCACGAGCCTTTTCGATACATTCGCGCGGCACAAAAACGCCCGGCGACGTTGCCGTCCCGGGCGCTCTTGGTGGTGCCGTCTACGCGGCCATCGTTCGCGTGGCCGCCGGGTGTTGACTGCTTCTGGTACAGCCAGCGCGATTACTGCGGGCCGAGCGTCTTGATGAGCGCGTCCAGCTTGCTCATTTCTTCTTCCGTCAGATCGGTCAACGGCGCGCGCACCGGACCGGCGCTGTGGCCGACCAGCTTCGCGCCCGCCTTGACGATGCTGACCGCGTAGCCCGCGCGACGGTTGCGGATCGCCAGATACGGCAGGAAGAATTCGTCGATCAGCTTGCCGACGGTGGCGTGGTCGTCCGCGGCAATGGCGCGGTAAAAGTCCATCGCGGTCTTCGGAATGAAGTTGAACACCGCCGACGAATACACCGGCACGCCCAGTGCCTTGTACGCCGCCGCATACACTTCCGCGGTCGGCAGGCCGCCGAGATACGAGAAGCGGTCGCCGAGACGGCGGCGGATCGACACCATGTTCTCGATCTCGCCCACGCCGTCCTTGAAGCCGATCAGGTTCGGGCAGCGCTCGGCCAGACCTTCGAGCATATCGGCGTTAAGCTTGGAGTTCGCGCGGTTGTAGATGATCACGCCCATGTTCGGCACGGACTTGCACACTTCTTCTGCGTGCGCGGCGATGCCTTCCTGGCAAGCTTCCGTCAGGTAGTGCGGCATCAGCAGAATGCCGTTCGCGCCGTGGCGCTCGGCTTCCTGGGCGTAGGCGATCGCGACGCGCGTCGGGCCGCCCGCGCCGGCGAGAATCGGCACCTTGCCTTTGCAGACTTCGGCAGCCGTTTTCACGACGTTCGAATAGTCGTTGTGCGTGAGCGAGAAGAACTCGCCCGTGCCGCCGGCGACGAACAGCGCCGAAGCGCCATAAGGAGCGAGCCATTCGAGGCGCTCAGCATAGGTATCGGCGCGGAAATCGCCTTGTTCGTCGAAGTCGGTGACCGGGAAGGACAGGAGGCCTTCGGAAACGATCTGCTTCAGTTCCTGCGGTGTTGTCATGATGAGTATCCAGAGCGTCGGAATGGTTCGCGGAGGTTCGATTCAGTAGAAATTGATATTTCTTATACGTCATCGTACAACAACAAATCGGCTAACTCAACGGTCATTTCACGGCATAATGCTTGCCCTAGGGTAAATACGGAACGTCTGCGCAATCTTTCATGTTGTAGGATGACGTATGAATAGCTGGCGCAGCAGGCGTACAACGCCATAAGGATCGATGCAATGGAACAATCTCCGCTCTACATTCGCGTTCACCCCAATGACAATGTCGCGATCGTCGTCAACGACGGCGGTCTGGGTGAGGGCGCGGTATTTCCCGATGGTCTGGCGCTGCGCGAGCGTGTGCCGCAAGGCCACAAGGTCGCGTTGGCCGATCTGGCAGAAGGCGACGAGGTCATCCGCTATAACGTGGTGATCGGCTATGCGCTCAAGGCGTTGCCCAAGGGCAGCTGGATCAACGAACACGTGATCCGCATGCCGAGCCCGCCCGGACTGGAAGATCTGCCGATCGCCACGATCAAGGCGCCGGAGATGCCACCGCTCGAGGGCTACACGTTCGAGGGCTACCGTAACGCGGACGGCTCGGTCGGCTCGCGCAACATTCTCGCCATCACGACCACGGTGCAATGCGTGGCCGATGTCGTCCAGCACGCGGTCACCCGTATCAAGGCCGAACTGCTGCCGAACTACCCGAATGTCGACGACGTGGTGAGCCTCGGCCACACCTACGGTTGCGGCGTCGCGATCGACGCGCCCGACGCGATGGTGCCGATCCGCACCGTGCGCAACATCAGCCTGAATCCGAATTTCGGCGGCGAGGTGATGATGGTCAGCCTCGGTTGCGAGAAACTGCAACCCGAGCGCCTCATGCCGCCCGGCACGATTCCGATCGCCGCGGCCGCGAATGTGGCCGAGGTCGCGGACATCGGTGATATCGAGGCGGATCTGAATGGCGACGTGGTCGTGCTGCAGGACGAATCGCACGTCGGCTTCCAGTCGATGATCGAGTCGATCATGCGAATGGCCGACGGTCATCTGAAGCGTTTGAACAATCGCCGCCGCGAGACCTGTCCCGCGTCCGATCTGGTGATCGGTGTGCAATGCGGCGGCAGCGATGCATTCTCCGGCTTGACCGCGAATCCCGCAGTGGGCTACGCGACCGATCTGCTGGTGCGTGCCGGCGCCACGGTCATGTTCTCCGAAGTCACCGAAGTGCGCGACGGCGTCGATCAACTGACGGCGCGCGCGGCCAACCCGGAGGTCGCCGCGGCGATCATCCGCGAGATGCAGTGGTACGACGATTATCTGAAGCGTGGCGGCGCGGATCGCAGCGCCAACACCACGCCGGGCAACAAGAAGGGCGGCTTGTCGAACATCGTCGAGAAGGCGATGGGGTCGATCATCAAGTCGGGTAACTCGGCGATTTCCGGCGTGTTGTCGCCCGGCGAAAAAGTTCGCCAGAAAGGCCTGATTTACGCGGCCACGCCGGCGAGCGATTTCATCTGCGGTACGCTGCAAGTCGCGGCGGGTATCAACCTGCACGTTTTCACCACTGGCCGCGGCACGCCGTATAGCCTCGCCGAAGTGCCCGTCATCAAGGTCGCGACACGCTCGGATCTGGCGCGCCGCTGGCATGACCTGATGGACATCAACGCCGGCACGATCGCGACCGGCGCGGCGACTATCGAAGACGTGGGCTGGGAACTGTTTCGCCTGATGCTCGACGTCGCCAGCGGCCGCAAGGAAACCTGCGCTGAAAAGCTCAAGCTTCACAATGCGTTGACGCTGTTCAATCCGGCGCCGGTGACCTGATTGGTCGGCTGCCCTGCTCGATCTGATCGCACTCACACCAACATAGAAACATGACTGACTCGAACCTTGACCGCAGCGCGGCACAGAAACCCTTCCGCCGCCTGCTGCTCACCGGCGCGGCGGGCAACCTCGGCAAACAATTGCGCGGCGCGCTCGCCGCGTGGGCCGATATCGTGCGCGTCACGGATATCGCTCCGCTTGGCGACGTGGCGGCACATGAAGAAGCCTCGACGGTCGATCTCGCGGACGAAGCCGCGGTTCACGCGCTGCTCGAAGGCGTGGACGCGGTGATTCATCTCGGCGGTATTTCCGTCGAGGCGCCGTTCGAAGATCTGCTCGAAGCGAATATCCGCGGCCTGTACAACCTCTATTCGGCTGCGCAGAAGCAGGGCGTGAAGCGCGTCGTGTATGCGAGCTCGAATCACGCGGTCGGTTTTCATCCGGTGACGGAGGTGGTGGATATCGACGCGCCGCTGCGTCCCGATAGCCTGTACGGCGTGACGAAGTGCTTCGGCGAATCGTTGTCGCGTTACTACTTCGATCGCTTTGGTCTGGAGACGGTGTGCCTGCGGATCGGCTCATCGTTCGAGCAGCCGAAGAATCCGCGCATGCTCGTGACCTATCTGAGCTTTCGCGACTTCATCGAGCTGGTGCGCTGCTCGCTGTTTACTAACCGCGTCGGCCACGCAATCGTCTACGGCGTGTCGGATAACCGGACCAAGTGGGTGGATAACACCAAGGCCGCGTTCCTCGGTTTTCGTCCGCAAGACAGCTCGGTTGAATTCGAGCATCTCTTTCCGGTCACGGCGCCGACTGCCGAGCTCGACGATCCGACGCAGCGATTCCAGGGCGGCCCGTTTGTGCTCGCCGGCCCGATGGAGCCGAAACGGTGAGCGCCGCGGCGAACCCGCGCGTGGAGCGGGTCGAGGCAGCGGGGCAGGCGCCGGCTTCGGTCGGCGAAAGTCCGGTATGGCGCGTTGCCGAACAGGCGCTCTACTGGGTGGATATTCCGGCACAGAAGATCGTGCGGCTGCGGGTCGATTCGGGCGAACGCTCTGAATGGCTGTTGCCGGAGAGAGTCGCGTGCATCGCGTTCGATCATCGCGGCACGGTGCTGGCCGGCTGCGAGACCGGGCTATTTGCGGTCACGCTGACTGAGTCCTCGGCGAACGGCGAACCCGTGCAAGTGACAGGAAGCAAGCTCGCCGCGCCGGATTTCGCATGCGAAGACATGCGTTTCAACGACGGCCGTTGCGACCGGCAAGGACGTTTCTGGGCCGGCACGATGGTGCAGGACATGGCGGCGGCCAAGCCGGCCGGTGCGCTTTATCGCTTCGATGAGCGCGGCGTGTTGTCCGGGCCGATCGTCGACGCGCTCATCACCCAGAACGGCCTCGCGTGGTCGCCGGACGGCACGACCATGTATCTCTCGGATTCGCATCCCTTGCGCAGGCAGATCTGGGCATTCGATTACGACCTCGGGACCGGCGAGCCGCGCAACCGTCGCGTGTTCGCCGATCTGAACGACCATGCGGGCCGTCCCGACGGCGCCGCGGTGGATGCCGACGGCTGCTACTGGATCTGCGCGAACGACGCGGGCCTGTTGCTGCGCTTCACGCCCGAAGGCAAGCTGGACCGGCAGATTGCCGTGCCGGCCATCAAGCCGGCCATGTGCGCCTTCGGTGGGCGCGATCTGGATACGCTGTTCGTCACGTCGATTCGTCCCGCCGCGAACGCGAGCGAGCACGACGGCCATCTGTTCGCCGTGCGTCCTGGCGTCACCGGGCTGCCTGAGCCGGAGTTCGCGGGCGAACTGTAAGCGGAGTTTGCGTGAGAAGGGCGCCGGGCATGTCTTGCATGTCCGGCGCCCTTTGTTTATCTGGTCGATATTCATAGGTCGTCGTACAACATTGTGGCGTAAAGGCGACGGTCTCGTCACAATTTTGCGACGAAAAAAACGGTGCCTGCGCTATGCGGCTTTTTGCCGGCAGCGCCGCGCCAACTGGCGTGAAGGCTCGCTGCGTGATACATCGGCCATACGTGCCGGCGGCCTGCGTGGTGCGGGTAAATACCGTCTGTACAACTCAAACTGCGTTTTATAGACTTCATATGTCGTCGTACAACATATAAGCCCAAACAAATTCCTTTCTGCGAATTTCAAGATTTCAGTATGAACAAGGCAGCCTCCCACGTGGGCAACCACTCGCCTGCGAAGGGCAAGCCGAAGCAGTTGAAGCAAAAGTAAAAGAGTCGAGTTGTCTGACAGGAGTGCTGAGCATCTGCGCCGGGGACGTTGCACAGACCAGCACGGCAGAACGTTCGTGACCACAAACGGTGGCGAGCGTCGAGCCGGGAGACGCAGCAAACCATGTCGCATCCGCGGGCGGCCACCGCAAGCGGGCCCTCCGCAATCGATTGGATGGTCAATTTTTCAAGGAATTTCACGATGAATAAGAAGTTTGCCTCTTCCCGTGTTTCGATGATCGTCGCGGCCTCGGTGCTGGCCTTCAGCACCGTGTCGGCACAAGCGCGTGTATTCCGCGTGTCCGACGTGCACGGCGACACTTACCCGACCAACATGGCCGTGAAATACATGGGGGAACAGATCAAACAGGCAACCGGCGGCAAGGATTCGGTGAAGGTCTTTGGCAATAGCGCGCTGGGTTCCGAAAACGACACGATCGATCAGGTGCGCATTGGCGCACTGGACATGGCGCGCGCCAACGGCGCCGCGTTCAACGAGATCGTGCCCGAATCGATGATTCCGTCGCTGCCGTTCCTGTTTCGCGACATCGACCATTTCCGCAAAGTGATGTACGGCCCGGAAGGCCAGAAGATTCTCGACGCCTTCAAGGCGAAGGGCATGATTGCGCTGACGTTCTACGAGAGCGGCGCGCGTTCCATCTACACCAAGAAGCCGATTCACACGCCGGCTGACATGAAGGGCCTCAAGGTTCGCGTGCAGCCGTCCGATCTGATGGTCGACGAAATCCGCGCAATGGGCGGCACGCCCACGCCGATGCCGTTCGCCGAAGTCTATACGGGTCTGAAGACGGGCCTGGTGGATGCCGCTGAAAACAACCTGCCGTCGTACGAAGAAACCAAGCACTTCGAAGTCGCGCCGATCTATTCCGAAACCCAGCATTCGATGACGCCGGAAGTGCTGGTGTTCTCGAAGAA
Organism: Paraburkholderia dipogonis; assembly: GCF_046027395.1. Taxonomy (GTDB): domain Bacteria; phylum Pseudomonadota; class Gammaproteobacteria; order Burkholderiales; family Burkholderiaceae; genus Paraburkholderia; species Paraburkholderia dipogonis_A. The sequence goes on along the minus strand of NZ_JAQQEG010000041.1, from coordinate 7,444 downwards.
AGTATGGGACACGCTGACGCCGCAAGAACAGGACATCATCAAGAAGGCTGCCGCCGACTCGGTGCCGTACTACCAGAAGCTGTGGACGGCGCGCGAAGCCGACGCGAGCAAGACGGTCACGAAGGGCGGCGCGACCATCGTCGCCTCGACGCAGATCGATCGTGCCGCGTTCGTCAAGGCCATGCAGCCGGTCTGGGCGAAGTACGAAAAGACCCCGCAAATGAAGCAGCTCGTCGACGAGATTCAGGCAGTCAAATAAGGTTCGCCTGAGCGGAGGCACGGCAGCGGCGCAAAGAGCCTGCGAGAAGATTCGCGGGCTCTGCCGCTGCACGCTTCCTGAATCAGAGAAGTCGAACAGGATTGCTGACTATTAAGGACAGGTCGGTCGTATGCAAGGATGGGTTCAATGAGATTCATGAAGCGCCCAAATGATTTTCTGTTCCGCGCGCTGGTTATCGTGGCGTCGGTAAGTCTCGCCGTGCTGAGCCTGCTGGTGATCTACAGCGTCGTGATGCGCTACGTCTTCAGCGATGCACCGGATTTCGTCGAGCCCATCGCGCTTCTGCTGGTGATCGTGATCGCCATGTTCGGCGCCGCGCTCAAGGTGCGCGAAGGCGGCCATATCGGTCTCGATTCGCTTGTGAAGAAATTGCCGCCCAAAGGGCAGCTCGTCGCCACGGCGTTTCAGCATATTTGCCTGATCGTGTTTGCAGCGGCGGTTTTCTTCGGCTGTCTGCAGATGGTGGAGGCCACCACGGACGACCGGATTCCAATTATCGGTTTGCCTGAATCGTTGCGTTACTGCATCCCGGTTATTGCCAGCGTCTGCATTGCAATGTTCTCGATCGAGAACCTGCTCGCGCTTTTCGCACAGAAACAAAAATAGAGCAATCATGGAACTTGCCATCCTCTCCGTTAGTTTTCTTGTTTTTCTCCTTCTCGGCGTTCCTGTGTCCTTCGGGCTCGGGCTCTCGTGTGTCCTGACTTATCTGTACGAAGGCTTGCCGGCGGCCACCGCCATGCAGTCGATGATTTCGGGCATCAACGGCTTCTCGTTCCTCGCGGTGCCGTTCTTCATTCTGTCCGGTGAGCTGATGTTGCACGGTGGCATCGCGGACCGCATCCTGCGTTTCGCGCAAGCCACGGTCGGGCATTTCCGCGGCGGCCTCGGCATGGCCAACGTGGTCGCATGCACGCTGTTCGGCGGGGTCTCCGGTTCGCCCTCGGCGGATACGTCGGCCATGGGCGGCGTGGTCATTCCGCTGATGAAGCGTGAAGGTTATAGCGCGGCCTACGCGGTCAACGTGACGACGCACTCGTCGCTGGCCGGCGCGCTGATGCCGACGTCGACCAACATGATCATCTATGCATTCGCGGCCCAGGGCATCACCGGCACGTTGAATGGGCACCCGATGAGCGGTGTATCGATCGGCGATCTGTTGTTTTCCGGTCTGCTGCCGGTGTTGTGGGTGATGGGTTTCGTGCTGATCGCCGCGTACTGGCAAGCGGTCAAATACGGCTATCCGCGTCGTGCCGACGGTTCGACGGAACTGCAGAAATTCCCCGGCTGGTACGCAGTGGCCCGCACATTCCTCGGCGCATTGCCCGGCTTGATGGTGATTGCGATCATTCTGGTTTGCGTGGCAAAAGGCATTGCTACGGCGACGGAAGCCGCCGCTATTGCCGTGTTTTATTCGCTGGTGCTGACGATCGTCGTGTATCGCTCGATGACGATGAAAAAGCTGTTCCACGCACTGTCCAAGGCCGCCAAAACCACCGGCGTGGTGCTGCTGCTGATCGGCGTGTCGAACATGCTGCGCTACCAGATGGCCTATCTGGAGATTCCGGATGCGATCGAACACATGCTCGATGGCGCAACCAGCCTGCCGTGGCTGATGCTGCTGTACATCAACCTGATCCAGATTTTCCTCGGCACGTTCGTCGACATGGCGGCGCACATCCTGATCACCACGCCGCTGTTCCTGCCGATGGCGATGCACGCAGGCGTGGGTCCGGTGCAGTTCGGGATCATGATCCTGCTGAATTGCGCATTGGGTCTCGTCCACCCGCCGATCGGCTCGGTGCAGTTTATCGGGTGCGCGATTGGCAATGTGTCGATTGGTGAAACTACCAAGGTGGCGTGGCCGTATTACCTGGCTATCTTCAGCGCGATCAACATCGTCACTTACGTACCGATGTTTTCGACATGGTTGCCTAGCCTGATCAATGGTCACCCCGTATTTTGAAGTCCTTAATTAACGCCTCGGCGTTCGAACACTCTCCACACTCAGCGGCATTCGAACAATGCCGCGCGCAAAGAATAATTTTTTAAAGAGGAGCAGAAATGAAAAAGGCATTGGCAACTTCGGCGCTTGGCTTGGTCGCCCTCGGCGCGCACGCTCAGAGCAGCGTGACGCTGTACGGGATCGTCGATACCGGGATTGGCTATCAGAGCAGCCAGACGTCGCTCGGTTCGACCAGCGGCGGCCGCTCGGTCGTGAAGATGATCAACGGCATCTGGGCCGGCAGCCGCTTCGGCCTGAAGGGCGCCGAGGATCTGGGCGGCGGCACGAAGGCGATCTTCCAGTTGGAAGAGGGCTTTAACAGCGCAACCGGCGCGCAGTCAGTCTCCGGCCTCGCGTTCAACCGCCAGGCTTATGTCGGCGTGACGAATGCCAGCTACGGTACGTTCACGGCAGGCCGCCAATATACGTCGTACTACACGCTGCTCTCGCCGTACAGCCCGACCACGTGGCTGACGGGCGCGTACGGCGCGCACCCGGGCGATATCGATTCTCTGGACACGCTCTACCGCGCCAACAACTCGCTGGTGTACACGTCGCCGAACCTGTATGGCCTGACGGCTAGCGGCTCGTATTCGCTCGGCGGCGTGCCGGGCAGCTTCAACGCCGGTTCGACGTGGAGCGCGGCCTTGCAGTACCTGAACGGTCCGTTCGGCATCGCGGCGGGCTTCCAGCGCATCAACAACTCGACGCCTGGCGGCGGCGCATGGGGCCCTGACTCCACGACGTCGAATGCGGGCGCTCAGGCGGGTGTGTCGGGCATCAACAACGGCTATCAGCGTGCGCAGGCTCAGCAGCGCGTGGCGGTGACGGGTGGCTATGCGTTCAGCCCGGCATGGGACGTGTCGTTCTCGTACTCGAACGTGCAATACATTCCGGGTATCAATTCGCCGTTCCACACCACGGCGATCTTCAACACGGGCGGTGCCGTGCTGCACTTCAAGCCTTTGACGGCACTGGACCTGGCTGCGGGCTACAGCTATACGCGTGCTACCAAAGCGAACGGCATCACGAGTTCGGCTAGCTACCAGCAGTTCAACCTCTCGCAGTACTACAGCCTCTCCAAGCGCACCGGGCTGTATGCGCTCGAGGCGTATCAACGCGCAGGCGGTCAGACCCTGGGCACGAACGGCGTGAGCATCATCAACGCGACGGCCGATATCGGCGACGGCCAGAACGGCGCGCCGTCCTCGTCACGCAGCCAGTTTGCTGCCGGCGTGGGCATCATCCACAAGTTCTGATGGCGTAAGTTCGTGGCGGTGTGTTGTTACGCCGCCACGGCGACGCGTTTAAATACGCTTCGCTGAGCATCACAAGCTGCGCGCGCAACGCGCGCAGCATCTTCGACGGTGCGCGGCCTTCCAGCATGGCAGGTGTCGGCCCGACCAGCGCGTTCAGCCAGATAAACGTCACCATCGGCAAATCGGCGAACTTCGCGTCAGCAGCCGTTTCGAGCATCGCAATGGTGGCCGGGCGCATGCGTTCCGACGCTTCCCGCACCAATTCCGTCGTGTTCAGTTCGGCCGCGATCGCATACAAAAGGCCAGTCGAGCAGCAGCGGCAGGCAGGCAAGCCGCGCGCTGCACGCGCTCAGGCGTCGGACCACAAACGCCCAGCCGTTGCCCAGTTTTCGCGTTTCACGTCGGTGAGAATGATATCCACCGAGTTCGGTTCGACGCCGAGCGATTCGCAGGTTGCCTTGGTGATGGCTTCGACGAACTGGCGTTTCTGTTCCACTGAGCGGCCTTCGAAGAGTTCGATATGAAACGTGGGCATGCTGTAACTCCGATAGGGTTGAGATTGGGATTGAAGTGAACGTGGCGCGAATTCAATCGCGATAGCTGGCGTCGAGCCGGTCGAGTTTGCGCAGCAGGGCAGGCCATTCGAGCGCGCCTTCAATGGCGCCGCCATCGTACAGTTGTTCCGCCGTGCGCGCGGCGACCGCATCGCTTGGCACGACGAGTTCCGCGCCGCATGCTTGCGAGTGCAACTGGATCTCGCATGCCTTGAGCAGCGTTGCCATCAGCACATAGGCTTCGGCGACCGTGCGGCCGGTAGTCAGTGTGCCGTGATTGCGCAACAGCATGGCGGGCTTGTCGGCGAGATGCGCGACGAGGCGCTCGCCTTCCGCCGGCGTGAACGCGAGGCCTTCGTAATCGTGGTACGCGAGTTGGCCGTAGAAACGCAACGCGTGTTGCGAGGCGGGCAGCAAGCCGGCCGGTTGCGCGGAGACCGCCACGCCCGCCGTATTGTGCAGATGCATCACGCAGAAGGCATCGGTGCGCGCCGCGTGGACCGCCGCGTGCAGTGCGAAGCCGGTCGCATTTACCGCATGTTCGCTCGTGCCGACGATGTTGCCCTCGATATCGATCTTCACGAGATTCGACGCGCGCACTTCATCGAAGGCGAGGCCGAATGGGTTGATCAGGAAGTGGCCGGGTTCGTCCGGAACACTCGCCGAGATATGCGTGTAGATCAGATCGTCCCAGCCGTTGAGCGCCGCGAGCCGGTAGGCCGCAGCCAGGTCTACGCGGGTCTGCCGCTCAGCGTCGGACAATGGCCCCGCCTCGGCGATGCGGCCGGCAGGGGTGTGAGTAAACGACATGTCTGTCTCCTGAAGTTGCCTGATCGCCGAAGCGCGTGCGTGCGGCGTGGACGTGTCGCGAAACCAAGCGGCGTAACTAGCTCGCGCGTCTGGCGTGAACCGGCGACCTCGCGGCGCGTGCGGCGTCGACAGGTTGCGCCGGTTCGGCGGTGGCCGCGCTCACGCCGTGGGCCGAGCGCTGCTTGAGCCACTGCACGCTCCACGTCGCGAGGACGAAGGGCGCCGTCATGGCCGGCCAGCCAAAGTGTGCCGCCGACGCTTGCAGCACGACCGATACGGCCACGCCGCCGAGCATCATGACGAGGCCGCAGTCGGCCAACGCGAGCGCGGTCAGCGCGCCGTTGAATCCTAACAGGCCGGCGTCAAACGAGCTTGCCGTTGCGCCGAGCAGCAGATGCGCAGCGCTTGCGACCGCTGCGCCGATCAACGCCCACAGCGCATGCCTGCGCGACGCCGCCGCAATCCCGACCAGCACCAGCACACCGGGCAACGCGTCCGATGCAAAGCCGGTTTGGGCGAAGCCGGCGAGCAGGCCGCTGCCCACTTGCGTCGCGCTCAGCGCATGCGCCGGGGCCGCGCCAGCGGGTGGCGCGTTGACCGTGACCATCGGCAGCCAAAGCCACGTGACGATCAGGCACGGGCTCGAGAAAAAGCCAAGTCCGCGCGCCCGCAGCCAGCGCGACCACGGCTCCACAAACCACGCCGTGCACGTGGCGGCGAGAATCGCCACCGCGCCCGCTGTCGCATTGTCGGCAATGAAGTGGAAGGCGGCGAGCCCCGCCAACGCGCCGTTGAAACCGTGCAACCCGGCACGCGTATCGTCCTCGCCATAGCCGGCCAGTACCGCGCTCACGTTGGCCGCGACCGCGCCCATTAGCGCCGCGCAGGCGAAGCGCGGGTCGGAGAGCAGCCAGGCGGCGAGCAGGCACGCGCCGGTGAAGGCATTCGGTTGCAGCACGATCTGGCCGAGACTGCGCAGCAGCGTGCGCAAGGCGGCGGATCGAGCTTCGGTCGCGGCGGCGTGCATGATGGGAAGGCGGCGTGATTTCGATGATGCGCAATTCCGCCGCGCGAGCGTCGGGCGCGCGCTGGATCGGATGACTGCGAACCGCGAGCATAGGCCAGCCAGGCCGCGCCGGGCATCGCCGTGCATTGATAGTGGCTATTTGCGACACATCCCCGAAATGCCCAACGCGCCGGCGAGTCGAAAGCTTTCGCGCTACGATGTGAGCCCGGCGAAGCCAGGCAGAACCGGCTGCGCCGTCCCAAGAGGAGGCAGGCAGATGCGTGAATTACGGTGGGCATCGGAAGAAGGTGACGGCATCGAACATCTGGCGTTCGACGCGCATGAAGACGGCTTCGCGGTGGAAAGCGTCGTGGTCGGCCAGCGTTACGGCAAGCCGTACGGGCTGCATTACAAGGTGCGCTGCGACGCGCAATGGCGCACGCGCTATGCGTGGCTGAAGATCGTCGGCGGCGGCGAGTTGGAGTTGCAGGGCGACGGCGCCGGCCATTGGCACGATGGGCACGGTCTCGCGCTGAGCGCGATCGAAGGCTGCATCGACATCGATATCGCCGCTACGCCGTTCACCAACACGCTGCCGATCCGTCGCCTGCAACTGGCCGAAGGCGAGCGTCAGCCGATTTCAGTCGCGTATATTTCGACGCCTGATTTACAGGTCACGCGCGTCGAGCAGGCGTACTCGTGCATCGAGTTGCATCGCGAGTATCGCTATGAGGGCATCTTCCGCAACTTCACCGCGGACATGAAGGTGGACGACGACGGTCTCGTGATCGACTATCCGACACTGTTTACACGCCTGCCTCGCGAGCGTTGAGCGTCGGCGCCGCCGAGCCGCCCTGGTCCGCGCGGTGCCGTTCCACGAAGCGTTCGATGCTCGCCGCGATCCGTTCGGGTTCGCGCAACACGACCCAGTGGCCCGCATCGATCTCGGTGCACTCATACGCGCCGAGCCAGCACTCCAGTCCGAGCGAGAGCGCCGGCCCGACGTAGCGGTCACGCAGCGGCACGATGAATTGCACCGGCGTGTGCGCATGACGCGCGCGCGGGCGCAGCAGCTTGTCGATGAAATTGGCGCGGTAGAGATTCAGGCCGTTGATCGCGTTGCGCATCTGCGCCGGATCGGGCGCGGGACGCACGCGTTCCGTCAGGCGCAGCCACAGCGGCCACAGGCGTGCGCCGCCTGCGCGCCACACCAGCTCCGGCAGCCACGGCAAATGAAAGAAGAAGATGTACCAGGACTTCAGCGTTTGCCGGATGCTGCTGCCGAAGGGGCGTTTCGTTGTTGGGTGCGCGGTTTGAGCGTCGCCGTCGCCCTCGGTCTTCTCGCCGTCGCGCAAGCCGAAAGACGCGTGATCGAGACACGGGCCCGAGATCGACGTGTACGAAGCAATGCGGCCTTTGAACGCCGGGTCGGTCACCGCTTCCCAGCTTTGAATCGAGCCCCAGTCGTGCCCGACCAGATGAAACGGCCGCGCGCCGCAGGTCGCGTCGGCGACCGCGGCGAGATCGGCG
>NZ_JAQQEG010000040.1:0-92952 GCF_046027395.1 Paraburkholderia dipogonis | reverse complement strand
GGGGGGGGGGGCCCGCCCCCCGCGGGCGCCCCCCACAGCCCATGCGGACCAGCCTGTGGTTGCGGCGGCGCCGGCCGCGAGAAGCGTTTTCACGGCGCGCCTGCGTTCGAGGTCGGGGTTATCGCTGTCGAGAGGCATGGCCATGGTCTGTCCTTTGAGTTCTGATCGAGCGGGAAGGGGCGTCGCCTACATCGCAACGCAGAGGCGATACGCGTCATAGATCGCTGTAGGGATGTCGCGCGACGCCACCGCGTCGCCGATCCGGTAAAGATGGAACTGCGCGTCGCCGTTCGCGGCCTGCAAGACCGGCTGCGCCCTTCCGCGCGCGAACGCGGCGAGGTCCATCTGGCCGTCATTGACCGAGTGCACGCGGGCGGCCTCGAAGAGATCGTCCACGGCGAGGGTCCCGCGTTCGACGACCACGTGCTCCGCTTCCAGCTCCACGAGCTCGTCGGTCAACTGATGCCTGAAGATCGCGCGCAGCATGCCCACGTGGTCGCGCCGCACATCGCGCCGAACTTCGACGAGTTCGAGATGGGCGCGCACAGGCACCTGCCACTTTTCGAGGTTGCGAAGCCACACGAGGTCGTCGCCCTTGCCGCCGGTTTCCTGCGCGGGCAACGCGTCGAGCACGGCGAGGCGCACGTCGAGTCCCGCCGACACGAAGCGCTCGGTGCATAGATAGGCGTTGTGACGGCCGGTGCCGTCGTAGACGAGCACGCGTCCCGCCCTCGGCGGTGTATCCGATAACGCATCGACCACCGAGCGGCACGATTCGCCGCCCGGCAGCGCGTCGAGATCGGGCGTGCCGCCGGTTGCCACGATCGCCACGTCCGGGCGCACTTCGAGCAGGTCGGCGAGTTCGGCGTACTGGTTGTAGCGGATGTCGACCCCCATCCGTTCCAGTTCGGCGAGACGCCAGTCGACGATACCAATCAGATCCTTGCGCCAGCTTCCCGACGCGGCTAGCAGCACCTGTCCGCCTGCGCGGTCGGCCGCTTCGAGCAGCGTGACCCGATGGCCCCGGCTCGCGCACACGCGCGCCGCTTCGAGTCCGGCCGGCCCCGCGCCGACGATCAGCACGTGGCGAGGCGTCGCGGCCGGCGCAATGTCGTGCGGCAGGAAGGTTTCGCGCGCGGTCGCCGGGTTGTGGATACAGGTCGCCTTCGTATTGCGGCAATGCGAGCCGCCGACGCAAGGGCGCGCGGCCTCCTCGCGCCCCGTCTCGATGAGCCGCACGAGATGCGGCTCCGCGATGTGCGCGCGTGTCATGCCGACCATATCGATGAGGCCCTCGCCGATTGCATAGCGCGCGGTGGCGAGGTCGGCGATCTTGGCGGCGTGAAAGACCGGCAGCCGCACCGCGCGCCGGAACGCGGCGGCCTTGGAGAGCCAGGGCGCCGACGGCATGAACATGCCGGGCATGCTGTTGACGACCAGCGACATCTTCGTGTCCATGCGCCCGTAGACCACGTTGAAGAAGTCGAAAAGCTCGCTCTGCTGCAGGATGCGGGCCATTTCCAGACTGTCTTCGAAGCTGCAGCCGTCTTCCAGCGCGAAGCGAAAACCGACCGGATAGGCGTCGCCGACTTCCTTGCGGATCGCCTCGTGAACCTCGATCGCAAAGCGGCACCGGTTCGCGGCCGAGCCGCCGTAGCGGTCAGTGCGCAGGTTGACGGCCGGGTTGAGGAACTGCCCGATCAGATGGCCGCCCGCGTGCGTCTCCAGGCCGTCGAGGCCGCCTTCCAGGCAGCGGCGCGCCGCGCGTCCGAAATCGGCCACGATGCGCGTGATGTCGTGCTCGTTCATCGCTTGCGGGATCGCGCGATGCAGCGTTTCGCGGCGCGGCGACGGCGCGAGCATCGGCAGCCACGGTTCGGCGTAGGGATCGCCGCGCCGGCCGAGATGGGTGATCTGACACATCAGCGCGGCGCCGTGGGCGTGCACGCGTTCGGAGAAGTGCCGCAGATGCGGGACGACTTCGTCGACGCCCATGTTGATCTGCTGGAACGTGTTGGGACTGTCGATGCTCACGTTCGACGAGCCGCCGAACATGGTGAGCCCGATGCCTCCCTTGGCCTTTTCCTCGTGATAGCGTTGATAGACTTCCTGCGGGAATTCGTTTTGAATGAGACGGCTCGCGTGGCTCGTGCTCATCACGCGGTTCTTCAGCACCAGATGTTTGAGCGTCAGCGGTTGCAGCAGGGGATCAGACGAAGCGGCCGGCCGCGCTTCGTCCGCATTGTGCTCTGTCATGTCGGGACTCTCTCGATGGGTCTGCCGACAAAGTAGAGTTGGCCTGAAAGCGCGTCAATTTACATGTTCGTCAACGGGGATAACATGGTGTTAACAGATGGGACTTAGACTGCCTTCGCTTCAGGCGCTGCTCGTTTTCGAAGCCGCGGCGCGTCACATGAGCCTCACACGTGCGGCGCTCGAACTGAACGTTACGCCGGTCGCGGTGAGCCGCATGGTGGCGCGTCTCGAAGACGCGCTCGGTTTCCAGCTGTTCGCGCGCACAAAAACCGGGCTTGCCCTCACCGACGAGGGCGCGAAACTGCACGTCGCGGTGGCCTTGGGCTTCGGCCAGGTGAGCGACACGATCACCGAACTGAAGAGCCGCAAGGAAGAGAGCGAGACGGTCACGCTTTCCATCTCCAGCGGGTTCGCGTCGCAGTGGCTGCTGCCGCGCCTCGAGCGCTTTCAGCAGGCGTTTCCTTCGGTGAACCTGCGCTTGCAGGTGATGGCGAGCCGCCTGTACGGTCCGCTCGACGGCGCCGATCTCGGTATTCGTTTGCATAAGCCCGGTTCCGGGCACGATGCGCTCTGTTTCTGTCCGGAGCTGATCATCGCCGTGTGCAGCCCGGGCTATCTCGCGGAGCACGGCCCTCTCGACGCGCCGCGTCAGGCGGGCGGTCACACGCTGATACACCTCGAGCCGACGACGCATACCTGGGCCGACTATTTCGAGCTGACGCGGGTGATGAACCATGCATCGGCGAAACACGCGAGCTATTCTGATCCGGGCCTCGCGCTGCAGGGCGCCATGCTCGGACACGGCGTGCTGCTCGGCTGGCTCCTCGCGGTCGCCGCGCCGCTCAATACCGGGGCGGTCGTCCCCGCGTCGGACCGATTGGTGGAGACGGGTTGCAATTACGTGCTGGAATGCCGTACGCGCGAGCCATCGGGATCGGTGCGCAAGGTGTCGCAATGGCTGATCGACGAGATGCGCGCAGAGCTGGCGAAGGTCGCGCCGGCACTGGTTTCGCTGGAGCGGATAAGGGGTGGGGCATCGAATTGATGATAGCGGCACGGGCCGAATGTGTGAATCGAACAGCGCCCGCGCGGCGAAAGACGGTGTTTCGTCGAACTCCCTCCGTTACCCGTTATCATCGTTTCTCGTCCCCAAGGAGAACAGGCGATGAGTCGTCCCGATTTCATCAAACACTGGACCGAACTGGAAGAACCCCATGCGCATTGCTATCGCGGCGATTCCGAGCCGATGGGCCTTGACGCGCCACTGTCCGCTGCGATGGGTATTACGCGGATCGGCATTCATCATGTGAGGCTTCTGCCGGGTCGGCGCACCTCATATCCGCACGCCGAAAGCACCGAACAGGAGTTCGTCTACGTGCTCCATGGCAAGCCCGATGTCTGGATCGACGGCGTTCTGCATCCTCTTGCTGAAGGCGACTCGGTTGCGTTTCCGGCCGGCACCGGTATCTGCCACACGTTCATCAACAATACCGACGACGAAGTCAGGCTGATGGTGATCGGTGAGCGGCCGCGCGAAGACAACCGTATCCGGTATCCGCTCAACGAAGCGCACGAACTGACGCGCGCGGACCGCTGGACGGATTGGCCGATCAGACCGATCGGTGAGCATGACGGGATGCCGGACTAACGCTTTTGGGGATCGGTCGCCGGAGCATGCATTAAAACCTGACGCGTAAGCCCGCCGTAACCGCTAACTGATATCGGGAATTGGAGCCAGTCGGACCTCCCACGTTATCGATCGCCGCGGTCAGCGCGTCACCCATGGCCTTCTGATAGACGGCGGCTACATAGGTCGTGGTGCGTTTGCTGAGCAGATACTGGACTCCCGCATTTACTTGTGTCCAACGAGGGTGCGTCCCATCCGTGACATTCTTGATGGATGGAATTCCGCTGACCTCTCCGTCGCTATAAATCAGTGCTACACCTGCGAGTAAGGCCGGGGAGATCTGGTATCTCGCGTTGATTTCATAGTTCGAGAGAGACAGGCTCGAATGGTCGACGTACCTTAACCTGGCGAAGGTGTACACGAATCCAATCGTCGCGGCGTCCCACTGATATGCCGCGCCTGCTCCCGTGACGTCCTGCGTCCGCACCGGACGCGTGTAGAAGATATCGGTGGGGCTCGTGTAGTCGCCGACGATGGCGCCTGTCGTGTTGCTGCCTCCCGTATTGCCGGCCGAAGGGTTTGAGAGATGAAAGTGACCGACTCCGAGCGTCAGCGCTTGCGAGGCGTAGCTCGCCCCGACGCTCCAGGCGCTATTGTTCGAGAAGCCGTTTCCCGATTCGCTCGCAGCCTGATTGCTGAAAGCGTACAGCCCGCCGAACGTCAGTCCGCGATACGTTGGGCTGGTGTACTTGATCGAGTTGTTGATGCGGAAGGTAGTGTAGAGATTGTCGACGTCCCCGATATGGGCGCCATATTGCGTAGCCCATTGTCTGGATGACACAAGCGGCCCGATGAAGTCGACGACTGAATCGTACTGTCTGCCGAATGTCACCGAACCGAGGGTCTGATTGGTCAACCCGACGAACGCCTGGCGGCCGAATAGACGCGAACCTTGCAATTGCGTCCCGCTGGTTACGCTGAAACCGTTCTCGAGCACAAAGATAGCGGAATTGCCGCTACCCAGATCCTCGATCCCTCTAAGCCCCCAACGCGAAGGTGCGCCGACACCGGTTGTCGCCTGTATCTTCCGGGCACCGACGGCTCCTGGCTGGCTGGCCACATTGTTCACGTAACTAACGCCCGCGTCGACCACACCGTAGAGCGTCACACTGCTTTGTGCATGGACACACGCGGTAGCCAGACCGCCGCACGCCAGAACAACTGCGCGACCAAAGTTCATGCTATCTCCTCTGTAAATTTCTATTAATACGCATTACTGAATAAATCGGGAACGTTTTCTTCTGGCGCTCATGACAGGAACCCGCTACTTCAGGAAACTTGGGGAGCTTGCAATGTGTGACGGCCGCCGCACACAAGTGGTGACGGCGGCCGTTCGCCCACTCATATCACCGAGCGCTCACGCAACGCCGCGATCCGCTCGTCGGCGTAGCCGAGTTCGCCGCGCAGAACGTCGTGCGTATGTTCGCCGAGCCTGGGCGGGTGGGCGCGCGCTTGCGGCGGCGTGCCGCTCATTCTGATCGGGTTGCGCACCAGCTTCACCCTGCCGCCGGACGGATGCGGCATATCGATTTGCATTTCACGCGCCACCACCTGCTCGTTTTCGAATACTTCAGCCAGATCGTTGATTGGCCCGCACGGTACGCCCGCGGCTTCGAGCGCCGCAATCCATTCCTGTTTGCCACGGCCGCGCACCATCTCCGAAAGGATCGGCACCAGCGTGTCGCGATTTTTCACGCGTGCGGGATTGGTCGAGAAGCGCTCGTCGTCAGCCAGTTCCGTGCGGTTGCCGGCTTCGACGAATTTGCGAAACTGCCCGTCGTTGCCGACTGCGACGATGATCCAGCCGTCGCGGGTCTGGAACGTCTGGTAGGGCACGATATTCGGATGCGCGTTGCCCCAACGCACCGGCGCCTCGCCGCTCGCGAGGAAATTTGCATTGACGTTTGCCAGCATGGCGACTTGCACGTCGAGCAGCGCCATGTCGATGTATTGTCCTTCGCCGGTGCGGTCGCGATGCGCGAGCGCCGTCAATACGGCAACGGTTGCGTACATGCCTGTCATCAGGTCCGTAATCGCGACGCCGGCTTTTTGCGGTCCACCGCCCGGCGATCCGTCGCGCTCGCCGGTGATGCTCATGAAGCCGCCGAGTCCCTGGATGATGAAGTCGTAGCCCGAGCGCTGCGCGTAGGGTCCGGTCTGCCCGAATCCCGTCACAGAGCAGTAGACGATGTCGGGCCGCACCGCCTTCAACGACGCGTAGTCGAGGCCATACTTTTTCAACTGGCCGACTTTGTAGTTTTCCAGCACGACGTCGCTTTGCGCGGCCAGTTCACGGATGATCTGCTGGCCTTCGGCCGTGGCGATGTCGACGGTGACAGAGCGCTTGTTGCGGTTGGCGGCCAGATAATACGCGGCCTCGCGTGTGTCCGCGCCGTCCGGTGTTTTCAGGTAGGGCGGTCCCCAGTGCCGCGTGTCGTCGCCGACTTTGGGTCGTTCGATCTTGATGACGTCGGCGCCAAAGTCAGCGAGCGTTTGCGCGCACCACGGGCCGGCAAGCACACGGGTGAGATCCAGCACACGGATATGATTGAGCGCGCCCATCATGAATTGCTGCCTTGACTGTGGGTCGGAGCAGCGACCCGGTTTCTTGAAGCGGCCCATGGCAACGCCACGACGAGCGTGACAGCCGACAATGCCTGCACGCAAGCCGCAGTGACAAAGCCGCTCGTATAGGTGCCGGTCGCCTCCCGTATGTACCCTGTGAGCCACGGTGTCAGAAAGCCCGCAAGGTTCGCGAAGGAACTGATGAAAGCGACGCCGACCGCTGCCGTATTCGATCTCAGGAATCGTACGGGAATCTGCCAGAACAGCGAGATCCCCGCACCTGTTCCGGCGAGAGCGAAGACGAGTGTCGTAAAGGTGACGGCGCGGTTGCTGTGCCAGACGAATATCAGCAGGATCAGGCTCGCGACGCTGACGATGGACGCGATCGCGCAGTGGTAGCGAACGTCGCTATGCCGGCTTGCGTACGAGCAGAATGCAATATTGCCGACAGCGCCGAGTACGCAGATCGCCGCGATTGCATTGCCGATGGCCGTGTACCCGCCGAAGCCCGCGTCGTGCAGGATGGTCGGAATGAAGAAGCTCAGGGCCGTGTTGGCGGTGAGGATGCAGAAATAGGCGGCGAAAAGAACCCAGACAACGGGATTGGCAAGCAGTGGCCCCTGGTGGTCCGCGCCTGCGGACGAACGTTGCCTGTCACGCGCCAGATCGGCCTGGATAAGTTCCCGTTGCTCCGGGGACAGCCAGGACGCGGTCGCCGGGCTATCCGACAGGACAAACGGAACGAGGCAGCCGAGAAGCAGGGTGGGGGCGGCCTGAACCAGGAACATCCAGCGCCATCCTTGCAGCGACAGGAGGCCGCTCATATGTTCCAGGATGAATCCTCCCGTCAAGCCGACGGCGACCGTCGAACAGATCGCGGCGGAGTGAAAAATGCTGAAGTTACGGGTTCTACGTTGTGCTGGAAACCAGAGATTCAGATAAAGGATGACACCGGGATAGAAACCAGCTTCGAAAGCACCTAGCAGGAACCGCAGGAAGTAGAAGACGGGCGGGCTGTCCACCAGTGTCATGGCGAGACTCGTCGCGCCCCAGCCGATTGCAATGGCGGCGATTGTCTTCCGTGCGCCCAGCTTTTGTTGAATCAATGTGCTCGGAATGCCGAACACGACGTACCCTAGAAAGAACAATCCCGCGCCGAAACCGTACACGATTTCGCTGAAGTGGAGATCCGACAGCATCTGCAGTTTCGCGAACGCGACATTGGCCCGATCGACCCACGCGAGCATCCACAGCAGGAAGAGGATCGGAACGATTCTCCATTCCGAGGTCGAATACGCGCGTCGTAGTGCAATCTCGGACGCGTCGCCCAAGGCGTTCGCATCGGCGTCGTAGAGCGAATTCATGAAGTGTCTCCTTGGTGACATGCCCGGATCTGATCGCCCGGTGTCATGACGGTGTTAAGGCAGAAGCGGGCGGCGTCATTCGCGCCCGTCACGGTGCAACAACAGGCGCTACGAAACGACTCGCGCGGGGACGACTTTCCCACGGTTCTCACCAAAACCAATTCGCGCAAAGCCGCTCCGCTCGCACCAGCCTTTCATGACGACCGTGTCGCCGTCCTCGAGAAAGCTGCGTGTTTCGCCATTGTCGAGCGCGACGGGTGTCCGGCCGCCGGCGGTGAGCTCGATCAATGCGCCGGCTTCGGCGGCTGTTGGGCCCGAGATCGTGCCGCTCCCCAACAGATCGCCGCTGCGAAGGTTGCAGCCGCCCACGGCGTGATGCGTGACCATTTGAGCCACGGTCCAGTATTGATGGCGGAAGCTGGTACGCGACAGGCGGGTGGCCGGACCTTCGCTCGTGCGCTGTCGTTCGGACTCCAGCCAGACTTCGAGCTGGATGTCGAGGCCGCCTTCGCGCTGATTGGCCGGTGCGTCGAGATAGGGCAATGGTTGAGGCTGGTCGGCAGGCCGCGCCCACTCATGCCGGAACGGTGCGAGGGCGTCCATCGTGACGATCCAGGGGGAAATGGTGGTGGCAAAATTCTTCGCGAGAAACGGGCCCAACGGCGTGGATTCCCACATCTGTATGTCGCGGGCAGACCAGTCGTTCAGCAGACAAAGACCGAACACATGTTCTTCGGCCCGGTCGATGGAAATTGGCTCGCCCCGCGAGTTGCCGACGCCGATAAAAATTCCCAGTTCAAGTTCGTAGTCGAGTCGCGCACACGCTGCAAGCTCCGGCGCGCCTTGACCCGCGACGAGGCGCTGCCCGAGCGGGCGCCGTACCTGTTCACCGGATAGTCCGATGCTCGAGACGCGGCCGTGATACGCGACGGGCATCCACTGAAAGTTCGGCGACAGTGACGCGTCAGGCCGCAACAACTTGACGATGTTGCGCGCGTGGTCGATCGACGTGTAGAAGTCTGTGTAGTCGCCGATGGACACCGGCAGGCTGTATTCGACGTCGGTCTGCGCGACGAGGCACCGTTCGAGCCGGTTCCGATCCGCGACACTGGGCGCGCCAGCCGCGGATGCCTCGAAGAGTGCGAAAACAGCGTGCCGCAGAGCGCGCCACGCCTGCGAACCCATGCTGAAAAACGCGTTGAGCGAAGCTTGGGTGCACGCAAGCGCGGCTTGCACGGCCAGGCCGTCGAGGCATCGTTCGTGAACGAGCGCGGCGAGGTCGATGACCTGGTCGCCGAGCGCTATGCCCGCACGAAACCGCTCGGCGCTTTCCCTGCGGCGAAAGATCGCGTAGGGGAGGTTTTGCAGCGGAAAGTCGCTGGCAGGGTGATTGGCGGACGCCAGCCAGCTCCTGGCGCTGACGTCGTGTGTGTGGTCAAGGCTCATCGAATTCACCCCGCAGGCTCCGGCGGCTCAGCAGCACACGGCGTTGGCGCAGTTCCTGGATCAAGGCCGGATCGAGGTTGCGCTCGGCGAGCAGTTCGACGTTGTGCTCGCCCTGGAAGGCGGGGATGCCCGGCGGCGGCAAGGTCGCGCCGCTGAAGCGCCAGGGCGAGCCCGGCATGCGCATCGTGCCTCCCGCGCGGTCGTCCACGTGGACGATTGCCCCCCAGTCCTGCGCCCATTCGGATTCCGCGAGATCGTTCGTGCTGCGGACCACACCAACGGCGAGACCCGCCTCGCTAACCTGAGCCTGAAGTTCGTCGAGGTCGGTGAAGGTGAGTACCCAGGCACGTACTTCGCTCAGCAGCGCGGCGATGTTCTGGCGGCGCAGCGGCGCGGTCGCAAAGCGTGGATCGAGCAGCAGATCGGTCCGGCGCATCATCGAGCAGAAGCGGACGAACATCGGCGTGTAAATGGGACTCGCGGCGATGGTCAGCTGGCGTCCGTCGGGCAGCTGGTAGATATGGGATTCGGGCGCGCTCAGTGCGGGTGGTTCACCTTGCGTGTCGATTCCCGAAAGCTGTGCGCCAGCGCGCTCGTTCACCGCGAGCATGGTCGCGGCCATCGAGACGTCGACGTGCTGCCCTTCACCCGTGCGATTGCGATGCTGGACCGCCGCGAGCACGGCAATCACGGCATGCAGACCCGTGTAGACGTCCGCATGACTGCACGCATCATTCCTGAGTTCGGTGAGCGATTCGCCGTAGTGGTTCTGCAGGATATCCGTCAGTCCCGTTTCGGCCTGAACTGTGGGCGCAAAAGCGGGGCGGTTGCGCCATGGTCCGGTTTGCCCATAGCCGCTGATGGACACGTACACGACTGTCGGATTGATCCTGTGCACTTGCTCGTAGCCGAGTCCGAAACGCGTAAGCGTGCCGGGGCGGAAATTTTCAACGATGATGTCGGCGTCGCGGCACATGTCGACCACGATTTCGCGCGCTTCAGCCCAGTTCAGGTCGAGACTGAGGTTGCGTTTGCCCGCATTCTGCTGCGCGTAGTAGACCGACATGCCGTCTATGTGGGGTACGCCTCCGCGGCCAGAGTCGCCGCCCGGCGGTTCGATCTTTGTCACATCGGCGCCAAGGTCGCGCAACGTTTTCGTACACAGCGGACCGGCCAGCACCCGTGTGAAGTCGATGACTTTCAGGCCCTCCAGTGGAGCGTTCATGGTCAATTCCCCTCAAATACCGCAGAACCCGGGCCGGTTTTCGCGAAGGCCTGCAGGCCACGCTTGTGGTCGGCGCTTGCCCACATCGTGTTGCTGGCTTCGGTCTGATGGGCGTCCGCGCCGGCGATCCCATGACGTGCGGACAGATTCGCCAGTTGTTTGATACCCGTCAGTGCGACCGTGGGGCCCGCCGCGAGCTGACGTGCCCATGACATCGACACGGCAGGCAACTCGGACTCGGCCGTGACGAGGTTGATAGCACCCCAACGTTCGAGCGCCGCGGGATCGTGACGCCGGCCGAACATCGCCATTTCCTTTGCCCTCGCCGGGCCGACGCGCTGCGTCATCCGTTGCACGCCGCCTAGCAGCGGCAATAGCCCGAGAGATGCTTCCGCCATGCCGAAGAACGCGGTGTCGGCGGCGATGATCATGTCGCAGGTCAGTGCCAGTTCGACGCCGCCGCCGAGCGCGCCGCCATGAACTGCCGCCACCGAAGGAAGGCCGATGTTTTCGAGCGCATCCAGCAGGGACTCGAAGCCGGCCTGGTCGCGTCGTCGTCCACCACCCGTGAAGCCGCCCACATCCGCTCCGGCGCAAAAATGACGCATACCGCTGCGCAAAAGGATCGATCGGCACCCGTTTTCTACGGCCTTGTTGTAGGCGCTAAGCAAATCCGCCAGAAACCTGTCGTCAATCAGGTTATGAGGAGGCTTCGCCATTGTGACGACGCCCACTGCGCCGTCTTTCTCGAACAGAACCGTGGTCATGTTTTATCCTGCGTTGAGCCCGGCGACGATCGCCAGGCATGTTCATCGACTAAACACATTAGTCATACTGAGTGATTTGAATGGCCGCTGCGATGAGGCTGTCAGGTATGGGCGGTATGCTCCATCTGTACATTGCTCAAACGGTTTCTGCGGTTCGCTCCCGTCGGTCGTATGCCCTCACTGGTTGCATGACAGAAGCTCCGTGCTTTCAATGTTCAGCCAGTTCGTGAGACAATGATAACAGCGTTAACTTCGTCGCCAATCAGGGTATTCCCGGCCTAAGATGCAAGCGCCGTTGATTGGCATGAGCGTTGGACTATGAGATTGGCGGACGCTGGCTAAGCGAGGTCCGTTGCATGCTTCGACACCGGATATCTATAATTTTCAACTTGTCTGAACTTTTTTTGGCGGCGTCGTGAATTCAAAATCGTCCTCTGAAGTGGCCGTGCCCTATCACCATGGAAACTTGCGCAATGCGCTGATCGTCGAGGGACGTCGTGCCTTGGAGGAGATCGGCGTCCACGACCTCAGTTTGAGATATCTCGCGCGGGCCGTGGGCGTGTCCGAGGCGGCGCCATCCCGCCATTTCGCCGGCAAGGAAGGGCTGTTGGCCGCTATCGCGGCGGATGGATTTCGCGACCTAGCGGCGTTGCGCCGCGCGATCAACGCGTCCGACGATGCGGCGATGTCCAAGGCATACCGGATGATGAGGGTCTATGTCGAATTTGCTCAGCGCCATAAAGGACTATTTGAATTGATGATTGGTCCGCGGATCGTTGCGCGCGATTCTTACCCGGAACTCAGCGAGGAAAGCGGAAAATCTTTTAGGCTTTTTGCTTCGGCGGTCGAGGCATTCGCGTTGGAAAAGCAGTGGGAACAGCAGTCACTGACGCTCGTCACGCATGCCGCGTGGAGCGTGGAGCATGGACTCGCCACGCTGATCCTCTCGGATCGTGTGCCGCGCTCGGATATTCCGGTTCCGATCGATCATATGGTCGAGTTCTCAATCAGCATGTTTCTCAGTGCGGTCGCTGCGGGCGCATCGCGCCTCGAAGTGATCGCCAGTCAACTTCAGCACTCGACTGGAGCGGACAAAGTAGTGCGACTGCCGTAGTGAGAATTGGCCTTGGCGAGGGAGAAATCGCTGCATGCGCGGCGTACTGTCGGTCAAGGCCGCCCCCCGGCTGTGGAGTCGTTCCACTGTCGGTAACGCCGCGTCAATTTGCGAAGAGGCCGTTGCAATTGAACTGATATGCGGAAACGATGCAGGAAAACACCAGGGCCGCTCCTGGCGCGCGTCAGTATACTGGCCAACTGCCGGACGCCGTCACTTCAGGAAGGTCAGAACGAGTCAGCTCAGGCGCCGTTCGTCGGACTCAACAGGAGGAAGACAAAAATGAAGCGCATCGTTTCCCACTATCTGGTTGCACTTGCAACGATCGTTGCATCTTCGCTCACGGGACCGGCGTATGCGGATGCCGCGCATCCCGTCGTCGCGTTGCTGCCGGGTGTCACCGATCCTTTCTACTTCACGATGCACCGCGGCGCCGAGCGAGCCGCGAACGAAGAACACGTCCAGTTGTTATTCCAGGTGCCGAAGGCATGGAACACCACCGAGCAGGTGCCGATCCTAAAGGCGTTCATCGCCAAACGTCCGGATGTCCTGCTGGTTTCACCGGTCGACAAGCAGCAACTGATCGGACCGCTGAAGGAAGCGGCAGACGCAGGGATCAAGGTCATCACGGTCGACACGTATATCGGCGACGGCCACTATCAGACCGGCAAGGGCGACGCGGATTTCCCGTTGTCCTACATTGCTTCGGACAACCTGGAAGGCGGGCGCGTGGCGGCGCGATCGCTCGCGAAGGCCATTGGCGACAAGGGCACGGTCTATTGCGAAAACAACAAGCCGGGCATCTCGAGTACCGATGCGCGTGCCGAGGGTTTCCTGGATGAGATGAAGAAGCACCCGAACATCAAGGTGCTGCAGACGCAATATAACGAGGACGATGCGAACCGCGCTGCGTCCCACGTCGCCGCGGTGCTCGCGCGCAACCCCGACCTTGCCGGCGTGTTCGGCGCCAACACGTTCTCCGGCAGCGGCGCCGCCCAAGGCGTCAAGGCGGCCGGCAAGCAGGGCGTCGTCAAGGTGGTGGTGTTCGACGCCGTGCCTGGCATCGACCAGCAGATCAAAAGCGGCCTCGTGGACATCGCGATCGCGCAGCGCCCGGATGAAATCGGCTATTACGGCGTGAAGTTCGCGGCAGACGTGATTCGCGGCAAGAAGATTCCGCCCTTCAAGAGCACCGGCTTCGTGGTGCTCGACAAGACGAACATCGACCAGCCAGACATGAAGAAGTACATCTATTCGAACTAGACAAGCGCTGTCGAACGAGGACCTAGCCCCCGCGTGCGCCGCTGCGCGCACGCGCACGCCATTCCCGATTTCCCGGACGACTCGATGGACAACTCACGGCTCGACAGGCTCGCACTGATCAGCAGGCTCTGGCCCTGGCTTTTCCTGTGTGCGCTACTGGTGTTTTTCGAAGTCTGGGCGCGGATATCGGATCATCGCTCGTTCGTCTTCAACGCCTACAACCTGCAGTCGATCGGACTGGCGGCCAGCGCGCCGCTACTGCTTGCGATCGGCCAGACGTTCGTGATCATCACGGCGGGCATCGACCTGTCGGTGGGATTTGTGATGGGACTGGCCGCCGTGTGTGTCGCGCAATTCACGATATTGGGCAGCGGCTCGCCGTGGATCCTGCTGTTCTCCATTCCGCTGACCGTCGCGGTATGCGCGATTCCGGGGCTCGTCAACGGCGTACTGATTGCGCGGCTCGGTGTGCCCGCCTTTATCGGCACGCTCGGCATGTACGGTGTCGCACGAGGTGTGGGTTTTCTGGCGGCGGGCAGCGGCATGACCGTGGCGGTCGACAATGCCGGCCTCGCCTGGCTCGGCCGCGGCTGGACCCCGGTCGCGCTGACCGCCGTTTTGCTGGTGATCATGCATGTCGTGCTGTCGAAGACGCGTTTCGGCCAGTACACCTATGCAATCGGCGGCAATCCACAGTCGGCGATCCGCGCCGGCATCAATGTCAGGCGTCATCTGCTGGTGATCTATCTGATCGCCGCTGCGTTTGCCGCTATCGGCGGCATTGTCTATACGGCGCGCTTTGCCGCGGGCGCTGCCAACGCCGGGGAGCCGATGCTGCTCGACTCGATTGCAGCGGTCGTGATCGGCGGGGCGAGTCTGTTCGGCGGGACCGGCAATGTCATCGGCACGCTGATTGGCGCACTGATCATCGCGGTGATCGAGTTCGGACTGGTATTCATCGACGTCAACGCGTTCTGGCAGTTTATCGTGGTCGGCATTGTCATCATCATGTCGGTGCTGATCGATCAGTACAAGGAACGTCTCGGAGGTGCCCAATGAGCACCCCGATCCTCGAGGCGCGCGATATCTCGATCCGCTTCGGCGGCGTGGAGGCCTTGCGGCGCGTCTCGCTGCGACTGATGGCGGGCGAGGTGCTGGCGCTCGCCGGCGACAACGGTGCAGGCAAGTCGACGCTCATCAAGATCCTCTCCGGTGTCTACCACGCCGACGCGGGCCACTTGCTGTTCAATGGCTCGACCTTGCAACTGCGCGACCCGCAGGATGCTCGCGCTCAGGGGATCGAGACGATCTATCAGGATCTCGCGCTCGCCGACAACCTCGATGTCGGCAGCAACATCTTCCTCGGACGCGAGCCGACGCGCCGGCAATTCGGACTTCAGGTCATCGACCGGCCGCGCATGGCGCGGGTCGCACGCGAAGTACTCGAGCGTCTCGATATCGTGATTCCCGAGCGCAAGCTCAGCGGTCCCGTGAAGATGCTCTCCGGCGGCCAGCGACAGGCGATTGCGATCGGCCGCGCCATTTACTGGAATGCGCGTGTTCTGATCATGGACGAGCCGACTGCCGCGCTCGGCGTACCCGAACAACGCAAGGTCATGGAATTGATCGCCGCGCTGAAAGCCCAGGGCGTGTCCGTCATTCTGATCTCGCATAATCTTCACGATATCTTTGCCATTGCCGATCGCATCGTTGTGCTGCGGCGTGGTGAGGTTGCCGGCGAACGGCTCGTGGCCGGGACTAACGGCGACGAGATCGTGCATCTGATCGTCGGCGATACGTATGCGAACACGAGTGCGCGAGGATCGGGCCATTGAGCGATGCATCTGCCCATCTGCTGCGACTATTTGATAACAGAAAAAGTCATTCAATTGCAGAATTAATTTATATCGCGAGTTGAATCGTCGGAATATCAATGGAATATAAAATTTTTATCGTTTCGCCCGCGTAGAGCCGCGATTATTCTCACTGAATGTCTTGCCGCGCCTTGTGTGGCTTGCTTCATTATCAGTTCCATGCTTGCTGGATGCATGGCACTCCATATATCCTCAGACGATACGACCGTCCTTTTTTTATTTCATCAAAAACAATAAACTTTTTGAGAGGTTTGTCGTTAAAGCATTGCGCGACCTAACAATGGCCGGCTCGTCTTCATTTGGAAAAGCCAGGAATCGTGCTGGCGTCGTCAAGCGATCATTCGGTGCACTGAGAGACTCGCGTTCGCCTGTGCAGTGTGAAAATGAACCATGGATCGAACAATTTACGCCACGAGCAGCACCAGATCCTCCCGCCACGCGCTAATTCTGGTGCCCGCGCTGACCGTTCTCGTCCTCGGCATATTGTGGGTAACCATACTGCTGCGCTTGCAGGTCGAGAAGGCCTCCGTGATGCGCGACACGCGCGTGGCTGCGCGCACGCTGGCCGATGCTTTAGAAACCCATACGCTGAAGACCGTCCATGATGTCGACGAGATCGCGTTGCTGGTCAAATACGGATACGAACGTACGCCGCAAACCTTCGATCTTGCAGCGTATCGTGCATACGGGCTGATTACCGCGGACACGGCACTACAGGTCACCATTGCGGGTGCCGACGGCCGCGTGATTGCATCGACCTTGCCATTTTCAGGCACGGTTGATCTCAAGGACCGGGAACATTTCCGGGTGCATCTTGCCCCGGCAAACATCGGGCTCTTCATCAGCCAGCCTGTGATTGGACGTATTTCCAGGCAATGGTCCGTTCAGGCAACCCGCCGTATCGACCGCCCCGTTGGAGGTTTCGGTGGGGTCGTGATCGTCTCGGAAGATCCGGCTTATCTGACAGATGGCTTCTACAACAATGCTGCGCTGGGCGAGCATGGCATGATCGCCGTTTTGTCCGGTCGTGGGTTCATGTTGTCGCGTCGCGCGGGTAATTCACCGAGCCGGTCTGGCGAGGCGCTGCCGAGTAGCTATGCCTCTCTCGGCAAGACGGTGCTGGCCGACTTCTCCGATCCGATCGATCATGTCGAACGTGTGGTAGCAAGTCGCCATCTCGAGAAATATGGTTTGACCGTCGTCGCCGGTCTTTCCGTCGATGAGGCACTGGACGATTACTACAGGATGCGTCGCGTGTATGTGACGATGGCCTCGACCATCACGGTGATGCTCGCTGCACTGTCGACCTGGATTACTGCTCTGATCGTCAAACTCCTCAACGGCAAAGAAGAATTGCGCCGTCTTTCTCAAACGGACCGACTGACGGATTTACCGAACCGCGGCAAAATTGTGGACCTGCTCGATGAGGCGATCGCGGCACCGGGCGCGGTCGGAAAAGTCGCTGTCATCTTTGTCGATCTGGACAACTTCAAAGAGCTCAACGATACGTACGGCCACCAGTGCGGCGACGAAATTCTGGCGATGGTGGCGGCGCGGCTGCAGGCTACCGTACAGAAGCGCGGCGTAGTAGGGCGCCTCGGCGGAGACGAGTTCCTTCTTGTGCTCAAGACTGACGCTATAACCGGCGTAGTCGAACAGATGGTCAGCGAATTGACGGCTGCTCTGCAGGTTCCCCTGAATTCACGTTGGGGTATTGAGACGGTCGGTGCGAGCTTCGGTATTGCTATTCTGAAAGCCGGCGTAGACTCGAGTGAACTCATCAGGAAGGCGGACTTCGCGATGTACCAAGCCAAGAATCGCGATCCCGCTTATCGAATAGACTCAAGCACAGACCGTATTTTTGCGCGATGAGTCTTCCATTGCGCGGGGCGCGTCGATGGAAGATTCAATCAGGTCGCGCATGCTGGATATCCTTCAGGATCGGCTCATCGAAGAGGGCGATCCACCGTCAGCGCAACGTCATTGGACTGCTCGTTAGGATCACGAAGCTGAGATGGATCGCCCTTCACGGCAGGCCGAAGGCGCGCGTATCGCCGGGTCCTGCATCGGGACGTGGGCGCGAGATCATCTCAAGGCTGGCTTCTCGCTGCGGGAAGCTGCTAACGCGCTGGCGACGAGCGCGCGTTCATTGCAACGCCGATGTCAGGAGGTGCTCGGCAAATCGCCGCTGGCTTACTTCCAGGATCTGCGTGTCGAACGTGCGCAGTCTCTCCTGTACGGCAGCGGTCTTGGCCTCGACGCCATCGCAGCTGAGGTCGGTTACGTTGGCGGAGCGACGTTACGAACACTTTTACGTTAGCGCCCGGGACGCGGAGTGCGCGATCTTCGCACCGACCTGCGCTGACGGCGCTCGCCTCGTTTATACGAACTGGAAATCGCCGTGATTGAGGCGGCCGCGCCCGTCGTGGGTCAGAGTCCGCTTTCGGTGCAGTAACGTTTCGCACGCCGCCGCTGTCGCGCGCTTCTGCGTTACGCCAACGAGCTCGCCAGAGCGCGCAGGGTCTGGCTCGGATCATCTTCGATGGGCGAGCCGTGCGACACGAGAATGCGTTTTAGCGACGGAAGTTCCGCCCATTCCAGAAGCTGAGCGCGCAGCACCTCTTTATCCGCGACGAGGATCAACTTCACCGGCTTCGGAATATGCGGTTCGTCTCCCGCGAATCCCATCATGCGCAGGAACCAGCCACCGAACCCGGATTCATGGCGAATGTTGCTGACCAGATCGTTCAACACCAGCGTCGTGCCGTTCAACGTGCGAATGACGAGCGCCGCCTCATGTCCCCGCGTTCCGGGGACGGTCACGAACTGCACGTTCGGATCGCCGAAGCCGGGGTCTGTCGTGTCGACGTGCACCGCTTCTTCCACCTTCGTTCGCGAGCCTTCGGGCGCAACGACCTGCATTAACGGGTAACGCTCTTTCCAGATCTTTGCGTCCAGCCGATGATGGTCGTTAGGCACCACCAGAAAGGCGGGGCGCCCGTAGTCTTCGAGCGCTTGCATCTCGAGATCATCGAGCGCAATTGCGCTGAATATGACCAGCCGCGAATCGTTCAAACGCGCCACGGTCATACGTCGCGACAGGTCGGTGAGCGGCATATGGAGTTCGCCGGTCACCGTGAGAACGTTTTCGTCGACTTCTGTGAGCTTGCCGTGCGGCAAGACTTTCCACTGCTGAAAAGGCTTGGTCATCATTGGGCTCCTTTTCTGGAGGCGGTCACCGTAGATATGCAGTGTGCGCGCAAATAGAGGACCGTCAAGCGAATGATGTGAAAGACGCGTGTGTTCCCCGCGTCCATCGCACACGGGCTTTGAACCCATGTGAAGCGGTTCCCCAACCGGTCAGGACGGCAACAGTTTTCGCACCTGATATTGCGGCCGGAACTATTCGGAAATTCCCTTCGTCGCCACGCTGCAACTGCGATGTACACTTTCCAGCAGGGGCATTCCACGGTTTCAGGACCGGGTAGAACAAGCAGGATCGCCAATGAAAAGAATCTACGGGTACAAAGGCTTTGAGGTCACCGTGGAGTTAGAGCCGGTATGGGAGACCGCAGGCAGCGTGACGCTGCTGCCTCCGCGTGGCTTCGTCGCGGTCGTGCAAGTCAGAACGATGGGTGCGGTGGGCGCTACGCGCCCCGTGGTTGCGCCGATTCGCCTCGGGGCGACCATCCAGCAACCGTTCCCGACCCAGGCCGAAGCGCTCATGGCGGGGTATAGCGCCGGGCAGCGCGTAGTCGACGACACGTTCGCGCGCTGACGACAGTTCGTTACTGAACAGTTCTGATTGGTGGATTGTCCTTACGCCGGCCTTTTGTACCATCAGTACCGTCTGTACCGTCGAAGTCAATGCCGCCGAACGGCTCGCACAAGATACTGGCTGCTGGCGAGATTTCAGAAACGAAAAAAAGCCGCAGACATCGCTGCGGCCCGAAGACACACGCCGCGCATAGGGCGCTGACGTTGGAATCGATCCTACACAACCGAGTTTCTGAAGCAACCAGGTGTCTCGTCTGAATATTCACGAGCGGCCGCGTTGCCGTGTCTTCCGTGGAGCGGGCCTGGGTCATCGCTGACGCAGGCGTTGCGCAATGGCCACAGGGCCAGCGTCCCGCACCAGGGCCACGGCATCCGGACTTTCATCTGGCCTGGGCCTTCGCCGACATATCGTTCTGCCGGCTCAATGGAGCAGCCTCAGTGAAAGTGAGGTTATCGTCGCGCGCGTCGATCCAATCAATGGCCCATTGCCGCGCGACCTCGATTGCCTCGTCTTCGGTTTCGAACCAGGCAAGATTGCGCTCGATGTGCATTTCAGTGTCCACATCGTCGTCAGGCGACGCTCGGATGATCCGCGCATGCGCGAAGAACTGACCAAGCGAAAATTCCGGGGTTGCGTCAATGACCCAGCCGCCGTACTCGTACTTCATGATTGCCTCCGATACCTGGCTAATCGCGATTCGAACAGACACAGCATGGATTCAGGCTGTGTTCGCCAAACCTCCGCGGGTGAATGGCCGACTTCGGGTTCGGCTGGCAGGGCAGCACGCAGCCCGGCGACTCCGCGACGCCATATCGTTATAGATCATTCGTGGCCGAACTGGCCGCGCGGAGCAGGAGCCAGCGATATGCACAAGGGTATCCGTCAGACTTGTCAGCGGTGCTTCCGGTTCTGGAAAAGACGCCACGTTTGCAAAAAAATTTAGTCTGATCGATCTCGAACATGGCCGTTGGCCGCGCTGACTGCGACGCACGTCCACGTGCGGATCCTGACGTGCCCGCCGCGTTGTAAAAGCCGGCGAGCTTCTCATGCTTGTCCGGGTCGGCTGCACGGAACACGGCCGGCGGCGTCACGCCAAACACGCAGAGAGCTCAATTGTCATCCGACCTGCTCGGCAGATGCTCGTGCGCCACCGGCTCCGCTTCTGCGGCATCAGGATGATCGACCTTGGTGCGTGGCGCGGGTTCAGGAGCCGGCGACCGGGTGCCCGGCGTAACGCCGCGGACGGGATGGTCCGGAATTCCAGGCCGGTGAATAGGACGTGTGGTCGGGGTTGAGGGCATGATTTCCTCCTACGCTGATGTGACCAGCAACAACCATCATACCTCTGTCGGAGACGCAAAACGTACCGCCCCAAGCCAGTATTTGACTGCTCCCAGCGAAACCGCAGACGGCCGACATCGCCCGCCGAGCGCTCCCCAGCGGTAGCCCTTGTTGCACCCGGCGCAACGAGTCTATTAGCTGCGCTGTAATAAATATTTCGCAATTTTGGGGTAATGATGACAATAGGCTGGCGGCCTATAAATACGAGATTCACATATAAACCGGACAATGCGTTTGCGATGAATTGACGTCATTAAGTAAGTGAACTATTAAAACAGTATTATGCAATCCTGATAGATGTAAGCCAGGCCGGTCGGGCGTTTCCGTGGTGACATGGAAGGATCGGAGAGGCAATGCCTTCCCCTCCGATATAAAAAGAAAACCGATGGCCGTAAAAAAGCCATTTCACATATTGCGTTCAAAAATTGAGCGGTTATGATGGCGTCTCCGTGATTCGATTTCTCGCATGATTGCGTCACGGAGGGGGCGGCAGGAATATTTGCCGGCATTCACGCAGGAGAGGTAATTAATGCTCTCCGCGCAGAGAGACTAAATCGAGGAGACGCTATGTTGAGTCCCCATGAATTCGCCACCTTGATGCTCATCAAGGACGCACCGGACCAGCTCGAACTGGGCCGCGCTGAACTCGATACGCTGCTGGAGCGGCAACTCATATCGCTGGAAAACTTTGCGTCAGGACGCCCTCGTGCTCACGTCACAAGCGATGGCGATTCCATTCTCAAGGCCGTCGCCCGGATGCGCTAAATCGCTGCGGCTGCGCCTCCCGGTGAGCACGCCGAAGAAACAGTCATGAACGGAACGTCTCAGTTGCGGGTTGGTTTGTAGTGCCTGTTGATGTAACGACCGTCAAAGTTCTCGCGACGCATTCTGCCTGACGGGCGTCCTTGCGCTTTGATTTATCCACCATCGCGATCCGTCGCAACACACCCGTCCTATCGGGGGTTTCGTGCACCGGATCGAATTTTGAGGAATTCAACCATGGCTCTATCGAGTCCCGAGCAAGCCGCTGCCGCCAAGGCCAGCTTCGACGCATTCTTCGGGTTGACCGGGAAGGTCTTTGAAGGCGCCGAAAAATTGGCCGCGCTGAACCTGCAGGTCGTCAGGTCCACGCTGGCCGAGGCGCAGGAGAATCTGACGAAGGCGCCCGGCACGACAGACCCGCTGCAATGGTTCGCGCTGCAATCAGGTTTCACCGGGCCGTTTACCGAAAAATCGCTGTCATACGGCCGGCAAGTATTCGATATCGCAGCGACTACACAGGCTGAAGTCACGCAATTCGCACAGGCGCAGTACGAGCGGTACAACGCACGTGTGCAGGCATTCATCGAGGAAGCGGCGAAGAATGCTCCGGCAGGTTCCGAAGCAGCGATCGCTGCGTGGAAGTCCGCGATCACCGCCACCACGACCCTGTACGAAACGCTGCAGAAGACCGGGCAGCAGGCCGTGCAGGTCGCCGGGAATAATTTCGATGCAGTCACAGCCACAGCGTCAAAGGCCGCGCGACGCAACGCCGAGCAGGTTCCCGTAGCCGCTGGCGCGAAGGGATAAGGCCGACGCGGGCAGCGATGCCCGTGTTGCCACACTCGATTTATATGAAGGAATACTTACGGAGTGTCTAGATCCGGTTTCCAATTCATCAAGTTCTTGACTGAATGCAGTGCGGCTCCAGATATCTACGAGGCCGATTTTTTGCGAGGACGATTCGATGGCAAAGCAGATCGCGGTGGTGACGGGTGGAATGGGCGGCATTGGTGAAGCAATCAGCGTCAAGCTGCATGACGCCGGGTATGCGGTCGTGGTCACCTGTTCGCCGGCCAACACCGGTGCGAACGAGTGGCTCGCTCGGATGGAAGCGCAGGGACGACAGTTCCGCGCGTACGCGGTCGATGTCGCCGACTACGACTCGTGCGACAGGTGCGCGGCGCAAATCGGAGCCGAAGTTGGACCGGTCGATATCCTGATCAACAACGCCGGCATCACGCGCGACGCGAGCTTCAAGAAGCTGGACAAGGTCAATTGGGACGCGGTAATCCGGACCAACCTCGACTCGGTGTTCAACATGACGAAGCCGGTGTGCGACAGCATGGTCGAGCGTGGCTGGGGCCGCATCATCAATGTGTCGTCGATCATCGGCTCCAAGGGCGGCTTCGGTCAGACCAACTATGCCGCGGCGAAGGCCGGCATGCATGGCTTCACGAAATCGCTGGCGCTCGAGGTGGCAAAGAAAGGCGTCACCGTCAACACTATCTCACCAGGTTACATCGCGACGAAGATGGTGATGGCGGTCCCCGAGGAAATCCGCGAGACGAAGATCATTCCGCAGATTCCGGTCGGCCGGCTCGGACAGCCCGACGAAGTTGCCGCACTCGTGCTGTACCTGTGCTCGCGCGAAGCCGGGTTCGTGACCGGAGCCAACATTGCAATCAACGGCGGCCAACACCTGCAATGAAGCGGACAGTCAGCAACGGAGGTTCCGATGAATGAAGCAGTGGCAATCGTCGTAGGTTCGTTCGTGATGGCGACAGCAGCCGTGTTCGTCGCCGCTCACTATCACCAGGAGCAGATGCGTCGAAAACGACTCAGACAGATGGGGCATCATCACCACTGGCGGCATTGGAGCAGCGCCCGCCATTGAGGTGCGTTATCGCGCTTGCAGGCGCGGTCAGCGGCCGCGGATTCTGCCGGTCCGTGTCCGCTACCAAGCCAGTGAGGCGTCTACGCCTGATCCTCCCAATCGTGCCATCCGACCGGATGTGACTCCAGATAGCGGTTCACCGCCTGCCTGACAGCAGGGAAGAAGTGGCATCGTTGGAATGTGGGCATGGTACGCGTTCCGCTCGCATCTGACGGGCACGTCCAGTGTGACGCGGCGCACAGCGTGGCTGATTTTTTCGCTTGCCTCAGGTTTCGCGCTCGCGACGGCGGCGCTCGGCGTGTGGCTCGCGAAAGCACATGAACTCGCGCTGGTGTTCGCCGCGTGCAGCGCAGTCGCGTTTCTATTATTTGTGTGCTCGCGCAACTGCCCCGCGCCGGGCGACGATGCTCGCGGCACGTACATCCGCCGCTGTGCCGACGCGCTCGGCCGCGAAAGCTACGGTATCTACCTGTGGCACTTCATCTGCATCTAGGCGACGTTGCACTTTTTCGAGGGCGTGTTCCGGCAGACCGACCGGGGGACGTCACTTGTGCTCTTCGTCGCGACCGTGCCGGCGGTGCTCGCCGCGTCGTATGCGTTCTCGCGCGCCTCCGACCGCATGATTCAGGGACGCGCGGCGCGTCTGTCGCGCAGCATCCTCTCCCATGTCGACCGGCGCTTTCATCGGAGTATGCGGGCGTGATGACCTGAACGTGCACGCGACCCTAAGGCACGTCAGTTGCTGAAAAAAGATAGGCGGGTCATGAATCAAAATCGGAATTCTGCCGCGAAGCACCTGTCTTCTTTCTGAGGTCATGTCTTCTGGCATTTTCCGCGCTATCGTGAGGTAGGGTTAGGCAGCCCCCGGGACAGCGAGCCGCTGCACAACGAGGGGAGAAGCACTGTGCATGAAGATCTGGCGGCGTCGCGCGAAACGATGGTCGAGCGGCAACTGATCGCGCGCGGCATTGCGGAGCCGCGCATTCTCGACGCGATGCGGCGCGTGCCGCGCGAGGCGTTTCTGAGCCCCGATCTGCGCGCATGGGCATATGCGGACGCAGCTCTTCCGATCGAAGCCGGCCAGACCATCACGCAACCGTTTATGGTCGCGCGGATGCTGCAGGCGGCGCGGCTCGAGCCGGACGACCGTGTTCTGGAAATCGGCACGGGCTCCGGCTACGCGGCGGCCGTGCTCGCGGAAATCGTTGCACACGTCGATACGGTCGAGCGTCATTCGCAACTGGCTGAGAGCGCCATGGACCGGCTCCGCACACTCGGCTACGACAACGTGAACGTCTACACCGCGGACGGTACACTCGGGCTGCCGGCGCGTGCGCCGTTCGATGCAATCGTCGCCACCGCATCCGGCCCGGGCGTCCCACCCGCGTGGAGCGCGCAACTGCAGATAGGGGGCCGGCTCGTGATGCCGGTGGGTCCGGGTCCGGAGCATCAGCGGCTGATCCGGCTGACTCGCGACAGCAGCACGACTTACCACGAGGAAATGCTCGACCTTGTGCGTTTTGTACCGTTGATTGGTGCTCAGGGCTGGGGCGACATCGAAGGGAAGTAAGTCGGCGCGGGCGTAGACATCATCCGAAGCGCCTGCGAAGGCTCCGCCCGAAGCATCTGTCCGTGAGCAGTCTGCGACGCCCGCACATGGTCACGGGCCGTACGCACGATATCCCGTGCGCTATGCGAGTGGAGATCACAATGGTCAGCACATTGACGAGAATTCTTCTCATCGTTGTCATTGCCGCGTCATGTGGCGGATGCTCGCGCAAGGATGACAGCGGAATCGCTATTCCGGGTGGGCATAATGGCATTGGCAACAGTGCGTCATCGCCGAGGGCGGACACGGATTCGTGAGTTCCTCAGGCGATCCGGTGAGCGCGGCGCGCGTGCGCGCGAGGTACTCGTCAGCCGGCGGAATCCCGCAGAAAAATTCTTACCCCTGAGGCAATGCACAGGGACAAAAGTACGCATCGAGCGCCCACGGTAGCGCGCTCAGGCGGCCCACCATCGCCGCGAGCGTATCGGGTGACACCGCCACGAACGTAATGGTCATTTCTTCGTAGCCGTGACGACGGTCGACACGGATCCGGACGTGGTCCGCCTGGGGCGCCTCGCAACCGAGAACCTGCCACGCGGCAACTACCCTCAAGTTGCCTGCCTTTGCACGCACGGTAAGCCGGTAACGATCGTGCTGGAGTGGCGTGCCGTCCCGAGCCGTCAGCGCCTTCGCGGCGGGACCGTCCGGTGCCGCTTCGATCTGCTCGTCGGTGGATTGCATTCTGAACTCCGGATGGCCGGTCATGCGGGACAGGAGCCAGAGCCGATCGGCTGCTCGCAGGACGTCCGCTGTATGAGTATCGTTATAGTCCGCGAGTTCATCGAACGTTAGGATGGCGCGCCCAAATCGGCGATATTCTGCGCGCGGGGGCGTGGCGTGTTATTGCCATGCTGCGACTGCTTAGTCGAGGAGAAGGGCAACCAGCGATATGGTTTGGCTAGGGCCCTTAGGGGTTTATAGAAGAAACACGTATCCAGCGAATTTTTACGGTGCATTGCAATTTGTGCAAAGCATCGTAGGCAGTGTGAAAACCGCTGCTTCGCGATGCATCGATGGGCATGTTAATTGCGCCGTTGAGAAGGGCCGGCGTGTTATCAGGCAGCGACCGCACAGCTCGAGGTTCGCACATGTCGGACGACGCTGCCGCGCGCATTTTATGGAGAAACGCACTATGGACAACGATCTCGAAGCCCGCATTCGTACCCGGGCATATCAGCTCTGGGAAAACGATCCGTCACCGGACAGCAACGCGGAAAAGCACTGGGAGGAAGCGCGCCGGCAGATCGAAGCCGAGGGTGATGATGCGCAGGACAGTCCTGAACCCAGCGCCGATCAATCGGCGGAACGGGAGCGGGGCGGCCGGATCGCGCCGGAAGAGCAACTGCAGGACGTGCCCGGCGGAGATGCGGATGCAGTGGGTCGAAAAAAACGGTAGCAGTCGACACTGCCGGAGCAAGCAGTCGACACTGCCGGAGCGTTTAGGGCGCGTGGCTCGCAGATGCCGCTCGGCGCTGCCCGATCCGATCATCCGAACTACTTTCCGCCGTCGGCAGATCGCGCTGCTCCTGATCCGGCTCGCGCGCCATATAGAGAGTTGACACCGCACACTCGCGGCCTTTGACTATCCTAGGTTCGCCGGTCGGTCTTTTTGTTCTTTCAATGCGCTGCGTTCAAGCGAGCCTTGACGTCCGCGGCGTTACCGTCTTTCGGTGTTTGACACAGCGAAGCAGTGACCTCCGCGCCGAAAAGAAAAACGATGGCGCAAAAATATAGCCACATCATCAGCACAGCGAGCGAGCCTGCTGCGCCGAACGCGCCTGCCGTGCCGGCGTGCGCGAGGTATAAACCGAACAGGTGCCTGCCCACGGTAAACAGCAACGCCGCGACGGCGCCGCCGATCAACGCGGAACGGAAGTTGACCCGCTTGTCGGGGAGCCACTTGATCAGCGCGCCGAGGCCGAAAGTCAGTATCACGAGGCCGAAAATCGACTGCGCGACGTCGGCAACAACGCTCAGCGTCGAGCTACCGAAAACAGCACTGCCGGCTGTCTGTATCGCGGCGTCGAGGACCAGCGAGACCACCAGCAGAAAGCTGAGTCCCATGAGCAGGCCGAGCGAGACGAGTCGCGCGCGTATCACCCATGCCAGGCCGGCAAGGCCTTTAGGCGATTTCGCCGCAAAGACGACATCGAGTGCTGTATTCAGGCAGGAAAACGTCGCCGACGCCCCGACGAGAAGCAGCACGACAGAGAACGCCGCAGCCATGCCACTACCGCTCGAACGATGTGCGTGTTCGACGACAGCCTGCATCGCACTGGCAGCTTCATTCCCTAGCAACTGCCTGATCTGACCGAAGAACTGCCCCTGCGCGATGTCGCGGCCGACGAACCAGCCCGTGATCGCGAGGACGATCAGTAAAGTCGGAGCCAGCGAAAACGCAGAGTAGAAACCGATGCTCGCGCCCATCATCGCGCACCGGTCCGACGAAAATCGTTCGACGGCGTCCCTCATGACGGCCACTGCGCCGCCTGCTCGGCTGAATCGGGAGCCTGCGTTGCGTCGCTGATATTCCATGTTGTTCTCCCGTCGGCTCGTTGCCTTCAGTGTCCTGGGGGCGAGCAATTTCCGAGCCGCCGGGATCTCAGACACTCCTTCTTCGTCGAGGCGCTGCGCGAATTGTCGACGATCAAGCCGATCTGGACACACTGCGTTCGCTATGGACGGCCTGGTGCAATTCGAGCCACATCGGCTGATGATCCGAGGCCTCGCTGTGCGGATCGACCTCGCAAGCTGCAATGCGCGATGTCAGATCCTCGGTTACAAAAATGAAATCAAAGGCGAATGGACCGTCCGGCCACTGCTCGTGATCATATAAACCCGCTGTCGGGGCGCGCGGCGCCCGAGGGTGCGTGCTGGCCCACGCATCGATAAAACGCGGGGCATCGGCAATCGGTGCAAGCATCCGGCGATACGCGCTGCTTTCGAATGCACTGTTAAAGTCACCACAGGCAACCGCGCTCATAGGCCGCACGGTGTCGGAAAACGGGCTGTCGATTTTTTCTGCTTTGGCGGGCGCTCGTGCGTGGTCGCACGCTTCCCTGTGCAGCTCCCGCAATCTGGCGAGTTGTGCGAGCCGCTGCTTCTCCGAATAGAACTCGAGATGTGTGGAGATCACCCGTATCGCGCCGATATCGGTTTCGATCACGGCTTCGAGCGCCGCTCTCATCATCGAGGGCTTGGCGGGATCCGCGGGCCAGGGCAGGGAATGGCGCAACACCCGCCTGACGGGCAACCGCGTCACGAGCGCATTGCCGAACTGACGCCGATGGTGGCTCGCGCCGAGCGCCGGAAGATCGGCGCCCACTGCGTCGAGCACCGTGAACTGCGGAAGCAATGCCGCCAGTTCGGCGAATTGATCGGCGGATGGCCCGCCGGCCAAACCGCCCGACGCCGGGCCCTCATGAAACCCGCGCGTGACTTCCTGCATGCAGAGGATGTCGAAATCGCACAGCGCGCGCGCTTCGCGCACGATTCGGGCGAGGTCGACCCGGCCGTCCACGCCACGTCCCCATTGAACATTCCAATCGACGAGTTTCATGGCGGTTTCTTCTCCATTCGGCTCACGCCGGCCGGTTTTTTTGGTGCAGAAGCTAGCCGTCCGTGTCCGGACCGAGGTAGCCGGGCAGTCCCAGCGCGGCGTTGCTCTTTGCCAACCTGATTGCTTCGTCCACTAGCGCGGCGAATTTTTCGTCGCTGTCGGGCCACGGCAGAGTCGAGCGAAAGAAGTCGGCCCAGCGGAATTCTTCCAGAGGGACATTGGTTTTTTCATAGCCGCCGGCATCGCGGACTGCCGCCGCGAGGCTGCGGTACTCGTCGTCGGGCAGCGCCCAGATGTGTTCCGGCAAATCGGAAAACGGCCGACGTCTGCCTTGTGCGTCGTACGGGAACGTCCACCGTTCGTTTTCCATGCTGAGCCAGAAAGACGCCTGCGAATAAGAGGAAAGATCCCGGACCAAAACGACCGGCACAGACTTGATGCCCACGTGCCAGAGGGCGGCGGCCACGTGATGATGATCGATCGCAAACGCCGCGTCGCCGGGCCCGTAGACGACAGGTATTGGTTTCTCAGCGATGGCCATCTCCAGATCGTGCCCGCTCAGCGCTTTGTATTGCTTGATTTTTTCGCGGACCTCCCGCGCGCCGTGTGTCAGCTGGGTGGGACGTAGGCGTTCGATTTTCAGTTCGGTCATGCCTGTCTCCTGTCGACCAGAGTTGGCGCTTTAGCGCCTACTCTGGTCCCATGCAACGCGGTCGACCAGAGTTGGCGCTTTAGCGCCTACTCTGGTCCCATGCAACGCGGTCGACCAGAGTTGGCGCTGTTTGAAGCCTGCCGCAAGATGCATGCCGTCGGAGTCAAAGAGCAAGGTGCATGCGCGAAATTCGCCATCACGGAGCCTCACGCATTGTCGCGCCGTGCGGCGAACGTCAATCAGCGGGCCTGTGTTTTGCTGCCAGATCAAACCATAGCGGCATGCAATCATAAACAGCAGGCGTTGCATCCTTCGACGCCGCGCAACGTTTTGCGGCTCTCCAAAACCGACCATGTCTGACGACAAACCGAAGAGCCGTTCCCGCGGCAGCACGCAGTCCGATCCCGATGTCGAGCGCGACCAGCAACCGGTGACATTAGACGAATGCCGTCGTTGCGCGCTATGGCGCAATGCGACACAAGCGGTGCCCGGCGAAGGGCCGAAACACGCGGCAATCATGTTGATTGGCGAGCAGCCGGGGGACGCCGAAGATTTGCAAGGCAGACCGTTCGTCGGACCGGCGGGAGCACTGCTCGATAAAGCGCTCGAAGAGGCCGGGCTGGAGCGTGAAGAGGTCTACGTGACGAACGCCGTCAAACATTTCAAGTGGACGCCACGCGGCAAGCGCCGCATGCACAAAACGCCGGGTCAGCGTGAGATCGAAGCGTGCGGATACTGGCTTGAGCAGGAACTCCGGAGTACAGGGGCGCACGTGATCGTCGCGTTAGGCGCCACTGCGCTGAAGGCGGTGCTGGACGATTCGCACGCCCGGCTACAGGACGCGCTCGGCAAAACGATCGAGCAGGGCGAGCGGACGGTTGTTGCGACGTATCATCCGTCGTTCGCGTTGCGCGCGCCTGATCCCGCAACGCGGCAACGCGTGTACGACGCGATTGTCTCGGCCCTTCAACACGCGGACAAGCTGAGCGGTAAGCGCAAACGGGCCAACTGATGCTATTGCCCACGCTGAAGGCGCGCCTTCAGCTTACGCCGCCGAATGCACTGCCTCCAGGCCAAGCCGTTCCATCAACCGCTGCGCGTCGAAGGGCGCATGTGTTTTGGCATCGTTGTCGAAATAGCAGTAGACGTCCCGCCGTGCCCGAGTGGGCGGATGAAGATGCGGCGCGATCAGCCGCGCGTCGGCTGGCTGCGAACCGCGGCGCCATGCGTCGATCCAGGCGGCCCAGTCGTCTAGCGCTTCGTCCGCGTAGGCGCCGGAATACCGCGATTCGGTGCCATGCAGTCGGATGTAAACAAAGTCAGCCGTAACGTCTTCCGCCAGCGGCCACGGTTCGGTCGAGTCGGAGACAACCAGCGCGGTTTCGTACTGCCTGAGCAACTCGACGAAGGCAGGGTCCATAAAACTGGCGTGGCGTACCTCGACGGCATGGCGCAGTCTCCGCTTGCGGTCCGTCGAGACATACGGCGTCTTGACCCGCTCATCGTGTTGCTCCGCCAAAGAGAGCGCGGCCGCGGTGTCGCGGGGCAGAAAACGTAAAAAGCGTTCCATGGCCGCTGGTTCGAAGCGGAACGAAGGCGGGAACTGCCATAGAAAGGGCCCCAGTTTTTCGTTCAGGGCGAGCAGGCCCTGCGCGAAAAAGTTGGCGCTGGCGACTCGCGCGCTGTCGTCGCGGAAACGCAATAGATGCGTCAGATACCGCGCCCCTTTCACACTAAAGACGAAGTCGGCAGGAGTCTCGGCATACCAATGCCGCCAACTGTCGAGCGACTGAAGGCTGTAATGCGTACCATTGATTTCAATGCTCTGAAAAAGCGACGACGCGAACTGCAATTCGGCGGCCTGTTTCAGCCCACGGGGATAGAAGCTATCTCTCCATCCCTTGTAGCGCCAACCGGAAATGCCGATACGTACGTCGCCAGTTTGTTTCATGGATATATCGCGCGATTGCATGCGTGGACTGAATTCAGACGAAGTGAGCAACGGCTGTTCCCGTGATGGCGGTGCGTGCCGGGGTTCAGTTCACGAGGCATGAACCGCCTGACTGCGAGGCGCTAAACAACGGGCCACCAGGGAGTAAGAAATCGTGCCGAAAACTTCTCCATCAACTCCGTTTGGAATTTTCGAGCGGGTGGTCATTAGCCTCTACGACGGCGGCGTCCTGTCGCCCGCGGTGCTCGAGCGTGTCATTGGCGCGTTCGCGCAAGCGGGTGCCAACTGGCATGGCACTTCCGCTGGCCGTTCGGTCGATGGCCGCTCGCTGCATGAAATCGTCGTACAGACGATGCTTCCGGGCGATGATCTGCAGTCGGCTTCAACGTCGTTCATGACGGTGGTCGAACACATCGCGCAAGCCGCGCTCTCGGCTAGCGCTGCGAGTGAAACTGCCAAAGAGGCTGAACCGCCGCGCGCCAGAAGCAGAAAAACGGCCGACTCAGACCAGGACGCGAGTGCGGATGAACTACTGGCGCAACTGTCCGGCAGCACACAACCAGGCAAGCGACGTCGCTCGAACAAAGCCGATACGCCGGCCGGTTCGAGCACTTTCAATCCGTTTCTGAATGCGGCGCTGCCGCGTACGAAGAAGTCGTGACAGCCGCTCGAGGCAAAAGGTTGACGCAACGCCGCATAGAGGTCTGTCGGCGCGCCAAGGTCGAGGTGGACGGGCAGTTGGCGATTTTCCCGGACCTGGGCGCCACCACTTTGACAAGCAGAAACGGCCCATGCGTCGGACGCGTGTCAATTCGTGGTCCGCTCTCGTTCGCATCATGGATCGTGCGCTTTTAACTGCTGGCGCAGCTATAGCCGGCTGCAGCATGAATTGTCGGAAATCCCTCAGATAGCAACGTCAACCCTGGCGCGACGACATACATCGGCGTTTGCGTTCCCGCTTCACCGTGAATTGGCCCACGCGATAGCGTCAGCACCGGCGGCGATGCGAAGCGGGCTCGATGGGTCGTTCGCTGCGCGCCACACGGCTTGCGCTACATCGAGCGAGCGTGTGACCGCCGACTCCTGCTGCCAATGGGCGAAGACGCGCTGCGCCAAATCCGCGTACGCTTCGGGAACGCCGCTCTGCATGCGAGACTGCGCGTTCTCGCCGAAGCGGGTCTGCGGCGCGCGTCCCGGCAGGACCAGGCGCATGCGCACATTGAATGGCTCGAGTTCCAGCGCGACGGATTCGCTGAACGCGTTGATCGCCGCCTTGCTGGCGGTGTAAACCGAGAGCAGATGGAGCGGCCTCAAGGTCACACTCGAGCTGACGTTGACGACGACGCCTCCTCTGCGTTGCCGAAACTGAGGCAGAACCGCCCGGTCATCGCTATCGTGCCGAGGGTGTTCGTTTCAAAGACTTCGCGAGCGATGTCCATCGACGTGCCTTCGAGGGCGTTCAGCACGCCAATCCCCGCGTTATTGACGAGCACGTCGAGCGGCCAGGCCGCATCCACGGCGTGACGGATGCTTTCCGGATCCGTCACATAGAGGGCGAGCGTGCAGATGTTCGGAACGCGGCAGAACATCCTCCCGTGACGCCCGTAACGTACGCTGGATGCAGTCGAGTTGCCTGCCCATTTTCATGTAGTATTTGTTCGCGGTGAATTGCAACGTCGATTAGAACAAGTCATGCATTCGGCGCGAGACGCTCTTGTCAATCACGCCTGTACCAATCAGCTTCGAGTGTCTCTGGCATTGCGGCAGAGCGAAGCCGCTCCAGGAGGATCTGCCATGAATACGAAGCAGGGTAAAAAAGTCCATCTCGATGCTGCTGCATCGCATCACGAGCAGGCAGCGCGATTTCATCGGGAGGCATCGCAGTACTACGAGGCGGCCAAGAATTACGATCACGCCGCTCATCAGGCCGTGTTGGCGCAGGGCCATGCACTGTATGCCATCGAGGAGTCCAATCTTGCCGCCAAGCATTCAGGCGCTCCATTGCCGGCCGGGTCCGTCGATAGCGGCCTGAGCGCTGCGCAACATCATGCAGCGGCGTCGGAACTTCATGGGCAGGCGGCGCAACATCTGCGGCGCGCGGCAAAAGTCTTCGATGAAGACCGCAGCGCGGTCGCCCATGAAACTCAGGTGGGGTTTTCTCTTGCGTCGCGGGCGCTCGCGCATGGCAACGAAGCAGCCAAACAATATGTCGCGTCGCTGCGGGAAAAGGGAATTTAGATTTTTACCTGCAACGAAGCCGCGCTCAGCAAGTGAGTGCGGCCGGCTCAATTTCTGTAGATCGTTGTCCCAGCCGTGGCAATACTTCGCTGCCAGCGATCTGTTCGGGCGGCGTTTGTGCTTTCAACGTAACAGGAAGTCTGTGCATGGACGACGACGCACGTGCCTTTAACGGGCTGCGCCCGCGGCTGCAGAAGATTGCATATCGAATGCTGGGATCGGTTGCCGAGGCCGAAGATATCGTGCAGGACGTTTGGCTGCGATGGCATGCGACAGCCCGTGAAGCCATCGATAACGCGGAAGCGTGGCTGGTCGCAGTCACGACGCGGATGTCCATCGACCGTCTGCGCGCGGCGAAGATTCAACGTGAACACTACGCGGGCATCTGGCTGCCCGAACCACAGATGACGGACTTCCCGGCTACGCCAGAAGAAGCCACGGAGCGCGCCGACGACGTCTCGGTGGCTTTTCTGGCGTTGCTCGAGCGGCTGACGCCGGAAGCACGGGCGGCGTTCCTGCTGCGTGAGGTATTCGACGCCGACTATGACGAAGTCGCACAAGCCATCGGCAAGACGGAGGCGGCGTGCCGTCAGCTGGTGAGCCGTGCAAAAACGCAACTACGCGACGAACGTCCGCGCCATGTGGTACCGCGCGAGACGCATCTCCGTTTGCTGCGAACGTTCGCGCAGGCGCTGCAGCGCGGCGACTTCCCCGCGATCAACGCATTGCTGGCCGAAGACGCGATGCTGATCGGCGACGGCGGCGGCAAAGTCCCGAGCTTCCCGAAACCGATGGCGGGTGGCCGGCGCATCGCACAGCTTTTCTACGCGTCGTCGCGGCGTTATGGCGACGAACTCAGCGTCAAGCTCGTGGTGCTCAACGGTCAATGGGCACTGCTGCGTTTTATCGAAGGCAAACTCGAATCGGCACAGTCGTTCGAAACAGACGGCGAGCGCATCGTTCGCATCCACGTGCAGCGCAACCCTGAAAAGCTCGCACGCATCGCCGCAGCACACGCCTACGGCTGAACGCCGATCTCTCTTTGACGCGGGTGCGCCCCGACATGTCGATTGGTGCCTCGCGGGCAACACCGTGAGCGCGTCCGCTGGCCTACCGTGACACGCCGCCCTGGCCTACGATGAATTCGTGCGGCTCACTGCCGCTAACGGCACCCGCAAGACAGGGTGGCCACTCATCGTCGCCAGGAGAAATCATGACGCAGCGTATCAACTATGTGCAGCAATCGCCGGAACTGTTCAAGAAGTTTTTCGAACTCAGCAATCTCCTGAAAGACAGCACAATCGAAGAATCGATCCGTGACCTGGTATCGATCCGGGCGTCGCAACTCAATGGCTGTGGATTCTGCCTGGACATGCACGTGAAGGAAGCGCGCATGCACGGCGAGCGCGAGTTGCGCGTCCATCACCTCGCGACGTGGCGCGAGTCCACGCTCTTCGCACCGCGCGAACGCGCCGCGCTGGCGTGGACGGAAGTGCTGACCAGGCTTCCCGAACACGGCGTGCCCGACGATATCTACGAGCGCGTGCGTACCCAGTTCTCCGAAAAGGAACTCTCGGACCTGACCTTCGAAGTGATGGCGATCAACGGATGGAACCGCGCGAACGTCGCCTTCAGGACGGTGCCGGGTTCGTCCGACAAGGCATTCGGTCTGGATAAGGCGAACCTCGTCTGAGCGGATGCGTTTCGCTGGTTCTTCAGTTTAGGCCCGCGCCGGCGGGCCGCGTTACTCAAGGACAAACTATCATGCTTCGTTTGAGAAATACTGCTCTGGCCGCGCTCGTCGTCGTGAGCGCGTCGTTGGGCGTGGCCCGCGCCGAGGCGCCCGCCGCAATCGTCACGCCATTGATGACGCAGCCGCTCGACGACTATCCGGGCAAGGAAGCCTTGATGATCACCGTCGAGTACCCGCCGGGTGCGGCGGACCCCGTCCATCGGCATCATGCGCACGGGTTTATCTATGTACTGGAAGGATCGATCGTGATGCAGGTCAAGGGCGGCAAGGCAGTCACGCTGACACCCGGACAGACCTTCTATGAAGGTCCAAACGATATTCACACAGTCGGACGCAACGCAAGCCAGACGAAGCCGGCCAGGTTCCTCGTGCTATTGCTGAAGGATAAGGGCGCGCCCGTTCTCGTTCCGGAGAAATAGCCGCCTCTGCGCGCCGCGTCCGGTATCAAAAAATGGCGGACCGTGTCACAAATGGCAGCGCTGATACGTCTAGTCGCTATGGACTTTACGAACCGCGCTTCCATGTCAGACAACCCACCAGGCCGTCCCATCGCCGGCGCCGCCGACCCGTTTGCAAGCAGTTTTGCGACCAGCTACGCCGGCGTCATTTCTTTTCTCGCCGTTGCCAACGAGGGCAGCTTTGCCCGCGCGGGCGATCGCCTCGGCATCGGGCGTTCTTCCGTTAGCCGCAACGTGCAGAAACTCGAGGCTCAGCTCGACGCGCGCCTCTTCCTGCGCACCACGCGCAGCACGTCGTTGACCCGCGAGGGCGAGCTCTTCTACGAGAACTGTCAGCCTGGCATAGAGCGCATCGCGCAGGCGCTGGAAGACATGCGGGAGCTGCGCAACGGGCCGCCTCGCGGCCATCTGCGCATCGTCTCGACGCCGGGCTTCGGCCGCAAGATCGTCGCGCCGCTGTTGCGGGGCTTTCATACGCGCTATCCCGAGATCGCCCTCGAACTGCTGCTGAACGATCGACCCGCCGACTTCACGGCCGATCGCGTCGACGTTTCGTTTCACGAGGGGCGCATGGAAGACAGCGGGATCGTGGCGCGCCAGCTGATTCCGATGCAGATGCTCGTCTGCGCGTCGCCCGCTTATGCACGAAGGCACGGGTTGCCGCGGCATGTCGATGAACTGGCCGATCATCGCTGCATCAACTTCCTGACCGCGTCGGGCCGCATCAGTGAGTGGGAGTTCAAGGCCGACGGCCTCCCGCAGCGGCGCCAGCCCGTCGCACAGCACACATTCAACGATCCGGATCTGATCGTGCAGGCAGTCCTGGACGGGCTGGGCATCGCGCAGTTGCCTGCGTATCAGGTCTGCGACCTGCTGGGCGACGGGCAGTTGGTCAGTTGTCTCGCGCAGCACGCGCCGGAAGATGGTGGCCACTACATCTGTTATCTCAGCCGCAAGCAACTTCCTGCGCGGGTTCGCGTGTTCGTCGACTACATGACCGAGCACACGAGAGCGCTCGACCTGCAGTGTCTGACGACAATGACGACGCGATCGTCGTTCTCGATGGTCGAGTGACGGCAACTGAACGACCTTTGCGTTGATTGATGCTCTTCATGCAACACGGTGAGTCCCTCTGCGGCCCTACCGCATGACGCGGTGCATGCCTACGATGCGTTCTGTACGGACGGCGCGCGAATCGCGGCGCGTCCGGCAAAGCACCGGCAAACCCATCCGCACCATCCGCAATGCGATGCAAAGCCGGAGTCGAATAGTTGGCGGCGGCGCGAGAGCCGCGCACAAACTCATGGAGAGATATCGTGAAGATCGTCGTGATCGGTGGCACGGGACTCATCGGCAGTAAAGTCGTCAAGAATCTTCGCGCGCGCGGTCATGCGGTCGTCGCCGCGTCGCCCGCATCGGGCGTGAACACAATCACTGGCGAAGGTCTGAACGAGGCGTTGACGGGCGCGAATGTCGTGGTCGATCTGGCCAATTCACCGTCGTTCGAAGATGCCGCCGTGCTCGAGTTCTTCGAGACGGCCGGACGCAATCTGTTTGCGGCGGAGATTGCCGCGGGCGTACAGCATCACGTCGCGCTCTCTGTCGTCGGCACCGACAGGCTCGCGGAAAGCGGCTATTTCCGCGGCAAGATCGCTCAGGAAAAGCTGATCCGCGAATCGGGCGTACCGTACACGATCGTCCATTCGACCCAGTTCTTCGAGTTTCTTGGCGGCATCGCGCAATCGGGTAGCGAC
This sequence comes from Paraburkholderia dipogonis, assembly GCF_046027395.1. GTDB lineage: Bacteria > Pseudomonadota > Gammaproteobacteria > Burkholderiales > Burkholderiaceae > Paraburkholderia > Paraburkholderia dipogonis_A. The sequence goes on along the minus strand of NZ_JAQQEG010000040.1, from coordinate 55,642 downwards.
GGCCCGACCATAAGACTGTCCCCGGCATTTTTCCAGCCGATCGCATCGGATGATGTAGCGGCAGCCGTCGCGGACTTTGCCGCCGGCGAACCGCGCAACGGCATCGTGGAGATCGCGGGCCCGGAACGCGTGCGGCTCGCCGACATGGTGCAGCGTTTCCTGCTGGCAACGCACGATTCACGCAAGGTCGCCGAAGACCCACAAGCCCGCTACTTCGGCGCAAAGTTGCAGGACGACACGCTCGTGCCGGGCGCAAATCCGCGTCTCGGTACGATGAACTTCGACGCGTGGTTCGCCCAGGCGCAAGCCGCGAAATAAGCCACGAGGCGATGAGGCGCGCCATGACCACGTTGCGTCCACCGCCGCTGACGCTGCTCGACAAGTATCACGGGCGCGCCCCCCAAACGCTGTATTCGACCACCGTCACCGTAACCGGCGGCGACGCGGGTCATGGGCGCGCGTCGGGCATCGCCTGTTCTGACGACGGCAATCTCGCAGTCCACTTGCGATTGCCGAAGGCGCTGGGCGGGCCTGGCGGCGGCACCAATCCGGAGCAGCTGTTCGCGGCGGGTTACGCGGCCTGCTTTCATGGCGCGCTGAGTCTGCTTGCGGCACAGGCGAGCATTCCGATTCCCGGTGCCTCGGTGCAGGTCACCGTCGATTTTGGCCGCGACCCGGTGGACGGCCTGTTCATCCTGAGCGCGCAGACCCGTATTCGATTGCCCGGTGTCGAGGGTGTCGTCGCCGAGGAACTGGTCCGCAACACCGAACGATTTTGCCCTTACACCAAGATGGCGCGGCAGGGAATCGGGAATGTCATCGCGCTGGTGCCGCAGGATGACGCCGGGGAATCGTGACGTTGCGTGAAGATTCTCTCAGAGGTGAGATGTTCTATGGACATCGCAAAAGGGGGCTCTTTTTACTGCTGTGGTTTCGTGGCAGTTGGCGTGGCGGATTCGGCCAACTCACGCGCCCGCATGAGCGCGTTGCTGATCTCGGCCAATACTTTGTCGCGATCCGCGTCGTTCTGCTGTCGTAACGCGAACGACGGATGATAGGTGGCGATGCCCCAGCCGCCTTCCACTCTGAACGGCGCATCGAGATGGTCTCTCAGGCTGACTTTCCCGCGCAGCAAGGCGGTGAGCGCCGTCGCGCCAAGTGCGACGATCACCGCCGGGCGCACCGTGCGCAACTCCCGCTCGAGCCAGAAAGAACACGCTTCGATCTCACGCTGTCCCGGCGTTTTGTGCAGCCTGCGCTTGCCGCGCGGTTCCCATTTGAAATGCTTCACCGCGTTGGTCAGATAAACCTGGTCGCGCGACAGCCCGGCGCGCGTGATCGCTATCGTCAGCAATTGTCCGGCCGGCCCGACGAACGGCTGACCACTCAGATCTTCCTGATCGCCTGGCTGCTCGCCGATCAGCATGATGCGCGCGTCGCTCGGCCCTGAACTCCCGACCGCTTGCGTCGCATTGCGCCACAAGTCGCAACGTCGGCATGTATCGAGCGACGAGGGTTGGTCGCGGACCGGTTGCGCCATGTCCGCTTCGATCGGAATGATTTTGCCGCCCAGCGCGCCGACACCGCTCGCCTGCGCCACGCGGCGCGCGCCGCTTTTCGCTTCACTGATCATGGCGGGGATTAGATGACCTTCCGGCAGACCTTTCCAGAAGCGTACCGGCATGTGCTGTTCGAGCGCCGCTTCGTTCAGCCGCGCCGGATTGAACGTGCTGCGGTAGTAGGCGAGCCATAGCGCTTCGGCTTCGTCCGCGGTATCGCAACGATGGTCGCCGGGCAGGCCGCGGCGTTGCTCCAGATGCAGTTGCTGACCGTCCCAGAAGGCCGCGCCGCGCGGCGTCGTGATCATCCACGTCGAGCGTCCCATGCGTTGCGCGAAGTGTTCCGCGGCCCACGCCAGCACATCATGCTCGGGCTCGTACCAGGCGATGTATTCGGGTGTCTGCACCGCTGACCCTGATGCCTGCTTGCGAAACCGCACGTACGCGAGCATGTCGTGCCTGGCACGCCGCACGCTTTTAGCCATGCGATGGAGCCGTGCGCCATCTGCGTCTGCCGGCGAGGCGACCGCACGGTCGCCGTGTTGCCAACGCCATAGGACCTTGTACAAGAACGCCCAGCGCTGTGATTCGCGGAACAGTGCGGCGTCTTGCAATAGCGCAGCCAGCTCCTTGGAAACATGCACGGCAGTGGGTCGGGGCTCTGTTTTCTCGGATGTCGCGCCGTAGTCGAACAGCGCCTGCTCTTGCGACGACTCAGGTTCCTGCCTGACGCGCCATTCGATCGCCTCCGGCGCGAGGCCTTCGCCCAAAGCGCCAAGCGACGCGGCGCGCCACGCGACGAAATGATCTTCTATAACGATGGAACGCATCGCGACGCTTCACAACAACGCCAGTTGCACCGGCGGCGCCAACACCGTGCGCAATCGAGCCGACGACGCATCATGCAGCGCCGCGCGATAGTCCTGCGTCACGACAAACGGCTTGATCTTCTCCAGCGGACAACGCAGCCGCACGAGGTCCTCGTAGCGCAGACGGCGCGAACGCCGTAACTCGACCAGGCGTTTCGCGTTGCGCATGCCGATGCCCGGCACACGCGCGATCATGCGCAGCGGCGCGCGGTTCAGGTCGACCGGAAACTGGTCGCGATGCGCCAACGCCCACGCGAGCTTCGGATCGATATCGAGCGACAGGTTGCCGGGTTGTTCGAACAGCTCATCCGCACTGAAGCCGTAGCCGCGCATCAGGAAATCGGCCTGATACAGCCGATGTTCGCGTAACAACGGCGGCGCCTGAGCCGGCAATGCGGAAGGACTGTCGGGAATCGGGCTGAAGGCGGAGTAGTACACGCGCTTGAGCTTGTACGCTCCGTAGAGCGTCGCGGCGGTCTGCAAGATCGTGCTGTCGTCCGTCTGATCCGCGCCGACGATCATCTGCGTGCTCTGGCCCGCGGGCGTGAACTTCGGCGCTCTGGCGTCGCTATGCGCTTCTTCCTGCGCAAGGCGGATCGAGCCCATGGCGAGCTTGATGGTGCGGACGTTCTTTTCCGGCGCGAGCCGCGCGAGGCTGCGGTCAGTAGGCAGTTCGATGTTCACGCTCAAACGGTCGGCATAGCGCCCGGCTTGCGCAATCAACTGCGGATCGGCATCGGGAATCGTCTTCAGATGAAGATAGCCGCGAAACTGGTGATCCTCACGCAACGACTGGGCGACGTGCACGAGCTGTTCCATCGTGTAGTTCGATGACCGAATGATTCCGGAACTCAGAAACAGTCCGTCGATGTAATTGCGCCGATAGAAATCCAGCGTCAGTTCGACGACCTCCTCGGGCGTGAAGCGCGCGCGTGGCACATTGCTCGAGCGCCGGTTGACGCAGTACTGACAGTCGTACAAACAGAAATTGGTGAGCAGAATTTTCAGCAGTGAGACGCAGCGCCCGTCTGGCGTGAAACTGTGGCAAATGCCCGCGCCGGTGCTGGCGCCCAGACCGGCAATGCCGCGAGAGCCGCGCTTGGGTGCGCCGCTGCTTGCGCATGACGCGTCGTACTTCGCCGCGTCGGCCAATACTTCCAGCTTTTTGAGCAGTTCCACGTTGCCGCCAATACTGTATGGATGTACAGTATTGTACGTGGGCGGGTCGCGACTGCAAGCGGTTTTTAATGGGAAACGGGCGTTGATCCACGGGGCGTGCCCCGGTGAACATGCGGGGCGGGCAGAAGCGATACAAAGGCAATCGTGCGTAGGCCGGATGGCGTTGTGTTTGCTCGCAGCAAACTACATTCCGCAGAGTTGCAATGAGATTAATAACAAGGTGATCGTGGAACCTCGCACAGTCGAGCGGTCTGAATAGATCAGGTACGCGGGTGAGCCCGCACAATGAACGGAGATTCATCTAATGCCGGCTTTATCCGGTCAGGAACGCCATGCCTGAACAACTCTGGTTGCCTGGGCTCGAGGCGCCGCCAACGCCGACAGACGGCCTGTTCTTCGCCGTCTTTCCCGATGCCGCTACAGCGGCCAGCATCTCGAAGCTCGCGCAACAGCTTTGCGGGGAGACGCGCGCCCGGAGTAAACCGCTTGCGGCGGGACGTCTGCATGTCACCTTGCATCACTTGGGAAATTTTGCGGGCGGTTTGCCACAGAAGCGAGTCGATGCGGCGATGCAAGCGGCCGCGTCGATCAGAATGGAGCCGTTTAGCGTCGAATTCGACACGGCGGTCAGCTTTGCGTCGAAGCCGCGACCGGGGCCGCTGGTGCTGGGCGGAGGCGAGGGCGTCGCTGGCCTGCACAGGCTGCACGACGCCTTGGGCCATGCATTGCAGGACGCTGGGTTGGGGGACCACGCGGTCTCGTCCGCGGCGCACTACACACCGCATGTCACACTGGCGTACGGCATGCCGTGGGCCGCGGCACGTCCCGTCGAACCGGTCTGCTGGAACGTGCGTGAGTTTGCGTTGATGCACAGTTTGCTCGGGCGTACGCGGCATGTCGCGCTGGCTCGATGGACTTTGGCGGGCACCGCGTCATAGCGCGCGTCGCCCAAGGGGACTGCGGCGTGTCGAAGGGCGCCGGGCTAGAACCGCATTCCCGTCGCGCAACCGCCGGCGAAGCCACCACCGCTGCCGCCTGCGCCGCCGCAGAACACGCCACAACCGGATAGCGAGAGCGATATGGCCACGGCGGCTAGCGTCGCGCGCAACCTCGGTTTGAGAATGCGTTCGCCGAGGTGTGTGGGGTCTGCGGTGGGATGCGGGCTGATGCCGGCGTCGAAAGTGATGGTGGCGTGGTTGAGGCTCGAGTCGATCATTCGGAATTTCATAACGTCAGTGGCTTTGGGGAGCGGCGAGTAAAGGTGCGAACGGTGTCGTTCGTCGAAAGTTTTTTGTCAGGTTTCGGTGGGGAAAATGGGGGCGGCACGCGGCGCGGCCGCGAACCGCTGAGGCTAGCGCACGACCCTATGTCCCTCAAATACGCCGAATCTGAAAACGTAGGAGGTTTCGTCGGTTCGAGAAGCGGAACGATCGTGCGCTCCCTGATAGAATGCTTGGGCCGCAACGTAGTGGATTGCAGATGAAATTGCTTGATGCGTTAGTCGAACAGCGTATTGCCGCCGCCGCCGCGCGAGGTGAGTTCGACGAGTTACCGGGCGCGGGCGCGCCGCTGTCGCTGGACGACGATGCTCTGGTCCCCGAAGAAGTGCGCGTCGCCAACCGGATTTTGAAGAATGCGGGCTTTGTGCCGCCCGCTGTCGAGCAGTTGCGCGCGTTGCGCGACCTGCAAGCGGAGTTGAATGCCGTGAGCGACCAGGCTACCCGTTGCTGTCTCCAGGCGCGCATGCTGGCGCTCGATATGGCACTTGAATCTTTGCGCGGCGGCCCGCTGGTTCTGCCGCGCGAATACTGCCGGCGCATTGCCGAGCGGCTGTCCGAGCGCGCCGGCAACCTCAATACGGCAGACGCGGGTTCGCAGTGAGCGAGCCGCTTGCCCACGCCGCCGTGCCGGATTCTGTCGAATCTCACGACGCGCTGAATGTGCTGGGTTCTCAGGCTTCAGCCAGCGGGGTCGCTGAATGGGCTACAACCGCTACAACCGATTCGGGCTCTGCTGCCGCCACGGTGAATTCAGATCCCCCCCTTGACGAGCCGCCCGCATCTCCCGCTGTCCCCGAGGTCTCGGAGCGCGATCGCCACTTCATGGCGCTGGCGCAAGCCGCCGCCGAAGAAGCGCGCGCTGTCGGCGAAGTGCCCGTCGGCGCAGTTCTCGTACGCGGCGACGAAGTCATTGCCACAGGGTTCAATCACCCGATCGGCGGACACGACCCGTCGGCACATGCGGAAATGGCCGCGTTGCGCGCCGCTGCGCGGGCCGTCGAGAATTACCGTCTGCCGGGCTGCGAACTCTACGTGACCCTCGAGCCGTGCCTGATGTGCGCCGGCGCGATCATGCACGCGCGCATCGCCCGTGTCGTGTTCGGGGCGCGCGATCCGAAAACCGGCGCGTGCGGCAGTGTCGTCGATGCCTTCGCGAATCCGCAGTTGAATCATCACACCACAGTGATCGGCGGCGTGCTCGAAAATGAATGTGGCGCCGCGCTCAAGTCGTTCTTTGCCGAGCGGCGGCGCGCGAGCCGTGCAGCACGCGCGGCGGCACGTGCCGCCGCAGGCAGCGAGCCGGGCCCGGCTGAGTCGCTCTAAAACAACAACGTCCAACAAGGTCTTGCCAATGACCGTCCATCGCACCATCGAACTGATCGCGCCGTCCGGGTATCCGCATGACCCCGAGGTGCTGCATCGCGCATTGCAGCGCTTCCATACGCAGGGGCATCACGTCGAGGGCGTGGAGGCGGCGCGGCGTCGCTACCAGCGCTTCGCCGGCACCGATGGCGAGCGCGCCGCCGATCTGAACCGGCTCGCCGACCCGTCGCGTAAGTTGCCGGATATCGTGCTGGCCGTGCGCGGCGGCTACGGCGCGGTGCGCATCCTGCACGGGCTCGATTACGACGGGCTGCAGCGCCGGCTGGCCGATCAGCCGATCGCGCTGGTAGGGCACAGCGATTTCACCGCAATCCAGCTTGCGCTGCTGGCGCGCGCCGGCGTGAAGACCTTCGGCGGCCCGATGGTGATGAGCGACTTCGGCGCGGAGGAACTGAGCGAATTCACCATGCAGCATTTCTGGTCGGCGTTGACGAAGCCGACCATGACGGTCTCGAGCAACACGCCGCAAGCGCAGCCGGTCGACGTCTCAGGCATGTTGTGGGGCGGCAATCTGGCGGTGCTGGCATCGCTGATCGGCACGCCGTATATGCCGCCGGTGCAGGGCGGCATCCTGTTTGTCGAGGACGTCAACGAGCAACCGTTCCGGGTCGAGCGGATGATCTATCAGTTGCACCTGTCCGGCATCCTCGCGCAGCAGCAGGCGCTCGTGCTGGGCGATTTCTCCGGCGCCAAACCCTACGACTATGACAATGGCTACGACCTGCACGCCATGATCGAACAGGTGAGGTCGGTGATCGGCATTCCGGTCGTCACCGGCCTGCAATTCGGGCATGTCCGTAACATGCTGACGCTGCCGGTGGGCGCGGACGCGCATCTCGTCGCCGATGCACATGGGTTCAAACTGAGTTTGTCGGGCTATCCGTACCTCGCCTGAACCGGTGGAGGAGGGAAGCGGGCGTTTGCCTGCTTTCTTTTTAAGACCAATAACGCAACTAACGGTCTGTTTTTATCGCCCACTACCAACAGAACCACTCATAAAGGTCCTCCGATTTTGTTGACAAAACCCGTCACCAATAGACGACCCCCGCCTCACCTTATTAAACTCGTACTGAGGCAGCACTAGGCGTACAAGCTGAGCCGGCAGCCCGCCAGTTCAGCCTCACGGCGCAGATTGTCGAAATTCAGGACAAAAATTGTTGACAATTTTTATGTCCATCCTATGATGGCCTACATACCGAGACGAACATCATGTCCGACACAGAGTCCGCAGCCGCGAATAGTTCGAAACCCGAAGCGATCGCCGAGCGCATCCGCGCCGCGATCCTCGAGCATCGGCTCGCGCCCGGCTCAAAGCTGACAGAAGCGCAGTTGTGCGAAGTATTCGGTGTGAAGCGCGGCCCGATCCGGCAGGCGCTGACGCAGTTGGCGACCGACCACCTCGTCGATCTCGAACCGAATCGCGGGGCGTTCGTCGCGAGCCCGTCGCTACAGGAAGTGCACGAAGTGTTCGAGATGCGACGCATCATCGAGCTGGCGGTGGTGGAAAAGATTTGCACCGGTCACGGCATGCGGCGTTTGAAGAGCATCGGCAGCATGATCGGCCGGGAACGCAAAGCGTTCGAAACACGTGATTTTCCGGCATGGATTCGTCTGTCGGGCGAGTTTCACACTGAATTGGCGGGACTCACTGGGAACGCCGTGTTGTGCGACTGTCTGAACGGTCTGGTGGCGCGCTCCACGCTGATTTCCGCGCTGTACGAGTCGCTCGGACGCAGCCCATGCTCGTTCGAGGACCACGAAGCCATTCTCGCCGCGCTCGACGCCGGCGATGCAAAAGAGGCGGCGGCCTTGATGTCGCGCCATTTGCAAAGCGTCGAGTTGAAGATGCTGGACCGCCCCGCACGTGGCGCGGCCGATCTGCATGAAGTGTTCGGCGCACTCAACGGTGCAGCCAGAGATTCATCGAAGACAAAGTCCGCGCCAGGCTGAGGCAGGCGGCCGGCGTGCGCCCGTTGCCGGTGCGCGCCGCACTGAATTGAACTGAACCAATCAAGCGTTGCAAGGCGGCTCGGCGTGAGCGCTGCCGGCTTGTGCACGCGTGTCCGCCGCCGGGCGACGGACCTCGGGTAGTAACGCATCGCCGGACTTCGCGGCTGCTGGCGGTGCGATAACCACAAGTACTTCAAGTACGGAGACATCCGCGGCACGGCCGGACAGACGCGCCAGGACCCTCGATTCATACGGACGAGGAGGGCACGACTGGCATGGCCGATGCAACGTCCTTCGATTCGCTATCGACGGTCCCTATTCCCAGGAGGAATCATGGCTCAGTTCAGTGCAGCGCCCGGCAATCCCGCAATTCCCACTTATGCAGACGACGGCGCGCCCAGCGAACCGTCGATGCCCGCAGGCTACAGCGACCGCCTCTACAACGAGGATCTCGCGCCGTTACGGCATCAAACCTGGGGCGCCTACAACATCTTTGCGTTCTGGATGTCGGACGTGCACAGCGTTGGTGGCTACGTGTTCGCGGGCAGTCTGTTCGCGCTCGGCCTGACGAGCTGGCAAGTGCTGATCGCGCTACTCGTCGGCATCACGATCGTCAACCTGTTGTGCAACCTGATCGCCAAGCCGAGCCAGGCGAACGGCGTGCCGTATCCGGTGGCGTGCCGCGCGACCTTCGGCGTGCTCGGCGCGAATATTCCCGCGGTGATTCGTGGCCTGATCGCGGTCGCGTGGTATGGCATTCAGACCTATCTGGCGTCGAGCGCGCTCGTGATCGTCGTGTTGAAGTTCGTTCCACAATTACTGCCTTACGCCGATGTTCATCATCATGGCTTCATGGGACTCTCGACGCTCGGCTGGACTGGTTTCATGCTGCTGTGGGTGTTGCAGGCACTGGTGTTCTGGCACGGCATGGAGACCATCAAGAAGTTCATCGACTTCGCCGGTCCCGCGGTCTACGTGGTGATGTTCATTCTCGCGGGCTACATGGTGTATCGCGCGGGATGGCGCAACATCGGCATCAACCTGGGCGGCGTCAAATATCACGGCATGCAGGTCGTGCCGGTGATGATCACGGCGATCTCGCTGGTGGTGTCGTATTTCTCCGGACCGATGTTGAATTTCGGCGACTTCTCGCGCTACGGCAAGAGTTTCCGCAGCGTGCAGCGCGGCAACTTCTGGGGGCTGCCGGTCAACTTTCTGGCCTTCTCGCTGGTGACGGTGATCACGACCGCGGCCACGCTGCCGGTGTTCGGCGAACTGATCACGGATCCGGTCGAAACCGTGGGCCGTATCGACTATCCGACTGCGGTGATTCTCGGCGCGCTGACTTTCACGATCGCGACTATCGGCATCAACATCGTCGCCAATTTCGTCTCGCCGGCTTTCGACTTTTCGAACGTGGCGCCGCGCCTCATTAGCTGGCGCATGGGCGGCATGCTCGCAGCGGTGGCATCGATCTTCATCACGCCCTGGAATCTGTTCAACAACCCGGCCGTGATCCACTACACGCTCGACGTCCTCGGCAGTTTCATCGGACCTTTGTACGGTGTCCTGATCGTTGATTACTTCCTCGTGAAGCGTCAGAAGATCGTTCTGGACGATCTGTACACGGTCTCGCCCACCGGTTCATACTGGTATCGCAACGGCGTCAACTACCGGGCTGTTGCCGCGCTGCTGCCGGCCGCAGTAATCGCGGTGATCTGCGTGATGGTCCCGGCACTCGACGGTATGGCGAATTTTTCGTGGTTCATCGGCGCTGGTCTCGCTGCGCTGTTCTATCGCGTTCTCGCACGCTGAATTTTGCAGACGCAACAGGAGTCGATATGCGCATCAAACTGATCAACCCGAATACGACCCAGCGCATGACGGAAGCGATGGGCCGCTGCGCGCGGGAAGTCGCTGCGCCGGGCACCGAAGTCATCGCGGTCAATCCGACCATGGGGCCGCCGTCGATCGAAGGCTATTACGACGAAGCGCTCGCCACGCCGGGCTTGCTTGCCGAAGTCGCCGCCGGTGAGCGCGAAGGCTGCGACGGCTACGTGATCGCCTGTTTCGGCGACCCAGGCCTGTACGCCGCGCGCGAGCTGGCGCGTGGCCCGGTAATCGGCATTGCCGAGGCGGCGATGCACGCGGCCAGCGTGCTGGCGCCGGGCTTCTCCGTGGTGACCACGCTGGCGCGCACGTGCGGCATGGCGTGGCACCTCGCCGAGCGCTACGGCATGAAGCGGTTTTGCCGCAACGTGCGCGCCACCGACGTCGCCGTGCTCGATCTCGACAAGCCGGGCTCGGCGGCGCGTCGCATCATTCTCGATGAATGCCGGCGCGCGCTCGCGGAAGACGGTTCGGACGCGATCGTGCTCGGTTGCGCGGGCATGGCCGAATTGTGCGCGGAGATCGAAGACGCGCTCGGCGCGCCGGTGATCGAGGGCGTGACAGCCGCTGTGAAGTGGACCGAGGCGCTGGTCGCGCTGCGTCTCTCGACGGCCAAACGCGGTGATTACGCGCGGCCGCTGGCCAAGCGCTACGACGGCGCGCTGGCATCCTTCAGTCCGACTGACGTCGATCCGAATCCGCTTGCGCCGCGCGGTTCTGCTGTCATTTCCGCCGCCAATGCGCCGGAAAAAGCAGGGACGGGCGATTTATTGCGGGTAAACACTACAGAACCGGGACCGCACATACATTCAGTCTGACACGCACTATCTGGCCGGGTGTATGGGCGCACCCGGGTGTTTTCGCTACACTGGTCCAACTCGGCGCGGGCTGCCTGAAAGGCTTTTTTCTGCGGCTTTCGGTACTGCTTCTGGTGTTTTTCCACCCGCGCCCGCGTGAGTCGTTTGCACTCAGCACACAAGCTCACGCCAACGCCACGTGAGTTCCGCGCGAATTTTACGTACCGTCACCACGCTTTCGTCAAACCATGCCACTCGACCCGAACTACCCACGCGATCTGATCGGCTACGGCCGCCACCCGGTGCAGGCAAACTGGCCGGGTCGAGCGCGTGTCGCGGTGCAATTCGTCCTCAACTACGAAGAGGGCGGTGAAAATTGCGTGTTGCACGGCGATCCTGGCTCGGAGCAGTTTCTGTCGGAAATCGTCGGCGCCGCATCTTTTCCGGCGCGCCACATGAGCATGGAGTCGATCTACGAATACGGATCGCGCGCGGGTGTCTGGCGCATCCTGCGTGAATTCGAAAAGCGCGGCCTGCCGCTCACCGTGTTCGGCGTCGGTATGGCGGTCGAACGGCATCCGGAGCTGGCGCGCGCGTTCGTCGAACTGGGTCATGAGATTGCCTGCCATGGGTATCGATGGATTCACTATCAGGACATGGCGCCGGAGAAAGAAGCGGAACACATGCGCCTAGGTATGGAAGCGATCGAGCGCGTGACGGGCGAGCGTCCGCTCGGCTGGTACACCGGCCGCGACAGTCCCAACACGCGTCGCCTGGTCGCTGAATACGGCGGTTTCCTGTACGACTCGGATTACTACGGCGACGATCTGCCGTTCTGGATGGACGTGGACGTGACCGGCGGCGCGAAAGTGCCGCAACTTATCGTGCCGTACACGCTCGACACCAACGACATGCGCTTCGCGAGCCCGCAAGGCTTCAACACAGCGGACCACTTCTTCACGTACCTGCGCGACGCATTCGACGTGCTCTACGAAGAAGGCGACGAAGCGCCGAAAATGCTTTCGATCGGCATGCACTGCCGTTTGCTCGGACGCCCTGGGCGTTTTCGCGCGCTGCAACGTTTTCTCGACCATATCGAACAGCACGATCGCGTGTGGGTGACGCGGCGCGTCGATATTGCGCGCCACTGGCGCGAACATCATCCTTATCAACAAAACAACCGCGGGGCTGCGGCATGAAGGCGATGCAATACACTCTGGACCAACTCAACAGCACCTCGACCGACGCGTTCGTGGCAGCGCTGTCGGGCATTTTCGAGCACTCGCCGTGGGTCGCGGAAATCGCCGCGCAACAACGGCCTTTCGCCAGCATCGACGAGTTGCATCGCAAGATGTCGAACATCGTCGAGACGGCCGGCGAAGAGAAGCAACTGGCGTTGATCAACGCTCACCCGGAGCTGGCCGGCAAGGCCGCGGTGCGCGGTGAACTGACGGCCGAATCCACGCGTGAGCAGAGCGGCGCCGGCCTCGCGCAATGTACGCAGGAAGAATTCGACAAACTGCTCGCGCTGAACGCCGCGTATCGCGAGAAGTTCGGCTTTCCGTTCATCCTCGCTGTGCGCGGCTATGACCGTCACGGCATCATCGCGAACTTCGAGGCGCGCGTGAACAACAGCCGCGCCGACGAACTGCGCGCGAGCCTCGATCAGATCTACCGTATCGCACGTTTCCGGCTCGACGACCTGATCGACGCGTAAGGTTTTACCGCGCGTCGCGGACCTCGAACCGAAACGTTTTTTCAGCACTGACTAATCTAAGGAAGACAAAGATGGCACTCCCGATTCTCGATCCCAACGCACCGGAATTCACGCGCCGCTATGTGAATCTGGCGGACCCGCGCCTGGGCGCGCAGGCGCTCGAGTCCAGCGACGATTTCTTCGCACCGAAGGAACGTATGCTGAATCCGGAGCCGGCCGTCTTCATTCCGGGCAAGTACGACGACAACGGCAAGTGGATGGACGGCTGGGAAACGCGCCGCAAGCGCGCCAACGGCTATGACTGGTGCGTCGTGAAGCTGGCGCGTCCGGGCGTGATCAAGGGTCTCGATCTCGACACCAGCCACTTCACGGGCAACTTCCCGCCGGCGGCGTCGGTAGAAGCCGCGCGCGTGGTGGACGGCGTGCCGAACCAGTCGACGCAATGGACCGAAATTGTGCCGTCGACCACGTTGCAAGGCAATAGCCACCACTATCATGAAGTCAGCGACGCAAACGCCTATACGCATCTGCGCGTGAACATCTATCCGGACGGTGGTATCGCGCGTCTGCGTGTGTATGGTCAACCGCAAGTCGACTGGGCCGGCGCGAGCCGCACGGAGCAGTTCGATCTGGCCGCGATGGAAAACGGCGCGTATCTGGTCGCGGCGAACAACCAGCACTTCGGCGCTGCGTCGACGATCCTGATGCCGGGCCGTGGCGTGAACATGGGCGACGGCTGGGAAACGCGCCGCCGTCGCGAACCGGGCAACGATTGGGCGATCGTCGCACTGGCGCAGCCGGGCGTGATCAGGAAGATCGAAGTCGATACGGCGCACTTCAAGGGCAACTATCCGGACCGCTGCTCGATTCAGGCCGCGTACGTGACGGGCGGCACGGACAGCTCGCTGATCACGCAAGCCATGTTCTGGCCGGTGCTGCTCGGCGAACAGAAGCTGAAGATGGACAACCAGCACTATTTCGAAAGCGAAATCGCGGCGCTGGGTCCGGTGACGCACGTGCGCTTTAACATCATTCCGGACGGCGGCGTGTCGCGTCTGCGTCTGTGGGGCACGCTCGCATCATGAAAACGCTCGCGATCGAACCGTTGACGAAGGAAGCGTTCGCCGCATTCGGCGACGTGATCGAACTCGAAGGCGCGAAGCAGATTCCGATCAACCTCGGCACGACGATCCGCTATCACGATCTCGCGAAAGTGGACGTCGACGACGAGAATGGCCGCACGCTCGTGAACCTGTTTCGCGGACAGCCGCGCACGCTGCCGTTCGAAGTGAAGATGCTCGAACGGCATCCGCTAGGCAGCCAGGCGTTCGTGCCGCTGAACGACAAGCCGTATCTGGTGGTCGTGGCGCCGGCGGGCGAGCTGGACGCGTCGAAGATTCGCGCGTTCGTGACGAGCGGCTGGCAGGGCGTGAACTACGCGAAGGGCGTCTGGCACCATCCGCTGATCGCGTTGGGCGACGTGAGCGATTTTATCGTCGTCGATCGTGGCGGGGATGGACTCAATCTCAATGAGCAGGATCTTGCGGAGTCGTTGTGGCTCACGGAAGATGCGTTGAGCGCGGTGGCTGTTTGAGGTTTCCGCTTTAACGTAGCGTTCAGGTCGACGTAAAGAAGCTCACAGCATGATAAATGCTGTGGGCTTTTGTTTTGGCGGATCACAAGGGCAGCGTACTTTGGTCGTTGAGCGTCTAGCCACGCTTGCCAAGAAGCGGCGAACGCCCAATCACCTCACGCGCGCGTTCCGCCGGTTCCGGCGCGGAAAAACCCGCGGCTTCGATTACCGGCTTGAGTCCTTTGAACGGGAGGCTCTTCTTCGGCGAGCGCAAGGACGCCATGCCGTCGTCCCAGGCGTGAAGCATGTGCTTCGCGACGGCGTGCCATTGCGGTTCGTTGCGCGCCGCTTCGATCAACTCATGACCGACGGCGACGGCCGAATCGCACAACGCCTCGACCATCTGCGCGTATTGCCGTGGCGCGATACCCGTGCGCGTGTTGAAAAAACGCTCCAGCGTTTTGCCGGCCGCCCAGGTTTTGCGGCCGTCGATCGGCAAGCCCGGCGGATTGGCTGCGAAGCGCGGGTACGCCTGCGTTGTGACGATGTCGTAGACGGGCGTGAACGCGACATCATCGACCGACGTATAGAACAACGCCACATTCTTCGTATGACAATCCGCGTTGCGTACGACGTAGTTCGTTAGTAAATGCCAGCCGAGGTGTTCGAGTTGCAGCCGCATGGTGTCGCGATCGAGCAGATAGGCTCGCGCGGCGTTAAGCATTTTCTCGCTGGTCGAGTTGTATTTTTCGTGTGGCGGCAAACCCAATAGACCGCACATGTCTTCGACGCCGTAGGCCGGCAATCCCTGTGCGTCGACGTCGAAGCGTTCGACGATCAGCGCCCGGCCATCGTCCGACATCTGCGTGCGCGCGACCGGCGCGACGCCGAGCCGTTCCAGCACGCGCATGGAATAGAACTCGTTGAAGCCGAGAAACGGCGTGTTGTCGTCCGAGCCTTTGACGATGTGGCGGCTCGTCCGGATGGTCGGTTTGCCGAGCGGCATCGGCGTGGGCGCATGTGAGACATCGCCCTGAGGCGCGATGAACTTCGGCACGGCGCCCGAGATGGCGGCCCGCGCATACTCGCGCACGAGCCGCGCGAAATGCTTAGCGGTATTGTCGCCGTGCAGAATGTCCTGCACATCGAGCGCTTGCAGTTCCGTGCCCGGCGCGACGCCTTCGGGTGTCACGGTGACGCGGCCGATCCCCATGGCGCCGACCACGGCGAGCAGTGACAGGTCGGTGCCGTCGAGCAACGGTCCGAATTGCTCGCGGATCAGATTCAGCAGATAACCCTCCGGCAGGTTCTGCCGGAAAAACGGATGCAGATCGCGCGGCCAGCGCCAGGCCTCTTCACGCACCGGCATGGTCAGACTGACGAAGTCCGCCGCGCTCGCGTCGCGGTTGTATTTAAGGACGTAGTCGTCGCGCTCGCGAAATAGCGTGGCGACGTTCTTGCCCAGTACCTGAACGTCGAGCCTCATGAGTTCGCGTCCGGATTACGTTGTTCGGCGAGGATGTCTTCGAGCGTGCGCCCGTGTCCATGCGCGACGAACTTGAGGTCGTAGCCTGCCGCTTCGAGCAGGCGCACGAGCACGGACACGCTCATATCGTTTTTGGCGAGTGTTTCCATACGCGCGACGGTGGTGCGCGCGACGCCTGCCCGGTGCGCCAGTTCCTCTTGCGACAGATTGCTTTCGCGGCGCACGGCCTTCAGCATGCCCGATACATCGGCGAGGTTGGTCATTTGTAGCCCCACGGCATCAATTTCGACGAATTCATTGATTATTGTAGCCTATAAGACACAAAATTGTTGGTGGGATTTGTGCCTTACGGGCTACATTTCAATCGAGTTCGGCTATTTTGCAGCCCGCAGGCTACAAAATAGCCGAACTCGCCTTTGAGGAGCCGACCCGGACGCGGCCAAAGAAAAGCGGGCTTCCCGCTCGCGCGAAAAGCCCGCTTCATGTTGCTTCATCCATCGCCGCGCCGGGCAGCACGCCCGGCCCGGTCATTACTTCACCGCGCCACCTTCGAACCAGGCGGCGATCTTCATCCGCTCCTCGTCGGTCATGTGCGTCACGTTGCCGAGCGGCATGGCCTTCAGCGTCACCGCTTGCTGATAGATCCGCTGCGCGTTCTGCGAGATTTCATCCGGCGTATCCAGCAGCACGCCGGCCGGGGCGCTGCCCATCATCGTCGGATGCGCGGAGTGGCAAGCCACGCAGCGCTGCTGCAGCACCGGTGCGATGTCGGCCACCTTGACCGTCGGCGCGTTCGCCGCTTGCGCTTGCGGCACGATCGGCTTCGGCATGGTCCAGAAGAGGGCGCCGAACATCAGCGCGATGCCAACCAGCGGCAGATACCACAGCACCTGGCCACGGTGACGCATCACGAAGAACTGACGGATCAGCGCGCCGGCCAGCATGATGACCAGAAGCACGGCCCAGTTGTACGGATGCGTGTAGGTCATCGCGTAGTGGTTCGACAGCATCGCGAACACCACAGGCAACGTGAAATACGTGTTGTGCACCGAGCGTTGCTTGCCGCGTTTGCCGTAGATCGGATTCGGCGTGTCGCCCTTGAGCATGGCTTCGACCATCTTGCGCTGGCCCGGAATGATCACGAAGAACACATTGGCCGACATGATCGTTGCCAGCATCGCGCCCATGATCAGGTAAGCCGCGCGGCCCGCGAAAATATGGCACGCGAGCCACGCCGCGATCAGCACGTACACGCCGACGCAGATGCCGAGCACCTTGTCCTTGTTGCCGAGAATGCGACACAGCGAGTCGTACACGATCCAGCCGGCGGCAAGGAAGCCGAGCGCCGAGGCGACGGCGACCACCGGACCCATATCCAGCACGTTCTTGTCGATCAGGTAAGTGCTCGGCGAGAACAGATACAGCACGGTAAAGAGACCGAAGCCCGACAGCCACGTGGTGTACGACGGCCACTTCGACCAGTGCAGATCGTCCGGCATTTCCGGCGGCGCGACGGTGTACTTCTGCATGTTGTAGAAACCGCCGCCGTGTACGTGCCACAGTTCGCCGAACACGCCGCGCTTGCGCTGGTTCGGGTCTGTCGGCGGTTTCAGGCTGTTGTCGAGCGCGACGAAATAAAACGATTCGCCGATCCAGGCAATCGCGGCGATGACGTGAAACCAGCGAATCGCCAGATTCAACCAGTCTGTGATAAAGCCTTCCATGAAACTCCTCCACTTCTGATTCGTTGTACACGCAATGACGTTGTATGCCTTCTAAAATCCGGCTGACGGGCCGTTGGCAGGGCAGAACGTCACTGCGCAGACTGCGGGGTGAAGACGCGATGCGCTCAGTTCGCACAGCGCCGTTTTTTATTGGCTCGTCGGTTGGGTCGCGTACGGGTCAAATCGGGTCGAGCCGCATGCGTTCGATTGCGTTTCGCGGGTGCTCGCATGCGTCTCCAGGAGCATCTGCGCAATGCAATCGAGCGCGACCGGTATGCTGCGCGAGCTCGACGCCGCTTTGTCAACACCTTTCCCACACCTCCCGGCAGATGTCTCCTTAGCTGCCGCGATACGTGCTGTACGACCACGGCGACACCAGCAGCGGCACGTGATAGTGCGCGCTGGAATCGGCCACGCCGAAGCGCAACACGACGCGATCGACGAAGCGCGGCTCCGGCACCTTGGTGCCGATCGACGCGAAGTAGTCGCCGGCGCCGAACACGAGTTCGTATTCGCCCGCGACTAGCGCCTCGCCTTCGAGCAGCGGCTGGTCGCAACGACCGTCGTCATTGGTGGTGATGGTTTTGAGCGCGCGGCGCGTATCGCCTGAGAGCGCGAAGAGTTCGACCTTGATGCCCGCGCCGGGACGGCCGTTCGCGGTGTCGAGCACATGGGTAGTGAGCTTTCCCATTCGCAATTTTCCTTATGTGAATGCGAGGTTTCGGCGGCAGCCCGATCCAGATACGTTTGCGGCGGATCGAGGCTCCACGTCAGTGGCTACATACCCGTCGGCGAATTGAAGCGAGCGCCGTGACAGCCATTGTAAAAAGGTTGTTCCGTTCAGCGCGCGCGAGATAGGAAAGATAATAGCTGGCGCATGACGGACAGCCTGCCGAAAGCCGCAAAGAGCCGATTCCTTCGACTATTACAGCGCATTTGCCTTACCGGCGGATCGTACCGGCGCCAAAAAACGCCCACTATATCGACAGCGTGAAGTCGGGTATCGCACTGGCGTGAGTTGTCAGCATTATTTTGGCCGTCGAAGGTTACGTCTGTGCGTTGCAGCAAACACGGATCGACGACGATTCAGCCGCGGCGCACACCCGAAGACGGCGGATACACGCTGGGTAACCGGGCCAACGGCGTTCGACGGGACGCGGCGGCACGGTGGCGTGCCGTTACATCGCGTTCGAACGGCTTTGCACGGAAGCAATGAAGCGGAGAAACGAATGACGATGGAACAAGCGGCTAATCAAACGAATAAGCCCAAAAAAACGATGCTGGTGAAGCACGCGGACGTGCTGGTCACGATGGACGGCGCCCGGCGCGAACTGCGCGACGGCGGCCTGTATATCGAGGACAACCGTATCGTCGCGGTGGGACCGACGGCGGATCTGCCGCAAACCGCCGACGAAGTGCTGGACATGCGCGGACACCTGGTGATTCCGGGCCTCGTGAACACGCACCACCACATGTATCAGAGCCTGACGCGCGCGATTCCCGCCGCGCAGAACGCCGAATTGTTCGGCTGGCTGACCAACCTCTACAAGGTGTGGGCGAACCTCACACCGGAGATGATCGAAGTCTCGACGCTGACGGCAATGGCCGAGCTGTTGCTGTCCGGTTGCACGACTTCGAGCGACCACTTGTATATCTACCCGAACGGCAGCCGGCTCGACGACAGCATCGCGGCGGCGCGCCGGATCGGCATGCGTTTTCACGCGGCGCGCGGCAGCATGAGCGTGGGGCAGAAAGACGGCGGCTTGCCGCCGGATTTGGTGGTCGAACGGGAAGCGGACATTCTGAAGGACACACGGCGCCTGATCGAGACATACCACGACGAAGGGCGTTACGCGATGCTGCGTGTGGTGGTCGCGCCATGCTCGCCGTTCTCGGTGAGCCGCGACCTGATGCGTGAATCGGCGGTGATGGCGCGGCAATACGGCGTGTCGATGCATACGCACCTGGCGGAGAACGTCAACGACATCGCGTATAGCCGCGAGAAGTTCGGCATGACGCCGGCGGAGTATGCGGAAGACCTCGGCTGGGTCGGTCACGACGTGTGGCATGCGCACTGCGTGCAACTCGATGACGCGGGCATCGAACTGTTCGCGCGCACCGGCACTGGCGTCGCGCATTGTCCGTGTTCGAACATGCGGCTCGCGTCGGGTATCGCGCCGGTGAAGCGTATGCGTCTGGCGGGCGTGCCGGTGGGCTTGGGCGTCGACGGATCGGCGTCGAATGACGGCGCGCAGATGGTCGCCGAGGTGCGTCAGGCGCTGCTGTTGCAGCGAGTCGGCTTCGGTCCCGATGCGATGACCGCGCGCGAAGCATTGGAAATTGCGACGCTCGGCGGCGCGAAGGTGCTCAATCGCGATGACATCGGCGCATTGGCGCCCGGCATGGCGGCGGACTTCGTGTCGTTTGATTTGCGTCAGCCCCTCTTCGCGGGCGCCCTGCATGACCCCGTCGCGGCACTCGTCTTCTGTGCGCCGTCGCAAGTGAGCTACAGCGTGATCGGCGGCAAGGTGGTCGTGAAGGAAGGGCAGTTGACGACGCTGGAACTCGGACCGGTCATCGAGCAGCATAACCGGTTGGCGAAGACGCTTTACGAAGCAGCGGCCTAACGTAACGTGAAGGAAGGGACGGGTTACCGGCAACTGCCGATAACCCCGTAGAACAAAGACTTAAGGCTTGTCGATCAACGTCTTGGTCGCCTCGGCGACCAGACTGCGCAACCAGCGCACCTCATCGGAGTAATGCACGCGCTCGTGCCACAGCTGGTAGTACTGCATCGGCGGGAAATCGAGCGGTGCGGGCACGACCGTGAGCGGCAGGAACTTGGCGTAGTAATCGGCAAAGAGGCGCGTCGTCGTGAAGATCAGATCGGACTTGATCAGCACATACGGCGCCAGATTGAAGTACGGCAACGTCACGACCACATGGCGCTTTAACCGCTCGCGCGCGAGATGCACGTCGATCGCGCCGCGCTGGCCCACCGAATAAGGAGTAGGCGCGAGATGCGGCGCATTCAGGTACTGGTCGAGCGTGAGGCCGCCGCGTTTGGCGAACGGATGCGCGTTGCTCATCAGGCAGACGATCTGATCGACGAACAGGTTCGACAGGTGCAACTGCTCCGGCGGCTCCGGCCAGTTGCCGACCACGATGTCGAGCTTGCCGTCCTCGAGCGCGAGTTCGTAGTCGAAGGCCGGTCCCAGCGAGTGAAACTCGAGCGTCGCGTTCGGCGCGGCCTGGCGAAAGCGTTCGACCACCGTCGGCACGAACAGCACGTTCAGGTAGTCCGGGCAGCCGATCCGGTAGCAACGGATGGAGGTGGCCGGATCGAAGTTGTGTTGCTGAAACTTGATGCGTTCGATCTCGCGCAGCGCGTTCTGCACCGGTTCGAGCAGGCGCAGGCCGTACTCCGTCGGCACCATGCCGGATTTGCCGCGCACCAGCAGCGGGTCGCCGGTGATGTCGCGCAAACGGCGCAGCGCCGCGCTGATGGCAGGTTGCGATTGATTAAGTTTGACGGCCGCGCGCGTGACGCTGCGTTCCATCAACAGGGTGTGCAAGACGCGTAATAGATACGTATCGATCGCCTCGCGTTGCTGACTCATGACTTCTCCGAAATATATGTTCTGGCTGATCGAACGGGCGTGGGGGTATATGACTTTTAATATGAACGAAAGGCCGCGTCAAGGGTGGGATACCCGCAGAGCGCGCTACGGCGCGGGTTTGCGGGGAATTTTGGCGGCTCGACTGACTGGGTCGAATTAGGTATTGTCATCCGGTTGTGGTGACGGATCGGCCGCCGGCAAGGTGGACGGACGCGCTGTAACCGGCAGTCACTGACGTACTACGGAATCACATGAGCGACTCTTCTTATAGCGACGGCGCCGCCGCGCAGCCGGCAGACAGGCCGGAACAGGCGGCGCCCCGGTTGATGCTTCAGGGCATCACCAAACAATACCCGGCCGTGCGAGCCAACGACGACGTCACGTTGATCGTCGCCCCGGGCGAAATCCATGCCGTGCTCGGCGAGAATGGCGCCGGCAAAAGCACGCTGATGAAAATCATCTACGGCGCGGTGCGGCCCGACGCCGGCGAGATCCGCTGGGAAGGTCAGGCGGTCGAGATCGCCAACCCCGCGGCGGCGCGCAAGTTGGGCATCGGCATGGTGTTCCAGCACTTTTCGCTGTTCGAGACGCTCACGGTCGGCGAAAACATCGCGCTCGCACTCGACGAACCCTTCGATCTGAAGACGCTGTCCAAACGCATCCGCGAAGTCTCGGCCGACTACGGCCTCGATATCGACCCGCAGCGTCACGTGCACAGCCTGACGGTGGGCGAGCGGCAGCGGGTCGAGATCGTGCGTTGCCTGCTGCAGAACCCGCGTCTGCTGATCATGGACGAGCCGACTTCGGTGCTGACACCGCAAGCGGTCCGCAAGCTGTTCGAGACGCTACGGCGACTGGCCGCCGAAGGCTGCAGCATTCTCTACATCAGCCATAAGCTCGACGAAATCCAGGAACTGTGCGACACCGCGACGGTGATGCGCGGCGGCCGCGTGACCGGTCACGTAAAGCCGAAGGGCGAAACGCATGCGTCGCTCGCGCAGTTGATGGTCGGCCATTCGCTGCCGGATTACACGCGGCGCGAACACAACCCGGGCGTGGTGCTGCTCGACGTGAAACAACTCTCGGTGGAAAGCGACGACCCGTTCGGCACCTCGCTGCGAGACGTGTCCTTCGGCGTGCATGCGGGCGAGATCTTCGGCATCGCGGGCGTCTCGGGTAACGGGCAGGCGGAACTGCTGTCGGCGCTGTCCGGCGAGAAGCGCGGCGTGCGCGCCGACGCGGTCACGATTTGCGGCAAGGCGGCGGGGCGCCTCGGCGCGGGCGGGCGGCGCGCGCTCGGCTTCGGCTTCGTGCCGGAAGAGCGCCTCGGCCGCGGCGCGGTGCCGGCCATGACGCTGTCGGAAAACGCGCTGCTCACCGCGCATCGTCAGCAGATGGTGAGCTCAGGCTGGATCAAGGCCGGGGCGATGCGCGCGTTTGCGAAGCGCTGCATCGACGCTTTCGACGTGCGCTGCGGCGGCTCAGAAGCGCTCGCGCAAAGTCTGTCGGGCGGCAATCTGCAGAAATACATCATGGGCCGCGAGATTCTGCAGGCGCCCAAAGTGCTGGTGGTCGCGCAGCCCACATGGGGCGTCGACGTCGGCGCGGCGGCGTTCATTCGCCAGCAATTGCTCGATCTGTCCGCGCGCGGCGTGGCGATTCTGGTGATCTCGGAGGAGTTAGAAGAGTTGTTCGACATCTGCGATCGCATCGCGGTGCTCGCAGGCGGCAGACTCTCGCCGGTGCGCGCCACGGGGGCGACCAACGCCGAGGAAATCGGCCGCTGGATGGCGGGCCTGTTCGGCGACCGCGAGGGCTCGGCGCCTTCGGCGGAACAACCGGCGCATGCCTGAGCGGGCGTCTGTCTCGCGAATACGCGTGACGTCGCCCGGCATCAGAACGAGAACCATATAAATCACACGCTACCCATGATTCTTCCGTATCGACTCGAAGCACGCACGACGCCCTCGCGCACCATGCAGCTCGCCGTGCCGCTGATCGCCGCGTTGCTCACTCTCGCGATCGGCTTTCTGATCTTCAGCCTCGTCGGCCGCGATCCGTTGCAGGCGATGCACGCGTTTTTCATCGAGCCGCTGTCCAGCGTGAACGGCTGGTCCGAACTGCTGCTGAAGGCGTCGCCGTTGTGCCTGATCGGCCTCGGTCTTGCCATCGGCTATCGCGCCAATGTCTGGAACATCGGCGCCGAAGGGCAGATGCTGCTCGGCGGCATCGCCGCAAGCGGCGTCGCGATCTATTTCGATCAGGCCACCGGCTGGTGGATTTTGCCGACCATGATGATCGCCGGCGTGCTCGGCGGCATGGCGTGGGCGGCGATTCCGGCGCTGCTCAAAAGCCGCTTCAACACCAACGAGATTCTCGTCAGCCTGATGCTCACCTATGTGGCCACGCAACTGCTGATCTACCTCGTGAGCGGCCCGTGGCGCGACCCGCAGGGCATGAACTTCCCGCTCTCGGAGATGTTCAGCGGCGACGCGCTCTATCCGACCTTCTCCGGCGACTGGCACTGGAAATGGCTGCGCGGCACGCGTCTGAACGCATCGGTGTTCGTCACGCTGATCGCGATTCCGCTCGTGTGGGTTTTCATGCGCAAGAGCTTCGCGGGCTACCGCATGAACGTCGGCGGTCTCGCGCCGCTCGCCGCGCGCTACGCCGGCTTCTCCGACAAGAAAACCATCTGGACGTCGCTTTTGATCAGCGGCGGACTCGCGGGCCTCGCTGGCATGGGCGAGATCTCCGGTCCGATCGGCCAGCTGCAGGCTACGTGGTCGCCGGGTTATGGCTTCACGGCAATCATCGTCGTGTTCGTGGGGCGGCTGCATCCGCTCGGCATCGTGCTCGCAAGCCTGCTGATGGCGCTGCTGTATCTCGGCGGCGAAGCGGTGCAGACCTCGATGCAGTTGCCGCAGGCGCTTTCCGGCGTCTTCCAGGGGCTGTTGCTGTTCTGCCTGCTGGGCGCCGACCTGTTCGTGAACTACCGCGTGCGCCGACGTACGCTGGCCGCCCAGGCTCACTGACTCGCCCACAGCTCATCGTTCACTGATTTTTGCGCCGGATCCAAATGGACATTCAACAAGCCAGCTCGCTCACGTCGAGCGCCGTCACCGCCGCGATTCCGCTGATGTTCGCGGGCGCGGGCGAACTCGTCACCGAAAAATCGGGCGTCCTCAACCTCGGCGTCGAAGGCATGATGCTGATGGGCGCGGTGACCGGCTATGCGGTCACCGCGATCACCGGCAACCCGTGGCTCGGCGTGCTCGCCGCGATCGGCGCCGGTCTCGCGATGTCGCTGCTGTTCGCGTTCCTCACGCTCACCATGCTCGCCAATCAGGTCGCCACGGGCCTCTCGCTGACGATCTTCGGCATCGGCCTCTCGGCGTATGTCGGCAAGCCGTACACGTCGGCCGCGGTGCGCGCGACCATCGACACGTGGACCATTCCCGGCCTCTCGAAGATTCCGGTGCTCGGTCCCGCGTTCTTCAGCCTCACGCCGCTCGATTACCTCGCGTTCCTGATGTTCGCGGTGATCGGCTGGTTCCTGTACCGCACGCGCGCGGGTCTGGTGCTGCGCTCGGTTGGCGAATCGCCGCAGGTGGCGCACTCGGTCGGCTTTCCGGTGGTCGGCGTGCGTTACGGCGCGGTGGCGTTCGGGGGTGGGATGGCCGGGCTTGCTGGCGGCTACTACTCGATCGTGAATCTGCACTTGTGGCAGGAGCAGCTCACCTCGGGCCGCGGCTGGATCGCGCTCGCGCTGGTCGTGTTCGCGACGTGGCGCCCTGGGCGCCTGCTGATCGGCGCGCTGCTGTTCGGCGCCGTAACCGGCTTGCAGTTCTACGCCCAGGCGATCGGCGTACCGGTGCCGACGCAATTCCTCGCGATGCTGCCGTACGTCGCGACAGTCGTCGTGCTGGTGCTGATCTCGCGCAATCCGAACACGATCCGTCTGAATGCGCCGGCCTCGCTGGGCAAGCCGTTTTTCTCGGCAGGCTAGTTGACCAACCCGTTGACCGACCATCGATCCCGCTTTTCACATCATTCGATAAACACGACAGGAGAAAACATGAAGAGAAGAAATCTGCTGACCGCTTTCGCTTGGGGCGCGGCCTCGCTGGCGCTCGCCGCGCCGCTCGCGCAAAGCGCGCAGGCCGCCGACGCGCCGGGCGTCGCATTCGTCTACCTCGGCAATCCGGGCGACGCCGGCTGGACTTTCGCGCACGACCAGGGCTCGAAGGAAGCGGAAGCGAAGTTCGGCAACAAGATCAAGATCACGCGCATCGAAAACGTGCCGGAATCGGCCGACTCCGAGCGTGTTTTCCGCGATCTGGCGAATAAGGGCAACAAGATTATCATCGGTTCGAGCTTCGGCTATCAGGACTTCGAACTGAAGGTCGCGAAGGATTTCCCGGACACCGTTTTCCTGCACGCAACCGGCTACAAGAAGGCGCCGAACTTCGGCACCTATGACGTGCGCATGTACCAGGGCGCATACCTGGCCGGCGTCGCCGCGGGCTACGTGACGAAGACCAACACGCTCGGCTTCGTGGCGTCGGTACCGATTCCCGAAGTGATCCGCAACATCAACGCGTACACGCTCGGCGCGCGCTCGGTGAATCCGAAGGTGCACACCAAGGTCATCTGGATCAACAGCTGGTTCGATCCGGGCAAGGAGAAGCAGGCGGCTGAGACGCTGATCGGCCAGGGCGCCGATGTGCTGCTGCAAAACACCGATTCGAGCGCCACGCTCGCCACGGCCTCGGCCAAGCACGTGCACGCGTTCGGCTGGGATTCGGACATGAAGAAGTTCGGTCCGGACGCGCACCTCGGCTCGGTGGTCGCGCACTGGGGCGTGTATTACAACGCGGCGATCCAGCAGGTGCTGGACGGCAAGTGGAAGAACGATCCGGTGTGGTGGGGCATTCCGCAGAAAGCCGTCAACCTCGAAGATCTGAACACGTCCGCGATTTCGGCTGACGCCCAGAAGCAGGTCGCGGCCAGGCGCGACGAGCTGGCGGGCGGCAAGTGGGACGTGTTCACGGGTCCGCTGAAGGATCAGTCCGGCGCGGTGAAGGTGCCGGCCGGCAAGACGCTGACCGATCCGGAACTGCAACGCCTGAACTGGTATGTGGAAGGCGTGGACGGCACGTTGCCCAAGTAACGCCGTCAAAGGTCGACCATGCGGCGGTCTCAACCGCTGCTTCAAGGAGCTGCGTCCAGTACGGACGCAGCTTTTTTTCGCCTTGGGTTTTCGCGCGCCGACGGCCCGGCTGCTGACGCGTCAGTCGATGCGCAAGCCGACCTTGATAGTGACCTGCCAGTAAGCCACCTTGTCGTTTTCGATCTGGCCCCGCGTTTCCGTCACTTCGAACCAGTGCAGATTGCGCAGTGTTTTCGACGCTTTCGCGATTGCCGTGCTGACGGCGTCATCGCTCGATTTGGTCGACGAGCCGGTCAGTTCGATCTGTTTGTAGACGTGTTCGGACATGGACTTCCTCCTTTGATCTTCGTTGGTGTTCAAAAAGTATAGGCAACGTAAGCGCCTCGAACGGCCCTCGCGTGAGCGAGTCATGCCGCACATGCCGTGCCCGGTATGCGGTGGCGGGACGCCGCCGTTATCATGTCCGCGCAACTCAATCTGACATGCGACGAGGTTCGAAAGTGGAAATTGGTTTTTGCGGTCCTGGTTTGATGGGCGCGCCGATGATCCGGCATCTGCTGCGCGCGGGGCATACGGTGCATGTCTGGAATCGCACGCGGGCCAAGGCGGAAGTGCTACTGGCCGACGGCGCTCAACTGGTCGACACGCCGCGCGAACTCGCCGCACGGTGTGAAGCCGTGCTGCTGTGCGTGGCGGACGCGGCGGCGGTGGAGGACACCGTGTTCGGCGCCGCCGGTCTCCTGAGCTCCGATGCGCCCGTATCGGGTCGGTTGCGCTGGATCGTCGATCACTCCAGCATCCCGCCGGCCGCGACGCGCGCCTTCGCGCAGCGCGCGGCGGCGCTGACGGCGGTTCGCGCGGACGGCGCGGACGCGGGCGCGGACGCGGGCGAGGGCGAGGGCGAGGGAGAGGGCGAGGGCGCGGGCGCGGACGCGGGCGAGGGCGAGGGCGAGGGCGCCGGCGTGGGCAAGGCTGCCGGCAGCGTCGGCTGGATCGACGCGCCGGTGTCGGGCGGTGTGGCCGGCGCGACGGCCGGCACGCTGGCGGTCATGGCGGGCGGCGCTGCAGCGGACATCGAGGCCGTCAAACCGCTGCTGAGCGCCTACGCGTCGCGTGTCACGCACATGGGCGACGTCGGCGCGGGCCAGACCGCCAAGCTGTGCAATCAGACCATCGTCACGGCGACGCTGGCCGCGATTGCCGAGGCGGTGAGCCTCGCGCAGCGCAGCGGCCTCGACGCTTCCCGGCTGACCGAAGGTCTTGCCGGCGGCTGGGCCGATTCAGTGCTGCTGCAGACTTTCGTCCCGCGCATGACGCAAAGCGGCCTCGCGCCGATCGGTGCGTTCCGGACCTTTCAGAAGGACATCGACACGGTGGCGGCCACCGCGTACGAGACCGGCACGCCGATGCCGGTGTCGTCGACGGTCCAGCAATTGCTGCGGCTCGGCGCGGCGATGGGGCTCGGCGAGGCCGACCTGTCGGCCTTCATCGACGTTTTGCAAACGCCGCGCGGCAGCCCAGGCCAGTAGCGCGACGGGCGCGCGGGTTGAATTCGCGATAACCTGCTAAAATATTGGGTTTTTCGCCGATATCACATTCAAAGGGACGCGCCGTGCTGTCTACCGCCAATATCACCATGCAATTCGGGCCAAAGCCCCTCTTCGAGAATATCTCGGTCAAATTCGGGGGAGGGAACCGCTATGGCCTGATTGGTGCGAACGGCTGCGGCAAGTCCACCTTCATGAAGATACTCGGCAGCGATCTGGAGCCGAGCTCGGGCAACGTCATGCTCGAGCCGAACATCCGCCTCGGCAAGCTGCGCCAGGATCAGTTCGCGTACGAAGACGTGCGCGTGCTCGACGTCGTGATGATGGGGCACGCCGAAATGTGGGCCGCCATGACCGAGCGCGACGCGATCTACGCGAACCCCGACGCGACGGACGACGACTACATGCACGCCGCCGAACTCGAAGCGAAGTTCGCCGAGTACGACGGCTACACCGCCGAAGCGCGCGCGGGCGAACTGCTGCTCGGCATCGGCATCGCGATTGAAGACCACAACGGCCCGATGAGCAACGTGGCGCCGGGCTGGAAGCTGCGCGTGCTGCTCGCGCAGGCGCTGTTTTCGAAGCCGGACGTGCTGCTGCTGGACGAGCCGACCAACAACCTGGACATCAATTCGATCCGTTGGCTGGAAGACGTGCTCAACCAGTACAACTCGACGATGATCATCATCTCGCACGATCGACACTTCCTGAACCAGGTCTGCACGCACATGGCCGACATGGACTACGGCACGCTGAAGGTCTATCCGGGCAACTACGACGACTACATGCTGGCGAGCACACAGGCGCGCGAGCGTCAGCAGAACGCCAACGCGAAGGCGAAGGAACGTGTTGCCGATCTGCAGGACTTCGTGCGCCGCTTCTCGGCGAACAAGTCGAAGGCGCGTCAGGCCACCAGCCGTCTGAAGATGATCGACAAGATCAAGATCGAGGAATTCAAGCCGTCGTCGCGGCAGAATCCGTTCATCCGCTTCGAGTACGAGAAGAAGCTGCACAACATCGCGGTGGTGGCCGACAAGATCTCGAAGAAGTATGAGCGCCAGATTTTCAACGACTTCAGCATTAGCGTGCAGCCGGGCGAGCGTATCGCGATCATCGGCGAGAACGGCGCGGGCAAGACCACGCTGCTGCGCTCGCTGCTCGGCAAGCTGACGCTCGATCACGGCACGGTGAAGTGGGCCGAAAACGCGAACGTCGGTTACATGCCGCAGGATACGTACGAAGAGTTTCCGGACGACCTCACGCTGATGGACTGGATCGACGGCTACCGCCAGGAAGGCGACGACGAGCAGATGGTGCGCGGCACGCTCGGCCGGCTGCTGTTCAATGCCGACGACATCCGCAAGTCGGTCAAGGTGCTCTCCGGCGGCGAGAAAGGCCGCATGATCTGGGGCAAGCTGATGCTGGGCCGCCACAACGTGCTGCTGATGGACGAGCCGACCAACCACATGGACATGGAATCGATCGAGTCGCTGCAGATCGCGCTCGACAAGTTCGAAGGCACGCTGATTTTCGTGTCGCACGACCGTGAGTTCGTGAGCGGCCTGGCGAATCGCGTCATCGAAGTGAAGACCAATGGCACGTTGAATGACTTCGGCGGCAATTACGAAGACTTCCTGTTGAGCCAGGGCGTGCAGTAAGCACGGCTGACCTGCTCACCGCATCACGTCGCACCGCAAAGCCCGCTTCTTCGAAGCGGGCTTTTTTCATGGCGCGCTTCGCGCATCGGCCTTCTCCGGCGCGCTGGTTAGAATAGAAGACCATTCCGGAGACACAGACAGGGACCGACCATCATGAAGACCTACGAGCAACTCTATATCGACGGTAAGTGGATCGCGCCGTGCGGCACCGGCACGATCGACGTGATCGACTCGGGCACGGAAGAGATCATGGGCCGCATCCCTGAAGGCGTCGAGGCCGATGCGGAAAGCGCGATCGCCGCCGCCCGCGTGGCGTTCGACGGCTGGGCCGCGACGCCCGCCGCCGAGCGCGGCGAATATCTGCGCAAGATCGCGGCGAACCTGAAAGCGCGCACCGACGAACTGGCCGGTTTGATCGCCGGCGAGGTCGGCATGCCGCTGAAGCTCGCGCGCGCCATTCAGGTGGGCGGCCCCGTCTACAACTGGGGCGCGTACGCGAAGCTCGCGAGCGAGTTCCAGTATGAGGAACGCATCGGCAATTCGCTGGTGGTGCGCGAACCGGTCGGCGTGGTGGCGGCGATCACGCCGTGGAACTATCCGCTCAATCAGGTCACGCTGAAGGTCGCGGCGGCGCTCGCCGCCGGTTGCACGGTGGTGCTCAAGCCGTCGGAGATCGCGCCGCTGAATGCGTTCGTGCTTGCCGAGGCGATCCACGAAGCCGGGCTGCCGGCCGGCGTGTTCAATCTCGTGAGCGGTTATGGACCGGTGGTCGGCGAGATACTGGCGAGCCATCCGTCGGTCGATATGGTCTCGTTTACTGGCTCGACTCGCGCCGGCAAACGCGTGTCCGAACTGGCTTCGGCGACCGTCAAGCGCGTGGCGCTCGAACTCGGCGGCAAGTCGGCGTCGGTCATTCTCGACGATGCCGATTTCGCCGCGGCGGTTAAAGGCACGGTCAGCGCGTGCTTTCTGAATTCCGGGCAAACGTGTTCGGCGCATACGCGCATGCTGGTGCCCGAGGCGCGCTACGACGAAGCGCGCGCGCTGGCGAAGCAGGCCGCCGAGGCCTACGTCGCCGGCGATCCACGCAATGAGACGACGCGTCTTGGCCCGTTGGCGTCGGCAGCGCAGCAGGCGCGCGTGCAGCAGTACATCGCGAAGGGAATCGAGGAGGGCGCCGAGCTGGTGACAGGTGGCGCGGGCTTGCCCGATGGCTTGTCGAAGGGCTTCTTCGTCAAGCCGACCGTGTTCGGCCGCGTGCATCCCAAAGCAACGATCGCGCAAGAAGAAATCTTCGGCCCGGTGCTGTCGATTCTGACCTACAAGGACGAAGAAGAAGCCGTTCGGATCGCCAACGATTCGCCATACGGCCTCGGCGGCGCGGTATGGGCCGGCAGCGACGAGCGTGCCGCCGGCGTCGCGCGGCGGATTCGAACTGGTCAGGTCGATATCAACGGCGGCACATGGAACATGGCCGCGCCGTTCGGCGGTTTCAAGCAGTCGGGTTTCGGCCGCGAAAACGGGGTCTACGGGCTCGAAGAGTATCTCGAACTCAAGTCCATGCAATTCAAGGTGTGACTCTTCTGACCGGCATCAACCGAAGAGCGCACATGACCTGGACATTCGCCGACTCATTGACCTGAAGCAACGCAGACTGCGCCCGAGCGACGATTATCAGCGTTTCGATAATCCGCCATCGGGCCAGTCATGCTCACCTCTCATCCGTTCCCACCGCTCGTCATTCGCGGCCGCTCGTTATTGCCGATCGTGCAAGGCGGCATGGGCGTCGGCATCTCGGCGCACCGGCTGGCCGGCAGTGTCGCCCGCGAAGGCGCGCTGGGCACCATCGCCAGTATCGACCTGCGGCATCATCATCACGACCTGATCGAACGCTGCCGCGAATCGCCCGACCGCGCCACGCTGGAAGAGGCCAATTTCGCCGCGCTGGCCCGCGAAATCCACTCGGCCAAAGCACTCAGCGAAGGCCGCGGCATGATCGCCGTCAACGTGATGAAAGCGGTCAGCGCGCAGGCCGACTACGTGCGCGTCGCGTGCGAGAGCGGCGCTGACGCGATCGTCATGGGCGCGGGCCTGCCGCTCGATTTGCCGGACATGACGCAGAGCCACGACATCGCGCTGATTCCGATTTTGTCGGACAGCCGCGGCGTCACGCTCGTGCTGAAGAGGTGGATGAAAAAAGGCCGTTTGCCCGATGCGGTCGTGATCGAACATCCGGCGCATGCGGGCGGCCATCTTGGCGTCAGCAGCCTCGCCGATCAGCACGATCAACGTTTCGATTTCTTCCGCATCCTCGAAGAACTCGACACGGTCTTCGCCTCGCTCGGCTTGAACCGTCAGGACGTGCCCTTGATCGTCGCGGGCGGCATCAATAGTCACGAGGCCGTCCGTAAGTTGCTCGACGCGGGCGCTAGCGGCGTGCAACTCGGCACGCCGTTCGCCGTCACCGAAGAAGGCGACGCGCATCCGAACTTCAAGCGCGTGCTGGCCGAAGCCACGCCGGAGGACATCGTTGAATTTGTGAGCGTGACGGGACTGCCTGCGCGCGCGGTGAAAACGCCGTGGCTGATGCGCTATCTGCGCCATGAAACGAAGATCCGCGAGAAAGTCGGCGCGCGCAAACACATCTGTCCGACCGCGCTCGAATGCCTCAGCGCGTGTGGCTGGCGTGACGGTATAGAGAAGTTTGGCCACTTCTGCATCGACACACGGCTCGCGGCGGCCTTGCGCGGCGACGTGGCGAACGGTCTGTTCTTCCGCGGCCGCGAAGCGCTGCCGTTCGGCACGGCGATTCGCAGCGTGCACGACCTGCTCGAACTGCTGCTGACGGGCGCGGCGCGACCGGCTGTCGCAGGGCGATGGGCATTCTCGCTGGGTTGATACGCGTCAACCTGCCGCGCGACGAGAACTTCGACAATCCCCGCATGCAAACAAACAAAGCGGGGAAGCACATGAAGCACTCGTCCAGAAACAGAATCAGAACCGCCGTCATCGCATCGAGCCTGCTGTTCGCGGGCGCGCTCGCGCCGCAGGCGCATGCCGCCGGCGACGACACGCTGAGCGGCATTCACGCCGGCGATCTACTGGTGCGTCTGCGCGCCATCAGCATCATGCCGAACGTGAGCACGACCCAATCGCTGACCGCGCTCAACGTCGGCGTGAACAACGCGACAGTGCCGGAGTTGGATCTGACCTACATGATCCGCGACTACCTCGGCGTCGAGCTGATTCTCGGCACGTCGCGGCATCAGGTTTCTTCCAGCCTCGGCGGCCTTGGCGGCGTGAATGTATTGCCGCCCACGCTGCTGCTGCAATACCACTTCAACCACGCGGGGCGTATTCGTCCGTATGTCGGTGCGGGTCTCAACTACACGCTGTTCTATAACAACGGCCTGAGCGCGGGCGGCCAGCCGATCTCGATCACCAATCACAGTTGGGGGCCGGCGTTGCAGGCCGGCGTCGACGTGCAAGTCACCAAGTCGTTGTTCGTCAACGCGGACATCAAGAAGATCTGGATGCACACGGATGCCTCGCTCGGCGGTCAGGCACTTGGACGCTTGAGCATCGATCCCGTAGTGGTCGGTTTGGGTGTCGGGATGCGGTTCTGATTGTCACGCGTTGCTTGCGCGCTTAATCAGCCGTAGTCGCCATGAAAAAACGCCGGGGTGCAGTTCAGTTCACGTTCCGGCGTTTTCTTTTGGGTTTCAGCTTTGAGCGCGACCTGGCCGCAAGCATGCGACCGGGGAAGCTGGCAGAGCAATCCTACAGCTTGTCGTTCGCAAACCGCATAGCCGAGCCTTCCTGCTCGATGCGAACCCACACGGCGCGCTTTTCCTCGTCGCTCAGGAAAACCCAGTTGGACACTTCGCCGGCAGTGCGGCCGCAGCCTTTGCAGACGTCGTCGAACAGCGTGGAACAGACGCCGATGCACGGGCTGTCGGGAAGATCGTGGAGATTCGAAGCCATCGGAAACCTTGGAGCGAAGAAGCGGAGTTCCGCTATGTTAACCGATGCGCGCCACGCGCCTTGCCGTAGCGAACGACATGGCCGCGGTTCGCGCACGGTTGGCAGCATCCGCCGCATGTTTTGCCGCAAGTTTCGACGCAATAGCGCTCGCCCGCATCAACGCGCGATGCTGTAGCCGATCCGCGCCATCCAGTGCTGGCGGTTGTTGTAGTCGAGCAGGTCCTCGCCGTAGCCGTTGAAGTAGCCCACCCAGACATAGCCGCCCCACGCGCTGCCCAGCAGCTTGGCGAGCGGATAAGTGAATTGGGTATCCACGCTGCCGTACCAGTGCTTGGTGCCTTTGCGCAGCGTGGTCGCCAGTTGCCAGCCGTCCGGGCTGCCGTATTTGACCAGCAGGTCGACGTAGCCGCGATAGTCGGCGATATCGGGGTTGCTGCTCGTGCCGACGTAGTAATAGATTTTCGGCGACACGGTCAGGTGGTTGGCCGTCAGATCGCCGAATTCCCAGGTCGGCCGGATAAAGGGCATGTTGATGCTGCGCGAGTCCGCGCCGGCCTTGCCATTCGATTCGTGCGCAACGCCCGCCGCAAAACCCATGCGCGTGAAGAACGGGCTCTGCCAGCCGGTGTCCGGCACGTAGTAGAACAATTGCGGCGAGTAGGTCGTGTCGCGGAACGGGCGCGAATCGGCGGACAGATCCCAGATCGAGGTTTGCGTGTACGCGAAGTACAGGTTGTCGAGGAAGGCCTTCGAGCGCAGATCGTCCGGTATCAGGATGCGGTATTTAAAGCTCAATTGCAGCCGTGCGTTCGTGTCGCCGTTGTGGCCGAAGGCGATGTACATCGGATCGTAATAGGAGAGGTGCGAGAGTACGCCGCGTCCTGTGGTCGCGAGCGAGTCGCCGGGCGGCGCGATGGCATCGCCGGTCGGGCCGCCGACCACTGCCGCCGTCGCCGCGGCTTGAGCGGGCGTGGTCGCCTGGGTTTCCGCGCGTTCCGCCTGGGCAATCACGTCCTGCTGCGGCCCGCGATTGATCGCGACGAGCGCCGGCGACGCATCGAAACCCACCGGGTCGATGCGCACCTCGCCACGCGCCGACTGCGGCCAAGGCGCCGAGAAACGCACCTTGCGGAACTGGCCCGGCCGCAGATGCAGGGTGTCGGGCACGCCGGGCTCGCGCTTCAAATCGAGCGGCTGCGGCGACTGTTCGCCTGTGCTCAACGTTACGCGAATGGTCGGCGGGACGGTGATTGTCAGAGGTTTGGCGTCGTCGGCGGAGTAGAGCAGCGTGATCTGCAGCGGCTCGTTGGCCGCGGCCACGCGAGCGGGTTGCAGCATCGCGACCGTCGCGCGCGCCTCGCCGGACAGCACAGCGCACACGACGAGCGTGGCGAGCAGCGCGACGCGGGAGAAGCGCGCCATGAGTTGACGGAACTGAGGGAAGGCGTGGTGAGCAAGGCGGTCGATCGAGGCGTCAAAGCGCATGGGGCTGTCGTCCTGGAGCAAGGGCAGCGAGCGATGCGGACGCGGCAGGCATCGAAAGGCGACACGTGCAAGGCGCACCGGATCGATCGCGCAAAAGCGCTGAAGGGCGCAAAAATGGGCACAAAAACGGCTGCCGCAACAAAAACCGGCAGCCGGCATGAAACGGGCGGCACGGCCGGCGTGCCGCAGTAGCGGGCAGCGTCGCCGGTCATGGCGAGATACTCAGAGAATACTTACAAAGTCACTTCATTGACAGTCCGGTCGAAAAACGGTCTTCAGCTACCGAGCGCCAGTTGCCACAACAACGCGCCGTTGAGCATGATGATGAACGCGGCGGACAGCCACGCGAGCACGAGCGGCACGCCGCGCACGCGCCAGCCGCGCATCAGCGCGGCGTCCGACGTGAAGCGGATCAACGGCACGACCGCGAGCGGCAATTGCAGGCTCAATACCACCTGGCTTGCCACCAGCAACTGATTGGAACCGTGCTGGCCGAACAGCGCGACCGCGAAGAGCGCCGGCCCGATCGCCAGCGCACGGGTCAGCAGGGCGCGCTGCCAGCGCGGCAACCGGATGCGCAGAAAGCCTTCCATGACCGCCTGGCCCGCCAGCGTGCCGGTGACGGTCGCGCTCAGCCCACAGGCGAGCAGCGCCGCCGCGAACAGGATGCCGGCCCAGTGCGTGCCGACGAGCGGCGCGATCAGGCGGTGGGCGTCCGCGAGATCGGTCACGTCACGATGGCCGCTCACATAGAACACGGCGGCGGCCACGATCAGCAGCGCGGCGTTGATCACGAAAGCAAACGAAAGCGAGCCGAAGGTATCCAGATTGACGACGTGCAGCGCGACCTTGATCTGCGCGTCGCTGCCGTCCGGCGCGTGGTGCTTGACGAGCGCCGAGTGCAGATAGAGATTGTGCGGCATCACCGTCGCGCCGACGATGCCCGCCGCGAGCCACACCATGCCCGCGTTGCGCAGCAACTCGACGCTCGGCACCGTGCCGGCAAGCGCCGCGTGCCAGTCCGGTCGCGCCAGTGCAAGCTGGACCACGAAGCACAGGCCGACGAAGCCGATCAGCGCCGCGATCACCGCTTCCAGTTTGCGGCCGCCTTTCTGCTGGAGCGCGAGCAGCGCGAAGGTGCAGACCGCCGACATCAGCACCCCGACCGTGAGTGACACGCCAAGTAGCATTTGCAATGCGACGGCGCTGCCGACCACCTCGGCGACATCGCACGCGATGATCGCGACCTCGCTGGTCAGCCACAGGAAGAGGGTGCCGCGGCGGCCCGTGCGTTCGCGGCAGACCTGCGCCAAGTCGCGCCCGGTTACGACGCCCAGGCGCGACGACAGCCATTGGAGCAGCATCGCCATCAGGCTCGACAGCAGCACCATGCCGAGCAGGCGGTAGCCGTAGCCCGCGCCGGCGCCGAGCGCGGTCGCCCAATTGCCCGGATCGATATAGCCGACCGCAATCAACGCCCCCGCGCCGACGAACGAGAACCAATGCGGCGGACGTGCCGGCCCATTGCCCGGCAGACGCCGGCGGCGGTTGGGACGCAATGCGAACGGATTCGTGTTCATCGATGCCTGCGGTTCAAGACTGCATCATCTTGCAAGCCACGTGCCCGCTGCGCGTGCGGCGGGCGGCGCGTCGAGGCCAAGGCGCGACAACGCGATTCGCGGCGCGCTGTCGTTCGGCCTTCGAGAGCCTTCGAGAGCTATTGTGCACCGTCGAACGCTTCGTGGCTTGAGTGCACTTCGACCTTAGCCGTCCGGCATAAAAGTCACGCAGTGCGGCCGTGGGCCACCACCGTTCGCGCGAGCGCAGCGCGCCCTACACAGCGGCAACTTGACAACCAGATAACAGCGCGGCCGGTACCGGTGTTTTTTTCGGGTAGACACGCGCGCATAACCCGCTAAAATTGCGGCCAATTTTCCAGCGGTGCGGCTTGCGCTGTACCGTTTGCGCGACAGCCTGGCATTTTTTTTGGAGCGCGCAATAATTGATGGTACTTTTCGGGTTTTTCAGGGGAGCCGTGGGCGCATTGCCGCGGCGCAGGTGAGGACGGCCGGCTCGGGCCGGTCAGGAACGGAGAACGGAATGAAAAGACGGGTAGTGGGGCAAGTGGCGGCGCTGGTTCTTTGCGCGACGCCGTGGTTGACGGCCGCTGCGAAAGACACGCAGCTGAACGTGTATAACTGGTCCGATTACATCGCCAAGGACACCATTCCGAACTTCACCAAGCAGACCGGCGTCCAGGTCAAGTACGACAACTACGACAGCGACGACACGCTGCAAGCCAAGCTCCTCACCGGCAATTCCGGCTACGACATCGTCGTGCCGACCAGCAACTACGCCGGCAAGCAGATCGCCGCCGGCATCTTCGCGCCGCTCGACAAATCGAAGCTGCCGAACCTGAAGTACCTCGATCCTTCACTGATGGCGCTTGTCGCCGGTGCCGATCCGGGCAACAAGTTCACGGTGCCTTGGGCTTACGGCACGACCGGTCTCGGCTACAACGTCACCAAGGCGCAGCAGATTCTCGGCAAGAACGTGCCGCTCGACAGCTGGGACGTTCTCTTCAAGCCGGAAAACATTTCGAAGCTGAAGGCTTGCGGCGTGTCCGTGCTCGACGCGCCGGACCAGATGTTCGCCGCCGCGCTGCATTACATCGGCAAGGATCCGATGAGCACGAACCCGGCCGACTACCGCGCCGCGCTCGAGATGATGAAGAAGATCCGCCCGTACATCACGCAGTTCAACTCGTCGGGCTATATCAACGACCTGGTCGGCGGCGATGTGTGCTTCGCGTACGGCTGGTCGGGCGACGTCGTGATCGCCAAGCATCGCGCGGTCGAAGCGAAGAAGGCCTACAAGGTCGAGTACTACATTCCGAAGGGCGGCGCGCCGGTGTGGTTCGACGTGATGGCGATTCCGAAGGACGCGAAGAACAAGGACGCCGCGCTCGAGTGGATCAACTACATCGAAACGCCGCAGGTTCACGCCGCGATCACCAACGCCGTCTACTATCCGAGCGCCAACCTCGAAGCGCGCAAGTACGTGGACAAGGACGTGGCGAACGATCCGGCCGTGTATCCGCCGCCTGAAGTCATCAAGACCCTGTTCCTGCTGAAGCCGCTGCCGCCGGAAATCCAGCGGCT
Organism: Paraburkholderia dipogonis; assembly: GCF_046027395.1. Lineage (GTDB taxonomy): Bacteria > Pseudomonadota > Gammaproteobacteria > Burkholderiales > Burkholderiaceae > Paraburkholderia > Paraburkholderia dipogonis_A. The sequence goes on along the minus strand of NZ_JAQQEG010000040.1, from coordinate 17,607 downwards.
GCAAACGCGGCTGTGGACTGAATTCAAGTCCGGCCGCTGACCCGCGGCGAGTGAACGGGTAAGCATCATCATGAAGCCCTCGGTGTCCACCGGGGGCTTTGTTCGTCAAACGCCGGAGTAAAGCATTGTGATGAGTAGTGACCAGTCGGGCGCGCTGGCAGGGGCCGTTGCGCCGTCCCCGAACCAGAACGCAGTAACGGACGACGCCACAGAGAACTTCGTCCAGGTCGTCGATGTCGTGAAGAAGTTCGGCGAGACCGTGGCGGTCAAAGGGGTCAACCTGTCGGTGAAGAAGGGCGAGCTGTTCGCGCTGCTCGGCAGTTCCGGTTGCGGCAAGTCCACCTTGTTACGCATGATGGCCGGGCTCGAAAGCGTGACCTCGGGCAAGATCCTGATCGACGGTGAGGATCTCGCGCAATTGCCGCCGTACCGCCGGCCGGTCAATATGATGTTCCAGTCGTACGCGCTGTTTCCGCACATGACGGTGGAAGGGAACGTCGCCTTCGGTCTGAAGCAGGAAGGCGTGCCGAAGGCCGAACTGAAGGACCGCGTGCAGACCGCGCTCGAACTCGTGCAGATGGGGCGCTTCGCGAAGCGCAAGCCGAATCAGCTGTCCGGTGGGCAGCAGCAGCGCGTGGCGCTCGCGCGTTCGCTGGTGAAGCGGCCCAAGCTGCTGCTGCTCGACGAGCCGATGTCCGCGCTTGACAAGCAGATCCGTCAACGCACCCAGATCGAACTGGTCAACATTCTCGACAAGGTCGGCGTGACCTGCATGATGGTGACGCACGATCAGGAAGAAGCGATGACCATGGCCGGCCGCCTTGCCGTGATGAGCGAAGGCGAGATCATTCAACTCGGCACGCCGCACGAAGTGTACGAGTATCCGAACAGCCGTTTCTCGGCCGAGTTCATCGGCTCGACGAATCTGTTCGAAGGCCATACCGTCGAAGATGAGCCCGATCATGTGTTCATCGAAACACCGGACCTGCCGTGCCGCCTGTACGTCAGCCACGGCATCACCGGTCCGCTCGGCATGCCGGTGACGATTTCGGTGCGCCCCGAACGTATCGCGTTGACGCGCAAACCGCCCGAGGGCGCGTACAACTGGGGCAAGGGCGTCGTCACGAATATCGCCTACATGGGCGGCTATTCGCTCTATCACGTGAAACTCGACGCCGGCAAAACGGTGATCGCGAACGTGACGAGCCTCGCGCTGACCGAGATCGATCCGCCCACGTGGGGCGACGAAGTGTACGTCCGTTGGAGCGCATCGGCCGGCGTGGTGCTGACGTCATGAAGCGCTCGTTCAATTCCTTCGCCACCTGGCCGGTGCGGCGTTTCAATCTGACCGGTCGCACCGCGGTGGTGGCCGGTCCGTTCATCTGGCTGCTGCTGTTTTTCCTCGTGCCGTTCCTGCTGGTCGTCAAGATCAGCTTTGCCGATTTGCAGCTCGGCATTCCGCCCTACACCGAGCTCACCAACTTCGCGGACGGCGCGATTCACATCACGCTCGACCTGTCGCATTACGCGTTTCTGCTGACCGACAGCCTCTATTTCGCGACCTACGTGAATTCCGTGGTGGTCGCCGCAATCTCGACGCTGTTGTGTTTGGTGATCGGCTATCCGATGGCGTATTACATCGCACGGTCGAATCCGGCCAGCCGCAATCTGCTGATGATGGCCGTGATGCTGCCGTTCTGGACGTCGTTTCTGATTCGCGTGTATGCGTGGATTGGGATTCTGAAGAACAACGGCTTGCTGAATAACTTTTTGATGTCGATCGGGCTGATTCATTCGCCGATCGAGCTGTATCACACGAATACCGCTGTTTATATCGGCATGGTCTATTCGTATCTGCCGTTCCTCGTCATGCCGTTGTACGCGCATCTGGTGAAGATGGACATGACGCTGCTGGAAGCCGCCTACGACCTCGGCGCGAAGCCATGGAAGGCGTTCTGGCAGATCACGTTGCCGCTCTCGAAGAACGGCATCATCGCCGGTTGTTTGCTGGTGTTCATTCCGGCGGTGGGCGAGTACGTGATTCCCGAATTGCTCGGCGGCGCGAATACGCTGATGATCGGCCGCGTGATGTGGAATGAGTTCTTCGACAATGCCGATTGGCCGATGGCGTCCGCCGTGACGTGCGCAATGGTGTTGTTGTTATTGGTGCCGATGGCGTTTTTCCAGTACGCGCAGGCGAAGGCGATGGAGGAAAGGCGCTGATGAAGCCGAACCGGTTTTTGCAGTTGATTGCCTTGGGGATTGGGTTTCTGTTTCTCTACATACCGATCGTGAGTTTGATTGTGTATTCGTTCAACGAATCGCAACTGGTCACGGTGTGGACGCGCTTTTCGACGCGCTGGTATGCGGCGTTGTTGCAGGATGACGAGCTGATCGCGGCGGCGTGGCTTTCGTTGCGGGTGGCGTTGTTGACGGCGTTTGCCTCAGTTGTCATTGGCACGTGGGCCGGATTTGTCCTCGCGCGGATGGGGCGGTTTCGTGGCTTCACGTTGTACACGGGGATGATCAATGCGCCATTGGTGATCCCCGAGGTGATTCAGGGGATCTCGCTGCTGCTGCTGTTCATCGAAATGGCCAAGTGGTTGGGGTGGCCCGCCGGACGTGGCATTTTCACGATCTGGATCGGGCACGTGATGTTGTGTATTTCTTATGTGGCGATCATCGTGCAGTCGCGGGTGAAGGAGTTGCATCCTTCGCTTGAAGAGGCGGCGCTGGATCTTGGGGCTACGCCGTTGCGGGTGTTTTTCTTTATTACGTTGCCGTTGATTTCGCAGGCGCTTGTTTCTGGGTGGTTGTTGTCGTTCACTTTGTCGATTGATGATCTGGTGCTGTCGGCGTTTTTGTCCGGGCCTGGGTCGACGACTTTGCCGTTGGTTGTTTTTTCGCGCGTTCGGTTGGGGTTGAATCCGGAGATGAATGCTTTGGCCACGCTGTTTATTGCTGTGGTGACTGTTGGGGTTGTGGTTGCTAATTATTTTATGCAGCGGGCGGAGAGGAAGAGGGCTGTGATGGCGGTTTGATTTTTTTGTTGGGGTTTTGGCTGGGTTTGTTCTTATGGTGTTGGCCTTTGCTTGAATTCATGGTGGTCTATTGGCGTTGCCCCTGTGCGGGGCAACCCTCGGTGAACCCCACCTCGCGCAAAGCCTTATACGGTAATGGTTTGAGCGTTCCACCCCCGCAGAGAAAAATTGCCCCTATTTGTTAGGGGAGCCATAGGGGAATTTTTGCGCCCCGGTGTCCAGTCGGCATCGATCCCCGACGACCGGAAACCCGTTGGCGGGACCGGCCGGTATGGACGATCTCCCGCCGTCTCACCTACGCCATTCACGCGGCACGAATGACGGGCGCCGGCCGCGTTGGACGACAAAGCGAGGGCATTGCGGCCATCAGCAACAGGTGAACAAGACTGCGCGAATCGCCTGGGCGATGATCACTCGGGAAATGGACTACCAGCCGGAGCTGGCTGGGCAATAAAGCTGTATCCGACTAGCAATATCTTCATCCACGATTGCAAAACAAGCCGCACGATGGCCAACAGGTCGAACCGGCGCTGATCAAACCCGCTAATGTCCGAGGCCTTGAGCCCGTAGAGGCGATTGGGAGTCAGCGCGCGAATAGCCCATCAGGGTCCGCCGCCTCATTGAGGCGCAGTTGTATGAGACCGGATATACGTGAGCGATCGACACTGAGGTTTGACACGCGGAGTGTTTGCAAACGAGGAGAAGTCCATATACGGGCTAATGGGCTTGCGCGTGCAAGCGGAAGACATCGTCATCCCCGGCGGGCTTCGCTTCACACGTCCCTCTTTAGCCGCCGCCCCGGCGGGCTTTTTTTCGTCCCGTCTGCCAGACCCGATTAGGTCAACGCGTGCGGCTCTGTCGCCTCAACACCGATCCAATCCGTCAGAGCTTCCCGTACTTCGGCAAAAACCGGCGCCCACTCTCTGAGTTCGCGCTGGCGGAATAGTCTCATTGATGGATACCAGGGGCTGTCTGTCCGCTCTGTCATCCACCGCCAGTCCGTGTACGCCGGGATGAGTGTCCATACAGGCAAGCCTGCCGCACCGGCAAGATGGGCAACTGATGAATCGACAGTGATTAGCAGGTCAAGCGACTGAAGTATTGCGAGGGTATCGCCGAAGCCCTGAATGAGTGGCCCTAGCGTATGCACGTTGAATTGTTGCTCGAGCGCTTCGCTTTCACGTTCCCGCGCCCCTTTCTGCACCGAGTACCAGGTGATCCCAGAAAGCGAAAACAGGGCTTCGAAAGCGTTGATCTGGATGGAGCGGAAACAATCCATCGCATGATCTGGATTGCCCGCCCACACGATGCCGACGCGTCTGTTCCCTTCGGTCATCTGCCGGGATGACATGTCATCAAGCCAATTCCGCCATTGACACACCTTCTCCGGCTCGGCGGCGATATACGGCATTGCGACGGGAAGCATTCGTAAGTCGAGATTCATATACTCCGGCATCCGGAACATATGGGACCAGTAGTCGTAAGGGCCCGTTGGCATGGTTGAGTACGCGGCTCTGACGGATGGCATCCTGGTTGCCAATTCTGCGACAGATCGCTCTACGAAAACGTCTACGATTGCCCCCCGCTGGTGAAGCCAGTCTGCGAATCTCAGACACTGAATTTGATCGCCCAGCCCCTGTTCCCAAACGAGCAGGAACTGTCGTCCCAAAACCGGCTCACCATTCCACAATTGAAAGTTGGGCCACGACAAGCCCGCCTTGAATTCTGGAATCGAGTAACCCGACTTATACGCCTTCCAACCATATTCGAATTCGCCGAGGCAGAGAAGCACCTCCGCGAAGTAAAGTTGTATTTTCGGCTCGAAAGGCAGACCCAACGCCGCCTGCTCACTGTATGACCGACTCTCAGCTGCTCTTCCAAGTTGTTTTAGCGCCCATGCCACGTTGTGGCACAGAACTGCGTTATTGGGATCGAGATGGAGTGCCCGTCGCGCAACTGCGAGCGCGCTTTCAAAACGTTTGCTGGTATTAAGGACATACGCAACCGCCTTCAATGCCGCCGGATCGTCGGCATGGTGCGTTGTAATCTGCTCAACGGTATGATCGAGTGAGCCTACGCAGCCAGTATTTAAGATGGCTGCTATCTGATCAAGGTCGTCCTTCAGAGCCGCGGGGCGAAGCCTCCATGCGCGCAGCCAGAATTCGAGGGCCGCGTCAGTGTTCCCCAACTCTGTATTGATCATTGCAAGCGCGCGATTGGCGTGCTGCAATTCCGGGTCGATTTGAAGGGACCTTTCATAATGAACTATCGCCTCACGAAGACGACCCAACTGCCGCAGGCAATCGCCAAGGTTTCTGTGAAGAGTCGCAGTATCGCCCGCCAACGCGATCGCGTGATGGTAAAACGATTCAGCCGCTTTGTACTGACGTCTCAGCGCAGCAAGAAGCCCAGCGCACTCCCACAGGTCAGCGCGTGCAGGGGCGGCGTGCAACGCCATTTCCGCGAATTCGAATGCCCTGTCCAGATCGTTCCGATGAAAGTGAGCGAGTGCCATGCGATGCAAGCCGTCCGCGTCATGCCGGTTTGCAGTCGTTAGATCCTGCTCACTGTTCGTCCCGTTTTTTGCAATGCGAGTTTCTGACATAACAACGTAGTTTGTGTGTTGATGCATACACGAGAACGCCCCAATGATCCCTAGTCGAGATCAAGGGGCGCTCCTCGTAGTCAATTCTGCAAGGTTGGCTTACTGTGTATAGGTCGCCGTGAGCGTGCTGGACAGTTTCGATTGAGCGCCTATGATGAAATAATAAGAACCCGCTGCGGGATTCGCGATAATGCAGGTCCCGGGGGTACCTTTTTGAAAGGGCGATTGGCAGTCGGGATGCATTGCCGAAGGTGTTCCCAATCGGGTGTACAACCATCCGGTCTCACTGGTTTGCGACGGCCTTAGTGTGACCGTCATTCCCTTTACGCCAGCTGGTACGTCCAGTTCGTAGTACAGCATATCGCCATTCTTCGCCGGGACCACGACGGGAACGTTCACCGAGAGATTGTTGATGCTAGGCGGCAGCACCGAAAGCGGACGGGTAAAAGTACTGGAAGCGCCGTTGGTATCTGTGACTTTCAATCGAACCTGATAGACTCCGGCGTAGTCGTAATTCCAATGGGGATTGAGGGATTCGGTAAACGCCAGGCCTGGAATGCCGTCGTCAAAATCCCACGCCCAAGATTTGATGGGCGCCCCGCCCCTGGACGTAGACAAGTCCGTGCAGGTCACCTGCATGAGATTTGGCGCTTCCGAGCACGTGAAATCCGCCGCTACTGGAATCTTTCCAGACTTGGCAGCGGCGACCGTCGCAGTCGCATCTAGAATGCCGGCCCCTATTGGTTGGTCAGGTTTTCCGGCAAACGGCCGTGCGTTTTGCATAAGCAAGGTACGCACTTCTGCCAACGTTAGAGGCGTTGGCGCGACGGCCTGAGCCAAGGCGATCACACCAGACACAAAAGGCGCCGACATGGAAGTACCGGTCAAGAAGCCATAAGATTCCTCGCCAGGGGCAGCGGTTCCGAGGTTATAGGTGGACCAAATGTTTTCACCAGGCGCGGCAATGTCGACGCTCTGTCCAAAATTAGATGAATCTGAGCGCTGACCGGAAAACTCGCTGTTAGAAACAACGATGGCGTTGCGGCAGCTTGCAGGTTGAAATGACGCTACGTCCGCGCTAGCGTTGCCTGCTGCCACCACAACCGCCGCGCCGCGCCTAGTCGCGTAGTCGATAGCATTCTGGTATGTAGTGCTGCAGTACCCTTTGCCATAAATGCTCACATTTATAACTTTCGCAGGAAAGTTGTTAGGCGGAACGCCTGGCACACTGCCTCCGGCAGCCCAGGTGATTCCATCGGCAACGTCCGACATCATGCCATTGCCGCAACCATTTAACACACGAACTGGAACGATTTTGGCGCCCGGTGCGGTGCCTGCAACGCCTTGCTTATTGTTGCTCACTGCGGCAAGAATGCCGGCAACGTGGGTGCCATGCCACGTAACCCCGCAGGTGTAGCCTTCAAGGCCGGGATTCCTTCCGTCGCCAGTTCCGCGATTGCCAATCGCGAGGTCTGTTCCAGCTAAAATGTTTGCATCGAGGTCGCTGTGGGAACTCACACCGTTATCCACCATTGCGATCGTCACTCCGGAGCCGTTACTTATGTCCCATGCTCCCTCGGCTTTTATGCCATAAAGGGCGAGGTTAGATGTCCTCGTGCTGGGACTGTATGCCCACTGATTGATATATTCCGGATCACTGGGAACCATAGCGCCTTGCATTGCGACATCGGGCTCAATATATTCAACGTTTGGGTCAGTCGCGATGGCCCGCATGAATGCCTTTGCTTCCATAACGCCCAGTTTGCGCGCGGTGTTCACCACGTCAGCGCCGATGCCCAAGCGGCGCAAATGATGCGCCTTTGCCGGAAAGGTGCTTGCCAGTTTGTCAAGTTTCGACTGAACCGCCGACGTTGATCCACGCTCAGCAGTGCCAGTCTTGTATTTGATGATGAAACGGTCAGTCTGCGAGTCGGCCGTAATGCTGCTCGTGTTCATCTTCAAAGACAACGCGAGCGGAACCGGGGTGGAATTGGCGGCATTCGCCGCCGCGGCCACTTCCACCTTATCGTTAGCTGTCGGCGTTGCTTGGGAAGCGGTGTCGCTCCCGCTGCTTCCGTCACACGCGGATAAGGCCATCAACAGAGGTACGCTTGCAGCGCTGGCGACGATTCGACGTATGGACAGCCTCGACTGTATCGCATCTGTCCAGGTGACCGCAGATTGAAAACCGACTTCTCCGGTTTTCGGTCTCTCTTCTTTCATTTTTTTCTCCCTGATTCCGTTGTGATACTTAGTTTCCACGGACGGCAGCCTTCCTGAACGTGCGTAACCGTTCGTAATACGAGGGTAATCGTTTTGAAAAATGAGAGGCAGCAGAAGCCGCTGGTTTATGTGAGAGGCGATTTACCAGCGGCGTCAGGAATGACGACGTGTCGATTGCGACATGCGGCAAGCAGTGGGAGAAACGTCCGGGCGACCTTTCCTGTCAAGCCACACGACAGGGGTGTCGGAATGCGCATTAATATGCACTCTGCATGTCTACTTCAATTTTCAGATCAGTCTCATACGGATTGGGACGTGTCTGAATTTTTGTGTGCAAGGCGGATAAAGGCCTGCCTGCTGGCAGGCCGATCAGTTCATTCTACAAGTGACTTCTGGTGAAGCGATCCTCGTAGAGGATCGCGAACTGGTTCATTGCCGCTTTCTAGTCGTGCGCGGCGCGGCTCCAGTCTGCGGTGATATTGTTCAACGCCAGCCAGAGTAGCTTGGTCGCGGCGTCATCGCTTGGGAAGTGGCCCCGCGTCTTGACGATCTTGCGCAGTTGCGCGTCCACGCTTTCGATGGCATTGGTCGTGTAGATCACCTTGCGTATTGCTGGCGCAAACGCGAAGAACGGAATCACCCGATCCCAGGCCCTGCGCCAGGCGTCGACCACGGTCGGTAATTTTCGCCCCCATTCGCCCTGTTCGAAGGCATCCAGTTCGGCCCCGGCTGCCTCGGCGCTGGCTGCAGTGTAGATTGGCCTGATGGCCGCAGCCAGCGCCCGGCGATCCTTCCAGCTCGCAAATTCCAGTGAATTGCGCATCAGATGCACGATGCAGGTCTGCAGAGTGGTCTGCGGGAACACTGCGCCCAACGCCTCGGGCATGCCCTTCAGACCATCGGTGACTGCAATCAGGATTTCCTGCACACCCCGCACTTTCAGGTCATTGAAGACCTTCATCCAGAACTTCGCGCCCTCCGTGTTCTCGATCCACAGCCCCAGAATGTCACGCGTGCCGTCCGGCAGGATGCCTAGGGCCAGATAGACCGCCTTATTGCGAACCGGCCCTTCCTCGCGGATCTTGACACGCAACGCGTCGAAGAACACGACGGGATACATCGGTTCAAGCGGACGGCCCTCCCAGGCAGCGACTTCCTCCATCATGGCGTCAGTCACCGAGCTGATGAACTCTGGCGAGACGTCGGTGCTGTACTGCTCGGCCAGGAAGCCCTGAATCTCGCGCATCGTCATGCCGCGCGCGTACATCGCGATGATCTTGTCGATCAGTTCCTCGGAATCGACGGCAACGCCGTCGGGGCCTCTGCGGCCGGCTTAAGTTTGTGGCATACATGCTCCTTGAGCTACATGCTATGCCTTGAACACGAAATTTATGACCGACCCTTCATTGCCGCATCCGCGCCGCAACCAAATTTGACAGATGCGTCCTGCATCATCGAATGCCCCTCTGACGCACCCCCGCTGAAATATCCCCCGGCATCTCCTCCAGGTCTCCTACGCACACCGCGGCGGCATCCGACTGCGCTGTCGATGCGTCCGATTGCCCGGTGTTGTTGCAGACGCCAGAATTTCGCCTTGCAGGTAGTACACAAAACTTTCCACAGTCCGCAAGGCGAATAAACACGGCGCTGAGAATTGAGAACGGTCGAATCCGCGACCGCACTGTCAAACCAGATGCGAAAAAGATAGCGATGAGATGGAGCCACGACTGGTCATACACCTATCCCCGGGCGCGCGGCGCCAGACAGACCGGTTGCTTTTCGCTGGAGTGCTTGCGCTCTCCATGCTTCATGCGACCGCGCATGCGGCCAGTCTGTCCCAGCTTGCTGACGATGCCCTGGCACACGATGCCACGTTTGCCAGCGCCGAAGCGTCATATCGGGCAGGCCTCGAGAAAGAGCCCGAGGCGCGCGCCGCGCTGCTTCCACACCTTGGCATTACCCAATCCGATTTCAGGAATGCTATCCATGTACCGGGTCAGGTCGCCGCTCCCTATTCCACGGTCGGGACATCCCTGTCGTTCAACCAGTCGCTATTCAGGTGGGACGACTGGCAGGCCTATCAGGAAAGCCGGCTCTCGGTCATCGGCGCGGGCTTCACGTTCGCCAGCGCGAAGCAGGACCTTCTGCTTCGCGTGGCGCAGGCGTATTTTGACGCGCTTGCAGCAAAAGAAGCCCTTCTGCTGGCGCAGGAGCATCTGCGCTCAGTTGACGAACAGTCGGGACTGACCCGCCGAAGCTTTACGCTCGGCGCAGCGACGGTCGTCGACATGGACGAGGCGCGGGCGGCATCCGACTCCGCGCATGCTGATCTCGTCAAGGCGCAGGGCGAAGTTGCGAGGCGCTACGCCGCGCTGCAAAAGATAGTCGGTCATCCCATCGATGCGGTTGAGCCGGTCGATGCGGACGCCACGCTGGCGGCATTGACTGACAGTTCATCCGATACGTGGGAATCGGATGCGCAGACGTCGGGGCTCGACGTCAGGCAGCACCAGATCGCGCTGGAGGTCGCAAAGCGGGAGGTCAGCAAGGTGAATGCAGGCTATATGCCGAGCGTGTCGATAGTGGGAAACGCGAGTAACGGCAATGCCGCTTTCATCAACGGACAGACCAACTTCTATACCGGCGCGCATCGGGCTTCATCTGGCGAGATCGGTATCCAGATCAGCATTCCGCTGTTCGATGGCCTTTCAACGTTGAGCAAAAAACGCGAAGCGCTGGCGCTTCGGGATAAGGCCGAGGACGATCTGGAGGATGCGCGCCGCTCGGGCGCGCTTGATGCCCAGCAGGCGTTTATCGGCGTGCGTGAAGGAGTTGCACAGATCGCTGCGCTACGCACCGCGCAGCAGTCCGCTGAAACTGCCCTGAAGTCCGAGCGCAAAGGATTTCGCGTAGGCGTGCGGATCAATGCGGACGTGCTCGACGCCGAGGACAAACTATTCCGCACGCGGCGCGATCTGGCCAGGGCGCGCTACGACGCGCTGATGCAGTTTCTCCACCTGAAGGCGAGCGTCGCGCAGCTCGACCAATCGACACTCGCACAACTTGACGCGCCGGACGCTTCCAAAGCCGCGCCCTCCCAGAAATAAAACATGACGATGTTTCAGGCAATCAGGCGGCACCTGCTGTTCGCCGCACTTTTCGGCATCGCCAGCAATCTGCTGGTGCTGGCCCCCACGCTGTATCTGCTTCAGGTCTACGACCGCGTTCTGCCAAGTCGCAGCCTGGAAACGCTAGCCATGCTGATGATCTTCATGGCAATTGCCCTGTTCATGATGTTTGCCGTTGACGTCGTGCGAAGCCTCCTGCTCGCCGACCTCGGTCGGCAACTGGCCGACCGTCTCGACCGGCTGGCACTGGGGGCGCGGGTCGAGGCGCTCGCAAGACGATCACCCCGGCCTGATCTTGCTACATCACAGGACGTCGCCGCTCTGCGTTCATTCCTTTCCGGCACGGGTGTAATAGCACTTCTGGACTTGCCGTGGCTCCTTGTTTATCTCGCGCTGATGTTCCTTTTCCACTGGTCGCTTGGACTGATCGCTATCGCCAGTGCAATCCTGCTCGTCTGTCTGACCGTCGTGAATGACAGACTGACCAGAGCAGACGTTCGCACTTACACGACGCGCCAGCGCGAGACTGAGCAGATCGCCGCGCAGATCGGTCGTAACGCGGAGATCGTGACGGTACTTGGCATGAACGCCGCCGTCATCGACGCATGGGCCGCACGGCGTCGCCTGGACCTTGACGCACAGGAGCAGGTTGGCAACACGTCGACTTTGAACAGGAATATCAGCAAGGCACTGCGCCAGGCAATTCAGATCGTGATGATGGGCGCGGGAGCATGGCTCGTTATCAACCAGTATGCAACCGGCGGCGTCATGCTCGCCACAACCATTCTTCTGGGCAAGGCGCTGGCCCCGGTTGAGCAAATGCTTGGAAGCTGGAAGCAGTTTGTCGAGGTGCGTCAGGGATGGGATCGGCTGGACGCACTATATCGCTGGGTTGGGGGGCGCAACGCGATCCAGTTACCGCGGCCGGAAGGTCGACTGAACGTCGAAGCACTGACTTTCAGCAGTCGCCGTGTCAACGATCAGCAGGGTCGCCTTCTGCTCCGGGGCATTCAATTCTCGCTGGCTCCTGGCCAGTTGCTGGTGATTGTTGGTTCCAGCGCCTCTGGTAAATCAACCCTTCTGCGGCTTCTAGCCGGCCTCTGGGAGCCGCAGTCGGGCGCCGTGCGCCTTGACGGCGCTGACATTGCGCAGTGGCCGCGCGAAAGACTCGGGCGCTATCTGGGCTACGTGCCGCAGGATGTCGAACTCTTCTCCGGCAGCGTCGCAGGCAATATTGCGCGCGATCCAGACCCGGCGAATCACCAAGCCGAGGCGATTGTACTTGCTGCCCAGCGTGCGGGCGTGCACGACATGATTCTCAGACTACCGGCCGGCTATGAAACGGAAATCGGTGAGTCCGGAGAAGCGCTATCAGGTGGCCAACGCCAGGCGATTGCGCTGGCCCGCGCACTCTACGGCGACCCGCGCCTCGTGCTGCTCGATGAACCCAACGCCAATCTCGACGCCGACGGCGAACGCCGGTTGAACGCAGCGCTGCTCCAGCTGAAGCGGGACGGCGTAACCGTCGTCGTCGTCACTCACAGGCAGGCCGTGCTCTCAATCGCCGACCGCGTGATGATGATGCGCGACGGACAGACCGAGTGCTTCGGCACACGCGAACAGGTCGAAGCCTGGCTTCGCTCGAAGGCCGGAGCGGCAGAACCTGCATCGGGCAATGAAAATCGTCGGGAGATCGCCGCATCATGAAATTACGTCCTCCCATAAAGAACCTGCTCAACCGCTTCCGTGGCGCGCTGGTTGGACCCACCCGGCTATCACAACTTCAAGGAACGATCACCCCTTTGCACCTGCCGCGAACGGCTATTGCGTGGGGGTGCGTTGCACTTGCGCTTGGGTGCTGCGCGCTCAGTGTCTGGGCCGCTCTCGCGCCGCTGTCGGGCGCAGTCGTCGCAGAGGGTGTCGTACGTGACGACGGCGAACGCAAGACGCTAATGCATCAGGAAGGCGGAATCGTCAAGGCCATCCTTGTGAAAGACGGCGACCACGTCAAGGCCGGGCAGGTACTGCTCACGCTCGACAGCGTGCGGCCCAATGCCGAAGTCGCGGTGCTGCAAGCGCAGCTTGCCGACGCGCAGGCCAAGGCCGCACGACTCGAAGCAGAGCGCGACATGAAACGCTCGGTCACGTTCTCCGCAGAGTTGACTGCCCGCTCGTCGGACCCGGCCATCGCTGCGCTATTGCACCGCGAACAGACACTGTTCGACTCCGAGCGGCAGACGCTGGACGACCAGTTGCGACTCTTGCAGGAACAGGCGGCGCAGACGCGTGAGGAGATTGCGATGGTGACGTCGCTCGTGCGCACCAGTGACGAAAGTATCGGCATTTCGAAGCAGGAGCTTCAGGTTAACGAACAGTTGCGCAACGAAGGCTACGTGACCGAAACGAAGATGATGGAACTGCGGCGGGCTGCGGCGGATTACAAGTCGCGCCAGCAATCGGATACGACAGAACTGATTCGCGCCCGGCAGAAGCAGACCGATCTCGATCTGAAGATGACCGCGTTGCGCAATGACTACGTAAAGGCGGCCGACACGCAGTTAAAGGACACGGCTGCGAAAATCCAGCAGGTCACTGACCAGTTACGCCCGGCCCAGGATATCGAAGCGCGCACCAGGATCATTGCGCCTGTGGACGGCGAAGTCGTAGGCCTCATGGTGCATACCATTGGCGCGGCCGTCGGTCCGCGCGAGCCGCTTCTTGATCTGGTGCCGTCGGGCACCCCGTTAATTGTTGAGGCGAAGGTCAAGCCCGATAACGTGCGCGAAATTCTGCCTGGCAGCAAGGCTGACGTGCGGCTGACCGCCTATAACCCCAGGACGTCTCCCGTGCTGGAAGGCACGGTCGCGTACCTCTCTGCCGACTCACTCAACGACAAAGAGACCCGGCAGCCGTTCTATCTGGCACACGTCGAAATTCCGGCGGACGCTATTGCACGCGCGAACACCATGGCGCGTGAGCCAATTGTGCTTGGCCCGGGGTTGCGCGCGGAAGTGTTCATCAGGACCCGCTCGCGCAGTGCGTTTGATTACCTTTTTGAACCGCTTTGGGACGGGATTCAGAAGTCTATGCGGGACTAGTGTGCAGGACAACAATCAAAATTTTTCCTATTTTTAAGCGGGGCTTTTTTTAGAAATTCACATGACAACGACTATGAACGCATTCGGGCTTGACTTTGCAAATCACGACACGCATTTCTAGGATAAAAAAATATGCGCGACAAATTATTGCTGTTAATTTCCTTGCTTGTTATGGGGACACTATTTTTGGGGATTAACGTCTTCGCGTGCTCAACCAGCTTTCCTATCTTTGGATCGGAGTGGGGAGGTGAATCAGTTTTAATCATATTGATATATTGCATTGCCACTGCTGCCGCAGTAGTTCTGGCGATCTGGCGGTACTTCATCGTATTTGGAACCGTTCGCTCAAATGTAGCGCAATCGACTGTGTCCGCGACTGCCGGCTGGATTTTCCTCAGCGCATTCACCGCTTTCATTCTTCTGTTCCTATACGTTAATAGTAAAACCTGTCACTAATTGGGAGGATCTCTAACGCTCATCAAGAAAGGCTGGTAAATGTAATCTGTTTATTTTTTTATATCGAAAAGGAATGTAAATGACTACTCTTACTGTCGCTGGATACGCGATTGGCGGGCTCGATAGTTTCTCCTCCGTTGCAGATGCTGCGGCGAAACTGAACGCGAATCCGAATAATAAAGGACTGATCGCGGCCTATGACGCCGCGTTAGCTAATGCGGCTGCCACCGCCACCGCCAATATGCAGGGTGAAGGAGCAGCTTTTGCCGCAAACGCAATTATTGCCAATGTCGAAAACTTAATCGTCAATGGCGGGTCAATGAGCGCCAATGATAAGGGCAGTTCCATGGCTGCAGTTATCGGCGAATTGATTGTTCTGGCGGGCCAAGGGGTGTCGTTCTACGGACTTGAGGAGTCCAAGGTAAATGCTCTCATCGGTGGCAAAACATATACGCTGGGTCAGATCATAAACGCAGCCGGTTTTATAGTGACAGCGGCCGGCGCAGGGATCGATGCCCAAACAATCGCTGACGTGGTGAAGCAGCAATTTCAAGCCGCAGGACTATCGACCAGCCCGAACGTCGTATTTACGCCGTCAAGCTTCAGTAGTTCTAACTTCATCTGTGACTCCAGCAATGCTGCCACGATGTTCAACATTGTCAGGGGAGATAATACCAGCGCGATTAACCTTCCGACGATTACTGTCAATCCCGGCAGCATAGCGACCGTCGTGGTAGAAAACGCTCAGGGTCAAGCCATTATCGTTTCGCCAGGTGTCAGTGGTTCTGGTTTGAATGTTGAGATTAACGGTAGCAACAACGATATTGCTCTCAAGCAGGGCGCATCGGTCACGCTGACTTCGTCCCAGACCAATACGATCCACAACGACGTGACCGGGCAGGATTTCACCGTGTCTGGCGGTCAGGTTCATGGAAGCGGTGGCAGCAACCCGTTACCGGCCGGTGCAATGAATCAGTTTGCAGTCCATGCTGACGGCTCATTGGGCGTCACCATGGCAAACGCGAGCGGTATCGTAACTGGCCAGGCAACGTTCGACTCACACGGCTTGTTGAAGCAGGATATTTTCTTCGACACAACAACCGGTCGCGAGACACAGGAGAACGACTTCAACGCGGACGGTAGTCAGGTCGATCATATCTTCAATGCCAGCGGCACGCAGAACACGGCAGTTTTTAATGCCGCTGGCCATGAGACCGAATACGCATCGTTCGGCAGCAATGGCAAGATCACGCAGGACCAACTCTTCGACGCGACGTCGGGCCGGCTGACGCAGGAGAACGACTTCAGCGCCGATGGTAGTCAGGTCGATCACGTCTTCAATGCCAACGGCACACAAACCGCTTACGCGTTCAACGCAGCGGGCCACGAAACGGAACAGGCCACGTTCGGCACCAACGGCGCGAAAACGCAGGACTCGTTCTTCGACGCCACGACCGGGCGTGAAACACGGGAGAATGACTTCAACGCGGACGGTAGTCAGGTCGATCACATCTTCAACGCCAACGGCACGCAGAACACGGCAGTTTTTAATGCCGCTGGTAGACAAACCGAGTACGCGACGTTCGGCACCAATGGCAAGATGACGCAGGATCAGTTCTACGACGCGACGTCGGGCCGTCTGACGCAGGAAAACGACATTAACGCCGACGGCAGCCAGGTCGATCACATCTTCAACGCCAACGGCACGCAGACCTCCTACGCGTTCAACGCAGCGGGTCACGAAACCGAGCAGGCCACGTTCGGCACCAACGGCATCAAAACGCAGGACCTGTTCTATGACGCGACGTCCGGCCGTCTGACACAGGAGAACGACTTCAGCGCCGACGGCAGTCAGGTCGATCACATCTTCAACGCCAATGGCACCCAGACCGCCTACGCGTTCAACGCTGCGGGACATGAGACGGAACAGGCAACGTTCGGGACTAACGGCAAGATCATCCAGGACCTGGTCTTTGACGGATCGACTGGCCGGGAGTTACAGGAGACCGATTACAACGCGAACGGTAGTGGCGTTGCTCACATCTTTAACCCCGACGGTACGCAGACCGCGGCGGTTTTCGATCCATCTGGTCACGTCTCCGAATACGCGACGTATGGCACAAACGGCAAAATTTCGACCGACGCCTTCTTCGATGCCAATGGTCGTGAGACGCAACTGAACCAGTACTCCGGGAATCAGACGACCGTCCATATTATCAATGCGGACAACACGCAAACGGCGACGGTCTATAACAGCGCAAATCAGGAAACCGAGTTCGCCCGGTTTGACGCCCACGGACACAAGACCGACGACTACTTCTTCAACGGACCGACTGGCCGGGAAACTGAGTACGATCACTATGGGAGTGATGGAAGCATGGTCGCTAACATCTTCCATAGCGATAACAGCCAGGACCAGATCATTTACAACGCGTCGGGCCAGGAGACGCAATATCAGGCGTACAACAGCCAGGGGCAACTGACTGGCTTCACGAACTTCACTTATAACGTGGGCGGTGGCTATAACGCCGTTGCGTATGGGCCTTCCGGGTATGAAACGGGCTGGGCGGATTACGCTTCGAACGGCACGCAGATTTCGACGAGCGGCGGCATGTATAACTTCACGCTGGACGACGGCTACGAGTGCGGGGCCGACTGGGGTTTCACGACGGACCTGGGCGGTACCGGATATACCTCCGATTATGGCTTCTATATCTGATGGCCGGCCAGCGTAACGGCTAGCGGTTGCTGCGTCTGATTGTTAGCTGACGTAGCATCTAGATTGCTCTGACGCGTTTCGACCGTTCTGACCGCCTCACCCCAGGCGGTCGATCCGGTAAACGCGGATACCGGATTCTGCGTTGAGTAGCGCGTAGCAGAGACTCGGATTCCCCGACGCCTGGTGCCGCTCTCAACGACTCCGCCATGGCGCGTAGCAGCCATGCCATATCGCACCACTTATACTCGGCCTTGTCAGCGAACAGCCGCTGCACAACTTTCCCGCAGCGTTTCGTTGGCTGTAGCACCTTTAAGGTGTTGTGCGTGGTTGGCAACAA
>NZ_JAQQEG010000004.1:0-273964 GCF_046027395.1 Paraburkholderia dipogonis | reverse complement strand
AACCCCGCGCCCCCCCCGGGCCCACCCCCGCGCCCGCGCGGGGCGCGGCCGCTCGCAATGCGGAGCGAAGAGCAACGCTGTTAGTCAGGCCACCGTGCAGAATCATGTTTCTTTGCCGGTAGAGTCGGTGGAAGACCTCCGAAACGGCAGCTTGAACGGCGGAGAGCGTCGGTGACGGAGCTTGAATTAGGCGTCCCATTCTCGCTATGGCTGCTTGCTCTTTCACTTGCGTAAAGCCGAAGCTGGCACCTCTTGCCACTTCTTCCGCCACAAGTGCCGCCCTATCGCGGTTTACGCCGACGTTCGCCCATGCTTGTGCGACGTCAAGACGCATCTTCTGTGCGAGGTGGGAAAGATGGGTAAACTCTGCGCGTGGATACGAGCAAGCGACGAGATACGCCAAACTATCCGCGGCGGCTGACCGGTCTCCCGATTTCCCAAGGAGCGATTCGATTGCAGCCCAACCGCCCGCGATTGCGGTGCTGGGAGAGCTGTTTTGAAGATGCGCGAGCAGTTCAATTGCGGAGTCGACATTGCTGCCGTCCGATTCGGCAAAAATCTGGTCCTCTCGGTAAAGGGCGCGAACCTTCACTCCTCGATGCTTGGCGCCAATTGGAAGAGCGACCGGATGCCCTTGGACCCAGAGGAACGCCAGCAATTGAAGCGGTCTGCCCGTGCCAATCGACGCGCGAGCGACATACCCGTCAATCACCGCAGTTGCGGAGTCAACGGCCGCGAATACATCGCGTGCTTTCGTAGGCAGAACGAGGCCACCGCTTTGCCTGAGCTCGGTGGTTGCAAAACCGTTTTCTTTTAGCCAAGACGATACTTGGGCCGCGCTAAGCCATCCTCTTGGATACCCGGAGGCAGACTGCGGAGGTGTCGCAAAAGCTAGTAAGACCTGGAACGTCTGGCTCTCTCGATTCGCGATTTCCTCGTGGGCCTCGCGGAGCAACTGTGGAAGCGTCTGCTCCTCTGGGCGCCTATACAGGCGTTCAGCGAACCAATCGTGAAGAAACCGCTGCGAGAAGCCGGCGTCGAGTAAATACGACGCCAGACAGCGGGCAATTCTTTCTGGCGATTGCGGCGGTCCTGCCTGCAAAATGTCAGCCCAGCGCAATAGATAGTCGTCCCCGACCCGCTTTCGCAATTGCCTCAGCGTGTAATAAGCGACTCCATGGAGGCGAGGAACATCTCGAAGCGCCTCGTTCAGAGTACTACGCTCGTGGGCCTGCAAAGCGAGGTCTTGCCCGGCGACACGCTTGCATAAACTCAGCAGCCTTTTGACGGACGGTTCCCCGAGGACGCCTGCTTGTGTCGCAGCACACGCCTCCATCAGCTCGTCTATAAGCAAGGGCAAGCTCACTGCCCATAGCGACCGATGCCACGGCGCTTGGGCCGAAAAAAATTCGGTGGTCCGCGCAGCAACGGTGCCATAGCCCGGATGGACAGCTTGGAGCATTTCAGTTATTCTCGTCGCAGCAAGTGGTACAGCAAAGTCTAAGGGGACACGTCCTGTAACGCCAAATTCGGTTTACCGCAATGCGGCCGCACGGTTCCACGTCCCCTCTAATAAAAGCAGTAGCTCCGCGTGAAGCTACTGCTTTCTCTTTTTTGAGCGCTCCGCTCCGCGCTACATCGGCCCAAATCAAGCTGCCTGCTTTCAAAGAGCGCCGGTCAGAATCTGGTACATGAGGGCGGCATGATGGTAAATCTGTCGTTCCTTGTTTTTTCCGAGCCCCGGGTAATGTTCTTCGGTGGCGTCCGCTGCGTATACCTGAAGAGCCCGGTCGTTACCGAATTCGCGCGGGCGCGCCGTAGCAGCAGCCACGAGTTTCTCGGCCGCTTGTTGATACTTGCCGCCAACTGTCCCGACGTTACGCTCGGTGTCGTCAGATACGAAATGCTCAACCCAGATTTCGCCCGTACGCCGCGCTTTATAGGTGGCGTGGATGGCGACCGCAGATGGCTGGCCACCGCCCGGGATAAAGGCTGAGCCAACGACCGAGTAGTCACCAAACCCAATGGCGACATCGCGGAACGTCAAATGGCGGTCTGTAAAGAACTCCGTGCCTTGGTAGTCGGCGTTTTTCGGCTGCGCAATGAAGTCGTCCCGGATGTCGACCGCCTTGTTCGATGGTAGCGCTGCGCGTTGCGCTGCGCTCATCCGCTCATGCAAGTTGACGTGAAAGCGAACGCGATTATGCGCAGCCAATGCCTGTACCTCCGCCTGCGTCAATCTCGCGTTCCAATACAGCAAGGCTACATCCCGCCGGGGATACTCAGCGAGGAAGCGAGTCACATTGGCACGAGTCGTTGTTTGTGAGCAGAGATAGCCTGGAATAATCGATGGGTGTTCTTCAATTTTGGCAGAGACCGCCTCCGCCCAGTCTTCGTCGATTCCGTTGCGAAATTCGTGCTGATATGGGTTGGTAATCACCACTGCCCCAGCGCCGGCGCGTCCAAAAACTTCTATACCAGCCCGGAGTAAGTCACTCGGATTGCTGTTTACGGGTTCTAGGATTGGTACAACCACATCAGCAAGCTGATAATCATTACAAAGCGCGCGAAGCGCGTACAGCTCCGAGCGACGGGCGTGAAAATATGGGAAATACAAGGTCGGCCTCTCTCAGTCCACTTTTTTTGAGCGGAGAGAGGCCGTTTTAAATCAAACGATAACGGATGTCTTCTCTCAATGCAGAAAGTGCGGTTTCTCTCTGCCGCCCCGACAACGGAGTTGCGTAGCCGAGAACGCGGAGGCTCTCAGGTAGCGAAGTGACAAAGCGCACTGTAGCCCCGTCGGTTTTTCGATTTCTTAATGCCTTAACGAAGATAGCATGCGCCTCATCGGGCGTAAACTCGCTAAAGACCGAGGCACAAAATGCTTGGATGACGGCCGTCGGTTTTTCAATCGTTGCGCATAGCTTACTTTGGGCAGCCGAGACATATTCGGCCTTGTGAAGGCAACTAAATATCGCGGACGGTCGAACATTATCCTGATTACCCATCGGCTCACGAAGCGTGCGGAGGGAGCCGCGTTCCGTCAATGTGAGAATGCCCACGCGAGGGTCGGCTATTGCCATATAGTTATCGGCGCATCGGGGGTGCGTAACTAGGCAGACGCGGTCGAACGCCGCAAGATAATCAGTAGTTTGGGTTGTTAGGCGGCGAGGTGTATCAAATTCCGTCTTAATTTCGTAGGCGGTCGCCGTGCCATTGAAGACTGCAACATCAACAATCGAGCGTCCAATCGGCAGTTCAACGTGCATGCAAGATGTCCGCGGGCTATGGCGGCCGAATACAATTCGATTTGCGATTTCAGTCTTGTACACAAACTCGTTCCGATACCCTTGTCGAATCTCGTGCCATGCGGAGTCAAACAGGGCCGAAAGGGGCTGGCGACCTGCCTTCCGAACTAATCCGTGAGTCTCAAGAAAGGACAGGGGCTGGCGCCAGTTTCCTGTCCGCGCAAGTTCCGAAAAAATAGGGCGCGCAAACATTCTGGCAAGGGTACGCAGGCGCTCAGCAGCTGTTAGATTCATTTTTGCTACGATTGTTGGTAGTCAAGCACGCATAGTTTAGCAAGGCACGCCAGCGGCGGACATTTGAATTCAGGTGCCCGTCAGGAACCAATCGCCCAGCCTAGGCGATGACCGCATACATTGAATTCGCCCATGTGCTGAAATGAACCGAAAGGGTTAAGACTTCTGACCAGTAACGAGCGAGAACCTTCAGCGTGGCCCCAGCGGCCGGTACGCACGCGAGCACATAAAACACGGCGAAAGTCAGTTTCAGAAACCGCAGTTGGGTGTCCAGTGCTTTTTTTCGCGTCTCCAGAACGTTTCTGAGCACACTTGGATACGTCTCAAGCTTGTTGAAGAAAGGCGAGAAAGCGAGCTCAAAGCTTGCCTTCAAACGGTCTGCCGCAAGCCAAAGGTTGCGCAAAATGATGAAGTAAACGACGGAAACAATAGCGAGTCCCAGACATCCGATGAAAAAGGCAGATGTTGTCTTGGCGTCGTCCAGCGCAATAAGCGCGACAAGGGAAAGAGGAAGAGCCAGTAGCTTACCCCCGATGTCGCCAAAGACTCCGCTCAGCTTCGACGCGTATTCAATTTCCGAGTCGGCTATCTTCTTTCGAACTTCGTCGAAGGCGAACTTGTTGATGTAGGACTGAAAATTGTGCCGATACTTCAGCAGGACCTCGTGCCATTCCTTACAGAGATGTGTCAGCCGGTTCGTGTCGGCGCCAGCGCTCGCTAGCACATCACTGATTGCGCTTTTCATTACGAGACGACGTTCTTCGACATGCATCTTCTTGGCGTTGCTACCATCGACCAGCAATTCGAGCAGATGCAGATGCGCCAACGTATTGTCGAGTGCTGCTTCTTCGGGCCAAACTTCAAGTACCAGAGTACGTTGCGGCTTACTACCATCGGACGGCAATACGAACAGCAGGCGATTCGCACCCGAACCAAATGTGAGACGGTCCTCAGCGAATTCGGACAGCATGCGGATGAAGTTCACAAGCTTCTCTACCTCCTCCAATTTCGTTGGCTTGGTAGTGTCTCCAGAGTAATAGTCGAGGTCAGCGATATAAAAATCAGCAGGAAGCACGCCGAACGCGATTGACGGCGTTTGAAAGAAGGCCGAGAAAGTATTATAAAAGTGTCCGTTGCTCCCCTGCGGCAGCGAGACTTCGATGCGGAGTTGTCCATTGCCCTGTCGAAAATAATCGACCTCGCCGTAGGCTGCGTCCAGTTGATTGGATGCATCGACAAGCCGCTGAATTTCGGCGTCAACTGCGCCGACGAAAATGTACCTGCCGTTCTTGTCGACTTCAGGTCTCGCAAGCGCGCGATAAAGTGCGACGACTTCAGCAAACATATCAACCACCCTTCAAGGCGCTGTCCAGACGCGCGAGGAATTCCTCGGGAAGATTTCGATATGTGAGCGTCTTTTTGTCTTTGTCGTAAAACAGCGTGGAATTAGCATCGCTGCCCAACATGCCGCGGTCGAACTTGATGCTGATGCGGTCGTTTTGCAGCAACACTTTGCTGAACCGCTTGACCACGTCCGCGTTAACTTCAAAGTGCTCTGGCACCTTGAATTTCTCCCCGTTCAAATATTCTTGAAGGTCGGCGACATACTCAGCTTTATCTGCCGGCACGACACGAATCAGTTCCTCGTGGACACCATTGAGTGTCGCTGGCTCTCCTGCTGCCAGCCGTCCCTGCAGGTACTCTGACAGGCGTTCCTTGGCCTGTTTTCGAAGCGTATTGATTTCCTTCCTGTCATTGAAGTACGCATCTACAGCTTCAAACAGCTTGCTAGTGGCTCTCGTCGAAGATAAGCCAACCACACAACCGAGCGCGGTCACGAAATAGGCAGACGAGTCGCGACTTGCTCGCTGCGACAGGAAAGAAAGAAAGACTGCATCATTATCCACTCCGGCCTTTTGCGCCACCGGAGCTGCAGCAACGATTGCCATCTCAGGATTGTCTTCACCTGCTCCGTTATCGGCAGCAACAGGGGCTTCGTCGGCAGCAGCAGCTTCCAGAAAATCCGCAACCCGAATCTGCGCTGCTTGGTGGAGCTTCGACATATCGACCTCCACAATCCCCACAGGCACGTAATTCTCGTCCAGTAACACGCCGCCTTTTTGTTTAATCATCGCAATGATGACCGCGGTGTCGCCGGCTTCTGTGTCGTACATGGCGCACAGGATGTGACCGCCGGTCGACAATGGCTCAGCCGCCGCCTGTTGTGTGACTTGGTCAACCACGAGATGCGTCAGGGCGAGAAAGGCGGCTGCATCAGGAGTGTCTCCGATGGGCTGCGCGCTCACGCATTTGCCAAACGCCGCTGGGAACGGTCCTTCGCGACCGTCCGAGCCAAAACGTCCCCACACCTGGTTATTTTCCTTTTTCCCTAAGAGAACAGACATCCCTTTAACGAGAGAAATGACGCCAGGCAGCTTCGTATCAAGTAGCTGGTCCTTTTTTACGACCTGTGCGATGTCTTTCCGTGCTTCTTTTACGAACCCGTGAATGACGCTATGGTGGATTTTGAATGGCATTTTTGACCCCGGCGTTGTTGTAGTAGCAGTATTAAACGCCGGGGCTATCCCCGCGCGAGTGACGGCTTTCTCTCACTCCCTGTGACCGCAGCCCCGCAATACGTTCTTCGCGCAGCGTCAGGGATTTCAGGAAGACGCGTAGTCTATCCTGCTGGCGCTGTTGTCGCTTATTACCAACCATCCTGTCTTTCCCTAACTTTCGAGAGCACTTACCGAAGAGGCCGTCGATGCAACGTCAATGGGCAACTTCGGTGACAATGGGCTGAACGGCATACGGCGCGAGCGGCGCAACGGGTTTCGATGCGCGACCATGTGAAGGCATCAACATGGAGAGTCGGCTGCAGACAAATGACCAGCGGACCAGCCGTGGCTGTCCCCCTCAGCTTGATTACGTCGACCGTCACGCATCCGTCGCTGGGCGCCGGAGCCAGTTGCAGTATGGCCCATAGCGCATCTTGAGCGACAGTTAGCCGCTGGAGCGTGACAAATAGCGAGCCCGATGCTTGCGTAGCGAGATGCACCCGTCGCAACGATGCCGCTCGAACGTGCTATGCCCGATACAGAACATCACGCCTGGCTGCCGGCGAAATCTACCGCTTGCCAACGTCTGGACACCCCGCCGCACCGTACTCAAGCCGAGTCGGCGAGTCCTGGTGCCATTCAAGATAGAATCGCTTCCAATTTCTTGATGGCGAGATGCCCGGGTTTTATGCCCGGATATACGCCTGACTATGACCGGACGGACCAGTTCTGATGCTTGATGACTTGAAAAAGACCCTCTGGGCGACCGCCGACAAGCAACGGGCCAATATGGACGCTGCCGAGTACAAGCACATCGTGCTCGGCCTCATTTTCCTCAAGTACATTTCCGATACTTTTGCCGCCCGGCGAGCCGACCTCACTCGTCGCTTTGCGGACGAAGGCGACGAATACTTCCTGCACGGCTGCGATGACGAACTGCTCGCTGACGAGCTTGAAGACCGTGACTACTATCGCGAGGTCAACGTATTCTGGGTGCCCGAAACCGCGCGTTGGGAGAGCCTGCGCGGCGCGGCCAAGCAGACTGACATCGGTAAGCGCATTGACGAGGCACTGGCGGAAATCGAAGCCGAGAACCCTAAGCTCAAGGGCATCCTGGACAAGCGCTACGCCCGCTCGCAGTTGCCGGATGGCAAGCTGGGCGAGCTGGTCGACCTGATTTCGACCATCGGCTTTGGCGAAGATGCTAGCCACGCGCGCGATGTGCTCGGGCAGGTGTACGAATACTTCCTCGGCCAGTTCGCCAGTGCCGAAGGCAAGAAAGGCGGGCAGTTCTACACGCCTGCCTCCATTGTCAAGACTCTTGTCGCGGTGTTGGCGCCCCACCACGGCAAAGTCTACGACCCCTGTTGCGGCTCCGGCGGCATGTTCGTGCAGTCCGAGAAATTCATTGAAACCCACGGCGGAAAACTGGGGGACGCATCCATCTACGGGCAGGAGTCCAACCCCACCACCTGGCGGCTAGCCGCGATGAACCTCGCGATTCGAGGTATCGACTACAACCTCGGGCGCGAACCGGCCGACACATTCGTGCGCAACCAGCATTCGGACCTGCGCGCCGACTTCGTTCTGGCCAATCCACCCTTCAATATCAGCGACTGGTGGCATGGCAGCCTCGAGGGCGACCCGCGCTGGGTGTATGGGACGCCGCCGCAGGGCAACGCCAACTACGCATGGCTCCAGCACATGCTGTATCACTTAAAGTCGAATGGCCGCGCGGGTATCGTACTTGCCAATGGCTCTATGAGTTCCAGCCAGAACTCGGAGGGGGACATCCGCCGTGCAATGGTCGACGCCGACGTGGTCGACGTCATGGTGGCTCTGCCGGGGCAGCTCTTCTTCAACACCCAGATTCCTGCCTGTCTTTGGTTTCTCGCCAAGCAGAAGACTAATCGCCAAGGCGAAGTGCTGTTCATCGACGCTCGCAAGCTCAGCACGATGATTAGCCGGGTCCAGGCGGAACTGACCGACGAAACAATCGAGCGAATTGCAAAGACCGTGGCTGCATGGCGCGGTGCGGCGGAAGAAGGTATCGGTGAATACGCCGACATTCCCGGTTATTGCCGTAGCGTGACGCTCGCCGAAATTGCCAAGCATGGTTATG
Organism: Paraburkholderia dipogonis; assembly: GCF_046027395.1. Classification (GTDB taxonomy): domain Bacteria; phylum Pseudomonadota; class Gammaproteobacteria; order Burkholderiales; family Burkholderiaceae; genus Paraburkholderia; species Paraburkholderia dipogonis_A. The sequence goes on along the minus strand of NZ_JAQQEG010000004.1, from coordinate 265,742 downwards.
TACTGACGCCGGGACGCTATGTGGGTGCCGACGAAGTCGAGGACGACGATGAAGCCTTTAGCGAGAAGATGCAGAAACTCACCGAGCAACTAGGCGAACAGATAGCGAAGGGCGTGAAACTGGACCAGCGAATCCGACAGAAGCTGGAGAGGCTGGGGTATGAATTCTGAGACATCATGTTGCCTAGGCCACTACGTAACCTTGGTACGGGGCACAACGTATAAAGGCAGTCTCGTAGGTGCGCCAGGGCCTGCATTGCTAGGACTTGGAGCAATCGAGCCCGGTGGTGGATTTCGCGAAACGGAATTTAAGACATACGGCGGGGAGTGTCCCGAAAAGCTAATGCTATTTCCCGGCGATTTATTTGCCGCACTCAAAGGGGCTACCAAGGACGGCAAGATGATTGGCTCAGTGGCAAGAGTGCCGGACCTGGTGCCGGTCGGCCGCCTGACCCAAGACACCGTAAAGCTAGAGTTTATTGAATCCGACGAAGCCGCAAGAACGTATATTTATTGGTTGCTTCGAACGCCGCAATACCGCGAGTATTGTGCGGGGCGAGCTATGGGTAGCGCTGTTGTCGCGCTAAGTCGAGAGGATTTTCTTTCATACCCCGTTCCACCGTGTACCGCTCCTCGAGCGCATCTTGTCGATTTGCTCGAAGAGATAGAGCGTAGATGCCGGGTGCTTCGGGAAAACAGCGCCACGCTGGAGGCCATCGCCCAGGCGTTGTTCAAGTCCTGGTTTGTCGATTTCGAACCTGTCTGCGCCAAGCAGGAAGGGCGCGCGCCCGAAAGGATGGTCGAAGCCGTTGCCGCGCTATTTCCGGACGAATTCGAGGAGTCGAAACTGGGGTTGGTCCCGACGGGTTGGCGCGCATCAACCTTAGCGGACTTAATGAAGGATTGCGACGGCACGATTCAAACGGGGCCTTTCGGTAGCCAACTGCATGCTTCCGACTATGTAGAACATGGAATTCCCGTAGTAATGCCGAAGGATATTCAGGGGCGAAGAGTCGATGCTGCCACAGCCGCGCGTATACGCCCCGAGGACGCGGACCGGCTTCAAAGACATAAGCTCAAGTCGGGCGATATTGTGTTCAGTCGTCGCGGTGATGTTGAGCGACACGCCTTAATAAGCGAACGTGAAGTTGGTTGGTTGTGCGGAACCGGTTGCTTGCTTGTTCGTCCTGGTCCGTCATTTCTGTCATCGTCGTTTCTCTCTATGACGCTAGACGCTCCGCGTGCACGACAATGGCTTGTCCGTCATGCGATTGGTGCAACGATGCCAAATTTGAACACTTCCATCCTCGGGTCCGTGCCGGTGGTAGTCCCCGACACCAAGGTCTTAGAGATATTTGAAGAGACGGTTTCCGCGACGGAAGCACAGCTGACCCAGAACTCTGAGCTGGAAAACACACTCAGCTCCATTCGCGACACGCTCCTGCTCCGCCTGAATTCTGGCCAACTCCGTCTGTCCGAAGCCGAGGCGCTCGTCGCCTGAAAACGACTATGACCGAAGACCAACTTGAACAGGAAACGCTGGGCTGGCTGACTGATGTGGGTTACACCCGCCTTTTCGGCCCGGACCTCGCACCAGATGGTGCCAATGCAGAACGGGCTGACTATCGCCAAGTATTGTCGGTCGAACGTCTGCGCAGCGCCATTGCTCGCCTGAACCCCGGCATTCCGGCCCAAGCTCGGGAGGATGCGTTGCAACGGGTGCGGGACCTCGGTATCCCCGCGCTACTCTCAGCTAACCGGCGCTTCCATCAGTTGCTCATCGGTGGCGTGCCGGTGCAATACCAGCGCGACGGTGAGACACGGGGGGATTTCGTGCGGCTGGTCGACTGGGCTAACTCGGCGGCCAACGAGTGGCTGGCGGTCAATCAATTTGCCATCAAAGGCCCGCATCACACGCGACGACCCGACGTGATGCTGTTCGTCAATGGCCTGCCGCTGGTACTGCTGGAGCTGAAGAACCCTGCCGACCAGAATGCCGACATCTGGAAGGCCTATGACCAGATTCAGACTTACAAAGCGCAGATTCCGGACGTCTTCCAGTACAACGAAGTCCTGGTGATTTCAGACGGGTCGCAGGCGCGCATGGGTTCGCTGTCAGCCGATGCAGAGCGCTTCATGCAATGGCGCACTATCGACGGCACCACGCTTGACCCGCTCGGCCAGTTCAACGAGCTGGAAACATTGATACGCGGTGTGCTGGCACCGACGTACCTGCTGGATTACCTGCGCTTCTTCGTGCTGTTCGAGGACGACGGCGAATTGGTCAAGAAGATTGCTGGCTACCATCAGTTCCACGCGGTGCGCGCGGCTATCCAGCAGGTGGTCACGGCATCGCGCCCCGGTGCGAGCCACAAGGGCGGCGTGGTCTGGCATACGCAGGGCAGCGGCAAAAGCATCACCATGACCTGCTTCGCTGCCCGCGTTATGCAAGAAGCGATGATGGATAACCCGACCATCGTCGTCATCACCGACCGCAACGACCTCGATGGACAACTTTTCGGCGTCTTCTCGCTGGCACAAGACCTGTTGCGCGAGCAGCCGGTGCAGGCCGGCACCCGCCAGGACTTGCGCGCCAAACTCGCCAACCGGCCCTCGGGCGGCATCGTGTTTGCCACCATCCAGAAGTTCATGCCCGGCGAGGACGAAGACACGTTCCCGGTGCTCTCGGACCGAAACAACGTCGTGGTCATCGCCGACGAAGCGCACCGCACCCAGTACGGGTTTGAAGCGCAACTAAAGGGCAAACCCGGCCAGGAGAAGTACCAAGTGGGTTATGCGCAGCACCTGCGCGACGCGCTTCCTAACGCCACCTTCGTGGCCTTTACCGGCACGCCTGTATCGAGCGAGGACCGCGATACGCGCGCCGTATTCGGGGAGTACATCCACGTCTACGACATGCAGCAGGCCAAGGAGGATGGCGCCACGGTCGCCATTTACTTCGAGTCGCGCCTGGCCAAGCTGTCGCTGAAGGCCGGGGACCTGCCGCACATTGATGCGGAAGTGGACGAACTGGCGGAGGATGAAGAGGAAAGCCAGCAGGCCAAACTTAAGAGCCGCTGGGCAGCGTTGGAAAAGGTCGTCGGTGCAGAACCGCGCGTGGCCGCTGTGGCGACCGACCTCGTGGCGCACTTCGAGGAACGCAACAAGGCCCAGAACGGCAAGGCCATGGTGGTAGCGATGAGCCGCGAGATTTGCGTCCACCTCTACGACGAAATCATCAAACAGCGCCCCGACTGGCACGACCCGGACCCTGAGAAAGGCGCCATCAAAATTGTCATGACGGGCTCAGCGAGTGATAAAGCGCTGCTGCGGCCACATATTTACAGCGGCCAGGTCAAGAAGCGGCTGGAAAAGCGTTTCAAAGACCCGGCTGATACGCTGCGCATCGTCATCGTGCGTGACATGTGGCTGACTGGCTTTGATGCGCCTTGCGTGCATACGTTGTACGTGGACAAGCCCATGAAAGGTCACAACCTGATGCAGGCGATTGCCCGGGTGAACCGCGTCTTCAAGGACAAGCAAGGTGGCCTAGTAGTCGACTACATCGGCATCGCCAACGAGCTGAAGAGTGCGCTGAAGGAGTATACCGCCAGCAATGGACGAGGCCGTCCGACGGTCGACGCGGCGGAGGCGTATTCCGTTCTCGCAGAAAAGCTCGACATCCTGCGCGGCATGCTCCACGGTTACGACTACAGTGGCTTCCTGACCGGCGGTCTCAAGTATCTCGCGGGTGCGGCCAATCATGTTTTGGGCGTTAAAGACGGCAAGAAGCGATTCGCCGATACAGCGCTCGCCATGAGCAAGGCCTTTACGCTGTGCTGCACGCTTGACGATGCCAAAGACGTGCGCGAGGAAGTGGCCTTTCTGCAGGCGGTAAAGGTCATCCTCACCAAGCGCGAGCTGAGCGACAAGAAGAAGACCAACGAGGAGCGCGAACTCGCCATCAGGCAAATCATCAGTTCGGCGGTGGTGTCCGAGAAGGTGGTGGATGTGTTCGAGGCGGTCGGGCTCGAAAAGCCGAACATTGGTATTCTCGATGAAGCCTTCCTCGCTGAAGTCCGCAACTTGCCCGAACGCAACCTCGCCGTGGAATTGCTGGAGCGCTTGCTGGAGGGCGAAATCAAGAGCCGCTTTGCAAGCAATGTAGTGCAGGAGAAGAAGTTCTCTGAGATGCTCGCCAACGTCGTGACGCGTTACCAGAACCGGGCGATTGAAACTGCCCAGGTCATCGAAGAGCTCATCGACATGGCCAAGAAGTTCCGCGCTGCCGCGACCCGGGGCGACGAACTGGGCCTAACGGAAGACGAAATCCGTTTCTACGACGCGCTCGCCAATAACGAGTCCGCCGTGCGCGAGATGACCGACGAGACGCTCAAGAAAATTGCACACGAACTCACGGAAAACCTGCGCCAAAACATCACTGTGGACTGGTCGGAGCGGGAGAGCGTGCGAGCTAGGCTGCGGCTGATGGTCAAGCGTATCCTCCGAAAATACAAGTATCCGCCGGACCAGCAGGACGGAGCGGTGGAGCTGGTCCTGCAGCAGGCCCAGGCGCTCGGGGAGACGTGGAGCTAGCCAGGCCGCAACGTTTTCCGGAGCGCGCCAGTGGTCACTTCAGGACGCTCGTTTCATGGCGTCACCGCCAACCGCTCTCCATGACTGACCTTATGGAGATAGAAGAGTTGCTGTAGCTGTCCCGTGTAACGGACCCTACATCCGACTTCACGCTGGACACGATGTCAGCGTTCAGGTCATGCCTCCGAGAGGCGGCTTGAGCGAGAAGGAAGTGATAGTGCGGTCTCTGTCCGCACGATTATTTCTTAATTGATAATTGCTCTTATCACATAAGAATTAGTGACGGTTTTACGGTCACCTTGTCTGTGGGGAGTAGTTTCGAGCGAGTTGCTTGCGTCACGCTAGAAGCGATGATTGAATGCCCAAGGAATACCGTACAGGTTTTTTGAGCTTCTCAACGCGCTGCTCGCTCCAAGCTCTCGCAAGCCATGCCTTTGCTTGAGACTTCTCGAGACCTAGGCAAGTCGCAAGCTGGTCCTCAGTCAAGGGGGCTGACGCTAGCGCCAAAGAAACCTTCGCGAGGAAGTCTTGGTACATATCTAAGGAGTTTGCGGCCGATAGAGGCTCGGTTTGGGTTGTGAAAGCTGGCTTACTCGGTTCTATCGGCGCTAATTCCGCCGCGGGAGCGTCAGTTGCACCCGGGGAGGCGATGTCCTCTTCACCACGTTCAGTAATTTCTTGGTGGTCCTTTGTCTCGTTTGACTCCGGTGCTACGACTTCCTGCGCGGTATCCAAAAGAGATGACTGTGCGGCATCAAGCTCGGCGCGGTTCGAAATACTCGATTCTTCTCTGGCAAAGACGTCTGATAAAGAGATGCCTTGCCCGGGCACGTAGTTAAACGGAATGCCCCCGTTCGAAACTAGCGCGGCATTCCCGGCGCCGTGACCTGGTGTGCGAACGTAAAGCGGCACCCACTTCCGGTTGAGCGCTTCCGTCGCGCCCTCCCAAGTACCCCCGCTTCCCAAGGCGGAGTCAATCACTAACGCTCGGTCGGACAGCGCATATATGTGCTTGTTCCGACCCATCGCGTTCCCGGCATTGAACGCCGCCTCCGGATAAAACGGCGAGACGAGCACCAACCGCCCGCTCTGTAGGCCCACCCGATTCTGTTTATGGACGCTAGCTTTGAGTAAATCGTTCGCAAGCACGCCTATGGCATAACCGCCGGCATCGACTGCACCTTGCATCGCTGTGGTATCAACGCCACGAGCTCCGCCGGAGACAACCGATAGCCCATCATGCGCGCATTGCGCCGCGACATCTCTCGTGAACTCGAGTGCGGATTCAGACGCATCGCGCGAACCGACGATAGCGAGTCCCCCTCTGTTCAAGATGTCCCTACTCCCCGCCCCGTACAACAGCGGTGGCGCCGCATGCCTTAGATGGTGCTTCAGACGCTTCGGAAATTCCAAATCACCGCGTGAAATCACCCACAGACCACTGCGATTCCAACGCTCCAACGCCAAGGCCATCGCGGTTCCCCGCGTCAGCAAAAACTCGAGACGTTTGCCATCTAACTTTGCCTGATGCACTTCCAGCAGTTGCGCCTGTCCCTCTGCCGTCATTAAGTCTGCAGGACGTAGGCCACGAGCATTCAGCCATTTGGCGAATTCACCGTAGTCGCGCGCCGACAACGGCTGAAACGGGTCTTGACGTTCACCACCAAACCGCCCACACAGCAGCAGGATTACCTCGGTATCGACGCTTAGAAGGGTTTGACTCATATCCTTTTCGTTTTACTTTGCTGCTGTGGTTGCGAGTGCAAAGGGGAATACGGCAGACGTCCCGGCTTGCCGTAGCAATGCCGCTGCCAGAGTCAATGTCCACGCAGAGTCGACCACGTCATCGATTAGCAAGACAGGCGATTCAGCCCCATCCGGCAGATGAACCTCAAATGCCCCATCTAAGTTGTGGCACTGATGGAAACGGTTTTCCATTCTTTTCTGTGGTTCGGTTTCTCGCGTCTTCTGAATGACCGGCAAAAAGGGAACGCCCAACGCATTAGCCAAGCGCGCCGCAAAATCTGGTACCAACTCAGGATGTCGACGGGACGGAATGCACGTGACCCATTCAATACCTGCGGCTTCGCGCCATCGATTCCGAATCAGGTCGGCGGTTGCATCGACCAATTCGTCGTCGAAGCGACCCTCTGCCTTTCCGCTCGCGACAAGTTCTCCCCACACCGGTTCTCCCCACCGGGAAAGGATGCGCCCGTCTTCGCCTCGGAGGGCCGGTGGAATATTTTGTCTAGACCATCCGTAAGCGACCTCGTAGTCTGGGAGCGCCTCAAGGTCCCATTGCTTCTTTAGCGCCAGTGGCATTTCGCTGTGTCTAACAAATCTTTGCGCAGCAATCTTCGTCGCGCGCTCAATTTCAACGGGAAGCACGGGGTTCCCTAAACAAACTGCACACCGCCCGCAAGCGTTCGCAGCTGGGTCATCCAGCGCGCCAGCCAAGAACCGCATCAGGCAAGACTCGTTTTCCAGATAGTTTTTCATCTGCTCCCATTCAGCTTCTCGCTGATTGGTGAGATGTTCGATACGTCCACGGTCGAACTGGTATGGATTCGCCGTGCGGTACCACGCACCGTCTATACGCATTACTGGAGAACGTGGCTCGACCACGAGGAGCTTTAACACTTTTTCAATCTGAGATTGGCGCAGGTTCACAGCGCGCTCAATTTCACGCACCTTCATGCCATCGTCGGCGTTCTCGAGGGCTTCCAAAACTCGTTCTACCTGCCATTCTGGTGGGAAGGCAGAATCCCTGAAGAATTCGTTGATGGCGTCCTCTTCTTCCCCCGACAACAGAACTCCATAGGCCACCGGGATGGCACGCCCAGCACGACCGACTTGCTGGTAGTAGGCGACGACATTGCCGGGTGTCTGATAGTGGATTACGAAGGTGAGGTCGGGCTTGTCGTAACCCATACCAAGTGCGTTAGTCGCAACTAGGCACTTGATGTCGTTCGTCAGTAGCGCTTGCTCCAAGGCCTGTCGCTCGCCATCCAATTTGCCGGAGTGGTACGCATGCGCGTCGACACCGTTCTGTTGAAGCCACTCTGCGACGCGGTCGGCATCACGAGTCGTCAGCGCGTAAACGATGCCACTGCCGGGCAGTTGAGGAATATGCTCTGCAAGCCACGCCAAGCGGTCGGCAGGGCTATGCAGCTGGATGTTCTGTAGAGCAAGGCTATTACGAATCAAGGGGCCCCGTTGGACAGCGACGGCACCGCCGAGCTGCTCCGCGACGTCCTCCTCCACGCGCCGATTGGCAGTGGCCGTCGTGGCTAGAACGGCGATATTCCCGGGTAATCGAGCCAGCACTTGACCAATGCGGCGATAGTCTGGACGGAAGTCGTGACCCCAGTCAGAGATGCAGTGCGCCTCATCAATTACCAGCAGCGCAATGCGGGCAGCAATTGGTTGCAAGGTCTGCGCTATAAACTCGTCGTTGGCTAGACGCTCCGGGGAAATCAACAGTAGGTCGACACGGTCGGCAAGCAACTCGTTCCGCACGTGGTCCCACTCCTCTCGGTTGGTCGAGTTGACCGTCAATGCCCGTAGACCGAGTCGCTCTGCCGCTTCAATCTGATTGCGCATCAAAGCCAGAAGTGGCGAAATGATGAGAGTAACGCCCGCTCCTTGGTCGCGCATCAGCTTGGCAGAAACGAAATACACCATACTCTTGCCCCAGCCGGTGCGCTGGACGCACAGCACCTTGCCTCGCTGATTGACGATATGGTCAATGGCTTCCCACTGCCCATCCCGAAACTCAACGCCACGGTTGTCCATAGCTACTTGCAAATACTGTAACGCGTTGGCTCTAGTCGCCATGTGCTGCGCCCCGTGAATCCAGCCAGTTGTTTTTTATCCGGTCGCACTTTTGCGGTGCGACGAACCGTGAGCCATACCGCCTTCTAGCTCCGAGCCTATCCCCTCGTGGTTTGACCTGCGTGGTCTGTCGTCAGGAAATTGTTGGTGATTTTATCTTGAATGCCCCCTCGGCTCGCTGAGCGACTTGAGCATAGCGCCTCGAGGCGTCCAAACATACGGTGACCGGTTGATTCCGCCAGTAAAAATCCGTCCAGCCACCGTCGAGGCAACGCGAAGCTCGGTTCCCGGCTGGCATCATTACCGGCGGCCCGTGCGGGGTAATGCCGCACGTCGAACGGGGGGGCTGGTCGTCATGTTCTTGACAGGTTCGCCGAAGCGGGGAGGTGGCGGATTTGGAAGCCATGCCGCATTCAACGGCTGAATCTAACAGATTGCTTTCGCTGGCCTGGGTGTCGCCTTAGCTTGAATTTCCGCTTTCCTTTACGCAAAAGGCGCTTGTCACTCGCCGATAAATCATGTCATGATTTTATGGTCAAAACTCTGAGTCACAAGAAAATGAAAAATCTGACGCGAGAAGAAGAGTCAATTGCGCCCAAGTCGCGCCAGTCCTGGCGGCCGGCTTTCGCTGCTATCGTTACGGCCCTGGCGCTGCACCCGGTGAACTTGCCGCCGATAAAGCTAGATTTGCACGTTACGTTCGATACCCGTCCATACCCCGAAGGAACGGTCAGAAGCCCGCAGATGGAGCGCAACTAAGATGAATCGTCCTTTGAATCCGACCGACGAATTCCGGGACTTTGTGGTGACCCTGCGCGACCACGGTGTTCCTGATGCATATCAGGCTGCATTGTCGATGCTCGCTGGCGTGCAAAGGGGAGATTCGCCTAGGTCGAATGCCGTGTCCGTCCTCCAGGCGGACTTGCGGGCGCTACTAGAACAGACGGCGCCTCACCTTTCTGAAATTCTCGATTGGGTTTCGAGTTCGGACACCGCGAGACGCCGTGGGGAGGCGTTGCTGACGCCGGATATTGCGCAGCTCCTGACGGACCTTGCTATAGAGGGGGCGCATACGCGGGCTGTTGTCCTGCAGGACCCGCTTTGCCTTGTGGCATCTCGATTGAACGGGGCTGGCGTGTCAGTCGAACAGTATTGCTCCGGGTCTGACATTCCGGCGCTATGTGTCGCAATCACCCGTGCCACCACCTGGACCGTCATCGGGGGGGCGGAAAACGTGGTTGGCGTTAAGTCCAATGGATTTTTGCCGTTCGAGCGTGTCTCTAAAGCGGATGTTAGTAACGATGTCGCAATAGCGGCGTTTCCACTTATTCCCGGCGTTTTGGGCGGTGCGCATGCAAAACAGCTTCCTTATGCAGCCAGTGAAGACCTACGCGGGGTTATTTCGGCCGTCGGTTCCAGTATCAAACGGCTAATTGCGCTTGTTCCGAGTTCCATGCTCTATCGTACTGGAAAGGCGGCTGATTTTCGTAATGAGCTTCTCTCATCGGGTCGTGTAGAAGCGGTACTCGAGCTTCCCAATGGCGTGACGCCGCTTGCAACCCACCAGTATTCTGTGCTGATTCTCCGATTCTCTGGAGAGCCATCTGCAGACGCATCCGTGTTCGTCATGACTTTGCCTGAGCGTCCAACTGCGGGCACCAGGGGCCGGGGTCGGAGAATTGAGGTTGAGTCGAGCCGCACTCTTACCCGCAGCATTTTCGATGGCATCGAAGGCCGCATCGAGGATGCTGATAACAGTCGTAGACTGACCAGCGAAGAAATTATGCGCAGTGGCTCGCTTCTCCCACGCATGATACTCACAGGCTCATCGTCCGGCGAGGAAGTGGCCGACAATCGCGTGTCACTGCGTGACCTCGTGCAGATTATTCGTCCATCGTCAGTATCAATGGGCTCGGTTAGATTTGGCGCAAGCCTGAGCACCGAAAGCATAGTCCGCGCGTCGCCGTATGTTCGATTTATCGAAATAACGCCAGACCAGACTTGCGAGACGGAACGTATAAAGACGTCTGAAACAGCTGCCGACCTTCAACCTGGCGACATAGTCATGGTGGCGAAAGGGGCGGTCGGTGCCATGGGGCTCGTGGAGGACGCCTACGGTGGTCCTGTATCCGTGCCGAACTCCTGCCTAATATTGCGTTCGAAATCTGCAAGTTACGCGGAGGCACTGTATCTCTTCTTCAAAAGTCGGACTGGAGCAGAGCGTCTCCGACAAATCGTCACCGGAAGTACGGTTCGTAACATTCGACTTTCTGACCTTGGAGGACTTGTAGTTCCCCTTCCTTCAGCGCGCGCTTGTGCCGCGGCCAAGCATGCACTTCGAGCTATCAACGAAAGGACGGTTGAAATTCAGCGTTTGGAAGAGGAACGTGTTCGAATTTTTGCCGACGCAATCGAAGCGATGTCCGAGTAGCGCAGTTAAGTCCAACTGGTCGCCACGTCGCTGGGGTGCTTTAGAGTCGCACAGTCACGCCAGCAATACTGCTGGCGCGTGATGGGTTCAACTGTCTTACAACAAGTCGAAGGGAGTGAAAACTCCCAACAGTCGCTCTGGAGTGACGCTGTCGACGACGAGCCAGAGCTTCGACGCATTATCTGCCGGAAGCATCGACAGCAATTCGTCGATTTTTGTGTCGGGCGGGACGGTCACTGCGTCGATAAGGTCCAGTTCTGCCGTTTGCAGTTGCCTTGCCGGAAAGCCGACGCGCTCATTTGGCGTTCGTGCAGACCGCAGGTACCGGAGCACACTCGTTTCGGAAAGCAGCGTCCACTTGTCGCCGTTCCACCACGGAAGGTACGAAATTGAATAGGTAAGCATGAGCTGGCGTGCTTGCGCCACGGGCTGCCATCCCTCAACGACGATGGGAGAGCGAACCATAAAGTGGGCGACGATTGCCTCGTCGTCCATGCGTCCGTTTGCCATAAGGGCGTCCTCCAAGCCGAGGCAAAGCTCGTTCGCCTTATGCGTGATGCTGCGAGCGTAAACACCCGTGTGCATCGCGTCGTTACGTGCCCGACGAATTGCCTCGAACAGCGCATCAAACGGCATAAAAAGCTGCGGAAACTGTGCTGGTAGCTCGCTAAAAATTGTTGACTCGTTGGCGAGAATTCTGAGAGCTGTTCGGTAGGTTCCCATCGCCGCGACCTGACCGTGCAGCCGCATACCCAAGCGCTCAATCGCGAAGCAAATCGATTCAAACCCCTCCGCGTCCGCAAGCGTCTCGTAGCGCGCGCTCCTCAACAAGTCTCGGTAGTGGAGCCGCTCGGCGGGCGTTAGGATGACCTGCATCTCGTTCAAGTTTCAACTCCAAGCTCCCGTCGACCAACATGGCCAGCAACTGATGTTGAGCCTCGATGTTATCGGCAGGAAGTGTGTTATCCAGAAGTAAACAGACTCTAAGGGAAATGCTCGGCCGAACGGGTACGCGTATGCTCAGCGGCGTTGATGTTTTCATCGCCGGAGAAATTTTGGCAGCTTGAAAATCCCCCTACTATTGCCTACGGTGGTAAACCCAAGCTGGCGCAATGCCGGCATGCAGCACCAGGAATGCGCCTTTATTAGTCGCGACGACCGCCCGCCAGGTCAGGCCCCCATTTTATGAGAGGGTACAGCGGGAGCGGGCGATGAAACAGGTCTGGCTGCGGGCGGATTCGGTGACGGGGGTAACCAGTCACCTACGCCTCTTTGTTCTGCTCCTGTTTGAACTGATAAAGCGCGATGCTTTCCACACCCATGGCGCGCAGACAGGCTATGAGGAAGGATGCCGAGAAACGCTTTCGGTTAATTTTGCGGTTGAGCTGGTCGGGCGATTCGTAGACGCCCAGCTGTTCGAGCAGCCGGGAAAGTTGCTTGTAGCGGATGCCCCGACGCATCATTTCTTCCTCTATGAGTCCCTTTGCTTCTTCTTCCCACTCGCCATACGGCTCGAGTTGCAGCCGGCTACGCTTGTTCGGCGGTTCTTCCATCGTCCTCTCTCGACTTCATTCAAGCCTGCGCTTCTATGCCGCCGGAATTCTCTCACGACTAATTTCGGTCGTATACGACCGGTCGCTAGGGCCACAGCACTAAACGTTCTCAGCAAGCCATTTTTTTGCGAGAACAGAATGCTGACAATAACGTTACAACTCAAGCCACCCTCCCGACGGGGCGTAGCTGCATCCCGGGTCACTACGCTGACGCACCGCCGGTTGCAGGCTCCGGTCGGAGGTGCGAAATGAGAAGCGCACCGTCGTATGGTGTCCGGAGTCGGCTGAGTGCTGCGAACGCCGGCGTTCGACTCACGGCGCGGACGTACGGCAAGGCCCGCATCGGCACGTATGCCGAAAAGGCCGACGGCCACATCACCGTCGACTCCGACGCGGAGCGCTTGGTAGCGCACATGCTGTGCGTCGACCCGCGTGTGCGCTCTTTCAGGCAGCAACCGTTCACCGTCGACCTGATTGGCGAACGCCTCCTGTTCACGCGCGAAGAACTGTCCGAAGCGCGCAGGTTGCGTGGCGGTCGCGTCGGAGAGGTCGAGTACACGCCAGACTTTGCGACCGTTCAGGCCGACGGGCTGCAGCGCGCATACGAGGTCAAGCTCCAAGGCTTTGAGGGCGATGGCCGGTACTGGAACAAGGTCGAGCGGGCCCGCGAAATCATGGAGGCTTACTGCTATCCGCTGTCCACGGTCGTCGTGCCTGCGAATGAGCGACATCCGGTCCTCGTCAACGCGCAACTATTGAAGCCGGCGATAGCGCGTGCCCGCGAATACCTGACGCCGGACATCATCGACCGGGTCGAAGGCTACTGCGAATCGGGCCCGGTGCTGCAGCGGGCGCTGTGCGCTGACCTCCAGATTCCGACCGGCCTGATTCCTCCACTGCTCGCTACCGGTGTGCTGCAGGCGGACCTGGCGCATCACCAAATCTGCTCCACGCTGGAGCTGTCTGCCGCGTACGGGGACCTCAGCCACCTCTGTCTGATTGAGGGGCTGCGGCCATGATGTCGGACCTGCGCGCCGGAGACACACTCGCGCTGCCCGGCAAACCGGACAGCTTCTTCGAGGTGCTCGACAGTCGCCTGCACGCGGGCTCTATCCAGCTCTTCGATGCTGAGAAACGTGAGGCCCGGTATGTCGAATACGACGACGTCCGCGCGCGAATTTCCGACGGCAGTCTGGTCCTGCATCGCAAAGGCATGCCACGCGTCAGCATTGCCGCCCAGTACGACAATGTGGAATTGCACAGCAGGGTGAGCGTGCTGAACGACACGCTGCGGCGCATAAATGCCATCCGGGACCAACGGGGCCTGTCGTTTAACGCCGCGTTACTTCTGGCTCGGGAAGCCTATCTTATCGAAAACGAAGATAAGCCCCTTGTCCGCCCGTTTCCATCGCGCGCAACCCTGTACCGGGCTCACACGAACCAACTGCTTGGCCTGCCGGTTCTCAAGGGTGACAAAAACAAAGGCAATGCTGATGCCAGGTATTCGGAAGAACTTGTCGAATTTGTCCACGAAGTCATCCAGGAGCGTTTCCTGGTCACGGAATCCAAATGGACGATTCTTGACCTGACGGAATACATCAACCGTGAGGCTCGTCGCCGCTTGCTGCATGTTGTCGGGCATGCCATCAGTCGCAAGTTCGTGCGCGCCAGGATTAATGACCTGACCGTTGATGCCGAATACGACCGGATGGACCCGCTTAATCGGGTCGCAGGCAAATCATTTGCGAAGAATCGTATTCGGGCGCCGTTTCCATTCGCCCGAATTGAGCAGGACGCGGTGCATCTGCCATTCGTTGTAATCACACCCCACGGCATCGCCCGGACCATCTATCTGGTTCTCGCAATTGATGTTTGCACCGGCTATCCGGTGGGATGGCGACTCGTCATCGGTTCGCCGCGCGAGATGGATTCGTTGCTGTGCCTCGAAATGTACCTGACGCCCGCTAAGGCAGCCCGGTTTGCGGAGCTTGGCATCGCTCACGCGCTGAACGTTTATGGCACGGCGGTACAGGTCATTTTCGACAATGGTTCGGAGACAAAAGGTGGCCGAATTGTTCGCCTTCAGCGGTTAGGAATGGATGTCAAGCATTGCAAGGCTAAGGAAGCTCAAGGCAAGCCATTCATCGAACGCCTGAATAAATCCCTCAAGCAAGCACTGCAGCGTCTTTCCGGATGCACGCGCTTCGAAGGGAAGGACGGTGTGCGCGACCCCGTGGCGCTCGGCGACGTGTTGATGACCGATGTCGAGTTGGAGAAGTGGATTGTCAGATGGCTCTATGAGGACTGGGTCAACAGTCCCCTCGACAGGCTGCGTTGGGACGAGCTGCTGGTCGATTCAGTAAAGGGAAAGACACCACTTGAGCGCCTGAGTTACCAGACCGAAGAATTGGGACAGCCCATCACCTTGCCGCCGCCGCGTCGTGAATGGATGGCTGCGCTTTTCGAACACAAGAAGTGCGTACTGAGCGCGAAGACGGGCATCTCGCTGGAGCATGGGTTCAGGTACCGAGGCGAAGCGATGTCGTACCTGCTGGCCAAGTATGGTGACCATGCACAACTCCACATTGTCTACAACCCCGACGATTTCCGTCAGGCATATGTGTACGAGGGCGACGACTTCCCGCTCGTCACGCTGACACACGAACACGTCCGCCCAGACACGCCGGCATGGACCTTCGCGGAAGCCAAAGCCCGATTCGACGCGGGCATGGATGACTGGACAGTTCCGGATGAAAAAGTCCAATTCGAGCGGGACATGGACGAAGCAGTCACCGGAAACAGGATAGGCAGTAAGCGCAAGACCCGCAGCAAACGCGAGGAAAACAACGAAACCGTGCGCCGCGCCAAAGACAGCTCGGCCGTCCAGCGGGCCATCGACCGACCGCTTTCTGCGGCTGCGCCGTTTGGGCCTGCACCTTCAACCAATCCATCGTTGCCGGCCGGCAGTCTTCCGTCCGAAGACATCTCGTACGACAACGCACCTTTGATGAACATTGTGAACAGAACCACTGGAGAAAAACTGCTGTGACGCCAGCTCAACAATTGCGCCGGGACATCGAGACTTGCGAGCTACCGCATCGGACGTTCATGGAGCACCTCACTGCGTTAAAACGGCGCATCGATGATGCCCTCGATGGGTTCGCGCCAAAAATCGTTCGCGTTCCGGGTCCGAGCCGCGCGGGCAAATCATCGCTCATCGCCAGCCTGTCTCGTGACTACCCTGCCAGCCGCATTGACGGACGACGCCATGTGCCCGTACTGGTTGTTAATGTGCCCCCCTCCGCAACGGCCAAACTGCTTCCCAAAAGTGTGCTGGGCGCGTTGGGCATAAAGGTTTCCCGCAGCATGACGGCGGGCGCGATGTTTGACTGGATGGTGGAACAGCTTCGCCTGGCCGGCACACGCGTCGTGATTTTCGATGAAATTTCGCACCTTGTTGATGAGGGGTCACGGGTGCCACCACGCGCAGCAAGCGACTGGCTCAAGACGCTTTCGGACACGCTCAGTATGACGCTGATTCTCTTCGGCATTCCGCGGCTTGAACGGCTTTTCACGGCAAATGAACAACTGCGTAGCCGCGCTTGTCCCCCGCGCAACTTTCTGCCGTACGACGCAACCGACGCTGACCAGATGGTCGCCTTCGTCTCGTGCGTCACCAACTACGCACGCCTGTTTTCGGCAGCGGGCTATCCGATTGACGTACCTCCACGCGTGCTGACGCAGCAATGCTATTTACTCACGGGCGGCCTGATTGGGGTGCTCGCTGACTTCATGCGTGAGCTGGCCAACGTGATGGCAAATGAAGCGCCGCGCGCGATTACATACGCAGACTGTCAGAAGGCGATTGAATCTGTCAGCCATGCGGGGTCCCCACACAGACTGGCGTTCCAAGATGCTGGCAGCGAAGGCGCCAGCGTGGAACCGGCGGCGCTGAAGCAGGCATACGTTCATGTGATGACCAGCAACGCGGCGTCCGTACCAGTTCGAAAAAAATCAGGAGATAAACAATGAGCCTCGTTCTTGCCTACGCGCCCAAGGACGACGAGTCCGGGATGGGCTACTACCGACGCCTTGCTGCAGACAATGCGCTTTTCAACTGGCGCGACCTGGCAAGTACGGCGGGTGTCGAGCGTAACCGCCGTGCCTTGCTCACACGCACGGAAGACGTAGCCCGTAACCTCGACGTGGAACAGGCGTGGACCGAATTTACCCTGCAGCAGGAAAATCTCTGCCAGGGTTGGGGGCGTCTGCACCGTGTGCAATCTGACGCTGTGTGCCCTGCGTGTCTTGCTGCATCGCCTTACCTTCGACACCACTGGCAACACGCCTATGTCACGGCATGTGCGCGTCACCAAATCCGCTTGGTCGACCAGTGCAATGCGTGCGGGAATCACCTGTCGCCGGAGCGTCTCTACATTGGATTGTGCTCTTGTGGCCACGACCTGAGCAGCCTGCCGCGTGTGCCGGCAACGCGGGCGCAGCAGTGGCTGTCGACGCTGATTGCGAGCAATGGGCAGCAGTCTGGCAGCATGAAGCCGCCTCTCCACGGCGTGGACGTCAAGGTGCTGGAGAAGGTCATCCGTACGCTTTGCCAATATTCGGACCCGACGCGCCCAGGGTTGCCGCGCAGCGCGGCGTTGCCGAAACTCGTAAACGATGCCGTCGAATTTCTCTCGCCACTCGAAGCGTTACTGGCCGACTGGCCGACGGGTTTCCGGAATCACGTTGAGCAACGCATTGCCGCCGGTCGCAAGGATGCCCGCACGCTGAACACGCTGCTCGGCGACTGGTACATCACTTTACGCAAGGTCTGCCAGGGTACCGCGCTCGAGCCTTTGCTTCAAATCATCATCGACGTCGCGGCCCGGAAATCCGACTGTGTCCTGGGCCTGGATTCGGCCAAAGAAATGGCCGAGGATTCGACTGGATACATACGCGCCCCGGATGCTGCGAAGGCTATTGGTGTCAGCGTTTCGCGTCTGCATGACTCGATTTCTGCAGGTGATTGCGAACACCGCACACGACGTACCGGCACGCGTGGTCAACTGTTCGAAATTCCGTGTGCAGAGATTGAGCGCATCCAGGGACAACGCGCCGGATGGATTTCCGACGTCGTTGCCTGCGAACTTGCGTGCGTTACACCCGTCGTGCTCGAACGCATGAAAGCGGCCGGCGTAATCCAGTCGGATGTCCGCTGGCGCGAAGACCTGATGAAGGGTGGGCCAGTTAACCGCCAGTCCATCCTGGATTTATATGAGAGTGTGCAACGGTTGGCTCAGCCCGCGTCAGCGGCCGACGATGCGACGCTCACCTGGGCGGAATTGACCAGTCGGCGGATGGGTGACCGACGGGCCATCGAGTCGCTGATGCAGTCCATCGCAAGCGGCAAGGTCAAAGCCGTTGGTCGCGCTCGGACATTGGGCGAAATATCCTTTCTGAGAGCAGAGGTGTCTCAGCATTTCGGGACGCCGCTGCTCGAGGCCGGTATGTCGATTCAGCAGTTGGCCAGAGCGACCGGGTGGAAGTGGGAAAGCATCAAGCACTGGATTGACGAAGGTCTGCTGGATTCACATTCGATTGTGCTGCGCGGACAGAAATGTCAAGTCGTGCTGCCACAGCACCTGCTCGTGTTCCGACAAACCTTCATGCCCCTTGCCGACCTGGCTCGTAGCATGGGTACCAAGTCATCGGCGCTGTCGAGACTTTTATCAGGCATCGAGCTCGTCGGTGCGCAGACGCTTTCCAATGGGACGGCGCGCGGCGGTCTGGTGCGAATCAGTGACCTGTGCCGGCTGGCAGTCATCGGCGCAAAGGCGGGTCGCGACCTGTTCGTATCTGCATCGATGCAAGACGACGCAGTACATAGCGATTGAGGGGCATGCAATGGCGCAGCGGCAGCCGTACATTCTCAGCAAGCTTTACAGGCCTCGAACGGGAAGGGCGCGTCAGGTATTCGCACTGTCAAGGCCGGATGCGGAAAAACTTCAGCAGCTTTCGTCGATTACCGTCATCTCAGTAACCGCGCCGGAGCGTCGTCCTGCCAACATTGGCGAGTTCACCCAGGTGCTGCGTCTGAGCTTCGCCGACGTCGACTTCCTCGACCCGGACCTGCCGGACCGAGTGAGGAGCAAATTCGCCGAGGTGTTTGCGCAGGGGCAAGTCCGGGCCATTCGTGTTTTCGTGGAATCGCGGCCAGCCGAAGTTGCTTCTTCAGCCAATCATTGCGAGCGAGACCGGGCGCGAAGAGTCGAGGCCGTCATCGTTATATTGCGCGGCGGTTCTGCGCTTGGGTCAATCGCGCATCAGTCGACGCGGAGCGCCAATTTTTCAAACGCTGTAAAGCCCGGCCACGCCCGGTGTGCTATGCAGCTTCAACGTGCCGTCCCGGTATGCTCTTTTCGAGAAACGGCAAGGA
Source organism: Paraburkholderia dipogonis (assembly GCF_046027395.1). Classification (GTDB taxonomy): domain Bacteria; phylum Pseudomonadota; class Gammaproteobacteria; order Burkholderiales; family Burkholderiaceae; genus Paraburkholderia; species Paraburkholderia dipogonis_A. Next base: position 246,893 of record NZ_JAQQEG010000004.1, on the reverse strand, counting down.
CGGACCTGAGGCCGTCAACAATCGGAGGGTTTCGATATGTCACGCGCTAAGCCAGCACCGCTCAACGTTTTCGTCATCGACGAACTGCGCGAGTTCAGACGTTTGATAGGCGAAGGTCGACTCCTATCGGAAGCCGACTTTCGACGGAAGCGCATGGTCGCACCGAACCGACTTGCGCGCTTGAAAGCGAGTGGAAGTGTGTTTTCGGTCGATGTGGATGGGTCTGCGTTCTATCCAACGTTTTTTATTGACCCGACCTACAATCGACGACGTCTTGAGCGCATATGTCGCATGCTGTGGCCCGCACCTCCGAATGAACGCATATTCTTTCTTACCCAGCGCAGTGGCGCACTCGGTGCGATTACGCCGCTCCAGGCGTTAGCCGAAGACGAAAACTACAAGCGTTTGCTGGTTTTGGCGCACGGCTGGGCCTCTGAATACTCCAGAACCGTCGTAACAATCCATGACGGCAAGTTTTCCGCAAAGGCAAAGCTTCCACTCGTGTGCACTGGAGTCGACGAAATCGACCCCCGCGTAAATATCTTTTTGCGCGCTCGCAATGCCCTGCACGATGGAGGCAACCTTTCTCCAGAGCGGCAATACCCGCCTTATCCCAGGCTGCGCGCGGCGACGGTGTTCATCACATGCGAGACGTTGCCGGGAACGAAAACAGACCGCGAGGCGAGGCTTGATGTAAGGGTCGCACGGGGTCAAGCGTACAGCACTGCGTTGTTTGAGAGCGGAATAGGCCAAGATATGGCGCCGGTGATTGTCAGCGACGATGACGACATAGTGACCGTTGTGCGCAAAGTTCTCGATTCGAACCGCCGATGAGCTGGATGGTCATCCGGGACGACGCGATGCAGGACGGCGGATTTCGGCCGCCGACATGGTCGGGCCGGGCAGCGTTCAGCCGGCCGCTGTCAGTACGCTTGAAATAGCAGGCAAAAAATTGCCCTTTATAGCGGGTTTGGCCATTTAATCGGCAAAAAGCTGCCTGTAATAAATGAGACGCGTGAACCTGGGTCACGCACGATGGGAAGAGCTAATGGTGCGCAATAGGACCGTCGAAGAATGGGAAGTCGAACTAGGCGAGAGCTTGAGAACGCTGCGACTCCACCGTAATCTTGACCAGGCGACACTCGCCGGGCGGGCAGGCATTAGCGTGCGTTCCTTCCCTGCGGAACCTCGAAAGCGGCAATGGCTCTTCTCTGCGTACGCTTGTACAAGTCGTACGAACACTAGGACGTGAATCCTGGCTCGAAACGATTGCACCCGTGCCAACCATCAACCCGCTGATGGTGACCCGAAACGCGATTCCTAGGCAACGCGCCAGCAGGCCTCGGAAAAAGCGGTCTCCATAAACCGCGCGAAAGCGCACGGTTTCAGACTGACCGACGTACGTAACAATTTTAATCGGCATGGAACATGAACACGCTGGCGTGGTATCAGAATGCGAATTCGACTTGTCATCTTGTGTCATTGCGCAAGCGCACTCATTCACCCGCAGACCAGGTTGTGGCGAGAAAAGCAATCACTCGTCCGAACCTTCCGCATGCGCCTTTGTTTTTCGGTGGCCATGCATGGCGCGCCTTCCCCGTTATGTCAGTCGACCTGGCTAACGCGCCATTCAGAACGTGTGACAAGAATCTGCATCCCGTCTTTGGAAAAGTGATAGGCCGTGACGCGACAACTGCTCGGCGTCTTTGGGTCCTTCAGTCTTTCGAGAGCGCGAATGAGGCTAGCCTTGAAATTGCGCGGGTGAGACTCGTAACCGGAGAGCCTGTATAAGGTTTTAACCGGCAACCACTGCGGGCCAGCGTGGCCTGCATAGAAGCTTGCGAGCCACCCCCGCAGCCCGTCATAGTTGACCGCTTCATTATCGACAGCGGTCCAGGCGCCTGGCCCAAAGAGTTCGGCAACGGAAGCGGTCACGCGAAGCAGCAGAGCATCGCTCGCCTTGAAATTTCCGTCGTCGCCGCCGTCCTCGAACGTCACGGACAGAAGCTTCGGTGCTTCGATATTCAGGCGGTTGTAGCGCAAGCGCAGTTGAGCAAAGCTTAAACGAAGCAGGCTCGCCCGAACGGCCTTATGCGCCTTTACGCTGTATTCGTTTCCCATGCGACGGGTGAACTCATAGAAGGTCGTCTGTTTGTGCCGGGAACTATCCTCGGGGCAAAGCGGTGTCTCCCGATAGTAGTCGAGACAGGTGGTATAAACGGACCTGTCAAACTGACACAACTCGTATCCGCTGAGAGTCAGAGTCATATTCTGAAACGAGCCAATTTCCTTTTCCGCGACGAGCATTTTCGGGTCGCCCACCAGCAGGCTCGCGTTGTCGGCCTGCACGCTTCGTCCGACAGAAAACAGCGCCGACCGAAGAAATGCATTCGGCAACGCGCGTGCCATCGACGACCAGGCCGGCAGGAACACATCGGCGCCGCGGCGGGTTGCTTGTCGTCGCCTCGCGGTTCGAACCTCCTCGGTCGTCGCATTTGATGGAAGGATGGCAATCGCTGGCTCGATGAGTGTCGCCCCGGCACGACGTTCGAGTCCGTCGGCGAAACGGTCAATTTGTTCCGCCGCATCGAAAACTGTATTTTGTTCGTCGGGCGAGGTGGTCAGTGCCACTGCGGCTGTGCGGCTCGCGAGTTCGCGTAGCTCAGCGACCTTGTTGCCGACTTCTTTTGATATGCGCAACCTAGTCATGGTGCGGCTCCGTGAGACGGATGGCGCGCTCAGTTGCTGCCCGCAGCACCACTGTGTCAATGAGGCCCGACTGCGCAGAATGAATAGGGAGCGCATCCCGGAGAGGGTGGCTGTCAGGCGAGGCGGGCTGGCAGATAGCGGCCGCGTGAACGGACGTTGATGAGGTGGCCATGAAAACATTTGCGAGTTGGAGATATATCGGTATATGTGCAAACGATGGCCGTCTAATGCGCAATATTGGCGGCGCGGGACCATATCCCGAAATATCAAAGCAAAGCAGCGTAGTTATTCCTTTCCGGGCTTGCTCTGCTACAACTTGTACTCCGCATCGGTGGCGCTTGTACCGCACATCGCCCGAACTTGTACTCCACATCGCAATAACTTGTACTCCACATCGCTGTCCGGAAAATCAACAAGAGAACGGCCGGCGGCTCACGGCATTATTGTGAGCGCATGCCTTGCCTAGTATTTGTAGACTCAGTAATCAATGTAGCCGAGCTAGCAGGGCTGGAACTGGCGAACCTCACTAAAGCGTGGTTTTCGATGCCTCGCGAGTGCGCTAACACAACTGACCAAAAATTGGTTGAGTTCGGGTTGCGCGACACCGGCAGACGACCAGAGAAATAGCCGCGCGTGACATATTTCTGGGTGGACGTTGATGGCAAACGCCTTTCCTTGGCCAGCCAGTCGCACCGAACATCACGCGTTTTTTCTTGCGGCCCTGTTGTCACATGCGGGCAACCAGGCGGTCGAAGTGAATGCAGTTGGATGTCGACAGCACAAGGCTCGCAACCTGCACCTGGCCGAGCAGCGCGCGATGGGTACCAATTGCGCGTAGAGCCGCTCGTCAGGCTGGTCGAGTCCGTACGCGCGAAGGGACTTTCCCATCGGATGCGGCATCATCTGCGCCACGGACTCATGTCGTCAACCTCGACATGCTTGTCAGTTTTCAACGACCCTGCGAGGTCCAGCACAGACCTTGTTTTTGCCCGCACAATGACGTCACCGTCTGGTGTGACGTGCCACTTAAGCCGCGTGCCAGGCAGGGCGCGGAGAGCCGCTCTCACTTTCGCCGGAATAGTAGTCTGCCCCTTTGACGTCACCGTTGATTTAGCCATGACTTCGTCCCCCGCGTTCTGCGTATGGTACGCAACCACTTGCCGGTTGCTCTACGACCCAAGTGCGACCTGAGATTATTTCGTGAGGTACGCTTCGTGGGTAAATACCCAGACCGAGCGAGGCCGTCCGCATTTACCTCAGGGGCTCATCGCTGACGCCGCCCGGCCGCTACGACGGCAGGCGATGAGTCAATATATGGCACAGCGTTGCTCATGCATATTTACCCGACGACCGACCGACAAACGGCAACGACCTTGCACGTCATACTTGCGACAACATCATCTCCCCATTCGTCTTGTTGATTTAATCCGTAAGGTCCGCCGATTGCCATTCGGCAAACAACATCCGTTCGACCTCGAGCATCGTCGTTTCGTGCGCTTGAAGCAGCTCGCCGAGATGCTTCTGGTCAAGCAACTCGACAGAGTTTAAGGTCGCATTCTCCTGTGCCTGCGAATTGAAGAATTGATTTGTAACGCAGACCTTTTCAAACGACACGCTCGGGTGCCGACGCCGGTAGAACGCTTCGCCCGCGACGACCTCCTTGACGGCGTCCCATCCCAGTTTCGTGCCATCGATTCCGCTGGTCTTTGCCTGAATGAGCTGACCCCGATTGCCATCGATGGCCACGACGTCGACGCCGTTATCATTCGTACCCGGCGTCCGATAACAGTCGTACCCACGCTTGTGCCAAAGTGTGCCGACAAGACATTCGAAGTGTTGCCAGCCCATGCGCAACGCCATATCCAGAGTGATTCGTTCATCCAGGTCGTTGCTCTGCGAATGCGGTACAACGTCTGCGATATTGAAGTCTCCCGGCGCCACGTCCCCGGCGCCGTTGAGCATGTCCTCTGATAGCCCTCTCTTGTGAGCAAGCAACTGGTCGAGCTTGACGTCGAAAGTCGTAAAATCGTCCGCCCAAACAGTTGGATAGTAGACGTAGACCGGCTTCTTCTGATTGATACGGTACGCGCGGTCAGTGGCTTGGTCCTCTTTGGCCGGATTCCAGGTGCGCGAGTAATGAATTACGTGGTTCGCCGCCTGAATGTTCACGCCGAATCCGACGGCCACCGGCGATAGCACAAGAACACCGAAACCGGGCGCGTCCTGAAAGGCCTTGATTCTCTTTTGCCGACTGGCGACGTGACTCGACGACGCACTCGTGTCTCCGTTAATGATGTCGGGACGAAACCCGAGCTCGGCTTCGATATAGTGCTGCAGAAGACGTTGAATCTCCCGGAACTCGCAAAAGACGATTACCTTTTCACCTTTCGCTCTGATTTCGGTGAGCTGCCTGAGCAGCCAATCGAGCTTTGGAGATTTCGCGCGATATTCGCCCAATGGCTCCGGCTTGAACACGCTCAGACCATGCACTCTCGGGTCGGTACATACCAGCCTGAGATAGTGCAGCAAGCCAAGGTGATTTTTGAACGGCGACGTATGGTCGGGCTCTTTACGTCGTTTGAAGCCATCCACCGCCTTTGCGTAGAGGTTGCGCTGAACGCCAGAAATTGAGAGCCGCCGACAATCTTCAACTACGATTTTCGGAGGCAGTCCCGTATCGACCTCGGTCTTCAGACGTCGGAGAATCTGGGGTGAAATGCGAGCCCGCAATTCGTCGACGCGAGATTTTTCTTCGTCTGTCTTCGCCTCAATTGGCTTTCGGTAACGCTCACCAAAATCGTTCAGGGCACCCAACAACCCTGGCTGCACGTAGTCGAAGAGACACCACATATCGGCGAGTGTGTTCTCTACCGGGGTTCCAGTGCATGCAATCCTGAATGCGACATTCTGCTTCTTTGCGGCCCGGGTCACCATTGCGGCTGGGTTCTTGATGCGTTGTGCTTCGTCGCAAACCATCAATGACCACTTTTGTGCCGCGAACGAAAACTCCAGGTCCCGCAACGTTTCGTATGTCGTCAATACGACCTTCGCATCGCCAATCCAGTTGGGCTTCAAAAACTTGACCAGACCATCCTCAGCTTGCAGCCGCTGGTCTATCTGGCTACGCGGTACGCGAAACTCGGCAAGACTGTCGCCGTAGGCAGTCAGCAGGGGCAATGCGCCAGGCTGAAAGAACTTGTCAGCCTCTTCGGCCCAGTTTTCCAAAAGCGAAACCGGCGCGACCACCAGCATAGGATTTATGGTGGGCTCCTGCTCCAGCAGCCAGGCCATGAGCGCCAGCAACTGAAAGGTCTTGCCGAGTCCCATGTCATCCGCGAGGATTGCGCCGCGAACCTGGTAGTCAGTCTGCAAACTGAATAAGTGCTGCATCCAGGCGAGGCCCGTCTGCTGGTGAGGCAGCAGGGCGAATCCGGGCCGGATGCTTAGAGGTAGTTTGGGGCGCGCGGGGACCGCCTGCAGCGCCTCACGGCGCAGTTCTTCGTATTCCAGTGCCTGAATGTTTGCACGCAAAACGAGCTGCTTCTTGGGTCCGCGTTCGCTGGGTGGTTTGCGTACATTTGCAGGGTCAAACGGCTTGCCCGATTCCAAATCGGAAAAGACGCTCTCAAACGTAGAAATGATTTCCTTGGCGTCGGAAACCGAAATAGGGTCCTTGAGCCAGGGGACGTCGAGCCGCGCCACGCCTTTCGAATCGGCTGCCTCTACCTCGTTCTTGAGTTTTTCAATGGCCAGCTTGTTGGTGGGCACGGCCACCGGCTCGCCGCCATCCTTCGACTGATAAACAATGACAGGCAGGATGTTGTCGGGAAACCATCCCTCACCTTCGTCTTTCTTCGCGATGTACGGAGAGTGGTATGGCTTTTCCACGCCAATGGCTTCTATGCGTGCCGAGTAGCCTCCCAGGTCATGGACCTGAGCATAGGAAACCATCGTCGGAGGCGTACGACGTTGAGACAGTGCGGCCGACAATTCTTTTAGTTGCTGCTCTGAATCTCCCTGCAGAGCAAGGTCGTAGCCCTGCCAGGCGAGCAGTTGGTGTCCAAGTGCCAAAGACCTGGAGAGGGCAGTGACGAACGTGTAAAGTTCGTCGTCGTCGAGCCAATGCGTCTTCGAGGAAGTCGGTCCGCTCGCTGACGCCGTTTCGATAAGCAAGCCGACGCGAAGTGGATAGCCTGCAGCGTTTCGCTCGAAAGTCGGTACAAAGCGCTCGTAGTCAAGGCCGGCGTCTTCACGGGCGCGCTCGAACTGAGACTCTTCGATGACATCATTGGCATCGGCGCCCAGTGCCGCGTAGGGATTGAGCAGGAACGCCTGAGCCCTTGACCCTGCCACGCGTCGTCCGGGCAAGCGCTTGATTTCGCGAAGCACGGTCTTTACCTTCGGCGTCACCAGAACCTGAACAATTCCCTCCCGGGTGGTGATGTCATACCGGTCGCGAATCTCCCGCACTCTGTCGAAAGCATCGAGCCAATCGGCAGGCGCTCCTTCGAATCCAGGTTCGATTTCAATGACGTGGTCATCCACCACATGGGACGACTTTCTAAGGCCGATGTTGAGCTGTTCCGGACTCAGCACCACCGAGCGATACAGAAAATCATCAAGCCGTGTCTCAGCTTCGAGTGCGAGCTTTCGAATCCGTCCCCAACCTTGGCGATTGCTCAAATCCGAGCGGTCCTCATCACTGCGGCGCGAGAACGCGACCACCGCACTGAGAAGTTTCCATTGCGCCGGGCGCATCAGCGCCTCTGCAGTGCCTTCCGCCATCATGGGTCCGGTGATGGTGCCGCGAAATTCACGACCGCCATCAACGTGCCATCCATCTATCGCAATAGCGAATTCGCGGTCAGCCAATGAGTGGACGCTGCGCAGAGAGGGACGCGTATCTGTGAATGCCGGGATTCGAAGCACGTCTCGCAACTGCGAGTAGTCGGGGCGCTCGAGAGTGTCATACAGAGACTCCCAATCGAGCAGAAATCCGTCTTCCAGCGGACTCACCAGACCGTCATCTGCGAGTTGCGTGAGGTAAGCCTCTATGAGAGTTCCGTCGACGGAGGCGCCGGATTTTTCAACTCGACGAGTCAGAACAATGCCCAGGTCGGACCAGCGCCGATTCCAGGATGCAGCGTCTCGCTCTTTTGCCTGCTTGAATAGCTTGAACACTATTTTGCCTTATCTCCACCAACCCTTGCCCGGCTTCACCCGGAAGCCCCATCCCGTCAACACCCGATTAACACTCTCATCGCCCTCGTTTCCTCGGACCCACAAATTTCCGCCGAGCGATGTCCTGTCATCGATTTCCAGGCCGTGTGTCGCGGCTAGCCTTCGAAGTGCGATGTGCGAGTAGGATTCGTGCGTTTCAGTTCCGCTTTGCGGCGACCGACCACTGTCGCGAGGGGAGACGGAACCGGTCGATTTTGCTCGTTCGTTTCCGGATTGGGCTCTGACTGAAGCACGTGGCGTCTCGACTGAGGGGTGAATCTGAAAATTCTCCCGAAGCGTTGCTTCGAACATATCCTCCCATCGGTTCCAGCCATGAATGCCATCCCCATGCTTTAGCCAGAGCATGCGGTTAGATTGCTTGAGCGAGTTACGTTCATCTTTTCCGAGCTTCAATACCTGGTTCGTATTGAAGGGCAGTGAGCGACTGGAGTCATAGCCGTAAAACGCATTTCCGAGACCGCTAAATTCCACAGCGACCAACTTGCCCATCGTCATAATGAAGGCGTTGTTGGCACCGGACGCGTCGAGTTCGCGAGTCAGGCCTTTCATTTTTTTACGCAGGGCGACAAGGTCCGGTTCACGCGAATTACGTGCAGTCGAGCCTAATGCGAACTCGATGTCGTCGATAGACTTGACATATCGCTTCCAGAACTCCATTCGGCGACGGTCGGCGAGTCCATCCTCTGCCAGCTTGGTGAAGAATGTCTCGATGAATTCGAGCTTCAACCAGTCGGACACCATCGTTCGAGCCGCGGGCGCCACGCCACCCCATCGAGTTGCATTTGAAGGCAGCCACGGATTGCCCCACCAGGAAACGGCATGGTCACGAAGTCTTGGATGCATCGGGCTACCGGAGACCCGGGCGTATCGGTCAAGGACCAGAATTGTTCCCCGGTCGCGAAGCACCTCGTTGTGGGCTAGCAGACCGAGCAAGCGAGGGAGCAGGCTCACAAACTCGTCGTCATCGAGCTTCGTCGCACCTTCAACCTGCGTCAGAACGAGTTGGCGCAGGAACCACGACTCCTTCCCGATTTGAAGCTGCTCACAAATACGGTCGATATGCGATTCGTCGCCGCGCAGCAGCTGGTCCACATAGGGGGTACACGGGGCTTCGTTGAAAAGCTGCCGATTTTCAATTGCCGTGTCGACCCATGCGGGTCCTGGTCTGCTGTCGCGTATCTCACGGTTGCGGTCGTGAAGATAGTCTCGCAAAGTCAGCCAGTTCTTCTTTCCGACGGGCGCTGCTGCAGGCGCGTCCACGTCATACGTGAAGTAGCTCTTTGCGAGTCCTTGATAGCAGCGCCTGTATGACGCAGTTTTGGTTATGTAGCCGTCAACGCTGTCGAGGACACGCTGCAAGCGTGGTCGGTCTTCCATTACGCACTCGCCTTGGGGGCGGTGCGGAATGCATAAACCAAAGGACAGCAAGTACGCATCTCGGAACGTGGACACTTCCTGGCTATGCCAGTACCGCCGGACCGCATCCAGCTGGTGGTCAAGCACGGGTTCCCGGCCGCCACCTGATTTCGCACGCGCTTTCAGCTTCTCGAGAAGTTCGTCGATTTCAGTGTCCGGGCGAATGGATTGCGTCTCTTCGCTGACGGATGACTGTAGTAAAGACGCCAGGTAGTTCAGTTCGCTCATCGCAGCGCGCAGTCTCCGAAGTTCCCCGATTGCGCCGGGGCCGGAGGTCTCTCTTCGCCAACACCAAGAAACTCGAGGCGCATCTCGACGCGACGACTCTCCTCGTCGGTCTCCTTCGAGTCATTGAACGAATATCCGCCGACAAGAAACAGATTTCGTACGTCCTGCTTCTGGTCCTCTTCGAGCTGACTCGCACCAGCCGTTGCAAACATGCTGCACAACACCCGCTCGCTACGCTGAAGGCTGAGGTTAAGGTTGCTCAGGTATGTGCCCGTTCTGTCCGTGTAGCCTTCAACAACCACGCGCTTGAGTACCCGCTTGCCAAGGTTGTCGTTCGCCAGTGTCAGAATTTCGGGAACGAACTGGCGCAACACCGTTTCCTGTTCAGGTGCCAGATTCGATTTCCCGAATGCGAAACGCGCCCGGTCGCCAAAATCGATGACGTGCCGGTCGCGGTCTATCTTGATGCCGTTGTACCGCTTTGCCGCAGTTTGAAAGCGGTCGAGAATAAGTTCTATGTCCTTCCGATGCTGCTCTTCGCGCTTTTCCTTCTCCGTTACATCCTTCGTCACGGCGAGCAATGCCACGCCCATGACCACGAGAAAGAGCACCATCAGCGCTGTCATCAAGTCAGCAAAGGAAATCCAGAAGGGCTTCTCCGCCTCATCACGGCTTCCTCGCTTGACGACTATTTGACTTCCAAACATCGTCTACCTCCTTGCCGGTGTGAGGGTTCCCATCGCGGCAAGCGTGACCTCCAGCTCCCCGACTGCGGACGAAAGCAACCCCACTGCCGAAGTCAGCTTTGTATGGAACTCGGCATTCGCTTTATCCAGCGTGCGCTTCACCTCGGTCGCGAAGGCGCCGTGCGCGTCTGCGAGGACGCGGCTTACACCAGCGAGGTATTCGTCGGCCTGCTTTTGCGCCGCACCAAGATGGCCCGTGGACGTCTCGATTCGACTGAGAATGTCGCCAGTCAACGCGGCCTCTCTTCGCGCAACATCGACGGTGGCACGCAATTCGGTAACAAGTTGGCCGATACTGTCGCGGTGGGCACGGTAGTCGCCCAGAAGTTCCTGGATGGCTCCCGCGCCGCTCGTCAAATTCCCAGCCGTCGCGGCGAGTTTGGTCGAAACGTCGGCGGTTTGACCCATGACGCCGGCGACGCGCTCGCCCGCCGTGGCGAAGTTTCGCGATGCCACGCCTAATGCTTCCGCGCCTGCGTGCATGCGGTCTACCGATGAAGCGGTGGACTGCGTCAAGGCAGATACGCTTTGGGCCATCTGCGTCGTCGCGATGCCCAGTTCCTTGACAACGGCATCCACGGATTCGGACATTGCTGTAACCGCACCGGTCGCCCGGTCAGACATAGCGCTCTCGCGTGCCCGATTGTTTTCAAATACATCTTTCTGCGCGCCGCTCAACGTGGTCAGCATCTCTCCGACGTGCGTGCCAAGCGTTTCCAGCGTCGTCTGCAGTTTCTGGTTTGTCTCCGACTGGGATGTCGAAACCAATTGGCGCAGCTGCTCAACGAACGCAGCTGATTGGGCGTTCATCGCCTCCTGCCGCGATTCCATTTTTTCGATGGCCTCTGCCATGCGCTGCGCCATCGCATCCGTGGAACGTTGACTCGAAGCTTCGATGTTCGCGACTAGGGTGTGCAAGGTGCTGACGGCCTGCTGAATGCTGTGGGCAGTTTGCTGATTGAGTTCGGTAAGGCCCGAAATCTGGCCGCCAAACAAATCATTCAGCCGTTGGCTGAAACTCGTCATTACGTCCTGCAGCATTCGTCCGGCGCTTGCGCTCTGGTCGCCGCTGGCGCTTTTAACCGTTGCTGCAATTTCATCGAGCGGGCCTTTGAGACCTTGCTGGATGCTTTCCGCAATAACCTGTCCGAGAGCGGCATTGTTCTGGCGACCCGCCTCAGCGACCAGCGCGTATTGTTCTTTGTTTGCTTCTATTTGCGCGCTAGTCAACTCGCGCAGCAGCTCTCCCATCTCCTTGACGAGGGCGTCCTTCAATATTTTGGATTGGCTCGCCGACTCCTCCGACGCCTTAACCAGACGCGCCAGGTATTCTTCGCCGGCGCCCGCCTCAAAGCGCGCGTCAATCGCATGTACGATTTCCTCGGTACGTCGGTACAGCGAGGCAAGAAGGAGTTTTTCGAAGAGCGTGGTTAGCATCGCCGCAGCGATTGCCGAGGCGGACACAAGAAACGCTTCTCCCACAGAATGCATGAGGGATTCGAGGCTGCCGCGCACGGTCGCAGCGTTATCACTTATCTGGAAGGCGTGAAGGCCTTCTATCAGTCCGCTGAACGTCCCGATGATACCGATGCCAGTAAAAATTCCAGGAACATGCTTAAAAAATTCCGTGCGCAGACGGCTGTCTACGACGACCTGGCTGTTGAAGTACAACTCGGCGGGCACCGTGGCGCGCACAGCGCGAACAACCATCTGCCCGTCGCGCTCTTCACGCTGAACGTGCAACGATTCGGCATACTCATTCCATAGATGGGCGAGCCGGCGGTCGCCAGCGAATACCGCTTCAAATTGCGAAGGGTAATTTCCGTCTTCGAAGCTTTCAATGCGATGCTGGATAGAGCGCAGCCGAAGCAGATGCCTTATCGCGGGGCCGAAAAAAAACGCAATGACAGCAACGACTAGGGCGGTTAAAAATGCGCCCGTGACGAGTGCGGGCGTCGGTACGCCCGCAAGCAACGACTGGATGTTCAACTTCGGTCTCCCCGGTTAAGGGCTTGTTTTGTTAGTGTGTTTTCCTCAGCGCCTCCCTCTCCAGACGCGCCTCGGCAGCCAACTGACGGCCCCGGTCAAAACCGACTGGCTGTCACGGCTATTTGCTCAATATTACGGCATATTCCTCCGAATATTAACGGAGAGGCTGTCAAACACCCGAGCACGAGCCGATGCGCGACCAGTCGGCGTTGTTTTCTAATCAGTGCCGCTCGACAATGTTCTAAATACATCAAACATAACTGACAGATTGTTCCTCATATTGATGTGCTTGTCTTCAGGGCTGGGCCAGAATGAACCCGAAATATCGCGTTCATTCTGGCCCGGCAACCTTCCCGGCCCATTCCAGTTTGCAAAAACGCCCCCGCAATCTGCTAGCCTAAAAGGAAGCAAAGTCGGCCTTGCTTCGCACAGCTCTCAAATAAAGTGACGACACAAAAGTACTTCGTGAACAGATGGTCATTCTTCATCTGCCTGCGACGAAACCGAGTGCGCATGCGCGCCGCGTCGACGGAACAAAATCCCAACCGCTGTAGCGCGGCGGTGATGTCAAATCTTTTTCGGTCGCAAGGCGCGACACTTTTCCAGCTCTCTGCTAAGCACGTCTATTTGTGCTTGCATGCCAGCAGCTCGTTTCAGTAGCTGTCCGACTTCATACCAATAGGCATACCCCAAGTCCCCGTCCGCCAAGCCGAGTTCATGGAACTTGCGAAGCGCAATTTCAAGGTCAATACCGTTATCCGCGTGCATCTCGTCTCCCGCTGATTTTGATGCGCAGTGGTCGCACTCCGGGGCAGGCTTGCGCCAAAGCAAGATTCCCTCATTCACATATTTTTTCTTAATGCGCAACACGACAAGAGTGAGGAAGAATGCGCATGCCGGCACGAGCAGCAACGGCGGATTTCTGAGAGCGAATTGCCAGATAGATTCCATGGTCTCCAAATATATAACTGACGGTCACCGCCGACGGATTCCTCACCGCTTGGCGAATTCAGCGGCGGCGCGCAACACGCGCTTCCTGTCGCCGTAGAAGAGTGCTTGCAATGGTGTCAATTCGCCCAACGTCCGGACGGGCGTTGTGAAAAATTCCCACTTGCTCCAGCCAGTCAAGTCACGGAGCGCTTTCACAACATTGGCTAAGTCTTTTTTGCGGACTTGCTTAACCAGGAAGAACGCTGGGAAATACGGTTCACCGTCGATGTCGACACTGAAAAGGCGTCGGGCAGCGACATCCTTGCTGAGCCTTTGATTTGTGATACCCATGGCTGCACGAAAGTCAGACTCGCCTAGTAGTCTTGCTTTGGCAACCAAGGATGCTTGCGTCGGCTTCCGCCGAGTCGAGCTGGGGTTCTTCCGCCCCGGTGCGCTTTCGTCGAGACTTGAACTCGGGTCCACATTTAACACGGTGGCCAGGCCGGCAACTCGAACAAGCGCAAGTTTGAAACGCCGCCCCAATTCCGCATCCGGCATTTCGAGAAGCGCTCGAGCACCGACAGGGTCGAACAGAGTCACTGCCACCGCGGCGTTCCGCAAAATCAGTAACACGCGGGCCTTATGGGGCGAAGGGTCATTTAACGAGTCGCGTGTAGGTCGCGGCATAGTCTTCTTCACTCGACACGCTATTCGTCAGTTCGTGTTGCGAACAACCGAACAACGCGAGTGCATGTCGCTCTTCCTTCAGGCCGCTCGGCCGTCGGATGCGCCCAGATTCCCGGGGCCGCAGATGCTGACACGTCCAAATCGACGTTCAGGGGGTAGTGCCTGAGAAGACCAATTGCGACCGTTTGCAGCAGACCGCGAATCGTGACCTCTTCTGCATTGGCCAGCATTTCCAGAAAGTCCCGTGTGTCGACCACAGCCTTCGTACGTTCCACTGGCGTTGTCATCACTCCCTCTCCGCGAGAACTTCGGTCGTAACGTCGGCGTGCCGTGTTAACCCATTGACCTTGCACCGACGCTCCTGGATGTATTGGCCCTCCCTTGGACAACCGCGAGCGCCGACCGGTTGATAGACACGACTGGAAGACGAGACGCCACGTAGCACGGCAGGGCCAACCTTTTGAATGGAGGTGCTGACCAGGCCCGTGCAAAAGCGCTTGTCGCGGCCAGCAAAGTGCTTGGAATCATGTTGCGTTTCGAAGATTTGCCATTCAGCAAGTGACATCTCAGGATGCGCACTTATGCGTTGGCTCGTTGGGTCGAAATGATGGAGTCCATGGTCTTTACGATGCTCCGTTGCAATAACAACATCTTCTGTTCGGCCACTACAGATGCGACTCTGCGTACAGACATCTCCTTGCAGGCAACAAGTGCCTGTCAGAGACGTCCGAATGACCCGCGACATCACCCACTTGCAGCCACACAGCAAGTTATTTTTCGTGTGTTTTTACACGCGATAAAGCCAAGCCGAAATATAGTCGGCCGTCGAAGAAAAGCAAGAAATTTTGTTCGAATCGTCGCTTTACCGGACTGATGCGCCAGCGACGGCAGCGTCAATCAAGTCTCGGCAGTCCAGAAAGAATTGAAGGCTCGTGAACCGGCAGACAGTGGCGCACTGGAAAAATAGAGCAGTGGAAAGCGTTCCTTCTTCAATCTGTTCCCATACCGTGTCGGCTTCCACCTGGACGCCGATTTCGTCAAGCCGTTGCGAGAGTTTGGTGCCGTCTAACCACGGTAGTTTCGCCAGTTCTGTCTCAATCACCGCTGCGGCTCGCTCTTCCCAGGTCGCTCCGCCGCGCAGAGCGAGTGCCCAATGTTCAGGATATTGGTTTTTTGATGCGGTCAAAGTCTGCAGGAAGAAGGCAAAGCGGAAGGTGCCGCGCTGGATTTTGCCCTCCACAGAGCGCGCGGATTCTGCGAGACCCATGCCGGTCAGTGCCTCAGCAAGTTGTGCGTAGCTCACATCCCGGCGCGCTAGCGCGACGCGGATGGCGCGCGAGCTAAGTCTTGCCCATGCCGCGTCGACGGCTGCAGTTTTCACAGAATTTCGTGTGGCCATATACTATAAAATGTGTGTAAAAACGCACGCGACAATTGTGATTGCGTCGGGTGAATTCCGCAACCGCGTCAGCCGGGCAGGACGGAGCGACGACGATAGCGATGCGGGGCATCGCCGCCGCTGGAAAATGTGTACCGCGCAAGGCGCTATTCGCAAAGGCATGGACAGCTAGTCTCATGAGTTCGGACCCCGAGGTTGCCGACTGATGGCGAGCATTGTAGGTTTGGCCGGAAAGAAGCTTTCTGCGAACTAGGTCTGGCTCTGTTCCAAGGTCCCCGCCGTGCAAAAGACGCATCGAACTGAGTTCAAACGTAGCGGGCTCAACACCAGGCGGCGAAGACTAACGAGACCCCGCCAAACACACGACGAGTTCACATGCCACACGTCCATCAAGACTTCGAGCGCGACAAGCTGTACGAGGAAATCTGGTCCGAACCGGTCAGCAAGGTGTCGAAGAAATATCAAATCTCCGATGTGGGACTTCGCAAGATTTGCGTGAACCTGGATATTCCGGTTCCACCTCTTGGCTACTGGGCAAAGCTTGCCGCCGGCAAGACTGTTGAAAAACCGTCACTCCCACCAACCAAGGGTGCGACGACCTACCGGCGTTCCGTCTTTAAAAACCCACAGGACGACGAGCTGTCACAGCGCACTCAGGCCCGAATCGATGAGGATGTAACGCGGGCACCGCAAGTACCGACCGTCGAGATACGTACCACCATTGACGAATGCCTGCCGGTCGTCAAACGGATGGCGAAAAAGCTCGAAGGAAAGCACCGCGATTCGCGAACATGGCCGTATTGCGAGGGTGCCGGACTGATGCGGGTTGCGGTGTCCCAGCAGAACTCCCTGCGCGCGCTCCTCGTGCTCAACATGCTTCTTGAGACACTGACGGGCGCGGGATACTCGCTTTTACCAGGAGGCAAAGAGAATGGCCCCGCATACGTGACGTTGCTTGATGGCAAGCTAACCTTCCGCGTGAGGGAGCGCGGCCGCCAGGAAAGTGTCCCTTTGACGCGCGAGCAACTGGCCGAAAACAAGCGCGTCGGATTTAACCTGAATAGCCAGACCTACCTCTACCATCCGACGAACGAACTGGAAATATCCGCGTTCAAAGTTGGAAGTACCTACGCGACAGCAACCATTGCAGACAGTCGGAGTGCCGCAATCGAAACGAAAATTCACGGGTTCGTTGGCAAGCTGCGGCATCTGCTTATCCGCGATTCCGTACAAGCCGAGATGCGGTCCGAGCAACGAGCAGTAGCTGCTGTGCAGGAAGCCGAGCGTGCAAGGCTGGCTGAGGTCCGCCGTTCCGCAGTTGAGCGACTCAAGCGCGTCGAAGACTGGGCGTTGAAGCTCGAACGAGCGAATCGCCTGCGAGCGCTGGCGACTGAATTCGAAGTCAAGAAGTTGAAGTCGTCCGACGATGTCATCGACGCCGCGTGGCTACAACGCGCCGCAGACTGGTTAGACCCAACTGTCGAATGCCGATGGGAGGACATGGACAATGCTCCAGCTGGATACGGTGAAATTTAGCGATTAGCTGCCGGCGAGAGGGAGGCATAGCCAATGCCGCGGCTCAAAAACACCCGAAAAACGCTTTTGGTTGCACTTCGGCGACGCAGCGCTGGCTCTCGCGACGCATCGCACACATTTTGAACCATCGGCCACGATGGCAGCGTTCGGCTAGAGAGCCGCGCTAAACTGCTGCTGGTCGAGAGAAATGGTTGCAATGATTGACTCAAATTCCGCCATCAAATCCGGATGGCGTTGGTCGATGTATTGCCGCGCCGATTCGTTTTCCAGGAGCTTTGCGAGATACCCTTTCGCAAGCACCAGATTCAGCACATCCTGACCGTAGGTTTGCTCCCCGAGTTTGTACTGCCCCTGCAGATTGCTCATTTCCCGTTCCATTTTCGCCATCTGCTCCGGGCTAATGCCGGTTAGTTTGCGTGGCTTCTTGCCTTGTAGCAGCCGCGCCGCGGGCGTAGCCACCAACAATGCCTCGGTGTAAGAGACCGATACGTTGTTCGCGGCCACCGTCAGCACGTTCTACTTCGCGCTCCTACCGAAGCCGTTGCCCGAGCGGGATTCGAGAGGCGCATACCTCCTCGAGCACTACTCAGTCGCATAGTGTGCCTTGGCGTAGCGACACATCTTCCGAACAAGCATGTGCCAGCGCTGCTTTGGCATCGTTTGAATTCGTGGGAGTCCAATAATCGTTGATAACGAGATATGTGTTCGTGAAGCGAAGCTTCATGAGCGTTAGCCCTTCCGCCAGTTTTGCGGTCAAGCTGAGCAAAAAGTTTGTTGGCTCAGTTTGATATGTGACGTCGACGAGGCTAGCTTCGGGTTTGAGCTTGTCCCAATCCACAAGGGGCGGTACGCGAAACGTAATACGCTGTTGGGGACGTAAAATCTGCCCGTCCATATCGCGAAAGTCCGCTGCTGGGACCATCGACGTGTTGCCGTACGGCAGCTCAGCACCGTCGCTTGTTTCGCGAACATACGTCTGCGACGTCGTGACGAAGACCACTTTCGAGCCGAGTTTCGGCATTATGCGCAGGCTCTCAATTGTTTGAGAAACTTGGCTGTCGTTCAATACCGTAAATTCGTAGCCAGACGCAAGTGATTTCGAGAAGGAGACGATTACCTGACCTTGAAGAAAGTGGACCGTTGCCAAGGCTGCTGCAGCCAATGCACTCATGCTGATAACTGCTTTGGCCCGCTTGTAGAGAAATCTTATCGCGGCGGTCACGCGGTCCATGCCAGTCGATGAGGCTGTGTTTGGTGTAGGCATCTGTTGCGATGACGCGTATCCATTAGGACGGCGGCTAGCGCTCGAGCGCCGCTTTCGTGATTTTTTCATGCTCCCCCTTCATCGAAGCGTTGGTCTGCGCAGATTTGCGCTAGGTTATGTGGCGTTTCTTGATGGAAAGACGATGTGTGTTCTACCACCCCATCGCGGTAGCCGCGAGTGCACAGGTCGTCGTGAGAATCATGGAGGCTTCACGTCGACTGTAGACTTCGGGCTGTCCGTTGGAGTCCACGTGATGCGCGAGATGGCTGTAGTTCCGGACCGAATCGAAGACGGCCAGTGCTCTTTGAAGTTTTGACTGGTCGCGAATACGAGTCGGTTTCCTGTCGCGAGCCACAATGACTGACTCGCGTGAATCGATGTGGGTCGACAGGCTATCGAGCACCTGACGGCAGGTGCTAACGACCGTGTCGTATTCACCCGTCACGAGTTGGCGCCGAGCCGCACGCAACAAGTGCGTAACTGCCGGAAACGCGTCACTCGCGTCGACGGGAATATCGACACTGATGACGAACGCGTCCGTGAATCCAAGCTCCCCTATAAGCTCAACCCATTGACTGAGGTTGACATGGTGCTGAAGCACCTCCTCGACGGGGTGCGCGTCTACCGACGAATGCGCCATCCCCTTGAGCGCAACCTGAAACGTTACTCCACCAGCTCCTCGAAGTTCATCGAGTGCAGCGAGCTGGCTGTCGTTGAGGTCGACCAGAAGCAGGGCGGCCGTCTTTCCGGCACGCGGGAAGCGACGCAGGATAATCGGCGCTTCGAATCTCCCGCTAGCAAGATAGTGGGCACTGCCCGACGAGGCAGCAACACTCACCAGCGCGCTGAGCGTATCGATGTGCATCTCTGCGTCGTCGTTAAGCGTGCGATTGACCAGGGGAAATATCACGCTGAACTTCAGTGTACGGATGCCTAAACCCTTCGCACCAGATAGGCCAGCAATATGTGGTTCCGCAATAATGTGTGAATGAACGTTCAGGCTCATAGGTTCGATTGGAATAATTTAAATCTAAGTCTAACGGACGATGACCTACTCGCTTCCCTATGCGGACAAGGTGAGTCAACGGCGTGCCTAAACACCATATCACAGTGAAATCCCATCGCGAGGCTCATCATCGGGTTTCGTCGGAGTTCGGAACCTGAAGGTCAGGCTGTTAGCGAATTTTTCATAAAATGGAATGTCGGCACGCCTATGCGTGATGCTAAAGTGTCAATTGATTCATCGAGATAGCGAAAACCACTGTTTTCAGCATGATGCGCATACCGTTGGAATTTGTAAAAAATAAGATTTTAAAACGACATCAACTAATCTAATCAACGACTAGTATCGCTCGAATAATTATATTTAACGATATGAAAATAACTTCCGCCACGCAGACTCAAGACGCGACATTTAATCACCTTGTTGGCATAGGCTCTGCGATACCCGGGTTGCGGCGAATCTGTCTGTTAAATATACAAAAGAAGAATTACGAAATCTGGCACCGGTGAAGCTCAGGCAGTTTGGTTTGCCCGAATCTGTCATCATGTCATTGAAGAAACGACGCCGACCCGTACCCGAGAAAACACTACGGCAGGTCCTTGCGGGCAATCTCGAGCTATGCTGCGTTTGCAGAAAGCGGGGACTCGGAGTTGTGGTTCACCATATCGAAAAATACAGTATCTCGAAAAATCATGATATTTCCAATCTCGCCGTATTGTGCACGGAACACCACTCAAAAGCTCACGCCAGTTTCGAGTTGGAACAGAATTTGACATCCGAGCGCATCATAACTTGCAAAAAACGATGGGAGGAAGCTTGCATATCTATTGAACGCTGGATTCTCGAGTCCACGGTCAAACGGATGCCTGAGTTACGCTGGGACTGGGTAAATTTCCGCCGTGTTCTGCAAAGCACGCTTGAGCTACCTGATTTCCCGGCAGGGGTGGCGCGGGAGAAATTGACCGAACTGGGCGTGTTGAATGACCAGGGACATTTCGTCGACGAGAGCTGGCAGGCGCGCCGCACGGATGGAGGATACTTTGTAAGTGGTGACAAGCAAATCTACCTTGCCGCCTATATCACTCAGTTGATTGAGTTGCTCGCAAGAAATAGGGCCGTCCTGGATATAACGCCTTATCTGGGCGAGCCGGAGCTCCTAATGGAGTTAGTTACCAATGGAGATTATATTTCTGTCAGGCTAGACTTCTTCTACACCCGAGGCGAAGGACTCGAGGAAAAAGAAGAAGTAGCGATTATCGCGAAAGCGCAGACAAGAGATGTGATAGTGGAATTTCCATATGACCCATGGTTCTGCCTGAGCAGCACGAGTCGGCTTATCCACTACCATCGTGACACGCCTGCAAAGCAGGTCTTGTTCGGAATGGTGAGGTCAATAACAAGAGAACAATTCAGGACGCGCGTGCTCGTTTCTCCCATCGGTACGAGTCCGACGTTCGACGCTCGCGACCGGCTGTTGGGTGGATACTTTCCGGTAACTGCAGCCGACCGCAAGTTCCATCTGAAATCATGAGGCGAAAATATTTCGTGTCTCGTACCTGGGCTGTGTGTTTTGGCTTGCGCGGATTAATGCAGTGTCTCCATCACGTGACGCAGACGTCAAAACGATGGCGTCCGCCTTGCGTGCTTTTCGTGCGGCACGTCACGGCCACGAAGTACGAGTTTGGCTAAAGAGCCGCGCTAAACTGCTGCTGGTCGAGAGAAATGGTTGCAATGATGGACTCAAATTCCGTCATCAAATCCGGATGGCGTTGGGCGATGTATTGCCGTGCCGATTCGTTTTCCAGGAGCTTTGCGAGGTACCCTTTCGCAAGCACCAAATTCAGCACATCCTGACCGTAGGTTTGCTCCACGAGTTTGTACTGCCCCTGCAGATTGCTCATTTCTCGTTCCATTTTCGCCATCTGCTCGGGGCTAACGCCAGTCAGTTTTTGCGGCTTCTTCCCCTTAACGAGCCGCGCTGCGGGCGTAGCCACCAACAATGCTTCGGCGTAAGAGACTGACACGTTGTTTGCGGCCACCATCAGTTCGACGCATTCGACCTGCCGCGTGGGCTTCATTTTGCGAATGGCGCGAACAAGCTCCGGTGAGAACTGCCGGTCTCCAAGAAGTTCAGCCGCTTCCGGACACACGCCGTCGAGCAGCGACATCTTTTTTATAATCTGGGATACATCCACGGACAGAGCTTTCGCTAATCGTTCCGGTGATACCCCTCTGTCAACCACGCGCCGAATCATGTAGTGCTCCTGGATTGTCGATAGGCGATTGACCCGGTTGTTATAGGTGTAGCTTTCATCGTCGGTCGCGACAAGACATGCTGCACTCTCATGCCCCAGGTCCTGGATAGCGAGTAGGCGCAGGTGACCATCCAGCAGAACATGTTGCCCTGAAGCCTGGTCCGCAGCCGTTACCGAGAGCGGTTCGATGAGGCCTACTTCCTCAATGGACGTCCTTATCTGTTTGTATTTGCGCGACTCGACCACGGGCGCCGGTATTCTGCGCGATGGCAAGATACTGCGGACCGGCACCGACAGCGGTTCGGGAATGAATCCAAGAGTTACGCCAGTCATGTAGCACTCCCGCTTGGCCAGACGCGTTCTGCGAGATACTTCGGCAAACTGGCGAGTCCTTCTGCACGCAAAAGGTTGATGAAATTCTCATCCGCAAACAGTTGCCTCAACGCGCCGACGACAAACAGCAATCGCTGTTGTGCAAATTCGGCCTTTCTGACCATGGATTTCTGACGTTCAACTTCGCGCTCGTAAGTCCGCACGAGACTCGATGTTGTGACGGTGACGGACTTGCTGGTCATGTTGTGCGCCGTGCTTCTTCCGAGTGCTTTTCTGCGCTCGATGACACGGCGGGCGCTCATCAGTTGCTTGCCCCGCAATTTGCCCGACTCATATGCCTCCTGTAGTGCTGCCTGTATTTCAGCGTCGTCGTCGCCGGCGCCGACAATCATGAGGGCTGCATTCAGAGGGACGAGGCCTTTCTCCACTGCAACGACAAGTCTCTCTTCTCCCTGGCACAACAGCGTGAGGATGCCGTGAACATAAGTTGGGGTAAGGCCAGTCTTTTCGGCGATGACCTTCGGCGCATACCCTTGTTCCTGCAATTGCCGAATGCCAGCGAGCCGTTCTAGTGGGCGACACTGTCTACGTGCGATGTTCTCAGTCAGACTCATGACAAACGCGTCTTCGTCGCTCACGCTCACAACAAGTGCAGGGATAGTTGACTCCCCTAATGAGCGGAACGCCTTCAATCGTCCTTCGCCACACACGAGCAGGTATTTTTCAATGCCGCCGGCTGTCGCCCGTGGCGTGACCACAATAGGTTTTTTGAGACCTATCGTTTTGATGTTGTCGACGATTTCATCGAACACTCGACCATCGCGCTCCCTCGGATTGATGACTTCAATCTGAGCGACCGGGACCATCCGGATTTCTCCAGGCTGCTGCCGCGAGTTCACGCTACTCTCCTGAGACGGGCCCGCTCAGCCATGCCATAGAGGTAGTCCAGCGTATCAAACCGATAGCTCTCGAACTCGATGGGATTCTGGTCGGCCAGATGAATACGAGGTTGCCCAAAATCTAGGCGTGGCAACAGGTAGTAGTCCAGCGCCGAAGCATTCGTCTGGTTGAGCCGTACCGCAACAGTGACGTCCGGCAGGAGGCTCGCATCGAAACGCACCTTCCAGTGATTGCGACCATCGTCATGCGATTGGCAGCGCGCAAGCACGATGCACGTCGTGAACTCGTCATTGACAGTCAGCAGGTCGGTTGCCGGGTCGCGCATCACCGTGCCGCCCAAATCCGCAATTTTCTTCTCTGTCTGAGCGACGATTTCTGGATGAAGTTGCCGCAGAAAGCGGTTGGTCTCAATGTACCGATAGTCTCGGCCCGGCGTAAAGCCGACTGTCTGGTACGCGCGAATCAGGCTGCCGAATCGATACACGTAGACTGACGTGGATGGCATGCCATCTGTTTCGTCAATCACCACGCCGGAAAGATACCCTCGCGTTCGGTACAGGCCGCGCAGTCGCTCGATTAGCTCCTCATTTGAATACCGACGCGCTCGTGCTCTCATGATGCCCTGAGCGGTGTAGAACGTTTCACTCGGCACAATGGCTTCAAATGCTCCTTCTTTTCGAATCCACATATCGGGCGTATTGGCCACCCGCATCTTCTTCAACTTGAAAGACACACGGTTATAAACGTTGTTGCCGATGTATTTCTCGTTCGTCAATACCTCCCGTATCGTTGCTCGTGACCATTCCCGGTCAAGGTCAGTTCGCACGCGCATGCCATTCAGACGCGCAGCGATGCCGTATTCGTCGAGTGACTCATCGATAAACCAGTCGTAGATTAGATTGACGGTGCGCACTTCGCTATCCGGTCCCGGCATGAGTATTACCCGGTCCGTCTGCAGACTTTTATGTTCGCCGCGACGCAATTCTGCCTTCATGAGACCGTGGTCATCGACCAATACGCGGCGCAGTCCATAGCCAGCGGGTCCTCCTTGACGGAAGCCCATCTCAATCAATCGGCACTGGCCGGCGAACACCTTTGCGGACAGCTCCCTGCTGTATTCGCCTGCCATCGCGCGCTTTACTCCTTTCACAATGGTCGAGACAGGTGACCCGTCGTTTTCAAACTGCTCGGCGCAGTACGCAACCTGGATACCGGCGCGGCGGCAGATGTATTCGTAATACGCACTCTCGTCGGCATCCTGGAATCGTCCCCATCGGCTCACGTCGTACACCAGAATCGCGCCGAAGTCAGCGTCGCCATTGACGACATCCGAAATCAGATTTTGAAGTGCCTGCCGACCGTCGATTCGGAGACCGCTTTTACCTTCATCTGCATATGTGCGAACAATTTCCAATCCGCGGCGCGCTGCGTAGTCTCGAATCCGGTCGCGCTGATTCTCGGTCGAATACTGCTGGTGTTCAGTCGACATGCGGACATACTCCGCTGCCCGCCTGGTAGACGAATTGGTTCCGACCGGTGCATCCGCGTACTTGAATGACATGCTCCACCCCGCAACTCAGACACGGACACGCGGCAGGCATTGGGCGCAAGGGAGCGTCAAATTGAGCGTCGCGGCTTCACATCAGGTGGTCGCGTTCGAAAGCGAACGGTGACAAGGCAAAGGTAGCAGGCTCGACGCCAATGTGTATCACGTCATCTCTTTGCAATCATATGGGTGGTGCTGCCGGCGCAGACAGCACGGCTATGTGGACGGTCCACGCGTTCATTTTTGCAACGCTGGCGTCATCCGCGTGAGACAGCACGTAGAAGCCAGAGCTCAGCGGCCCGGGGAGCCGGATGACATCCATCTTTGCAATCGGCTTGAAACTTCGTCGTGTATTGCGCACGCGCTGCATGTTGCGGTTGCGCTCTCGATACGCCGGATGCGCAACTCGATATTCACGCCAGTAGCTCGAGTGGCCTGTGCGCCATCTCGCTTGCGCCCGGGCCTGGTTGTCGCGATAGTCGCTGTCGATGCGGAGCCGGTTGTTCTGCCAATCTCGGCGACGGGCGCGCTGGCACGTCTTCGAGGAGCAATATCGCTGTTGGGGAACATGCGGCAGTGGCGCGAACGCGTTGCCACAGGCGAGACAAAGGCGGGTCGATTTCATGAGTGCCCTCCTGGCCGGGTTGCGACGGGCGGTCGCCGACGCCTCGACCAGCCACCGGCACGACTGGCCTGAAACAGAATTAAGAGGGGCCTACCAGGTAATTGCTTCGTTAATGGCCAAAGCTATTTGCTTGGCAAGTTTGTAGGCCAGCCCCTCGAAACTTGGACATTTCATGACCGCTGAAGTGCAGCGAGATGGGTTGCCCGCGAGCGCAAATTGCTAAAATTGCTTTATCCGAAGCGCAATTTTTTGCGGCTCTTGGTACAAACCTGAGTGACGACTCATGATGGGATAGGACCCGCTCTATCACGTGTCCCGAACGGAGCCGAGATGGCCGAGGAGGGAAGTTCTCAACCGATGCATCCACTTTCTCACGCGATGCGTTCGCGTCGGCCGTAAGTCCTTGCCCAACAAGGCGGCCTTTCTCAGTATTTGCGTCTCGCTACACCATAGGGGCGTCTCCGCCGGTGAGCTGCATCTAGCGGCTCACCGCATAGCGTCAGCGGCCACCAAAGAGGCTTCGAGGTTTTCGCAAAGCTCACCAAATCGGCGGTACTTTAGCAGTTCAGGGACATATCCCTATAAAATTAAAAAAGCGAAGCTAGTGCATGTGAACTGTCATCGCTATAGGATGCGATATCGTCGGCAATTTTTTGATCGACGAAAACAATATTGTGGCGCGCCGCATTGGCTCCGCCGTTAGCATCGGCAACAGGAAGTTGCTCCCACACGGCAACGATCGGGGCTTGTTGGGCATTCGCAAAATTGCAAATCAAAGCGACAAAAACTGATACTGCGATCCTTCGCATAATTTTTCCTATTAATGACCCGTGTCAGACCAATGCATGTTTTCGTGGGGATAATAAGTCACCCCATAGCCGTCGGCATTGCGGTGCACCCAATCTATGTTAACACCCGCGTATGGCGGCACCCGGTCCGGACGCTCGCGCCCTTTGGCAATTTCAAAGGCATGGAACATCAGGTATGAGCGCTGGATGGGTCGAAGCGGGGCATTGATCCGCACTGAGATGTTCGCGTCGCGCATTGCGCCGATAAACGCGCTGGCCTTAAAACTGTGGTCGGCCTAGCGTCAGCTCGTGGCGGGCAATGTGCAGCGCACGAGCTGGGACCACAAGAGCGCGTCGGTGGCGCAGGTATCGGAGACGATGCATCGTCGATCAGGGCGAAGCCGGCAACGACATCGCGCAGCTGCTGCGCGATGCGGTCATCGACGTGCCGCACGCGGGTGATTCGTGGTCGGACTTTGAGCGCGTCAGCAAGTCGCGCATGCTCGCCCGTGAGTTACGCTCGGCCAATGTCGATGGCGTGAGTGGGGTGCGCGATCTGGCCGTCGGGCGATGGTTCGAGTTGAGCGGGCATCGGGAGGTGAATACGCATCCGCAGGAGGAGCGGCAGTTTGTCGTCACGACGCTGCATCATCGATGGGGAGAATAGTCTGCCCAAGACGTTATGAGCCAATTGAAGATGCGCAGGGAATAACACGCTGTCGACGGCGTCCGTCCGCAGCAAGTGAGGCAACCTTATCGCGCGTCTCTAGCTCAAGCTCGAAATCAATCGGCAGCCACAAGTCGCCTGATGCCCATGGCGTGCGATCGGCACGCCGTCGTCCTTCATCGATTCATCAGCCTCGGTAATTACGTTGGGTTTGACGTCGTGCTTTGGACACGACACCTCGTCGCCTTTCCGGGCGACGAACCGGCCATCAAACTGCATCGTCGACGAGGCAGTGATGACCTTTCCCCCGTCGTCGGTATCGTCGCCGAGGCGAATCAGATTCATCATCTCGTTTGCTCCACATGGAAGCTTATAGAAATCGGTCGGACAAGATGACCCTTAGTCCATGTATGTCGTATGGTGGCCCACGAACTTATCGCCTTCGAACGTAAAGCAAAACTTTCCGTGTTCGAATGCTCTATAGACAAGGATGACCCCGACGATGCAAACCTTGTTGCTTTTAGAGTCAAAGGTTACTTTGCCATGATCGCTGGCGTTTCCGCTTTTGTCCGTAGGTCCGGAATACGCATCAATTGGAAGCGGATAAACAACGCCTGAGTTCGTGTCGACGGCGACGACAGAGCGCTGGTGATACCTCGGGTACTCCGAAATTGTCAGCAAAATATAGTGACCATTAAAATTTGGCGCCTGCTGGGAGAGGGCCGAATTTATCGCGGCGACATGTTTATCGTCACAAAAGTTGACTGGACTAAATTGAAATGAACAGTCCTGACTGCGATACGCGATCTCCACTTTTGAAAACTGATGATTGCTCGTGACAGCAGCACTTTGCGCATTGCAGATGAGCGAAGCAACGCTCAAAAGAAATCCAATCAAAATATATTTTTTCATTGCTCGCTTTGTCCTCCACCGCCAGCGATGCCAAAACTGCAGGGCCGTGATCTGCATCTCTCCCCGAACTGCAGCTATCGTCCATCGGGCCTTTCTGACGTCCTAGGTGAACTAAACAGAGACGTCCGTCGTTCGCGCGTAGTCTCAACAATTCATCAATGTTTTTGATAACGCGACACGCCAACAAAGACGTCATTGTCTGCGCCGTAGATCGTATCGACTACCACGACGACTTCGTTCTTCTGCCATAACCATGCGCACTGCCCTTCGCCTACATCTGAGCAGGCTTCCATCTCCGGTCGTCCCGCGCAGCGATCGTCAGTTGGAGCGCATTCGAGCGCATCCTGTGCGTGGTATGGAGTCCACCCAGCTTTGAGCATTTTCTGACGCACGCTGACGTAACTTTCGTTCTTCTTGAGGTG
Organism: Paraburkholderia dipogonis; assembly: GCF_046027395.1. Taxonomy (GTDB): domain Bacteria; phylum Pseudomonadota; class Gammaproteobacteria; order Burkholderiales; family Burkholderiaceae; genus Paraburkholderia; species Paraburkholderia dipogonis_A. The sequence continues at coordinate 219,297 of NZ_JAQQEG010000004.1, read as the reverse complement.
CGGCATACCAGGATAGTGCAACGACACCGCCTCAGTCGCCAGACACTGACCAACAGACAGCGCCATCAACAAAACAATCACAAATTTTTTCATTCTTTCCGCGTCCGCTTGGAAGGTTAAGCGCATATTGGGGCGCATCAACATTCCGACAGATGCACCCCCTCAATCAAAATTCGTTACAGCGGTCCGTCTTGCCGCATCTCTGCAATTTCCTCAAGAATTTTGCGAAGCTTCGCTGTCGAAACACTGTTGGCGGAATTCGCTAATCCGTTTACGGCTGACATTTCCGATCCACCAATCATCGTGGTGTCAAGCAATAGTTACCCATTTTGCGTATTGCATTATTTATAGGAAATAATTTCCGATCAAGTTGCGCGAGAAATGCATCTATTACATTTGACACTTTTCGTCTGGAGATTCTGTAAAATTCCGTCACCGATCGGGGCAGCAATAAGAGGGAATCGTGGTGACCAATCTTGCTCAAGACTTTCAAAAAGTCTTTGCGGACCGCCAGCAAAGCAGACTGCTACGCTTAACTTTTCCGCATGGCGACGCGCCATACTCCACATTGCTTGCAAATCGACTGACAGGCACAGAAAGTCTGTCGCGTGATTTCGAATTCAAGGTCGAAATCCTTTCAGATAACGCGTCACTCTCCCTTAAAGAATTCCAGGGGAAGATGATTACCGTAGAACTTGCGCGAGCGGACGGAACGTCGCGCTATTTTAACGGCTATATATTTGCGTTCCGACACGTCAAAACCGACGGTTCCGTTGCCTTCTATGAAGCTACGATCGGCCCATGGTTGCGTTTTCTGAGCCTTCGCACGAACAACCGCCTGTTCCAGGACCAGGATCTGCATACGCAGACAACGACGCTGCTGCAGGACTACGGCGTACTTCCCGACTGGGACTGGAAGGTGGCCGGCACGGACTCCGTTATGACAATGGCGGTCCAATACGGCGAGAGCGATCACAACTACCTGCACCGCAGGTGGGAAGCGGCTGGTTTCTATTATTGGTACGAGCACACGGAAAAATCGCACAAGCTCATCGTCTCCGATGCGTCGATTAACGCAAAGCAGATCGATGGAAATTCCGCGTCCGTGCCATTCCAGCGGGATTCGGGCTCCAAGGTTGAAGACGGTTTGGCGCTCTGGAGCCCGGTGCGGTCAGTCATGCCGGGGCAGTACACGGTCGCGCGCTTCGATTTCAAGAGCCCGCGGCCGGCGACTGCCGGGGTGCCCACCATAAACCAGCAAGGTGGCGTACCGAATCTCGAACAATATGAATACGTCGGCGCCTACGGCTTCGGGGGCAGCCAGGACGGTGATGGGTTGTCGAAGCGTCGTATGGAAGAGATCGAGGCCGTCGCAAAGCGGTTTGAGGGCGAAGGCAACAACCGCTACGTGATGCCTGGGCGCTGGTTCGAGTTGACCGATCACTTCGGGCATGCCGAGGGCTCTCAAGACGACAACCAGTTCCTTGTTGTCGAGGTCGACCACGTCGCCAGTAACAACTATCTTCAGGGTGTCGATGCGCCGTCCGACTATCACAACGACGTCATCGCAATCCGCAAGAAAATTCCGTGGCGTCCCGGGCGTGGATACAACAGTGTAGATACGCGCATCAACGCGCCCCAGACTGCAACTGTTGTGGGACCGTCGGGACAGAGCGTTCACACCGACAAATACGGCCGTTGCCGCGTCCAGTTTCACTGGGATCAATCCGCCAGGGGCGACGAAAGCAGTTCTGCGTGGGTTCGTGTGGCGACCGCGTGGGCAGGCGGCGACCAGGGATTTGTTGCGCTACCACGCGTGGGTTCGGAAGTGATCGTGCAATGGCTGGAGGGTAGTCCCGACAGGCCCATCATTACTGGCCGCGTCCACAACGAATCGAATTTGCCGTCTTGGCAATTGCCCGACCAGAGCGCCCTCATGGGGTTCCGGAGCCGGGAACTCTCCGGCGCCAACGGCAACATGGCCAGTGGCCGGAGTAACCATCTGCTCTTCGACGACACGAAGGACCAGATCCAGACGCAGTTGCGAAGTGACCACGAGGCGAGTCAGCTTTCGCTCGGACACATTACCCGCGTCGAGGACAACACGGGTCGACAGGACGGTCGCGGTGAGGGCTTCGAACTGCGCACCGACAGCGTTGGCGCGATCCGGTCAGGCAAGGGCCTGCTGATCAGCACGGATGCCCGCCCGCTCGCGAAGTCCCATATTTCCGATATCAATGAGGCGACTACAAGACTGGGTAAGTCCCAGACGCTGCAGGCGCAACTCGGAAAGCTCGCTCAGCAGCATAGCGCGCAGGAAAGCGGCGGCGACCAGTCGGATGTGGCCGACGCGCTTCAATCCCAGAATGATGGGCTGAAAGGCTCCTCCACCGGCGGTAATGGCTCATTTCCTGAACTGAACGAGCCGCAACTTCTTGTAGCAAGTGCGGCCGGCACCGCGGTGTCGAGCACGGGGTCGACGCACGTCGCGAGTGGCGAGCATACGGCCCTGACGGCAGGCTCGAACATCTCGCTTGGTGCGGGCAAATCGATTTTTGCATCGGCGTCCGAGAAACTGTCGATCTTCGTTCACCGCATGGGCATGAAGCTGATTGCCGCGAGCGGGAAGGTACAGATCCAGGCGCAGAACGACGAACTCGAACTACTCGCGAAGAAAGTCGTCGGCATTATCAGCACCACCGACTGGGTCAATATCACGGCGAAGCAGGGAATCCGCCTGACCGCTGGCAATAGCCAGTTTGTCGTCAGTGCTGAAGGCATTAACGGCTTTACACCTGGCGGAAATACAATTCACGCTGCAAACCACGGGACGCTGGGGCCTCAAAGTATTCCAGCCCAGTTCCCTGGCGCCGACCTGTGCCAGACCATGACGAACAGCGCGGCCGAAGCGGGGAGCGCCTCTGTGCCGCTTGCTTAGGGAGAGGGGAGAAAAAACAATTATGGATGCCCTATTGCGCGCGGCGCCAGCACCGCAGGCGCCTTTTAGCCGAGGCTATGTTCTCATCGAAACGGCCACGATAGGTTACGCCACAGGACTTGAGACATTGTCCAGCGTGCCTTGCGCGCCGGCAGCCCTTTCGCATCGCATTGAATTGATGCCGCGCCTCGTCAATATGAGTGCGCTGAGCCCCGAGCAGCAGACTGCAATCGAGGAGGTCATGCGTGACGAGCTTGACGGCGATCGCCCGCCAGTCATCTGTGCATGGCTACAAAGTTCCTGGCCTGTGGATCAACTCGCCGAACACGTGGCCCGTTACCTCGTCGGCCCTGGCGCCAACGGCAGCCCGGTGCTATGGCGATATTACGATCCGCGTGTGATTTCGCTTGCGACGAGCGTGCTTGAGCCGGCCAAGTTGTCCGCATTGCTCGGTCCAGTGGACACATGGACGCTACCGGCCGTCGGACGGTGGTGGACGATTAGCGGTGACGGGCGCGAGGCGCCCCCCCTTGAAGGAATAACGCCGGCCTGGCCAACACCCGCGCAATGGGAACGGATTGAGTACAGCGACCTCGCGGCCCGCGCGCTCGCTCGACTCAGTGACCAAAAGTACGATTTCAGAGATCTATCCAGGCTGATGGGCGCGCTGTGCAAGAGTTTCGATGTTGCGAAACAGAAGGCCGGGATTTCGGACCCCGACGCGCTTATTGACTATGCGGTCCATGACATGCGTTATGGCCGCGCTTTCACCGAACACAAGAAGCTTGAGCAGGCGTGGCCGGCAATCCGGCGCGGCGAACTTACATGGCCGGGGGCCCTTGCGCTACTTACGTCCGCCGATTTCGAATCACTAAAAGATCAACACGCCGTCATCGCCTGAAGGACCGACCATGCCCGTATCCTGCAACCTGTGTGACCGCAAATCGCTACTACTTTACCCGGTGCGATATGCCGTAGCCTGTCCTCACGGTGCCGCGAAGGCGCCGGCCCTGGAAGGTAACTTCAAGATCGACTCCACGAAGGCTCCGGCTACGGTCGGAACCGCCAAATACACCCTTCGGGCCATGCGGGCTGGCTACCTCTACGTCTACGAGGAAAAGCGCAAACGCCTCAAAGCGTACATGGTCCTGCCGAGCGGCATGATGTGGAGTTTCATTCCGGGAATGATGCCTCCCAATCCAGCGGCCGTTCCGACGACCTGTATGGATCGACAGCAACTTTCGCTCGGCTACTGCATCGATGTTGAACACAGCGACTCCGATCCTGCGACCAATATCTGGATCGGATGGTCCAACGTCCTCTGGACCAAACGGCTCGTCGGCCAGGCCGACGACGCAGGGTGGCGGATGCTTCATATGCAATGCATCAACGTGCCTTCCATGCTTTCAGGAGGTGCCACTGATACGGGCGAATTTCAGGCGAGCCATCCAAAAGTCGCCCATTTTGCAATGGACGAAAAGGCGATGAAGACAGCCTTCAAGTTCAGCAATACAGATCCCAGGATGGAAACCCGTCAACATACGGAGGCGCCTCGCATTGCAGCCGCCATGGCACGTTCTCCGATGAAAAAAGGATTCGTCGTTGCAGTGAACGACCCAGTCGGACTGACCAACGATCTCGGCGAACTCGTTGTGCCCAGCATCGACAGCGGATTCAACGCAGACGTTTATCGCGGATCAATCGCCAAACAGTTGCTTGCCCGCGCGGAGCAGGGAATTCGTGCGCAGGCCAGCGAAGAAGCGGGATTCGAATATCGCACGTCGGAAATGGTCAACCAGGCGAACCAGAATCCCATGTCGTATTCCACGGGAGGTCCTCCCGTCGATATCATCGGCGCGTGGAAATTCGTGACCGGGTCGATCAAGGCCGGCGGCATTTCGAATTACAACGCACAGCAGGCCGCCCAGGACAAAGAGTATGGCGCCGACGAGGCAGGACATCAGAAAGCTGCTGCAGACGAAGCGTGGGACGAGGCGAGCCACACCGGAGAGGGTAGTGCACGCAAGTCTTCGATCGATCGCAAGCATCTGGATAATTTCCCGAAGGAATACAAAGACGCGCTCGACAAGTTCAAGCCCCAATGGGACGAGCTGGTGAAGGCGCATGCCGGATGGCTCAACTGCAAACTTCTGTCAGACTGGATGAGCGGCGTTCATGATGATGCAGATATTCGCAGTGGGTACGCGTACAGCGAGTCGTGCTCTCAAAGCATCGGCAGTGCGGCAGCCACAGATGCGTGCGGCAAGGTCCTGAACGACTGGCTCGAGACCGGACAGCTTACAAACAATCGCAATCTGTATGCGCGCGCACTCCTTTTCAACCAGAAGCAGTTGATCGATGCGGCTCAGGCGCAGATCCACAAGTCTGATATCCAATACGAAAATTTTCTTAACCTCTACAAGCAAGCGCTCGCGCGTGTAAAACCCGGCGAAGCAGCGCGGCTTCTCGATAAGCTTGTCCTGACAACCGGAAGCGTGATCGTCAAGGCCTTGACCAAAGGCGCGCGCAGCGTTGCCTTCGTGCCTATCATGATCCGGCTGTCGCTTCATTCCGGGACGGTCATCCGGGCAAGCTCCCAATCGAAAGCCGAGTTGCGTGCATGGGCGATCGACGAGGCGAAAAAGGCCGGCATCAAACTGGAGACGGATCGGACGCAAACACGCGCCGACGCACTCAAGGCCGCAAAGTCTGCGGTCAAGGCAGGTCCGAAGTCCGACGTCAGTGTGGTCATCTACGAGCTCGATGTCGACGCGCTCGAAAAGGCGGGCAAGATCGAAGCTGGATCTATCAAGGCCGTTAAGCTGCCCGGCGCGGATAAAGTGAAGGCCTGGCTCGGTTCTTCGGCTCCTGAGGCATTCCATCTTGGCGTGGCCACATTCATCTTCCAGCTCTTCACGCTCCAGGCCGCAGTCGAGGACGTTGCTGGCAACGACCGGTTCAATCGTGTGGAAACTGACACAAAGGCTGCAGCGGCAGTCATCAACATTGTCGGAGCCATGATGGAAACCGTCTCGGAGACTGTGGAAAAGGGGCCCACCCATCCTCTATCGGCGTTTATTCTGAAACAGTGGTCGTTGGGTGAAAGGGAACTGGCAGGGCTTAAGCTAGGCGGTAGGGCCCTCGGCGCGATCACCGGCGCTGCATTAGCTGTTTTCGACGTAATGAACGCGGTAGAGTCCTTCAAGAAAGAAGAATTTGGCCTCACTGCACTGTACGCAGGAAGCTCGATTCTCGGTTTCTATGTCGCGGCTTTCGCCATCACTGGCGCAATTCCCGGCTTCTGGATCGTCCTGGCCGCTTCAATCTTAATCGCGCTTGCCATTGCGCATTACAAAGCATCTGCAATGAAAGACTGGATCAGTCGGTCTTATTTTGGTACGGGCGAGGAGAAATATCCGACGCTTGAGGAAGAGTTGAGCGCATTCAACTCTGCGGCAGGAGGCTAAGGTATGGATGAACGTTTGATGAAAAAGTGCATCGGTCTTTCCGTGCCGGAATGGGACATGGCGCACCGCCTCCCGATCAATCGTCTTGTTGGACCTGACATGTGGGATAGCGGAACAATTTTTCGCTTTAATTCCGCTTACATGGACGTGACTGACCAGTCATTCATGGAAAAACAATGGATGATGGGCGCTGCGCTTATTGCATCGATAGCGATTGGGTGCGGCCTGTTTTTTCTCGCGTTGTTTATGAGCAATCCTCATGCGCCGCTATTCCTATACGTAATTCCAGCGGTCTTCGTCGGCGGTTTCGGATTCCTTTTAATCCGCTTCGGGCGCGGCGTTATGTTTTCGCTGACTCGCATGCCCATTCGCTTCCATAGAAAAGCACGCAAGCTGTTCACCGTACGTGGGCGACGTTACTTTGGCGCGAAGAACCAAGGCGATCACGTTTGGGAGATTCCTTGGGACGAAGAAGAATTATTTTGCTTGCACAAGGAAGTAACCCAGTTCGGCACTGTCTATCACATCCGGCACTACGCGCTCGACGCCGAAGGCAAAGTCGCCCGCGTGTTCTCTATTGGACGCGAGTGGACCGGAAAGCCAGAGATCGAGATTCTGCTAGCACAATGGAACTACTGGTGTACCTTCATGAATGAAGGACCGCAAGCGTTGCCCAAGCCGATGTTGTTCCATACAGAGCGCGAAACACCGCGGGAGTCGTTCCTGTATTCACTCTATGGTTTCGGGCTCACCGGCTCGCTTTTCTGGCGACTTATCACCATGCCGCTGGTGCTGATCTTTACACCATTGCGGATGCTTGCCATCGCCACGTCCCGGGCGCCTGTCTGGCCAGAATCGATCGAGGAGATCAGTCAGATCGATCCAAACGATGCGTATGCTGAGCCGAGAAGCGGTACTCCGGTCGGTTGGGCAGAGACCGTTCTGGCGCAACAGCGCAAAGAATATCCCGACGCACCGCAACGCAAAACAGAGGGATGGTCTGGCGTAAAGGACGGCGTCGAAAACGCTAATCAGTGGGCTCTTGATCAGCCGCCGAAGAACTTGGCGGGCGGCTAACGGTGCAGAGTGCTGTTGACGCGCAATTGACTATTCACTTGCACCACCAGCGGCTTTTCGAGTTCTCGCGAGGCGCACTCGTCGCGCGACGATTCGGCAGGACGGGCTGGCGATGGATGTGGTCGCTAATCGAAGACAGTCGGACCAAACGAATCGGTCAGAAAGGGGCTTCACGAAGATGCTACGAAAAATCATTCTTGTCGGCGACCCACCGAGCACCGGGGGCGCTGCTCTGCCTCATGACGGAACCTACATCACTGGCGTTGACGGCAGGCCCGCCGCGCTCATTGGCGGGAAGGTCTCATGCAGTGCCTGTCAGACCACCGGCGTCATCTTCAAGGCTGGTGGTCCATACCGAAAGCGGAACAATGGGCAAGAGATCGCCCTCGAGGGAGACCGCGTCCGCTGCAAGTGTGAAGTCAATCCGACCATGGTATCCGCAGCGGGCTACGACTGGCTGCCGCAGGTTGACGATCAGATTTGAAGGACGTGGTGAGTATGTGCACCACTCCCGGCAGTTTCAGCTTAAAGACGCGAATGGATCCTCGATGCCTGCTACGCACTACACGGCAAAATTGCCGGATAACGAACTGCGGCATGGCATAACCGATGACGAAGGCATGACCGAACTGTACGAAACAGATGGACCAAAAAGGATTGAGATCCATACGGGGCACTTACCTGCCGAACAGGACAACGCGTGAGCGGGCCAATTGTCACCAGCACCACCACTGCTAATGGGGGGCCTGTAGTAGTTGGACAGTCGTCGCGCATAGCGATTCAATTGCAGTCTTTCCTCACAGGGTAAGGTGCACGGCTTCGAGGATTTTTCGACCCTTTTACTATCCCGACAGTGAAGGGTACTGTACCGCCGGATGGGGCCACCTGCCTGCGGCAGCGTTACGCCGCGCAACCATGGCGGAGGCGGTCGTTGAATAGGCGGCCGCATCAACACGCGAACCACTGTCGGCGGCTGCTCGCTGCGCCACGCTGATACGAAGCCGGGCATCCCGGCCACGACCGTCGACAACTCCTTGCGGCCGACGCTATCCCACCCCGCAGCAAATCTCTTCGCCACGTGGCGCGCCAATCCGTTCATCCAGCCGCCGGCCTCGCCTAGTGCGAGCGTCATCCGCTCGACCATTCCCACAGGCTCAGCCGGGCCGGCCAGCATGGCATCGGCAATCGCGTAGGTGACGTGTTGCAGCGAAGATAAAGACATAGCAAAGGAGGGCGGGGCGGCCAGTCAACGCGTCTTGTGCTGCGTGAGCGGATTTGCGCAACGCGCAACTGAGGCTCATGCGACGAACTGCGGAGTAGTGTCGATCCACGGGGTAGCCCCGTAGTGCCCGGAACCAATATGGCCTGCATCCAGGCGTGCTTGACCAGCCGTCCCGCGTGGGGACGATAAGCGACCCGCCCGGAGCTTGTCAACGCGTTGGCCGTACGAAGCGATTTTTCGCCATGATGGACGGCGACAATCTGACGGTTGCGTCGTCGCAGGGAGCTGACGCAGCGCATGTTCGTGCAGAACCAACGGGATGCGGTGGGGCGACGTCAAGCCCTCCTGGTTATCCACAGCCCCCTCTGGACAACTCTTGTACAAGCCACCTGACACGTTGTGGGTGAAACCTTGATAAAAACGCCGCGTCGTCGGGTCACACAAAAGTTGTCCCTGGCTCCGTGTTCCTGTCCGCGCACGCTCCGCAGGGTTATCGATTCCGCAGTGCCTTGATCCGTATACGAAGTTTCAGGTTATCCACAGCAGGATGCGAGGCTTGTTAACTATTACTACGTATACATATACAAAGACTATAAAAACCAGAGAGGCAACCGCGCGGTTCGCTGCACAAGCGAGCAGAGCCGGGCAGGTATACGCTCAAGCCAACGGTAAACAGATCTCCGTAGTGAGATCCGCCGGCGCCGTATCCTTCGGGCTATTCAAATACTCTTCGAACACCGGCGCATCGGCCGCTTCTCGCCCGGACTGCACGAGCCACGTTCCGTACAGCCACTCATACGCGGCACGCATATCGCTATAGGGTCCTTGATGCCGCAACACCGCATACTCGCCCCCCTTCACATGCGCCACCGAAACCGGCGGACTCACCGTCACAGATGCCTGAACGGGATGCGGCAACAACACCCCAGCCTTCGACCGCAACTCACTCTCCGCAACCACGCCCGGATCGTCGTAGTAAACGCCGATCATGCGCATCTCAGCCGCGAGTAAATTGTGTTTTGCGAGCCAGCCAAACAGTGCGTCGAACGCTTTGCCGATCTGCATATACGGTCCAACGTGATCCACCGACAAAACCTCCATCGGCTCCACGTGACGAATCACCACTTCACGCATCGTCATTTGATCGTCTCCTGATAGCGCCGGCCGAAACCGGCTATGGGTGCCTTGCTTGCGATACTGCGCCGGCAGCATGCCGAACGCCGCGCGAAAAGTGCGGGAAAAAGATTGCAGACTGCTGTAGCCGGAGCGCTCGGCAATTTCCGCAATCGGCATGGAGCCATTCGCCAGATAGCCGGCCGCGCGGTGCAGCCGTAAACGCCGCACCGTGGTGGCCACCGTCTCGCCATACATCGCCTGATAAATCCGGTGCCAGTGGTACGGCGACAGACAGGCGATTTCCGCCAGACGATCGATGTCGAGCGGCTCGTCGAGATGATCGTAAATATGGTCGAGCACGCGGCCGAGCCGGGTTTCATAGCGAGCCCGATTACCTGATTCAGTCATGTCTGGGTGAACACAAAATGAACACAAAAATTGTCGAGCGGATGCGCACGAAAGTACCACGTCCCCATTTACCAAATCCTGCGAACTTCACGGTTAACTCGATGCGGAGTTAAGCGCCCGCTGACACTGCACTGCCCAGAACTTTGCCGAATTTCGATAACACCTCGAATAATGGCTCACTACTATCGGCTGAAGCCTGTCCGCCCAATGCACCGCAAAGCCTTGCGGCGTCGAGCCGGCGGCACCATCAGGGAGCACCCGATGAAATCAGAGTCCAAAAATCAGCACGTCGGCAAAGTCACGCATCACGAGTTGAAGCAGACGCTCGGCACGTGGCAACTGTGGGGCATCGCGGTCGGCCTCGTCATTTCCGGCGAGTATTTTGGCTGGAGCTATGGCTGGGCGAGCGCCGGCACGCTCGGCTTCGTCATCACGGCGATTTTCATTGCCGCGATGTATACGACGTTCATTTTCAGTTTCACCGAGCTCACCACATCGATTCCACACGCGGGCGGCCCGTTCGCCTACGCCCGCCACGCTTTTGGTCCAACCGGCGGTTATCTGGCCGGCGCGGCGACACTTGTCGAATTCGTGTTTGCGCCGCCGGCCATCGCGCTCGCGATCGGTGCGTACCTGCACGTGCAGTTTCCGGGTCTCGAACCGAAACACGCGGCGATGGGCGCGTATCTCATCTTTATGGCGCTGAATATTGTCGGTGTGCAGATTGCCGCGGCGTTCGAGTTGTGCGTGACGTTGCTCGCGATCTTCGAACTGTTGGTTTTCATGGGCGTCGTGTCGCCCGGTTTTCAGTGGTCGAATTTCACGAAGGGTGGCTGGTCCGGCGCCGACACCTTCAGCATGGGTTCGTTTCACGGCATGTTCGCGGCGATTCCGTTCGCCATCTGGTTTTTCCTCGCGATCGAAGGCGTGGCAATGGCCGCCGAAGAAGCCAAGAACCCGAAGCGCTCGATTCCGATCGCCTACGTCGCCGGCATTCTGACGCTGGTGGTGCTCGCCATCGGCGTGATGGTGTTTGCCGGCGCCGCAGGCGACTGGACCAAGCTGTCGAACATCAACGATCCGCTGCCGCAGGCGATGAAATTCATCGTCGGCGAACATAGCGGCTGGATGCATATGCTGGTGTGGCTCGGCCTGTTCGGACTCGTCGCGTCGTTCCACGGCATCATCCTCGGCTATTCGCGGCAAATCTTCGCGCTGGCTCGCGCCGGCTATCTGCCGGAGTGGCTCTCGAAGGTGCATCCGCGCTTCAAGACGCCGCATCGCGCGATCATTGCGGGCGGCGTGGTCGGCATCGCGGCGATCTACAGCGACGAACTGATCCAGTTCGGCGGCCAGACGCTGACGGCGAACATCGTGACGATGTCGGTATTTGGCGCTATCGTGATGTATATCATCAGCATGTTGTCGCTGTTCAAGCTGCGCCGCACCGAACCGAATATGGAGCGCCCGTTCCGCGCGCCGCTGTTTCCGGTCTTTCCGGCGTTCGCACTGGTGGCCGCGGTCATCTGTCTGGCGACGATGGTGTACTTCAATTTTCTGGTGGCGATCGTGTTCGCAATCTTTCTCGCGCTGGGCTACGTCTACTTCCTGATGACGCGCCATCAACGCGAAGCCGCGCCGGCGGACGCCTTGCTCGAGGAATGACGGATCGAGCCGCTGCGCGAGCAGCGGCGATGGAGTCGTAAAGATGAGCTACACCGAGACGATCGGCAGCCGCACGTATCGCTTTGCCGATCTGAAAACCCTGATGGCGAAGGCCAGCCCGCAACGTTCCGGCGACCAGCTCGCGGGCGTGGCGGCAGCGAGCGAGGAAGAACGCGTCGCGGCCAAGATGGCGCTCGCGCAGGTGCCGCTGCGCACCTTCCTCAACGAAGCGCTGATCCCCTACGAAAGCGACGAGGTCACGCGTCTCGTGATCGACGATCATTCGCCGCAGGCGTTCGCCGAGATCTCTCACCTCACGGTCGGTGACTTTCGCAACTGGCTGCTGAGCACCACGACCGATGCCGACGCGCTCACGCGTATCACCGCGGGCCTCACGCCGGAGATGGTCGCGGCGGTGTCCAAACTGATGCGCAATCAGGATCTGATCGCGGCGGCGCGTAAACGTCCGGTGATTACGCGTTTTCGCAACACGGTTGGTTTACCGGGGCACATGTCGGTGCGTTTGCAACCGAACCATCCGACCGACGACGTCAAAGGCATTGCCGCCTCGATGCTCGATGGCCTGATGTACGGCTGCGGCGACGCGATGATCGGCATCAACCCGGCCAGCGACAATCTCGCCGCGATCACCAAGCTGTTGCTGATGATCGACGACTTCCGCCAACGCTATCAGGTGCCGACGCAATCGTGCGTGCTGACTCACGTCACCAACACGATTGCCGCAATTGAGAAAGGCGCGCCGGTCGATCTCGTGTTTCAGTCGATCGCGGGCACGGAGAAAGCGAACGCGGGCTTCGGCATTTCACTCGCGCTGCTGCAGGAAGCGTATGAAGCGGGACTCTCGCTGAAACGAGGTACGGTCGGCAATAATCTGATGTACTTCGAAACCGGGCAGGGCAGCGCTTTGTCGGCTGATGCGCATTTCGGCGTGGACCAGCAGACTTGCGAAGTGCGCGCCTATGCGGTCGCGCGCAAGTTCAATCCGTTCCTGGTGAACACGGTGGTCGGCTTCATCGGCCCGGAGTATCTATACGACGGTAAGCAGATCACGCGCGCCGGTCTTGAAGATCACTTCTGCGGCAAACTGCTCGGCGTGCCGATGGGTTGCGACATCTGCTATACGAACCATGCGGAAGCCGATCAGGACGACATGGACAATCTGCTCACGCTACTCGGCGTAGCGGGCATCAACTTCATCATGGGCATTCCAGGCGCGGATGACGTCATGCTGAACTATCAGAGCACGTCCTTCCACGACGCACTTTACGTGCGGGACGTACTCGGTTTGCGTCGCGCGCCGGAATTCGAAGAATGGCTGGAGTCGATGCAGATCACCGATGCGCGCGGCGCGTTGCTGAGCGCATCGACACAACAACCTTTGCTGGAAGGCGCGCGCGACTGGATGGGCATTGCATGAGCGACTTCCTCGAAAAGAATCCATGGAACGCGCTGCGGCAGTTCACCAACGCGCGCATCGCGTTGGGCCGCGCGGGCAATAGTTTGCCGACCGCGCCGCTGCTCGCGTTCAACCTGTCGCACGCGCAGGCGCGCGACGCTGTGCATCATCCACTCGATACGGACGTGTTGCACGAGAAATTGCGCGCGCAAAACTTCAAGACGCTCGACGTGCATAGCGCCGCGCCGGATCGCGAGCATTATTTGCGGCGTCCCGATCTTGGCCGACGTTTATCGGACGAGAGTCGCGTGGCGCTGGCAGCGGTGCCGAACGATTCGCCCGAAGTGGTCTTCGTGATCGGCGATGGTCTGTCGGCGTTCGCCGCGTCGAAGCAATCGATCCCGTTGCTGCAAGCTGTCGTTCCGCGCCTCGCGGATTGGAAGATCGGACCGGTCGTGGTCGCGCGCCAGGCGCGCGTCGCGCTGGGTGACGAGATCGGCGAGTTGCTGAATGCGAAACTGGTGGTAATGCTGATCGGTGAGCGGCCGGGTTTGAGTTCGCCCGATAGCCTCGGAATTTATCTGACGTACGCGCCGAAAGTCGGCTGTAGCGACGCGCAGCGCAACTGTATTTCAAATGTGCGTCCCGAAGGACTCGACTATCCGTTAGCCGCACACAAACTGCACTATCTGCTGACGCATGCAAGGCGTTTGGGTCTGACCGGCGTCGGCCTGAAAGACGACAGCGATGCGCTGCTGGCAGATACACCAGCGGCACCCGCCGTTAGCGACGATTCAAACTCGAGCGGAACGTAAGCGTTCAGGCATCGACACGCTCGACCGGATGCGTTTCCAGCCACGCATTCTCTTCGTCCTCGAACAGACGGGAGCGTGTCAGGAACCGCAAACCGGTTGGCCGCTCCAAAGAAAACATTCCACCATTTCCCGGCACCGCGTCGATGATCAACTGCGTGTGCTGCCAGTATTCGAATTGCGATTCGCTCATGTAGAACGGCACGCCCGCAATCGTGCCGAGTTTGACATCGGACGAGCCGACCATGAACTCACCCTGAGGAAACATCATCGGCGCGCTGCCGTCGCAGCATCCACCGGATTGATGGAACAGCACCTCGCCATGCTCCGCGCGCAACTTGTCGATCAAGTCGACCGCGGCCGGCGTTGCGATTACGCGAGCGACTTCCTTCTCATCAGCCATCACATGCCCTCGCAGAAAAAAGAGCGAGCCGCGCAATGCGGCCCGCTCGAACAGGAACGCGACGCTTAGAAGAAACCGAGCGGCTTGTCGCTATAGCTGACCAGCAGGTTCTTGGTCTGCTGATAGTGGTCGAGCATCATCTTGTGATTTTCACGTCCGATGCCCGACTGCTTGTAGCCGCCGAATGCCGCATGCGCCGGATAGGCGTGATAGCAGTTGGTCCACACGCGGCCTGCCTGAATCTGCCGGCCGAAGCGATAGGCGCGCGTGCCGTCGCGCGTCCACACGCCGGCGCCCAGACCATAGAGCGTGTCATTGGCGATTTCGAGCGCTTCTTCTTCGGTCTTGAACGTCGTGACCGATACCACCGGTCCGAAGATCTCTTCCTGGAAGATGCGCATCTTGTTGTGGCCACGGAAGACGGTCGGCTTCACGTAATAGCCTTTGCTCAACTCACCGTCGAGCGCATTGCGTTCGCCGCCGATCAGGCATTCGGCGCCTTCCTGCTTGCCGAGGTCGACATACGAGAGGATCTTTTCCAGCTGTTCCTGCGAGGCCTGCGCGCCGATCATCGTCTTGGTGTCGAGCGGATGCCCTTGCGTAATCGCCGCGACGCGCTTGAGCGCACGTTCCATGAAGCGGTCATAGATCTTTTCATCGATCAATACACGCGATGGGCATGTGCACACCTCGCCCTGATTCAGCGCGAACATCGTGAAGCCTTCGAGCGCCTTGTCGAAATAGCTGTCGTCGGCGTTCATCACGTCGTCGAAGAAAATGTTCGGGCTCTTGCCACCGAGTTCGAGCGTGACAGGAATGATGTTCTGGCTCGCGTACTGCATGATCAGACGGCCAGTCGTGGTCTCGCCGGTAAACGCGATCTTGGCGATGCGCTTGCTGGAAGCGAGCGGCTTGCCGGCTTCCAGACCGAAGCCGTTCACCACGTTCAGCACGCCTGCGGGCAGCAGGTCCTGAATCAGTTCGACGAGCACGAGAATCGAGGCGGGCGTTTGCTCGGCCGGCTTGAGCACGACGCAGTTGCCGGCGGCGAGTGCGGGCGCGAGCTTCCACACGGCCATCAGGATCGGGAAATTCCACGGAATGATCTGGCCGACGACGCCGAGCGGCTCATGAAAGTGATACGCAACGGTGTCGTGATCGATCTCGGAGATCGACCCTTCCTGCGCGCGCACGGCGCCGGCGAAATAGCGGAAGTGATCGATCGCGAGCGGAATGTCGGCGGCCATGGTTTCGCGCAACGGCTTGCCGTTGTCGATCGTCTCAGCCACGGCGAGACGTTGCAGGTTCGCTTCCATCCGGTCGGCGATGCGGATCAGGATGTTCGAGCGATCGCCGGCAGACGTCTTTCCCCACGCCGTTTTCGCACGATGCGCGGCGTCGAGCGCGAGTTCGATATCGGCTTCACGCGAACGCGGGATCGACGTAAACGCCTCGCCGGTGATCGGCGACACGTTGTCGAAGTACTCGCCGCCCGTGGGCTTCACCCATTCGCCGCCGATAAAATTCGCATACTGCTTCTTGTACGGGAATTCGGTGGTCAGAAATTGCATCTCTGCGTGATTCATCTGTGTGCTCCTCACATGTTTGAATGGGCTATATTCGGCTCGATATATCGCTTGGCCGTGAGAGGCTAGAGCCAGAAGTGTGCCAATGCACCGCGCTGGTGACCCTTGCACGCGTAGCAGGCACTCGCGCACGGCTTGGGGCGTCACGCTGTTCAACGGACGCAAGGTGAGCGTTTCGTTTCTGAGCAGTGTGTGCAGTGCTGTTCATCAATTGAACACCGGATTTGATGTCTGCCGATACAAAGGCGTGGGCACGGATCGGATCCGTTCGGCATGGGAATTGCCTTTCTTGTCATCTCGAACCCCGCTGCGAAAAACCGGTATGACGATTGAAACTCTCAGCGACACCTTGTCCAGTCCGACGCTCACGCCGCAGCCGAGCTTCCGCGTGCAGACCTGCGTCGCGCACGATGCCGACGAGCAGGCACGCAATCTCCATGGCTGGAGCCAGACCTACGACCAGTTGACCGCAGGGTGTTTTGTCGGCGGCCTGACGGAGTTGTGCCTCGATCACATGCAGGTGTTCGTCGAAACGACCAGCCACACGTTGCGGCAAACCTGCGAAGTACAAAAGGACGCGTATTGGTTCGGCATTCCGACTTGCCCCGCGGGTTCGGGCCGTATCGACGCGCAGGTGATCGCCGGCGACGCACTCGCGTTTCGTCCGGGCGGCATCGAATTCGAACTGCTGACTTCGGCGGGTTATGAGATTTTCGGCGTAGTGGTCAAAGGCGAAGTGCTGCGCCGTTACGCGGCGGAAGTCGAGCGCGTCGGGCTGGCCGATCATGTGCCGAACACGCAGGTCGTGCCGATCGGCGTGGCTCGCAAGCAGCAGTTGTGTGCCACGCTGCGTCAGTTACTCGATGATGGCGCGGCGCGCGGCACGCCGCTGTCTTCAGTCGCGCGCAACAATCTGCAGGCGTCGGTGCTGGCATTGCTCTTCGACGTCGGCGCGTTGCCTGCGTCGGAGCCGGTTGCGATGCCGACCCGTCCGCGCCGTCAGGCGATCGTGTCGGAAGCGCGCGACTATGTGCTGGTCAATCGCGAGCGGGCAGTGAGTGTGCCGGAGTTGTGCGAGCGACTGCATGTGAGCCGGCGCACACTGCAATACTGCTTTCAGGACGTGCTGGGCATGGCGCCCGCCACGTATCTGCGCGCGATTCGCCTGAATGGGGCGCGGCGCGATCTGTCGAATGCGTCGCGTGAATCGCGCTCGGTGCAGGACGTCGCGGCGGCGTGGGGCTTCTGGCATCTGAGCCAGTTCGCAACCGACTACCGGAAGCTCTTCGGTATGCGGCCTTCGGATACGTTGAAGGCGGCGCTCGGCGCACATCACGATCAGATCGCGGATGAGCGCTCGTTCGCTCATTGACTTCAAGGCAGGCGTCGAGCCGTCTCTGCCTGCGAGCGTGCACTCACTTGCGCAACAAGCGCAACCCATTCGCCACCACCAGCAGACTCGCGCCCACATCGGCGAACACGGCCATCCACATCGTGCCCAGACCGGTCACGGCCAGCACGAGGAAGACGCTCTTGATGCCGAGCGCGAGCGTGATGTTCTGCACCAGCACCGAATGCGTCGCCTTCGACAGGCGAATGAACGACGGAATCTTGCGCAGGTCGTCGTCCATCAACGCGACGTCGGCGGTTTCGATTGCCGTGTCGGTGCCCATCGCGCCCATCGCGAAGCCGATGTCCGCCCGCGCCAGCGCGGGCGCGTCGTTGATGCCGTCGCCGACCATGCCGACCGTCGCGCCGTCGTTCGACCACTGGGCGACTGCGTTCAGCTTGTCTTCAGGCAACTGATTGCCGCGCGCTTCGTCGATACCGACCTGCTGCGCGATCGCGGCGGCGGTGTGCGGGTTGTCGCCGGTGAGCATGGCCGTGCTCACCCCGAGCCGCTGCAATTCGGCGATGGCGGCGCGGCTCGTCTCCTTCACGGTATCGGCGACCGCGAACAGCGCGAGCGCGCGTTCGGCGTCCACTAGCATCACGACGGTCTTGCCCTGGGTTTCGAGCGCGTCCAGCCGCGCTTCGAGCGACGCGGAACAGCGTCCGAGTTCTTCGACCAGCCGATGATTGCCGAGCCAATACGACAAGCCGTCGATCTCACCGCGTACGCCGCGTCCCGCGAGCGCCTCGAAGGCGTCGACGGTGACGTTGGTGATGCCGTCCGCCTTCGCTGCCGCCGCAAGCGCCATCGATACGGGGTGATCGGAGCGCCCCGCCAGGCTCGCCGCCAGCGTGCGGCAACGGACGGCGTCGATCTCGGCGAGTATGTCGAACTCGGTTTGCACGGGCTTGCCGTGCGTGATCGTGCCGGTTTTGTCGAGCGCGAGACGGGTCAGCTTGCGGCCCTGCTCGAGATAAGCGCCGCCCTTGATCAGGATGCCTTTGCGGGCCGCCGCGGCAAGACCGCTGACGATGGTCACCGGCGTCGATATGACGAGCGCGCACGGGCACGCGATCACCAGCATCACCAGCGCCTTGTAGATCCACGCCTGCCACGACCCGTCGAACAACAGCGGCGGCACGATAGCCACGGCGAGCGCGATGACGAACACGATCGGCGTATACACGCGGGCGAACTGATCGACGAAGCGCTGCGTCGGCGCTTTGGTGCCTTGTGCTTCTTCGACGGCGTGGATGATGCGCGCGAGCGTCGTGTTGCTCGCCGCGGCGGTGACGCGATAGTCGAACGAGCCGGTCTGGTTGATCGTGCCGGCGAACACCGCGTCGCCGACTGCCTTGTCGACCGGCAGGCTTTCACCGGTGATCGGCGCTTGATCCACACTCGAGCGGCCGGTCACGATTTCACCGTCGAGCGCGATCCGCTCGCCAGGCTTCACGCGGACCACCGCGCCGATCGCGACGGCCTTGAGATCCATTGACCGCCAACTGCCGTCGGGTTGCTGCACGCTCGCCTGTTCGGGCGTGAGTTGCATCAAGCCCTGGATCGCATTGCGGGCGCGGTCGAGCGACTTCGCCTCGATCAGTTCGGCGATGGTGAAGAGCACCATCACCATCGCGGCTTCCGGCCATTGCCGCAGGATCAGCGCGCCGGTCACCGCGATGCTCATCAGCGCATTGATGTTCAGGTTGCCGTTGCGGATCGCGAGCCAGCCCTTCTTGTAGGTCGTAAGGCCGCAGGAGACGATGGCGAGGATCGCCAGACCCGCCGGCAACCAGGCCGGCGCGCCGAGCCAGCCAGCGGCCTCTGAGCCCGCCGCAGCCACACCGGCGAGCGCCAGCGGCCACCACGGCTTGGACGGTGCGTGCGGCGCTGCCGTGGGCGCGGCGTCCGGACCGGCGCCCGCCAGTTCGGGCGTGAAGTCGAGCGAACGCAGCGCGGCGAGAATCGAGTCGAGCGCCTCCGGCGCATGGACGACCGTCAAGACGCGCTGCATCAGGTTGAATTCCATGCTGCGCACGTGCGGCATGCGGCTGAATTTCTTGCGGATCAGCGCTTCTTCGGTCGGGCAATCCATCTGCATGATGCGGATGGCGGTGCGCATGTTGCTGCCGATGGCTTCGGATGGCGGCAATGGGATCGGCGCGGCTACGGCAGCGGCTGTTCCTGTTCCGCAGCACGCCGAGTCTGCATCACTGTGGGCGTGCGCGTGGCGGTGGCCGTCATGGGCATGGTCGTGAGCATGCGCATCGTGGCCATGTCCGCAGTTCGCGTCGTCATGAGCGTGAAGGTGCCCTTCGTGCCCGTCCGCACGGGTTCTCGCCCGTTCGAGGCGGTTGGCTTCGGCGTGGTCGGCTTGAGGCATGGTGGCTTCCTGGTTCGATTTGTGGTCTAGTAAACACCTTGAAGCCACTACAAGGTCAAGGCCGCCATCCGGAGGGTCCATGAAAATCGGCGAATTGGCAAAAATCGCCCATTGCACGACCGAAACCATCCGTTTCTACGAGAAAGAGGGCTTGTTGCCCGAAGCGGAGCGCACTGAGGCCAATTACCGCAGTTACACGGCGAAGCACGTCGAACGGTTGCGTTTCATCCGCAATTGCCGCGCGCTCGACATGACCCACGACGAAATCCGTGCGCTGCTGCGTCTGACGGACGCACCGGCGGACGGCTGCGGCGGCATCAATGCGTTGATCGACGAGCACATCGCACACGTCGACACGCGCATCGACGAACTGAAGCAACTGAAAGCGCAATTGACCACGCTGCGTGAGCAATGCCACGGCGAACAGGCCGTGGAAGACTGCGGCATCGTGCAGGGTCTCACCGACATGGATGTGAGCGCGCCGCGTGCGCGGCATACGCATCTGGGTTGACGTGCTTTAGCCGCCGCCACCCTGGCGGCAACCGCCCCATTCACGGCCGGGCCGTTCGTACGGCTCGCCGGATAAACAATCGAATCCAGTTGGAGAATCAACGTGTTTACCTGTAGAAACCAGTCCTGCGAAGCGCAGTGGGAGCAATCGGACGTCGTCATCAAGAACGAAGGACAGGGCCTCCTGTTCCGTTGCCCGATGTGCGGCGCGCGCAATTACGTCGAGCGTTTCGACGGGGACGATGGCTCGGTGCTGTACGAGCAGATCGAAGGCCGTCCCGCCACCGGTCCTATGGCCGAATAAGTCTTTTGCCCTTTGCCGCCTTTAGCCGATAGCGAGCCATCACCCTATGAACAGTCCCATCACCGCCGGCGCGCCGTTTAGCGAGCTACCGCTGCCGCCCGCGACGCTCGCCAACCTGACGCAACTCGGTTACGTCGAGATGACGCCGATTCAGGCCGCGAGTCTGCCAATCGCGCTCGCCGGCCACGATCTGATCGCCCAGGCGAAAACCGGCAGCGGCAAGACCGCGGCGTTTTCGCTGGCGCTGCTGGCGCGCCTCGACACGCGCAACTTCGCCGTGCAGGCGATGGTGCTGTGCCCCACGCGCGAACTCGCCGATCAGGTCACGCAGGAAATCCGGCGCCTTGCGCGCGCCGAAGAAAACATCAAGGTGCTGACGCTGTGCGGCGGCACGCCGATGCGTCCGCAAACGGCGAGTCTCGAACACGGCGCGCACATCGTGGTCGGCACGCCGGGCCGTATCATGGACCACCTCGAGCGCGGCAGCCTGCCGCTGCAGTCGCTCAACACGCTGGTGCTCGACGAAGCGGACCGCATGCTCGACATGGGTTTCTTCGACGATATCGCCACCGTCGTCAAGCAATGCCCGAAAGAACGGCAAACGCTTCTGTTTTCGGCGACGTATCCCGAAGGCATCGTCAAACTGAGCCAGCAGTTCCTGCGCAATCCGAAGGAAGTGAAGCTCGCCGAGCGGCACGACAACACCAAAATTCGTCAGCGCTTCTATGAAGTCACCGAAGACGGACGGCTGCATGCCGTTGGTCTGTTGCTGAATCACTATCGTCCGGTGAGCACGCTGGCGTTCTGCAACACCAAGCAGCAGTGTCGCGATCTGCTCGACGTGCTGCGCGCGCAAGGTTTTCATGCGCTCGCGCTGCATGGCGAACTCGACCAGCGTGAACGCGATCAGGTGCTGATCCAGTTCGCCAACCGCAGCTGCTCGGTGCTGGTGGCCACCGACGTCGCCGCGCGCGGTCTCGACATCGCACAACTCGAAGCCGTGATCAACGTCGACGTGACGCCGGACCCTGAGGTGCACGTGCACCGCATCGGCCGCACGGGCCGCGCCGATCAGGACGGCTGGGCGCTGAGTCTGGCGAGCATGAACGAGATGGGCCGCGTCGGCAGTCTCGAACAGGCGCAAAAACGCGAGGTCGAGTGGCACAAGCTGTCGGAACTCACGGCGGCGAGCAATGAGCGACTGTTGCCTCCCATGGAAACGCTGCAGATTCTCGGCGGCCGCAAGGAAAAGATCCGTCCCGGCGACGTACTCGGCGCGCTGACCGGCGAGGCGGGTTTCGCCGGCTCGCAGATCGGCAAGATCAACGTGACGGAAATGTCCACCTATGTGGCGGTGGAGCGCAGTGTCGCGCGTGAAGCGTTGCGCAAGCTCAGCGCCGGCAAGGTGAAGGGCAAGAAGGTCAAAGTCCGCCTGATGGACGACGCCTGATAAACGGCGAGGCCGGTCGCGAGCGCTCCACTTGCGGCCGGCCGCATCACATAACGTCATACCTCTGCAGTTTTCCACGCTCCTCGCACAGCCGCGTTTCTTCCCCGAAAGTACCGATCCGGCCGGCTTTGCCCGTGGCGGCGCGCCTTCGCGTGAGCCATGACGTATACGCATGCCGCGCATGACAAAGTTTCGATTGTGACGGTTCTTTGGCTGATGCCTAATCACCAAACCGGAAGGGACCGCCGCGCAGTTGGCCGTTCCGTGAATCCGCTGCCGGATGGAGAAAGGGAGAGAGCCTTATGCAGAGCGCCACGCAAGCCCGCTCGAAGTTGCCTGACGTAGGCACGACGATTTTTACCGTGATCGGCCAACTGGCCGCTCAGCACGATGCGCTGAATCTGTCGCAAGGCGCGCCGAATTTCGCGCCGGACGCCAAACTGATCGATGGCGTCGCCCAGGCCATGCGCGCCGGTCATAACCAGTACGCGCCGATGGCCGGCATCGCTGCCTTGCGCGAGGCACTCGCCGACAAGGTCGCCACGCTGTACGGCGTGCGCTACGATCCGGCCAGCGAAGTCACCGTGCTCGCCAGCGCAAGCGAAGGTCTGTATTCGACGATCAGCGCATTGGTGCATCCGGGCGATGAGGTGATCTACTTCGAGCCGTCGTTCGACAGCTACGGCCCGATCGTGCGGCTGCAAGGCGCCACGCCCGTTGCGATCAAGCTGTCCTTGACCGATTTCCGCGTGGACTGGGACGAGGTCGCCGCCGCGATCACGCCGAAGACCCGCATGATCATCATCAACACGCCGCACAATCCGACGGCGACCGTGTTCAGCGAAGCCGACGTCGAGCGCCTGAAGGCCATTACGCGCAACACCGATATCGTGATTCTCGCCGACGAGGTGTACGAACACGTGGTGTTCGACGGCGCGAAACATCAGAGCATGGCTTGCCATTCCGAACTCGCGGAGCGCAGCGTGATCGTGTCGTCGTTCGGCAAGTCGTATCACGTGACCGGCTGGCGCGTCGGTTACTGCCTCGCGCCCGCCGCGTTGATGGACGAGATTCGCAAAGTCCATCAGTTCATGGTGTTTTCTGCCGATACACCGATGCAGTACGCGTTTGTCGATGCATTGGCCAATCGCGAAAGCTACCTCGGCTTATCCGCGTTCTATCAGAAGAAGCGCGATCTGCTCGCGGAAGCACTGCGCGATTCGCGCTTCGAGTTGTTGCCGAGCGAAGGCAGCTTCTTCATGCTCGCGCGTTTTCGTGGTTTCTCCGAGGAAAGCGACAGCGATTTCGTGCTGCGCCTGATTCGCGATGCACGTGTTGCGACCATTCCATTGTCGGCGTTCTATACCGATGGTACGGACTCCGGCTTGATCCGCCTGAGTTTCTCGAAGGATGATGCGACCTTGATCGAAGGCGCGCGTCGTCTGTGTGAAATCTGATCGGGAAGGCGAAGTCTGCACGCGGCGGCTGCATTTTTGAACGCAGTATGATCGTCGCGCGGTCACGCATCAGCGCGCCGCGGGGCGGCGCGACAACAGAATCGAAGGGAAAGGGATCTGCTATGAAATTGCTCAAGCCTCTTTTGGCGCTGGCCTGTGCATTCGCGTCGCTCGCGGCGTCGTCTGCCGCGAGCGCTGCCGAACCCTCGACGCTGCGTTTCGGCCTCGAAGCGCAGTATCCGCCGTTCGAATCGAAAGGCCCGAACGGTGAGTTGCAGGGGTTGGATATCGACGTCGGCAATGCGGTTTGCGTCGCCGCGAAAATGACGTGCAAATGGGTCGAGACCTCGTTCGACGGCCTGATTCCCGCGCTGCAGGGCCGCAAGTTCGACGCGATCAATTCGGCAATGAACGCGACCGAACAACGCCGTCAGGCGATCGATTTCACCACCGTCGTGTATCGCGTGCCGACGCAGTTGATCGCCAAACGCGACAGCGGTCTGCTGCCGACGCCGGCTTCACTGAAGGGCAAGCGCGTGGGCGTATTGCAGGCGTCGATTCAGGAAACCTTCGCGAAGACGCATTGGGAATCGGCGGGCGTGACCGTCGTGCCATATCAGGACCAGAACCAGGTTTATACGGATCTCGTGGCGGGCCGCCTCGACGCAACGCTCGTGCTGGCGCCGGCCGGCCAGACAGGTTTTCTGTCGAAGCCGAGCGGCAATGGTTACGCCTTCGTAGGTGAACCGGTGCGCGACGACAAGATCCTCGGCAGCGGTATTGCATACGGGATTCGCAAGGGCGATACGGCGCTGCGTGACCGCTTGAATGCGGCGATCGCGAAGGTGCAAGCCGATGGCACGGTGAAGACGCTGGCTGCGAAATATCTCGGCAACATCGACGTGACGGCGAAGTAGTCTTTCGCGCGTGTCTGCACCCTCCGCGTTGTTCAGGTTGTTCGTGAGTTTGCTTGTTGATGGTGCGTTTGACGGCTACGATACGTAGGCCTCGCTGCGGCGAGGTCTACGCAAACATCGGAGAACGCGCGGATGAGCGAAGTCACGGAGGCGGCAATTCAGGCGAAAAGCGCTTCTGCGCCGCGGTTCTGGCGCGATGATGCGTTGCCGTTCATCGAGGTGCGTTCCATTGAAGATGGTCGTGACGTCTGCTACGCCAAACACTCGCACGAAACGTTTTCGATCGGTGCCGTCACGGGTGGGCGCAGCGAGTATCTGAATCGCCACGCACGTGAATGGATCGGCGCGGGCGTAGTCGTCATGATGAACCCCGACGACGTGCATGCGTGCAATCCGGTAGCCGACGAGCGCTGGTCGTATCGCATGATGCATGTCGATGTGGCATGGCTCACGGGCTTGCAACACGAGCTGGGTTTCGGCGAGAACCACGCGTTTCGCGCGTTCTCGCAGACCATGACCAAGGATGCGGAACTGTTCGACGGCTTGAACCGGCTGCATGCGGTTCTCGTCGACCGTGACGCCGATATGCTGCGCAAGCAAAGCGCGGCCATCACCTTTTTCTCCGAAGTACAAAACAGGCTGAATCCAGCGGTCTTGCCGGATCACGACGCGAGCCGCCAGCTCACACGCGCGGCAAACCCTTGCTGGGCGCCGGCGCTGAGCGCGACGACATTCACCGGGCCTGGGGAAATGGAACTGGCCAGCGCGAAGGCGGCCATGGAAAGTAAAGCGGTCATCGGATGCCTCGATACGGATGCGCGCAGGATTTGCGACGGTCAACGGTATCGGGAGGAGGGGCGGCGTGTATTGAAGGAAAGTGCTATGACGGCCCGGATCGTTGCGATTCCGGGCCTCGCAATCTTAGCGATGGGTGATGCGGCACCACTGGTAAGGGAAGACGCCTTGGCCGACATAGGCTCGGTAAGTGATGCAGGAGCTGACGTCGATGGTGAAGCCATGCCGCTCTAACGCGGGGCGCGATTGTTCGATCAGTTGGGCATTTTCCGCGCGTATGTCGCGCACATCATCCTTCCGAAGGTCGAGTCGGCACATGCGTTTGTCGGCGGCGTTGGGCGTCCATTGCAGGCTCGCGTGCAGGTGCAGGCGATCGATCGCGGTTTGCATCGCGTTGCAGCCCTTTACGCTTTGCGTCAGGCCAACTGCGTTTGCGATCCGATCCATCTTGGCCACGTTCTCGATGCGCCAGTTATATCTGCCCTCGACGATCGCGTACGTAGGACCGCCGCGAGAACGCACAATGTCCGCGATGTGCTGATCGAACTGAGGCGAGAACGGAAAGCTGCCGTCGATCTGTGTGAACGCGACCGACGCGGGAAAGAACTGCACGATCCAACCCCAGGGCGGATCCCCGCCGACGATAACCGCCGTCGTGCTCTGCGGACTTTCGAGCGCGGGCACGTCGGCACGGTAGGCCGCGCTTGCCCAGTGCTCATGCCCCCATGTCTCGACACCGCCGGCCACGACGACCAAGGTTGTGACGCCAAGCAACCATGCGGCGACCCGCCGTGCCGTCAGATACGGTAAGAGTCGATCGAGCAGCAGATACGCGACGAGCGGAGTCAGCGTTTCGATCGGAACGACGTAGCGGTAGATGCTGAAAACGATCATCCACAGGAAATAGCCCAACGCCACGAAGGTGACGACGTAGACCGCTCGCCAGTTCAGTCGGCGCGACGGAACCCGTCTGCGCACCATCTCTGCGAACCGGGTAGCGGCCAGCATCCAGAACAGCACGTACACCACCGGCCAGATGATCTGATGCAGGCGCGCTTGTCCGACGCGCTTCGAATCGAGCGCAAAGATGAACGGCCAGAGAACGTATTCGAGCGCGGTTTTCGGCAGCCACGATTGATCCGCGACGCCGCTCGGCGGGGTGAGCGGATTGGGGAATATCGAGCTGAACTGCGGAAAGAATGGGTTGCCGAACGTGTGCCACATCACGGCCATCCAGTAACCGCTCGCAGCAAGCAAGCCGGCGAGCGCGCCCACGCCGAACAGGAACGCGGCGCGCATCCGTGCGAACGGACTTGCCGGCAACAGCAGCAGCCCTGCGCACAGGGCGACAGCAAACGGCGCATTGGTCAGCTTGAGGCCCATGCCGAGGCCGACGAGGAGGCCCGCGCCGACCAGAGCCGCAGCAGCGGCGGCCGACCACGTCGTCAACCTGTCCCATAGATTCAGGACGAGCAGCAGCGAGGCGAGCACGAACAGCGTGGTCGTGTCGTCGCCCATGGAATTGCCGAAACCGGAAAGAAAATTCGCTGTCAGGATGCCCGCTGCGGCGAGCAGCAAAGGCGTGCGGTTCGCGTCTTCGGGTGCGAGCTCGGGCAACGTTCGCCGGATGATCGACAGCAGCAGCACGAAATTGAGGCCGTGCAGCGCGCCCATGATGAAGCCCACCAGCGGCGCGGGAAAAGCCCGATTCAACGCGTAGTAGAAGACATCGAGCATCGGATTGAAGTAGGTCTGCATACCGGCGGGCGCGAAGTCGGTGTGCAGCTTGTCGTTCAGGAACGCGAAGCCGTTGTACTGGTGGTAGTTGAAGCCGTCCCAGTTACGGTCCTGGCCGAGGAAAAGCGACCACAGGCCGAATAGGATCGGCACCCACATGCGCGCGGCGGTTGTCAGGCGAGGGTCGTTGAGATCCCAGGACAAGGCTCGTCGCCAGAAGGAGCGGGAGCGGACAGGGCGGTTGGTTGTGTTCATGTTTTTATCGTTGCTTGAGAAGCCAAGGCTTTGCGCCGATCGAGTTGATGGCGAGGCCAGCCGACACGATATCGGAAGCCGGCTGCGCAAGGGGCGGCCTAAACAATGCCTACACGGCGCCCAGAACGCAAAAAGCCCGGTCGCAAGGACCGGGCTTTCTGCTTTGAATCTTTGGTGGGGCGTGAGTGACTCGAACACTCGACCTACGGATTAAGAGTCCGCTGCTCTACCAACTGAGCTAACGCCCCCAACAGAAGCGAAATTATGCAGAAATTTTTTGAACTTGCCAAGTCCCTTTAGCAGATTTCTTAAAAATATTTGCATCCGCGGCCCAGAGGCATTCCTCGATGGGCGCGCTGTCGTGAAAAAGGCGCTGCCTGCATCGTCCCGGTATCATGTCGCGGACACCTTGCCGCACGAAGCCTCGCGCGGCTTTCGACCGGGGACTGCCATGGATGACAAAGAGATTATCGAGTTGCTCGACCGCATCCTCGCGCCGTGGGTCCGTGCGCTCACGCTGACGCCGGTCAAGGTCGATGAGGAAGGCGCCACGCTTCGCCTGCCGTTTTCGGGCGGGCTGCGTCACGCGGGCGGCGTGATCTGCGGCCAGGTCTTCATGGCCGCGGCGGACACGGCGATGATCGTCGCCATTTCAGCGGCACTCGGCGGTTTCAAGCCGATGAGCACCGTCTCGCTCAACATCAATTTCATGCGCGCGGTGCGTAAGGGCGACGTGCTGATCACCGCCCGCGTGCTGCGCATGGGCCGCAATCTGGTGTTCGGCGAAGTCGAATTATTCGACGAAGCCGGCAACATGGCCGTTCACGCCACCACCACCTACGCACTGCTCGACTAAAACGGGCCAGAGAGCCGCATTAGAGGAAAAAACCAGGATGTTCGATCAGGTCGTATTCGCCGGCGGCGGCAATCGCTGCTGGTGGCAGGCGGGTTTCTGGGACGTGATCCAGCCGGAGTTGCGAATCCGGCCGCGCGTCATCACCGGCATTTCGGCCGGCGCCGCCACCGCGTGCATGCTTTACACACGCGATTCCGACTGGGTCATGCGCTATTACGAAGACGCGCTGCGTCACAACACCCGCAACGCCTATTGGGGCAATTTGCTGCGCGGCGAGTCGGTGTTTCCGCATTACCGCATCTACCGTCAGGCGCTGCTCGACATCTACGGTGAGAAGTTTTCGACGCTCGCCGATGCGCCGGAAATCCGCATCGGCGTATCGCATCTGCCGCGCTGGCTCGGCGCGCGCAGCGCGGTTGCCGCGGGCCTGATCGCATACAACATCGAAAAATACGTGCGCAAGACGCTGCATCCGACGCTCGGTCAGACGCTTGGCTTTCATCCGGAATTCGTGCGCGCGCAGGATTGCGCGAGCGTCGAGGATCTGGCGGATCTGATCCTGCAATCGTCGAGTACGCCGCCTTTCACACCGGTTTTGCGGCGCAACGGCCGGCCGGTGCTGGACGGCGGGATGGTCGATAACGTGCCGGTCGGCGCGCTCGACGCCGAGGCGCCGGGCAACGTGCTGGTGATGGTCACACGCCTTTATCCGCGGCCGCAGATGTTCGTCGTGCCGCACGGCGTGCAGCAACGGCTTTACGTGCAGCCGTCGCGCAAGGTGCCGATTTCCAGTTGGGATTACACGAGCCCCTCGCAGATGGTGCACGCGTACAACCTCGGCCGCGCCGATGGCGAGATCTTCCTGGAACGCGTGCCCGATCTGCTGGAAGCCGGTGCGCACGAAGCGGCGCGATGAATTGACTGGCGACGGCGCGGACCCAAACGGCGACAACCGCGCCGCACGAATCCGCTTGGCGCTTGCCGCAAAGAAGCGCGGCGTTTTTAACGCCGCCGGCCGCCCTGCAAAGCTTCAGGATTCGCCACGCTGCTTGTATCGCCAGCGTCGAAAGCCAGAATGTTTTTGAATGCCGCGGTGAAATACTGCTCGTAGCTTTCGCGTTCCACATAGCCGATGTGCGGCGTGCAGATCACGTTCTCCATGCGCAACAGGCTGTACCCCTGCAGAATCGGCTCGCTTTCGTAGACGTCGATCGCGACCATGCCCGGACGGTTGTGCGATAGCGCATTCACCAGCGCGTTTTCGTCGAGCAGTTCGGCCCGGCTCGTGTTCACGAGCAGCGCGGTCGGCTTCATCCGCATCAGGTCTTCCTGCTTGACGATGCCGCGCGTGTCGTCGTGCATGCGCAAGTGCAGCGACAACACGTCGCTTTGCTCGAACAGTGCCTCGCGGCTCTCCGCCACGCCATAACCGTCGGCGCGAGCCGCTTCGCGCGAATGCTCGCGTCCCCAGATGAGCACGTTCATGCCGAACGCCTTGCCATAACCGGCCACCAGCCGGCCGATCTTGCCGTAACCCCAGATGCCCAGCGTCTGGCCACGCAATACCTGGCCCAAACCAAAGTTCGGCGGCAGCGCCGACGTCTTCAGGCCGGACTGCTGCCAGGCTCCTTGCTTAAGGTTTGCTACGTATTGCGGAATCCGCCGTTGGGCCGCCATGATGAGAGCCCACGTCAACTCGGCAGGCGCGAACGGTGAGCCGGTGCCTTCCAGCACGGCAATGCCGCGCTCCGTACAAGCGTTCAGATCGATGTGGGTCGAGACTTTGCCGGTCTGGCTGATCATGCGCAAATGCGGCAATTTATCGAGCAGTTGGGAGCTGATGCGGGTGCGTTCGCGAATCAGGACGAGGGCGTCGACTTCGGAGAGACGGCTTGCCAACTGGCCGAGACCGCGGACGGTGTTGTTGAAAACCTTGACCTCATGGTCGGCCAGCAATTGAAAGCAGTCGAGCTTACGAACGGCGTCCTGGTAATCGTCGAGGATGGCAATCTTCATGGTATGTGTCTTGCGACGCACCTTGGTGGTGCGGAACGGAGTGTTATGCTGACTGTCCCACCATGTGACCTAGGTCACATGCCGGTCTGGCTGAATGCCTTACCGTAGTAGCTACCGCACAGAATGGCAGCGCCACGGAAAGGCCGATTGACATCGTTTTTAACAGTTTGTTGCGTGTTGAGGCAAGCCGCTTTACAGACGGTTGCAGACAACCGTCGGCGGCGTCTCCGCTCAACAGGCTGTGTAGCCCGGAACGACCTGCACAATTGTGCGTCGGGTGGCAGGAACCCGGCGTGAAGAATTGAATGCCTCTCGCATGCAGCGTCTCTGGGCTTGTACCGTTTTTTCTATTGCTTTTCAAAACGGAGACAAGTCGATGAACCACCCCTCATTCGAAGGACAGCCCACTATCGAGGCGCCCGCGTGGGTCAAACACCGAAAGCTGCTCGACTGGGTCCAGCGCGTTGCCGCGAAGACCAAGCCGGATCGGATCGTCTGGTGCGACGGTTCGCAGGAGGAATACGACCGGCTTTGCGCGCAGATGGTCGAAGCAGGCACGCTCAAGAAACTCGATCCCGCGAAACGTCCCAATTCTTATCTCGCATGGTCCGACCCGTCCGACGTGGCGCGCGTCGAAGACCGCACCTTCATCTGCTCGCAGCGTCGCGAAGACGCGGGTCCCACCAATAACTGGATCGCGCCGGCCGAAATGCGCTCGACGCTCGACGGCCTGTTCGAAGGCGCCATGCGTGGCCGCACCATGTACGTGGTGCCGTTTTCGATGGGCCCGCTCGGTTCGCCGATCGCGCATATCGGCGTCGAATTGAGCGACAGCCCGTACGTGGTCACCAACATGCGCATCATGACGCGCATGGGGCGCAAGGTGTACGACGTGCTCGGCGAAGACGGCGAGTTCGTGCCGTGCGTCCATTCGGTCGGCGCGCCGCTCGCGGCCGGCGAACAAGACGTGCCGTGGCCGTGCAACGACACCAAATACATCGTCCACTTCCCTGAGTCGCGTGAAATCTGGAGCTATGGTTCGGGCTACGGCGGCAACGCGCTGCTGGGCAAGAAGTGCTTCGCGTTGCGCATCGCCTCGACCATGGGCCGCGACGAAGGCTGGCTTGCCGAGCACATGCTGATTCTCGGCGTGACCTCGCCGGAAGGGCGCAAGCATCATGTCGCGGCGGCGTTTCCGTCGGCGTGCGGCAAGACCAACTTCGCGATGCTGATCCCGCCTGAAGGCCTGAACGGCTGGAAAATCTCCACGATCGGCGACGATATTGCCTGGATCAAACCGGGCAAGGACGGCCGCCTCTACGCGATCAACCCGGAAGCCGGCTACTTCGGCGTGGCGCCGGGTACGAGCGAAAAGACCAACTTCAACGCGATGGCCACGTTGAAGGAAAACGTGATCTTCACGAACGTCGCCCTCACCGACGACGGCGACGTCTGGTGGGAAGGCATGACGGACGACGCGCCCGCGCACCTGATCGACTGGCAAGGCAAGGACTGGACGCCGGCCAGCGCGAAGGAAAGCGGCCGCAAGGCGGCGCACCCGAACGCGCGCTTTACGGCACCGGCC
Organism: Paraburkholderia dipogonis; assembly: GCF_046027395.1. GTDB lineage: Bacteria > Pseudomonadota > Gammaproteobacteria > Burkholderiales > Burkholderiaceae > Paraburkholderia > Paraburkholderia dipogonis_A. The sequence continues at coordinate 187,528 of NZ_JAQQEG010000004.1, read as the reverse complement.
TCGCAATGCCCTTCCATCGACCCCGACTGGGAGAATCCGGCGGGCGTCGCGATCGACGCATTCATCTTCGGCGGCCGCCGCTCCACCACTGTGCCGCTCGTGACCGAGGCGCGCAACTGGGTGGAAGGCGTCTACATGGCGGCGACCATGGGTTCCGAAACGACCGCCGCCGCGGCCGGCCAGCAGGGTGTCGTGCGCCGCGACCCATTCGCGATGCTGCCGTTCTGCGGCTACAACATGAGCGACTATTTCGGTCACTGGCTGAAGACCGGCGAGCGTCTGGAGCAATTGAACGCGAAGCTGCCGAAAATCTTCTGCGTCAACTGGTTCCGCAAGGGCGCGGACGGCAAATTCGTGTGGCCGGGCTTCGGCGAGAACATGCGGGTGTTGAGCTGGATGGTCGGCCGGATCGAAGGCTCGGCTCAAGGTGAGGAACATGCGTTCGGCATGTCGCCGCACTACGAGGACATCGACTGGAGCGGGCTGAATTTCAGCCGTGAGCAGTTCGAGCAGGTCATTTCCGTCGACGACGCAGCCTGGCGCGCGGAACTCGCGTTGCACGCCGAGCTGTTTGACACGTTGCAGCAAGGCCTGCCTCCGGCGCTGACCGAGGCTAAACGCGCACTCGAAGGGAAACTCGCCGCCTGATCAGGTGAGTATTCACTTCGCACGAAAACCGCCTTCGGGCGGTTTTTTTCTTTGCGGTCCGATGCCGAATGGCGATTTTTTCTGATTCCGCAATGCCGGAGCGACCGTTCCGTCTGTTCGAACAAAAAAGACAGTTCAAGCTGCACTGCAGCAGATTGTTTCCCTTTAAGGAACAATCGATGGTCACGCCCCACATTGGGGAACACAGTCGCACAAATATCGACAATATTTCCGCTTTCGCGGGCAACTTCTGCACGATTTCGCGAGTCGTAGGAGAATTCCAAGTTCGCTTCACTGGTTTTCACTAATTGTCAGGAAGCAGTAACACGGCAGGAGTTGTCCTATGGATCATTTGCAGTCGATGCGAGTTTTCGTCAGAGTGGCGGATCTCGGCAGTTTTGCCCGCGCTGCGAGCGCGATGGATATTTCCAACGCAGTTGCCACCCGCCACGTTGCCGACCTCGAAGGCCGTCTAGGTACGCGGCTGCTCAATCGCACCACCCGCAGCTTGTCTCTGACCGAATCGGGTCAGGTTTATCTCGAGCGCGCGCGTCAGATTCTCGACGAACTGGAAGACGTCGAGCAGATGGTGGTCGCGCGTAATCACGAGCCCGTCGGCACGTTGCGAATCGTCGCGCCGGTCGTGTTCGGGCTGCACAATCTCGCGCCCGTGCTCCAGACGTACGCGGAGCGCTATCCGAAAGTCATTCCCGATGTCACGCTGGTCGACCGCCAGGTCGATCTGGTCGAAGAAGGCTTCGACGTGGGCGTGGTGATCGCGCGGCAAATGCGCAGCGCTAGCATCGTCACGCGGCGTCTGACCACGGGCTGCATGACCGTGTGCGCCACGCCGGCGTATCTGGAGAAACACGGCATGCCCACGCGTCCGGAGCATCTGCTCGAGCATCCGTGCCTGAGCCTGCCTTCCGAATATTGGGGTGACGAGCGCGTGTTCACCGGTCCGGAAGGCGAAGTGCGCGTGCGTCCGTCGAACGTGATCGTCGCGAACAACACGGAAATGCTGCGTCAGTTTGCGTTGCTCGGCATGGGCATCGCGATCCTGCCGAGCTACCTGATCGGCCGCGACATGACGCGTGGCAGGCTTGTGCGTCTGCTCGGCGACTATCGGTTGCCGCAGGTCGAGATCAACATTGCGTATCCGAGCCGCCGTCACTTGCCGGCAAAGGTGCGTACGTTCATCGACCATCTGGTTGAGCATTTCAGCCAGACGCCGAACAGCCTGCTGGGTGAACAGTGGATCAAGGAGGACGGCCTTGGCCGGACCGCCACGACGACGGCGCTCGATTCCGCGGATCCCATGCCGCCCGAAGCGTTCGACGGCGCTGAGCCGCTCTCACGCCTGCTGGACAGCGAGTTATCGCCGCTGCCGAAGACGCTGGCCAAGACGACGCCTCGCACCCGGCCCACGGCTTTGTCACCGCTGTAAGCGGTGGACTCATCAAGCCGGCAACGTCGTCGATAGGCGTTTTCCGGTGGACAAACAAAAGGCGCGGTCACTTTATGTGACCGCGCCTTTTTTTGTGCCAAGCGCCGGATGAAGCTGGCCGAAAGCAAAGCTACTTTTCGGCGGCCGGTTCGAGTTACGAGCCGGTCTTGCGTGCCACCGCTTTTTTGGCGGGTGCTTTCTTGGCCGCCGCGGTCTTGGCCGCCGGTGCTTTTTTCGCCGCCGCCTTCTTGGCTGCCGGCGCGGCCTTCACGGCCACCGGCGTTTCACCGTCCTCGGACTCCGATTCCGGCGCAGCCTTGGCAGCCGACTTGGCCGCCGCGGTCTTCGCGGCAGTCTTCGCCGACGGTTCCTTCTTCTCGAACTCGAAGCCGATCTTGCCGTCGTTCTGCTTGACCAGGAACGCCTTGAAGTTACGGCCGGTACGCGAAGACTTGAAGTTCGTCAGCAGATCCGTGCGGCCTTCTTCGAGGAGCTTGGCCATCTGCTCGCGGGCAATTTCCTGTTGCAGGATCACCTTGCCCGAGCGGAAATCGCAAGTCTTCGGATTGGCGACCGAGTTCTCGCAGACGTAGCTCATGCCGTGCTCGAACACGCGGCCCTTGCACTTCGGGCACGCGCCCACCGGTTGCTGATCGGAGAAGTCAGGCGGTTCGCCGTCTTCGCCGCCCGCATCCTGGCCGAAGTCGAATTCGAGCTTGTAGTTCTTGATCTCGTCATCGAGCGAGAGCTTCAGGATCGCTGAGAACGGCCGGCCCATCTTGCTGCGGAAACCCGACAGCGGCCCGATCGTCTTGTTCTGCAGCAGTTCTTCGACTTCCGGAATTTCGAACTGACGACCGCCCGGAATCTTCGAAATCGAGAACTCGCATTTGGAGCAGGCAAAGCGCCGGTAGTTTTCCTTTACCTGACCGCCGCAATTCGGACACGGTGTCTGCAACGTCGCGTAATCGCCCGGGATCGTGTCGGAATCGTACTCTTTCGCGCGCTTGACGATGGTCTGCGTCATGCGCGCGATTTCCTGCATGAACGCGTCGCGCGGCAGGTTGCCGCGTTCCATTTGCGACAGCTTGTACTCCCACTCGCCGGTCAATTCGGGCGCTGTCAGTTCCTTCACGCCGAGACCGCGCAACAGCGTCATGAGCTGGAAAGCCTTGGCGGTCGGAATCAGATCGCGGCCTTCGCGAATCAGATACTTTTCACCCAGCAGACCTTCGATGATCGCCGCACGCGTTGCCGGCGTGCCGAGCCCCTTGGCCGCCATGGCTTCGCGCAATTCGTCGTCTTCGACGAGCTTGCCCGCGCCTTCCATCGCCGACAGCAAGGTGGCTTCGTTGTAGCGTGCGGGCGGTTTCGTCACCAGCTGCTGCGCGGCGATCTTGTCGGTCTTGACCTTCTCGTCCTTCTGCACCGGCACGAGGTTCGCGTCTTCGCCGCTGATTTCGCGGCCATAAACCTGCAACCAGCCCGGTTCGACCAGCACCTTGCCTTCGGTCTTGAAGTGATGGCCGACAACTTCCGTGATCCGCGTCGTCACCTTGAATTCGGCGGCCGGGAAGAACACCGCCAGGAAACGCTTCACGACGAGGTCGTACAGCTTCTGTTCCGGTTCGGACAGATTCTTCGGTGCCTGCATTGTCGGGATGATTGCGAAGTGGTCGCTGATCTTCGAGTTATCGAAGATGCGCTTGTTCGGTTTCACCCAGCCCTTGTCGAGCACCTGCTTGGCGAACGGCAGATAGTTGTTGCTCTCCTTGAGCATGCCGAGCGTCTCTTTGACCGTATCCATATAGTCTTCCGGCAGCGCGCGCGCGTCGGTCCGGGGATAGGTCAGCACCTTGTGCTTTTCGTACAGCGCCTGGGCGAGGCCCAAGGTGTTCTTCGCCGAGAAGCCGAAGCGGCCGTTGGCTTCGCGCTGCAAGCTGGTCAGGTCGAACAGCGCCGGCGAGAGTTGCGTGGACGGCTTCGATTCTTCGGTCACCGTGCCGATCTGGCCGCGGCAGGCGGCGACGATCGTTTCGGCCGCGGGCAGCGCCCACAGACGCGAATCGCGTTTTTCCGGGTCGAACTCGTCGCGCTTGAACTTCGGGTCGAACCAGCGGCCTTCGTAGAAGCCGGCCGAGCAGACGAACTCCGCTTTCACTTCCCAATAGTCGCGCGGCACGAAGCGCCGAATCTTCTCTTCGCGCTCGACCACGATCGACAGCGTCGGCGTTTGCACCCGCCCGACCGTAGTCAGGAAAAAGCCGCCACCCTTGCTGTTGAACGCGGTCATAGCCCGCGTCCCGTTGATGCCGACCAGCCAGTCCGCTTCCGAGCGGCAGCGCGCCGCATCGGCGAGCGGCTGCATTTCTTCGTCGCTGCGCAGACGGGCGAAGCCGTCGCGGATCGCGCCCGCCGTCATGGATTGCAGCCACAGGCGCTGCACCGGCTGCTTGGCTTTCGCGTGCTGCGCGATCAGGCGGAAAATCAGCTCGCCCTCGCGCCCCGCGTCACATGCGTTGATCAGGCGGTCGACGTCTTTGCGCTTGAGCAGCTTGGTCAGCACCTTCAGACGCGACTCGCTCTTGGCGATCGGGTTGAGATCGAAGTGCGGCGGAATGACGGGCAGATTGGCGAAACTCCACTTGCCGCGTTTGACTTCATAGTCTTCGGGCGCGGCAATTTCCAGCAGATGGCCGACTGCCGAGGAAAGGACGTAGTCGTCGCTCTCGTAGTATTCGTCATGCTTGGTAAAGCCGCCCAAAGCGCGCGCGATGTCGTTCGCGACGGAAGGCTTTTCGGCGATGATCAGTGCTTTGGACATGACTCGATGTGAGGTTGGTAGATCCGGGTTGATGGCCGTGAGTGCGCTTCTGTTAGCGCGACCCTCGTTTGCGACCTTTGCGACCCATTAACGACCGCTTTATAGCACACGGCGCGAGACCGGCGTGTCAAGTGCCATAAAAGCGCGAAACCATAATTGCGTGCTCAGGCGTTGGGCAAGCAGCGGCAAACGCCTTGTGCACCGCTCGCAACGCCCGGGCCGCCGGGCTCGCAGGCCGGCGAGCCTGAATCAGGCGACCGCCAGCGCGGGCCGCAGTTTCGGCGCGCCGCTGACGCCCGGCACGGCCGTCAGATCAGACAACATCCGTTCCACAATCGCCGCCTGCGGCAAAACGGTGCCGAAAAAACGTGTCGTTACCGAGTCTTCGATCAGGATGGTCGGAAAATTCTCAACATCCAGGTCCTCGAACCGGTCCGCATGGGTCTCGATATCGATCCATGCGAAACAGATTTCCGGGTGCCGGTCGGCCAGCTTGTCAAAAGCGTCCCGATACTCACGGCAGGTTCCGCACCATTCCGCGCACAGGCAGGCAACGAACAGCGTGTCGGGTTCGTTGACGCGCTCGGCGATCCGGTCTTGGTCGGTGTCGAGGTTTAGCGCGGGCATGGTGGTTCCTTGCGTACTTTTGTCAGGTGCTTTGGCGCGAATGTAGCATGGCCGATCCCGAATGGTGGTCAACTCTGATCAATGCCGGGTCAACCGTGGCTCGTCCGCATGAAGCGGCCGCCGGGCAGCACGCTCACCTGGCCGGCGAGTTCGAGTTGCAGCAGGGTGGTTTGCAGAGCCGCGTCCTCCATCTCGGTGCGGGTGGCGAGAATTTCAAGCGTGGTGGGCGAATGTCCGAGCGCCGCGAGGAGGCGCTGTGCTTCCGGATTGACCGGCGGCTGGGACGGCAGGTCTCCCGCCGATGCTGCTGCTGAGTCTGCCGGAGAAGCTTCTGCCGTCTGCGTCGCTGCCAATTCCGGCCGATCCTTTGCACCGCTGGCTGCCGTCGTATTCCTTGAACCGGCACCGCCCCAAAGAACCGCATGTACCGAACTCGACGCCGCTCGCGGCGTTGCCCGCCGCGCAAAGCCCAAATCTTCCAGCACCTCATCGGGCGTTTCCACCAGCTTCGCGCCCTGCTTGATGATCCGATGACACCCGCGCGACAGCGGCGCGTGAATCGAGCCGGGCAACGCGAAGATATCGCGTCCCATTTCATTGGCGAGCCGCGCCGTGATCAGCGAACCGGAGCGCATCGCCGCTTCGACGATCACCACGCCGCTGACGAGCCCGGCGATCAGACGGTTCCGCTGCGGGAAGTTGGCGGCGCGCGCGGGCGTGCCGAGCGGCCATTCCGACAGAATCGCGCCCTGCACCGCGATCTGCCGCGCCAGCGCGTGATGTGCGGCCGGATACACGAGGTCCGCGCCGGTACCGATCACGGCGACGGTGCCGCCGACGCCCTCCAGCCCGCCCCGATGCGCGGCGCCGTCGATGCCGAGCGCGAGCCCCGAGACGACTGTGACGCCGGCCACCGATAGCTCCCGCGCGAATCGCTCCGCATCTTCGACGCCTTGCGGCGTCGCGCTGCGGCTCCCCACGAGGGCCACCGCTCGTGTGTGCAGCAGGTTCAACCGGCCCTTTATATATAGCAGGGGCGGCGGATCGGGCATGGTCAGCAGCGCCGGCGGGTAGGCGGGGTCGTCGAGTGTCACGACCTGGTTGCCGGGTTGCTCGCGCCACGCGATCACCGCGTCCAGTTGGGCGTCGAATTCGGGGCCCGTCGGCGCCAGCGCCGCGCGTGCCGCGGCTTCACCAGCAATCTCGGCGAGCGCCTCGGGCGTGTGATCGAAAATCGCTTTCGGCAATCCAAAAGCGCCCAGCAGCAAGCGCAGCGCGGCGGGTTTCAGCCCCGGCGCGAGCGCAAGCCTCAGCCATGCGGCGAGTTCAATATCGGTTGCGGGCAAGGTGTGCATTGCGTGTCGATCCTCGTGCAGGGCCAGCGGGCAGGCGGGCGCCATGCTAAAATTTTCATCATCCGAAATAACTGCAGCGCCGCGCCCACCCGCGCGGGCTCGTCGTTTAGCGCACGGAGCGCGTTGAATCGAACCGGTTCGACACCATCTATCCTCTGCGTAACGCGACGGGCTCACAACCTGGCCGAAAGGCCAACGCGAGCCTTCCACCGGTCAGCGGCGCCCGAAAATCACACTCGAGATCATGGCTTTACTGAATATCCTCAATTACCCGGACAAACGGCTGCACAAGATCGCCAAGCCGGTCGCGGAGGTCAACGACCGCATCCGCCGCCTCGTCAAGGACATGGCCGAAACCATGTACGGTGCGCCCGGCGTCGGCCTGGCTGCAACCCAGGTGGACGTGCACGAGCGCGTGATCGTGATCGACGTGTCGGACGACCACAACGAACTGCTCGCCTTCATCAACCCCGAAATCATCTGGTCGAGCGACGAAAGGAAGCTGTCGGAAGAAGGCTGTCTCTCGGTGCCGGGCATTTACGACAATGTCGAGCGCGCGGAGAAAGTGCGCGTGCGGGCGCTCAACGAGAAGGGCGAAACCTTCGAGATGGACTGTGAAGGCCTGCTCGCGGTGTGCATCCAGCACGAAATGGATCACCTGATGGGCCGCGTGTTCGTCGAGTATCTGTCGTCGCTGAAGCAGACGCGCATCAAGAGCAAGATGAAGAAGCTCGCCCACGCAATGTAATGCGCGTTCACCTCGCCTACCGCCCCCGTTCATGAGTCATTCGTTGCGCGTCATCTTTGCCGGTACGCCGGAGTTCGCCGCGGCCGCGCTGGCCGCGATCCACAGCGCCGGTTTCCCGGTGCCGCTCGTGCTGACCCAGCCGGACCGGCCCGCCGGGCGCGGTATGAAATTGCAGGCGAGCCCGGTCAAGCGCTATGCGCAGGAGCATGGTCTGGCCGTCGCCCAGCCGCCTTCGCTGCGCCGCGCCGGTAAATATCCGGCCGAAGCCGCCGCCGCGATCGATCAACTGCGCGCCACGCTGCATGACGTCATGGTCGTAGCCGCTTACGGCCTGATCCTGCCGCAGGAGGTGCTCGATATTCCGCCGCTCGGCTGTATCAACATTCATGCATCGCTGCTGCCGCGCTGGCGGGGCGCGGCGCCGATCCATCGCGCGATTGAAGCGGGCGACGCCGAAACCGGCATCACGCTGATGCAGATGGATGTCGGCCTCGATACCGGCGCGATGATTTCCGAAGCGCGCACCGCGATTTCCGTCGACGACACGACAGCCACGTTGCACGACCGCCTCGCGCAAGACGGCGCGAAGCTCATCGTCGAGGCGCTGGTCGAACTCGAGCGCGCCGGCAAACTGGCGGCAACGCCCCAGCCCGCGGACGGCGTGACCTACGCGGAAAAGATCGGCAAGCATGAAGCCGCGCTCGACTGGCGCCGCCCGGCGGCGGTGCTCGCGCGCCAGGTGCGCGCGTTCGACCCGTTCCCTGGTGGCGTCGGCACACTTGAAGACGGCACGTCGATCAAGCTCTGGGCAGCGGTTCCCGCCGATGCGCAAGCCAACCACGCACCCGGCACGATCACCGACGTCTCTCCCGAAGGCGTAGTCGTAGCCTGTGGCGAAGGCGCGCTGCGTCTCACGCAATTGCAGAAGCCCGGCGGCAAACGCTTGCCGGTGCGCGAATTCCTGGCCGGCTCGACGCTAGCCGTGGGGCAGCGCTTTCAACTTCCTGAAGCAAAGTAACACCGCTGTTTGTGGCTTGAACATCGTCCATTCGGCCGATGTTCAAGACCCCGCTGGACAGGCCTGCCGCGCGTTAGAATCCTCCATGCAACAGCCCCGGATTAGAGGATTCACATGTTCGGCATTACCCATTTCGAGTTTTTCGTCGTTGCCGTCTTTCTTCTGAACGTGACGCCCGGTCCCGATACCGCTTATATCGTCGGGCGCAGCGTCGCTCAGGGCCGCGGCGCGGGCCTAATGTCGGCGCTCGGCATCTCCGCCGGCTGCTGCGTTCACTCGCTCGCCTGCGCGTTCGGCTTGACCGCGCTGCTGGCCGCGTCGGCAACCGCATTCACGGTTATCAAATTCGTCGGCGCTATTTATCTGATGTATCTCGGCGTGCGCCTGCTCTTCGCCAAGCCGGCCGCTGATCAGGCCGCGGGCGAAGCGCGCGGGGCCGGCGCGCCCAAATCGCTGCGCCAGCTTTTCCTGCAAGGCTTCTGGACCAACGTGCTGAACCCCAAGGTGGTACTGTTTTTCGTGTCGTTCTTCCCGCAATTCGTGACGACCGGCAGCGACCGCAAAGCGCTCGCGTTCCTCACGCTGGGCGCGGTGTTCGTCGTGATGAGCATGTTCTGGAATAGTTTTGTCGCGTGGATCGCGGGCAGTGTGACGCGTCGCTTCTCGGGCCAGCCGTCGGTGAAGAAGTGGCTGGATCGCGGTGTCGGCAGCGCTTTTGTCGGCTTGGGCATCAAGCTCGCTACCGCATCAAGATGATTGAATTTTCCTTGCGCGCCCATATCTAACATTTCGCTTACAATCAGGCGCCGCGATCATGCGGCGCGGATATGAACCCCGCGTTAGGGCAAGGAGTTGCAGACATGTTCAATTGGGTCAAAACCGCGATGTTAATGGCCGCGATCACGGCCCTTTTCATCGTGATCGGCGGGATGATCGGCGGGTCGCGCGGCATGACGATCGCGCTCGTGATCGCCCTTGGGATGAATTTCTTTTCGTACTGGTTCTCGGACAAGATGGTCCTGCGCATGTACAACGCGCAGGAAGTCGACGAAACCAGTGCGCCGCAGTTCTACCGCATGGTGCGCGAACTCTCCACACGCGCCGGCCTGCCCATGCCGCGCGTGTACCTGATCAATGAAGACGCGCCGAATGCGTTCGCCACCGGCCGCAACCCGGAGCATGCGGCGGTTGCTGCCACCACCGGCATTCTGCGCGTGCTGTCCGAGCGCGAAATGCGCGGGGTGATGGCGCACGAACTCTCGCACGTGAAGCATCGCGACATTCTGATCTCGACCATTTCGGCCACCATGGCCGGCGCCATTTCCGCGCTGGCGAACTTCGCGATGTTCTTCGGCAGCCGCGACGAGAACGGCCGTTCCACGAACCCGATCGCGGGCATCGCCGTCGCGCTGCTGGCGCCGATCGCCGGCGCGCTGATCCAGATGGCGATTTCGCGCGCACGTGAATTCGAAGCGGACCGCGGCGGCGCGCAGATTTCCGGCGACCCGCAAGCGCTCGCTTCGGCGCTCGACAAGATCCATCGTTACGCGAGCGGGATTCCGTTCCCCACGGCCGAGCAGCATCCGGCCACCGCGCAAATGATGATCATGAATCCTCTGTCGGGCGGCGGCATCGCGAATCTGTTCTCCACGCACCCGGCCACCGAAGAACGCGTCGCGCGTTTGATGGAAATGGCGCGCACGGGGCGCTTCGAATAACGCCGCGCCGCACTTGCGCGGTGTGAAGAAAGGCGAGTCTGCTGACTCGCCTTTTTTATTCCGGCGCAATGGAGCGTGAGCGAGCGATGGCGCTGCGTGATCACGAGAAAACCAGTCTCTTCACCGGCGTCTGAAGGTCCGCACCGGCTCTTTGACCCTGCGCTTCAAATGCCGGCCTTCTCGCCCGCCGTGGATTTGCAATCGCTACGCTTATAGACTGCCCGCGGACCCGTGCGCCGCGCTACGCCAGGTCCGCACCGATTTGCTCAGCCCGCCCTTCAGTCCCAACCCTTCCCGCTCGTCGCAGATCCGCAATCGGCTCGCTCACAGACCGCCCGCCGGCCCGCGCGCCGCGCCACGCTACAATGCGTGTTGATTGTGTCGCGCGCTCCCGCGCGGCCCGCCTTAGCCTTCTTCATGACCACAAAGCCTTCTTCGCGTACTGCTTCCTCATCGGCGCGTCCGCGCGAATCCCGTTTGTCCATGCTGCATCTCGCGCCCGAGTCGCTCGGTTTCGCGCTCGACTGCGCAGGCCAGGCGGTCGGCGCCGTGCGTCTCGGTGCAGCGTTGCCGGCCGCGCTGCAATCCGTGTTCGTGTCCGCGCCCGAGGGCAGCGCCGCCGCCGCGCGCGGCGCGGTGCAGGACATCGCGTACCGCACCATGCGGCGTCTCGCGACCGCCGAGTGGCTGATCGCGAGGCTGGTGAAAAAAGCGCCGCCGCCGCACGTCGGCCATGTGCTCGCGTGTTCGCTGGCCCTGCTCGTCGACGACGAAGCGAACGCGGCCTACGCGCCGTTCACGGTGGTCGATCAGGCGGTGAGCGCGATCGGCGCGCGTCGTGAGTTCGCCTTTGCGAAGGGTCTCGTCAACGCCGTGCTGCGCAATTTTCTGCGCGAGCGCGAAACGCTGTTGAACGCCGCACAGGCCGATGAAGTGGCGCGCTGGAACTACCCGGCATGGTGGATCGACGCGGTGAAACGCGCATGGCCCGACGCATGGCAGTCGGTGCTCGCCGTCGGCAACACGCAAGGCCCGCTGACGCTGCGTGTGAACGCGCGTCGCTCGACGGTCGACGCCTATCTGCAAGTACTGCAAAACCATCACATTGCCGCGAGCAAGGCCGGCGACTACGCCGTCAAGCTCGCCACGCCGATGCCGGTCGACCGCATTCCGGGCTTCAACGACGGCGTCGTCTCGGTGCAGGACGCCGGCGCGCAACTCGCCGCGCCACTACTCGACGTGCGCGACGGCATGCGCGTGCTCGATGCCTGCGCGGCCCCCGGCGGCAAGACTGGTCATCTGCTCGAACTCGCCAAACTTCAGCTCGTCGCGCTCGAAAGCGATGCGTCGCGGGCGCGCCGCATCGGCGAAAACCTGCAACGCCTCAAGCTCGAAGCGGAAGTGCGGATCGGCGACGCGGGCGCGCCGGCAAAATGGCACGACGACATCGACCAGCCGTTCGACCGTATTCTGGCCGACGTGCCGTGTTCGGCGTCGGGCATCGTGCGGCGCCATCCGGATATCCGCTGGCTGCGCCGCGCGTCCGACATTCCCGCGCTGGTCGCCGAGCAGCGCCGCATTCTCGACGCGCTGTGGCCGCTCGTAAAACCAGGCGGCGAGTTGCTCTACGTTACGTGTTCGATCTTTCCCGAAGAAGGCGAGTTGCAGGCGCAGTGGTTTGGAAACAAGTATCAGGATGCGGTACGATTGGACGCGCCGGGGCAACTGTTGCCTTCAGTCGCTCGCGCGCCCGCCGACACATCGGCCGGTTCTCATGCCGGACAACCCGCTGAAGACAGCGCCGGCGCGAACTCAGACCACGACGGATTTTTCTACGCGCGCTTTCAGAAACGGTGACCATCAAACGCTTCTTCCCGCTTCGGCTCGCTGCCGTGCTCTGGATCGCGCTGGCCGTATGGCTGGCGGCGCCGGGCGTGGCGCACGCTGACTCGATCGCGGTGCAGCGTGCGTCGCTGCAAGCCGATAACACCGGCTGGAATCTCGACGCGCGTTTCGACTTCGATCTGAACAGCAACCTCGAAGACGCGGTGAATAAGGGCATCCCGCTTTATTTCACGACCGACTTCGAACTGAGCCGGCCGCGCTGGTACTGGTTCGACGAGCAGCCGGTGAGTGTGTCACAAAGCATTCGCCTGTCGTTCCAGCCGCTCACGCGCGAATATCGCGTGTCGAGTGTGTCGTCCGGCGGTTTGCAACTGGGCTTCACCACGCTCAAGGATGCGCTCGCAGTGATCAAGCACATCACGTCGTGGCACGTGATCGACCGGAATGAAGTGCGTGTCGGCGAGACTTATAACGCGTCGGTGCGCATGCAACTCGACATCGCGCTGATGCCTAAGCCGTTCCAGATCGACGCGGTGAACAACCGCGACTGGAACCTCGCGTCCGAATGGAAGCGCTTTACCTTCACGGTGACCGAACGTGCTAAATAGAGTGCGCTCCGCTACCAGTGTCAGCAGCATCGTCGTGCGCGTGCTGGTGTCGACGGTCGCCGTCACGGCCGTATTGCTGCTCGTGCTGCTGGCCGCGGCCAGTGCAAACACCGAATTCTTCGACCGCTATTACCAGTGGCTCTACGCAGCCAACCTCGTGGTCGCGATGATCTTTTTGCTGGTGGTGGCGACGCTCGTCATCATCATCATCGCGCGGCTGAGAAAAGGTAAGTTCGGTACACGGCTATTGGCGAAACTTGCGTTCTTCATGGCGTTGGTCGGCGTGGTGCCGGGCGGGATCATCTACGTCGTGTCGTATCAGTTCGTGTCGCGCAGTATCGAGTCATGGTTCGATGTGAACGTCGAAACAGCGCTCACGTCCGGCTTGAATCTCGGGCGCGGCATGCTCGACGCGTCGCTGTCCGATCTGCAGACCAAGGGCCGGTTGATGTCGGAACAGTTGGCGAGCGCGGACGCCGCCGGCACCACGCTCACGCTGCTGCGTCTGCGCGATCAGTTCGGCGTCCAGGATGCGACGATCGTCGAACCCACCCGCAGCATGTCGGGCGCGACGCCCGATATGCACGTGGTCGCGCAGGCATCGGGTAACTACGCGACGCTCGTGCCGAACGATTTGCCCACGCCGCTGATGATCGATCAGGCGCGCGGCCGCGGCTATGCGGCGATCGAAGGCGAAGTGGACGGCGATCCTCACGCGCACGGCAGCAAGGGCGTGTTGCGGCTGCGCGTCGTGCAACGCATCCCTGATTCGAACGCCTCGCTGCTGCAGCCCACCGAACGCTTCCTGCAACTCACGCAGCCGGTGTCGCCCACGCTCGCGCGCAATGCCGACGCGGTGCAGCGCGCCTATCGCGAGTACCAGGAGAAGGCGCTCGGCCGCACGGGTCTGCGCAAGATGTACATCGGCACGCTGACGCTCGCGCTGTTCCTCGCGACCTTCATCGCGATGATGCTGGCGCTAGCGCTCGGCAATCAACTTGCGCGGCCGTTGTTCCTGTTGGCGCAAGGCACGAAAGAAATCACGGAAGGCGATTACACGCCGAAACGGGAAATCAAATCGCGCGACGAACTGGGCTTTCTCACGCAGTCGTTCAACGCGATGACGCGGCAGTTGTCCGAAGCGCGCGCGGCGGTCGAGAACAACCGCATTGCGCTCGAACATTCGAAGGCGTATCTGGAAAGCATTCTCGCGAACCTGACCGCGGGCGTGTTCGTGTTCGACCGGCAGTTCAGGCTGACCACCGCGAATCGCGGCGCCGAGCGGATTTTCCGTCAGCCGTTCCAGGCGGTGATGGGTTCGGCGTTGGATCAGATCGGCGTGCTGAGCGAATTCGGCGGCATGGTCCGCAAGGCGTTTGCCGATCGCGAAGCCGCGAGCGGCGATGGTCACGACGATCGCGGCCACTGGCAGCAGCAATTCTCGGTGCAGGTGCCGGGCGAAACCGAGCCGCTCACCTTGCTCGTGCGCGGCGCGCGGCTCGTCTCCGCGACGGACCGTGACGCAGAAGATATGCAGACCTCCGGCTACGTCGTCGTGTTCGACGATATCTCGGACGTGATCTCCGCGCAGCGTTCGATCGCGTGGGGTGAAGTCGCGCGGCGGCTCGCGCACGAGATCAAAAATCCGCTCACGCCGATCCAGCTCTCCGCCGAACGTCTGCAGATGAAACTCGCCGACAAGCTGTCGCCATCCGATGCCGATGTGTTGAAGCGCGGCGCGACCACGATCGTGAACCAGGTCGCCGCGATGAAGCAGATGGTCGACAACTTCCGCGACTACGCGCGCACGCCGCCGGCGGTGCTCGCGCATTTGCAGTTGAACGATCTGGTCAGCGAAGTGCTCACGCTGTACGGTATCGAAGAGGGCAAGGGCGCCATTCAGGTGGAGCTCGCCGCGTTGCCGGCGATTCGCGGCGACGCGACGCAATTGCGTCAGGTGATTCACAACCTGCTGCAGAACGCGCAGGATGCGGTTGCGGACCTCGAGCATCCGCATGTGTTGCTCGAGACGAGGACAGTAGAATACGGAGACCCCGACGCGGAAGGCAAAGTCCACGTCGCGGTGCGTCTGACGGTGTCGGATAACGGAGCGGGCTTTCCCGCGCGTATCCTCACCCGTGCATTCGAACCTTACGTAACGACCAAGGCCAAAGGTACTGGCCTGGGTCTTGCGATGGTCAAGAAGATCGTCGATGAACACGGCGCGCGCATCGACATCCGCAATCGTATGAAAGCGGGCGATGTCATCGAGGGCGCGCAGATATCGATTCTCTTCCTTCAACTGGCAGACGATGCCGCGGCACCCGGAACAGGGCCGCGTCCGGCGCACGGCGGTGCGTCGCAGGGAAAGACAAAAGCAACAGTGCAGACAAAGGCAGCGTAAATGGCAACCATCCTGGTGGTAGATGATGAAATGGGCATCCGGGAATTGCTCTCGGAGATCCTGAGCGACGAAGGGCATGTCGTGGAGGCCGCGGAAAACGCGCAGGAAGCGCGCGAGTTCCGTTTGCGCCAGGCGCCTGATCTGGTGCTGCTCGACATCTGGATGCCCGATACCGACGGCGTGACCTTGCTCAAGGAATGGGCCGCGCAAGGTCAACTGACTATGCCGGTGATCATGATGTCCGGCCACGCAACCATCGACACGGCGGTTGAAGCAACCAAGATCGGCGCACTCAATTTCCTCGAGAAGCCGATTGCGCTGCAGAAGCTGCTGAAGGCCGTCGAGCAGGGTCTCGCGCGTGGCACTGCGGCTGGTGGTGCGCCTGGCGGCGCGGCAGCCAAGCCGGTGTTGCCGGTGAGTGCTTCGGCGGTGGCGTCAGCAGCGGCCTTGCCGATGCTTTCGACCGATGGCATGGGCAGCGGCGCGCTGGCTGCGCAAACCGCATCGATCTCGTTCGATATTCCGTTGCGCGACGCACGCGATGCGTTCGAGCGCGCGTACTTCGAATACCACCTCGCGCGTGAGAACGGCAGCATGACGCGCGTGGCGGAGAAGACCGGGTTGGAGCGCACGCACTTGTATCGCAAGCTCAAGCAGCTCGGCGTCGATCTCGGCAAAAACAAAGGTGAGTGAAACGCGGAAGTGAGCCCGGCGTTCTATCAGCGGGTTTCGCTTCCAGAGATTTTTTCGAGAAGGGGCTTGTCGGACTGCTGACCCTTTGATATTATTTCGTTCTTCGTTGGCCCGGTAGCTCAGTTGGTAGAGCAGCGGATTGAAAATCCGCGTGTCGATGGTTCGATTCCGTCCCAGGCCACCAGGATTCAGCCCCAGGAAATCGCAAGATTCCTGGGGCTTTTCCTTTTTGTGCCCCTATTGTGACGGGCGTGGCGGGCATCCGTTGCTTCGGTTTGGGCGCACCACGCGGCAGGGCGCGCTCGGCGGTATTCGGCGTCGCGTGATAAAATCGCGCCAGTTCAAGGACTTGCACGTGAGTGCGTCGCCTGAGTGCCGCGCGGCAACGCCGCCACCAGCACCGAACCCTTCGCCCGACGATTAACGGTATAAGCGCCCAGCGACTCTGCATGCGGAAGGCGCGGCCTATACTGCTTTGGGCCGGCAGCAGTGCCGGCACGCGTCGCGCCGCGTTGCTTGCATGGCGCACCTCGCGCAGCGCGACGTGGCACTCTTCATTCACGGAGTTTCACGGTGATCCGCAAAGACGCTAAACGTAGCGCTCTGGTGCTGTTTTCCGGCGGCCAGGATTCCGCCACGTGCCTCGCCTGGGCGCTCGAACGTTATGAAACGGTTGAGACGCTGGGCTTCGATTACGGTCAGCGGCACCGCGTCGAACTGGAATGCCGCGAGGGTTTTCGCAATGCTGTTGCGCGCGCATTTCCGGCATGGGCCGAGCGCCTCGGCGACGACCATATGATCGATCTGTCGGTGCTCGGCGCGATCAGCGATACCGCTATGACGCGCGAGATCGAGATCGAAGCCACGGCCAACGGTTTGCCGAACACGTTCGTGCCGGGCCGCAATCTGATGTTCATGACCATCGCCGCGGCGATCGCTTATCGGCGTGGTTTGCAGGTGCTGGTTGGCGGCATGTGCGAGACGGATTTCTCGGGCTATCCCGATTGTCGCGACGACACGATGAAGGCGTTGCAGGTCGCGCTGAACCTTGGCATGGACACGCGCATCCTGCTCGAGACACCGTTGATGTGGCTCGACAAGGCCGACACGTGGCGCCTCGCACACGAGCTCGGAGGCGACGAACTCGTCGAACTGGTGCGCGTCGAGACACATACGTGCTACGTCGGCGAACGCGCTGAATTGCATGCATGGGGCTTCGGTTGCGGCGAGTGCCCGGCGTGCCGCTTGCGCAAGCGCGGCTACGAAGCGTATCTGTCGGGTGAGAAGGTCACCGAGCCGGTCTGACGTTTCGCGTTCCGGCGCAGTACAGGCAACTATTTTCAGGAACACAGGGCAGAAAGCAGCATGACTTACGCGGTCAAGGAAATCTTCTACACGTTGCAGGGCGAGGGCGCGAATGCCGGGCGTCCGGCTGTCTTCTGCCGGTTCGCCGGCTGCAACCTGTGGTCGGGCCGCGAAGAAGATCGTGCCGAGGCGGTGTGCCGTTTCTGCGATACCGACTTCGTCGGCACCGACGGCGAGAACGGCGGCAAGTACCGCACGGCTGACGACCTCGTGAAGATGATCGCATCGCAATGGCCGGAAGGCGAGGGCGAGCGTTTCGTGGTGTGCACGGGCGGCGAGCCGATGCTGCAGATCGATCAACCGTTGGTCGACGCGCTGCATGCCGCCGGCTTCGAAATCGCCATCGAAACCAACGGCTCGCTGCCGGTGCTCGAAACGATCGACTGGATCTGCGTGAGCCCAAAGGCCGACGCGCCGCTCGTCGTCACCAAGGGCAACGAATTGAAGGTCGTGATTCCGCAGGACAACCAGCGTTTGTCCGAGTATGCGAAGCTCGACTTCGAGTATTTCCTCGTCCAGCCCATGGACGGTCCGTCGCGCGACATCAACACCAGGCTCGCGATCGACTGGTGCAAACGCCATCCGCAATGGCGCCTGTCAATGCAGACCCACAAGTATCTGAACATTCCCTGACCGCCGTGCTGACGATTACACGAAAACTCGAATTCGACGCGGGTCACCGCATTCCTGATCACCGCAGCCAGTGCCGTAATCTGCACGGTCATCGCTATGTGCTCGAAATCACGCTGCAAGGCGATCTGGTCGACACCGAAGGCGCGCCCGATCGCGGCATGGTGATGGACTTCGCCGATGTGAAGTCGCTCGCCGTCGAGCATCTCGTCGACAAGTGGGACCATGCGTTTCTCGTCTATGAAGGCGACACGCAGGTGCGCGGTTTCCTGGAAACGATGGCCGGCCACAAGACGGTCGTGCTCGATCGCATCCCCACCGTCGAAAATCTTGCCGCTGTCGCGTTCGACATTCTCGCGAATGTCTACGACGCGCACTACGGTGTGAATCTGCGTCTGCACAAGCTGCGCCTGTACGAGACGCCGAATTGCTGGGCCGACGTGGTCCGCGACTAAAGCCTGTAACCTGCCGCTCGCGGGCCGCTCGCGCGGTCCAACCCTCGCGTTATTGTCACGGTATGATCGCTCCGACAACCACACGGAGCGAGACATGCCGGTCACCGCATTGCGTCGCAGCAGGCAGCCGGGCCGCCACGGCCCGCGCGCTCATCTGGCCCACGAGGCCAGCACGCTTTCCCGCAGTTCAGGCGAAGCGCCGCTTCATTGCCACGGAGCGCGGCGATGAGCACCTTCACCAATCCCCTCAAGTCACGCCTTAAAGAAACCGATCCGCTGTTCGGACTATGGCTCTCGCTCGGTAGCGACGCCGCCGCCGAAGCGCTCGCGCACGCCGGTTACGACTGGCTGCTGATCGACATGGAGCACTCGCCCAACGATAGCGGCGACGTCGCCTCGCAATTGCGCGCGATCGCCGCCGCGCATCTGCCGAGCGAGCCGGTGGTGCGCGTGCCGTCCAGCGAGGCGTGGCTCGTCAAGCGCGTGCTGGATGCCGGCGCGCGCACGCTGATGTTTCCGAATATCGAATCCGCGGACGAGGCGGCCCGTGCCGTGCGTCTCACGCAATATCCGACCGCCGGAGCGCTCGATGGTGAGCGCGGCGTCGCCGGCGCGGTGCGGGCAGCGGGCTACGGCATGCGGCGCGACTACGTACAGACAGCCAACGCGCAGATCGCGACCATCGTGCAGATCGAGTCGGCGCGCGGCTTGCAGAAAGTGGAAAAGATTGCGGCGACGCCGGGCGTCGATTGCCTGTTCGTCGGACCGGCCGATCTCGCCGCGAGCCTCGGTCATCTCGGCGATTCGAAGCATGCCGATGTACAGGCCGCAATGGCGCGCATCGTCAGCGCCGCGGACAAGGCGGGCATTGCCGCGGGCATTTTTGCCATGGACGTCGCGAGCGCCAAGCAGCATCGCGATGCCGGTTTTCGTTTCATCGCTCTGGCCGCCGACGTCATGTGGATGTTGCGCGCGACCCGCCAGGCGTTGCAGGAGGTGAGGTCATGAAGGGGATGGTGCAGTGCGTCGTGGTGCGTCTGGCAGTCACAGCGGCATTGATGGCGAATGTGGCGGCCCATGCGCAAGACAGCCGCGTTGCGAAGTCGAACGATCCGGAGACGCAAACCGCGGTCGCCGACTACAACGCCGGCAATCTGGCCGCGGCGCTGACCGAGTTCCGCAAGGCCGCCGAGCGCGGCAGCCGGCTCGCCGAGTTCAACTACGCGATGATGCTGCTCAACGGGGAAGGCGCCCCGGCCAATGTCGATGAAGGCAAGAAATGGCTGCGCAAGGCCGCCGACGCCAACATGTCGCACGCGCAATACGTGTACGGCAAGATGTACGACGACGGGGAGTTCGTCGGACGTGATCCGGTCGAGGCGCATCGCTGGTTCCTGAAGGCGGCGCAGCAAGGGCATGTGCAGGCGGAGTTGGCGCTGGCCAATCAGTTCCTCGATGGACGCGGCACGGAGCGCGACAACAAGCAGGCGTTCGTCTGGTACAAGAAGGCGGCGCAGGGCGGCGACATGACCGCGCAATACGTGGCCGGCTCGTTCTATGAACGAGGCGGCGACGGCGTGGAGAAGAATCTGAACGTGGCGCGCGCCTACTACGCGGCGGCCGCGGCGCAGGGCGATCCGGCGGCGCGGCTTAAGTATCAGCAACTCAGCGCGCAGTTGCGGGATCAGAAGGAAGTGAAGCCGCAGTAAAACTGTCGCGTTGGATAATTCCGCTGGATACAAAACAGGGGCGCTCCGTGAAGAGCGCCCCTGCTTCGTTGTGATGTTGCCGGAGCCGTGCGAGCGACCCTCGCCGCGCTAACTCTGCATCAACCGCTTCTGTCGCGCGACGCTCATGATCAGGCCGATGGCGACGCCCAGCGTCGTCAGCGCAGTGCCACCGTAACTCATGAATGGCAACGGCACGCCGACCACCGGCAAGATGCCGCTCACCATGCCGATATTCACGAACGCGTAGGTGAAGAACGCCATCGTCAACGAGCCGGCCAGCAAGCGTCCAAATAGCGTCGCGCCATTGGCCGCGATATACAGCCCGCGCGCGATCAGCAGCATGTATAGCGTGAGCAGCACAATGCCGCCCGCCAGCCCGAACTCCTCGGAGAACACCGCGAAAATGAAGTCGGTGTGCTTCTCGGGGATGAACTCCAGATGCGCCTGCGTGCCCTTCAGCCAGCCTTTGCCAAGCGGACCACCGGAACCGATCGCAATGACCGCCTGGATCGTGTGGAAGCCTTTGCCGAGCGGATCGGAAGTCGGATCGAGCAGCGTGCAGATGCGATGCTTCTGGTAGTCGTGCATCAGCGGCCATTGCACTTCGGGCTGACAGATCTTGTCCTGAAAGGCCGCGATCGACGCGACCGCAATCACGCCAGCAATCAGCACTGGCACGATCAGCTTGAAACTCAGGCCCGCGAAGTAAATCACGAAGAGACCGGCCGCGAACACCAGCACAGCCGTACCGAGGTCGGGCTGCTTGGCGATCAGGCCGACCGGCACCGCGAGGATCAGCAGACCAACCAGAAAGTCGTACCAGCGCATCACGCCTTCGCGTCGTTGGTAGTACCAGGCGAGCATCAGCGGAGTAGCGATCTTCAGAATCTCCGACGGCTGGATCACCACGCCGACATTGATCCAACGCTTCGCGCCCTTGCGCGTGAGGCCGAATAGCGCCACCGCGACCAGTAGCGCGATCCCGAATGTGTAGAGCGGAACCGCGAAGCGCATCAGCGTGGTGGGTGGCACATTGGCGAGCGCCCACATCAGCACGAACGTCAGCATGATGTTGCGCAACTGGTCTTCCACGCGGCCGGGAACATCGAGACTCGCGCTGTACAGCGTGACGATGCCAACGCACAACAGCAGGAACACGATCAGTGCGAGCGGGCGGTCGAAGCCCGCGAACATCCGCTTGATGCGGTCGAGCCAGGCGCGCTTGTCGAATTGCATGCCTTTCTCCTTACTCGTCGATGCCGCCGGAAACCGGCTGGCGTGGCGACGTGGCCTGAATGCCGTCGTCGCGCGACGGAGCGGCGGCAGTCGGCGCCGGCTGGCTGGCCGGACGGGGTTTGTGCGGGACGCCGGATTTATGCGACGCCGGGTTCTTTGCGGCGGCGGACGCGGACGTCGAGGCGGCCATGGGCGCCGACGCAGCAGCAGGCGCGGAGGCAACCGCCGCCGCGGATGCAGCCCTCGCAGCCGCCGCAGCGGAGGCGGCCGCTGCCGCCGAAGCCGCACCGGGAATCGGCAGAGCCGTGAAGCCCGCCGCGACCTTGACCGGCTGCGCCGCATCCTGCGGCAACGGTGCGCCGCCGACTTCCGGCGCGGACGCGTCTTCGGTCGCCGACGCCGCTGCCTCGATGGCGGCCGCCTGAGCGCCCGGCTTGTTCTTGCCGACGAGGTAGTAATCGAGCACCTTGCGCGCAATCGGGCCTGCCGATTCCGCACCCCAGCCGCCGTTTTCGACGATCAGCGCGAGCGCGATTTTCGGTTGCTCGGCCGGTGCGAACGCGATGAAGAGCGCGTGGTCGCGCAGATGCTCGGCGATCGCGTGGCCTTTGTAGTTCGCGCCCTGCAGCGAGTAGACCTGCGCCGTCCCCGTCTTGCCGGCCGCCTGGTACGGCGCGCCGATAAACAGTTTCGACGCCGTGCCGTTGGTCACGACGCCTTCCATCGCGCGCTTGATGATGTCGATGTCCGATTGCTTCACCGCGATCTTGTCGCTCGGATCGCGCACGACCGGCCGCGTGTCTTTCGTGATCGGATTTTCGATGTCACGCACGAGGTGCGGCTTCATCACGACGCCGTTGTTCGCAAGCGTGGCCGTAGCGTGAGCGAGTTGGAGAATGGTGAACGAGTTATAGCCCTGACCGATGCCGAGACTGATCGTTTCGCCTTCATACCACCGTTGCTGTTCGGGCTTGCGGTACGCCTTGCGCTTCCATTCCGTGGACGGCAGGATGCCGCGCGCCTCGCCCGAAATGTCGATGCCGGTGATCTGGCCGAAGCCCCACGGCTTCATGAAGTTGGCGATGTTGTTGACGCCGAGATCGTGCGCCAGCATGTAGAAATACGTGTCGTTCGACACCACGATCGCGCGGTTCATGTCGACCCAGCCTTGGCCCGAGCGAACGTCGTTGCGGAACGTGTGGCCGCCGAAGGTGTACGAACCCGGATCCTGGAAGCCCCAGCCCGGCGTGCGCTTATGCAGCGTCAGCGCGGCGAGCGCCATGAATGGCTTGTAAGTCGAGCCCGGCGGGTAGGTGCCGTGCAGCGGCCGGTTGAGCAGCGGGTGGTCGGGCGAGTTGTTGAGATCGTCCCAGGTCTGCTGGTCGATCCCGTCGACGAACGAATTCGGATCGAAGCTCGGCGCGGACACGAACGCGAGCACGTCGCCGGTCGACGGTTCGATCGCGACCAGCGCGCCGCGACGCCCCGCGAACGCCTGCTCGGCGACCTGCTGCAGTCCGATATCCAAGGACAGCACGAGGTTGTTGCCGGGCGTTGCCTGGGTGCGCGACAGCGTGCGCACGGGACGGCCGCCGGCGGTCACTTCCACTTCCTCGAAACCGGTCTGGCCGTGCAACTCGGTCTCGTAACTTTGCTCGACGCCGATCTTGCCGATGTAGTCGGTGCCTTTGTAGTTGTTCGCATCCAGACGCGGATCGTAGTGGTCCGGATCACTGTCGTTCTGGTCGCTGGCGTCGTCGATACGGTCCTGATCGCGCTGCGAAATCCGGCCGATGTAGCCGATCACGTGCGCCGCGGTCGGCCCGAGCGGATATTGACGGAACAGGCGCGCGCGCACTTCCACGCCGGGAAAACGGAAGCGCTGCGCGGTGAAGCGCGCGACTTCGTCGTCGGTCAGGCGGGTGCGGATCGGCAGGCTCTCGAAGTTCTTCGAGTCTTCTTGCAGTTTCTTGAAGCGGCGGCGGTCGCGCGCGTCGATCGAGACCACCGTGGCCAGATTGTCGATCACGTTTTCGAGCGAGTCGTTCAGCTTCGAGGGCGTGAGTTCGAGCGTGTAGGCCGAGTAGTTCTTGGCCAGCACGACGCCGTTACGATCGGTGATGATGCCGCGGTTCGGCACGATCGGCGCGACGGAAATGCGGTTTTCATCGGCCTGCAGCGAGTATTTGCTGTAGTGCCAGACCTGCAGGAACAGGAAGCGGAAGCCGATCAGCCCGAAGCAGACGAACACGAACAGGCCCGCCGCCGCGACGCGCAGGCGGAACTTCGAGAGCTGTTGCTGAGTGTCCTTGAATTCGGTCATGCGATTCTGCAAAAGGCCGGGTGACGGCCATCATGAGTGTGCGCCTTTTCCGGCCGGAACCGGAAGGCATGAACAGCGAAGCGCGTCGAGCGGGCCGGCAAAGTGGGTTCCATCAGAACGGCAGGCGGGCCCGAAGCGGATCAAATTGGCCGGGTATCGTCCGGATCGGCCGGGCGGCGCTGCGGCATCAGCAGCAGCACACTGGTGACCGGCCACAGCGCGGCTTCGACGAAGCCGTCGATCAGATAACCCCAACCCGGAAACGCCGCGCCCGTCAGCAGACGGATCACGAACGGCACCAATTGCGCGACGACCAGCAGCGGCATGACCGCGAAAGTCTGGACGCCGAGCGACATCCACAGCACGCGGCGGTGGATGGTGATCGCGCCATAGGACAACAACGTGTACGCCAGCGCGTGCTCGCCGAGCAGGCTGGCGTTGTGCACATCCATCAGCAAACCGAGCGAAAACGCGATACCCATGCCGACCTTGCGCGGCTGATGCACGTTCCAGAACAGCAGCACGAGCGCCACGAAGTCTGGCACGCCGACCAGACGCCCCCACGGCATCAGGTTCAGCAGGAACGCCGCGGCGAGGCTGAACGAGATGAAGTAGGGATTGACCGGCTGCAGGATGTATTGCGGACGGTTCATGGCTGGGCCCCTGGCTTGGCTGGCGGCTTCGCGTTCTTTTCTGCAGCCGGTTTTCTTTCAGCGGCGGACTTTTTCTCCGCGGCGGCTGATCTGGCGGGAGCTTTCTCGGAGGCTTTGGGCGCTGCGGGTTTCTCAGCGGCAGCCTTTTCGCCAGCTTTCTCGCCCGCTTTCGCCGGAGCTTTGTCCGCGGCAGCCTTACCGTCCGCCGGTTTTCCGCCCTTCTTCGCTTTCGCCTCTTTGGCGGCCGTGGCCGCGTCGGGCTCTTCGGCGGGACGCGGCGGCACGTTGTTCACGTAATGCAGCACCAGCAACTGACGCGCGCCGCGCACCGGCGCGATCGGCAGGCAGATCACACGGGCGAACGCCGTATCCGCCTGCTTGTCGACCCGCACCACCTTGGCGACTGGCAGGCCCGGCGGATACACGCCGTCCAGGCCGCTGGTGACGAGTTCGTCGCCGGTTTCAATGTCGGCGCTGATCGGCACGAAGCGCAGATCGAGCGTGTCGCCCTTTGGCGTGCCGTAAATCACGCTGCGCAAGCCGGTGCGCACGATCTGCACAGGCACCGCCTGATCCTTGTCCGTGAGCAATGTCACTTCGGCTTGCAGCGGGAATACGCGCGTTACCTGGCCGATCACGCCATCTTCATTGACGACCGGTGAACCGTTCTGGATGCCTTGCTGCGCACCGCGGCCGATCACGACCTTCTGCGTGAACGGATCGCGCGTGTCGTACTGGATCTCGGCGGGCAGCGATTCCGTGGTGGAGCGCTGGGACAGTTGCAGCAGCGCGCGCAAATGCGCGTTTTCGGCAGCCAGTTCGGCTGCCGTATTGGCTTGCTGCGAAAGCTGCAGATCTTTGGTGCGCAGTTTGTCGTTTTCGCCGCGCAGCGTGGCGCTGGTCACGGCCAGGTCGGCGGCGCCCACGAACATGTCGCGTGGCACGAGAGCCGCGCGCTGCAACGGATAAAGACCCGCGCCGAGCACGCCACGCACGATTTCGAGCGTTCTGAAGCGTGCATCGGAGATCAGCAGGGCGAGCGCCAGCACGACGAAAAACACGAGTCGTGCGAGGGCGGACGGTCCTTGCTTGAACAGGGGCGGCGGACTGTATTCCATGGTCGGCGCCGGGGGCGTGAGCGGTTGGGTGAGACGGCGGCGCGCGAGGGACGCGCGTTCAGCGCGTGGAGGCTGGCAGGCCCAGCCAACGGCAAACCGGCCCGCAAGGGGCCGTTTGCCTGATCCGCGCTACTGACATGGAGACGGGCTCGCTTACTCGTACGAGAAGATGCTGCCCAGCTTGTCCATGCGTTCGAGCGCCATGCCCGAACCGCGCACAACGCAGGTCAGCGGGTCTTCGGCGACGAGCACCGGCAGGCCGGTTTCTTCGGCGAGCAGGCGGTCCAGATCGCGCAGCAGTGCGCCACCGCCGGTGAGCATCATGCCGCGCTCGGCGATGTCCGCACCGAGTTCCGGCGGCGTTTGTTCAAGCGCGATCTTCACCGACGACACGATCTGGTTCAGCGGATCGGTGAGGGCTTCGAGAATTTCGTTGCTGGAGATGGTGAAGCTGCGCGGAATGCCTTCCGACAGATTGCGGCCCTTCACTTCCATTTCCTTGACTTCGGAACCCGGGAAGGCGGAACCGATTTCCTTCTTGATGGCTTCGGCGGTTTGCTCGCCGATCAGCATGCCGTAGTTGCGGCGGATGTAGTTGACGATCGCTTCGTCGAACTTGTCGCCGCCCACGCGCACGGAGCCCTTGTACACGATGCCGCCGAGCGAGATCACGCCGACTTCGGTCGTGCCGCCGCCGATGTCGACGACCATCGAGCCGGTGGCTTCCGACACCGGCAGGCCGGCACCGATAGCCGCAGCCATGGGTTCTTCAATGAGGTACACCTGCGAAGCGCCCGCACCGTGCGCAGCTTCTTTAATGGCGCGGCGCTCGACCTGCGTCGAACCGCACGGCACGCAAATGATGATGCGCGGCGACGGCGAGAACATGCGCGATTCGTGAGCAGTTTTGATGAACTGCTTGATCATCTGCTCGGTGACGGTGAAGTCGGCGATCACGCCGTCTTTCATGGGGCGGATTGCCTCGATGTTGCCCGGCACCTTGCCGAGCATCTGCTTGGCTTCCTTGCCGACTGCCTGGATGGTTTTCTTGCCGTTGGGACCGCCTTCCTGGCGGATCGAGACCACCGACGGTTCATCAAGAACGATGCCCTTGCCACGCATGTAGATGAGCGTGTTGGCCGTACCGAGGTCAATGGCCAGATCGTTGGAAAAGTAGCTGCGCAAAAAACCGAACATTCAAAATCCTGTCTCGCTGGGGGCCGGGCCTCGCAATGGTTGCGCAGGGCGGCAGCGGAAAAAATAACAGCTTCAACCGGGCGGAAGCGGCGCCACAGGAACTTGAAGCTGCGAGGGAGTCTACCGGAGGCCGATGCAAAGCCAGGTCAGAAAAATCCGAACTATCTTTGGGAATTGTTCAGAAAGGCCTTGGTAAGACGGTCCGGGTTTGGGTCGAACGCGTAATGATACCTTATAATTTTGGATGTTTTGAAGGAAACGGACGGCACTTTTTGCCTCCGCTGGCCCCTTTTTCGAGGTCTTCCTCCAGCGTCGTAACCCGCTGTCGCAGCATCGTTTTTTTCGTGCTGCGGCGGTCCACCACATTTTCCGGTGACTGCATGGCTCTGACCCTGACCGATGTAAAACGCATCGCGCATCTTGCGCGGCTCGAACTGGCCGACGCCGACGCTGAGCACACGCTTGTCCAGCTCAACGATTTTTTCGGCCTTGTCGAGCAGATGCAGGCGGTCGATACCACCGGCATCGCGCCGCTTGCCCATCCGATCGAGCAGATCGAAGACGTCGCGCTGCGTCTGCGTAACGACGCGGTGACCGAAACGGTCGAACGCGAAGCCTTCCAGCGCCCGGCGCCGGCCGTGCAGGAAGGCCTGTACCTCGTGCCGAAGGTGATCGAGTAAAACCCCGCGCATCGAGCCCGGCGCGGCGCGCGAGCCAGCCTTCCGGCGATGTGCCACCCCGTGGCATATCGCCTCGTGGCCCCGGCACCTGCATGACCGTCGTCTCCGGCTTCCTCGGCTCGGCTTGCCGGCGGGCAGCCGAACGCCTCCACGGCAGCGTGACTACGCTGCCGCGCTCTTCAGGATAAAACGCAATGCATGAAAAAAGTTTGACCGAACTGCGCGCCGCACTGACGGCCAAGGAATGCTCCGCCGTCGAACTGGCGCAGCTCTATCTGAAGCGGATCGACGCGGCCAACAGCCTGAACGCATTCATCCAGGTCGATCCCGAGCTGACGCTCGCGCAGGCGAAAGCCGCGGACGCGCTGCTCCATACCGGCCACGCCGGCCCGCTGGTCGGCCTGCCGATCGCGCATAAGGACGTGTTCGTCACCAAGGGCTGGCGCTCCACCGCCGGCTCGAAAATGCTGTCGAACTACGAAAGCCCGTTCGACGCGACCGTGGTCGCGCGTCTGCAGACTGCGGGCATGGTGTGCGTGGGCAAGACCAATATGGACGAGTTCGCGATGGGCTCGTCCAACGAGAATTCGTACTTTGGTCCCGTGCAGAATCCGTGGGACATTAAGGCTGTGCCGGGCGGTTCGTCGGGCGGGTCGGCTGCGGCCGTCGCCGCGCGCTTGGCGCCTGCCGCAACCGGTACGGATACCGGCGGCTCGATCCGTCAGCCGGCGTCGTTCTCCGGCATCACCGGCATCAAGCCGACGTACGGCCGTGTGTCGCGTTACGGCATGATCGCATTCGCTTCGTCGCTGGATCAGGGTGGTCCGATGGCTCAAAGCGCCGCGGATTGCGCCACGCTGCTCAACGCCATGGCCGGTTTCGACGAGCGCGATTCGACCAGCCTCGTGCGCGACGACGAAGACTACACGCGTTACCTCGGCAAGCCGTGGAAAGAAGACGGCGCCAGCAAGCCGCTCGCCGGCTTGCGCATTGGTTTGCCGAAAGAGTATTTCGGCGCCGGCCTTGCCGACGACGTGCGCGCGTCGATCGACGCCGCGCTGAAGCAATACGAAGCGCTCGGCGCTACGCTGGTCGAAGTCTCGTTGCCGAAAACCGAGTTGTCGATCCCGGTGTACTACGTGATCGCGCCGGCTGAGGCTTCGTCGAACCTGTCGCGTTTCGACGGCGTGCGCTTCGGTCATCGTGCCGCCGAGTATCGCGATCTGCTCGACATGTACAAGAAGTCGCGCGCCGAAGGTTTCGGTCCGGAAGTGAAGCGCCGCATTCTGGTCGGCGCGTACGTGCTGTCGCACGGCTACTACGACGCGTACTACCTGCAGGCGCAGAAGATCCGCCGCATCATCGCGCAGGACTTCCAGGAAGCGTTCAAGCAGTGCGACGTGATCATGGGACCGGTTGCGCCAACGGTTGCGTGGGACCTCGGCGCGAAGGGCGACGACCCGGTGCAGATGTATCTGGCCGACATCTACACGCTGTCGGTCAGCCTCGCCGGTTTGCCGGGCATGAGCGTGCCGTGCGGTTTCGGCGCGGGCGCGAATGCGCAGCGTCCGGTGGGGTTGCAGATCATCGGCAACTATTTCAACGAAGCCCGGATGCTGCAGGTGGCCGACGCGTTCCAGCGCGCGACCGACTGGCACCGCAAAGCACCGGCAGGAGTGTGAGCACCATGGCCAAGCAATGGGAAGTCGTGATCGGTCTGGAGACCCACGCGCAACTGTCGACTCAATCGAAGATTTTTTCCGGCGCCGCAACGCAGTTCGGCGCTGCGCCGAACACGCAGGCTTGCCCCGTCGATCTGGCGTTGCCGGGCACGTTGCCGGTGATGAACCGCGGCGCTGTGGAGCGCGCGATCCAGTTCGGCCTCGCGATCGGTGCGAAGGTGGCGCCGCGCAGCATCTTCGCGCGCAAGAATTATTTCTACCCCGATCTGCCGAAGGGCTATCAGATCAGCCAGTACGAAATCCCCGTGGTGCAGGGCGGTCAGGTGACGATTCAGGTGCCGGCCAATGAAAAGGCGGGGAAGGAAGCCTACGAGAAGGTCGTCAACCTCACGCGCGCTCACCTCGAAGAAGACGCGGGCAAGTCGCTGCACGAAGACTTCGCGGGCATGACCGGCATCGACCTGAATCGCGCCGGCACGCCGTTGCTCGAAATCGTCACCGAGCCGGAAATGCGCAGCGCGGCGGAAGCAGTGGCCTATGCCAAGACGCTGCACACGCTCGTGACGTGGCTCGGTATCTGCGACGGCAACATGCAGGAAGGCTCATTCCGTTGCGACGCGAACGTGTCGGTGCGCCCGGTCGGCCAGGCGGAATTCGGCACGCGCGCCGAGATCAAGAACCTGAACTCGTTCCGCTTCCTCGAAGAGGCGATCCAGTACGAAGTGCGCCGTCAGATCGAACTGATCGAAGACGGTGGGACGGTGGTGCAGGAAACGCGTCTGTACGATCCGGACAAGCGCGAAACGCGCTCCATGCGCAGCAAGGAAGACGCGCACGATTACCGCTATTTCCCCGATCCCGATCTGATGCCGCTCGTGATCGACGCGGCGTGGGTCGAGCGCGTGAAGAGCGAGTTGCCGGAACTGCCGGTGGCGATTCAACAACGCTTCGTGTCGCAATACGGTTTGACGCCGTACGACGCCAACGTGCTGACATCGAGCAAAGCCATGGCCGCGTACTACGAAGCGGTGGTGAGCAAAGTCGGTCCGGCCAACGCCAAGGCCGCGGCTAACTGGCTGATGGGCGAAGTGTCGTCGCAACTGAATCGGGAGGGTCTCGATTTTGCTGAGAGCCCGGTGTCGTCCGCGCAACTCGCGTTGCTGCTGCAGCGTATCGCGGACGGCACGATCTCCAACAAGATCGCCAAGGAAATTTTCCTCGCGATCTGGGAAGAGAAGGCTACCGACGAAGCCGCCGCCGATCGCATCATCGAAGCGAAGGGGCTGAAGCAGATTTCGGATACCGGCGCACTCGAAGCGATCATCGACGAAGTGCTTGCCGCGAACCAGAAGTCGGTCGAGGAATTCCGCGCCGGCAAGGAAAAGGCGTTCAACGCGCTGATCGGTCAGGCAATGAAAGCGACGAAGGGCAAGGCCAATCCGGCGCAGGTGAACGAACTGCTAAAGAAGAAGCTGTCCTGAGTTGAAGTTCAGTTGAGCACGAACGACTGAAGCATTAAAGCTTAGGTCAGCACGGGCTGTTGCCGGAAACGAAAGTGGGGCAACGGCCCGTTTCATTTTGCCGGTCCGTTTAAACAAACGCAGATCACGGAGTGTGTGGATGGCCAAGCAACCCGAACTCGACGATTTCCGCGTGCCGTATTTCGACGACGGCAAGAAGAAGAGCAAATTCTCGCTGAGCGACTTCGACCCGTCCGCCAAACCGTTTTCGACCGGCTCGAAAGATACTGACAAGGCGCGTCTGTCGGAGATCGGCGCGAAGCTCGACACCCTGCAGGAGTGCTTGCACGCGCAGCAGACGCGCCGCGTGTTGCTGGTGCTGCAGGGCATGGACACGAGCGGCAAGGACGGCACGATCCGCGCGGTGTTTCACGAAGTCGACCCGCTCGGGTTGCGCATCGTGCCGTTCAAGGCGCCGACGCCCGTCGAACTCGCGCACGATTTTCTCTGGCGCGTGCATGCGCAAGCGCCGGCTGCCGGTGAGCTGACGATCTTCAACCGCAGTCACTACGAAGATCTGCTGGTCCCCACCGTGCTCGGCACGCTGGATGAGCAAGCGTTCGTACAACGCTGCTGCCACATTCGCCAGTTCGAAGAGTTGCTGGCGTATAGCGGCACGGCCATCGTCAAGTGCATGCTGCACATTTCGAAAGACGAGCAACGCGCGCGGCTGCAGGCGCGCATCGACGATCCGAGCAAACACTGGAAATTCGACGTCGCCGATCTCGAAGCGCGCAAGCAGTGGGACAAATATCAGGCGGCGTATCAGGACGCGCTGGCCGCGACATCGACCGAATACGCGCCGTGGTACGTGATTCCGGCCGACTCGAAGACGCATCGCAATGTGATGGTCGCGGAGTTGCTGTTGCGCATGTTCGAAGCGCTGAAGCTCGAGTATCCGCCTGCCAAAGAATCGCTGAAGGGCATCAAGGTCGAGTGACCACGCCCTTCTGCTTCAGAAACGAATCGAACATTAAAAAGGAACGACATGTTGCGTGTGATTACCGCGAACCTGAACGGCATCCGCTCAGCGGCGAAGAAAGGCTTTTTCGACTGGTTTGGAGAACAGAAGGCCGACGTGCTGTGCGTGCAGGAAATCAAATGCTCGCAGGACGACATGACGCCGGAATTCATGGCCCCGCACAATTTCACCGGCTATTTTCAACATGCCGTGAAGAAGGGCTATAGCGGCGCGGGCGTGTACACGCGTCACGAACCGGACGAAGTGGTGATCGGTTTCGGCAGCGAGGAGTTCGACCCGGAAGGGCGCTATGTCGAACTGCGTTTCGGCAAGCTGTCGGTGATCTCGGTGTACGTGCCGTCGGGCTCGAGCGGCGACGAACGCCAGCAGGCCAAATACCGTTTCATGGACGAGTTCATGCCGCATCTCGCGGAACTGTCTCAGGAGCGTGAAGTGATCGTGTGCGGCGACGTCAATATCGTCCACAAGGAAATCGACATCAAGAACTGGAAGAGCAACCAGAAGAACTCGGGTTGCCTGCCGGAAGAGCGCGCATGGCTCACCAAGCTGTTCGATGAAGTGGGTTACGTCGACGTGTTCCGCACGCTCGACCAGCGGCCCGAACAGTACACGTGGTGGAGCAATCGCGGACAGGCGTATGCGAAGAACGTCGGGTGGCGGATCGATTATCAGATCGCGACGGCGGGTATCGCGAGCAAGGCGAAACGCACCGACGTGTTCCGCGATATCAAGTTCAGCGACCATGCGCCGCTGACGGTGGATTACGACCACAAGGTGAAGAAGTAAGCACAGCTCGCGGCGTGGCAAACGGGGCTGAAGTCCAGCCTTGAGGGGCGTCTTGCCAGGAGAGAGCCGCGGGCACGGTCGGCCCGCGCATCGGCAAGCGAGCTTGAAGTTAGCCTTGGGAGACGCATTGTCACGGAAGAAGCGGGCGCGTTCGGCCCGCGCAATTCAATCGCGGACCAGTTTGCGGCGCGGACGGCCCATGCCGGCGTAGTCCGGCAGCGCGTCCACTGTTTTGCCGATCGCTTTGGCATAGAGCGGCAGCATGTCGGGCAAGCGCTTGATGATGTCCTGACGGCGCGCCGGCGTGTACGGATGCACGTAGATGAAGCCCTGATCGCGATTGCTGCGCGTGGCCTGCGCCAGCTTGTCCCAGAGCGTGACCGCCGCGCGCGGATCGAAGCCGGCGCGCGACGCGATATCGCTGCCGATCACGTCGGCTTCGGTCTCGTCGGTATTCTCGTACTTCATTTCCAGCAGACGCGAGCCGATGCCGAGCGGCGCCGCGCCCAGATCGGCGAGCCCGAACAGCTGCGGGATCGTGCCGGACGAGTCGAGCTGGCTCGCCTGCAGTTGGCCGAGCCGCTCGCGTGCATGTTCGCGCAGCGCGTGGGCGATCTCATGACCGATCAGCATGCCGAGCTCGTTGTCATTCAGCCGCGCGCGGTCGAGCAGTCCGCCGTACACGACGATCTTGCCGCCCGGCAGACAGTACATGCGGATATCGGGCGAGCGCACCACTGCCACATCCCACTTCCAGTTCTTGGCCCGCTCGTTCCATTTCAGCGAGTACGGAATCATCTTGTCGACGATCGAGCGAACGCGCGTGACGTGCGCGTCGGTGTCGCCGTATAGACGGTTCGCGTGCTCGGCGCCGTACGCGATCTGGTTGAACTCTTCGGCGGCTTGCGCCTCGAGCATCGGCGATGGGATCAGGTTGCGAAACACCAGGTAGCCGCCGTAACGCAATTGCGTGTTCGGGCTGTACGATGCGGACGCAGGAGCGGGCATCGTCGGGACGGCGGGCGCTTTGGCGGCCGCGGGCGGCGAAGATGTCGCTGCGGGCGTTCTGGCCGTGACCGGGGCCGGCGGCGGCTGCGTCGATTGAGGCGACGTGGGCGAAGCAGGCGGCGAAGGCGGCGAAGGCGGCGTCACAGCGGCGGGCGCACTGCTGGCACCCGGCGCGCTGGTGGCGCTGTTTGCGCCTTGCGCCGCCGATGTCGCGCTTTCCGGGCTTGCGGCAGTCGCCGCGGACTTCGCCGTTGGCGCGGCCGTCGTGGCCGGCGCGGCCGCCGGCGCCGCTGTTGACGCACTGGTAGCGGTTGCGGGCACGGCTGCTGCATAGGTGCTCAATGGCGTGGCGAACGCCAGGCTCGCACAGCCGAGCGCCCACATTGCATGCGGTACTACGAGGGTGGCCTTGAGCGCAGGACGCCGGGACGTAGTCGAGCGCAACGCGCCCTTCGAAAGAAGCGTCTTCACGACCGCGTCCTCCACGGCGCGATGCGCAGCAGAAGCAACATGCCGGGCAACCCCAGCGCGGTACAAACGATGAAGTAGTCGAACCAGCCGATCTGCGCAACCACGTAGCCGCTCGCCGCCGAAGCCAATGTGCGCGGCACCGAAGCGAGGCTCGTGAAAAGCGCGAACTGAGTGGCCGTGTAGCGCGGATCGGTGGTACTGGCGATATAGGCGGTGAACGCCGCCATCGTCAGGCCGGTGGCAAAGGTTTCCAACCCGTAGACGAGCGCCAGCGCAACTGAACGCGGCTCGAGCTGCACAGCCCAATCGACGCCCACCAGCGCGAGCAGTTTCGTCGTGCCCTCGCTCAGCCAGACGGCGATGTCGTAGATCGCCACGAGACCAGGCGAAGCCGGTCCGAGATGTGCGAGCCACGCGAAGCCGAGCGTCGACACCATTTGCAGGACGCCGAAGATCCACAGCCCGCGGCCGATGCCGATTTTCATCAGCCATATCCCGCCGACGATCCCGCCCGCCAGACTCGCGCCGAATGCGGTGGTCTTCGCGATCACGCCGATCTGCGTGCGCGAAAAGCCGATGTCGAGAAAGAACGAGGTGGATAGCGTGGTCGCCATCGTGTCGCCAAGCTTGTACAGGAAGATGAAACCGAGCACGAACAGCGCGCCACGCCAGCCGTCGCGCTGAATGAACTCCTTGAACGGCTGCACGATCGCTTCGCGCAGATTCTTGGGCGGCGTGCCGTGGACTTCGGGTTCGCGCACCACCAGTGTCATCACCATGCCGGGCAGCATGAACGCGGCCGTCACGATGAAAACGGTGGTCCACGGCAAATGGTCGGACAGAATCAGCGCGAGCGAACCCGGCACCAGTGCCGCGATCTTGTACGCGTTCACATGCACCGCGTTGCCGAGCCCCTGCTGCGTGTCGCTCAGCAGCTCGCGCCGATAGGCGTCGATCACGATGTCCTGACTTGCGCCGAAAAACGCGACCAGCGCGGTCAAAGCCGCCACCGTCCAGATCGAATCTTTAGGCGACACGAACCCCAAGGTGGCGATGGCGCCGGCCACCAGAATCTGCGTGACCAGCATCCAGCCGCGCCGTCTGCCCGGACGCCAGCCCGGAAAACGCGGGACGTAGCGGTCCATCAGCGGCGCCCAGATGAATTTCCAGGTGTACGGGAACTGGATCAGCGCAAAGAGGCCGATTTCCTTCAGATTGACGCCTTCGGAGCGTAACCACGCCTGCACCAGATAGACGAGCGTGAACAGCGGCAATCCCGACGTAAAGCCGAGAAAGACGCAGATCAGCATGCGCGTATTCAGGAACGCGCGCCAGCCGGGATGTTCTTCGTGAGCGGTAAGTGCAGGCGCCTCGTGCGGCGGGTTCGACATGTGGATAACTTGCGTTAGCTTTTCTTGACGCGATAGACCGCAAGACTACCACGCCAGTTCACCCCCCACCGCACCACCTGACCGTCGTGCAGCACCACGCGGTCGAGAATTTCGATGCCGACTTCCGGCGCGAGCGCCTCGAAATCCTCGATCGTCAGGACCCGCACGTTCGGCGTGTTGTGCCACTGATAAGGCAGCGACTTCGACACCGGCATGCGGCCTTGCAGCACCGAGAGCCGATGCGCCCAGTAGCCGAAGTTCGGGAACGACACGATGCATTCCTTGCCGACCCGCACGGTCTCGCGCAGGATCGCCGCCGTCTGATGAATGGTTTGCAGCGTCTGCGACAGAATCGCGAAATCGAAGCTGGCGTCTTCGAACAGGCGCAGGCCGTCTTCCAGATTCTGCTGGATCACGTTGACGCCGTTTTGCGTCGACGCCAGCACGCCGGCGTCGTTGATTTCGATGCCGTAGCCCTGCACGTCCAGCTCTTCGGTCAGGAGCGAGAGCAGCGAGCCGTCGCCGCATCCCAGATCCAGCACGGTGGCGCGCGGTTCGACCCAGCGGGCGATCGCGCGGAAGTCCGGGCGCAGCGCCAGGTAATCGAGTGCTCGCTGGTTCATGCGTTCACCTCGTTCGCAATACGTTCGTAGTAGGCGCGCATCAGGTTGTGATAGCGCGCGTCGTCGAGCAGGAAGGCGTCGTGACCGTGCGGCGCGTCGATTTCCGCGTACGTGACCGTGCGCTTGTGGTCGAGCAGCGCCTTCACCAGTTCGCGCGAGCGGGCCGGCGCGAAACGCCAGTCGGTCGAGAAGCTGGCGATCAGGTATTTCGCCGTCGTGTGCGCGACCGCGGCCGTCAGATCGCCTTCGAAGGCCTTGGCGGGATCGAAGTAATCGAGCGCGCGGGTGATCAGCAGGTACGTGTTCGCATCGAAGTAGTCGGCGAACTTGTCGCCTTGGTAACGCAGATACGACTCCACTTCGAACTCGACGTCGAAGTTGAAGTTATACGCGTCCAGCGCGCCTTCCGCGCGACGCAGCGAGCGGCCGAATTTCTCGGCCATGTCGTCGTCCGACAGATACGTGATGTGGCCGATCATGCGCGCGACGCGCAAGCCGCGCTTCGGCTTCACGTTGTGCGCGTAGTAGTTGCCGCCGTGAAAATCCGGGTCCGACAGGATCGCCGAGCGCGCGACCTCGTTGAACGCGATGTTCTGTGCCGACAGCTTGGGCGTGGACGCGACCACGATGCAATGACCGACGCGCTCCGGATACATCATGCTCCAAGCAAGCGCCTGCATGCCGCCGAGGCTGCCGCCCATCACCGCCGCGAAGCGCGTGATCCCGAACTGATCGGCGACGCGCGCCTGGGCGTTGACCCAGTCTTCCACCGTCACGACGGGGAACGTCGCGCCGTACGGATGGCCAGTGGCCGGGTCGATGCTCATCGGCCCGGTCGAGCCGAAGCACGACCCCAGGTTGTTCACGCCGATCACGAAGAACTTGTCGGTGTCGAGCGGTTTGCCCGGGCCGACCATGTTGTCCCACCAGCCGATGTCCTTGGGGTTGTCGGCATACACGCCCGCCACATGGTGCGACGCGTTGAGCGCGTGGCACACCAGCACCGCGTTGCTACGCGCGGCGTTGAGCGTGCCGTAGGTCTCGACCATCAGGTCGTAACCGGCCAGCGAGCTGCCGTTCTGCAACTGCAGCGGCTCGGTGAAATGCATTTTTTGGGGAGCGACGATACCGATCGATTCCATTCATTCCGCCATTTATCAAAACAGGGCGGCTAAACGGCGTCGGCAAAAGCACGGAGGAACGACTGTGTGCGCGGCTGACGACCTCTTTAGCCGCATTTATAGTGAACCGCGGGAAACGTTCCCGGCAGTTCGCGCGCCCGCAATCGAGTCAGCAAATCGGCGCGTAACAAGTGTTCAGCGTGTTGCAGACAGCGGTACTAGGATGCATCCGGGTGCCGCAGTCAGGCGCAAAGTATAGCGGAAATTTTCGTGCGGCAACGTCGTGGGCGCAGAGCTTGGCGCGGCGGATGCCACGCGGACTACTGAAGAATCAGGAGCAGTTGCGCGTCGGCGTGTTCGGCAGGTGGCCGCGCGAAGCCGCTGCGCACATAACGGTGCCAGCGGCCGATGATGTAGCTCAGCAGCAGACTCGCCCGGATCGCGGGATCGTAGCCGGCGGGCAGTGGGACGGCGCTTTCACCCGAGTTCGCGCTGCTGTTCGCCTCCGTCTGCGCGAGGCGCAGACATTGTTTCAACGACGCCTCGACGCGCTCCAGCATCTGATTGACGCGCTCGGTCAGCCGTTCATGCTCGCCGACCAGCGCCTCGCACGTCAGCACGCGTGTCATGCCGGGGTTCTTCGCGGGGAAGTTGAGGAGCATTAGTGCGATCGAGCGCGCCTGCAGCACGCCGTTGCTCTCCTTCTCGGCGATCTGGTTGATCAGCCCGAAGATGGTTTGCTCGATGAACTCGATGAGCCCTTCGAACATTTGCGCCTTGCTGGCGAAATGACGGTACAGCGCGGCTTCCGAAACGCCGAGCCGGGCGGCGAGCGCCGCGGTGGTGATCTTTTCGCTCTTGGGCGCCTCCAGCATCACGGCGAGCGTCTGGAGGATGTGCACGCGGCGCTCGCCCGGCTTCAGGCGCTGCGCGCGCGGCGCGGCGAGCGTGGTGGTCGGTTCGTGTTCGGCTAAGACTTCGTCAGGCTTGTCGATCGGCTGCATGGCTGTCGTCCCGTCTGCTGTCTCTTCAATCGAACCGAGCGGGTGCTCAGTCGTAGCGATTTTAACGAACGAATGCTTCTGTCGACATAGTGTGGCCGGCCGGTGCCCGGCAGGCGCGTCGGCACGCCGTCCGCGTGCGGCTTGCGCGGCAGATGGCCGGTGATCCACACCGTGCGGATGCCGAGCCGCCGGTAGTTCTTCAGATGCGAGCGCGTGTCCTCGACGAGGATCGCGTCCTTCAGCGATACGTGCGCGTCGCGCATGGCCTTGCGCAGCATCGCGTGGTCGGGCTTGGCGCGCCAGCGGCGGCGATCGCGCATGTGTTCGATGGCGATTACCTGTTCGAACAGACGCTCGATGCGCAGTTCGGCGAGCACCGCGCGCGCATAGGCTTCGGGCGCGTTGGTCAGCACGATCTTGCGGCCCGGCAGCGCCGCGACGAGGCGCGCGACACCGCGTTCATGGCGGATCATCGAGCCTAGATCGGGGAAGGTGTGTACGACCTTCAGGAAGTCGTTCGGATCGAGCGGATGGTGGCGCGTCAGGCCCAGCAGCGTTGCGCCATAGCGTTGCGTGTAGCCGGTGCGCAGACGGTTGGCTTCGTCGATGTCCAACTGCAGCGCGTCGATGATGTACTGCGTCATTCCTTGATTGATCGCCGGAAAGATCGCGTGCGATGCGTGGTGCAGCGTGTTGTCGAGATCGAACAGCCAGACCGGACGGCCTCCTGCGATATGCGGACGACGGCGTCGGGAAGTGGGAGTGCGCATGATGGAGAGCGCCGTTCAGGCGCGAAGAGTGGCCTCACGCGGTGAACGCGAACGGTTCACGGTGCGGGTGGCGAGAAAAGAAGAGGGAGCGGGTTGGTGCTTTGTGGCGGCGCGTCGTTGCGAGCCGCCGAAGGTGCAGCGCGCGCCGTATGACTGTCCAGCGCAACTGCACGGCACACAGGGCGCGCCAAGCTGACGCGCCGCGTGTGCCGGGGTTTGAGGCAGGAATCAATGCGAGCGGATCATCGTGCCGAACGGTTGTTCGGTGAGAATTTCCAGCAGCACCGAGTGCTCGATACGGCCGTCGATGATGTGTACCGAACGCACGCCGCTCTTGGCCGCGTCCAGCGCCGACGAGATTTTCGGCAGCATGCCGCCGGAGATCGTGCCGTCGGCGAACAGGCCGTCGATTTCGCGCGCCGACAGATCGGTCAGCAGATTGCCTTCTTTATCCATCACGCCGGGGATGTTGGTCATCATCACGAGCTTTTCGGCGTTCAGCACGACCGCCAGCTTGCCCGCGACCAGATCCGCGTTGATGTTGTACGACAGTCCGTCTTCGCCGAAACCGATCGGCGAGATCACCGGAATGAACGCGTCGTCCTGCAGCGCCTTCACGACCGCCGGGTTGATCGCCTCGACTTCGCCGACCTGGCCGATATCGACGTACTGGCCTGGATTGTCGCGATCCGGCATCAGCATCTTGCGTGCGTGGATCAGGCCGCCGTCCTTGCCCGTCAGGCCGACCGCGTGGCCGCCGAAGTGGTTGATCAGCGTCACGATGTCCTGCTGCACTTCACCGCCGAGCACCCATTCGACGACTTCCATCGTCTCTTCGTCGGTGACGCGCATGCCCTGGATGAACGTGCCCTGTTTGCCGATCTTCTTCAGCGCCTGGTCGATTTGCGGACCGCCGCCGTGCACGATGACCGGATTGATGCCGACCAGCTTGAGCAGGATCACGTCGCGCGCGAAGCCTTGCTTGAGCCGCTCTTCGGTCATGGCGTTGCCGCCGTATTTGATGACCACGGTCTTACCGTGATACTGACGAATGTAGGGAAGCGCCTCGGCCAGGATTTCGGCCTTCAGGGTGGGCGCGATCTGCGAAAGGTCGGGAAGCTCGGACATGGCGGCAGGCTCAGGCACGGAACAGTTAAAACAGGGCGAATTGTACAGGACTGGCGCGCTGCAACAGGGTTTTCGATAGTTGCGCGGGCGGCGGGCGTCAGCGGGTTTGCGCGCCGCGCAATGACATGCCACGGACGCCAGTTGGACGACGAAGCGTACCGCGCTTTGGAGGCGCCCGTGAACTAGCCGAACGGACGACTCACGGCGGTTCGCCAGTCGTGGCATTATTTCCTGATCCCGGCTGAAGCGAGGGTATCCAGCCCGTCATGAAACCGTCCGTTTCCCGCTCTGAAAGCAGCGCGCGCTGCCCGCGCTGCGGCAACGCGTTCGATTGCGCCATGCATGGACAGCCGTTCGACTGCTGGTGCCGCGAAATGCCACCGATGCCGGCGGACCGGCTCGATCCGGCTGGGCGATGTCTGTGTCCTGAATGTCTTGCGGCGGAGATTGCGCAGGCGGCTCAGGCGAGGCCCGGCGGCGCGTGATTGATGGGGAGGCCGCGGGAAGCGGTGTAGCTCGGGGTAAGCGCCGTCAGCCCTTGGGAGGGCCGCTGGCTGACGAGAGCGCGACTGGCCTACGGGCGCACCGCCGCCGGCTTACGGAGAGCGCCACCGGCTTGCGACGGCGCCACTGCCTTGCGATAGCACCGCTGACTTACAGAGAGTGCCACCGGCTTGCGACGGCACCACCGGCTTACGACAGCACCACCGACTTACGCAGGGCACCACCGGCTTACGCAGGGCACCACCGGCTTACGACAGCACCACCGGCTTGCGACGGCACCACCGACTTACGACAGCGCCACCGGTTTACCGGTGCGCCAGCGGCGTACGGTAGCGCGATCGGCCTACGCAAGCGCCACCGGCTCAAGCCGCCCGGCGGTGCTGGGCCGCAAGCGCGCTCAGATCACGCGCGACGGCTTCCAGCGCCGGCTCCCACTGACCAAATTGCGGCTGCCGGTAAAGCGTGGCGCTCGGATACCACGGGCTGTCGCGGCGGTCGAGCAACCAGACCCAGTGCGGGTTGACGTCGAGCAGCACCCAGGTGCGCTGGCCGAGCGCACCGCTCAAATGTGCCGCCGACGTGCAAACCGTAATGACAAGATCGAGCGCGCCCACGAACGCGGCGGTGTCGTCGAAGGTCGCGAATTCGGCGGTGTAGTCGGTCATCGGCAACCCGGCGGCGCGTGCCGCCGCCACGTCCGCACCGGCGCCCGGCTGCAATGAATAGAACGCCACGTCCTGCGTGCCGCCGAAGTGAGCCGCATAGCCTTCCCAGCCGACACGCCGGAACGGATTGCGCTGATGGCCGTGGCTGCCGGTCCAGGTCAGCCCGACTTTGAGCCGCGATTCGCCAGCAAGCCGCTCTTGCCACGTCTTGGCGGCTGCCGAGTCCGCTCGCAAATAGGGCGCCGCCGGAATCGTTTCCTCGTGTGTGTCGAATATCAGCGGGAGGCTCAGCAACGGAATCTCGTAGTCGAACGCCGGTAGCGATTCGACGCCGCCGCCGGACGAAAACTCGTCTGCATAACCGCCCAGGCTGCGCATAAGCAGCGCGCCCATCTGCGGGAACGAATTCCAGATGAGACAGCCGCCTTCGCGATGGACGCGCTCGGCCAGCATCGGGATATAGCGGCAGAACTGCAATAGGTCGCCCATGCCTTGCTCGCCCCACACGAGCAGCGTCTTGCCGGCGAGCGGTTCGCCGCGCCAGAGCGGCGCCGGCATCACCGGACGGTTGCCGCCCAGTTCAGAAGAGCCGTCCCAGCGCGCCTCGTGCGATGCCCAGCCGTTCGCGTAGTCGGCGCGCACGAGTTGCAGCATGGAGAGATTGGAGCGCATGGAGGCGTCGTCGGGGGCCAGCGCGCAAGCGGTTTGGGCGGCTTGCATCGCGTCGTCCCGGCGTTGCGCCTCACGCAGCGTCAGCGCATAGTTGTTGTGCGCCAGCGGGCTATGCGGCGCGCATTGCACGGCTCTCGCGCCGGCTTCGAGCGCTCGCGGCAGATCCATCTGCGTACGGTAAGCCTGCGTGAGATTGGTCCAGCCGTTGCCATCGTCAGGCTCATCGCGGACCGCGCTTTCCAGAAGCGCGATCTGTTCGTTCAGGTCGCCGCCGGTGAACGTCAGTGCAGCAGCGAGATTGTTGCGTAGGCGCGGCAATCGCGGATCGATTGCGAGTGCATGACGATACGGGGCGATGGCCTCGTCATGCCGATTCGCCATCTGCAGCGCGTAGCCGAGACGAAACTGTGCAAGAGCGTTGCGTGGAGCGAGTTGGGCAATAATGGCGGCGAGTTCGACTGCGTCGCCGGGACGGTGTTGTTCGAGCAGCTTGGCCGTGAGCGAATCGAGCGACGCGTGGTCAAGTGGATGAATTCGCGCCGCGGCGTCGAGACATTCAGCTTCGGCCTGCGCCGTGCCGTTATGCCGGGCTGCGGCGGCTTGTCGCAGAACAGTCAGGAAAGCTGACGAGGCATCGGCCTCGCTGTGGGAAGTAGGTAGCATGGATGGGTTGCGCGATGGAGGAACCGAAGAAAAGATCGTCTCCGTTAGGCGCTAT
This sequence comes from Paraburkholderia dipogonis, assembly GCF_046027395.1. Taxonomy (GTDB): domain Bacteria; phylum Pseudomonadota; class Gammaproteobacteria; order Burkholderiales; family Burkholderiaceae; genus Paraburkholderia; species Paraburkholderia dipogonis_A. Next base: position 145,161 of record NZ_JAQQEG010000004.1, on the reverse strand, counting down.
CGCAAAAAATCCATGTTACCGGCGTAAGACCGCGAGGTAAGTCGGACTAGTCCGAACAGGTAAATTAAAGTCATGCATCGAATAACCAACACCGGCCGCGTCAATCTCGGACATCTGTTCTGGCTGCGCAGTCTCGCGATCATTGGCCAGTTGATGACGATCGCGTTCGTGCAGATCTTCATCGGTGTGCATCTGCCGTTGCCTGCCATGCTGCTCGTGATCGCGCTCGAAGTGATCTTCAATGGAATCACGTGGTGGCGCGTTTCGCAGCAACGCCCCGAATCCAACATGGAATTGTTCGGCCAGATCTGGGTCGATCTGGGCGCCTTGTCCGCGCTGCTGTTTCTCTCCGGCGGCACCACCAATCCATTCGTTTCGCTCTACCTGCCATCGCTCGCGATTGCCGCGGCCGTGCTGCCGTGGCATCTGATGGCATGGCTCGCAGCGTTCGCCGTGGCCTGCTACGCGGTCCTCGGTTTCGATTCCGTGCCGCTGAATCTCGACAATCCCGCGAACCTGTTCGACTACTACCGCGCGGGCATGTGGGTGAACTTCATGGTCAGCGTCGGCCTCATTGCATGGTTCGTCGCGCGCATGTCGCGAGCATTGCGGCTACGTGACGCAGCGCTCGGAGACGCGCAGCAGCGCTTGCTTCACGACGAACGCGCGGTCGCTCTGGGCGTGCAGGCCGCTACCGTCGCGCACGAAATCGGTACGCCGTTGTCTACAATTGCAATGTTGTCCGAAGAATTGCGAGATGCAGCGCGTTCCGATAAGGGACTTGCGCCTTATAGCGCTGACCTCGAGTTGCTCGAACAGCAAATGACATTGTGTACGTCGGCGCTTGCGCGCTTGCGCAGCCGGGCGTCGACGACCACCAGCCGGCAGCAGGTCGGCGAGTGGCTCGAATCGTTCGCCGAGCAGTGGCGCTTGCGTCATCCGCATGTGAAGTTCGAGCGGGTCGGCGTGCCGCCGGCGGATGTCAGTCTTGACGATACGGTGGCCGTGAGTCAGATTCTGACGATTTTGCTCGACAACGCCGCGCGTGCAAGCCGCGATCACGTGACGCTGTCCTGCACGCTGGCGTCACGCGGCGACCAGATCGTCTTCGAAGTATGTGATGCAGGCCCGGGCATTCCGGCCACGTTGCGGGGCTCGCTCGGAGCGATGCCGGTCGAGAGTACGCAAGGTGGGCACGGCGTGGGCCTCTATCTGGCTTTTTCGGCGGCGGCACGTCTAAAGGGATCGATCGAACTGACCGATGTCAGCACGATCAAGCCGCGTGGCACGCGTGCGGTCCTGAAGCTGCCGCTCGCCGGGCGCAAATTTTCTGGCAAAGGCCGTCAAGGCGCTGCGCCATCCAACACGGAGAAACAGGCATGAGCGATATGAATTTTCTGGTGATCGACGACGATGAGGTGTTCTCCGGCATCCTCGCCCGCGGTCTCACCCGGCGCGGTTACACGGTGAGCGAAGCGCACAACGCGGATGAGGCGATCAAGCTGGCGAATCAGCAGAAGTTCACCCAGATCACGGTGGATCTGCATCTCGGCAATGACTCGGGTCTCACGCTCGTCGCGCCCTTGCGCGATTTGCAGCCCGACGCGCGCATGCTGGTGCTGACCGGCTATGCGAGTATCGCCACCGCGGTTCAGGCGGTGAAAGACGGTGCCGATAATTACCTGGCCAAGCCCGCCAACGTCGAGACGATTCTGTCGGCGCTGCAAAGTGAAGCGAGCGCACTGCAAGCAGAAGAAGCGATCGAGCATCCCACGCCGTTGTCGGTGGCGCGTCTGGAGTGGGAGCATATTCAACGCGTGCTCGCCGAGCACGGCGGTAATATTTCCGCTACCGCGCGCGCGTTGAACATGCATCGGCGCACGCTGCAACGCAAGCTGGCGAAGCGGCCAGTCAAGCAGTAAGCGCGGAGTTTCGGTTCCGCTTGCCGTGAGCACATGAAAACGGGCTGCCTTATCAAAAGGCAGCCCGTTTTTTATACGCCTTGCATCTGGTGTGCCTCAAGCAGTGAACACAGCGCACGAGGCAATCTCAGCATCGACATCACAGCACGTAGCGCGACAAGTCCTCGTCTTCCGCCACTTCATTCAGCGCGCGATCGACATAAGCCGCGTCGATCTGCACCGTCCGGCCCGAGTGATTGCCGGCCGCGAACGAGACTTCTTCGAGCAGCTTTTCGATCACCGTGTACAGACGGCGTGCGCCGATGTTTTCGGTCTTTTCGTTCACCGAGTACGCGATCTCCGCGAGGCGGCGAATGCCGTCGTCGGCGAATTCGAGGTGCACGTCTTCGGTGGCGAGCAGTGCCTGGTATTGCTTGACGAGGCTCGCGTCCGTGGACACCAGGATCGATTCGAAGTCGTTCACCGAGAGCGAGTCCAGTTCGACGCGAATCGGAAAGCGGCCTTGCAGTTCCGGAATCAGGTCGCTCGGCCTGGCCAGATGGAATGCACCGCTCGCAATGAACAGAATGTGATCGGTCTTCACCATGCCGTACTTGGTGTTGATCGTGGTGCCTTCGACCAGCGGCAACAGATCGCGCTGCACGCCCTGCCGCGAAACTTCGCCGCCGCCGGCTTCGTTACGCGACGCGATCTTGTCGATCTCGTCGAGAAACACAATGCCGTTCTGTTCGACATTCTGCACCGCCTTGGCTTTCACCTCTTCGTCGTTCAGCATTTTGCCGGCTTCTTCGTCGGTGAGGACCTTCAGCGCTTCCTTCACTTTCAACTTGCGGCGCGTTTTCTTGCCGCCGCCGATGTTCGCGAACATCGAACGGATCTGCTCGGTCATGTCTTCCATGCCCGGCGGCCCCATGATGTCCATGCCGACTTGCGGCTGTTCGACGTCGAGCTCGATTTCCTTGTCGTCGAGCAGACCTTCGCGCAGACGCTTGCGGAATGTCTGTCGCGTGGTGCTGCCTTCGTCGACGGTATCGGCGGCGCTCGAACTCGCGCCGAAGCCGACCGGCCGCGCGCTCGGCAGCAGAATATCGAGGATGCGGTCTTCGGCCTGATCTTCGGCCTTGGTCCGCACTTTGCGCATTTCGGTTTCGCGCGTCTGCTTGACCGAAATTTCGATCAGGTCGCGCACGATGCTGTCCACGTCACGGCCCACATAGCCGACTTCGGTGAACTTGGTCGCTTCGATCTTGATGAACGGCGCGTCGGCCAGTTTCGCCAGACGCCGCGCGATTTCGGTCTTGCCGACGCCGGTCGGCCCGATCATCAGAATGTTCTTCGGCGTGATTTCCTGACGCAGCGGATCTTCAACCTGCTGGCGACGCCAGCGATTGCGTAGCGCCACGGCCACCGCTTTTTTCGCGCGGCCTTGGCCAATGATGTGTTTGTCGAGTTCCGAGACGATCTCGGCAGGGGTCATGGTGCTCATCGTGGGTCCTTACTCGATCGTCTCGATAACGCGGTTATGGTTCGTGTAGATGCACATGTCGCCGGCAATTTCCAGCGACTTCTCCACGATTTCACGGGGCGACAGTTCAGTGTTGTGAGCGAGCGCGGTCGCGGCGGCTTGCGCATAGGCGCCGCCCGAACCGATCGCGCAGATGCCGCCTTCCGGATCGAGCACGTCGCCATTGCCGGTGATGACCAGCGTGGTGGTGGCGTCCGCGGCGATCAGCATGGCCTCGAGACGGCGCAGCATGCGGTCGGTGCGCCAATCTTTGGCGAGTTCGACGGCGGCGCGCGTGAGGTTGCCCTGATGTTTTTCCAGCTTCGCTTCGAAGCGGTCGAGCAGCGAGAAGGCGTCGGCCGTGCCGCCGGCGAAGCCGACCAGCACTTTGCCGTTATAGATGCGCCGGACTTTCTTCGCACCGCCTTTCATGACGATGTTGCCTAGCGTCACCTGGCCGTCGCCGCCGAGCGCGACCTTGTCGCCGCGGCGCACGGAGACGATCGTCGTGCCGTGAAATTGCTCCATATGCGTTCCTCTTTGCAAAACGGGTAGGACGCGGCAGCGCACTGCGCTACCGCATGAATCCTGAAAGCGGACGACGCGCGACGCTAACAAACGAACCGGCCGGCGCGCGCTCGTGCAGCGCATGTCCGATTTATTTTAGGGCGTGCGCGGTCATATCAAGAGCCGGCAAATGGCATAAGACAAAAAACACGCGAATTGGTGCGGGGAGCGCGGCGCACGCGAGTGGGCGCCGCGCATACGGGAAGAGAGCCGTGGCGGATGTTCGCCGGCCGGCCGCGCGAAGCCATCTTCATGGCAACGCCCAAAAAAGCGTCACACAAAAGAAAAAGGCGCACGGCTCACCGTGCGCCTCTCGACGAAGCAGCGTTTCAGGGCGCGGAGCCGAAGCCGCGCCGCAAGCGTTCAGTCGCCGAACAGCTTCTGGCGCAGTTCGCGGCGCTCCTGCGCTTCGAGCGACAGGGTGGCCGTGGGCCGTGCGAGCAGACGCGGGATGCCGATCGGCTCACCGGTTTCTTCGCACCAGCCGTAGTCGCCCGAATCGATGCGCGCGATCGATTGCTGCACCTTCTTCAGCAGCTTGCGCTCGCGGTCGCGCGTGCGCAGTTCGAGCGCATGCTCTTCCTCGATCGTTGCACGGTCGGCCGGATCCGGCACGATCACCGTTTCGCGCAGGTTCTCGGTCGTCTGGCCAGCATTGCGGAGAATGTCCGCCTGCAGCTGTTCGAGCTTGTTCTTGAAGAAGGCGAGCTGATCCTCATTCATGTAATCCTTGTCGCTCATCTTCAGGATTTCGGCTTCGGTCAAGAGTCGTTTCGTCGTCATCTGGCTTGCTTCTTCAATGTGAGGCAAAACTCTTACATAGTGCCCGCACTTTCGTGTTGCCCGCAAAGGCGCCTTGAGGACGCAGAGCGCCAGGGCGGGCACGGACGGTGGACTGTCGTGACGCCGAAGCGCCTGGCGCCCACACGCCGGGCGTCGCAACGCCTATGCGGGGCCGAACTCCTCTGGAAACCGATTCTCAAATGCTCCTGAGGCATTGCTTGCCGGCAGCGCGCCGTTATCAGGCGGTGTCAGCCGGCATTGTCGGCGTATTGTCCGGATAAGATTTTCCGGCGCCGTTTCAGGCCCGGCGCGGGATACGCGCTGACCGGGCAATTCGTTGTCATTCTCCAGTGGGCACGTATTGTAACTGAATCACAATCTAGCACCGCAAGTGGTGAAAATCCCCGTGCGGCACCCGATATCCCGAAAATATAACGCGCGCACGACCAAAAAGCGATGGTCGTGCACGCTTTAATACAGCAGGGTTTTCACGTGCTTTTCACACGGGCGACTTTTCAGTCAGCTTTCGGCCGCCGTTAGGGCGGATTCAGCAGATGATTTGGCCTGTGTGCGCTCTACGCATATGTCCATTTCGGGCACGGCAGCACGCCAGCATGCGGCACGGCGCATGTCGCACCGTGCCGCTGTCGCTTCGACTGAATGACAGGCCACGGATACGCCGGGGCGCCACGCTTAGGCGAGGCAGGCGTCCAGGCCGTCGGTGATCAGGTCTTGCGGCAGTTCGATGCCGATAAACACCATCTTGTTGGTCTTTTTCTCGATCGGCTGCCATTTCGCGGCCAGATCGCTGCCCATCATCTGATGCACGCCCTGGAACACCACCTTGCGGTCGACGCCCTTCATATACAGCACGCCCTTATAGCGCAGCAGGCGCTCGCCGTAAATCTGCAGAATGCCGCCGAGGAAGTCTTCAAGCTTGTTCGGATCGAACGGCCGGTCGTTACGGTAGACGAACGACTTGATCTTGTCGTCGTGGTGCGCATGGTGGTGATGCGCGTGATCGTGGCCTTCGTGATCGCACTGGCCGTGGTCGTGATCGCAGTCGGCGTGATCGTCGTGGGTGTGGCCGTGCTCGTCATGGGCGTGAGCGTGGTTGTGCGCATGCTCGTCTTCGACGAGGAAGTCCGGATCGATCTCGAGCTTCGAATTGAGGTTAAAACCGCGCAGGTCGAAGATTTCCTTGATGTCCGCTTCGCCGAAATTGACGACCTTGATCGCCGCCCTCGGGTTCATGTGCAGCAGACGGTGGCGCAGATCGGCCATGTGCTTTTCATCGACGAGGTCGGACTTGGTGATGAACAGGCGATCGGCGAAACCGACCTGGCGCTGCACGACTTCGTGCTCGTCCAACTGGTGGTTTGCGTGCTTGGCGTCGACCAGCGTGATGATCGCGTCGAGCAGGAATTCGTTAGCGATCTGATCGTCCATGAAGAACGTCTGCGCAACCGGGCCCGGATTGGCCAAGCCAGTGGTTTCGATTACGACGCGGTCGAAATCCAGTTTGCCGGACTGCTTCTGCGCCGCCAGATCGCCCAGCACACGCGACAGGTCGCCGCGAATCGTGCAGCAGATGCAGCCGTTGCTCATCTGGATGATCTGCTCGCCCGTGTCCTGCACGAGGATTTCGTTGTCGATGTTCTCTTCGCCGAACTCGTTCTCGATCACGGCGATCTTCATACCGTGCTTTTCATTCAGGATGCGCTTGAGCAGGGTGGTTTTACCGCTGCCGAGAAAGCCGGTCAGGATGGTGACTGGAATCATGTTGGTCGCCTGTATTGTCGTGAAACGGTGCGTAATCGGGTGAATAAGCGGATGCGTAGGCCGGGCGCGCAGCCGGGCGGCGCGCAGCCCTGTCCAGGCGGTTATTGAAACATATCTGCCACAGCGACGCTGGCCGACTCCGGTTAGAGCCGACTCTGGCTCATGCCGGCGACGCCGGAAAATAACCCAGAAGCTATGGGCGATCAGGCGATTTGCAACAGCAGGCCCTTCAGGTATTCGCCCTCCGGGAACGCGGTGAGCAGCGGATGATCCACCCCGGCGCCAAGCCGCTTGAGAATGCGGGCGTCCACGCGCGCATCGGCGGCCGCGCCGGAGACGATCTTCTGGAACAGCTCGGAGTCGATCGCGCCGGAGCACGAATAGGTGAAAAGCAGGCCGCCCGGGCGTAACAACTTTAGCCCGGTCAGATTGATGTCCTTGTAAGCGCGCGACGCGCGGTCCACATGTTCACGCGATGGCGCGAATTTCGGCGGATCGAGAACGACCAGGTCGAAGCGCTCGCCGTCGTCATAAAGGCGGCGCAGCGTTTTGAAAGCGTCGGCGTCGAGCCAGGTGGCGCGTTCGGCGTCGAAACCGTTGGCCGCCACGTTCTGTTGGGCGATCGCCAGCGCGTCGCCCGACGAATCGATCGACACCACGCGTTTGGCGCCGCCTTTCAACGCCGCCAGCGAGAAGCCGCCGGTGTAGCAGAAGCAATTCAGCACCTCGCGATCCTGCGCGAGCTGTTGCACCAGCAGGCGGTTGTCGCGTTGGTCGACATAAAAGCCGGTCTTGTGGCCGTTGCGCACGTCGACGTGATATCGCACGCCGTTTTCACTCGCGATCAGCGCTTCCGACGGCGCTTCGCCCGCCAGCACGCCGGTGATCTGCTCGAGTCCTTCCTTCTGACGAATCGACACATCCGAGCGTTCATAGACGTTCGGGCAGCCGGTCGCGCCCGTCAGCGCGGCGACGATCGCTTCCTTCCACGCCTCCACGCCCGCCGCCATGAACTGGCAGACCAACTGGCTGCGCTGGCCTTCGTCCTCGGCAACATAGTGATCGACGATCAAGCCCGGCAGGCCGTCCGCCTCGCCGAAAATCAGCCGTACCGCGCCGGTGTCGTGGACCATTGTCTGACGGTGCGCGAGCGCGCGCTGCACACGGCGCTTGAAAAACGCGTGATCGATCGGCTCGGATTCGTCGAAGCTCCACACGCGGGCGCGGATCTGCGAATGCGGGCTGTAGGCCGCGCGCGCGAGGAAACGGCCGTCGTGCGCGCGCACCAGCACGGTGGCGCCGGGCGCAGGATTGCCGTCGATCCGGTCAATCGCGTTGGCATAGACCCACGGATGGCGGCGCAGCAGCGACTTTTCTTTCGACGGTTTGAGCGTAACGGTATTCATCAGGGTGTCAGAGAGAGCAATGGGCCGCGCGGCTTGGCGCACGCGGCAGGTAAAGCGAAGGCGAAGACTGCACGCCGCGCGTCGCGGAGTCAGTCGCGTTTTTTGGCGCGCGGATGCGCCTGATCGTAGACGTGCGCGAGATGCTGGAAATCGAGCGCTGTGTAGACCTGCGTCGCGGTAATGCTGGCGTGGCCGAGCAACTCCTGCACGGCGCGCAGATCGCCGCTCGACTGCAATACGTGCGTGGCGAACGAATGGCGGAGCACGTGCGGATGCACATTGGCGGGAATACCGGCGACCAGCGCCGCGCGCTTCACGCGCTCGCGCACGACGTTCGGCGACAGTCGGTTGCCTCGCGCCGACAGGAACAGCGGATGCGGATCGTGCTTCACCATCTGGTCACGGACGGCGAGCCAGGCGCTCAAGGCTTCCAGCGCCTTCCTGCCGACCGGCACGACGCGGCGCCGGTTGCCCTTGCCGAGCACTTCGACCTCGGCGGAATCGAGCTTGAGCCAGCCGGCCGAGCGGTAGCCGTCGGCATCGGCGAAACGGGCGTCCAGGCCGACCAGTTCCGCGAGTCGCAGGCCGGACGAGTAGAACAGTTCGAGCATGGCGTGGTCGCGCAAACCTTCGGGCGATGCGGCGGGCGGACTTTCCATCAGACGCGTGGCGTCGTCGACGGAAAGCGCTTTCGGCAGCGGCTTGGCCTGCTTCGGCGCGCGCACGGTCGCGACCGGATTGGCCGACAGATCGACGCGGCCGGCGAGCCAGCGATAAAACGCGCGCCACGCCGATAGCCGGTGACTAATCGAGCGCGCCGTCAGGCCACCCGCGTGCGCTCGCGAAACGGCGCCGCGAATGTCCACGGCGGTCAGGCTTTCGAGCGGCCGGCCTTTGGCCAACTGCTTGAGTTCTTCGAGTTCGTGGGTGTAGCCGCGCAGCGTATGTGCCGACAGCCGCCGCTCGTGTTCGAGATTCAACAGATAGGCGGCGATCGGGTCGGCGGCGGTCACGGTGGGCTTTTTGAGCGGCTGGCGCGGAGCTAAACGCGGCTCAGCGCGGCAGCAGACGGCTCAGCGCGGCGCTGGCCAGCGCGCCGATCTGCGTCAGGAAGTCGGTGGCCATGCCGTCGTGAAAGCGGCGCGCGTCGGCCGAGCCCATCACCAGCAGGCCGAAGGTCGGCGCTTCTTCCTTGCCTTCGGGATCGCGCAGCGCGAGCAGGGCGATCGATTCGGTGGCGTGCGCCGACTCGGACGCCGTATGGCCGGCCGCGCCTTCGTCGCTCACGGCGGCCACGGACGGCGCCAGCCACTGCGCCGCCTCGAAGCCGGTATTCGCGCCGCAATACGGCGTGGTCAGGCTGTTGGCGAAGATGCGCACTTCTTCGCCGACGTGGCGCGCGAAGTCGGCCTGAGCATACGACTCGGCCACATCCCACACGCGCAGCGCGGCTTGCGGCACGTCGAAAATATCGCGCAAGCCGGTGGCGATCGTGCGCGGGAGCGCATAGGGATCGCGCTCGGCCATCACGCGAATGGTCCAGCGGTTGAATTTCGACGCGATGCTGTCGTTCTCGTGACCGTAGCGCAGGAGTTCGGCGAGGCGGCGTTCGAGATGCTTGTTCTTGTCGCGCAGCATTTCCATCTGCCGTTCCTGCAGCGACACCGCGGCTTTGCCGTGTGGATTCGCGAGGCGGATCGTCGCGAGCATTTCCGCGTGTTCGGCGAAAAATTCAGGATTGGCGAGCAGATATTCGGCGACTTCGCGATCGTTCATGGTTTCGGCTAAAGGACTACGGGGCGACGCCTTGGGGCGGCGCATCGGTCAATGAGTTTATGCGGCCTGTGAATCGGCTAATGAGTCGGGCAGTTCGATTTCGCCTTCGAAGACGGTCGCGGCAGGTCCGGCCATCAGCAGCGGCTCATCTGCTTGCGTGCTGTCCCAAGTGATCGTCAGTTTGCCGCCATGCGTGTGCACGAGCACCGGTGCGTCCAGCAGCCCGCGCCGGATGCCGGCCGCGACGGCCGCGCAGGCGCCCGTACCGCATGCCAGCGTTTCGCCCGCGCCGCGTTCGTACACGCGGAGTTTGACTTCGCTGCGGCCGACGATCTGCATGAAGCCCGCGTTCACCCGTTGCGGAAAACGCGCATGACGTTCGATCACCGGACCTTCGACCAGCACCGGGAACGCTTCGACGTCGTCGACCACTTGCACGGCGTGCGGATTGCCCATCGACACCACCGAAATCCAGCGTGTTGTGCCGTTCACGTCGAGCGGCCAGAGCGTGTCCGCGCCCTCGCGGCGGCCTTCGAGGCCTTTGGTGGCGAACGGCACGCGTTCCGGATCGAACACGGGCGTGCCCATGTCGACCAGCACTTCGCCGTTTTCCTGCATGGTCAGCGTGATGGTGCCCTTTTGTACCTGCACGCGCACGCTGCGTTGATCGGTGAGGCCGCTATCGCGCACGAACTTGACGAAGCAGCGCGCGCCGTTGCCGCAATGCTCGACTTCGCCGCCGTCGCAATTGAAGATGCGATATCTGAAATCGACGCCGGCCACCGTGGGCTTTTCGACCAGCAGCAACTGGTCGGCGCCGACGCCGAAATGCCGGTCCGCGAGCGCGCGCACCTGCGCCGGCGTCAGCTTGACCGGTTGGGTGTAGCCGTCGAGCACGACGAAGTCGTTGCCCGCGCCGTGCATTTTGGTGAATTTCAGTTTCATCACGCTATTGTAAGTGACGCGCCCACAGGTGCACCCGAACGCCGCGTTATTTCCGTGTTCGGGCGTTTTCTTCGCGCACCGCGAAGGCGGCCGTTCAATACACGCTCGGTTGACCCGGCGGCCGGGTCTTGAAGCGCTTGTGGACCCAGTAGTACTGCTCGGGCATCAACGGAATCTGCTCTTCCAGGAAGGCATTCATGCGACGGGCGTCCGCGTCGTCGTCGCCGGTCGGGTAGTTTTCCCACGGCTTGAACACCTTGAGCCGGTAGCCTTTGTAGTTCGGCAGCACCTCCCCGATGAACGGCACCACTTGCGCGTGGCCGACCTTGGCGAGACGTCCGACCGCGGTCAGCGTGCAGGTTGGCACGCCGAAGAACGGCACGAAGGTGGAGTTGCGCGCGCCGTAGTCCATGTCGGCGCCGAGCATCACCGGCTTGCCATCGCGCAGCCAGCGCAGCACGATGCGCGCGCTGTCCGCGCGGCTCGCCATGTCCGCGCCGAAACGTCCGCGCGCCGCTTTGGCGACTTCTTCCAGTTCCGGGTTCGACATTGGCTGATACAGCGAGCCGCATTGGCGCTTGAGCGCGTAGTTGATGAAGATCGCACCGGCTTCGATGCCGACGAAATGAAGGCCGAGGAGCAGCGTGGGCGGCATATTCGGGTCGGTCAGATCGATTTCGCTGTCGACCTGGATCAGCTTTTCGAGCTTTTTCGCCGAGCCGAACCACTGCACGCTGCGTTCGAGGTAGCTGCGGATCGCATGGCGGAAATGCTTCTGCGCGACGTCTTCACGGCGCTCGTCGCTCCATTCGGGGAAGCACAGTTTGAGATTGATATGGACGATGCGTTTGCGCCGGCTCGGGATCTGATAAAGCAACCAGCCAAGGCCGTCGCCGAGACGGGCGACGAGACCATAAGGCAACAGTGCAAACAGTTTCAGCAGCCCGATCGCGAGCTTTGCGCCATAGCGGCTCAGCATGCCGCCTCCTGAAAAAAGGCGCCGTGCGTGACGGAATTCAGGAAAGCGGAAAAATTGACGTAATACCGCACTCTTGGACACTCTGTGACAATCATAAGAAGTCGCTATAATAAGGGCTTCGCCGAGTTAATAGACAACTTGCGGGGCGAAGCCGGTGGCTGCAAACCATGTGATTTGCGCCTCCCGGTAAGGTAATCCGCTAAAGCGTCGCCGCTTCAAGGCTCCCGAAGCTGGCTACGTGAAACTCAACCGTAACCACACAACAGGAGTCTGCAACGTGGCAAACGACTATCTCTTCACTTCCGAATCCGTCTCCGAAGGCCATCCCGACAAAGTCGCGGATCAGATTTCAGACGCCATTCTCGACGCCATTCTGGCTCAAGACAAATACTCGCGTGTCGCCGCGGAAACGCTGTGCAACACGGGTCTCGTCGTGCTGGCCGGTGAAATCACCACCACCGCGAACGTCGATTACATCCAGGTCGCGCGCAACACGATCAAGCGCATCGGCTACGACAACACCGACTACGGCATCGACTACCGCGGCTGCGCGGTGCTCGTCGCGTACGACAAGCAATCGCCGGACATCGCCCAGGGCGTGGACCGCGCGCACGACAACAACCTCGATCAAGGCGCCGGCGACCAGGGCCTGATGTTCGGTTACGCGTGCGAAGAAACGCCGGAACTGATGCCGCTGCCGATCCACCTGTCGCACCGTCTGGTGGAGCGTCAGGCGAATCTGCGCCGTGATGGGCGTCTGCCCTGGCTGCGTCCGGATGCGAAGTCGCAAGTCACCGTGCGTTATGTCGACGGCAAGCCGCATGCAATCGACACCGTGGTGCTGTCCACGCAGCATTCGCCGGACATCGATCTGGACACGCTGCGCGAAGCCGTGATCGAAGAAGTCATCAAGCCGACGCTGCCGGCCGAGCTCATCAAGGGCGACATCAAGTTCCTGGTGAACCCGACGGGTCGTTTCGTGATCGGCGGTCCGCAAGGCGATTGCGGTTTGACCGGCCGCAAGATCATCGTCGATACGTACGGCGGTGCCGCACCGCACGGCGGCGGCGCGTTCTCGGGTAAGGATCCGTCGAAGGTCGACCGTTCGGCTGCCTACGCCGGCCGTTACGTGGCGAAGAACATCGTGGCCGCGGGCCTCGCTTCGCGTTGCCTGATTCAGGTGTCGTACGCTATCGGCGTCGCCCAGCCGACATCGGTGATGGTGAATACGTTCGGCACGGGCCGCGTGTCGGATGCGACCATCACGCGTCTGGTGCAGGAGCATTTCGACCTGCGTCCGAAGGGCATCATCCAGATGCTCGACCTGCTGCGCCCGATCTACGAGAAGAGCGCGGCCTACGGTCACTTCGGCCGCGAAGAGCCGGAATTCACGTGGGAATCCACGGACAAGGCATTGGCGCTCGCCGAAGCCGCCGGTACGGAACCGGTTGCCGCGCTGGCCGAATAAGCGCGAGTTGTCCGTTTCAGCAAAAAACCCCGCCGGCGTGAGAGCCGGGCGGGGTTTTTCATTTGTGTCGGTCACTTTGCTGCGCAGCGGACTGGCGGCTTCAGCGGCCGCGATGTGCTTTTCGGGTTAGCGCGACGCAGCAGCCGATCTGACAGCGTGTTTCTGTAATCGCCTTAACGGCTCGCGAACGCAAACGCGAACCAGCCGGTGCTGCCATTCGTCGACATGCGACGCGGGCGGCGGCTCGTGTTCTGTGGCACGGCGACCGGCGCGCGTTGCACGGTGAGGCGCAGCGGCGTCGGTTTGCGCAGCAGCGTGCGCAGCGAAAAACGGCGCGAGCTGCCTTGCAGACGCAAGGCGGAGAAGAACGTGTTGAACCAGGTGCGAATGCCGTCGACGGCTTTGGCATCGCGCCATTGCTCGCCGAGCGCGCGGGTGCGGGTGGCGTGATGGCGCAGCGCGCGCACGACATGGCGGCGCGCAGGACGCGCCGCTTTCAGTGCGGCTCGGGTAAGACGGGTGCTCAGGAGAGTATGCATGGCTTCACAAGTAGGCAACGTGTCGCGCGACGGAATGTACGCCATGAAAAGCACCAAATGTGCCAATGGCGGTGTCGCGATGGACGGCGCGTAAGCCTGGAATTCGACTGGAAAATGCACGGAGTACAGCGGAGTCGGCCTGGGTGGCCTGTGCGCGGCGCGAAAGTGCGGGAGTGGCGATCAACATGCAGCGCAGGTTACACGCGATTCGTGACGTCATAAAGTCCGTTTTTACCCTGCAAATACGGGTTTTTACGGGGTAGATCGCGATTTGCGGCCGCGGGGTCGCGCCCTTTGCGGTCGATTTTCGTGCGTGCTTGCCCATCTGAAGTGCCATGAAATCGAGCACGGCGCATGAAGCAGTGCGTAAAGTCCGGTTTCCCGCCCGTGAAACAGCACACTGTGCGATCGCGCCCGTTTTACAATCGAGCATCAGCTTGTCGACAGTAACGGAACACCATGTCACTTCATTCCAAGAAAGAGCAGATCCAGACGTTGCGGGAGCAGGGTTTTGTCGTGGTGCCCGGATTGGTCTCGCCCGAGCGTTGCGATGAATTGAAGCAGGTTGCGCAGCGGCAGTTGCAGGAAGCGGCCGCGCCGATCGAGTTCGAAGCGGATCTGCAATATCCCGGCGCGCCGACTTCCAAACAGGCGCCGGGTGGTCACACGGTGCGGCGGTTGCTGGATGCGTACGCACGTCATCCGAGTTTCGCGCAATGGGCGACCGCGCCGGAAATTCGCGGCTGGATGGAGCTGTATTTCGGTGAGGAGCCGCGTCTGTCACGCGCGCATCATAACTGCATGATGACCAAGCATCCGGCGTACGGCAGCTTGACCGGCTGGCATCGCGACGTGCGGTATTGGTCGTTCGAGCGGGACGATCTGGTTTCGGTGTGGCTTGCGGTCGGCGCGGAGACGGTGGATAACGGCGCGCTGTGGCTCGTGCCGAAGTCGCACAGCGCCGTGTTCACGTCCGACCGGTTCGATCAGGCCAAATTCTTCCGCTCCGATCTGGAAGAGAATCAGGAATGGATTCGCACTGCGGTGTCACCTGAACTGAAGGCCGGCGACGTGGTGTTCTTTCACTGCAATACGCTGCATTCGGCCGGCAAGAACATCAGCGATCAGGTGAAGTTTTCGCTGGTGTACACCTATCACGGCGCGAGCAACGTGCCATTGCCGGGAACCCGTTCGGCTGCGAAGCCCGAGGTGGCGTTCTAGGTTTTTTCAATCTCTCGCGGCGGCGCTTCGGGTTCACACGCTGAGAATCCGAGCGCCGCGCGTCGCGCACGCCGTTACCGCTTGCGTCCCGACAAAGCCATTCCAGTCAGGCCTGCGATCGTGGCCACGACGCCGCCCACAATCAGCATGATCGCCTTGTTGGTCGGCGAACCGGTAAAGACGCGCGAGACGTCGCTGCTCACCGAATTGAACGCCTGCCCGCCGAAATACAGCAGCACAATACCGCCGACAATCAACGCGATGGAAATCGCCTTCGTCATTGACCTCTCCCATAATCTTGAGTCGGGCAAAGTGTAGGGGAGCCGCAAGCGATCGTCCATCCCGCATACTGGGTGTCTGCATGCATCACGTCGATTCGCTACCATAGCGGTCTGGCCGTCTTCCCTACCTACAAAAATAAAGCAGCACGCCTCCCGCAGCATGCAATTGCCCATGCCCGCACTGGTCGGGCGCCTTCACCATCAAGGACACTAGCAATGGCTTACGAAGCAGCTTCAGAACGCTATTCGGACATGCAGTACCGCGTCTGCGGCAAGTCGGGTCTCAAACTGCCGGCGCTGTCGCTCGGCCTGTGGCACAACTTCGGCGACACCACGCCGATCTCCACGCAGCGCGACATCCTGCGCACGGCCTTCGACCTGGGCATCACGCACTTCGACCTCGCCAACAACTACGGGCCGCCGTATGGCAGCGCCGAAACCAATTTCGGCCGACTCTTCAAGGACGACTTCAAGCCGTATCGCGATGAACTGCTGATTTCGTCGAAGGCCGGTTGGGACATGTGGCCGGGGCCGTACGGTCAAGGCGGCGGCTCGCGCAAATACGTGCTCGCGAGTCTCGATCAGAGCCTGCAACGCATGGGCCTCGACTACGTCGATATTTTCTATTCGCATCGTTTCGACGCCGATACGCCACTCGAAGAAACCGCGGGTGCGTTGGCGAGCGCCGTGCAGCAGGGCAAGGCGCTGTACATCGGGATTTCGTCGTACTCGGCAACCAAAACGCTCGAAATGGCGAAACTGCTCGCCGAGTACAAGGTGCCGCTGCTGATTCATCAGCCCGCGTACAACATGCTCAATCGCTGGATCGAGCAGGAGCTGCTGGATACGCTGGAGAAGGTCGGCGCGGGCGCGATCGCATTCACGCCGCTGGCTCAGGGTCTGCTCACCGGCAAATACCTGAACGGCGTGCCGGACGATGCACGCGTCAACAAGCCGGGCGGCGGTTCGTTGAAGCAGGAGCATTTGAGCGCGCAGAACATCGAGCATGTGCGCAAGCTGAATGACATCGCGCAACGTCGCGGCCAGAGCCTGGCGCAGATGGCGCTCGCCTGGGCGCTGCGCGATCCGCGCGTGACGTCCGTGCTCATCGGCGCAAGCCGTGCGGAGCAGGTGCGCGAGAACGTCGGCGCGCTGAAGAATCTCGCGTTCTCGAAGGACGAACTGGCCGAGATCGACCGCTACGCGACCGAAGGTGGCATCAACCTGTGGGAAAAGCCCTCGACGGATCAGGCGATCTGATCCCCGCGCCTTGGCCTTTCACGCCATAACAATAGAAAGCCGCCCACGGGGCGGCTTTTTTCTTCTAGACGAGCGCCGGCAAACCTTCGACCAGCACGACCGCGAACACTACGCCGATCAGCGCGCCAAGCACGCGCAACGCGTTGTGCCGGAATTCAGTCTTGCAGGGAAGCGCGCCGACAAACAAAGCCCCGGCCAACGCCATCGGAATGACCAGGATGAAATCGCCGATCGTGAAGTAGGTCGTCATTCTCGTCTCCTTATGTATTCGGGCGAAGGCGGCGGCTCGATTTATGGAGTCATGCACCACCCACGCTCGATTTGAGTATAGGAGACAAGTCAGGTCGATATAACGACGCTTTGCGGCGCTGCAGCGGCTATTCGCAAGCCGCTGAACCCGACGCGGCAAGGGCCGCCGCGATTGTCGCGACGCAGCAAATGCGAGGCGAAAAATGAAGCGTTCGCTTACGTCGGCCTTACGTTTTAGCGTCATTCAATGCGCGCTGGGTCTTCACGCGAGCATCAGATGCGAGGTTGCTCACATCCGCGCAAGCGCATCGTTGCAGCCAGGCCGATGACAAGCAGCACGCCAACCAGCCCCGCCACACCGTTCCATCCGAAACCGGCCCACACGTGACCGCCGTACGAGCCGACCACGCTCGAGCCGATGTAATACGCGAGCAGATATAGCGCGGCGGCCTGACCTTTGGCATCCTTGGCGAGGCGGCCGACCCAGCTGCTCGCCACCGAATGTCCGGCGAAGAAACCGAACGTCACGCACGCGATGCCGGCCGCGATCGCCGCCAGCGGCTGCAGCATGGTGAGCGCGAGACCGAACGCCATCAACAGCAAGCTGGCGGTGAGCACGCGAGCGCGGCCGAAGTTATCGGCCATGCGTCCCGACCACGGCGAGGCGACCACGCCCGTCAGATACACGACGAAGATCGCGCCGATCTCCGTCTGATTCAACTGATAAGGCGGCGCGAGCAACCGGTAGCCGATGTAGTTGTACAGCGTGACGAAGCTGCCCATTAGCACGAAGCCGAGCAGAAACAGCAGAGACAGTCCGGGTCGCGTGAATTGCCTGAGCAGGGCAGTGCGGTGATGCGTAAAGCCGAGTCCGCGCCGCGGCACGAAATGGCGAGACGGTGGCAGCAGCGCGCGAAACGCGAGCATCGACAGAATGCCGAGCACGCCGATCGTGCCGATCGCGATGCGCCACGAAAACAGATCCGCGACGACGCCGGTGATCACGCGTCCGGCCATGCCGCCGATCGCCGTGCCGCCGACATAGAGTCCCATCGCGAGGCCGAGGCCGTCGGGATGCACTTCTTCCGCAAGATAAGCCATCGCGACGGCGGGCACGCCGCCAAGTGCGAGACCTTCGAGGGTGCGCAGCACGAGCAGTTGATCCCACTGCGGTGCGATCGACACACCGATGGTCAGCAGCGCGGAAACGGTGAGCGACAGCGTCATCAGCTTGTGACGGCTCCAGCCTTCCGAGACGAAGCCTGCGACGAACACGGCAAGCGCGAGCGCGGCCGTGGTCAGCGAGAGCGACAGGCTGCTTTGTGCCGGCGTCACGTTGAACGCCGTTGAAAACGACGGCAGCAAGGGCTGCACGCAATAGAGAAGCGAGAACGTCGCGTAGCCGGCGAACAGCAGCGCGATGCTGGCGCGCCAGTACGCGCGTGTGCCGCGTTCGAGGTAAGGGATGTCGGGCACGGCGGAAGCGGTCGAAGAAGCGATTGAAGCAGGAGCAGCCAAAGTAGCAGTCCGGTGGGAGTCCGGCGGCGGGGTCACGAAAAAATCTCCTCAGGGATGCAAAGGACACAAAGGAGTTAAGGATACGCTGAAAAGAGCGTGCGAGCCGGTGCGGAGCGCAGTTAGCCGCCACTGCGACGCGACCTCCCGGCGCACCCTGCGCCCTCTGCGCAGCATCGAAAAACGATGACTACCCGTGCGCTGCGGCATCGCTAGCCGGTGCGGAAGGATGCACGATCTGCTCGTCCGTCGGCAGTGCGGACGCGTCCCAGCCACCGCCCAGTGCCTTGATCAACGCCACGCTCGCGGCCATCCGCCGACGCGCGATCGAGACGGCGTCACGCTCGTTGGTGAGCGCGGTGGTTTGCGCGACCACCACGTCGAGATACGTAATCGCGCCGTTCATGTAGCGATTCGATACGACTGCCAGCGCACGCTGCGCGGCCGCCACCGCATCGTCCTGCGCGGTCGCTTCCTGTTCGAGCACGCGCAAGGCGGCGAGATTGTCCTCGACCTGGCCGAAGGCGCTCAACACCGTCTGCCGGTATTGCGCGACGCTCTCGTCGTAATGCGCGCGGGCCTGTTCCTTCACGGAAGCGCGTCCGCCGAAGTCGAGCAGCGTGCCCGCCAACGTCGGCCCGAGCGACCACAGCCGGCTCGGCGCCAGCAACCATTGACTGTAGTTGGTGGCTTCGAGGCCACCCGTCACCGACAAGATGAGGTTCGGGAAAAACGCCGCCGTCGCCACACCGATCTGCGCATTCATATCGGCGACGTGCCGTTCCGCCGCCGCAATGTCCGGTCGGCGTTCGAGCAACGCGGACGGCACGCCCGCCGTCGCTACCACCGGCACCGCACTGAGTGGCGCAACCGGCAGCGAAAAAGTGGACGGCGGCTGGCCGATCAGAATCGCGATCGCGTGTTCGAGTTGCGCGCGCTGCACACCGAGGTCGAGTGCCTGCGCCTGGGTGGTTTTCAGTTGCGTCTGCGCCTGCGCGACATCGGCATCCGTGGCGATGCCGCCGGTGTAGCGGTGCTGCGTCAGATCCAGGGC
This sequence comes from Paraburkholderia dipogonis, assembly GCF_046027395.1. Classification (GTDB taxonomy): domain Bacteria; phylum Pseudomonadota; class Gammaproteobacteria; order Burkholderiales; family Burkholderiaceae; genus Paraburkholderia; species Paraburkholderia dipogonis_A. Next base: position 125,910 of record NZ_JAQQEG010000004.1, on the reverse strand, counting down.
TTGCTTGTAGGCCTCGATGGTATCGTCGAGCAGTTGGTGCTCCTGGTCGAGCCCGCGCAGCTCGAAGTAGTCGGTGGCGAGTTCGGCCTGCATCGACAGGAGTACGGCTTGTGCATCGGCGGCGCTGGCCTGCGCTTCGGCTTTCGCGCCTTCGACACTGCGCGACACGCGGCCCCACAGATCGGGCTCCCACGAAGCGTCGGCTTGCACGAGATAGTCGTTCAGCGTGAGGCCGGCGGTCGATTTGTGCAGCACGTTCTCCGACGAACGCGCGCGCGAATAGGCGCCGTTCGCGGTAACGACCGGGAAGAAGCTCGAACGATATTGCGCCACGGTTGCGCGAGCGGCGCGAAAGCGTGCTTCGGCGGCCTGCACGTTCTGGTTCGCGCTCGCGACCTGTTGTTCGAGTGCGTCGAGCGACGGGTCTGCGTAGACGCTCCACCACGCGCCGCGTGTGAGCGTGTCGGCGGGTTGCGCGGGCTTCCAGCCGGTTCCGTCGAGTTCCTTGTAGGTTGCGGCGGTGGAGGCGGATGGCTTCACATAGTCTGGGCCGACGGTGCACGCGCTGAGTGCGCATGCGCTTGCCAGTGCCAAAGTGGACGCGCGCAGCGAGACGTATCGCAGCGGTGGCGCGACGAACCGGCGACGGGATCCCGGCGCGTTCATGACGACGCCCTCGCGAACGGCAATGTGGTGACATGAGCTGTCGGCGAGTTTTCCGCTATTGCGCCGGATGCGCGCGTCGCCCGTTGACCGCGTGCCGCTGTCCCGGGCACGACGTCTAGGGCGGCGCTGCTCGCAACTGCGCCGGAGCCGACCGCCACTCCGTCGCCGCGTGCCGCTGCGCCGGATGCGCCCGCAGTTCCGCCGCTGCTCGCTGCCGCCGCCGACACGCCCGCAGCTCCGCCGCTGCTCGCTGCTGCCCCCGAAGCGCCTGCAGCTCCGCCGCTGCTCGCTGCTGCTCCCGACGCGCCCGCAGCTCCGCCGCTGCTCGCTGCCGCCCCTGACGCGCCCGCAGCTCCTTCACTACCCGCCGCCGCACCAGACGCGCCCGTCGCCGCACCCGCTTTCGCTGCCACGATCCGCACCGGTGCGCCATCGACGATCGAGTCCTGCGGATTCAGGATCACCTGCTCACCGCCTTGCAAGCCGGACACGACCGCCACACGCGTGCCGAAGTCCGTTCCCAACGACACGGGCACGAGCTTCACCTTGTGCTGCGCGTCGACGGTCGCCACTGTCACGCCGTCAGGGCGAAACAGCAGCGCGTTGCCAGGCAACGTGAACGGCGCGGCGCCCGTGCCCAACGCGAAGTGCACTTGCGCATACGCGCCCGGCAGCAAATCGCCATTGCGGTTATCGACATCGACTTCGACCAGCATCGTGCGCTGTTGCGGATCGACGGCGCCCGCAGTGCGCGCCACGGTGCCCGGATAATGTTTCGATGGCGTCTCGGTCAGCGTCAGAAACGCGTTCTGCTGCGCGCGAACCTGCTGCGCGTAAGCCTGCGGCACGTTCACATAAACGCGCAGCCGATCCGCCTGCGCGACATGAAACAGCTCCTTGGCTGGACCGCCCGAACTACCCGCGTCGATCAGCGCGCCGACATCGACATTGCGCGCCGTCACGATGCCGTCGAACGGCGCGTACACCTTCTGGAACGACTGCGTCTTCTCGAGCCGCGCCACGTTGAAACGCGCTGCGTCGAGCGAGGCTTTCTTCGCGAGCATGTCGCCGACCTTCTCGTCAGTTTCCTGCTTCGAGACCGATTTGCTTTTCAGCATGTCGGTCCAGCGGTCGGCGGTGCTTTTCGCGAGCGCATAGTTGGCGTTGGCGTTCGCGAGATCGGCGCGGGCGGCGCGCAGTTGATCGTCGACTTCCGGCGTATCGATCTCCGCCAGCAACTGGCCGTTTTTCACGTGGGCGCCGATGTCGGCATACCACTTCTTCAGATAGCCGTTAGTGCGCGCGTAGATCGGCGTGTCGAGAAAAGCCTGCACATTGCCGGGCAGCACGAGATCGAGTCCGGCCGTCGACTTCTGCGGCCGCACGACTTCGACGCTCGTCTGGCTCGTATGCTCGGCATCGCGTTCGAGCGCCGCGTGTGCATCGTGGCGCGACCAGATACCTTGCGCCGCCAATGCGATGACCGCCACGGCAACCGCGATCCCGATCCAGCGTGTGCGTTTCGCCTTTGCAGGATCGCGCGCGGCGCTGGAACCGTCTGGACGTTGTCCTTCCATCAAACTTCCCCTGTGAAGATGCATGGGCAGTCGAAGCTGCCTCTTGTGTTGCCTGCTATTGCTGACACGATCGCGACGGCGCTCCGCATCATGGCTTCCCCACCACGTGTTCAGCCGCGCGCAAGCGACGTGCCGCGAGTCGCCGGTAGATCATCGAAAACACCACCGGCACGAAAATCAACGTGGCCAGCGTGCCGATCGTCAGGCCGCCGATCACCGCGCGCCCGAGCGGCGCATTCTGCTCGCCGCCTTCGCCGAGACCGATCGCCATCGGCACCATGCCGATCACCATCGCGAGCGCCGTCATCAGCACCGGACGAAAGCGCGTGAAGCCCGCTTCGATCGCCGCGCGCGTCGCATCGCCGTGTTCGAGCAACTGCTCGCGCGCGAAGCTGATCACGAGAATCGAGTTGGCGGTGGCGATGCCGATACACATGATCGCGCCGGTGAGCGCGGGAATCGACAGCGTGGTGTGCGTGAGAAACAGCATCCACACGATGCCGGCGAGCGCGCCCGGCAGCGCGGTGATGATGATGAACGGATCGAGCCAAGACTGGAAATTCACCACGATCAGCAGATACACCAGCAGAATCGCGAACACGAGGCCCGCGAACAGCCCCGAGAACGAGTCGTTCATGGTCTGCACCTGGCCGCGTACTTCGATGGTCGAGGTTTTGGGCAGATCGGCCTTGGCGTCGTCGATGATCTTGCGGATATCGTCGGACACGCCGCCCAGATCGCGGCCGTCGGCGGTGCCGAAAATATCGATGGTGGTCTGCGCGTTGTAGTGCGTGAGCGTCGCGTTGCCCGCTTCACGCCTCATGCTGGCGAGCGAGCCGAGAATATTGCTGTGGCCGTTCGCGTTGAGCGGAATGTTGGCGAGCGATTGCAGCGAATCGATCGTGTATTGCGGCGCTTCCGTGATCACGTTGTAGCTCACGCCGTTGCGCGGATTGAGCCAGAACGTTGGCGTGGTTTGCTGGCTGCCGGACAGCGTGATCAGCAGATTGCTCGCGATGTCGCGTTGCGAGAAGCCGGCTTGCTGCGCGCGCGTGCGATCCACATCGATAAAGATGCGCGGCAAATCCGCGGGCTGCTGGATGCGTGCGTCGACGAGACCGGGCACCGTGCGCAGACGATTCAGCAACTTCGCGGCGAACACGCGATTGCCGGCCACGTCACGGCCGACAATCTGGATATCGATCGGCGACGGCATGCCGAAGTTGAGTGTTTGACTGACGATATCCGCGGGCAGGAAGGCGAACTGCACGCCGGGGAATTCGTCGGTGAGCGTGCGCCGCAGCGTGCGCACATAGTCGGCGCTCGGATGATGATCGGGATTGAGCGTGATCAGCACGTCTGCATCCGAGGTGCCGATCGTGCCGGTGTTGCTGTACGAGAGGTTGATGCCCGAGACAGGCAAGCCGATGTTGTCGATGATCGAATGCAACTCGCCAGGCGGTATCAATTGGCGGATGCGCGTATCCACACGATCCGTCACGACCGCCGTTTCCTCCACCCGCATGCCGGTTTTCGCGCGCAGATGCAGCGCGATCGTGCCGGCGTCGACGGCCGGAAAAAAGTCGCGGCCGAGAAACGGCATCAGCAACATCGACGCGCCACAGCAGACCAGAAACAGCGTCACGAACAGGCCCGGCCGCGCGACGCGCGCTTCGAGAAACACGCGATAGCGGTCGCGCAAACGCGCGAAGCCGCCTTCGAATGCGTAGTGCACACGCATGAACGGATTGCGCGTTTGCGCTGGCGCGTGATGCAGATCCGCCGGCTTATGGTGATAACGCAGCAGGTATTTCGCGAGCGTCGGCACGAGCGTCCGCGAGAAGAAGTAGGACGCCAGCATCGCGAACACCACCGCCTCGGCAAGCGGAATGAACAGATAGTGCGCGACGCCTGTGAGCAGAAACATCGGCACGAACACGATGCAGATGGACAAGGTCGACACCAGCGTCGGAATGGCAATCTGATGCGCGCCGTCGAGAATCGCCTGCTCGAGCGTCTTGCCCTGCTCGAGTTGATGGCTGATGTTTTCGATCGCCACGGTCGCGTCGTCCACCAGAATGCCGACAGCGAGCGCGAGGCCGCCGAGCGTCATGATGTTGATGGTTTCGCCGAGCAGCGAGAGCGCGATGATCGACGTGATCATCGACAGCGGAATCGACACGGCGATGATCAACGTGGCGCGCCAATTGCCGAGAAACAGCAGAATCATCAGACCGGTGAGGCATGCCGCGATCAGCGCCTCGCGTAGCACGCCTTGCACGGAAGCACGCACGAACAGCGACTGATCGGCGACGGGGTCGATATTCAGCGAGGCGGGCACGAGATTGCGCAGCGTCGGCATCATCTTCTTGATGCGGTCGACGATTTCGAGCGTGGACGTGTTGCCGCTCTTGTTGATGGTCAGCAGCGCCGCGCGTTGGCCGTTCACGCGCACGATATTGGTTTGCGGCTGGAAGCCGTCGCGGACGTGAGCGACATCGCGGATATAAACGGTGCCGTTGGCGGTGGATTTGATCGGAATATTATTCAGGCCTGCCAGCGAATCCGGGCTGCCGTTCATTTCCACCGAGTATTCGGTCGAGCCGATTTTTGCGGTGCCCGAGGGCAGGATCAGGTTCTGCGCGGTGACGGCGTTGACGACGTCCATCGGCGAAAGATTGCGCTCCTGCAGTTTGCGCGAATCGATATCGACCATGATCTGGCGCTGCTTGCCGCCGTACGGCAGCGGTGCGGAGGCGCCGGGCACGGTCGCGAGCTGCGTCTTCAGGAAGTTGTTGCCGAAGTCGAATAGCTCCTGCTCGGTGAGCGAGGCGGACGACAGCGCGAGCCGCAGGATCGGCACCGTCGAGGCGTTGTAGCGCAGGATATTCGGCGGCGTGATGCCCGGCGGCAGCGAGCGCAATTGCGTTTGTGAGAGTGCGGTGACCTCGGCGAGCGCTTCATCGATATTCGCGTGCGGCTGGAAAAAGATCTTGACCACCGCGATGCCGTTCAGCGAGGTCGACTCGGTGTGCTCGATATCGTTGACCGCCGTCGACAGCCCGCGCTCGTAGTTGAGCACGATGCGTTTTTCCATCTCGTCGGCGGGCAGGCCGTTATATGACCAGATGACCGAGAGCACCGGAATGTCGATATTGGGGAAGATGTCGGTGGGCGTGCGCAAGATCGTCAATGGTCCGACGATCATCAATAGCAGGGCCAGGACGACGAACGTATACGGGCGCCGCAGCGCGAGACGAACGATCCACATGACTAGTCGAGCCGCTCAAGGCCGCGCAAGGCGGCGCCACAGACGCGGCGAACGTGAGCGGCGGGACGCGCGCCGCAGCAGCGCGCAAAGGCCGGCGTGGCGGGCAGGTCGAGCAAATGGTCTAGTTGGTGCACGTTTTTGATATCTCACCCCAGCAGGGTTTATGATGGTCTCGTTGCGATGCGTTACGCTCCGAATCATCGGTCCACCGCGCCGTAATGGGAATAGGGCGAAACAAGGGGTAAAGAGCCTCGAGTTCGCGCTTTCCTCGGCCCCGCAAAACGGGAACAATGACTCGAACCTCTCACGCGTATCACGCGCAGCAGATTGGGTGCGTACGCAACGTTATCGGCGGAGCGACGCTTTTATCATCACCTTGACCGGCGTGGAAATCATAAAGCCGGCTATGGGAGAAACGGGGAAACATCATGCAAATCGGTTCCATTGTCCGATCGGTGCATATCGCCGTGCCGCAAGGCGCGCGCGGGATCGTCATGCGCATTCTCGGCGACATGGCCATGGTGGCGTGGTATGCCGGCGAGCCCGGCGCTTCGCCGCACCTGAATACTGAACCCTTTTTCCTTGAAGACCTGATCGATACGGGCGAGCAAGTGCGACCGTCAAGCGCGCAGATGCATTGAAGGCAGTTTGAGTACAAGCCGTGTGCGAGTTGTAAGCCGCGGTTTGCACCGCGTTGTGAACCGTCGCCCTCGTCTTTGACGGCGGCGCGGCGCACAATGCGGGCATGAACGACGACATCCTCGATCCACAGGACAGCGCAAACAGCGCTGTGCCTTTCGCCCGGCTCAAGCCGGAAATCGTGCTCGACGCGCTCGACAGCGTGCTCGGCACGGTCGGCGTGCGCACCGACGGTCGCATGCTGCCGCTCAATAGCTACGAGAACCGCGTGTACCAGGTCGGCGTGGAAGATGGGCCGCCCGTGGTTGCGAAGTTCTACCGTCCTGAGCGTTGGAGCGACGCCGCCATCCTTGAAGAACATGCGTTCGTTGCCGATCTCGCCGCGCGCGAGATTCCGGCGGTCCCCGCGCGCGAGCTCGAAGGCCGCACGCTGCATACCTTCGACGGTTTTCGCTTCTCCATCTTCGAGCGTCGCGGCGGCCGCGCGCCGGATCTCGACCGGCGCGACACGCTCGAATGGCTCGGACGATTCATCGGCCGAATCCATGCGGTCGGCCAGACACAGAATTACGCCGAACGTCCCACGCTCGACATCCACACCTTCGGCTACGAACCGCGCGACTTTCTGCTCGCGCACCGTTTCGTGCCGGACGATGTGCGTACCGCGTGGGAAACCGTGGTGAACCTCGCGCTCCAAGGCGTGGAGCGCGCGTTCGAACGCGCCGGCGACGTCCGCATGTTGCGCATGCATGGCGACTGCCATCCGAGCAATGTGTTGTGGACCGACGCCGGGCCGCATTTCGTCGACTTCGACGACAGTCGCATGGGACCCGCGGTGCAGGATTTGTGGCTGCTGCTGCCGGGCGAGCGCGTCGAAGCGTCGCGCGCGCTGGCGGATCTGCTCGCGGGTTACGAAGACTTCTGCGACTTCGAGCCGCGCGAACTCTATCTGGTCGAAGCGCTGCGTACGCTGCGGCTGATTCACTATCAGGCGTGGCTTGCACGTCGCTGGGACGATCCGGCATTCCCCGCGGCGTTTCCGTGGTTCAACACGCAGCGTTACTGGGAAGACCGCATCCTCGAGTTGCGCGAGCAGCTCGGCGCGATGCAGGAAGGCCCGCTCTGGCCCGTTTGAGCGCATCTGAAGCAGGCGCTCACGGCGCCTGCGAAGCAACACTCGACGACTCCACCAGCGTCGATCTGACGATTACTTCCGCACGCACGTCGCGCCCGATCGCTTCGATCGCGGGACGCATCTGCGCGAAGTCGTCGGGCGAGCAGACGTCGCTATCGAAATGCGTGGCGCCGTCTCGCGTCATCGTGACGACGTTGCTGAGCGGATCGAACGTGTATTGCGACTGGAAATCGACGAAGCGATCCTGGGTTCGTTTCGCCTCCGGCATGTTGAGCACGCGGAAATTGGCCGGCAACTCGATGCGCGCGCGTTCGTGCAGCGCCAGGTTATGGCAGACGAACGGCTGCGTGCGCTGGCGCTCGCCGAGCCAGTAGCGTGTGTCGGCCTCGAAGCCGCCGGCCAGACTCGTCAATGCCGGAATCGAGGCCGCCGCGCCCGGCACCACGAGACTTTCCAGTGTGCCTTTCATGGTGATGGCGAGCGGGCCGTCGGCGACGTTGAGGTCGTTCGTGGAGAGCGTGGCGGTGCCACGCAGGTTGGCGCTGCGCAATTCGGCCTGAATCGACTCCTCGCGTTGCGCTGGCGTCTGCGTGCGCAACATCGCGCGCGCCTGTTCAGCCGAAGCGCCGGCCGCTTCCAGCCGGTATGTGAAACTCGCCGAGCCATCCGGTTCGACCTTGATCGACAGATCGGTGCTACGCGTCATGAACGCGCTTGCCGGCGTGCGCGAGAGCACGCCCTCGCCGACGAGCACGGTCGGCCGGTTCATATCGGACGACGGCAGAAAACCGAATTCGACATTCGAGGCGGTCGAATCCGCGTATTGCTGCAAATCCGGCAGCCACGTGATGATGTGATTGATGACACCATAGCCCGGCACGCTCGGCAAGGTGTAGATCGTGCCGCTGCTGATCAAGGCCGGCTCGTTGCGCACGCCGGCCGCGTCGAGCAGTGCGCCGTACAGCGCAACGTGATCCTTGCAATCGCCGTAGCGGTTCGCGAGCACCGCGCTTGCGCTGTGCGGCACCACCGCGCCGCGTCCGACATTGATCGCCACGTAGCGCACATTGCGACGTACCCAGTCGTACAGCGTCTTGGCCTTGTCGCGCGGCGTGCGGTCGTGCGCGGTGAGTTGTTGCGCGAGACGCGTGACGGCGGCGTCGTGCGCGCTCGGGTCCGCCGCGGAGTCGCGGTAGGTCGCGGCGAACGCGGCGTAGTCGGGGAAGGTCGAGACCATCAGCCGGTCGCCATACGACACGTAGGCAACGGAGCCGCGCTCCAGTCGGCTGAAATGAGCCTTGTCGTAGCGATATTCGTAACGCGTGCGGCCGTCGCGCGTCACGGGTTGCAGAGCGGTGAAACCGCGCGCGTCGGCATAAAGCGGCTTGTCGGCGGGCAGATCGTAGATCAGGCGGAAGTTGTGCGTCGGCGCGAGATCGGGCGGCGTGAAGTCGCTGAATTCGCCCGGCACGATCGGCTGCTTCTGCGTCTTGCGATAGGTGAGATGCACGCGCGCGCCCGGCTCGACGGCGGGGAACACAATCACCTTTTCCTGGATGTCCTGGAACATCGGCGCATCGAACGAGCGCGCTTCCTGGACGTCGCGGATCTGCTCGGGCTGCACGTCGTGACGCACGCCGTCCACGGTGGTCGTGTAGGCCTCGAGGATCTGCACGTCCGCCATGTTGCGGTTGAACCAGACGTATTGCTGCGCGACTCGCGCGACGCCGGCTTCGTTATTCACGTGCAGCGTCATCGAATCGAGCTTCGAGAAGGAGCCGTCGGCGTTGACGGTGAAGGTCTGTGTCTCGCCTTCGTTGGTGTAGGGATCGTCCAGTTTGGCGGGAACGCTCGCGCCCGCGCCGTGGATGCCGGCAAGCCAGCCGAAAGAGGCAAGACAGATCAGAAAAGAGAGGCGCATGGCAGGCTGGTATCCGAACGTAACGTTGACGGGATCGCCAGCTAGAGTCGGTTTGCGCCGCCCAGATGTCAAGCGGATGCCGCGCGTTGCGATTGAACAAATCTTCAAACGCTGCAAGCGGTTCCGCCCGAGGCCGCGATCTCACGTGCCGCCTTTGCGCCTTCGACCTGAAGCAAGGTCGGCAGCGAAACGCCGTTCTTGGCCGCCGTCACCTCGGCGAGAATCGACACCGCGATTTCAGGTGGCGTGCGGCTGCCGATATAAATCCCGACCGGTCCATGCAAGCGGGCCAACTCGGTATCGTTCAGATCGAACTCCTTGAGACGTTCGCGCCGCGCCTGATTATTCCTTCGCGAACCCAACGCGCCGACATAAAACGCCGGCGTTTTCAACGCTTCCATTAGCGCGAGATCGTCGAGCTTCGGGTCGTGCGTCAGCGCGATCACCGCGCAGCGCTCGTCGAGTTTCATCTCGATCACGGTGTCGTCGGGCATGGTCCGCACGATCTTCGTGCCGGGAATATTCCATTCCTCGGTGTACTCCTCGCGCGGATCGCACACGGTGACCTGATAATCGAGCCCGACCGCGATATGGCACAGATAGCGCGACAACTGCCCCGCGCCAATCACCAGCATGCGGTAACGCGGGCCGTGAATCGTCAGCAGACGTTCGCCGTCGAAATGCACGCCGTCGGTTGCCTGCGCGTTTTCGAGCTGCGTCGCGCCCGTCGTCATATTCACCTCTCGAGCCACGAGGCGTCCGTTCTCCACCGCGTCGCACAGTTCGGCAATCCCGCTTTGCGGCGTCAGCGGTTCGAGCACCAACTGGATCGTGCCGCCGCACGGCAGACCGAAGCGATGCGCTTCCTCCGCCGTAATGCCGTACTTGACCGCTTCCGGCCGCGTCTGCTCGATACCGCGTTGCCGCACGCGGTCGATCAGATCGTCTTCGATGCAGCCGCCCGATACCGAGCCCACCACGAGTCCATCGTCGCGCACCGCGAGCATCGCGCCCTCGGGACGCGGCGACGAGCCCCATGTCTTCACCACCGTCACCAGTAGCGCGCGATGTCCTTCTTCCAGCCAGCGTGCGCTGGACTTCAGGACTTCGAGATCCACGCTGTCCATGATTTCTTCCTTTTCGTTGCGTCGCCGCCGGACTCGCCGTCCGCGGCCTCATTCGATGCTGTATTGTGCGGCACCGCGTCATCGGCTGCATTCTCCGCGCCGTCCGGGGCGGCTGCGCTCTCGACGTCGCCGCCCAGCTGGGCGCCGAAGCGCTTGAAGAATTCGCCTGCGATTTTACGCGCCGCGCCGTCGACGAGCCGCGAGCCGATCTGCGCGAGCTTGCCGCCGACCTGCGCGCTCGCCGTGTAGCTGAGCTTCGTGGCGGTGTCGCCGTCGGCTTCGAGCGAGACGTGCGCATTGCCCTTGGCGAAGCCCGCTGCGCCGCCCTGGCCTTCGAACACGATGCTGTACGAAGTCGGCGCCTCGATGTCGGTGAGTTGCATGCGTCCCTTGAAGCGCGCCTTCACCGGACCGACTGCGGCGCTCAGCGCCACCACATAGGCATTTTCGCCGTCCGGGTCGATGCTTTCGCAGCCCGGAATGCAGGCGCGCAGAACCTCCGTGTCGTTCAGCGCGGCCCATGTGCGCTGCTGCGAAACGGGCAGCGTATGGGTTTCGGTCAATTCCATGGTGTCGCTCCTGCGGTGCCTGTCGCGCCTGTGCTGCGACGAGGCGCGCGCGTGAGTTGCGCGAGGTCGCGGCCGAACGCCGTCAGGCTGTCTAGATTATGAACCGGACGATGTGCGTCGACATGCGGCAGGATCGCCTGCACGCCGCGCGCTTTCGGAGAAAAGCCGCTGAAACGCAGCAGCGGATTGAGCCATATGATGCGGTGGGCGAAGCGGTGCAGGCGGGCCATCTCGGTGTCGAGCACGTCGATCGCTTCGTGATCGAGGCCGTCGGTGACGAGCAGTACCGTAGCCCGCCCGGTCAGCACGCGCCGCGCCCAGCGTCGGTTGAATTCGGCGAGCGCCGCGCCGATCCGCGTGCCGCCTGACCAGTCCACCACCTGCTCGGTGAGCGTCGCGATCGCCACATCGGGATCGCGCTCGCGCAGCGCACGCGTCGCGTTGGTGAGCCGCGTGCCGAACAGAAACACTTGCAAGCGTTCGCGCGACTGCAGCAGCGCGTGGCAGAAATACAGCACCGCGCGCGAATAGCTGCTCATCGAACCGGAGATGTCGAGCAGCAGCACGAGCGGCGGCTTGCGTTCGACCACCGCGCGATACTTCCACACCGTCCAGTCGCCGCCCGCGCGCACCGCGTGCCGGGCGCTCGCGCGCAAGTCCGCATGCGTGCCGTGCGAAGCCGCTTTCAGACGACGCGTCGGCTCGGTGGCGAGCGGCAGACGCTGGCCGCGAATCAGGTGACGCAAGGTGCGCCATTCATCGGCGGAAAGGGTGTCGAAATCGCGATGACGTAAGCGCTCTTCCGCGCTGAAGGTGACGTGCGCATGCAGTTCGTGTTGCTCGGTTTCCTGCGGCGCTTTGCTGTGTGGCGACTTCGGCGCGCGTACGGCCAGCGCATCGGCGAGACGGTTGTTGCGTTTGGGAGGCGGCAGGCCATCGCGGACTTTCGGCAGAAGCAGCGCGCGCAGTTTGCCTTCCCAATCGGGATCGCGCCAGAACAGGTCGAACGCGGCGTTGAACAGATCGCGTTCGTCAGGCGCCGAGACCAGCGACGCGGCGAGGGCGGCGCGCACGTCGTCGCGGCTGCCCAGATCGATCCAGTGCAGCGCGGCGAGCGCATCGACGGCTTGCGCGGGCGACATCGGCAAACCGGCGCCACGCAGCACACGCACGAAATGCACGACGTTGCGGGCGAGCGTGGGTGTGTCGTCGAGTGGTGAGACGGCAGTCTCGCCAGATGAGGACGGCGCCACAACCCGTTTGCCGGATAGGCCAATGCGCCAGCTATCGCCTGAAGCGTCGCTGTTGCCGGCGTCAAGCCGTGAGCTATGTCCCGAGGCCTCGCTACTGCCCGCGTCGATTGAATTCGTCATGCTGGCTATCCAGGCGCCGCGAGACACTGCGCGATTTGCGCGGCGTCGATGCGCGCCAGATCGTCCTGATACTTGAGCAGCACGCCGAGCGTGTTGTGCACCGATTGCGGATCGAGCTCCGTCACCGACAACGCCTCCAACGCGCGGCACCAATCGATCGTTTCGGCGATGCCGGGCGCCTTGAACAGATCCATGCCGCGCAGCCGATGCACGAAATCGACCGCACGCCGCTGCAATTCCGCCGACGTTTGCGGCGCGCGAGCGGCGACGATCTCCAGCTCGCGATCGCGCTCCGGATAGCCGATCCATTGATACAGGCAACGGCGCTTCAAGGCGTCGTGCACTTCACGCGTCCGGTTCGAAGTCATCACGACGAGCGGCGGCTGCTCCGCGCGGACGGTACCGTATTCAGGAATCGATACCTGGAAGTCCGAAAGCAGTTCGAGCAGAAACGCTTCGAACGGCTCGTCGGCGCGGTCGATCTCGTCGATCAGCAGCACGCGCCGTGCACCGGGATGATTTTCGTCCGGCATCAGCGCTTGCAGCAACGGGCGCTTCAGCAGGAATTCGCCGCGATACAAGGTGTCGTTATCAGGACGATCGCCCGCGGCCTCGGCAAGACGCAGCGCCATGATTTGCCGCGGATAGTCCCATTCGTAGAGCGCGCTTGCCGTATCGAGACCCTCATAACATTGCAGGCGCAACATCGAGGTGCCGAGCATGCCGGCCGCAGCCTTGGCGAGCTCCGTCTTGCCGACGCCCGGCTCGCCTTCGACGAACAACGGCCGCTCCATGCGCAGCGCGAGATACAGCGCGGTCGCCAGCTCGCGGCTGGCGAAATAGCTCTGGGCGGCGAGTTGAGCGAGGGTGTCGTCGATTGAAGCGGGCTGCATGGTGTTCCTGAATCTGCGCAACGAAGCAAAGCGGTGTTGGCATATGTGAGCGAAATGCGGCCGATGTGACCTGCGCGAGCACAGACCACATCAGCCGCGAACAGCGAGGAGAAGCTAACCGTTCGCCTTCGTCACCGCGCGCGCGGCCAGCACCGGAATCAGATGCGCGCGGTATTCGGCGCTCGCGTGCATGTCGGTGTTCAGGTCGGCAGCCGACACCGTCACCCCGCGTGCTGCCTCGGGCGTGAAGTTCGCCGACAGCGCGCTTTCCAGCTCCGGCACACGAAACACCGACGCCGCCGCGCCTGTCACCGCCACCCGCACACCGCTAGCGAACTTCGCGACGAACACCCCGACCAACGCGAAGTGCGAAGCGGGATTGCGGAATTTCTCGTACGCCGCGCGCTCGGGCACGGGAAACTCCACCGCGACGATCAACTCGTCGGGCGCCAACGCCGTCTCATACATGCCGACGAAGAAATCGCTCGATGCAATGCGCCGCCGGTCCGTCACGATGGTCGCGTCCAATGCCATCGCCGCCGCCGGATAACACGCAGCCGGGTCGTTGTTGGCGAGCGAGCCGCCGATCGTACCGAGCGCGCGCACCTGTCGATCGCCGATGTGCGCGGCGAGATCCGCGAGCCCCGGCGATACGCGCCGCAGTTCCACGTGATCCGCCACGTCGGCATGACAGACGGCGGCGCCGATCGTCACCGTTTTCGCGTCAACGGTGATCGACTTGAGCGCCGGAATGCGCGTCACGTCGATCAGTTGCGACGGCTGGGCGAGACGCAACCGCATGGTGGGCAAGAGGCTTTGGCCGCCGGCCAGAAACTTCGCGTCGCTGTCGGCGGTGAGAATGGCGGCGGCCGCTTTGGGATCCGTCGCGCGTTGATACTCGAATGAATACATGTCGAATGCTCCGCTCAGGATCTCAATGGGGTTGCTTGGCCGCATGAAGCGCGGACCACACACGATGCGGCGTCGCCGGCATTTGCAGGTCAGTCACGCCGAGCGGCGCGAGCGCATCGAGGATCGCGTTGATCACCGCCGGCGGCGAGCCGATCGCGCCCGCTTCGCCGCAGCCTTTCACGCCGAGCGGATTGTGCGTGCACGGCGTGCCCTTGACGGTTTCGACGGTGAAGTTCGGCAGATCGGACGCATGCGGCATCGCGTAGTCCATGTACGAGCCTGACAGCAACTGGCCGCTCTCGTTGTCGTACACACAGCGCTCCAGCATCGCCTGGCCGATGCCCTGAGCGAGCCCGCCATGCACCTGGCCTTCGACGATCATCGGATTGATCACGTTGCCGAAATCGTCGACCGCGGTGAACTGCTGGATCCGGCACACGCCTGTCTCCGGATCGACTTCGATTTCGCAGATGTACGCGCCGGACGGATAGGTGAAGTTAGTCGGATCGTAGAACGCGCTTTCTTCGAGGCCCGGTTCGAGTACATCGAGCGGATAGTTGTGAGGCACGTAGGCGGCGAGCGAGATGTCGGCGAACGCTTTGGTGCGATCGGTGCCCGCGACGCGGAACACGCCGTCCTTGAACTCGATGTCTTCCGCCGCGGCTTCGAGCAGGTGCGCGGCGATCTTCTTCGCCTTGGTTTCGATCTTGTCGAGCGCCTTCATGATGGCCGAGCCGCCGACCGCGATCGAGCGCGAGCCGTACGTGCCCATGCCGAAGGGAATGCGGCCGGTGTCGCCGTGGACGATCTCGACGTTTTCCAGCGCAATGCCGAGCCGGTCAGCCACCACTTGCGCAAAAGTCGTCTCGTGTCCCTGGCCGTGACTATGCGAGCCCGTGAACACGGTGACCGATCCGGTGGGATGCACGCGAATCTGGCCGACTTCGAAAAGTCCGGCCCGTGCGCCCAACGCGCCCGCTATATTCGACGGCGCGAGACCGCACGCTTCGATATAGCAGGAATAGCCGAGGCCGCGCAGTTTGCCGTTCTTTTCGGATTCCTGTTTGCGCGCCGCGAAGCCTTTCACGTCCGCAAGTTCGAGCGAACGGGCGAGGATGGTCTCGTAGTCGCCGGTATCGTAGGTGAGGCCGACCGGCGTCGCATACGGAAACTGGCGGATGAAATTGCGGCGGCGAATCTCCGCCGGATCGAGCTTCATCTCGCGCGCGGCGGTTTCCACGAGCCGCTCCACCACGTATGTCGCTTCGGGGCGGCCCGCGCCGCGATAGGCATCGACGGGAACAGTGTTGGTGAAGACCGCTTTCACTTCCGCATAGATCGCGGGCGTCGCGTACTGGCCGGCGAGCAGCGTGGCATACAGAATAGTCGGTACGCTCGACGCGAATGTGGACAGATACGCGCCCATGTTGGCGGTCGTGTGGACGCGCATGCCGAGGAACTTGCCGTCCGCGTCCATGGCCAGCTCGGCCTTGGTCACGTGATCGCGGCCGTGTGCGTCCGAGACGAATGCTTCCGAGCGCTCGGCCGTCCACTTGACCGGACGGCGGATTTTCTTTGACGCCCACGTCAGCGCGACGTCTTCGGCGTACAGGAAAATCTTCGATCCAAAGCCGCCGCCGACGTCCGGCGCGATCACGCGCAGTTTCGATTCCGGCAGCGACAGCACGAACGCGGCCATCAGCAGGCGCTCCACGTGCGGATTCTGATTCGCGACGTAGAGCGTGTAGCTGTCGTCCTGCACCGAATAGCTCGCGTTGACCGCGCGCGGTTCGATCGCGTTCGGGATCAGACGGTTATTGACGATGTCGAGCGTGGTGACGTGCGCGGCTTTGGCGAAGGCGGCGTCGGTGGCGGCTTTGTCGCCGTGGCCCCAGTTGTAGCAGATGTTGTCGGGCACTTCGTCGTGCACGGCGGGCTGGCCGGGATCGGCTGCATGGGCGGTATCCACCACGGCCGGCAGCACGTCGTAATCGACTTCGATCAATTCGGCGGCGTCTTTGGCGGCCTTGATCGAATCCGCGATCACGAGCGCGACCTGGTCGCCGACGTGACGCACTTTCGTATGCGCGATGATCGGATGTGGCGGTTCGTTCATCGGCTTGCCGTCGGTGCTGTGAATCAGCCAGCCGCACGGCAGGCCGCCGACGTTGTCAGCCGCCATGTCCGCGCCGGTGAAGATCGCGACCACCCCGGGCGACTGTTTGGCCGCGGTGGTGTCGATGCTGTTGATCTTCGCGTGCGCGTGGGGCGAGCGCAGGAACACCGCGTAGGTTTGCTGGGGCAGGACGATGTCGTCCGTGTACTGGCCGTTGCCGGTCAGGAACCGATAGTCTTCCTTACGTTCGACGGAAGCGCCAATCAGGTGAGTGTCGGGTGCGTTCATCGTCGGCTCCTCAGGCGGTGGCCGGTGCGGTGGCTTGCGCGTCGGCATTCTCGGCCGCATTGGCCGTGCCGGCGGACTTCATGCCTGCGGCGCCTTCGAGCACTGCTTTGACGATGTTGTGATAACCCGTACAGCGGCACAGATTGCCGTCGAGTTGGGCGCGCACGTCGTCGCCGGTGAGATCCGGTTGGCGCTGGACCAGCGAGACCGCGCTCATCACCATGCCGGGCGTGCAGAAGCCGCACTGCAGGCCGTGGCAGTGTTTGAAGGCCGTCTGCATGGGATGTAGCGCGCCGTCTTTGGCGAGCCCTTCGATGGTGGTGATTTGCGCGCCTTCCGCTTGCACCGCGAGGATGTTGCAGGATTTGATCGCGCGGCCGTTCAGGTGGACCGTGCATGCGCCGCATTGGGCTGTGTCGCAGCCGATGTGCGTGCCGGTGAGGCGCAGTTGATCTCGAAGGAACTGGACAAGCAGGGTGCCAGGGTCGATTGACGCGCTGATGGGCGCGCCGTTCACCGTCAGACTGATGCTGATCGCCATGAAGTTGTCTCCTTATGGGGTGAGACCGGACCTTTTGCTTTTTTCTTTTGTTGCCTGTTCGCGGGGGCCGGTTGGGGTGCTTCGGTTTTTTATAAGGCTGCCGAAAAGTAAAGCACAAATTGAGCTGGGGCGCTATGAGGGGTTTTTTGCGCGGGGCGCTTTCTGGGTTGTGGTTTTGTGGCGTTGGCCTTTCCTTGAATTCTTTGTGGTCTATTGGTGTTGCCCCTGTGCGGGGCGGCACTCCCTTTCTTTGCCGCCGCAAAGAAAGGAAGCAAAGAAAGCGGCTTCACACCGCCAGCCTATAAGTGGGTCCCCTGGCTTGGAGGGGGCAGTGGTGCATCTGGAATCTGTTACCTCGCACATTCAACGTTCGTGACACAGCAGTCATGCTTCCCGCCTCGCACGGTGTGCTCGCCGGAACGGTCCGCTTGAACACAGTGGACTCGTTTGTGCGATGCGGTGGCCGTCGGCTTCGCCTCGGCGAGGCGCTGACATTGACGTATTTGAAGAGACGCCTCTGGAGCAACTGAGACCGACGGCCTCAGAAGTGCGGCGGCGAGAAAGATGACTGTGGTTCCAGAGTTGCCACTCTCGCGAGTGGCGGCAAGCCATTCCCGAATTACCGGTAAGGCGTGAGGCTGCACGAGATTCGCGGAATGCCGCGGTGAGAAAGACGTCCAGGAGTTGGGAGGTGCCTCAGCGCACGAGACGAACCGAGCCTCGAGAGGTGCCTCGGCGCACGAGACGGACCAAGACGTGAGAGGTGCCTCGGCACGAAAGACGGACCCAGAATTTGGGAAAAGCCGCTGGCGTGCGAGTCACGCTGGTTGGATGAATACCGCGACGGCGCGCGAAGCGCCGCCGGAAGAATGAGCGCGTTGTCACTGACGCGGAATGTGCGAGAACACGGATTCCAGATGCACGACTGCCCCCTCCAAGCCAGGTGACCCACTTATAGGCTGGCGGTGTGAAGCCGCTTTCTTTGCTTCCTTTCTTTGCGGCGGCGGCAAAGAAAGGGAGTGCCGCCCCGCACAGGGGCAACGCCAATAGACCACAAAGAATTCAAGGAAAGGCCAACACCCCAAAGAGCCGAACCAAAAACCCACCGACCAGGCAAAAAGAAACCATCACTTGCTCAACTTGGAGTGCCGCCGAGAATAGCCGAAATAGATCACCATCCCAACCAGCAACCAAACGACAAACGCGACCCACGTAACAGCCTGAAGATTAACCATCAAAAACAGACAAGCGGCCACCGCCAAAACCGGCACAACCGGCACGCCAGGACACCGAAACGCTCTCGGCAAATCCGGATGCGTCTTCCGCAAAACCAGCACCGCAATCGACACCATCGAAAACGCGGCCAACGTACCGATATTGATCAGCTCAGCCAACACATTCAACGGTACCAGCGCCCCGATCAACCCAAAGAAAATCCCAACGAGCCAGGTAGTAAAAAACGGCGTAGCAAACCGCGGATGTACCCGCGACAGCCGCTCAGGCAACAACCCATCCCGCGACATCGCGAAAATCACCCGCGTCTGCCCATAAGCCATCACCAGAATCACCGTCAGCATCCCCAGAACGGCGCCAAGGTCGATAAACCCCGCGACCCACTTCTGACCAGCAACCTGCAACGCATAAGACACCGGGTGCGAAGTATTCGCGAACTGTGCCGACGGCACGATACCGGTGACCACCGCAGCCACAGCCACGTACAACACCGCGCAAACGCCCAGCGACGCAATAATCCCGATCGGCAGATCGCGCTTCGGATCCTTCACCTCTTCCGCCGCGGACGACACCGAGTCGAAGCCGATGAACGCGAAGAACATCACCGCAGCCGCGCCGAACACGCCGTTCCAGCCGTTCGGCATGAACGGATGCCAGTTGGCCGGCGTCACGTGAAACACGCCCACGCCGATCACTAGCAACACCACGACGACCTTGATCGCCACCATGATGTTGTTGATCCGCGCCGACTCGCGCACGCCAACCGACAACAGCGCGGTGATCGCCATCATCACGAGAAAGGCGGGCAGGTTGAAGAGCGTCTCATGGCCGGGCAACGCGCCCGGCGCTGCCGTCAGCGCGACCGGCAAGGACACGCCGAAGCCCGACAGCAAGGATTGCAGATAACCCGACCAGCCCACCGACACCGCGGAGGTGGCCAGCCCATACTCGAGCATCAAGTCCCAGCCGATGATCCACGCGGCCAGTTCGCCAAGCGTCGCATACGAGTAGGTGTAGATCGACCCGGCCACCGGAATCGTCGAGGCGAATTCGGCGTAGGCGAGCGCGGCGAAGCCGCAGGCGATCGCCGCGATCAGGAACGAGATCATCAGCGCCGGGCCGGCCTGCACGGCGCCCGTGCCGGTCAGCACGAAAATGCCGGTGCCGATAATGGCGCCGACACCGAGAAAGGTCAGATCGAGCGCGCCGAGCGCTTTCTTCAGGCCGGCGTTCTGGGCACTCGCGGCGATCATGTGCTCGACGCTCTTCTTGCGAAACAGGGACATTGGCGGGGTCTCCAGTAGTGCACGCGTGTTGCGCGCCGAATGTCGGGAAACCCGCGATTTTAACGGATGCATGCCCTTGCACCATTTTGGGACGTGCTTTTTAGGGTCGATGCGCCGGGCTGAAAATCCCCGGCAGAGATGATTCGAGTGGCACCTTCGTCCGCCGGACAGGCAATGGCCGCAAAGCTTTCGCTCGATGCGCATACGACCGTGCGGGATGCGCTCTCCCGCAAATGGGCCTCGGCAAGGCGATCTGTTCAACGACACAGAGCCGCGCTGGCGGCGGAGCGACGTCAGCCCGCCATCGCCGGATTCAGATCGATGAGCCGGTTGCTCATCACATAGAACGTCAGTTCGGCGTTATTGCGCAGCTTCATTTTCTCGAGCAGCCGCGTGCGGTACACGCTCACCGTCTTCACCGACAGCGAGAGCGCCACGGCGATATCCGTCAGCCGCTTGCCCGACGCGAGCATGCACAGCGTCTGATATTCGCGGTCGGAGAGTTTTTCGTGCGGTAACTGTTCACCGTCGAAGGAAACGTAGTCGGCGAGCGCTTCGGCCATCGCCGGACTCACGTATTTGCGGCCCGCCGCGACCTGCTTGATCGCGCTGATCATCTGCGCGGCGTCGACGGTTTTCGACAGGTAGCCGGCGGCGCCGGCCTTCAAGGCGCGAACGGCGTACTGGTCCTCGCGGTACATCGAGAACATCAGCACGGCCACGCGCGGCGCCTTGCGCTTCAGACGCTTGAGCACTTCGACGCCGTTCATGTCGGGCAGCGAAATGTCGAGCAGCACCACGTCGTAGGCGTGCCGGGCAGCGGCGTCGAGCGCTTCGGCGCCGCTTTGCGCTTCGGTGACTTCGCGCGCCACGCCGCGGTCGAGCAGCAACTGGCGGACGCCCTGTCGAACCACCGCGTGGTCGTCGGCGAGCAGAATGCGCAGACTCATGATGGCGTACTCACGATT
Organism: Paraburkholderia dipogonis; assembly: GCF_046027395.1. Classification (GTDB taxonomy): domain Bacteria; phylum Pseudomonadota; class Gammaproteobacteria; order Burkholderiales; family Burkholderiaceae; genus Paraburkholderia; species Paraburkholderia dipogonis_A. Next base: position 105,395 of record NZ_JAQQEG010000004.1, on the reverse strand, counting down.
GCAGCGCGTGCCGAGCAGCGCGCGGCGCATGCGCCAGCATCGCGTCCCAGGCAAAGCGCGCGCGCACGAGGGTTCCGCGCGATGCGTTGCCGCTCTCGCCGTGCTCCGAACCGGCGCGCCGGGCGTTCACGCGCAGCGTGCCGTCGAAAGCCGCGCAGCGCGCCTGCATGCCGCTCAGGCCGAAATGGCCAAGGCGGCTGCGGGCGTTGCGCGTGACGCCGACGCCGTCGTCGCTGATGATCAGCGTGAGGTGACGGCGGCTGGTTTCGATGCGCACGTCGGCGGATTCGGCGCGCGCGTGCTTGGCAATATTGTTCAGCGCTTCCTGCGCGACGCGGAATACGGCCAACGCGGCGTCGGCGGGCAGGCGCGTCAGACGCACGTCGGCGGCGCACACAAAGCTCGTGCGCAGTTGCGTGCGCGCGGCGAAGTCGCCGGTCCAGTGGGCCAGCGCGCCGACAATGCCGGCCTCTAGCGACGGTGCATGCAGTTCCGCGACGGCCTGACGGCTGGCCTCGCACACGGCGTCGAGCGAACGGTTCGCCACGGCGAGCGCGGCGGCGCACTGCGGCGGCGCATCGGTGGGCAGCCAGGTTTCGACGCCGGCGAGCGCGAAACGCGTCGCCGTCAGTTCGGCGCCCACGCCATCGTGCAACTCACGCGCCACGTGGCGGCAAGCGGCTTCCTGCGCCTGAACCAGCTCGGCCGAGAGTTCGCGCACCCGCGCGCGCAGCCGCGCGAGTTCCCGTTCAGCCGGCGAAGTCAGCGCAACGGGCTCGACCGCAACGGACGCGTCGAATCCATCACGTGCCGGTGACGAAGGAAGGTGGGCGGTGAACGGGACGACAGTCGACGTATCCATGACTTTCCCTCTCAGGAAGCGCTGTGGACAGCGAAGCGGATGCGCATCGGCGGCGCGAAGACGAAAGAACGCATGTGGGTCTCTAGCCTCCAGGTGCGGGCCGTCGCGCTTAGGACGCAACGGACGAATCGCTACAGTATGGCGTAACGAAATTTACATTCAGTAACATGGCGGGTAGGCCACGACAGCGTCTCAATTCGACTGATGATGCGCCGCGATCATATCTCATAAAAAGAAAAAATGCAGTCCCACCAAGGGTTAGCGGCTGCATTTCATGCAATGGTTGATGATTTGCAACATGAAATTTGTAGGAAGAATGCTGACGCTGAATGTCAGTATAGGGACGCAAAATTGTAACTGGGCAAAAAAAAAGGAGCCCGAAGGCTCCTTTTGCTGATTTCGCGGCGCGGGCCGCGAATGTCGGACCGTGACTTAGCCGACGAAGGCCTTTTCGACCACGTAGTGACCCGGCGAGTTGTTGCTGCCTTCCTGGAAGCCTGCGTCGTCGAGCAGCTTGCGCGTGTCGCGCAGCATGTGCGGGCTGCCGCAGAGCATGACGCGGTCGTTTTCGAGCGAGAAGCCCGGCACGCCGAGGTCGGCGAACAGCTTTTCGGTTTCGATCAGCTCGGTGATACGGCCGCGGTTCTGGAACGCTTCGCGCGTGACGGTCGGGTAGTACAGCAGCTTTTCCTGAACCAGCTCGCCCAGATGTTCGTGCGCCGGCAAGTGATCCGTGATGTATTCCTTGTACGCCAGTTCGTCGACGAAACGGCAGGTGTGCGTGAGGACGACGCGCTCGTAGCGCTCGTAAATGTCCGGATCCTTGATGATCGACATGAACGGCGCGAGGCCCGTGCCGGTGGACAACAGCCACAGCGTCTTGCCCGGCAGCAGGTTGTCGGCCATCAGCGTGCCGACCGGCTTCTTGCCGATCAGGACTTCGTCGCCGACCTTCAGATGCTGCAAGCGCGACGTGAGCGGGCCGTCCTGCACCTTGATGCTCAGGAACTCGAGATGTTCTTCGTAGTTCGCACTCGCGAGGCTGTAGGCGCGGATCAGCGGCTTGCCGTCGACTTCCAGTCCCACCATCGTGAACTGGCCGTTTTCGAAACGGAACGACGGATCACGCGTGCAGGTGAAGCTGAAAAGCGTATCGGTCCAGTGATGGACGCTCAGGACGGTTTGTGAATTCAGGTTGCTCATGGCTTCTTGGATAGTGCGAAAACAAAGGCGGCCAGTCGTTTTGAGCCGGCCGGCACGGCAAGGGCGATGCTGCGCTAACCCATACGGGAATCACGCGCAATCCGCTATTTTACCGCGCCTGCTGCCTGAGGGCTGCGGCGCGGCGATTGAGCGTGGTGAAGCGGGTTGCCGGACCTGGAAGCGTCGGCGCCGGCTGTCTTTGCGATCGGCGCCGCGGAATACGTTGGCGTGGTGCGGCTACGCGCTTCAGCAGGGGTGCGGCGATGGGCGAGCGCCGCGCAGGGCGGCTGCCATCGGTTATCCGGCATGCGCCGGGTAGGCGCGCCGCGCGGGCAACATTTTCAGGATGATACCGAAACGCGCCATGCGCTGCAGCATTGACCCTGCTGATAAAACTGGCAAAAGCGTAACGAATGGTGAGGAAACGCATCGCGGCGGGATGCGCGACGGTGCTCCTGTTGGGTCCGCTCTGACCATGGCGTGTTGGTACACAAAATCGGATGGGCAGCGGCTCAAGATGCCCAAATCCCAGTCGGAATAAGGCTTCATACGTTTTCGGTCTTGATTACTCCGAGGCTGGCAAAAGTGAGCCCACAACCGCAGCGAACCCACGCCGTATCGATCAGCCACGCCGCGTGAATCAGCCGATCACGCCGCAGCCACGACCCGCTTTTTCCCGCGCTGCTTCAACACACGGGCCTGCAGCACGATCACCAGCAACAGGAACACACCCCGAATCACCGACTGCCAGTACGCCGACAAGCTGATAAACCCCAGCCCGTTCTCGAAGTTCAGCAGGTTGAACACCAGACCGAGCAGCAACACGCCGGCAATCGTCATCGCGATCGAGCCTTCGCCGCCCGTAAGCAACGTGCCGCCGAGCACGACCGCCGAGATCGCAAACAGCTCCCAGCCGACGCCTTCGTTGGGTTGTCCCGCGCCGAACTGCGCGGCGAGGATCACGCCCGCCATGCCGGCGAGCAGCCCGCTGACCGCATAGGCCATCACGAGAGTGCGGTCGACGTTCAGACCCATCAGCCGCGCGGCTTCCTCGCTGCCGCCGATCGCCAGCGAGTGCCGGCCGAAGCGCGTGCTGCGCAGTGCGAGCCAGCCGGCCACCGCCGCCGCCACGGCGACGATGCCCGGAATCGGCAGTCCGAACAGATCGCCTTGACCGAAGTTGCCGAAGTTCGACTCGGCGGCAATCGACACCGCATCGTTCTTGCCGAGCAGCAGCGCGACGCCGTGCGCGCCGAGGCTCGTCGCGAGCGTGACGATGAACGGCAGAATCTTCAGGCGCGTGATGATCAGTCCGTTCAGCACGCCGACCGCGAGTCCCGCGGCGCAGCCCGCCAGCACGGCGACCCAGCCGCCGTAGACGCTGGTCAGCGCGGCGACGACGCTCGCCAGCGCGGCCACCGTCCCCACAGACAGGTCGATGCCGCCTGTGATGATCACGAACGCCATCCCGACCGAGATGAGCGCGAACATCGAGTTGTAGCGCCAGAACGACGTGATGTTGTACGCCGAGCCGAAATGCTCATAGCGCACGAGGCCGAATACGACGAGCGCGGCCAGTGCGAGCAGGATGGGAAGATTCTTTTTCATCGCTTCGAGTCCGGAATTTTCTCTGAGGCGCGTGAGTTACCGCGAACGCCGCTGCACATACACCGCCGCGACGATGATGCCGGCCTTCACCACCAACGCCGCCGCGTCGGGAATGCCGTGCGCGAGCAGCGTGTAGCGCAGCAACTGGATGATTAGCGCGCCGATCAGCGTGCCGCCGATATACGCCTTGCCTCCCGTCAGCGCAGTACCGCCGACAGCGACCGCCGCGATCGCATCGAGTTCGACGCCGAGCCCGACCACGTTCGCATCCGAGGACGAATTCACGGAGATCGAGATCAGCCCTGCGAGTCCCGCGAGCGCCGCACAGAGCGTGTAGGCGATCAGCTTCACGGTGGCCGTCGGCACGCCGCATAGATAGGCGGCCTTCTCGTTGCCGCCCGTGATCAGCAGATACTGGCCGAACAGCGTCTTGCGCACGACCCACGCGAACAGGACGACCAGCGCCAGCATCAGCAGCACCTGAAAGGGCACGCCTGCGACCTTGCCGAGCGCGATCCACTGGAAGGCGGGCGTGTTGAACGCCTGCAGGCTGCCGTCGGTGACCACTTGCGCGATGCCGCGGCCGGCGATGAACAGCACCAGCGTCGCGACAATCGGCTGGACGGATAGCCTCGTCACCAGCAAGCCGTTGAAGACGCCGCACAGCGCGGCGGCCAGCACCGGCAGCACGAACGCGAGCGCGATGCCGCCGGGGCCGGCAATGTTCAGGAACAGCATTGGCGCGAGCGCACCGGAAATCGCCATCGACGCGCCCACCGACAAATCGATGCCCCCCGTCGCCACCACCAGCGTCATGCCGATGCCGACGATCACGATCGTCACCACCTGCGTCATGTTGACGTTGAAGGTTTGCAGCGACCAGAAGTGCGGCGTGAAGATCAGGTTGAACAGCACCATCGCGAGTAGCACGATGACTTCCCGCTGCATGGCGAGATGGCGCCATTTACGCACCGTCGTTGCCGGGGTGGCGGGCGGCGCGGCCGTCATCTGCTGGGCGGTTTCGCCGAGGCGCGGCTCGGTATGCAGCGATTCGGTGTGCAACTTAAGCGCCATGACGGTCGCCCTCCAACGCGTCTTCGATGTGTGCGGCGCTCGCTGTTTGCGCGGCTTCGGCCAATTGCGAATGGCCGTCGCTGCCGTAGGCGATGGCATCCATGATCGCGGTCTCGCTCATGTCGGCGCCATTCAGTTCGGCGACCGTGCGGCCGTCGCGAATCACCACAGCGCGGTCGGCTACGGCCGTCAGCTCCTCCAGTTCGGAAGCGGACAGCAGCACGGCGAGACCCGCATCGCGCAACTCGCGGACGATTTTCGCCACATCCGCTTTGGCACCGACGTCGATGCCGCGCGTCGGTTCGTCGAGTAGCAGCAGGGAAGGCTCGGCGGCCAGCCAGCGCGCCAGCAGAACCTTCTGTTGATTGCCGCCCGACAGTTCGCGAATCGGCTGATCGGCGGAGCGCAGCTTGATCCCGAGCGACGCAATGAAGCGATCGACAATCGCCTGCTGCTTCTTCACGTCGACCACGCCATTCTTCGCCAGCGTGCGCAGACAGACGAGCGTGAGGTTGTCGCGCACCGAGAGTTCGGGGACGATGCCTTCGGCCTTGCGGTCTTCGGTGAGGTACGCGAGACCGCGTGAAATTGCGTCCTGCGGCGACTTCAGTGCCACATTCTCGCCGCCGATCGACAGCGAGCCTTGTTCCAGCGGATCAGCGCCGAACATCAGACGCATGGTTTCGGTGCGGCCCGAGCCGAGCAGGCCCGCGAGACCGACTGCTTCCCCGGCGTGAACTTCAAGCGACACGTCGCTCACCTTCGGATGTGCGCTGAGTTGCGTGGCCGCGATCATCTGCTTGCCGCGTCGCGCGAGGTTCGCTTCGCGTGCTTCGGCGTCGTCCTGCACGACGGCGGCGAGCGTGCGGCCGAGCATCGTCGTGACCAGCTGCAGTTTGTCCATGTCCGCCATCGTGCTTTGCGCGACCGTCTGGCCGTCGCGCATCACCGTGACGCGGTCGCACAGCGCGTACAGTTCGTCGAGCCGGTGCGACACGAAGATCACCGCGCGGCCGTCGTCGCGCAGCTTGCGCACCACGGTGAACAGCAGCTCCACTTCGCGTTCGTCGAGCGATGAAGTGGACTCGTCCATGATGACCATCTTCGCGTCCGACGACACGGCGCGCGCGAGCGCCACCATCTGCTGGATGGCGGTCGAATAGCGGCCGACGGGTTTCTTCACATCGATCTGCAAACCGAACGATTCGAGCAGCGCGGCGGCCCGTTGCTGCACCGCGCGCCAGTCGATCAACCCGAAGCGGCGCGGCTCGCGGCCGAGGAAAATGTTCTCCGCCACCGAGCGGAACGGCACCAGATTGATCTCCTGATAGATCGTGCTGATGCCGGCTTCGCGCGCCTGCTTGGGCGTGCGGAAATCGACTTCGCGTCCTTCGAAGCGCACGCTGCCCGAGCCGCGCCGATACGCGCCGGTCAGGATCTTGATCATGGTCGATTTACCCGCGCCGTTCTGGCCGATCAGCGCATGCACTTCGCCGGCGGCGACGCTCAGGTTGGCGGCGTGCAACGCGGGTACGCCGCCGAAGCTGATGCCGATGTCCTGCATCTCGAGCAGCGGCGAACGGGTGAGGGGAGAGTGTGGTGTCTGCGTGCCGGATTCCGTCACGGGTGTCCTCCTGATGCGTGTGCTGCTTTATTTGCCGCGTGCGCGCTATGCCTTGCACGTGCGAGCCGGTGCGGCTCTTAGTTCGGGCTCTGATGCGGGCAGTGTCGTCGAACCATGTTACGCCGCATAAAAGCGAAGCGACGGTTCGTGCTGCCACGAACGCGTCGCTCCGAACCCTTCCCGTCGCCCGCCCCCCGAGGAGACAGATTCGGGGCGGGGACGTCCTGCGAGGCAACCCCCTGATCCCGATGCATCTAACAGGACTTGCTTCGGGGCAGGGGACTTCCTTCGGGGCGCCGCCGGAGCGCGTGGACGCTCCGCTACGGCACAACGCTCAAACTTCAAAACTGCGCGTACAGCGCCGCTTCGCTATCAATAGCCGTACTGCATGTTCTGCTGCACGTTGCTCTTGTCGTAGAACTTGTCGGACACCTTGACCCACGTCGGGATCTTTTCGCCCTTCGCGTAACGCTGTGCGACGTCGCAGGCGAGCGGGCCGAAGAACGGGCTCGACTGCACGCTCGCGCCGAGTTCGCCGGCCGCGATCGCGTCCATGCCGCCCTTGGTGCCGTCGATCGTGACGATCTGGATGTCCTTGCCCGGCTGCTTGCCGGCGGCCTTGATCGCGGCGATCGCGCCGAGCGCCATTTCGTCGTTGTGCGCGTAGACGGCAGTCACATCCGGATGCGCCTGCAAGAGCGTTTCCATGACCTGGCGGCCCTTGTCGCGCGCGAAGTCGCCGCTTTGCGACGCGATGATCGTCATGCCCGGATTCTTCGCGATGATTTCGTCGAAGCCCTTCTTGCGATCGTTCGCGGCCGACGCGCCGGTGGTGCCTTCGAGTTCGATGATCTTCGCCTTGCCGCCCGTCGCCTTGACGAGCCAGTCAGCGGCGCGATGGCCCTGATCGATGAAGTCCGAGCCGATGAAGGTGATGTAGTCGCGGCCCGCCTTGGCGACCGATTGATCGACGTCGCGGTCGACCAGGATCACCGGAATGCCGGCCTTTTTAGCTTGCAGCACGACCGGTGCAAGCGGCTTTTCTTCACGCGGCGGGAACACCAGCAGATCGACGTGCTGCGCGATCATGTTCTGGATGTCCGATACCTGCTTGGAGTTCGAACTGTTGGCGTCGGTCATGACCAACTGCCAGCCGCACTTCGCGGCGATGTCCTTGAAGCTCTTGGTTTCCGCCAGACGCCACGGATTGTTGCTTTCGGTTTGCGCGAAGCCGACCTTCAGCGGAGTCTTGCTGGCCAACTTCGGCAGCGCGTCGTCGGCGTGCGCGGTGGCGACGCCAAAACCGATTGCCAGAGCCAGCAGCGAACCCGCCAGCGGACGAATCTGCTGCTTGCGCACGTGTCTGCGCGACTGCGTGTTGAGCGACGCCATGTCTTCCTCCAGTACCTGGTGAGGTAGGTGTATTTGCTTTTAATTTCTCCTGCCGGCCGGCGTTGATCTGCTCTACCGGACGTGCCGATTATTCCATCCAAAATTATTATCGGTCAATCACTAATAATATTAATTATTGGCTTTTTTGCCTCGGTAATTACCCTGACCGAACCGCGTTCGACCAGCGGACCGTCGAGCTTCACCATGCGATGTCGTACCGGTGCACCGGCGGCACGGTTGTGCTCTTCCTGCAGCAAGGTCTCGACGGCCCAGCGTCCCAATTCGTAGTTCGGCAGCACGACGGTCGAGAGCGGCGGATGCGTGTGGCGGGCGATTTCCTGGTCGTCGTAGCCGAGCACCGAGACGTCTTCGGGCACGCGCAGGCCGAGTTGCTTCAACGCTTCGATGGCGCCGATGGCGGTAAGGTCGTTGGCGCAGAAAATCGCGGTCGGCGGATTGGCTTCGCGCATCAGCGAAAGCGTCAGTTCGAAGCCGAGGCCCGAACTCCAGTCGCCGTCGCGCACCAGTTCCGGCGCGTAGGGCAGGTCGGCGGTCGCGAGTGCGGTGCGGTAGCCTTTGAGACGATCTTTCGAAGCATCCTGCCAGGGTTCGCCGTTGATATAGCCGATCCGCCGATGCCCGGCTTGCAGCAGACAGTCGGTCGCCAGATGGCCGCCGGCCACTTCGGCGGGCACCACCGACGAAAACCCGCCTTCGCCTGTATAGCAGTTCAACAGCACGGTCGGCACCTGCGACAGCGCCGCCGGCGGCGTCACCTTGCGCGTATAGACGGTCGCGTAGATCACGCCGAACACATGCGGATTCGACAGCGTGGTGTCGAGCACCTGCTTCTCGATGTCGGCGTTGCCGTGCGTCGAATAGACCGCCAGCATCTTGCCGCTGGCGTAGGCCGCATCGCGCGCGCCGTCGATGTTCACGACCGGATGCGGACTGGTGGAAATCTCGTCGGCGAGATAGACGATCAGATTGCGTTCGTCGGGCGAGGCCGACACCGGCTCGCGCAGCGACAGCCGGTAGCCGAGGTCGTGCGCGGCTTTCAGCACCTTGTTGCGCGTAGTCTCCGAGAACTTCGCGCCGGTCGCGTTGTTCAGCACTAGCGAGACAGTCGATTGCGACACGCCAGTGAGCTTGGCGATGTCGGTCATGGTCGGACGGCGTTGAGTCGATTTTTTCATTGTGCGGGCCGCGCTGCAGCGGCGCTAAAGCTGGGGCATGCCGTGGGCATCTTGGTGCTTGACGGTACCACTAATAATATGCGCGCGGCAACGCGCGGTAACCCGTCATTTGGGAGAGCTTCATCGCTGCTTGCGCGAGCTCAGCCGGCAAATTTATTACTAATAATATTGACGACTGCGCTTTGGCGTGCGATTCTCGGTCGCGCGGATTTCGACAGTCCGCCGGCTGCGCGCAGTGCGCGGCATGACATAGGAGACATCAATGCGCGTTCATGCCGCCATCCGCCTGAGACCCCGCCTTTCCTGACCATGCGCGACGTTTCCTTGAATTCGATCCGGCCGTCCGCGACCGGACTCATGTGGCTCGACGATCCCGCGGTCGTGGCCACGGTCGTCACGCTCTCGGCCGGCGCGCTGCGTGCCGTGATCGCGCCCGAAGTGGGCGGCGCGCTGGCGGCTTTTTACGAAACGACGCCGGACGGCCCGCTGCACTGGCTGCGGCCGGCCGCGCCGGCGGCCTTCGCTGAGCGCGATCCGCTGCGCATGGCGAGCTTTCCGCTGTTGCCCTACTGCAACCGGATTCGCGACGCGCGTTTCGACTTCGACGGCCGCACCATCGATCTCACCGGAAACGACGTGCGCTTCGCCCACGCGCTGCATGGGAACGCGTGGCGGCATCCTTGGCAAGTCGGGGCGCGCACGGAAAGCTCGGTGGAACTGCACTTCGAACATGAACCGGATTCGCGCATACCCGGCGACTGGCCATTTCGCTATCGCGCGCGGCAGCGTATCGAGTTGAGCGGCGGCGCATTACGCATCACCCTGTCAGCGCAAAACCTGGCCGGGCAGCCGATGCCGTTCGGCATGGGGCATCACCCGTACTATCCGCGCACTGCGCAAACTCGCGTGTACGCCGAGGTGGAGGCCATGTGGCACGCCGACGCCGACGTGTTGCCGACGCATCTCGGCCCGCATCCCGCTGTGAACGCGTTGCGCGAAGGCATGTCGCCGGACGCTTTCGATCTCGACAACAACTTCGCGAACTGGTCGCGCGAGGCGACCATTGCGTGGCCCGACGAACACCGTCGACTGACGATGACAGCCGACGCGCCGTTCGACCACATGGTGGTATTCGCGCCGGCCAACGACGCGCAACTGTGCGTGGAACCGGTGACGAACACCACCGATTGCTTCAACGCGGCCGGCATGCGTGAGCAGGTGGGCGGCTGCGTGTTGCAGCCGGGCGAGGAGATCGCCGCGATGTTGAAATGGACGCCGTACAAGGACTAACGTGCGGCGCCTGAAGGATTGTCTCTATTCGACCCGCAAGCGAGCCATATACGGCAAGTGATCCGAGAGCCACGCGGTTTCCTGCGTCGGCTGGATCCATTCGATCGGCTTCATGCCACGGACGAACATCTTGTCGAGCGCGAGTGCGGGTGAGAAAGCCGGAAAGGTTCGGCCAGACTCGCCGAGCAGCGTGGCCACTTCCTGCAAACCATGCTCGCCGAACAGCGGCACGGAATCGTTGCGCCAGTCGTTGAAGTCGCCTGCCAGCACGAGCGGACCTTCAGGCGCTTCCTTCGCGATCCAGTGCGCGATCCAGTTCATCTGACGCAAGCGGGCCGAACGCGTGAGCGCAAGATGCGCGCACAGCAGCGTGACCGAGTGGCCACCGAAGGTGGCTCGCGCCACCAGCAAACCGCGCTTTTCGAAGCGATGCGCGGAGATATCCCAGCGTCCGCCGAGATCGAGCGGATGCGGCGACAGGATCGCATTGCCATGCCGCCACGACGGTTTGAAGACGTTCGGTCCGAGCGCGATTTCGAGTTCGAGTGCGCGCGCGATTTCAGTGGCCTGACAATGCCAGACGTCGCTCAACGGATCGGAGAGCGGCGCGCCGAAACTGCTCGCCAATACCGGCGACGGCATGCGCCGCGCCATCGCTTCCTGCAAAAAATAGGCGTCCGCGTGGGTCGATTGCACCCAGCGTTGCATGGCCTGCCAGGCCTGAAAGCCGAGCGGTGTGCGGCCTTTATGCAGGTTCCAGCTCACCGCAATGAAATCCTTGGGCGCTACGCTCTCGCGGATCAATTCTTCGGGGTTTCGCATGCCGCGTTGTCCACGTGTTCTGGTTGGGGGCGTCGGTTAGTCGCGCGTTGTTTGCGTGTTTTCTTGCGTGTTCGTTGCATCAGTGTGATCAGTTTGCCGTGTTGGCGCTGTCCGCGAGACTCGCACGCACGCGATAGACCAGGTTCGGGTCCTTGTCGACGATCGTCCAGGTGGCCCATTGCCCCGTCGCCACCTTCAGACCCGGATGACTCGCGCTCACCTGACGCGGTTGCGGCGGCAGCTTACAGCCGGTGTCGGTTTGCCGCGCGGCGTCTTCGTCAAACGTTTCCTGCGCTTCGATCGACAGTGTGACGCTGCTTGCATCCGCCTGCAGCGGCGAGACGGTCAGCGTGCGTGCCAGATCGATACTGCCGGCGGGCTGATCCTTGCAGCCGACGTTATGTTGCACGATCTTGTGATGCGTGTCCGTGCGCGCCTGGCCGACGGTGGTGGTGCCGTCGAATGCGTCGATTTGCTGGCCGTCGCGCATGACTTGCAACTGCCATTGCACGACCTGCTGCGCCGGCCGTTGTTGTGCGCTTTGTTGTGCATTTGCAACCAACGAGGTGCCGAGCAATACGGCCGCGATACTGGTTTTCCACATAGAAGAAGTCTCCGGTCACGGGATCCGGCAGCGTAGTCAGAGGGCCATCTTACCCCTGATGGGCGCAACGCCTTTCTGACACTTCAAACGGGGCCGGGTTCAGCAACAATCCATTTCAGATAAGGCTGGGAATCGCCAAAAACAACCCGCCGTTAGCAGCAGAGCGGCACGACTGCTGGCTTGCACGCGAATATGTCCTCGATACACTGGACCTGAAACGGCGCCATACAAGGAGCCGCAGCAGCAAGACCAGCCAGACGGGGTGAGCGATGACAACAGCAATGGTCAAACAGGAAATCGCCGTGGCGTCTTTCAGCAGGGTGTACGACCTCGATCAGGTCGAGACCGCGCTGAACGATCTCGGTGAAGGCGCGAACGAGGCACTGCGCGCGACATACGAAAAGATGCTGAAAACCGGCAATCTGCGCTTTTGCGTCAAGCCGAACCGCATGCCGTCGATTGACGATCTGATCGACGCGCTGCCCAACTTTTCCGCGCCACTCGACGACATTCGCAAGCAGGTCGCCTTGTGTCTCGAAACAGAAGATCGGCTGGAACTGATGCCGATCCTCCTGCTCGGCGATCCTGGCATCGGCAAGACTCACTTCGCCAAGCAGTTGGCGCGCCTGCTCGGCACCGCGTATCAATACGTGGCGATGAGTTCGCTGACGGCGGGGTGGATTCTGTCGGGCGCCTCGTCGCAATGGAAGAACGCGAAGCCAGGCAAGGTGTTCGATGCGGTCGTGAACGGCAGCTACGCGAACCCGGTGATCGCCGTCGACGAAATCGACAAGGCCACTGGCGATTCGCAATACGATCCGCTCGGCGCGTTGTATGCGCTGCTGGAGCATGACACGGCGCAGACTTTCATCGACGAATTCGCCGAGATTCCGATCAATGCCGGCCACGTGATCTGGATCGCGACGGCGAACGACGAACGCTCGATTCCCGAACCGATCCTGAACCGCATGAACGTGTACGAGATCCCGCCGCCGGATCGGGACGGCGCGCGCCGCATCGCGCAGGCGATCTACGACGAGATCCGTTGCGCGCACAACTGGGGACTGCGCTTTCCCGAGGTGCTCGGCGACGCCGCGCTTGACGCGCTGATGCGCGCTTCACCGCGTGAAATGCGCCGGGCGATTCTCAACGGCTTCGGCGCAGCGCGAATCGACGGACGGGATCATGTCGAGGCCGGCGACATTCGCCTGGACCACGGAAACCGGCGAAAACCCATCGGTTTTTGAGCATTTTTGCCACTTTTTCGCGGAAAAGCCGCCGCCAGGCGGCTTTTTTTATGGCCAAAGCCGGGAATTTGTGCCTGAACCGCAGTGAATGTCATGGCAATTGTTGCTATTAATGAGATGTTAAGTTGTCGCCAATCGATCTGGCTTTTCGATAGTCAAGGAATAGACTTGGTCTCCAACGAGATGACATTTGGGCGATACGCCAGACGTCACTCCGCAATGCACGGAACCTCAAATTCAACGACTATTGGAAACGACGATCATGCGAACGGCTTCCCTCGCTTTACTGTTCTCCTCCACTCTTGCGGCACCGGCCTTCGCGAACGGCTACGGAACGGCGGCGTCGTCTCGTCCCGAGGTCGCCACAGCCACGCAACCGAGCGACGTAAGTCGCGCGCAAAGGCCCCATGTGGCGGAAGCTGCGCGTCCAGGCGTCAACAGCACGCAGGATTAAGCGCCGATCGTCCCGCAAACACGCCGGCTCGGTCGAGCCGCGTATCACATTCACCAGCCGCGCGAAGAAGCGAGCGCTGCGACCCTCGACGGCGTACACTAATTAAGTCTGGCCGCTACGTTTGAGACCCGCTCAAGACCGCATGCCCGCAGTCATTGCCGACTGCGGGCATTTGTGTCTGTACGGCGTCGTACAATTTCACGTAGCGGTTGCGAATGGACAGGTGCGTTCGGCAGCGAGCGGTGTACGGCACGCGACAGCCGCACCCTGTCTTCATCTTGATCGGGTGAACGAGGTAGCGCGCGGCGACGTTGGCCGCGTCAAGGGACATGGACCAAATCGAATGTGTAGTGATCGGCGCCGGCGTGATCGGTCTCGCGGTGGCGCGCGCACTGGCGGCGCGAGGCCGCGACGTCATCGTGCTGGAAGGGGCCGAAGCAATCGGCGTGGGCACCAGCTCGCGCAACAGCGAGGTGATTCACGCGGGCATCTACTATCCGCGTGGCTCGCTCAAAGCCGCGCTTTGCGTGCGCGGCCGCGAGATGCTCTACGACTACTGCGTCGAGCGCAACGTGCCGCATTCACGCTGCGGCAAATTGCTGGTGGCCACTTCGCGCAACCAGATTCCCCAGCTCGAAAGCATCATGGCCAAAGGCCGCGACAACGGTGTGCTCGACCTCATGCGAATCACCGGCGACCAGGCGCAAGCGCTCGAACCCGCGCTCGAATGTGTCGAAGCGGTGTTCTCGCCGCAGACGGGCATCGTCGATAGTCATCAGTTCATGCTGGCGCTGCAGGGTGACGCCGAACGCGACGGCGCGGTGTGTGCGTTTCACGCGCCGGTCAAAGCGATCGAAGCGAGCAATGGCCGCTTCATCATCAACGTGGGCGGTGGCGCGCCGACCACGATCAGCGCAGCGTGCGTGATCAACAGCGCCGGTTTGCAGGCGAACGCACTGGCGCGCAAGATCCGCGGACTCGACGCGCGACATGTGCCGCCGCTCTATCTCGCACGCGGCAACTACTTCAGCATCTCGGGGCGCGCGCCATTCAGCCGCCTGATTTATCCGATGCCGAACGAAGCAGGCCTCGGCGTGCATCTGACCATCGACCTCGGCGGCCAAACGCGTTTCGGTCCCGATGTCGAATGGGTCGATGCGATCAATTACGACGTCGATCCGCGTCGCGCGGAATCGTTTTATGCGGCGATTCGCGCCTATTGGCCCGCGCTTCCGGACGATGCATTGCAGCCCGCGTATGCGGGGATTCGTCCGAAGCTTTCCGGTCCCGGCGAACCTGCTGCCGACTTCGTGATTCAAGGTCCGGCGGCGCATGGTGTGCGTGGACTCGTCAATCTGTTCGGTATCGAGTCGCCGGGATTGACGGCGTCGCTCGCGATCGCGCAGCGCGTGTGCGAGTTGAGCGGACGCGCGTGATTCGCGCCAACGGTGTCACTGCCAGCGCTCGACTCGCGCGCGGTTCGCACATCGCGCATCGCGCGTTTCACCGCGAGTGCTCACCTCGCCTGCGATCGATTCGCATTTCGCGCGACATTCAGCCGCGCGGTCGTACCAATTCGGTTATCTCTATCATTTGGACCGTCACGCGCGACGCCTTCATTGCTATCCTTGGGGACCGCTGTCACTAGAACGGCGATCAGTTCAATATAAATGGAGTGAGTCCCCATGAAACCTTCCCGTCGTACGTTTTTGATCACCAGCATTGGTGTGGCGTCCACCTTTGCGCTGTCGCGCCAGGCATTCGCCGACGCGCCGAAAGTCGCCGAAAGCGATCCGACCGCGCAGGCCCTCGGCTATAAGGAAGACGCCACGAAAGTCGACAAGGCGAAATTCGCCAAGTACGCACCAGGCCAGGACTGCGGCAACTGTAGCTTCTACCAAGGCAAGCCGACCGACGCCTACGCCGGCTGCCCGATGTTCGCCGGCAAGCAGGTCGCGAGCAAGGGTTGGTGCAGCGCATATAACAAGAAGGCCTGATTACCCATCGGCCGCACACGCACTCAGTGTTGCGCGAAACGCGCCGCAACATCGCGGTGCGAATTCGAGGTCCAGTCATTCAGGCGTCTGCCACCCCGCGCGGCAGACGCCTTTTTGCTGCTTGAAAACCGCTGATGCGCTCTTTACACTCCAAGGCGACCTCTACGGCTCGCGCTCTTTTTTCTCGCTCGCGCTAACACGGCATTGCACTAAAACGACGCACCACAGGATACTTTTGGCAGGCTGGAGATTCGAATGAAACCAGCGTCAAGGAGCCTTCATACGCGAGCCGTCGTCGCGGCCGTGATCGGCAATGCACTCGAGTGGTACGACTTCACCGTGTTCGGTTTTCTGACGGTGGTGATCGCACAGTTGTTCTTCCCGGCCGGCAGCGACTATTCGTCGTTGCTCCTCGCCACCGCGACGTTTGGCGTTGCTTTCGTCATGCGGCCGATCGGCGGCATCGTACTCGGACTCTACGCGGATCGCGCGGGGCGTAAAGCGGCGTTGTCGCTCGTCATCGCGCTGATGACGCTCGGCATTCTGCTGCTGGCGATCGCGCCGCCGTATTCGGCGATCGGCATCGGCGCGCCGTTGATGATCGTAGTTGGACGTTCGCTGCAAGGCTTTTCCGCCGGCGGGGAGTTCGGCAGTTCGACGGCGTTGCTGATTGAAGCAGCGCCGTTTTCGAAGCGCGGCTTCTACGGCAGTTGGCAGATGGCGAGCCAGGCGGCGGCGCTGCTGCTCGGCGCGGTGGTGGGCGCATTGATCACCCGCGGACTGTCGCCCGAGGCGCTGAAATCCTGGGGCTGGCGCGTGCCCTTCATTCTGGGTTTGATCATCGGCCCGATCGGTTTTTATATCCGCCGGCATCTCGCGGATTCGGAAGCGTTTCTGCTCGCGCAAAAAACTGCGCGGCGCGCGACGCTCGGCGAGGTTTTCAGAACTCACACCCGCGACGTGCTCTGCGGACTCGGCTCGGTGGTCGCGCTCACGGTGACGATCTACGTGCTGATCAGCTATCTGCCGACCTTCGCGGTCAATCAACTGAAACTGCCCTACGCGCAATCCTTTTACGCGGTGATCGTCGGCAATCTGCTGTTGACGGTGCTGTCGCCATTGACCGGCGCATGGTCGGACAGGATCGGGCGCAAGGGGCTGTCGCTGTGGTCGCTGGTGATCACGCTCGTGATCATCTATCCGCTGTTCGCGTGGCTCGCGGCGGAGCCGAGCGTGTCGAAACTGATTCTCGTGCAGGCGTTGCTATCGATCACGCTGTCCGGCTATTACGGACCGTTCGGCGCGCTGATCGCGGAGCTGTTTCCGGCGAACGTGCGCTCGACCGGCTTATCGCTTGCCTACAACATCGCGGTGATGGTGTTCGGCGGCTTCGGGCCGTTCGTCGTGACATGGCTCATCAATACCACCGGCTCACCGCTCGCGCCGACTTACTACGTGATGGGCGGACTGGCGCTGTCGATCGTCGCGGTGGCTTGCATTCCGGGCAAGCGCCACGCGGATCTCGACGCGCATCGCAAGCCGGCCTGAACGGCGGCCGGTTTTTAGTCAGGCTTTGATGCCGGCTGCGAGCCATTGCCGCTATTTCGCTGCGACACCTTCTCCCACGCCTCTCGCCTAGTTGCGTGCCTGTATCAACGGCGGCCGCTTGTCGAACCATGGCCGTGCCGTTTCGAGCTGCGCGGCCAGACGCAGAAGCGTCGCCTCGCCGCCGTCGCGCGCGGCAAATTGCACACCGATCGGCAGCCCACGCGCATTCCAGTAGAGCGGCACCGACATCGCCGGCTGGCCGCTCAGGTTGAACAGTTCCGTGCAACCGGCCCAGGTAAACGCCTTGTTCGACGCTTCCATCAGCACCTTCTTCATCAGCGCTTCGAGCGGCATGGCGGTGACCGCGCGCATTTGCATGCGTTCAGCCGACGTGGGATGCATCTCGCCAATCTTGATCGGCGGCGCGGCGAGCGTGGCGCACAGAATCACGTCGTAGCGATTCAGCAGATCGGTGAGCCGCTCGGTGATGCGGCGCTGTTCTTCGAGCGCGGCGGGCAGGCCGCGTTCGCCGAGTTTGCGGCCCACATGCGCCATCGCCCACGTCGAAATTTCGAATTCGGCGCGCAGCGGTTTACGGCCGCTGATGCGCTCGGCGTTCAGCACCAGATCTTCCGCCGTCACGGACCAGAGCGTGAGGAACGCGTGGCGAACCGCCGCGAAGTCGATGCCGAGCGACACCGGTTCGATGTTATGGCCGAGCGAGCTGGCGAGTTGCGCGGCGTCTTCGAGCGCGGCGCGCGCGTCGGCGGAAAGCGACGGCGCGAGCATCGGCTCGGTGACGTACGCGATATTCAGCGGTTTGCACGGCTCGCGGCTCGCGCTCAGAAACGTGCCCGGCGCGCCGAGTGGCCGCTCGGCATTGCCGCCAAGCAGATCGAGCAGCAGCGCACTGTCGCGCACACTGCGCGACACCGCATGATCGACGCCGAGTTCACCGGCTTCAGCCTCCGCGGTTGCGCGCGGCACACGTCCGCGTGAAGGTTTGAGGCCGAAGAGTCCACAGCATGACGCCGGAATGCGGATCGAGCCGCCGCCGTCCGACGCATGTGCGAGCGGCACGATGCCGGCGGCAACCGCCGCCGCCGCGCCACCGCTCGAGCCGCCAGGCGTATGGTCGAGATTCCACGGATTGCGGCACGCGCCGAACAGTTCGGGCTCCGTATAAGGCATCTGGCCGAGCTCGGACGTGCTGGTCTTGGCAAAGATGTTGAGGCCGGCCGCTTTCGCGAGCGCGACCACCGGCGCGTCTTCGGTGGGAATGAAATGGCGGTAGTGGCGGCTGCCCATGGCCATGCGCAGTCCTGCGACCGGCGCGCCGAGGTCCTTGATCAGATAGGGCACGCCGGCCAGCGCTGATTGCGCGCTGACGCCATCGGCGTTGCTTGCGCCGTTCGCACGGCTCGCATCGTCGCGTGAAGCGCGTTGGCGGGCAGCATCGTAGTCCTTCAGGACAATCGCATTGATCGCGGGATTGACGGCTTCGGTGCGTGAAATCGCGATGTCGAGCAACTCGCGCGCGCTTGCTTCGCGCTTGCGTACCAGGTCGGCGAGGCCGGTGGCGTCATGGGCGAGATAGTCTGAATGCACGACGGATGAGCCCTCGCTATCGAGTGTTGAATCGGCCGGCGGTCCACGCGCGCGATGAACCGCGCCGCGAGGTTTTGTCGCCCGGATCGATTGCCACACATGGAAAAGACGGCGTGCCACTGACACGCCGTCTTTGAGAGAGTAACTGAGTTATGCGCGCGAGTTACTGACGCACATGAAAAGCGCTGACAAAAAACGCAATTGACGCGCGCAGATAAGCGTCGCGAATGGCGGCACAAATCAGCGCGCCAATTAAAACCGCACGTTACAGACGTTCGCCGAGGAAAGTCAGCGTGCGGCCATGCGCCAACGCGGCGGCGCGCTGGCTATACGATGCACGGTCCGAACAGTTGAAGCCGTGATCGGCATTCGGATAGATGTGGAATTCGGCGTCGGTGCGGCCGGCGAAGCGCTCCTGAATCTGGCCGACGGCCGACAGCGGGATGTGCGCGTCGAGTTCGCCGTAGTGGAATTGCATCGGCACCTTGACCTTCGCGGCTTCGTCGAGCTGGTTCTGGATGCCGCCGCCGTAGTAGGCGATTGCGCCGTCGAGCGTGCCTTGCGCCGCCGCCAGATACGCGAGCCGGCCGCCGAAGCAAAAGCCAATTGCCGCCACCTTGCCGGTCACTTCCGGCATGGCGCGCAGCGCGGCCGCGGCTGCGCCGATATCGGCCACCGCTTCGTCGACCTTGAGTTTCTGCATCAGCTCGATGCCTTTCTCGCGATCGGCGCCGTCGTACGTCAATTCCACGCGCGGTTGCACGCGCCAGAACACGTCCGGTGCGAGCGCGACGTAGCCGTCTTGCGCGTACTGATCCGCGACCGAACGGATATGGCTGTTCACGCCGAAGATTTCCTGAATGATGATGACGGCCGGTCCCTTGCCGCCCTTCGGCAACGCCAGGTAGCCGCCGAAACTGTCGTTACCGGCGGGAATGTCGATCCATCGGGAAGTCGTGCTCATGTTGCTCTCCATTGACTCGCGCGCGGCTGCGCGAGGTCGGTCCGAGTGAAGGCCAGAGGCCTGAATGCCTGAAGCGGGGCGGTCAGTTTGCCACCAAACGAAACGCCGTGCAGCGCGGCTCTGTGAGGCAGAAATCTCGTAAGGCGATTGAAACATTCTCGATAATTCATTTTTCCCGCGCGGGCCGCATCGGTACATTGAAGCGTATCGGCTTGCTCATGTCGCGAGCGCATTGACGGGAAAGGAAATCATCATGAGTGAAGGCAGTTTTGTGACGCCGTTTGCGCAGCGTTTCGGGTTGCGTGTGCCGGTCGTGCAGGCGCCGATGGCGGGCGGCGCGACGACGCCGGCGATGGTCGCTGCGGTATCGAACGCCGGCGGTCTCGGTTTTCTGGCGGGCGCGGCGCTCTCGCCCGAGAAGATCGCAAGCGAAGTCGCGGCGATTCGCGCGCTGACGGATCGTCCGTTCGGCGTGAATCTGTTCGTGCTCGAGCCGGCCACGCCGGACGACACGACGGTGCGTAGCGCGCTCGAAGCCATCGATCCGTTGCGCCACGACCTCGGTTTGCCGCCGGGCGCTCCGCTCGCACGCTACGCGCCGGATTTCCGCGCGCAACTAGACATGCTGATCGAATTGCGCGTGCCGCTGGCGAGCTTCACGTTCGGATTGCTTGCGGCCGACGACGTCGCCCGGCTGCACGCCAACGGTCTATATGTAATCGGCACGGCGACGCATGCCGCCGAAGGTGTGGCCTGGCGCGACGCGGGCGCCGATGCGATTGCCGCACAAGGCGCGGAGGCGGGCGCGCATCGCGGCACATTCATCGGCGCATTCGAAGACGCGCTGGTCGGCACGATGGCGCTCGTGCCGCAACTCGTCGACGCGACCGGGCTGCCGGTGCTCGCCGCCGGCGGCATTATGGACGGCCGCGGCATCGTCGCCGCGCTCGCGCTCGGCGCGCAAGCCGCGGTGATGGGCACCGCGTTTCTCACCTGTCACGAGAGCGCGATCCCGCAGGCATGGAAAACCCGTGTGCGCTCCGCGTCCGACACGTCGACTTCGGTCACGCGCGCGATCACCGGCCGCCATGCGCGCGGCATACGCAATCCGTTGATGCAGCGTTTGAGCGAAGCGGCGCAGAAGATCGCGCCGTATCCGGTGCAAAACGCGTTGACGCAGGAGCTGCGGCAAACCGCGAGCCGCGCGGAAAACGGCGACTATCTCTCGCTATGGTCAGGCCAGGGCGCGCCTTTGGGCCGCGCCCGCCGCGAAGGTCTCGGCGCCGCCGAACTGATAGGCCAACTCGAACACGAATGGCGCGCGGCAACGGCGCGCATCGCCGCGTTCAAAAGCTGATTCAACACGATCCGGACGGGGTCCGGACGTGCCTCCTTTTCAAGCACGAAGCCTATTCGGATGATTAACGGTTTAACACGCTAAAAGCTTTAGGCCGTGCTGTTAGACGAAAGCCTCACATAGCGGAAACCCGCATGGGCTGGTGCTTTCCAGTCAGTCTCTCCGGCCGGAATCAGCGCCTGTTGGATAAACGCTATTAGTGTTCATCCCACTTCCTCAAAAAAGTCCCACAATTTAATTTGATGGCCTACACTTGCGCGCAAGTACGGTTTGCCGCCTGCCACAAACAGTCCGGTGAGCGTGCTGGCCAAGTGCATGAACGATGCAACCGGCGTGGTCGTCCACGGGACTGAGCGACACGTGTTGGGGAAGCGGGGGCACAGGGCGATTACGTTGTTTTTGGGACCGAAACTGGAGACTTACATGAACATCAAGATTCAAAAGCTGTTGCCGATCAGCGCTGCGGCGATGCTGTTCGCGACGTTGGCAACTTCGGCTGCAGCCGACACGGTCGTCAAGATCGGTCACGTTGCACCGCTGACCGGCGGTATCGCTCACCTGGGTAAAGACAACGAAAACGGCGCGCGCCTGGCAGTTGAAGAAATCAACGCCAAGGGCCTGACGATCGGTGGCCAGAAAATCACGCTGCAACTCGACGCGCAAGACGACGCAGCCGACCCGCGTACGGCAACTCAAGTCGCGCAGAAACTGGTCGACGATAAGGTCGTCGCAGTGGTTGGCCACTTGAATTCGGGCACGTCGATCCCGGCTTCGAAGATCTATAGCGATGCTGGCATCGTGCAGATCTCGCCGTCGGCAACGAACCCGGCCTACACGCAACAAGGTTTCAAGACGACGTACCGCGTCGTGGCGACCGATGCGCAACAAGGTCCGGCACTGGCTAACTACGCAGCGAAGGGTCTGAAAGTGAAGAGCGTCGCGATCGTCGACGACTCGACCGCTTATGGCCAGGGTCTGGCAAACGAATTCGAAAAGACCGCCAAGTCGCTGGGCCTGAACGTGATGTCGCATGACGCGACGAACGACAAGGCTGTCGACTTCCGCGCGATTCTGACGAAGATCAAGGGCGAAAACCCGGACGCGATCATGTACGGCGGCATGGACGCCACCGGCGGCCCGTTCGCCAAGCAAGCCAAGCAGCTCGGCCTGCGCGCGAAGGTGCTGGCAGGCGACGGCGTGTGTACCGACAAGCTGTCGGACCTGGCTGGCGACGCAACCGACAACATCGTCTGCTCGGAAGCCGGTATGGCGCTCGAGAAGATGTCTGGCGGCTCGGCGTTCCTCGCCAAGTATCAGAAGCGTTTCGGTCAGCCGATCCAGATCTACGCTCCGTTCACGTATGACGCTGTGTACATCATCGTCGACGCCATGAAGCGTTCTAACTCGACCGATCCGGCGAAGATCCTGGCAGCGATGCCGAGCACGGATTACAAGGGTGTGATCGGCGAAACCACGTTCGACTCGAAGGGCGACCTTCAACACGGCGTGATCTCGCTGTACAACTACAAGGCAGGCAAGAAGACGCTGCTCGACGTAGTGAAGATGTAAAAACCGCGTGGCCGAAGGCAGCGTATTGTCTGTCTTCGGTTACATGGGAAAAAAGGCACGCGCGCCGCGAGGTTCGCGTGCCTTTTCTTTTGCCGATCCTTTTTGCGGATCCGCATTGCTCGGAGAGACTGCCGTGACCACTGTGACCCGTTCGTTCGACGACGCGTGGCGCCGCTGGATTGCCGAGAATCTGCTGCTCGACGCACCCTCATCCGCAGTGCATGGCGCTCTGGTCGGCCACGGTTTCGACACGGTCGATGCCACGCGAGAAATCGATGCGGCGCTCGCGAGTCCTTATTTTCACGGGTCAACGCGTCTGCGCAATCGTTTGCGTAAGCGCGAATGGATCCTGTCGGTGTACGGCGAGCTCAATCGCATGCGCGCGGCGAGCGGCGTAATCGAACGGCGCGAACGTTTATCGCGCGACGCGTTCTTTGAGCAGTACTACTTTCAGAACCGGCCGGTGATCATCACCGGCGCATTCGATTTCTGGCCTGCGCGTTCGCAATGGAATTGGGACTACCTTCGCGAGCGGTGCGGCGATTGTGAAGTGGAAGTGCAGGTCGGCCGTGAATCGGACGCGAATTACGAAGTCAATCAGCTCAGGCTCAGGCACATGATGCGCTTTGCCGATTATGTCGATCTCGTCGAGCGGAGCGGGCCGACTAACGATTTCTACATGACCGCCAATAACACCTCGCGTAATCGCGAGGCGCTTGCGGCGTTATGGTCCGATGTACCGCCAATCGACGAATATCTCGACGCCGCATCGCCCGACACCGGTTTCTTCTGGATGGGACCGGCTGGAACAAAGACGCCGTTTCACCACGACCTGACCAACAACTTCATGGCGCAGGTGATCGGCCGCAAACAGATCAAACTCGTGCCGCTGTCCGACACGCCGCATATGGCAAACCATCTGCATTGCTATTCGCAAGTCGATGGCGGCGCGATCGACTACGACAGTTTCCCGTCGATGCGGCAAGCGCAGTTGATCGAGTGCACGCTCGCGCCCGGTGAATTGCTGTTTCTGCCGATCGGCTGGTGGCATTACGTGGAAGGACTCGACGCATCGGTGACGATGACGTTCACGAATTTTCTCCGCAGTAACGACTTCTCGCGTCACTACGATACGTATCACGAACTGTGACGGGCGCGGCGCGCCTTCGCATCAGATCTTCAAACGCCGCAGCACCTTCGGACCGACAATCGCGATCAACGCGGAACAGATGGCCACCACTGACAATCCGATCGGCAAACTGGTCACCTGCGTCACCGCGCCGATGATCACCGGCCCGAGCAGCAGCCCGAAGTACGCCAACCCGGCAACGTGCGCGAGTCCTTCCGCCGCATGAATGCCTTTGACGTTCGCCGCCGCCGCGAACAGCACAGGCATCATGTTCGCCAGACCGAGACCCATCAGCGTGAAGCCGATCAACGCGACGACCGGATTCGGCAGCAACAGCGCGCCGACCATCCCGACGCAGGCGAGCGTCGCGCTTGCCATCACCAGTTGCGGCGCGCCGAAGCGGGCGCGCACCGCGTCGCCGGCAAAGCGCGCGGCCGCCATGCCGCCCGAGAATGCCGCGTAGGCTGCGCTCGCGAGCGCAGGTGTGGCCAGCACGACGTCGCGCATATAGACGGTCGCCCAGTCATACATCGCGCCTTCCGCGATCAGCGCGACCAGCGCCATCGCGCCGAGCGCCCACAACGCCGGCGAGCGCCAGCGATTGGCGCGCGGCGTGGCGGAGTCGGGATGATCGGCGTGCGGCACGTGCGGCAACACGGAAGGACAGGCGGCGATCAGCACGAGCGCGCTGACCGCGGCGGCCAGCGCAAGATGCACCGCCGGCGCCATGCCGCGCGACAGCAGCGCACCGCCGACCGCCGCACCGAACATTCCGCCAACGCTGAACATGCCGTGCAACGACGACATGATCGGCTTGCCGAGCGCTTTCTCGACGGCGCTGGCTTCGGCGTTCATCGCGACATCGAGCGTGGCCATGCCCGCGCCGAAGGTGGCCAGCACGACCAGCAGCAGCCAGTAAGTCGGCACGACCAGAATCAGCGCCGCGCATACGGCCATCACAAGGCCGCCGGTGAGGCAGGCGCGGCGCGTGCCGACCCGCGCAATCCACGAAGCATTGGCCGCCATCGCGCCGATCGAGCCGCCCGCCACGGCCAGCAGCGCGAAGGAGAGCAGCGCCGCGTTCAGATGGAAACGGTCGCGCACCGTCGGTACATGCACTCCCCACGACGCGTACATCATGCCGGCGATGAAGAACACCGCCATCGTGGCGATACGGGCCCGCTGCCGGGCGGTATCGGACAGGTCGCGGTGAGCGGCGGGGAGGGCGGCGAATTCGGAGGAGCGGTCTGACACGGAAATCTCGTGGAGGGTGATGCGAGAAAAAGCGGCGGAGGAAAGCACGTTGAAAGCGAATTTCCGATTCTAACGAAGCATGCTGTCTTATGCTTGGAAGGCGGAATCCGCACATTGGCGATTGTTCGGCTCGGACATGACAGGCATTGGGCATGGTGCTCCGCTGGCCAGTCTTTCGTGATTCGCCGCTCATCTATCGAGGAACGCGCACTTGAATATTCCCGCTCACGCTCCGCTGCATCTCCTGCACACAGTCGCTGTCGGCACGCTCGCCACTCACGCGCGCCAGCCGGAAGGTTTTCCTTATCCGTCCGTGCTGCCGTTCGCACCGGACCCGCAGCATCGTCCGACGATCCTCGTGAGCCGGCTCGCCGAGCATACCCATAACCTGCACGCCGACCCGCGCGCCGGTTTTCTGGCCGTCGACGCCCCCGACGGCGACGTGCTGAGCGGCCAGCGTGTCACCTTGCTAGGCACCTTCGAACCGGTCGACTCGACGCCGGAGGTGGTGCAGCGCTATCTGCGCTATCACCCGGACGCGGAGCGCTACCTCGTGCTCGGCGATTTCACGTTTTGGGCAATGAGGCTGGAGCGGCTGCGTTATATCGGCGGCTTCGGCGCGATGGGATGGCTCGCCAGCGCCGAACTCGATCCATTGCCGCCTCTCGGTTTCGAGGAAGAGAACGCGCTGATCGCGCAATTCGCTGGCCATTCCGGCAGCAAGGGCGAATTTCAACTGCTCGGCGTCGATCGATATGGCGCAGATCTGAAACTGAACGGTGTGCGCAGCCGTTTTGTCTTCGACGACGCAAAACTCAATACCGAAACCTTGCACGCAGCGCTCGAAGATTGCATGCAGCGCTACGTGAATTAGGTTTTTACCGCCGTTCGGGGAAAACACTCATGCGTAATAACAGCGCAGAACGCCTGCCGCAATATGTTACGACGTTTCATGTTGAAGCTCTCATGGCGTGAAATGTTGATGCCAAATCACGATCTTAATTTTCATTTTTTGATAGTTAATCCCATAATTACTGGTGCCGACTGCGTTTTTCAGCAAAATGCGAAATCAGGTATTTGAAAGGGAATGGTGTAACCAGGGTGGCGGATGGAAATTTTTTGAAACGAATTGGGATTAATTTAACGCGCACGCTTTTGTAATCTTTCTATTTTGTGTTAATCTCGCCATCAAATTCCGAGGCATGATCCACCTTCAAAGGGCAAGCTGGCTTAAGACTGGCAGTCATTTATCCAAACCACAAAGGGAACCTATGTCTTCCTACAAGGAACTACTCGCTCAGCGCGAGAAGCTCGAAAAGCAGATCGAAGAAGCGAAGTCGCGCGAATACGCGGAAGTGTTGAATGAGATCAAGCAGAAAATGACCGACTACGGCATTTCTCTCACAGAACTCGGCGGTGGTCGTGCCGCCAAGGGTGCGAAAGCCGCGCGTCCGCGCGCAGGTGTCGCACCGAAGTATCGCGACCCGGATAGCGGCAGCACGTGGTCTGGCCGTGGCAAGCCGCCGCGCTGGATCGCAGGTCTGGATCGCGAGAAGTTTTTGATCCAGAAGTAATGCTTTGGCCAGCCGCTTTTGCCAGCAACTGATGCTTCTGGCCGTCAAGTAATACGAATAGCTTCAATCAGATGCACTTATCGCGTCTGCCGTTGCAAGAGAGAACCGCGTACCGTCCAGGACGCGGTTTTTTATTGCCGCTTCCAATGCCGTGGTTTTTTGTCGCATGAACCTCCCCCCAACTTGAACGCGAATGCTTTTCGTTTAGATAAGCGGCTGATTTAAAAGGAAATTTTAGATATCTCCAGCGCGTTTCGAGACGTGCCGGGTAGAATGCAGGGATTGAACTTTTCATTCCGCTTCAGAGATGCCTGCCGCCGCCGCTGCCCAATCCGCCGAAAAACATCGCGTTGCGCGCAAAAGTACCTTTGTCAGTATTGCGCTCAATACAGTGTTGATGACGCTGCAAATCGTCATCGGTGTGTTTGCACACTCGCAGGCATTGGTCGCCGACGGTGTCCATTCCCTCGCCGATCTGATTTCCGATTTTGTCGTGCTAATTGCGAATCGGCACAGTGGCGCAAAGCCCGACGCGGATCACAATTACGGGCATAGCCGCTATGAAACCGTGGCGTCCTTATTTTTGGGCGCGCTTTTGATCGCGGTGGGCGTCGGCATGTTGTGGCGAGCCGGAACGCGTCTCGCCGATTTGCAAAGCATCCCCGCCGTGCATATGAGTGCGCTCGCGGTCGCGGTGCTGGTTCTGATTTCCAAAGAGAGTCTGTTTCGCTACATGCTGCGCGAAGCGCAACGCGTGCGATCCGCCATGTTGATCGCGAATGCGTGGCACGCGCGCTCGGATGCGGCGTCGTCGCTAGTGGTCGCGATCGGTATTGTCGGCAGCCTCGCTGGCGTGCGGTTACTCGATCCGATTGCCGCGGCGATCGTCGGTTTCATGGTGGCGCGTATGGGTTGGATATTCGGCTGGGACGCGCTGCAGGATCTCTC
The DNA here is from genome assembly GCF_046027395.1 of Paraburkholderia dipogonis. Classification (GTDB taxonomy): domain Bacteria; phylum Pseudomonadota; class Gammaproteobacteria; order Burkholderiales; family Burkholderiaceae; genus Paraburkholderia; species Paraburkholderia dipogonis_A. Next base: position 78,071 of record NZ_JAQQEG010000004.1, on the reverse strand, counting down.
CGACCGCGCGCTCGACGGCGCCGCCACCGCCGACATGCGCGCGCTGCTGCTTTCGACGCCCGGTGTGCGCGACGTGCACGAAATGCGCACGCGCAAAATGGGCGACTTCGCGCTCGTCGACGCGCACATTCTGGTCGATCCGCTGATCTCGGTGTCGGAAGGGCACTACATCGCCGAGTCGGCGCGTTTGCGCGTGCTGACGGACAACCGCGTGCTCGACGCGTTGATTCATGTCGATCCCGAGAACGATGCGCTTGCGCATCCGCCCGTCGATCTGCCTACGCGCGAGCGGGTGATCGCCGAAGTGAACGCCGCGTTGGCGCCGCACGGCATAAAGGCGGCGGCGGTGAATATCCACTACCTGAGCACGGGACTGGATGTCGAAGTGGCGCTGCCGGCTGCGTTGTCGCCGCGCGCGCTGGGCAGCGAAACACAACGGGCTGGGCGAGTGGATTTGGGGGCGCTCAAGGCGCGCCTGGGCGCACGTAAAGTGGACCTGCTACTGGAATTGGACGCGGTGTCCGCGGAAGCGGATCCGGCGGCGCTCGGCCCAAAGGCCGGCGGGGCCCTTGAAGAACCTACGAAGGCGACGGAACCGCACAGTGCCAGTTGATACTTGCGGCGCCGCGCGCGCATGCTGCTGCGCGGCGCCGTCGGGCCGTTGATGGATCACAGCGGCAATTGCGTATCGAACTTGATTTCGCGCAGCACGACGCTCGTGCGAACCTGCGCGACGGCGGGAATCTTGAAGATGCGTTCGTGCAGAAAGCTGTCGTACGCCTTGATGTCCGGGGCGACGATCTTGAGAATGTAGTCGGATTCGCCGGTCGTGCTGTAGCACTCGGTGACTTCCGGACAGGTGGCGATTTCCCGCTCGAACTGTTCCACGCCGCCTTCGGTGTGCCGCGTGAGGTGAATATGTGCGAGGGCGCACACGTGCAGCCCGAGCTTTTCCCGATCCAGCAGCGCCGTGTAGCGCTGGATGACACCCGACTGTTCCATGTCCTTAATACGCCGCCAACATGGCGTGCTCGACAGGCCAACCTGGTCGGAAATTTCTTGCACCGAGCGGCGTGCGTCGAGCTGCAATAGGCGCAGGATTTTTTGAGAGAACGTATCGAGTGTCAACTGCGCCTCCGTTTGCGTCGCCGTATCAACGCATGGTAGAGGGCGCGAAAACGAAACGCAATGTAAAACGGGTTCGACGAGGGAGATTACCTAATTTGCCGGTTCCTCAGCGGCGTTTTGTCCTGTGCCGTCCCCATCTTTACCCGCTGCGAGCGTGATCGCCTGAGTTGCGCGCAGATCCTTCAACATGTTGCAGAAAAGCGCGCCTTGTTCGATCGCGTCGTCCAGCGCGACATGCGTGTGCGGATGTTCGTCGAACCAGTGCCTGGGAAAGCGCGGCTTGATGTTCTTGCGATACGGCAGGCCGGTCATGGCGAAGGCCAGCGTCTTGATGTCGAGCGCCGACCATGAAAACGGACAGCGGCCGACAAACCGCATCATGTACCAGAACATATAAGTGAAGTCGAAGCCGGCCGGCATCGCCACGAACACCGGTTTGCCCGGCAACGCTTCGACCCAGTCGACATACGCCGTCAATGCGGCCTGAGGCGTCTGCAAGTCCTTGCGGCAGGCTTCCCATGCTTCGGGCTGCGTCTTCCACCACGCTTCCTGCACAGGATGGGCCTTGGCTCCCTCGAGCAACTCGAGATTCGCCGAGAAGGTGGCGATGAGCTGCTTGTCTTCGGTGTAAGCGGCCGAGGCGAAACTGAGCATGGAATGCGGACCGGGAATCGGGCCGTCCGCTTCGACATCGGTGCTCACGTAGATTTCGCTGCTCATGCCTCGACTCCATCGGCGACGTAGGGATTGGTGCGGCGTTCAGCGCCGAACGTCGAAGTGGGACCGTGGCCCGGAACGAAGGTGATGTCATCGCCGAGCGGCCAAAGTTTTTCGCGGATCGAGCGCACCAGATCCGCATGATTGCCGCGCGGAAAATCCGTGCGCCCGATCGAGCCGGCGAACAGCACGTCACCGACCAGCGCAAGCCGATGCGCGCGGCTGAAGAACACCACGTGGCCCGGCGTGTGGCCCGGGCAGTGATACACCTCGAGCGTTTCGTCGCCGAACTGCACGGTCTCGCCGTTCTGCAACCAGCGATCCGGTTCGAACGCTTCGGCGGCCGGAAAGCCGAAGCGCGTGCTTTGGTCCGGCAGCTTGTCGAGCCAGAAGCGTTCGTCGGGATGCGGGCCTTCGATCGGCACGCCGTAGTGCGTGGCCAGCGTCTTGGCGCCCGCGCAGTGATCGATGTGGCCGTGCGTCAGAAAAACTTTTTCGACCGTCACGTTCTGCCGCGCGATTTCGCCCTGGATGATGTCGAGGTCGCCGCCCGGATCGACGACGGCCGCGCGTCCGGTTGCCTCGCAAACGAGCAGTGAGCTGTTCTGCTGGAACGGCGTGACGGGGATCAGGGTGACTTTCATGGATGACGGCGCCGCTGGAAAAACGTTGATTGTACCGGCCTCCTGCCGAGGCTCGCCGAGGGAGCTCAAGCCCTGTCGCAGCGGGCTTTGGCCTGCTCATTTTTGCAGCAGGAGTGAAAATTCATCAAGGTTTTCAGTCGCTTGCCATCCCAGAATTCTGTTTTAGGTATAATGCACTCCATGCACAGGGAATTGTGCATGCCACAAGGCGATGCGTCCCCATCAAAAATGGGCGCGCGGATTGCCACTCAAGTATGGGCTGTTGCACTTTTGGACGGCCATCAAGTATCGATGCTTTCGATGCACACGTCTTGCCCAGCCAGGCGCCGCGCGCCTGCTACGGACTTAACTGCCGTGACGCTGGGTGGGGCCTACGCCGCCGTTCCTGCGCGCTGAGTTTCGCGCGCAAGAACGTGTTTGCCACGTTCGATGGCGGCATGTGGGGTCTGGTCAGGCTGCCGGGGACAGGTTGCGCCAGACGTGAAAATTAACCGTGCGGTAGCGGCTGAATGAGCCGCATCCGGGCTTTGACGTACTGCGCTCGTTTGCGCGGCGCGTTGTCGTCCATTGCCGCCGGAGTCGCAGGCAACACGCTCAACTTCGCGTGATGCGGCTCGACAATTTGATTGCACGTCTTATGAAAACTCGGTTATCCCGTGGTCTGGGGACTCTTTTTGCCTTTTTTGTGCTGGCTGGTTGCGCCACGCCTCCGGGCGCCGGCAACACGTCGGATAGCGGCGTGCCGCAGAGCACGAAATTGACGCAGGCGGGCTCCTTCGGACCGCAAGCTTTCGGTAGCGCGCCGGCCTCCGACGCGACTGCTCAAGGCTCGTCGCTGGCCGATGCAAAGCCTCTTACCGATGACGGTTCCGGCATTTCGGACTTTCATCAGACCGGTCGTGCTTCGTGGTACGGCCGCGGCTTCCATGGCCGCCGTACGGCCAATGGCGAACGCTACGACATGCACGCGCTGACCGCGGCGCATCGTACGTTGCCGCTCGGCTCCTATGTACGCGTGACCAATCCGGCCACGTCGCGCTCGGTCGTCGTGCGTATCAACGACCGTGGTCCGTATGCGCGGGGCCGCGTGATCGATCTGTCCATGGCTGCCGCGTCCGCTCTGGACATGCGCCATGCTGGTACGGCGCGTGTGCAGATCGAAGGTCTGACGCAGCAGGAAGCACGCGACGCGCGTAATGAAATACTGGCATCGAACTCGGATTCGAGCGCCCAGAAGTGATGTAGCGGCGGCGAGCGCGGTTCGGGCGCGCTCCTCGTAGCGCCGCGCAGCACGGTGGCCGCTTGGGTTGTGTCCGCAGAAAAACGAAGGGCCGCATCGCGCGGCCCTTTTCGTTTGGCCGTCAGTTTTACTCTTCGTCTTTCTTCAGCGCCAAGGCGCGCGTGTACAGCGCGTTGCGCGACGCTCCGGTGATGGCCGCCGCCACTTTGGCCGCGCTGCTCACCGTCAACTCCTCCAACAGAATGCCTAGCAGCGCGTCGTGATCGTGTTCGCCGACGGCTTCCGGCTGCGCGCCTTCCACCACCAGCACGAATTCGCCGCGTTGCCGGTTCGGATCGGCGGCGAGCCACGTTGGCCCTTCGGCCAGGGTGCCGCGATGCAGCGTTTCATGTAACTTCGTCAATTCCCGTGCGATGAGCAGCTTGCGCTCGCCGCCGAATGTGTCGGCCAGCGCCTGCACCGTTTCGACGATCCGGTGCGGCGCTTCGTAGAACACCATTGCGTGAGGATGCGTCGCGAGCGGCTGCAGCGTCGCGGCGCGGGCTTTTGCCTTCGGCGGCAGGAAGCCGAGGAAGGAGAACGTCGCGACCCAGTCGCCGGCCGCGCTCAGCGCGGTCGCGAGCGCGCTTGCGCCGGGAAGGGGAATAACGGGAAATCCGGCTTCACGGACCGCGTCGACGAGTTTCGCGCCGGGGTCCGAGATGCCCGGTGTGCCCGCGTCGGACACGTAGGCCACGCGTTCGCCCGCTTGCAGATGTTCGATCAGACGCAGTGCCGCGGCCCGTTCGTTGTGCTGGTGCACGGCGACGAGCGGCTTCGAGATGCCGTAGCGCGCGAGCAACTGACCGGTGTTGCGAGTGTCTTCGGCGGCGATGCGGTCCACCAGTCCGAGCACATGCAACGCGCGCAGCGTGACGTCGGCGATGTTGCCGATCGGCGTGGCCACCACATACAGCGCGGCGGTGGGGTACTGCTGCCCTTGCGCGAGTTCGGAGAGAGGAGTCATGAGACAGAAGACGCAAACAGACGGAACGAGGCCGCCATTGTGCCACGCAGTGTCACGCGGCCCGCGCGGCGGACCGGCCGTGAGCGCGGTGGCGCCGATCGGTGCCTTCGCCACGCCGCACAACTTTTCGGGACGCGCCGGGTCCAAACTCGTCGGCGCGGCTTTCGAGTCGCGCGCGCAGGAATTTTTGCAGCGCCAGCGTCTGCGGTTCGTCGCGCGCAATGTGTCGTGCCGCGGTGGCGAGATCGATCTGGTGATGCGAGAGCGTGACGGCGCGCTGGTGTTCGTCGAAGTCCGCGCGCGTGCGCAGCGCCGATATGGTGGTGCGGCGGCGAGTATCGGCTGGCAGAAGAAGCAGCGCATCGTACGCGCCGCGCAGCATTTTCTGGTAACCCGTGCCTCGCGCTGGCAGGATCAGCCCGCGTGCCGGTTCGACGTGATTGCGTTCGAAGCCGGCCGGCTCGTGTGGTTGCGCGACGCGTTTCGTGCCGACGAAGTCTGACGCCATGCGCGGAGAACGCGCGTGAGTGCGATAAACTTGCGCTCGCGTGCGGGCCACGGGGAAACGTCGGCAACGCAGGAAGCAGCGCAATTCGCGATGATTTTGCGGCATGCACCGCGTTGCTGGCCACGCTCATCGGAGCGGCACGATTTCGCAATACGACTTCACAACACGGCCGCGCAGTGCGGTCCATTCGCGGTAGAAGATAGAGACTCGATGTCAGTCGAACGCATTCAACAACACTTCCGCGACAGCGCGGCAGTCAAACTCGAAGCCCTCGAAACCCTGTCGATGCCGATCGCCGCTGCGATCGACACGATGTTCGCCGCGCTCGCCAACGGCAATCGCATTCTCGCGTGCGGCAACGGCGGCTCGGCGGCCGACGCGCAACACTTCGCCGCCGAACTGATCGGCCGCTTCGAGCGTGAGCGGCCGGGCTTGCCGGCGATCGCGCTGACCACCGACACGTCGGTGTTGACCGCCATCGCCAACGACTATTCCTTCGAGCAGATATTCTCGAAGCAGGTCTGGGCGCTCGGCCAGCCGGGCGACGTACTGCTGGCGATCACCACGTCCGGCAATTCCGCCAACGTGCTCACCGCGATCGAGGCCGCGCACGAGCGGGAAATGATCGTGGTCGCGCTGACCGGTAAGGGCGGCGGACGCGCGCAGGAAGTATTGAGCGATACCGATATCCATGTATGCGTGCCGTCGGACCGCACCGCGCGTATTCAGGAAGTGCATTTGCTGACCATCCATTGTCTGTGCGACGGCATCGATGCCATGTTGCTGGGCGAAGACTGAGACTGATTCCGAAGGAGAGCTAGTTGATGAGCGCATTCCGCGTCAAGAAGACACTGGTGAGAACCGTGCTGGTGGTTGGGTTCGCGGCGGGGCTGTCCGCAACGTTGCAGGGTTGCTTTCTCGCCGTTGCCGGCGCGGCGGGCGGCAGCGCGCTGGTGGCGACCGACCGGCGCACGCTCGGCGCGCAGACCGAGGATCGCGAGTTGCAAGTGAAGGCGCTCTCGCAGATCAGCCAGAACTTGCCCGACAACGCGCACGTCAACGTGGCGGTGTTCAACCGCCGCGTGCTGTTGACCGGCGAAGTGGCGGGAGACGTGTCCAAGCAACGCGCGGAGACCATCGTGCGTGGCTTGAACAATGTCAGCACGATCGTCAACGAACTGACGATCATGCCGGCCAGCTCGTTCTCGTCGCGCACCAATGACACTTACCTCGAGACGCGTGTGAAGACCGCGCTGATCGCCGAGAAGAACATTTCGGCGAACAACTTCAAGGTGGTGGCCGAGCGTGGCTCGGTGTATTTGATGGGCCTCGTCACCATGGACGAAGGCAATCGCGGCGCCGACGTCGCGAGCCGGGTACCGGGCGTGGTGCAGGTGGTGAAGGTGTTCCAGTACATCCAGCCGGCGGAAGCCGCGGCGGCTGCCGCCGCGGCGGGGACGGCGCCCGTGGCGGCTTCGCAACCGGACGCGAACGCGGCGACCGTCGGCGCGATTCCTGATTCGTCGGTGAGTTCGCGGCCGCTCGAGCAGCAGGCGCCCGCGCCGGTCACCAATTCGAACGCGGTGCATCCCGGTAATCCGAAGGCGACGACGCCATGATGCGCGGTGTTGCCGTAGCAGTCAGCGCGCTGATGCTTGGCGCGCTTGCGGGTGTTGTCGCACCGGCTGCGCGTGCCGCCGATGCACCGCGTGGCCAATTGATCGCCAACGCGAATGCCTGCATGGGATGTCACGCGGTGGACCGCAAACTGGTCGGCCCATCGTTCCAGCAGATCGCCGCGAAGTACAAAGGCGATGCGCAAGCGCCGGCGAAATTGTCGCGCAAGGTGAAGGACGGCGGCTCCGGCGTGTGGGGCATGATTCCGATGCCTGCGCATCAATCGATGAGCGATGCGGATATTCGTTCGGTGGTGGATTGGGTGCTTGCTGGTGCGCCTTCCAAGTGATGGTTTGCTGCCGTTTTGCTGGGTCCGGCGGGCTTGGCAAAACGCAAAATGCTTGTGCTAGAATTGTTTCCACGTTGGGGGGGTAGCTCAGCTGGGAGAGCGTCGCGTTCGCAATGCGAAGGTCGGGAGTTCGATCCTCCTCCTCTCCACCAATAGATATCCGAGATTGTACGAGTGTAAGTCCTAAAACCCGCGTAGCTGCAAGGCTTCGCGGGTTTTTTGTATCCGACGATCCCCGACGTAGTCCGACGTCACCGGCGGATCGAATCTTCATGCCTGACGCGATTTGAACGCGGCACGGCATCACCCAAAATAGGGTGATCGGCTGGACAAACCCAGCCTAATTCCATCGTAATAGTGTCGCCGCACAATTCGCAGAAAACTTCGTGTTAGACGAGGTCCGCTATAATCTCGTGTTGCAAAATCGGAGCCGGAGTGCGCTGAACGGATAGAATCGCGCATCGGTTTTGTCAGCAAGCGGTTCTTGCATATTTCTTCCGAGACGTCTGGAGTGGGGGTGCTTCACGCCAGACCAGCACCCATTCGCGTCTTAAAGGAGTTCCATGATTCAGGTGACGGGCGGTGCCGGCTTCACCGGCGCCAGACGGGTTGCGTCAATCCGACGTGGCCATCCTGAACGTGGACAAGCTGACCCGCGCGGGCCATTTCGTGACGTTGGAGTCGCTGCAGGCCAACCCGAAAGACAGGTTTGCGCGTGTGGGCGTTTGCAGTCGCGCTGCGTTCCCCATGCTTTTCGCCAAGCACAAGCCCCGCGCCGTGCTGCATTTCTGGACCGGCTTGAGCAAGTGCCAGAAGACCGGCTTTCGCTTTCTGCGCGACTCAACGGACGAGCTGTTCGAGACGTTGTGTGCGCCCGTTCCGCAGCTCTCCGAAACCTCGCGCCATGCGCCCGGCAGCCTGTATTCGCCGACCGAGGTCGGTGCCCGTCACCTCGTGCTCGCGTAGCTGGAAGGCCGCCAGAATCTTCGAAATGGGTCTTGCGAAGACGGCGCGCTGGTATCCCGACGGTCGGCATCCATGGTGCGACGAAGCGCGACGGCTGGCACGCGTTCGAGGCTCCCGGTTGCGATTTTCTCGTGCTGCGCGCCAATGGGATCAATGGGCGGGGGGGAAGAACTTTCTGCTGACCACGCGGTTCATGCGCGATCGCCGCGATGACGGCACCGATACTTGCGCTAGCCGTGAGCGCGCACGACGGACTCGATGCGCGGACGCCGCGCACCACGGGATCTATCACCTCGCGGCCATGCCCGTCACGTCCGGCGCATATCCAGTGGTTCCACGGGATCCCTTGAGTTCGCGGCTCGCTACGTCAAAGCTCACACGGAGGTTCCCGATGCGTCTGGCGAAGACTGCATTTGTTCCAGATTTTGAATATCGATTTACGGAAAACTAGGTATCTATTGATATGAATCCTCATGCAATTCCATCAGGCTCGCCGCTGGCGGCCCTGCGTTCACTGCGGTCCAATAAGGACCTGATCGTGAATCTGATCAGTCGCGAGGTGATTGGACGATATCGCGGTTCGTTCATGGGGCTCCTGTGGTCGTTTTTTAATCCGGTCCTCATGCTGGCGGTCTACACATTCGTGTTCAGCGTCGTGTTCAAAACGCGTTGGGCGGGAGCGTCGGATTCGCGCGCGGAATTCGCGCTGGTGCTGTTCGCCGGATTGATGTGTTTCAACTTCTTCGCCGAATGCGTCAATCGGGCGCCGAGCCTCATCCTGAGCAACGCGAATTACGTCAAGAAGGTGATCTTTCCACTCGAGGTGCTGCCGGTCGTCGCGCTTGGCTCAGCAGCGTTTCACTTTTGCGTGAGCATGTCGGTCTGGATGATTTTTTACCTGATTTTTCTTGGCATTCCGCACGTCACCGTGCTTCTGGCGCCGATCGCCCTGATTCCGCTCGTGCTATTCACCCTGGGCTGCGTGTGGATCCTGTCCGCCCTGGGCGTGTATCTGCGTGACGTCTCGCAGTTCATCGGCATCGCGGTTTCGATGCTGATGTTTTTGTCTCCGATCTTCTATCCAGTGTCCGCGTTGCCCGAACGCTATCGAGGCATTATCGCGCTCAGTCCGCTCACCTTCATCATTGAGCAAATTCGCAATTCGCTGATTTGGGGCAACGGTATTGACTGGCGTCTCTGGGCGATGTGGACTGCAGCGACCGCACTCGTCGCTGTTGTGGGTTTTGCATCGTTTCAAAAGTCGCGAAGAGGATTTGCCGATGTCATCTGAGTACGCAATCAAGGTAGATCAACTTTCCAAGTGCTACCACATTTACGACCGTCCCCAGGATCGTCTGAAGCAGACTTTCGTACCGCGTGTTCAGCGTCTGCTGGCTCGTCCCGTGACCCAGTATCAACGTGAATTCTGGGCATTGAACGACGTTTCGTTCGACGTTAAGCGCGGCGAAAGTGTCGGCATTCTCGGGCGCAACGGATCGGGCAAGTCAACGCTCCTGCAACTGATCTGCGGAACGTTGACACCGACTAGCGGTACGGTGGAAGTCAATGGCCGCGTGGCGGCGCTGCTCGAGCTCGGCTCGGGCTTCAACCCGGAGTTTTCCGGGCGTGAGAACGTCTATCTGAACGGTTCACTGCTCGGCCTGAGCCGCGCGCAGATCGACGATCGTTTCGACGAGATCGCGTCATTTGCCGATATCGGATCGTTCATCGACCAGCCGGTCAAGACGTATTCGAGCGGGATGATGGTGCGTCTCGCGTTCGCCGTACAGGTCCAGCTCGAGCCGGACATTCTGATCGTGGACGAGGCGCTCGCGGTCGGCGACGCACTGTTCCAGAAGCGCTGTTTTCAGCGCATCGAAAAGCTGGTTAGCGATGGCGTGACGCTGTTGTTCGTTTCGCACGATATCGAAAGCATTCGTACGCTGACGCACAAGTCGTTGCTGCTCAAGGCAGGCCGGGAAGTGGCCTATGGCGTGAGCTCGGATGTCGTGCTCGCCTATCGAAAGCAACTGCATGCCGAAGAGGCCGAATACTTCAGCGCGATAACGGCGCAGGTCGCCGAACGCACGGCCACTCACGAGGAAGTTGAAGTCGCGCCAGCCCCTGAAACGGGCGCGGAAAGCGAAGGGGACGTCGCGGTTGCCGTCGAGTCGGCGTCGCGTGTTGCCGTGCGTTCGAACAAGCTGGAATTCGGCAGCGGCGAAGTCGAGGTTGTATCTGTCGAGACGAGGGATCCGTCGGGAGAGCGCAATCACGTGTTCTATCCGAACGAGCCCTTGACCATTCGCGTCGTGTGCCGCGCCAAGAAGGACATGACGCATCTGAACGTGGGCGTGCGGATTCGAAACAAGGAAGGCGTCAAGCTTTATTCGTGGGGCACGCTGAATCAGGACATGGCGAACATCGCCGCCAAAAATGGCGCGAGCCTGTTCTGGAATAAAAGCGTGTCGGCTGGCGAGGAGTTCGAAGTCACCTTCAGGACCGCATGCTCGCTCGGCGTGAATCTGTATGAAATTCAGGCGGCGGTCAGCTACGAGGACACTCCCGATTACCACAATCAAAGAATGCTCCATTGGCGCGACGAAGCGGCATTTTTCCAGGTGCTGATCAAGCGCGAGGAATACTTTTTCGGCGGGGTGCTGGATATGCGAATGGAGGCGAAGTGGTGAGCAGCGATTCTGCGATCGTCGTTTCCTACGACAAGCGGTTCGATGAGTATTGGTCCGAGGGCGATCGATTGAGTGCAGCAGCCGCTGAGGCAGATCGAGTGGCGAAGGACATCGTGCGCGCCTTCGGTATCGGCAGCGTGCTCGATGCGGGTTCCGGCAACGGACGCGTCGTCGGCGAGCTGCTCCAGGCCGGAGCGGACGCCTATGGCGTGGACGTGTCGTCGATCGCGGTCGAATCCTCCAGTCGCAGATATCCATCGCGCTTCCAAACCGGCTCGCTTCTGGCGCTGCCGTACGCAGATGGCGCATTTGATACGGTGGCAGCCACGAGCACGCTTGAATACCTTGCCGCCGAAGATGTCCCACAAGCGCTGGCAGAGATTTATCGCGTTTCCCGGCGTTATGTTTTCCTGCAGATCGGCTCGGCAGCGGACTCGGATCACGGCTGGCATCTGACGACCGAGAATCGTGCCTGGTGGGAGCAGCGTTGTCTGGAAGCGGGCTTTCGAAAGCATCCCGTCTATTATCAGTTGAACGATTACGAGGAGCCGAGTCACGACGGAAGTCCGATTCTCGTGCTCCTCGAGAAAGTTCCGGAAGCCGCGCTCGCCCACTATCCGCTTGTCGCGCCTGGCGAATCGCGCGGTCTGCCAACGGACATGTTGCGCGAGATCGGCGAGCGCCCTGATGCGCACGTCGTGCGCTACAAGTGGGCGTCCGAATACATCAGGCAGGGCGACAGGGTGCTGGACGCTACCTGCGGCACCGGCTACGGGAGCTACTATCTCGGACAACTGACCAAAGTCAGTTCGGTCACGGGTATCGATGCCAGCGAGCGCGCAATCGAATATGCAAAGGCCAACTTTGCATCGGTCGATAGCAAGCTGACGTTCCGTGCCGGGTCGCTTCCTGAGTGCCTGCCGACTTTTGCAGACGGGCATTTCGACACCATCCTGTGCTTTGACACGCTCGAGCGTGTCGAGGATCCGCAGGCGCTTCTCGACGAGTTCCATCGCGTCCTGTCCCCGGGCGGACGGATCGTGGTCGGCGTTCCGGCAGGCGAGCGCGACGACAGCGTCGAACTCTCGGATTCTTCTCGCCCGCGCATCTACACGCTCGACAAACTGAAAGATCAGATCGGCAAGCAGTTCCTGATCGAGGTGCTCTTTCAGCAGAGCGGCGGCGGACGCGAGAGCGACGAGCTGGAAATCACGCAGCAGAAGACGCCCAGAGCGCTGCGTCAGGTTGAAGTCAATGAGGCAACGCCTCCGGCCGGAGAGTGGTGGCTCATCGTCGGCATGAAGCATCCCGCGAAAGGCGATATCCCGTATCGGGAAAGCGTGTACGGCTACAGTTCGTCGCCGGAGCATCTGTTGGAGTTCGAGCGCGATTACGACAATCCGTGGCTCGTGCGATCGATGCTGGAATTCCAGTTCCGCGCGAAGGAGCAAGGCGTTCTGACGAAGATCGCCGCCGATACGCTCGATGCGAAAGCCGGACGTGTGTGCCCCGACACTGCCGCTGCGCTTGCCGTCGTTGGCTACCAGCTGCAATCGAACGCCAACGCGTCCGCGCAGGATATCGAAGCGTTCATCGAGAGAATTCAGCCCTATGTCACGGACGATGCCGCCCACGGCCATCGGCTGCGATGGCGCGTTTCGTTGGCCTTCCTTGCCGCCGTGCTGTATCGAAAGATCGGCAAGCTCGATGACGCGCTGGCGCTATTCAGACAGGTGGCGACGACTTCGATTGATGGTTTCAGTCCTTCGCTGGGAACGAAGATCGTCGATGCCGCGTTCGATGCCGGCATGCTGCACGCGGGGCGCGGCGAGACTGTCGAGGCGAGAGAACTCTGGAAGTTGGGTGTGACCCGCGCCTATGCGCTGCTTGCGGCTCCGATGGTTGCCTACGTGGGTGACATCGAAGAGCCGCACGAATTTGCAAGCATTGTCGCCGTCGAGTTTCTCGACTCGGCCGTTCGCTGCATCAAGGCGCTGCGCTGGACGGCGCCAGGCAAAGAGCGCCCGCTCGCGCCGTTGCCGGTGGTTGCCAACGAAAACTGGAAGAGCATGCTCGCGGCACGGGCGGATACGATCAGCACCATGGAGCGTGTGCTCAACGATCGATGGATCGCCATGCAATCCATGGATCAGGCAGTGCGTGCGCGCGACGAAGCGATCGCCAGTCAGGGCAAGATGCTCGAGGAACGCTGGGCGCTCATGCAGTCGATGGACGAGGCGGTGCGCGCGCGCGACGAAGTGATCGCCACTCAGACCAAGATGCTCGAGGAACGTTGGGCGCGCATGCAGTCGATGGAGCAGGAGTTGCGGGAACTCGCGGAAGAGAGCGCCACGCAGAGCAACATGATTGACGAACGAATAGCACATATGCAATCTCAGGCCCAGGACGCAGTTCGGCGCAATTCAGTCACGTCGACTCAGGAAGGCGTTATTGCCGCCTACAAGGAAGCGCTGCGCGCCGTGGCCGGCCAGCAAGGCGGCGCCGACGATATCGTGGGGAAACTGTTTGCCGCGGGCCCGCAGGGTTCTCCTTTCGAGGGTATGGCGCTGACCATGTATCTGTTCACACGCCGGCTTTATGACACGGCCGTGAGCGACGGCGTCCGCGATCTGTTCTTCTTCGCACGGGAAGGGGAGCCGCTCAAGCGCATGTTCGACTTGCTGCAGTTCAGCCGCGGCGGCACGAGTATCCGGACGCACTACCTGAAGGTATCGCGCCGCTCGACATTCCTGCTTTCGCTGCGCCCGCTGCAGGAAGAAAAATTCGATGTTCTGTTCCGGCAATACCGGCGCATTTCGATTCTTGAATTCCTGAAGAGCCAGGCGCTGGAGGAACACGCGCCGGCTTTTGCCGCGGACCTCGACGTTTCGATGGAGGACTTGGGGCGGCGTAGCGAGGATTTGCCTCACGATCCGCTCTATGCACGTCTGATGGCCTTGCCTGCCTTCGTGCGCATTTACGAAGCGGAGCGCGTGTCCCGCAGCCGCGCCTTTGCGAAATATGTCGGCGGATTCGTCGGCGGAAGAGTGCCCAGGCGCATGAGCGTCGTCGACGTCGGCTGGAAGGGTTCGATTCAGGACAACCTGTTCGGCTGGCTGCGCAATGTTCACGGCGACGCGGCGCACGTCAAGGGCTACTACGTTGGACTCGTGGCGACTGGCAATGCGGGCCCGGCGAACGAAAAGAGCGGCCTGCTTTTATCCAACGTGGGCACGTTGACGCCGGGCTATTACGTATTCAACGAAAATAGATCGTTGTTCGAGGTGCTGCTTCACGCGAATCACGGGTCCGCCCAACGCTATGTCGAGACCGACGGCGGGCAGATCGCCGTCGTGGAGGATGACTTTGCCGAAGGCCCGATGATCGAGACGCAAATCAAGCCCGTTGCCGACCACATCTGGACGAAATATGCGCAACTGGCCGCGGTCATGTCGAGCATCGATATGACCGATCACGAGCTCCTGGCACTGGCTGTGCGACAGCATGCGCGTATGGTATTCTCGCCGTCGGCCGCGGAAATCGACTGGATGTATTCGCTGTCGCACGTCGAGAATTTCGGGGTTTTCGAGGAATCCACATTCGGTAACAGCAGGAAGCATAAATCCCTGGCAGCGCGACTGCGCTTCACGATCAATCTGGTTCAGCGCCGGCGTCCTTCCGAGCTGGGATTCTGGCCGTGGCTCACGGTCAAGGAGCGAGCCATTCAGGGCATGAGTGCAGCATACCGCGCGGTTCGTCTTTGGCAGAACCGTCGGACGTATCGTCCGGGTTTGTGAAAATGAAAAAACAGGGCGACGTAAAGATGAAGATTTGCTTCCTTGTCGGGTCGATGACGATCAGCGGAGGAACGTACGTAATTGTCCAGCATGCCAGCTATCTGCGCGACAACGGTTACGACGTTACGCTCGCGGTGCAGGAGCCATTCACCGCAGCGACGCTAGCGTGGCACAACGAAGCCAGCCGGCTGCATTGCATCCCGATCGAGGACGCGAAGAGCGAGCGCTATGACCTCGTGATCGCGACGTGGTGGAAGACCGCTCTCGAGCTGCCGGCATTCAATGCAAGTCGCTACGCCTATTTCGTACAGTCAATCGAATCGCGCTTCTATCCGGAAGTCGAGGTGCCGCTGCGCGCGCTCGTCGATGCGACCTATCGGCTGCCGGTCCGTTACATCACCGAGGCCACGTGGATTCAGGAGTATCTGAAAACGTCCTATGGTCAGGATGCGGCACTAGTGAAGAACGGCATCCGCAAGGACGTGTACGACACGGTCGGACCGACGATAGCGCCGAGAGATCCGAAACGTCCGCGCGTACTCGTGGAAGGTCATTTCGGCGTCTCGTTCAAGAACACCGCTTTGGCGATTCGGCTCGCGCGCGAAGCGGGCGCGCGCGATATCTGGCTGCTGACCGGCTCGCCGGTGCAGTGGGTACCCGGCGTGTCGAAGGTATTTTCCCGCGTGCCAATGGTGAAGACGGCGGAAATTTACCGGTCGTGCGACATTCTGCTGAAGCTGAGCACGGTGGAAGGCATGTTCGGTCCGCCGCTCGAGATTTTCCACTGCGGCGGCACGTCGATTGTCTTCGACGTCACGGGGCACGACGAATACATCGTCGACGGGGAGAACGCGCGCGTCATTTCCGCGCGAAATCTCGACGGCGTCGTGGCCGCGATCCGCGAATTGCTGAGCGATTCCAGCGAGTTGTCGCGACTGAAGGAAGGCGCGCTGCGTACTGCGCAGAACTGGCCGTCCTGGAGCAAGTCGTCCGCACAGTTCGCGGACTGGGTGCGCTCGTGCCTCGAAGAACCTGCAGTGTCGCGCGAAACCTGCGCGGCCATGGTCGCGGAAGCGTGGAGCAATTACGGACGGGACGAGAAGCTCCGGCTCGCGAACATTTCGTCGACTGTCCGCCGTCAAAAATTGCGGGCGCTTGCTGGCAAGCTCCCGGCTGAATGGGCACGCCGCCTGAAGCAGTTCGAAGCGGTGAGCGAGGTGTTCATCGGCAAACGCAAGGCCTACTGATGTACAAGCTAAGAACCATCGACGTTTGGGATACGCTACTGAGGCGGAATTGCCATCCGGAATTCGCGAAACTGGCCACGGCCCTGAATGCTTTTCTGGATCCGCACCTCGGTATTTCAAGACGATTTAAGAGCGTGTGGGACGTTTACCGCCTTCGCGTCGAGCAGGAGATGGAACTCGCCGATGCCGCGCGTGCCGCGGGCCGCGACAACGAGTACGAAATCGTCGACGTCCTGACCCATTGGCTGCGCAAACTCGTCGATCGACATATCGACGCCGAGGTGCCGGCGAAGCTTGCCGACTTCGAAGTGAATTTCGAGTTGCGGCACACCTATCCGGATCCGACGATCAGGCAGGTCGTGGAGCAACATCCGGCCGAGAAGACGCTCTTTCTCTCCGACTTTTACATGTCTGCGGAGCGCTTGCGCACGCTGCTCAAGGGCCACGGCATCGACGCGTTCGTCCCTAACGGAATCAGCTCCTGCGATATCGGCGTGAACAAGCGGTCGGGAAAATTGTTCGGCCATGTCCAGGCGCTGTATCAGACTACGCCGCCGGAGCATGTTCACATCGGAGACAACGCGGTTGCCGACGTCGAAGTGCCTCGCGCGCTCGGCGTGAATGTCGTCCACTTTGTGCCGGAAGCCGAGCATGCGAAACGCGTGGATCGCGAGTCGCTTTTCGCGGATCGTGCAGCGCTGTTCCGGCGTATCGACGCAGAGGTGCTCGCGGATCTGGGCGAGTGCTCCGCTGAACGCCTCTCGGCGCGCGAAGCCGCGCTACGCGCGGGTGCGCACGCGGCTCCGCTCGTCGTCGGCTTTTGCCTCGACATCGCGGAACGCGCGCTGGCCGAAGGTCTCGAACACGTGTACTTCTTTTCCCGTGAGGGCGAGTTCTTTCTGCGCGTGTGGAACGAACTCTTTCCTCGCGGGGAGTATGCCGGTCATGTTTTGCCGAAGGCATCGGTGCTCGAGGTCAGCCGCCTTGCAACGTTTTGCGCTTCGCTGAGGGAAGTCACACCTTCGGAAATGCGTCGTCTGTGGAATCTCTATTCCACGCACTCGCTGGCCGCGCTGCTCAGATCGATGGGCATGGACCCCGAGCCGTTTTCGGAAACATGTGCGAAGTATCAGTTGTCCTTGACCGACGAGATCAGGCATCCCTGGAAGGACGAACGAATCATCCGTCTGTTCGCCGATCCGGATTTTTCTTCGCGGATCGAAGAGCGAATTCGCGCCGACCGGGCGCTCCTGCTGGCTTACCTCGCGTCGCAAGGGCTGGGCGACGAGGCGCGCGTGGTGGGCGTCGTCGACATTGGCTGGCGCGGAACGATTCAGGACAATCTCGCCTGGCTGCTTCCCGCGGTGCAGTTCCGCGGTCACTATCTGGGCTTGCAGCGTTATCTGAACGAACAGCCGTCGAACGTCAGCAAGCGGGCATTCGGGCCGAACGCCAACGAAGCGTCGGGAGATCCGTCGCTGCTCGATGCCGTCGCGCCCATCGAGATGCTGTTCAGTTCGTCCGCGGGTTCGGTTTCGGGATATCGTGCGTGTCCCGATAGTGGCGACATTACCGTGATTCGCGCGGACGCCGATTTCGCGCATGCATTGAGTAAGGAGTTCGTCGAAGGCTTCCAGGCCGGCTTCTTGCGTGGCACGCGTGCGTGGGCGCGCTACGTCGAAATGTGCGCGATTACAGCCGACGAACTCAGAACGCCGGCGCGCAAGATTTGGGCGAATGTCCTCGCGAATCCACTCGACGATTTTGTCGCGGCTTATAGCGCGCTCAATCAGAACGACGTGTTCGGAGCGGGCCAGTTCGTCGACAAATCCGTGGTTCCGGGTATCCGGAAGCTGTTCAAGGGTCTCGTGTCGCCACGGGCCCGTCGCGAAGTCGTTATGTACATTCGCCAGAACCAATGGGCGGCTGGCATTCAGGCGCGCCGCGATCTGAGACTTGTGCATCGGACCATGCTGATGCTGGTCATGAGGTTGGCGCAAGGGTACAAGAGATGGATGTACATGAGGCGTGACAGGAGTCTGACGGCGCGCTCTTAAAGGCATTGGCGGCGCACGATTGTCGAGTCAGTTGCAATGTCTTCCTCGCCACCACGAAGTTCTCAAGAAACAACGCACTACATCTCGCGATAGGGTGCGTTGTTTTGCATTCGGGCAGAGGTTTTTGCGCATTCGGCGGCAGCACCGCGCCGCCTTGACAACCGCATCCCCCACATGCTCCAATCCCCGCACATTCTGAATTGGGTCGACGCCCAAGCCAACCTGCCTCCCGGGCAAGGTGGATCGCGAAAGCGGATGTGGCTCCGGAGCGAGCAACCAAACGGATAGCGCGTCGACCCTCCTTGAACGGAGGGTTTTTTGTTGACTGACTCAGACATTCCCCGCGAGACGATCCAGGCCTATCTGGAGACGTGCTACCGTGTTCACGGCGACACGCCCACGACATTAAAGATCGGCGAGACCAGCCCAACGCTGGCGACGCTGCATAAAGCTCATCACACCGACTGCAGTGCATTCATCACCGCGTGCAATCCCTTCAGCCAGAATGCCAGCGATGAGTTCAATGCCGCCAAACAACAGGCGCTGGCCAATGAGCTCAAGGAACTTGGCCTGACTTTTGTCGACGGCATCGGTCAACACCCATCGAACAGTTGGCCGGGCGAAACGAGTTTCCTCGTATTGGGACTCGCACTTGAGGCCGCAAAGACACTCGGCACGCGATACGGTCAGAACGCCATCGTCTGGTCAGGCGCCGACGCGAAACCTCAGCTTGTCCTGCTGCGATGAATCGTCGTTGATTTAATTCGGCTGATTCGCCAGCCGGATTCCTTCTCGCACACATCCTGGTCGAGCGCCGCCCATACAAGCTCGGCGCTCAACCAGAGAAAACTCAGAACTTATCCCACCCATCATCCGCGCTGACCGCTGCCGTCGCCAATGCGGCAACCGGCGCGGCCGTCGCGCGCACAGTACGCCGCACAGGCACGACATGCAGCTCGCGCCGCGGCGCCTCCTTTTGCAGCGGACCAGCAGAAACAATTCCCGCACGATCACCACTCAAAATCTGAAAGAACGCCACAGCCTCATTCAATTGCTGCCCCTGATCTTCCATCGACCGCGAAGCCGCCGCCGCTTCTTCCACCAAAGCGGCATTCTGTTGCGTGACGTTATCCATCTGCGTGATCGCAAGATTGACCTGCTCGATGCCACGGCTTTGTTCACTCGATGCCGCCGCGATCTCCGACATGATGTCCGTCACCCGCGCCACCGCCTGGGTGACGTCGGCCATCGTCTTGCCCGCTTCGCCCGCGAGCGCCGAGCCGTCGCGGATCTTGTCCACGGAGGTGGCAATCAGATCCTTGATCTCCTTCGCCGCGCTCGATGAGCGCTGCGCCAGGCTTCTGACTTCGCTCGCCACCACCGCGAAACCCCGGCCCTGCTCACCGGCGCGCGCGGCTTCGACGGCCGCGTTGAGCGCGAGAATGTTGGTCTGAAACGCAATGCCTTCGATGATGCCCGTGATGTCCGCGATCTTGGTCGAGCTCTCGCTGATGTCGTGCATCGTGCTCACTACCTGGCCGACCACCTCGCTGCCTTTCTGCGCGACCGACGAAGCATTCGCGGCCAGCATGCTGCCTTGCTGCGCATTGTCGGCGTTCTGCTTCACCGTGGACGTGAGTTCCTCCATGCTCGACGCCGTTTCCTGCAGCGAGGCCGCTTGCTGTTCGGTGCGCTGGCTCAGATCCATATTGCCCGCGGCGATCTCGCGCGCCGCGCCGGCGATGCTCGTACTGCTGTCGCGCACGCGTCCGACGATCTTCGTCAGCCGTTCGTTCATCTCGCGCAAGGCGCCCAGCAGCTTGCTGGTTTCATCGCTGCCGTCGACGGTGATGCGCGTGCGCAAATCGCCTTCCGACACGGTGCGCGCGACGTCGATCGCCTGGCGCAGCGGTCCGGTCACCGCGCGCGTGATCAGCACGCATGCGCCGATCGCGAGCGCCACCGCGATCAGGCTGATCGCGATCAGCAGGTTGCGCTGGTTCTCGTAGTGCGCCGCGTATTCGTTGATGATCTGTTCCTGGCGGCCATGCGTGTAGTCGGCATACGCGTTGGTCGCGCGAATCAGCGCGGCGAGCAACGGCCGGCATTGATCGTCCATCTTGACGATCGCATCGTCGCGTTTGTTGGCCAGCGCGAGATTGACGATGTCGGTGGCGACCGGTCCGTACAACGCCTCCACCCGGTTGATCTCGGCGACGAGACTGCGCGCTTTCTCCGACGTGTCGGTTGCGGTCGCGATCATGTCGTTGAGTTTTTTCAGATCGGTTTGCACATCTTCGTGCGCGCGCAGCACATCGGCTTTCTCCAGGTCGAGATCCTGAGGTTTGGTCACGAGCACGAGGTTGCGCGCGGCGATGGCCCGGCGGTCGACGGCGGTTCGCACCTGCACCGCCATGTCCGCGCGTGCGTTGATGCCGTGCACGAACCCGGAAAATCCATCGGTCGAGTCGCTAAGTGCCTTCAGGGAAAGCCCGGAAACCGCGACGACGATAAGAGACAGCATGCCAAAACCGGCAATGAGTTTTGCTTTGATGGTGAGGTGCTTCAGTGTCACGATTTTTTTCTCCAATAACGAAACGTGGATGCGTTCGCAATGGACTCTCAGGTCCGGGCATGGGAGCGTCTATATGACCGCCATCCATCGCGGCGGGTCGCGCGGTCTATCCCTTCGGTGTCTCACGTCGATGCATCAATGAAAGCGCCTCGGCGTGAGACACAAAATGGGTATCCCATTTACCGGATATCGGTCCGCGCGCTCGAGTACTTAAGGGCAGATCGGGTATATCTCTAAAAGGTTTGCCCGCGATGACCGAAGAAAGTTGGATTTCGTGACAAATGAATATATTTTGGCGCGTGATGAAAGCATCTTCTTGAGCGCGATGGGAAATGAGCTTGAACAGGTGGCCGTTCATGTATATGATTGAGCAATCACTCATTTATTGTCCGTAGCAGAAACCGAATCCGCATGGCCCGTCCCAAGAGCGAAGACAAACGTAACGCCATCCTGGCTGCAGCCGCCGAGGTCATCGCCGAGCAAGGGCTCGGCGCGCCCACCTCGCGCATCGCCAAGGTGGCAGGCGTGGCGGAAGGCACGCTGTTCACGTATTTCGACAACAAAGACGACTTGCTGAACGTCCTGTATCTCGACATCAAGGCCGAACTGCGCGAAGTGATGGTGGAGGGCTATCCGAAGCACGCCACCGTGCGCGAACGGGCGCAGCACGTGTGGAACAAGTTCGTCGACTGGGGCGTCGCGCAGCCGAACAAGCGCCGCGCCATGGCGCAACTGGCCGTGTCCGAGCGATTGACCGACCACACGCGGGCGACGGGCATGCAATCGTTCGCCGACATCAACGCCATGATTCAGGCAAGCGTGGCGAGTGGCGCGTTGCGGGATCATCCGCCGGCTTTTCTGTCGGCGATCATGGGCGCTTTGGCGGAAACGACCATGGACTTCATCGCTCGGGAACCGGCTGAGGCCGAGCGTTATCGCCAGGCGGGCTTCGACGCGTTCTGGAATGCGATCGCCCACCATTGAGTTTTTTTGTCGTATTAATGAGTGATTACTTGCTCAACCAATTTCAAGGAATGCAATATGGCTAAGGTCTGGTTGGTTACCGGCAGTGCCCGTGGACTTGGGCGCGAGATTGTCGAAGCAGCTTTGCAGGCAGGCGAGCAGGTCGTCGCGACGGCGCGCGATCCGCGTCGGTTGGTGGATCTGACTGCGCGTTACGGCGAGCGGGTCCGCGCGGTCGCGCTCGATGTCACGGATTCGCAGGCGTCGCGCCAAGCCGTGCAAGCCGCCGTCGACGCGTTCGGCCGGCTGGACGTGGTGGTCAACAATGCGGGCTTCGGTCACCTGGTGCCGTTCGAGCAAAGCTCCGAGGACGATTTCCGGGCGCAGATCGACACCAACTTCTACGGCGTCGTCAACGTGACGCGCGCGGCGTTGCCGGTGCTGCGACAGCAGCGCGCCGGGCACATCATCCAGATTTCCTCGGTGGGCGGGCGCGTGGGGATTGCCGGCTTGAGCGCTTACCAGGCGGCCAAGTGGGCGGTGGGCGGCTTTACCGAGGTGATCCGCCAGGAACTCGCGCCGTTCGGCGTTCACGTCACCGCGCTCGAACCAGGTGGCATGAAAACGGAGTGGGGCAATGAGGCGGCCGGCGCCACGCCGGAATTGTGGCCGGATTACGTGCCGTCGGTGGGCGCCGTCGTCGATATGCTGTCGCAGTACATCGGCCACGAAGCCAGCGATCCGGCGAAGGTCGCGCAAGTGGTGCTCAAGCTCGCTTACCACGATGCTTTGCCGGCGCACCTTTTGTTGGGCACCGACGCATTGCACTACTGTGGAGAAGGCGAGAAGGCGCGCGCCGCTGACGCACAAGCGTGGCGTGCCGTCAGCGAGTCGACGGATTTCTCCGCGCCGTCGCCGCTGCCGACGTTTCCGGCCGCATCGGCGAAAGCTTGAGCGGCCAGCACGCGGCGCTCGACGTGGGCGATATCCGAAGCACTGACTAACACGCGCTGGGCGGGCGTGACCATGGAGCATGCATCATGAAGGTTCTCATTTTTGGCGCGACCGGCATGGTCGGGCAGGGCGTGTTGCGCGAGTGTCTGCGCGCACCCGATGTCGAAGCGGTCCGGACGGTCGGCCGCACTCGCACCGGCCAGCTCGATCCACGGCTCATCGAAGTGATTCAGCCCGACTTGATGGACTATCGCGCGGTGGAAGCGCAGCTCACGGGTTTCGACGCGTGTTTCTTCTGTCTGGGCGTGTCGTCGGTGGGAATGCAGGAGGCGGAGTATTCGCGCCTCACCTACGACCTCACGTTGACGGCGGCGCAGACGCTCGTCCGTCTCAATCCGCAGATGACCTTCGTCTACGTGTCCGGTGCGAGCACCGACAGCACGGAGCAAGGCCGCAGCATGTGGGCACGCGTCAAGGGCAAGACTGAGAATGCCTTGCAGCGGTTGCCGTTCAAGGGCGTCTACCTGTTCCGTCCGGGCGTGATTCAACCGCTGAACGGCGCGCGCTCCAAGACCCGCTCGTACCAGCTGTTCTACACGCTGGCCCGGCCTTTCCTGTCGACGCTGCGCGCGCTTTTCCCCAACCAGATTCTGAGCACCGAAGACATCGGCCTCGCCATGCTGGCGGTCGCCCGCCATGGCGCCGACAAGGCGGTGCTCGAGACCGCCGATATTCGCGCGTTGAGCCGGTCAGCAGCCGGGCCTATGCTCGATCTGCACACCGGCTGAGCACGGGCAAGCCGTGTCAATCTAGCCCACCTCGAACAAAAACCTGTCTTTTCGCTGATTCGGCGCGGCACATCGTCTGGTACGCTACCGGTTCACGGTACGCGCCGGTCCGGACGCGGCCCTCTTCTTCACGCGCGTAGGTCAGCGCATGTTCGAAAGAAAAGCCCATGGTGACGCGCCGACCGAACATCGTGATTGCGATCAGCATCGTGCTGGCCAGTGCGATCCTTGCGATTGCCGTGTGGGTGCTGGCGCAGATGCGCGACGACGCATTGCGGCGCGCCCAGGATTCGGTCTTCAACGTGTCGCTGCTGGTCGAGCGCGACGTGTCGCGCAATCTGGAGATTTACGATCTCTCGCTGCGCGCGGTGATCGACGGCCTGAAACAGCCCGGAGTACTCGACCTGGAGCCGGCCATCCGCCAGATGGTGTTGTTCGACGGCTCGGCAAGCGCCAAAGACATGGGCTCGATCCTCGTGACCGACGAGACCGGCAACGTCAAGTTCGACTCGCAAGCCTCGCCGCCGCGCCGCGTCAATCTCGCCGACCGCGACTACTTCAAGGTGCAGCGGGACTCGCCCAACGTCGGCCTGTACATCAGCCATCCGTTCATGCCGAAGATCAGCGGCAAGGAAGTCAGCATCGCGCTGAGCCGGCGTATCACGCGACCGGACGGCAGTTTCGGCGGCGTGGTGGCCGGCACCATGCGTCTCACCTATTTCCGCAGCCTGTTCGCCGGCATGAATCTCGGCGCCGGCGGGTCGATGGCGCTGATGCTGAGCGACGGCACGATGCTGATGCGGCGTCCTTACGATCCGAAAATCATCGGTATCAACCTCACTGGCACCGCCAATTACTCGCGCTTCACGCAGCAGCCGAGCGGGGACTTCTTCGGCACGGCGGCGATCGACGGCGTCGAGCGCTGGTACGCGTTCCGCCATATCGACATGTATCCGCTGATTCTCGACGTCGCGCTGTCCACACACGATATCTACGTGGAGTGGCGGCACCGCGCGTGGATCATCGGCTCGCTGATCGCCGCGCTCGACGTGACGATCATCGCGCTGGCCGTCCTGTTTTCGCATCAGTTGCGGCATCGCCGCGCGGCCGAAGAAGAGTTGCGCGTGCTGGCGCGCACCGACGGGCTGACCGGCCTGAACAATCGCCGCACCTTTGAGGAACACGCGGAAGAGGAGTGGCGCCGCGCGCAGCGCAACGCCTGGCCGCTGTCGATGCTGCTGATCGACGTCGACAGTTTCAAGGGCTTTAACGACCTGTACGGCCATTCCGCCGGCGACGACGCGCTCACCGGCGTGGCACGCTGCATCGCGCAGAGCGTGCGGCGTCCGGGCGATACGGCGGCGCGTTATGGCGGCGAAGAGTTCGCCGTGCTGCTGCCGGATACCGACGAAACCGGCGCAACCTTCATCGCCGAAAAGATTCGCGCCGCGGTGCAGGCGCTCCAGCTTCGCCACGTGGCGAGTTCGCATCATGTGCTGACGGTCAGCATCGGCATCGCCACCACGCGAGGCCAGGCATTCGCAACGAGCCGCGCCCTCCTGAATGCCGCCGACGACGCCCTGTACGAAGCCAAAGATGCGGGCCGCAACCGCGTGCTGTGCTATCGCACCATGACGCACGCGTCGCCCCGCGGCGGCGCCACGGTGGCGCCGGGAACCGAAGCGCGGAACTCCGTATGAGGGGCGCCGCATAAATTTACCCGGGTAATATATTGCATTTGAATTTAACCCGGATATAATTCGACAAATTCTTCTTCTGGAGTTTGTCATGACCGTCCATTCGCTCACCTGCACTGCCTTCGAAGGCCATCGCCGCATCGCGTCGGGCGCTTTGCCCGACGTGGCGCTCGCGGTAAGAGAAGTGCTCGCGCGCGGCGAACAGGCGCCGGTCCTGGTCTTCGACGACGTCACCACTCGGCCGGTCGAATTCGATCTGCGTGGCACGGCCGACGAGATCGTCGCACGACTGGCAAGCCAAAATGATGGCGCCGAAACCACTCACGCCACCGCCGACGCAGCGGAGGACGCTCCACGCGGTCGTGGCCGGCCCAAGCTCGGGGTGGTGGCGAGAGAAGTCACGTTGTTGCCGCGTCATTGGGATTGGCTAAACGGGCAGTCGGGCGGCGCTTCGGTCGCGTTGCGCAAACTGGTCGACGCGGCGCGCGCCGCGGGCGAGGACAAGGACCGCCAACGCGTGGCGCAGGAAGCTGTATACCGCTTCATGACCGCGTTGGCTGGCAATCTGCCGCGCTATGAAGATGCCACCCGCGCGCTGTATGCCGACGATCGCCCGCGTTTTGAAGAGATCGTCGCGGCGTGGCCGGACGACGTACGCGACTACACCTTGCGACTCGCGGACGCCGCTTTCGCGACGCACGCGTAAACGCAAGCGAGTGCCAGCACCTTTCGCCAACCGCGCAAACAACGGCTCGCACAGACGAAAAAAAACCGCTCACACCGGGGAAGCGTGAGCGGAAAAGTCGGAGAGTTACAACAACATCGCATGCGCTTACTCATGGGGGTCAACGCAGCAGAACAAGTCTAAGGGCTTGCCTCGCCCCCATACATCAGACGAATCCCAAACATATCGCCGATACGCCGGCCGCATGGCGTCTCGCGATTGAGCCACGTGCGCTAAGCATTGCTTACAACATCCTGTCCCGGTTATTCCTGACATTTATCGCATCAAGTCTGTGTGATGGCCGCCGTAAATGAGGTGGGAGCCGCTACGTATCCGGAAGATCGCGAAAGGTTTCGCGATGGCGTGGTGGCGCAAACGTCCCGTCGTGACTCATGAAGGATGGTGAAATGAAGTGGTTCGACCGCATGCCCGTGTTCAGAAAACTGCTGCTGGCGTTTGCCGTGGTGACTGGTTTTGGCGTCGTGATCGGCGCGACGTCGCTGAGTACGCTGTCGTCGATGCACGGCATTACCGACGCCATCTGCGATAAACACATGAACGGCCTGTACTGGATGGAAGAGGCGAACCGCCACAAGATCGATTCCGATCTGGCCGCCGCGAATCTCGGCTACGCCGCCGACGACGCCGGCCGTCAAAAGTTGAAGGACAGCATTGTCGGTTCGCTCAAGGAGATGCACGCCGCCTACGATCAGTATCGCGCGACGATCGAGACGAGCAAGGGCCAGGAAATGTTCGACGACGTGCTGCGCAAGTCGGCAGTGTGGGAAGGCATCGTGCATCAGCAGATCGGTCTCGAACCGGTTCCGGCGGGCGTCGACAACAACGAACTCGTGCGCCGCGCGATTGCATCGAGCGAGGCGCTGCGCGATCGCATCACGGCGCTAATCGACTATCGCCGCCAACAAGCCAACGAAGCGCAGCAGGAAGCGTCCACCGGCTATCAACATATGCGGATCGTCATGAGCGCGCTGGTGCTGGGCGCGATCGTCGCGGGCATGCTGCTCGCCACGGTGATCGCGCGCCGGCTGTCCGGGCAACTCGGCGGTGAACCGGATTACGCGATGCAGATCGCCAACCGCATCGCGGACGGCGACTTGAGCGTGCGCGTCGAAACCCGCGCGGGCGACTCTCACAGCTTGCTGTTCGCGTTGCGCAATATGCGTGAGCGGCTGGCGGGCATCGTGTCGGGCATCAGTGAATCGAGCGAATCGATCCTGATGGCGTCGGGCGAAATCGCGCAAGGCAATACCGATCTGTCGCAACGCACCGAAGAGCAAGCCGCCGCGCTGCAGGAGACTGCGTCGAGCATGCAGGAACTCACGTCGACGGTGAAGATGAACGCCGAGAACGCGCAGCAGGCGGGCGGTGTGGCGCACGGCGCGTCGGAAGTCGCGGCGCGCGGCAGCCATCTCGTCGGCGACGTGGTCGAAACGATGCGTGAGCTGGCGGCGGGCTCCAGGCGCATGACGGACATCATTGCGGTGATCGAAGGGATCGCGTTCCAGACCAACATTCTCGCGCTGAACGCGGCGGTGGAAGCGGCGCGTGCCGGCGAACAAGGTCGCGGCTTTGCGGTCGTGGCGGGCGAAGTGCGCTCGCTCGCGCAGCGCAGCGCGGTGTCGGCGAAGGAGATCAAGGAACTGATCGAAAGCTCGACGGCACGCGTGGGCAGCGGCGCTGAACTGGCCGAGCGGGCCGGGCAGACGATGGCCGAAGTCACGCACGCAGTGAAACGCGTGACCGACATCATGGGCGAGATTTCGTCGGCGTCGCAGGAACAAAGCACCGGCATCGAAGAAGTCAATCGCGCTGTCGCGCAGATGGACGACGTGACCCAGCAGAACGCGGCGCTGGTCGAGCAGGCGGCGGCCGCGGCGGCGTCGATGGCGGATCAGGCAAGGCAGTTGCAGGCGGCCGTCATGGTGTTTTCGCTGGAAGCGCGGCACGGCTGAGCGCCGCGCATTTCCCCGAGCTTGCCAGGCCCAATGGCACTCCGTACACTCGCGCCTAATTCCTGGGCGGCGCCTTGTTCCTGCGCCGCGCCACCATAAATAGCGCCGAACAGAGGAGAACCCCCGCCATGGCCGATTCCTACTTCCCCCGCTGGCGTCCCCAGTCCGCGGCCGCCGAGGGCCGCATCGTCGGCACCGACGAGCGGCTCGCGTGGCCGCAGATGTTCGCGATGGGCGTGCAACACGTCGTCGCGATGTTTGGCTCGACGGTACTCGCGCCGTTGCTGATGGGCTTCGATCCGAACCTGTGCATCTTCATGTCGGGCATCGGCACGTTGTTGTTCTTCGTGCTGGTGGGCGGCCGCGTGCCGAGCTATCTCGGCTCCAGCTTCGCGTTCATCGGTCTCGTGATCGCGGTGACGGGTTATGGCGGCCACGGCCCGAACATGAACATTCCGGTGGCGCTGGGCGGGATCATCGCGTGCGGAGTCGTGTACGCCCTCATCGGCCTGATCGTATCGGCGGTCGGCACCAAATGGATCGAGACGCTGATGCCGCCGGTGGTGACCGGCGCGATCGTCTGCGTGATCGGTTTGAATCTGGCGCCGATCGCGGTGCACGGCGTGAGCGGCAGCAACTTCGATTCGTGGATGGCGCTCGTCACCGTGCTGTGCGTCGGCGCGGTCGCGGTGTTCGCGCGCGGCATGCTGCAGCGTCTGCTGATTCTGGTCGGTCTGCTGATGGCGTACGTGATTTACGCGATCGTGACGAACGGTCTCGGCATGGGCAAGCCGATCGATTTCGCCATCGTCGCGAACGCCGCATGGTTCGGTATGCCGCATTTCACGGCGCCGGTGTTCAACGTGCAGGCGATGACCTTGCTCGCGCCGATCGCGGTGATTCTGGTGGCGGAGAACCTCGGGCATATCAAGGCGGTGAGCGCGATGACGGGCCAGAATCTGGACCGCTATGTCGGCCGTGCATTTCTCGGCGACGGACTCGCGACGATCGTGTCCGGCTTCGCCGGCGGCACCGGTGTCACGACGTATGCCGAGAACATCGGCGTGATGGCCGTGACGAAGATCTACTCGACGCTGGTGTTCGTGATCGCGGCGG
Organism: Paraburkholderia dipogonis; assembly: GCF_046027395.1. Lineage (GTDB taxonomy): Bacteria > Pseudomonadota > Gammaproteobacteria > Burkholderiales > Burkholderiaceae > Paraburkholderia > Paraburkholderia dipogonis_A. The sequence continues at coordinate 49,315 of NZ_JAQQEG010000004.1, read as the reverse complement.
TGATCGCGCTGGTGCTCGGTTTTTCGCCGAAGTTCGGCGCGGTGATCCAGACCATTCCGGGGCCGGTGCTGGGCGGCGTGTCGATCGTCGTGTTCGGGCTGATCGCCGTGACCGGCGCGCGCATCTGGGTCGTCAACAAGGTGGACTTCTCCGACAACCGCAATCTGATCGTAGCCGCGGTCACACTCGTACTCGGCGCAGGCGATTTCTCATTGAAGCTCGGCGGCTTCGGTCTGGGTGGCATCGGCACCGCGACGTTCGGCGCGATCATTCTCTACGCTCTACTGAGAAGAAAGCCGGCGCAAGGTCCGGTGGCGTGATTTTTCTCGCGCGCTGAATCACTCGTTTCTACAGGTTCGTCGGCGGCGCTGGCTTTTTTCTCTCGCACGTTGTCTCGCTCGAGGAAAAAACCTTCGCCGCCGGTATCGCAACTATTCAGCGCGAGCGCGCGTTACTTCCTTCGCGCTGTCAGCGCAGTCTCCGACAAATCCACTTCGCGCATCAGCTTGTTCAACGTTTCGTCGTTGATCTCCTGACTGCCGCGCAGCGCGAGCAGCGTCTTACGCTCGGCTCGCATGGCCGCGAGCCTCATCCTGAACTCCAGCGCATCGGCGCGGCGCGCCAGCTCGCGCGGTTCCTTTTCTTCATCGAGCGTGGCGAGGCGGCGCCGATAGAGGTCCATCACCCGCGCGGTGACATCCGCCGCATACGCCGAGGCCGACTCGTCCAGATTCGCGCACTCGGTGTCATGCACTTCGTCGACGGCGCGAATCGCGGCTTGCGCCGCCATCGTCCGTGCGAGCGCCTCCTCGGCGGCATGCGGATCCTTGCCGCGACGCCAGCCGCTCAGTAACAGGGGCAACGCCACCACACCAATCAGCAGCGAAAGCAGAATCACGCCCGACGCGATGAAAATCGCCAGATCGCGGCCCGGGAGCGGAGCGCCACCCGGCAACACCTCCGGCAGCGACAGCACGCCCGCAAGCGTCACGGCACCGCGCACGCCGGCCACCGTCGTCACTGCGGCCGTGCGCAAGCCTGGCACCGCATTCGCTACGCCTTGCCTGGCGGCGCTGCGGCTCGCGAACCAGCGCAGCAGCCACACCCACACGAAGCGCATCGCATAGAGGGCCGCCGCCACCGCGGCGATATAGCCGATCAGCAGCCAGACCTGCACGTTGCTGGTCTCGTGCGCGTCGAGCAAGGCCCGGCCGAGAATGTGCGGAAACTGCAGTCCCAGCAGAATGAACACCATGCCGTTGAAGACGAACTCGATCATCGTCCACGTGCTGTTGGCGCGCACCCGCGATGACGCCGGCCCGGCGTTCGCAATGGTCGAGTAGTTCATCATCATGCCGGCGGCGACCGCGGCCAGAATGCCCGACAATTCGAAACGCTCGGCGATCAGATAAGCGGCGAACGGAATCAGCAGTGTCATCACGACGCCAGGCGCCGGATCGCCTTCTTCCGTCAGATTCAGAAAGCGCGCCGACACGAAGCTGAACAGCCAGCTCACTGCCGCACCCGTCGCGAGGCCGCCCACGGCGATGATCACGAAACTGATCGACGCGTCGCGCAACGAAAACACGCCGGTCAGCGCCGCGGCAATCGCGAACTTCAATGCGACCAATCCCGACGCGTCGTTCATCAACGCCTCGCCTTCGAGGATATGCATGAGCCGCCCCGGAATCTTGCCCTTGCCGGCGATGCCGGACAGCGCCACCGCATCGGTCGGCGACAGCACAGCGGCAAGAGCGAACGCGACCGGCAGTGACATCGACGGCACCAGCGCATGCACGAAGTAGCCGACCACCAGCACCGTCATGAAGACGAGGCCGAGCGCGAGCATCAGGATCGAGCGGCGCGCCATGAAGAACTCGCGCTTCGGAATGCGCCATCCGTCCGCGAACAGCAGCGGCGGAATGAACAGCATCATGAAAATTTCCGGATCGAACGTGACGTGCAGCCCGAGCCTCGGCCATGCGAGCAATGCGCCGATCGCGATCTGCACGAGCGGCAGCGGCAAGGCGATCGGCAGAATGCGCGTGACGACCCCCGACGCGGTGACGGCGAGCAAAAGAATCAATACGGTAAAGACAATGTCCATCGGTCTATTTCTGGGGATATAACGGTGTTACGTCGGTGATCTTCGACGATGCGGCCACGCGTCGCTGACGAAGCGTAAGGCCGAAGTTTAGCCCGACGACGCGTTGCGCCCCGCCCAGCCCCGCATGAACGCGGCGAACCGGGCATATAAGTGCCTCGAAAGAATCGGCGCACCTTAACGGTGCGCGCCACGCCCACGGGCGGCGCATGCTCCCTTACACGGGTGCAATCTTTCGGACAAACTTCATTGGAATGTGCGTCAGCGTGCGCATGGAGCTTGCTTAAGGTATATCGATGACGCACATTTGAGAAACGGCGCCGAGGTTGTTCGCTTCCGCGTTCGGACCGGCCCGGCTCTCGCGTGAGAGGATTGCATGACGATTGCGCAACAGGAAAGGACGGCCAGCGCGCCGCATGGCTTCGGTGTCGAGATGACGTCGGGGCTCGAACGCTTTACGGTGCAGCATGGCGAACTCACGCTGAGCAGCGTGTTTCAACCGATTTTCAGCCTGTCGCATATGCGGGCGGTCGGTTACGAGGGGCTGCTGCGCGCGCACGATGCGCTCGACCGGCCGGTGTCGCCGCTCGACGTATTCGGCGAGGCCGCGCGCCTCGGCGATGTGCTGCAGGTCGACAAGCTGGCTCAGACCCTGCACCTGGAAAATTTCAAGATGCTCGGCGCCGAGCGCGAGTGGCTGTTCCTGAACGTGCATCCGGGAGCGCTCACCGATCCGTATCTCGCCGCCGCGTTGCTGGCCACGCTGAAGCGGCTCGATCTGCCGCCGCGGCGCATCGTGCTCGAAGTGCTCGAGCATCGCGCCGAAGATCTGGAGCGTCTCGCCGACGCCGTGCGCCAGTTTCGCGAACGCGGCTTCCTGATCGCACTCGACGATTTCGGCGCGGGGCACTCGAACGTCGAACGGATCTGGCAATTGAATCCCGACATCGTGAAGCTTGACCGCGTCATGCTGTCGCACGCCGCGCATCGCGCCGACATGGCGACGATTCTGCCGGGCCTCGTGGCCTTGCTGCACGAAGCGGGCAAGCTGGTGCTGGTCGAAGGCGTGGAGACGGAGCATGAGGCGCAGATGGCGCTCGCCTGCAATGCGGACTTCGTGCAGGGCTTTTTCTTCGGCCGTCCGAATCCCGGCGCGGCGGACGCGTTGCACGCGACCACATGCATCAGCGAACTCACCGAGCGTTATCGCGATCAGGCCGACGCCCGCGAGCGCCGCAATGCCAGCCGGCTCGTGCCGTACTTGCGGGCTTTCGAGCGGGCGGCGGAGCGGCTCGCGGCCGGCGAACCGCTCGAGGAAGTCTGCTGGAATTTTCTCGCGCTCGACCACGCCGCGCGCTGTTTCCTGCTCGACGCGAAGGGTAAGCAGGCGGGCCGTAACGTCGTGCTGCGCGCCGATCGCGCGGCGCATGAAACGCGCTTTCTGCCGCTTGCTGACGCGCAAGGGGCGAACTGGCTGCGTCGTCCGTATTTCCGCGATGCGATCAATGCGCCGGAGCGCGTGCATGTGACGCGGCCGTACCTGTCGATCAACGAGGCGTTGCCGTGCGTGACGCTTTCGGTGGCGACGCGCGTGGGTGAGCAGACTTGCGTGCTGTGCGGCGATATCGATTGGGTGGACGAAGAGCAGTTCTGAGATCATGTCGTTTTAACGACATTCAGCCGCGCTTATGTCCGTCCTTCTCGAAGTCATTGCCACAACCGTTGCCGACGCGCGCCTTGCCGCGCAAGCCGGCGCTGACCGGCTCGAACTTGTCACCGCGATGGGCGAGGGCGGCCTGACGCCTAGCCTCGGCCTGATCGAAGCGGTGGTGGCGGCGGTCGAGATTCCCGTGAACGTGATCGTGCGGCCGCATAGCCGTTCGTTCGTGTACGACGCCGACGACTATGCGGTGATGCTGCGCGACGTGCGGGCAGTGAAAGCGGCGGGCGCGAATGGCGTGGTGATCGGCATGCTGAACACCGCCGGCGAGATCGACCGCGAAGGCCTCGCCCGTGCGATCGATGCGGCGGATGGACTGGCTATCACCTTCCATCGTGCGTTCGATGAAGCGCGTGATTTGCGCCGATCACTCGATGTGCTACTTGGTTTCGAGGCCGTGACGAATGTGTTGACCTCGGGTGGGCAACCTTCGGTATTGAATGCGGAGGCCACGATCCGCGAGCTGGTGCAGCAGGCGGACGGTTCACATTGCACGGTATTGGCCGGCGCGGGTTTGACGTTGAATGCCATCGCCGGTTTCGTGAGCAGGACACAGGTTGAAGCGGTGCATTTCGGCTCGGGCGTTCGGGTGGACAGCAACGGTCTCGCGCCGGTCGATCCGCAAAAGGTTGCGAAGGTCAGAGCATTGCTGGACGCATGACCCAATAGTTAAATCAACGAAGCAAAGAAAAATGCCGCGTCGAGATCGCTCTCGAAGCGGCATTTTTTCATCTGCGTCTACGTGACCCAAAAAACTACTTCGCCACGACCACCGGAATCCCGCGCAACTGCCCCGCGCCCTTCACCTCTTCCAGTGACTTCCGCACCGACTCACCGGTCGCCGCGTCGATCTGCAAACGTGTGGCCAGATCGCGCTCACCACGCTTCACGCCCGCCAGATTCGCGAGTTTCACGTGACCATAACCGCGCACGCGAGCGTGCAGGTCGGCGAGTTTCGCCACGTCTTCCAGATTGCCGGCATCGAGCTTCGCGAGCGCACGCTGCAACGTGGTTTCGTAATCGCCCGCGAGTTCGCGCTCCATCTTGCGTTCCAGCGTGCGGCCGAACGGATCGAGCATCGTGCCGCGCAGGCTGCTGAATTTCGCCAGCGTGCCGAGCACCGGCCACATCCATTGACCGAAGGTTTTTTTAGAAGGATTCTTGCCCGGTTCCGGACGCGTGAGCGTCGGTGGCGCGAGATTGAACTTGATGCCGAAGTCCTTGCCGGCCACGCCTTCGAATTGCGCTTCCAGCGCTTCACGGAACGCGACATCCGAATGCAGGCGCGCCACTTCGTATTCGTCCTTCACTGCAAGCAGACGATAGAACGTGGTCGCCACGGCGCGCGTCACGCGCTCGCTCTTGGCGTCCACCGCGGATTCCGCGCGGCGTGCCGCGTCGACCAGCGCGCGATAACGCTTCACATAGCTCGCGCCGCCGTAAGTCTGCAGACGTCCTTCGCGATGCGCGATCAGTTCGTCGAGCGTATCGACGCGCACGCTTTGCTTCGCCAGATGCCGTGCTTGCCACAGCGATTCGAGCGCGGCGGGATCTTCGGCGGCGAGGCGGCCGATCGAAAACGCCAACTGATTCATCTGCACCGCGACGTTGTTCAATTCGATCGCGCGCATCATCGCGCCGAACGACACGGGCACGAGACCCAGTTGCCAGGCATAACCGAGCATCAGAATATTCGCCCCAATGGTGTCGCCGAGAAAACGCGTCGCGAGCGCCTGGGCGTCGCACGTCGACATGCGCTCCGGGCCGGCCGCGTGACGCATCTTGTCGAGCAGCGCGTCGGCATGCAGCGTTGCGTCCGGATTCGTCACGAACGTGGCGTTCGGAATAGCATGCGTGTTCACGACGATGCGCGTGCGGCCATGACGCACCGTTTGCAGCGCATCGGCACTGGCGCCAACCACCATGTCGCAGGCGAGCAGCACGTCGGCCTGTTGCGTGTCGATGCGCACCTGGTTGAGCCACTCGTCGCGCGCGGCGAAGCGCACGAACGACAGCACCGAGCCGCCCTTTTGCGCGAAGCCCATGAAATCGAGCACCGACGCGCTCTTGCCTTCGAGATGCGCCGCCATGCTGATCAATGCGCCCACCGTCACGACGCCCGTGCCGCCGACGCCCGTCACCAGAATGTCGTACGGCGCGGCGTCGAGATGCGTTGCGGGAATCGGCAAGGCGTCGACGCGCGCGGCGAGTGCCGCCGGATCGAAGGCGGCGCCCGCGGCTTTCTTCAGCTTGCCGCCTTCCACCGTGACGAAGCTCGGGCAGAAGCCGTTCACGCACGAGTAGTCTTTGTTGCACGACGATTGATCGATGCGGCGCTTTCGGCCCAATGCCGTTTCAACCGGTTCCACTGACAGGCAATTCGACTGCACGCCGCAATCGCCGCAGCCTTCGCAGACTTCCTCGTTGATGAAGAGGCGCTTGTCCGGATCGGGAAATTCGCCTTTTTTCCGGCGCCGGCGTTTTTCCGCCGCGCAGGTTTGGTCATAGATCAGCACGGTCACACCGTCGGTGTCGCGCAGTTGGCGCTGCACGGTATCCATCTCGCTGCGATGGTGAAACGTGGTGCCCTTCGGGAACTGGTCGTGATGGCCGTCGTATTTCTCCGGCTCGTCGCTGACCACGACGAAGCGCGACACGCCTTCGGCTTCCACCTGACGCGCGATCTGCGGCACCGAGATGCTGCCGTCCACTGGCTGGCCGCCCGTCATCGCGACGGCGTCGTTATAGAGAATCTTGTACGTGATGGTGGTTTTCGCGGCCACGGCCTGACGGATCGCCAGAATGCCCGAGTGGAAGTAGGTGCCGTCGCCGAGATTCTGGAACACGTGGCGCGTTTTCGTGAACATCGAATGCGAGGCCCAGTCAACGCCTTCACCGCCCATCTGGATGAGACCGGTCGTGTCGCGCTCCATCCACGACGCCATGAAGTGGCAGCCGATCCCCGCATGCGCGATCGATCCTTCCGGCACTTTGGTGGAAGTGTTGTGCGGGCAACCCGAGCAGAAGTACGGCGTGCGCTTCACGCTGTCCGCGGCATTCGAGAGAATTTGCGGCGCGACCAGATCGACCACGCGTTCGCGGCGATCGAGCGCAGGCTTGTGCTTCGCGAGCCAGTTGGCGAACACCGGCAGAATGCGCGACGGCCGCAATTCACCGAGCGACGACAGCAGCAGCGTGCCGTCTTCGGCGTTCTTGCCGACGACGATCGGCCGCGTGCCTTGCGTGCGGTTGTATAGATAGTCCTTGATCTGCTGTTCGATGACCGGGCCTTTCTCCTCGATCACCAGCACTTCGGACAAGCCGGAGACGAACGCGTCGATACGCGTCATCTCCAGCGGAAACGACAGGCCGACCTTGTAGATCCGCACGCCGGCCGCTTCCAGATCGGCAACCGTCAGATCGAGGCGGCGCAGCGTTTCCATCAGATCCAGATGCGCCTTGCCGCACGTCACGATCCCCACGTTCGCATGTGGGCTCGGCGCGATCCATTTGTCGATGCTGTTCACGCGCGCGAAGTGGCGCACGGCGTCGAGCTTCGCGTGCATCCGCGATTCGATCGTCAGGCTCGGCAGATCGGGCCAGCGGTTGTGCAGGCCGCCTGACGGTGCTTCGAAATCCTGCGGCGAGGCCCAGTCGGTGCGCAGCGCGTCGAGATCGACCGTCGAGCCGGATTCGACCGTTTCGGAGATCGCCTTGTAGCCGACCCACGCGCCCGAGAAGCGCGACAACTCCCAGCCGTACAAGCCGAACTCGAGCATGTCGGCGATGTTCGACGGATTCACGACCGGCATGTGCCAGGCCATCAACGCGAAGTCGCTCTGATGCGGCATCGACGACGACACGCAGCCGTGGTCGTCACCGGCCACCACCAGCACGCCGCCGTGCGGCGACGAACCGTAGGCGTTGCCGTGCTTCAGCGCATCGCCGGCACGGTCCACGCCCGGGCCCTTGCCGTACCACATCGCGAACACGCCCTCGACGGTGCGCTCCGGATCCGATTCCACCCGCTGCGTGCCGAGCACGGCGGTGCCGCCGAGTTCTTCGTTGATGGCGGGCAAGAAGCGAATATCACTCGCCGTGAGCAGTTTTTGCGCCTTCCACAACTGCTGGTCGACCATGCCGAGCGGCGAGCCGCGATAGCCGCTGATGAAGCCGGCGGTGTTCATGCCGCGCGCCTTATCGGCGGCGCGCTGCATGAGCGCGAGACGCACCAGCGCCTGCGTGCCGGTCAGGAAGATCCGGCCGCGCGTCGCGGTGAGGTTATCGGAAAGCTTGTAATCGGCCAGTGCGGGCGTGCCGTCGATGGGCAGGCGAGCGGTCATGGGTAGGTCTCCATTGTCGATCGGCGTTGGCGCTTCAACTGTTGATCAGAGTTCGCGCTTTAGCGCGCTACTCTGGTCCCATGCAAAGCACTTACTCCGATCCCATGCAACATAGTTGCGGTTTGGCATCCGCGCGCGGTGGTGGGGACCACGAAGGTGACGCAGCGAAAGAGACTCTATTTTTTAGCGCCGATTGGAGAGGATTTTTTCTACTTTGACCGGCCGTTCACGAATAGGCGAGAAGACCCGCGCGTTTTAATGAAATTTTGAGACGGATCTGCCACGCAGCGATGGCATTCGGGTAAGCCCTGGTGCGTTTCGGCGGTGAATCGAGAAGAAGGCGGCGCGATCGGCGGCACGCGCAAAGGAAGTGCGATGCACCGCGATTCAGGCGGCTTACGGCGCCGGCGCTACGGACTTGACGGGGCCAATGGGCGCCTCGTCGAGCGGCTCGATCTCGTCGAACCGCGCGTAGTCAATATGGCTCACGCCGTCTCGCTCGGTCATGATGTCCGCGAAACGGTAATGCCAGTAGATCTGGTCGCACGGCCACGTGTGACGCGCCTGCATGGTTTGCGAAGTCGATTCATCGACACCTTCCAGCGTCAGAATCAACATCGTGTCGCGGCGCTTGAGCGTTTCGGCCGTTTCGCCGAAGAGCGGGCTGTTTTCATCGACGATGTGCATCAGCGTCCAGCCCAGTTTGAACACCGGGTGTTGATCTCGCACCAGCGTCAGGTCGTAAAGTTTGCGCAGCGTATAGCCTTCGGCCGTGGTCTCCTGGCGCATGATGCGCAGATTGGCACGCGCCTCGGCGATCACGTTTTGACGCGCATTGGCCGAGCGCACCATCAGCGTCATGCGACCGTCGAGCGGCCGGATCACCGCATAACGCGTGAACATGATCTTGGCGTGCGGCCGCGAAAAGCGCGCGAAGATCAGCCCCGTCGCCAACGCGATCCCAGACATACCGATGAAAATTTCGAGCGTGGCGATCCAATGCGCGTAGACGGTTTGCGGATGCATATCGCCGTATCCGACCGTCGCAAGCGTTTCGACGCTGAAGAAAAACGCGCCGCCGAACCCTGCTGGAAACTGATTGGCGATCGGCGCATTGCCGAGCATATAGAGCGTGGCGAACGTCGTGTTGAGCAGCATGAACAGGACCGCGAGCGAGACGAAAAACGTCGGCCAGCGCACCACCAGAGCACGGTGGTAAAGATCCTGCCAGAGCGGCGTCGGCATGCCGTGCGCGATGATCACGCGATCGTCCAGACGCAATTCGCGGCTGCCGCGTGGGCGGCGCGCCGGTGCGCGCGCTTCGGTTTCGCCGAAGCCGGAAGGACGGTCTGACGGTTCAGTCGCCATCGCGGGCTCGTGGAAATGAAAACGGCCAAAGCGTAGCACGACGCTTTGCTCACGGAAGCTGATTTTCGGCGCGGTGCGCGGGCCCGTAAAAATGCGGCACAGCGGCACAGCGGCACAGCGGCACAGCGGCACAGCGGCACAGCGGCACAGCGGCACAGCGGCACAGCGACGCGGCGGCGTGCGCAGCTTCCTCGCTGGATCGCTACGTGCGCCAGCGGCCGAAGCGGCGACTGCTCGCCGCGGACGGTGCTTCATGCAAGCCGCGCCGACACGGCGTCATCGTGCCAACACCGCACCGACACCGCGCACTGAAACAATCAAGCAATCGCGCACGCGCGCCACAGCGTGCGCTTCTTCGGACTTACGGAAAGGCTCGCGGCTTGGGAATGCCCGCGCCGTGTTCGATATCGTCGACGGCTTGCTGATGGGCTGCGGCGACAGCTTCGGCTTCGTCGCCATAGCCGTTGTCGCCACCTACCGTCGTCCACGGTTTGACGGCTTTCTCGCGATGGCGGATTTCATACTCCGCGTCCCAGCGCGCGCCGTTGAGTTCGATTGGACGGACGTGAATCGAGTACACGCCATAGAGGAAGAGCTGTTCAGCCATGACCGCCTCCGGCCGGTTGGTTCAGGGTGGCGCAACGCGAACGCAAGCGAAAACGCGCAAGCGCGGCGTCGGTTTCTAACTAGAGTTCGATTTCCCCGAGGATGCGGTGAGCGAGCGCTTTGGCTTCCTCGAGCGCTTCCTCCGGCGTCGACGAAGTGGCTTCGACTTCGTAGACGGTGGTTTCCTGATCGGCGGTGGCGTCGCCTTCGTCGCGCAAGAGGGTGACCACGCCCTGCCAGGTGTCTTTTTCTATTTCTCTTATCGAGGCAGTGGCCGTGTAGATGCCTTTGGTGTAGGTGATGTCGTCCATGGCGTCTCTCCGTCTTCCAAAGGTTTCGGTTTTTTCATCCTAGCACGATGATGAAGGTTCGGTTCTCCGCCCTGGCGGCGCTCCACGCCGGTGACCATACGCGCCGCGCAAGGCAACGGAATTACAGCAGCGCGACGACTTCATCGAGCGACGGCGCGTGCGCGCCGGCATGGCGGCAAGCGGCCGCGCCGGCGGCCAGCGCGAACGCCAGGTGTTCCGGCCACGCCCGTTGCGGTGCGGTCATCAGGCTGAACAGCAGGCCGCCGATCGACGCGTCGCCCGCACCGACCGTGTCGATCACCTCGACGCGCGGCGGCCGCGCTTCGGTCACCATGGCGCCATCGATCAACACGGCGGTCTCCGGTCCGCGCGTCACCAGCACGGTGGCGGTGGGATTCATGGCCCGCAACTGCGCAAGTGCGCCGGCTTCGTCGTCGGTCTTGAAGATGAGGCGCAAGTCCTCGTCAGACACCTTGATCAGGTCCGCGAGCGCGGCCATTTTCCGCAACGTGGGTTCGTAGCCGTGCTCCATCAGATTCCGATAGTTCGGATCGAAACTGATCTTCACGCCCTGCGAACGCAATTCGGCCGCCAAAGTGGCGAGCGTGTTGCCGATGGGTTGGCGCACGAGGCTGATGCAGCCGAAGTGCGCCCACTTCACCTGGCCCATCCAGCCCGCCGGCAGGCGCGCCGGATCGAAGGCCAGATCAGCGCTGTTCTCGCCCATGAAGAAGTACGCGGGCGGATGCGTCTGATGCACGATCGCCAGCAAGGGCGGCTGCTCCACGCGCTGCATGAAGCGCATATCGAGCCCGGCGGCGACGCTCGCGTTCCACAACTCATCGGAGAAGTTATCGACGCCCAGCGAGCCGGCGCACGCGGTCGGCAGGCCGAGCCGCGCCACGCAGCGCGCCACGTTCCAGCCGGCGCCGCCAGGACGCGAGAGCCATTGGGAGGTGCCGGTGCGTACGAGATCGGTGAGGATGTCGCCGGCTGAGACGAAGAAGGGAAATTCGTGGTTCTCGCTCGGATTGCTCATTTTGTTTGCTCCGCGGATTCGGACGCAGCGGCCGCGCCGTCGGGCAGCGCGTGGGCCAGCACTTCATAGCACGCGCCCATGGTGTGATAGTCGGTCTTGCCGGCCGGACTTTTTTCGTCGCTGTACTTGCGGTTGTCGCACGTGAGGATGCGGTACCACGCGCCATACTTGTGATCGACGAAATGCGCCCAGCTATAGCGCCAGATCTCGTCGTACCAGTCCCAGAAGCGTTCGTTGCCGGTACGCTTGCCGAGCAGCGCCGCCGTCGCGAAGGTTTCCGCCTGGACCCAGAAATACTTGTCGTGGTCGCACACGGTGCCGTCGGGGCCGAAGCCGTAGTAGAGGCCGCCGTGGTCTTCGTCCCACGCGTGCGTCATGGCGGCGTCGAACAGTTCGATGGCGCGCGGCAGCAGCCACGGCAACGGACGGAAGCGCTCGAGAATCAGCAGCAGCTTCGCCCATTCTGTCTGGTGCCCCGGCTGGAAGCCCCACGGGCGGAAGATGTTCGAGCTGTCTTCCTCGTTGTAGTGCCAGTCGACCGACCAGTCCGCGTGAAAGTGCTCCCACACCAGACCCTGCGACAGCTTCGCCTGACGCAGCGTGATATTCGACGCCACCCGTTCCGCGCGATCCAGATAGACGAGATGGCCGGTCGCTTCATGCGCGGCGAGCAGCGCCTCGGTGGTGTGCATGTTCGCGTTCTGCCCGCGGTAAGAACTGACCCGCCAGTCGGGCGACGCTTCGTCGGCGTAAAGGCCCGCGGCGGCGTCCCAGAAGCGGTGTTCCATCAGCTCGAAGGTCGCGCCGATCATTGGCTTGGCTTCCTCGATGCCAGCCATCGCCGCATGCGAATAGGCGAGCAGGACGAAGGCGAGGCCGTAGCAGTGGCGCGTCGCATCGAGCGTGCGCTTCTTGCCGTCGTGCCATTCGAGCTCCCAGTCGTAGCCTTCGTGCTGGGCGTCCCAATGCGCCTCGCGCAGGAACCGCAAGCCGTGGCGCGCGTATTCGAGGTGCTGTGGGTCGCCGAACTGGCGATACGCCATCGCGTAGTTGAACACGTAGCGGCAACTGCTCACCAGATGCCGCGTGGTTTTGTCGTAGACCGAACCGTCGTCGCGGAAGAAATGGAAAAAGCCGCCGCTCGGGTCGAGCACGTTCGGCGCGTAAAAGCGCAGCGTGTCCTGCACATGCGCGAGCAGAAAGTCGCGTGTGCGGAAGCTCTCGACGGGCGGCGCCGCAGCGGCGCCGTTGGCGGGGTGAAGCGGATCGGATTGCGTCATGGCATTTTCACCAAAGTACTGGCACGGGCAATGAGATGGACGGGCAAACGGACTTCCAGTTCGGCGGGTGCGTCTTCGAGCAACAGCTCGACGCCGCGCCGGCCGAGCGCTTCCTTGTCGACCGAGATGGTCGACAGCGGCGGCGTGGCATGGGCAGCGGCGGGAATGTCGTCGAAACCGATGATGGCGATGTCCTCGGGCACGCGCAGTCCGCGCGCGAGGCACGCGCGCAGCGCGGCGAGCGCGGCGGCGTCGTTGTAGGCAAATACCGCGTCGGGGCGCGGACCCGGCGCGTCGAGCAACTGATGCATGGCGCGCGCGGCGCCGCTGTCCGGGTCGAGGCCGGCGTCGATCGTCACTTCCAGCGACGGGTCGAACAGCAAGCCCGCCTCGAAGAACGCGCGCCGGTAGCCGAGCGCGCGCTGCGCGATGCTGAAGTGCGCGAGCGAGCCGCCGATGAACGCGACGCGCTTGCGCCGCTGCTCGAACAGATGCCGCATGGCGAGCGTGGCGCCTGCGGCGTTGTCGAGATTCACCGAGCGCATGCCGGGCGCCCACAGGTCGATCAGCACGAGTGGACGCTGCATCGCCACCAGCGTGGTCAGCGTTTCCGGCTCGACGAAACCGGCAATCGCCACCGCGTCCGGCGCGTGCAGACGCATCTGCTGGGTCACGTCTTCGGTGGGGCCGGCGGTCAGCACGGACGGCACGATGCCGCGTTCTCGGCAGGCGTCTTCCACGCCGTGCAGCACATGCGAAAAGAAAGGACTGACGGCGAAATTGTTGTGCTGACGGTGCAGCAGGAACGTTAGACGGCGGATGCGTGGGCGCAACTGGGCGGCGTCATAGCCGAGCTTGCGTGCCGCTTCGACGACGCGCACGCGGGTGGCCTCGGAAAGGCCCGGCTGATTCTTCAATGCGCGTGAGACGGTGCCGATCGACACGCTGGCCGCGCGGGCCACGTCGCGGATGGTTGTAGCCATCGAATGAAGCGGACGCACGAGGGCGGCCGCACGGTGTTTGGGTTCGGGCGATTGTATAGTAAAACCACGCTAAACCCGCCCGAAAAACACTCGCTAGACACCGGGAAATACCCGTAGGCGTTGGAGTTGGCCCGGAATATGCTGTTTAGTAAAATTAGCTAAACAATGTCCGATACTGAGCTTGGACACCGCGCGTTCACTCCAGCGACAGGTGCGCGGCTTCGGCCTGTCCGCGCAGCAGGGCCACGCTTTCGTCGGCGTCGATCAGCACGAAACCGCTCGCCTCGTGCTTCGCGCGCCGCTTGGCCAGTGCCGCGACGGACGCGATTTCCTCGCTGCTATAGAGCGATGGGCCGTCGCCAGGTTCGACGCGCACGCAGCCGATCGCCATCGTCACGAAACCGAAGAAGGTCGGATTGCCGCGCCGGTCCTCACCGTGGATGCCGCCGGCGAGCCGATCGGTCGGCGCATAGAAGCGCTGCGCGCCTTCGTTGAACACGTGGATCGCGCGCAGCACGCGTTCGCGCCAGTCGTCGCTCTGGAACAGGATCAGGAAGTCGTCGCCGCCCACGTGGCCGAGAAAGTCGCGGGTCGGGTCGCACACATCGGCGAGGACGACGGCGGCGAATTTCAGAACCTCGTCACCTTGCCAGTAACCGTACTGATCGTTGAACGGCTTGAAGTGGTTCAGGTCGACGTAGCACGCGTAGAAACCGGCGTCGTTGCCGAGCAGGCGGGCAATGTGCGAACTGATCGGGATGTTGCCCGGCAGGAAGGTCAGCGGGTTCGCGTAGCGCGCCGCTTCGATGCGCACCTCGGTCACCGCGCGCACGAGCTTCTCGCCGGTGCCGAGGCCGGCGTATTTGCCGTTGTCGGTGATGACGAAGCCGTCGGCGAGATAGCGCTGATCGTCGCTCGCGAGGAGCTTGGCCATCTGCTCGACGGTCATCGATTTCTCGATGATCACTGGCGATGCGTTGGCAAACAGCAGGCAAGGGCGCTTGCCGAACAGCTCGCGGTGATACGGCAGCGCGTAGCGGTCCATGAAGCTGCGGCGGTTGATCAGCGCGACCGGCTCGTCCTGTTCGACCACCGCGACCGCGTGCAGATCGGGCAGACGGTTGAACAGTTCGAGCACGTCGTTGTTGGTCGCGTGGCGCGGCAACGCGGGCGCGTGCACCAGCATCTTCGCCGACGCCATGCCGCCCGAAGGCGACGCGCTGCTCACCGTGCGCGTGGTCTCGGGGAACACGGCGATGTGGCCGGCGCGCAGCGCATCGCGGGCGTCGTCGGTCACCTGGCGAGCCGGCTGCGCGTGCGGACGGCCGAAGAAAAAGCCCTGCCCACAGCCGATCCCCATGTCGCGCACCACGATCAGGTCCGCTTCGTTTTCGATGCCCTCTGCGACGAGCCGCGCGCCGCTCGCGCTGGCGAAGTGCTGCATCGCGCGCACGGCCTCGAACTTGAGCGGATCGCAAGCAATGTCGTGAATGAAGAAGCGGTCGATCTTCACGACGTCAGGTTGCAGCCGCACCCATAAGTTCATGCTGGCGTTCGCCGTGCCGTAGTCGTCGAGCGCGAATTGCGCGCCGGTCGTGCGCAGTGTCGAGATCACCGGCAGGAAACTGCCGACATCCAGAATCGTGCTTTGCTCGGTCAGCTCGATCACGATCCGTTGCGGATCGACGCCGCGATGACGCAGCAGCGCGAGTGTGTCGTCGCGCGCCTCGGCCAGTTGGCGCATCGCGCCCGCGCTGAAATTCAGGAACAGCTTGCCGTCGAAGTCGAGTTGCGCGAACGCTTCGATGCAAGTGCGCGCGGCGGCGCGTTCGAGCTCGATCGTGCAGCCCTCGTCGAGCGCTTGCGAAAACAGGGCGAACGGCGCTTCGAGCGGCGTGCCGGACGGGCCACGGATCAGACCTTCGTAGCCGAGAATCGCGCCGTCTTCGAAATCAATGATCGGCTGGAACACAGCGGACAGATCACGCCGGGCGATCAACTCCTCGATGCGCGGCGCGGCGGATCGGGAGGGCGAGCGAGGTTGCATGGCAGATAGGCGTAGCGATCGACCTTCGGCTTATCGGCCCGGGTTGCCTGGAGTTAAGTGAACTTTTAGTGAACCGTTGCACTGGGATGGTGCCTTTGTTTGTGTTCGGTCGAGCCATTCTGAAGGCCGGCTCCGCCTTGCCAGGAATTGGCCTATGTCATCCGGCCGAGGCGACAGCGGCGGCGTTTGCGCGTGAAATAACAAAAAAGCCGCGCGAGGCGGCTTTCTTCAAATGACGCTCAGGGAGGGCGCTTATGAATGTCCTGTTTGCATTGCGCGCGTATTCACCGGCGCGCGACGGCGGCGGTGGTCCGCTCGCGCGAGGCGGCGTGGGTCTCGCCGCTGATGTCGCGCGCGCCCCAGCGCTGCGCGAGCGCGGCGCACACCATCAACTGGATCTGGTGGAACAGCATCAGCGGCAAGACTACGGCGCCCACCGCATGCGAGGCGAAAATCACCTTGGCCATCGGCACGCCGGCGGCAAGGCTCTTCTTCGAACCGCAGAAGATGATGGTGATCTGGTCCGCACGGCTAAAGCCGAGCCGCTTGCTGACGAAAATCGTCACGGCGAGAGCCAGGGCGAGCAGCACGACGCACAGCAGCAGCAGGCCGCCGAGTGCGGAGAGCGGAATCTGATGCCACAGGCCTTCGTTGACGGCCTCGCTGAACGCGCCATACACCACCAGCAGGATCGACCCCTGGTCGACGAACTTGAGCACGCCGCGATTGCGCTCGATCCACTTGCCGATCAACGGGCGCAGCAACTGCCCGGCCACGAACGGCACCAGCAGTTGCAGCACGATGTTGCCTACCGTATGCCACGGCGACGCGCCGCCGCCGGCCGCCTGATTGGTGACGACGAGGCTGACGAGCGCGGGCGTGATGAAGATGCCGAGCAGGCTCGAGGCCGACGCGCTGCATACGGCAGCCGGCACGTTGCCCTTGGCAATGGACGTGAACGCGATCGACGACTGAACCGTAGACGGCAACGTGCAGAGGAAGAGGACCCCCGCATAGAGCGCCGGCGTGACAAGTGGCGAAAGGAGCGGTTTAAGCGCGAGGCCGAGCAGCGGAAAGAGCGCGAACGTGCTGAGCAGCACTACAAGATGCAGACGCCAGTGCGTCGCGCCCGCAATGATCGCTTCGCGTGAGAGCTTGGCGCCGTGCAGGAAAAACAGCAGGCCGACCGCCACGTTGGTCACCCAGTTGAACCCGACGGCGGCCTGCCCATGAACCGGCAGCAAGCTGGCAAGGGTCACGGTGCCGACGAGGCACAAGGTGAAGTTGTCGGGAAGCAGTTTCGGGCGAGCCATGTCGGAATCTCGATTCGGTAACGCGGAAAAGCGCGGGGACGCGCTAGTGAAGGCGCCGTCCCAGCCTATGGGAAAGAGCTATTGTTGTTGATTTTCGATTAAATATGCAAATTCATTTGAAGAATCGATTAATGAGGGCCATGCATCAAAGGGCCGGTTCCGGAAAATTCGGACAGCGCTCCGCCCGAAGTTTTCAGTATTGGCGACATGATCTGTTTGGTCCATGCAGTTTTGACAGTTGAGGTGGATATCCAGACGCGATTCGTCATACGCAAGGGGTCGTAAGCTGTCTCTCCAAGTCCTTGAAAGCAAGCGGTTTCAGGGCTTTCGCGCAAGGACTCTGTCGTAGAAAAACGTCGCAGTAACAAGGTGTTACATCCGCGTCCGAGGCCTAACACTTTTTGGCTCGACACCCTTTGCCGGCACCCATAAATTACGGTTCAAAGGCCGTCGGGATGCCCGGCGTCGCGATCTTGTCGCAGCGCTCGTGCCAGTCCCAAAACAAGTCCATCGCAGCTCGAACGGTGGGTTTCAGGCAAGTCTTCGGGCATGTGAGTCACTGGGTGGACGGGTTGTCGAGAACGAGGCACTGGGCGTTGGGCGCGGTCATCGCTGCGCTGTGCTCGTTCGCCTATGCGAAAGCACCAGGCATGCCGCACGGCAGTCGTGGCGGCTATGCGCATGCCGAAGCGAATCACGCCGTGCGCGGCGATGTGCATGACGGTGGCCGCTACTACGGCGCCGCCGCGGCAGCACCCGCACGCAATACGATGGCCGATGGCAACGCGCGTCTGCCGCGTGGCGGAGCGAATTTCGCGGGCGGAAATTACGCCGACGGGTTTGACGTCTACAAGCCGGGCGTGCGACGTGTCGCCGGACCGGCCGGATACGCCGGCGACGGCCGCGGAGGCATGCAGTACGCCGGCGCCATCACGCCGGTTAGTGCCGAATCGCGCACGGTGCCGCGGCCGCCGGCCAATGCGCCGGTTCGCGCCGGCTCGATTCGTGCCGACGTCGCCCGCTACAACGAGGAGCGCGGTTCATCGCGCGCCATGCAGCGCCAGTCGGACGATCCACGTCAGTCGGAAGGCTCGCCTTACCGGAACTAGGCGTTCGTGCTGCGTGCGCTGTGCGTTGCGTTTGTTGCGTGAGCAACCAGTGTTCGCCGGTTAGACCGCTTAGACAGCACACACACCCAGCTACTTCTTTCGCTGACTTCTCCATGCCGCTTCGACATTGTTCGAGTGCCGGCCATTCGCTTATCTGACTCCGCGTTCACGCGTGCATCATCCCGAACGGGGTACGCGGCATCACTGCCATTTCGTCCTCCCAAATTCTCATCGCTTCGCTCCGCCGGACCACCGCCCTCTGCCTTTCAAACCGCTTGACAGCGGCCTTCCGCCTTACCGCCGTCCGTAAAGGCCGCCGTCAATGTGACGTTTCGACACCACACTTTTTTGAAAACACTCGGCAGCAGACGCTCTCCCATCGTCAAATTTGGTCGTTTCTGCGGCGGTGCGTCATCCGCGTGTCATCTGAGGCGTTATCAACCCGTCGGCCGCAATGTGAGCAACGCTTTGCGCGGTGCGGCAAAACTTGCGGCGGCACGGCGAGAGCGCGGTCGGCCAAGGCTTTATCAGGCCGATAAGCGACAAAACTAATCAGACCGATATACCCGCAATAACCCACGATATTTTTGTTCATAAAAATGGTCCGCAAAGATGGTCCCGCCCAGATTGGCTCGATGATCGAACGGACAACAACAATGGTTCGCGCGAGCTCCCCCTTTCGCACAGCCACACCCCTTTTGACAAAGACAGGAGAACCCATGAAAACAAGCATCAGCAGTGCGCTGAAGACCACCCTCAAGGCAACCGCGTGTGCCGCTCTGCTGGCCAGTGCATCGTCTGCTTTTGCGCAATCGAGTGTGCAGCTCTACGGTCAGGTCGACGAATGGGTCGGCGCGCAGAAATTCCCGGGCGGCAAGACCGCGGTGCAGGTCTCGGGCGGCGGCATGTCGACTTCGTACTGGGGCTTGAAAGGGGCGGAGGATCTGGGCAACGGCTACAAGGCGATCTTCGCGCTCGAAGGGTTCTTCCTGGCGCAAAACGGCCAGTACGGCCGCTTCACGGGCGACACGATGTTTTCGCGTAACGCGTACGTCGGTATCGAGTCGCCCTACGGCACGGTGACGGCAGGCCGTCTGACGACGCCGCTGTTCGTGTCGACGATTCTGTTCAACCCGTTCGTCGACTCGTACCAGTTCTCGCCGATGGTCTGGCACACGTACCTTGGTCTCGGCACGTTCCCGACCTATTCGACGGACCAGGGCGTGACGGGCGACTCCGGCTGGAGCAACGCGGTGTCGTACTCGTCGCCGAACTTCAACGGCCTGAGCGCGACGGCCATGTACGCCCTCGGCAACACGACCGAAAACGGCGCGAAGAAGTGGAGCGGCCAGGTGCTGTACTTCCACGGCCCGTTCGCAGCAACGGCGGTGTATCAGTACGTGAATTTCAACAACGTGCCGAGCGACCTCGGCAGCTTCAGCACGTCGGGCGTGCCCGGCCTGAAGAGCCAGAGCGTCGCGCAACTCGGCGTGTCGTACGACCTGAAGTTCGTCAAGTTCTTCGGTCAGTACATGTACACGTACAACGATCAGCAAGTCACGAGCTGGCACGTGAACACGGCGCAAGGCGGCGCGACGGTGCCGTTCGGCCCGGGTTCGGTGATGGCTTCGTACGCCTACTCGCGCGACGGCGGCGGCTTCGACCAAACCCGTCAGACGGCTGCGCTCGGCTACGACTATCCGCTGTCCAAGCGCACGGACATCTACGCAGCCTACATGTACGACCACATCTCCAACATGTCGAGCGGCAACACCTACGGCGTCGGCCTGCGCGCCAAGTTCTAAGCGCCCCGGCCGCGCCGCGCGACGCCTGCCTGCGGACTTCGCGCGACGGCCGCATCAGCTTGATCTCCAAGCCCGCCATCTTCGGAAGGCGGGTTTTTTTGCTTGTGCGCCTCCGTACTCGTCGCTCGGAAAAACGTTTTGCCGACCAGTCTTTGATAAACCCGGCAAAATGACGCCGATTGATTCCTGAAGCGAGCGATTGAGATGGATACCCTCGTCAGCATGAAAGTGTTCCGCCACGTGGTCGAAGTCGGCAGCTTTGTCGGCGCGGCCGAACGGATGGAGATGTCGGCGGCCATGGCGAGCAAGCACGTAATGCACCTCGAACAGCAACTCGGCGCGCGTCTCTTGAACCGCACCACGCGGCGGGTTGCGCCGACCGAGGCGGGCCGTGAGTACTATGAGCGTCTGAGCCAGGTGCTCACCGAACTCGAGGAGGCCGAGCAGGTGGTCGGCGCGGCGAGCGTCGTGCCGCAGGGGCGCTTGCGGGTGTCGTCGCTGTCGGCGTTCGGCTTGAGTCACGTGATGGCCGCGGTGGCGGATTACGCCGCGCAGTATCCGCAAGTCACCGTCGATATGACCTTGTCGGACCGCGTGGTCGAACTGATCGACGAGGGTTTCGATGTCGCGATCCGCGCGTCGCCGAGCGGGCTGAAGTCTTCTTCATTGATCGCGCGGCAGATCGCGACCGCGCACCTCGTGCTGTGCGCGTCGCCGGCCTATTTGAAGCGGCATGGCACGCCGAAGTCCGTCGCCGATCTGGCGCGCCACAACTATCTCCAATATGCGGGCGTGTCGGCGCTCGAAATCGCGCCTGCGACCGGCGATGCCTCGCCACGCGTGCGCCTGACGGGCAATCTGATCGTCAATCATCTGGAAGCGCAGCGCGTGATCGTGCTGCAAGGCGCGGGCATCGCGATGCTCGGCACCGAAGTGATCGGCGACGATCTGGCCGCGGGGCGCCTCGTGCCGCTGCTCGTGGACGACGTGCCGCCGCGCGAACTGCCTATTCACGTGGTCTACGCGAGCCGCCGCCATCTGTCGGCCAAGGTGCGCTCGTTTGTCGACTTTCTTGCCGAGCGGTTCGCGAACGAGTCGCTATGGCCATCGCTCGAACAGATCAAGGCGTTGGCGGTGCGCTAGGCCGCCTTGGCCACCGAAGCACTCCGACCCGTTTCGCTATACTGGTTGCCAGCACCCATACGCGAACGATCTGGGGGAGACATGACCGATCTGTCCACGCCGCAGCGCGCCGGCAGCCACAAGCTGCCCGCGGGCCGGCGCCTGCGCTTTGTCACGGCGGCTGCCTTGTTCGACGGCCACGATGCGTCGATCAACATCATGCGGCGCATTCTGCAGGCGAGCGGTGTCGAGGTGATCCACCTCGGCCACAACCGCTCCGTCGATGAAGTCGCCACCGCCGCGCTGCACGAGGACGCCGACGGCGTCGCCGTGTCCAGCTACCAGGGCGGCCACAACGAATACTTCCGCTATCTCGTCGACTTGCTGCGGACGCGCGGCGGCGAGCGCATCAAGGTGTTCGGCGGCGGCGGCGGGGTGATCGTCCCTGAGGAAATCGCGGAACTCGAACGTTATGGCGTCGAGAAGATCTATTCGCCACAGGACGGTCAGCGGCTCGGGCTGCAAGGCATGATCGACGATATGATCGCGCGCTGCGCCGAAGGTGCGCGCGCGGCTGAGGCGGCCGGGCAGAGTCCGGTTGGCGAGTGGGCGGACGAGCTTTCGAAGCGTGGGTTGCCGCGGTTTGATTCGCGCGGCGATGCTGGCGGCGACGAGCTCGCGGACGCCGTTCGCAATCCGTCCAGCAAAGCGAGCCACGTGAGCCACGCGGCGCGCGCAGATCATATGGCCAACACGGCCAGCACGGCCAGCACGGCATCCCTCACCTTTCGCCGCCTCGCGCAACTCATCAGCGCATTCGAAGCAGGCGCCATCGACTCATCCGCACGCGAAAAACTGTCCACCCAGGCAAAAGCAACCGCAACCCCCGTCCTAGGCATCACCGGAACCGGCGGCGCCGGCAAATCCTCGCTCACCGACGAACTGATCCGCCGCTTTCGCCTCGACTACGGCGACGCCCTCACCATCGCCGTGCTCGCCATCGACCCGTCGCGCCGCAAGTCCGGCGGCGCGCTGCTGGGCGACCGCATCCGCATGAACGCCATCGGCGACTGGGGCGGCGGCGCGCGCGTGTACATGCGTTCGATGGCGACGCGCGAGGCATCGAGCGAAATCTCCGATTCGCTGCCCGACGCCCTGATGTTGTGCAAGGCGGCGGCCTTCGATCTGATCGTCGTCGAAACGTCCGGCATCGGCCAGGGCAATGCGGCGATCGTGCCGTTCGTCGACGAATCGCTGTATGTCATGACGCCGGAATTCGGCGCGGCGAGCCAGTTGGAGAAGATCGACATGCTCGACTTCGCCGGCTTCGTCGCGATCAACAAGTTCGACCGCAAAGGCGCGCCGGATGCGTTGCGCGACGTCGCCAAGCAAGTGCAGCGCAATCGCGGCGACTTCGCGAAGTCGCCTGAAGCAATGCCGGTGTTCGGCACCATCGCGTCGCGCTTTAACGACGACGGCGTAACCGCGCTGTATCGGCACGTCGCCGAGGCGCTGCGCAGGCACGGCTTGCGCTCCGGCGGCGACCGGCTGGCCGCGCCGGAAGGTCTGCGCTTTTCGAGCGGCCGTAACGCCATCGTGCCGCCGGCGCGGGTGCGCTATCTGGCGGATATCGCGCAGACGGTCCACGCTTATCGCGAGCGAGCCGACGCGCAAGCGCGCGTGGCGCGCGAGCGCTGGCAACTTGTCGAGGCGCGTCGAATGCTCGGGGAGGCGGGCGCGGCCGCACGTGCAGTTGCAGTTGCAAGCTCAGGTTCCGCCACGACTGCAAACGCCGGTTCAGGCACAAACGCGACTGCGAACCCAGCCTCAACCGCAAACCCTGAAACGACCACGCCCGCCGCTACCGCCAACCAAACTCTCTTGCAACTTGACACCCTCATCACCCAACGCACCGCCTCCCTCGGCGAACGTGAGCGCGCCCTGCTCGACACCTGGCCGCAAACCGTCGCCGCGTACTCGGGCGCCGAACACATCGTCCGCATCCGCGACCGCGAGATCCGCACCGCGCTCACCGTCACGACGCTATCCGGCTCCGAGGTCCGCAAAGTCTCCTTGCCGAAGTTCGTCGATCACGGCGAGATTCTGCGCTGGCTGATGCTCGACAATCTGCCCGGCTACTTTCCCTTCACCGCGGGCGTGTTCCCGTTCCGCCGCGAAAACGAAGACCCGACGCGGATGTTCGCCGGCGAAGGCGATCCGCAACGCACCAACCGCCGCTTCAAGCTGCTCTCAGAAGGCATGCCGGCCAAGCGTCTATCGACCGCCTTTGATTCGGTCACGCTCTACGGCGAAGAACCGGACGAGCGCCCCGACATCTACGGCAAGGTGGGCAATTCGGGCGTCTCGGTGGCGACGCTCGACGACATGAAGACGCTCTACGACGGCTTCGACCTCTGCGCGCCGGAAACCTCGGTCTCGATGACGATCAACGGGCCCGCGCCGACCATCCTCGCGATGTTCTTCAACGTTGCGATCGATCAGCAGATCGCGCGCATGACGCAGCAACAAGGCCGCGCGCTCACGGACGACGAACTCGCCGCGACGCGCCGCGCGGCGCTGGAAAACGTGCGCGGCACAGTGCAAGCCGACATCCTCAAGGAAGACCAAGGCCAGAACACCTGCATCTTCTCGACCGAATTCAGCCTGAAGGTGATGGGCGATATTCAGGCGTACTTCGTCGAGCACGGCGTGCGCAATTTCTATTCGGTGTCGATCTCCGGCTATCACATCGCCGAAGCCGGCGCGAACCCGATTTCGCAACTTGCGTACACGCTCGCGAACGGCTTCACCTATGTCGAGGCCTATCTCGCCCGCGGCATGTCGATCGACGACTTCGCGCCGAATCTGTCGTTCTTCTTTTCGAACGGCATGGACCCGGAGTACACGGTGCTGGGCCGCGTCGCGCGACGCATCTGGGCGGTTGCCATGTGCGAGCGCTACGGCGCGAACGAACGCAGCCAGAAGCTCAAGTATCACGTGCAGACTTCGGGCCGCAGCCTGCACGCGCAGGAGATCGACTTCAACGATATCCGCACCACGTTGCAGGCGCTGATCGCGATCTACGACAACTGCAACTCGCTGCACACGAATGCCTTCGACGAAGCGATCACCACGCCCACCGAGGATTCGGTGCGCCGCGCGGTGGCAATCCAGTTGATCATCAACCGCGAATGGGGGCTCGCGAAGAATCAGAATCCGAATCAGGGCAGCTTCGTGATCGAGGAACTGACCGATCTGGTGGAAGAGGCGGTGCTCGCCGAATTCGACCGGCTGACCGAGCGCGGCGGCGTGCTCGGCGCGATGGAAACCGGCTATCAGCGCGGGCGCATTCAGGACGAGTCAATGCTGTACGAGCATCGCAAGCATGACGGTTCGTATCCGATCGTCGGCGTGAATACGTTTTTGAGCGCGCATCCGCACGAGGCGCCGCAGCCGATCGCGCTAGCCCGTTCCACCGACGACGAAAAACAGAGCCAGTTGCAACGTCTGCGTACTTTCCAGGCACAGCATCGCGACCCGGCGCCCGCCGCGCTCGAACGTCTGAAGCGCGCGGTGATCGACGATGAAAACGTATTCGCGGTGCTAATGGACGTCGTGCGTGTCTGCTCGCTCGGGCAGATCACGCACGCGTTGTTTGAAGTGGGCGGGCAGTACCGACGCAATATGTAAGTCCGGCTGCGCAGCAATCGCTGGGGCCCGGCCTGGGGCCGGGCCCCAGCGCAAGACCGTCCTGGTCAAGCGCCTCAGATCAAGTACCCCGAATCAAGCGCCCAACATCAGGCGCCTCCGCCGACGCGCTACAAGCAAACGCGCAGCGCGCAACCCCGACCGAGTCACGCCGGGGTGAACAACCTTAGCGCGCAATCCCCAGCCGCGCTTTCGCGTCGTCATATTCCTTCGTCAAACGCTGCACCAATTCGCCCACACTCGGCACGTCGTCCATCAGGCCGACGCCCTGGCCTGCGCCCCAGATGTCTTTCCACGCCTTCGCCTTGTCGCTGCCGAAGTTCATCGCGCTCTTGTCCGATTCCGGCAGCGCGTCCGGGTCCAGCCCCGCGTTCAAGATACTTTCGCGCATGTAGTTGCCATGCACGCCGGTGAACAGGTTCGTGTAGATGATGTCCGACGCCGTGGAATTGACGATCGCCTGCTTGTAGCTGTCGACCGCGTGGGCTTCTTTGGTCGCGATGAAACGCGTGCCCATGTAGGCGAGGTCCGCGCCCATGGCTTGCGCCGCGAGAATCGAGCCGCCGTTGGCGATCGAGCCCGACAGCACGATCGGGCCGTCGAACATGCGCCGCACTTCGCCGACCAGCGCGAACGGCGAGGTCGTGCCGGCATGGCCGCCCGCGCCGGACGCCACCAGGATCAGACCGTCGACGCCTGCTTCCAGCGCCTTCTGCGCGTGGCGCAGATTGATCACGTCGTGCAGCACGATGCCGCCGTAGCTATGCACGGCATCGACGATTTCCCGCGCCGGTGCCCGCAGGCTCGTGATGAAAATCGGCACCTTGTGTTCGACGCACACGCGCACGTCGTGTTCGAGCCGCGTATTCGACTGATGGACGATCTGGTTGACGGCGATCGGCCCGATGACCGCATCGGGGTTGGCCGCCTTGTGCTCGGCGAGCTGCGCCTGAATCTGCGTGAGCCATTCATCGAGCAGCTCGGCCGGGCGAGCGTTCAGCGCGGGGAACGAGCCGACGATCCCAGCCTTACATTGGGCTAACACAAGTTCCGGGTAGCTGACGATGAACATCGGCGAAGCGACGACGGGCAGCGCAAGTTTTTGCAGGACGGCGGGCAATGCCATAGTGCGAGTCTCCTGATTTAAGCGGACCGGTGCGTCGTTGTGCGCCCGGCGATGGCTGAGTTTAGCGGCACATGGCTTGCGGCGCTTTTGCCAGCCGCAGCCATCCAGAAATTTAAGAACGGTCGTTCGATTATAGGCGAAAAGGCGGCGCACGCGTTCAATTGGGTCGTTTAGAACAGTTGGAAGGAGTGTTCAGGTTCTATGCTTGCGTGGGCTATCCCACCTCGCGTGGACACATTGGGCTTCTACAATGCAGGGACTCCAAAATCACGAGAGAGACGCCATGGCCTTCGAGAATTTCACGCCCTTTCGCGTCGCCGTGGGCGATGTCGATATTTTCGGAGTGAAGGGCGGGGCGGGGCCGCCTCTTCTGCTGCTGCACGGTCATCCGCAGTCGCATCTGATCTGGCAAAAGTGCGCCGCGCAACTGGCCCAGCATTTCACGGTGATCGCCACTGATCTGCGTGGCTACGGCGCATCGGGCAAGCCGCCGAGCGACGCCGCGCACAAGCCGTATTCCAAGCGCGTGATGGCGGCCGATCAGGTCGCCGTGATGCGCCATTTCGGCTTCGAACGTTTTCTCGTGTGCGCGCACGATCGCGGCGCGCGCGTCGCGCATCGCATGGCGCTCGATCATGCGGACGCCGTCGAGCGTCTGATGCTGCTCGACATCGCGCCGACGCTCGCGATGTACGAGGCCACCGACCGCACTTTTGCGACGCTCTACTTCCACTGGTTCTTCCTGATCCAACCGGAGCCGCTGCCCGAAACGCTGATCGGCGCAAACCCGGCGGCCTATGTCGATGCGGTGATGGGCAGCCGTCACGCGGGTTTGGCGCCGTTCGAACCCGCCGCGCTCGACGCCTATCGCTCGGCCCTCGCGCAACCGGGCGCGGTGCACGCGATGTGCGAGGACTACCGCGCGTCGGCGAGCATCGACCTGGAACACGATCGCGCCGACATTGAGCGCGGTCACAAGATTGGCTGTCCGCTGCGCGTGCTGTGGGGCGACAAGGGCGTGATCGAGAAGTGCTTCGACGCGCTCGCGGAATGGCGTCACGTGGCGCGTGACGTGAGTGGCCGAGCGCTGTCTTGCGGCCACTACATACCTGAAGAAGCGTCGGACGAACTGGTCGCCGAAATGCTGTCTTTCTTCGAAGCGATCGAACAGTAAGCCTTTCTGTCCGCTCCGCTTCGCTCATACGCGAAGCCGCGCCCGCGCCTCGTTCAACCGAGCGGCGGCAAGCGGCGCGCGACCGGCGTCGACTTGACGATCGCGGTGCTGGTCTCCGCGCGCTCGGTGACCTTGGACAGAATCTCGTCGAGCTGCTCGATCGAATGGAGATACAGGCGGCAGATGAAGCAATCGTCGCCCGTCACCTTGTCGCATTCGACGAACTCCGGAATCCGCCGGATCACCTCTTCCACCAGATGCAACTGGCCGGGCAACGGCTTCACACGCACGATGGCCTGCAGCGTATAGCCGAGCGCGCGCGGATCGATCTGCACCGTGAAGCGCTCGATCACGCCTTGCGCTTCGAGCCTGCGCACGCGCTCCGCCGTGCTCGGCGCAGACAGGCCGACCTGACGCGCCAGTTCGCTGACCGGCTGACGGGCGTCTTCCGCGAGCGCGGCGAGCAGCGCCCGGTCGGTGTCGTCGAGCGGGGTGGATACTAAAGGAGTAAGGCGTTTGCTCATGACAGCCTTCGATTGTTAGGCTACGTCGCGGGAACACTTAAGTTTAGCCATGTATTCGGACCATCGGATTAATTACACTGCTCGTCATGCAGGAATCAATTTGAGGATCGAATCATGGCGTCAACTGAAATCCGCCGCGGGGCCGCGGAAATGACTATGGCGATGCTGATGTCCGGCACCATCGGCTGGCTGGTGGTGTCGTCGCAGCAAAGTCCGTTCAATGTCGTGTTCTTCCGCTGCATTTTCGGCGGCGCGACGCTGGCGCTCGTGTGCGCCGTGCTGGGGCTGTTCCGGCGCCAGCTCTTCTCGTGGAAGATGTTCGGCCTCGCGCTGCTGGGCGGCGCGGCGATCGTCATCAACTGGGTGTTGCTGTTCGCTGCGTATTCGCGCGCGTCGATCTCGATGGCGACGGCCGTCTACAACACGCAGCCGTTCATGCTGGTGGCGCTCGGCGCGTTGGTGTTCCGCGAGCGCATCAGCGCGTCGACGGTGGCCTGGCTGGTGGTCGCGTTCATCGGTCTCGTGTTCGTCGTGAAGGTCGAGCCGGCGGTGTTGGCGGTGCCGGGGCAATATCTGGTCGGCGTCGCGTACGCGGTAGGCGCGGCGGCGATGTACGCCGTGTCGTCGATCATTACGAAGCGGCTCAAGGGCACGCCGCCGCATCTGATCGCGTTGATCCAGGTGTCGCTCGGCGTGCTGATGCTCGCGCCGTTTGTGCGCTTCGATGCGTTGCCCACAACCAGCGTGCAGTGGCTCGAGCTGATCGTGCTCGGCATCGTCAATACCGGCCTCATGTACGTGCTGCTGTACGGCGCGATCCAGAAGCTGCCGACTTCGATGACGGGCGCGCTCTCGTTCATCTATCCGGTGGTGGCGATCATCGTCGATCGGGTTGCGTTCGGGCAAACGCTCGCGTGGATTCAGGTGCTCGGCGCAGTGCTGATTCTGGTGGCGGCGGCCGGCGTCAATCTCGGCTGGCGGATCGTGCCGCAAAAGCGCCTATCGTCGACCTGACGGGCGTTGCGCCGTTGCGATGAATCACAATGCTACGGATTCCCGAGTAACCGAATGCGCTGATTGTTCATATCCACGGACTAATGATTCTAAAGATACGCGACTGCGGGGCCTGGTAACGTGACGTGTATGCGGCTTTAAAAGCGAGCGTCAAACTTCTGTAGGGAAATCACCGATGCGGTCAAAAAACAGGCACGCGTATCATGCGTCTTGACGCTGATCACGTCCGACAGAATTTCCGCCGCTCGCCTGTAAGGGTCGAGCGGCTTTCTTTTTGTAGCGACGGTTTCTCGTGTGCCTGTGTTAGCGGCGGCGCGTCAGGCAGCGCGCGCGACGATCCGCGCTCCATCCACCTCCAGCGGTCCGTTCTTGCCCGCCAACTCATCGACGATCCCTTTCACCAGCGCGGGCCACTCGCCGCGCGGCTTGAGCATCGACGCGGCGGCGCGCATCACACTGGCGTCGTCGAGCATGTGCAGTAAGGTGTCGAAGCCCATTGCACGGACTTCGAGCAGCTTGAACACGATCAGCACCTTCAGCGCATTCTTTGCATTGCGTGCCGGATCGGCGCGCAGCCACGCAACACGCGAAAACGCGCGTTCAAGCGCCTGTTCGACATTCATGAAGGGTGCGCCATGGCCGGGGATCACGAGGCGCACGTCGAGCTTCGCAATGGCTTCCAGCACGGCTTGCTCCTCGGCGAAACCGCTTTCGCCTTCCAATTCGGGAAAGATGACGCCGAAGCCGTTTTCCCACAGTGCGTCCGCGCTGATCAGGATGCGCTCCTCCGCGCAGTAGAGCATTAGCGAATGCGGATCGTGGCCAGGCGCGCCGAGCACATCCCAATCGAGCGCGCCGAGCCGCAACTGTGCGCCGGGCGCAATCGTTCCGGTGAAGGTGAAGCGCTCGCAGCGCTGGCCGGTGGCGCGAAACGTGAGGCGCGCTTCGTCCCAATCCTGCACAGCGCCGGCTTCCGAGGCCGGAATGACGGTACGGCACGGCCACGTCGCCTGCAGGAGTGCGTTGCCGCCGCAATGGTCCGAATGCAGATGCGTGTTGACGATGAGATCGAGCGGCCGCGCGCCGAGTGCTTGCCGCACGAGGGCGAGCGTTTGCGGCGCGTGCGTGGCATAGCCGGTATCGACAAGCGCGGCGCAGGTGTCGTCCACCAGCAGCACGTTGTTCGACGAGAGCCAGCCGCGTTCGAAAACCCGGATCGATTCCGGTAGCGTGATCATGATGGGTCGCGCGCGGCGTTTGTATTCGCGGACGCTTCCGGTTTCGCCATCACGAGAATCGTCGACGAACCGACCAGCATGGTCTCGCCACGCTGATTCACGACCGAACCTTCCAGATGCGTCAGATCGCCGTTGAGGCTCGGCTTCCAGTAAGCGTCCTTCACGCGCCAGGTGATCGTGAGCGTGTCGTTCGCATGGACGGCTTTCTTCAGCTTGATATCGAACTCGAGACCGAGCGGTTGCGCGTAGGACGAATAATGCGTCGCGAGCAGCGCCATGAAATGCGCGGTCGGTTGCGTGCCGGATGCGATCAGGCCGCCGAAGCGGCTTTGCGCGGCATACGCTTCGTCGTGATGCAGCGGGTTGTAGTCGTTGACGAGCGCAGCGAACGATTTCACCGACTCCGCGGATAGCTCCAGCGTCGAACTGAACGTTTCGCCAACCGTGACGACGCGCGGCGCGGCGTTCATCGCTGCACCTTCGTTTGGCTCGCGACGAGCTCCGCGTGGCGCGCCTCGATCGCATCCCAGACCGCGCGCTTCGCGTCGTCGTCGAACAGGGACCAGCCGGCGATTTCGTCGATGGTGCGCAGGCATCCTTCGCACCAGCCGGTCGACGCGTCCATCCTGCACACGTTGATGCAAGGCGACGGCACGGCGTGGTGGTCTTCGTTATCGAGGCCTGCTGTCATCATCGTCATCGCGTCACGCCGTCTCGCGCAGCGCCACGTCGATCACTGGCGCGCCGGTGAGCGCGATCAGTTCCTGCGCCGTCAGATTGAACACCGCATGCGGGTGACCCGCGGCGGCCCACAGACTGTCGAGCTCGAGCAGATCCGCGTCGATCAGCGTGACCGGCTCGGTCGCATGACCGATCGGACAGACGCCGCCGATCGCATAACCGGTTTTTTCGCGGACGAACTTCGCGTCCGCCCGGCCGATGTCGCCGACCTGCGCGGCGACTTTCTTTTCGTCGACGCGATTCGCGCCGCTCGCGATCACCAATACCGGCGCGTCGTCTTCACGGCGGCGAAACAGGATCGACTTGGCGATCTGCGCGACCGAGCAGCCGAGACCCGCGGCGGCTTCGGCGGAGGTCTTGCCGGTTTCCGGCAGCATTACGATTCGACCCGCGTGACCGCGTTCGCGCAACAGCAGCGCGACGCGGCGCGCCGAGTCGGGCAATTCGGTGAGATCGTCGGATTCGAGAGAAGCGTGGTCCGTCATCGTTTCAGGTCCTGATTGATTGCGTGAGTGTTGGGCGGTCGCATTGCGCCAGCATCAAACGCAGTTGGCCGCTTCGCTTCGCGCTTTGGCGAGCAGCGCTTTACCGGCGCGCGAGACATTCGGCTTACCGATCGACGTCGAGATGAAATCGCCGATCGCCACGACTTGCGCGAGGTCGATGCCGGTCTCGATGCCGAGGCCGTTCATCAGATACAACACGTCTTCGGTCGCGACGTTGCCAGTCGCGCCCTTCGCATACGGACAGCCGCCGAGGCCCGCCACCGACGCGTGATAAATCTCGATGCCTTCCTGCAACGCCGCGTAGATGTTGGCGAGCGCCTGACCATAGGTGTCGTGGAAGTGGCCGGATAGACGCTCGCGCGGAAATACCTGCGTGACCGCCTCGAACACTTCACGCGTGCGCTTCGGCGTGCCGACGCCGATCGTATCGGCGATATCGATCTCGTCGCAGCCGAGCGCCGCGAAACGCTGCACCACATCCACTACCGACGCGACCGGCACTTCGCCCTGATACGGACAGCCCAACGCGCACGACACGCTGCCGCGAATCCGCAGGCCGTTTTCCTTCGCTGCCTGTGCGACGGGCGCGAACCGGTCGATACTTTCCGCAATGCTGCAGTTGATGTTCTTCTGCGAAAACGCTTCGCTGGCGGCGCCGAAAATCACGATCTCGTCGGCACGCGCGGCGAGCGCGCCCTCGAAGCCGCGCAGATTCGGCGTCAGCACCGAGTAGATCGTGCCGGGGCGGCGTTCGATGCCGGCCATCACGTCGGCGCCGTCGGCCATCTGCGGCACCCATTTCGGCGACACGAACGAAGCGGCCTCGACATTACGGAAGCCCGCCGCCGACAAACGGTTGATCAACTCGATCTTGGTCGCGGTGGATACGAAATCTTTTTCGTTCTGCAGTCCGTCACGCGGACCGACTTCGACGATTTTCACTTGCTGGGGTAGGGCCATGATGTGTCTCCTGCCGCGCGTGGCGGCGCTCCTTCAATGGGATTCGATAGGTTCAGTATCCGCGTTCGATATTCACCACGCCGCTGACCGTGTCACCGCGCACGAGCGCGGTGATCTTCTGCGCGACCTGGGCGACGCTTTCTTCGCGCAACGTCAGCGCGGACACGTGCGGCGTGATTGTGATGCGCGGCTCCTGCCAGAACAGATGATCCGGTGGCAACGGTTCTTCGCGGAACACGTCGAGCGTGGCGGCGGTGAGCTGCCCGCTTGCGAGCGCGTCGAGCAAATCCTGTTCGACCAGATGCCCGCCGCGCGCCACGTTGATCAGATATGCGCCTTGCGCGAGCTTTGCGAAGGTGCGCGCGTTCAGCACGTCGCCCGTATCCGGAGTATGCGGCAGCAAATTGACCAGCACTTTCACGCCGTCGAGAAACGCGTCGAGTTGCGCTTCGCCGGCGAACGTCGTGATGCCGTCGATCTGCCGCGGGCTGCGGCTGTAGCCGCGCACCGGCATGCCGAACGGCGCGAGCGCTCGTGCGACATGCGCGCCGAGCACGCCGAGTCCCAGCACGCCGACCGTGAAGGTGTCACGCGGATGCGGTTCGAGCACTTCCCAACGGCGCTCGTTTTGCAGCGTCTGATACTCGTCGAAACGGCGCAGGTAGCGCAGCACCGCGTGCGTCACATACTCGGCCATTTGCGGCGCCATGCCGGTGTCCTCCAGCCGGATCAACTGCGCGTTGCGCGGCAACGTGCCGGGCTGTTCGTGTTCGAGCGCGAGGATCGCGTCGACGCCCGCGCCGAGATTGAAGATCGCGCGCAGATCGTCGCGGCCGGCCAGCATCTCGCGCGGCGGACGCCATACGACCGCGAAGTCGGCCGGCGCGCTGTCGCCCGGTTGCCATTCACGCAGATCGGCGTCCGGCAATGCGCGGGCGAAGTCGTGCAGCCACGCGGCGGCGTCGGCATGCGGCATGTAGAAGAGGATTTTCATACGGTCCGGAAGGTGCCTGCGAGATCGGGTCTGGAGACGAAGAAGCCACGGCATGACCGGCGCGACGATTGCGGCGTTGCGGACGACGCTTGCGGCATGAGGCCTCCTCCTTTTATGGATAGGCTTCATTCTACTTTTTCGACGCGAATCGCGCGCGTTTGCGCACGGGCGTGCGGTTCGGTGGTGAGTTTTCCGCCGCGTGGCCCATATCTGGCGGCGCATTTGCCCGCGCGTTTGTCCGATAAACAAAGCACAAAAACTTGGTTCGCCCGCGCGGCGCCCGGCGGGACAATCATTACCCGGATTCCCGCAGCGAGGCACACACATGCTTTCATGCACCAAATCGACATGGCCGCCGCGGCTCGTCACCGTACCCGGTCTGCACGGCAGCGAGGGCGCGCACTGGCAGACCTGGCTGGAGCGGCAGTTCGCGCGCTCGCTACGCGTCGAGCAAGCCGACTGGGACGCGCCGGACCTCGCGTCGTGGTCGAAATCGCTGCGCGATCTGCTGGCGCGCGAGCGCGGGCCGTTCGTGCTGGCCGCACATAGCTTCGGCTGCCTTGCGACTGCGTACGCATTGCAGCAGGCCTCCTATGCGAACGACGTGGTGGGCGTGCTGTTCGTGGCGCCTGCGAGTCCGCAGAAATTCGCCTTCGCGGGACCGTTCGACGCGCGGCGTCTCGGTGTGCCCTCGATTCTGATCGGCAGTGAAACCGATCCGTGGATGCCGCTCGCCGGTTCGCGCGATCTCGCGCAGCGCTTCGGCAGCGCGTTCGTCAATCTCGGGGACGCGGGGCATATCAACACTGCAGCCGGTTTCGGTCCGTGGCCGCGCGCCAAGTATTTCGTCGATACGCTGGTGCATTGCGCGGCGCCGCTGCGGTTTCGCGAGGAGTCGTTCGAGGCCGTACAGCATGCGTTCGTGTGAGTGATTGGGCCGCGGCGTTCGCGCATCGAGTGACGCGCGAACGGGCCACTGGCCGAGTAAGCGATCCGTTAGAATCCCGCTTCACGCTGCACGTTCGTGCGGCCACTGGTTTTCATCATCGATAGGCGGGGACAAGATGGCAGGCAAGACGGGGACATCGCGCTGGCTGGCAGTCGGCATGACGGCAATCACGCTCGCGCTGGCGGGCATGTCGACGGCGCACGCGGATACATCGCTGCTCAACGTGTCGTACGACGTAACGCGCGAACTGTACAAGGACATCAACGCCGGCTTCATCGCCGCGTACAAGCAGAAGAGCGGTGAGAACGTGTCGATCCGCCAGTCACATGGCGCGTCGAGCGCGCAAGCGCTGTCGGTGCTGCAAGGCCTGCAGGCCGACGTGGTGACGATGAACCAGCCGAACGACATCGACCTGCTCGCCGAGAAAGGCCAACTGGTGCCGGCCAACTGGCGCGCTCGTCTGCCGGACGACAGCGCGCCGTACACCACGACGATGGTGTTCCTGGTACGCAAGGGCAATCCGAAGCACATCAAGGACTGGGACGATCTCGCCAAGCCGGGCGTGCAGGTAATCATCGCGAATCCGAAGACATCGGGCAACGGACGCTACGCGTATCTGGCCGCCTGGGGTTATCGCAAGCAGCACGGCGGCACCGATGCGCAGGCGCTCGACTTCGAAAAAGAAATCTTCAGGAACGTGCCGGTGCTGGATACGGGCGGCCGCGGCGCGACGACCACGTTCACGCAACGCGGTATCGGCGACGTGCTGGTGACATTCGAAAACGAAGTAGCGCTGATGGACACGGGCGTGGGCGGGGGCAATTTCGAGGCGGTGTATCCGTCGGTGAGTCTGCTGGCCGCGCCGCCGGTTTCCATCGTCGACAAGGTGGTCGACAAGCGCGGCACGCGCAAGGAAGCGCAGGCGTATCTCGACTATCTGTGGTCGCCGGCCGCGCAGGACATCATCGCGCAGCATCATCTGCGTCCGCGTGACAAGACCGTGCTGGCGAAGCATGCGGCGGAGTTCAAGCCGATCAAGACGTTCACGGTGGAAGAGATGTTCGGTAGCTGGCAGAAAGCGCAGCAAACGCATTTCTCGGATGGCGGGACGTTTGATCAGATCATCGTCGACAAGAAGTAAATTTTCGGCTTTGTAAGTAAGTAAAAAAGGCTGCCTCGAAAAAACGAGGCAGCCTTTTTTATTGCGCGTGCTCTATCTCACGCGGTGCATGCGTTCAGTTCGGCGCAGCATGTTTATCACAGCCATGCTCGCAGCCGCTTTGATCGAGCGGCATCTGTTGCGCGGCCTCGGCGCGAATGCCGAGACGTTCGAGCAGCTTGCGGTCGGCTTCTGCTTGCGGGTTGCTGGTGGTCAGCAACTGGTCGCCGTAGAAAATCGAATTCGCGCCGGCGAGGAAGCACAATGCCTGCAACGCTTCGTCCATCTGCTCGCGGCCCGCCGATAGACGCACCATCGCGCGCGGCATGGTGATGCGTGCAATCGCGATCGTGCGCACGAATTCGAACGGGTCGATCGCTTCGGTGCCGGTCAGCGGCGTGCCTTCCACCTGCACCAGATTGTTGATGGGCACCGATTCCGGATACGGCTCCATGTTCGCCAGTTGCGCGATCAGGCCGGCGCGCTCACGACGCGATTCACCCAGGCCGACAATCCCGCCGCAGCACACATTGATGCCCGCATCGCGCACGCGTTCGAGCGTGTCGAGGCGGTCCTGATACGTGCGTGTGGAAATGATCTGCCCGTAGAACTCTGGCGACGTATCGAGGTTGTGGTTGTAATAGTCGAGGCCCGCTTCGCGCAGTCCTTGCGCCTGATGTGTTTCGAGCATGCCGAGCGTTACGCAGGTTTCCAGCCCCATGGCCTTGACGCCGCGAATCATGTCCTTGATCGGTTCGAGGTGACGGTCTTTCGGATTACGCCACGCGGCACCCATGCAGAATCGCGTCGCGCCGTTTTCCTTGGCGACTTTCGCTGCGGCGAGCACTTCGTCGACCGGCATCAGCTTGTCGGCTTGCAGGCCCGTGTCGTGATGCACTGACTGCGGACAGTACGCGCAATCCTCTTCGCAGCCGCCGGTCTTGATCGACAGCAGCGTCGACAGTTGCACGGTGTTCGCATCGAAATGCTCGCGATGGGTTTGTTGTGCCTTGAACATCAGGTCGTTGAACGGCAGTTCGTACAACGCGACGATGTCGGCGACGCGCCAGCGCGCGACCTGTTTCGTTGCGGCAGCGTTGGCATTGTTGTTTGCCGCAGCCGTGTCGGCAGCCGTGGGAGCGATGTTCAGTTGCGTCATGTCGTCAATCCTCATGGATGGATGTGATGGTGATTCAGCGCTGCGTTTGCGTTTGTGTTCGCATGTCACGCAGCGTCTGCAAAAGCCGTTTGATGTCGAGTTGGTCCGCTGCGAACTCGGGCGAAGCCGGACTCAGATGCGGCACGATACCGAGCAGCGGCGCGTCGTATTCGCGGGCGAGATGCTCGCGGATCGACGCGATGTTTTCGTCGGGGAACGTCATGTCCGGATCGATGCGGTTCGCGACCCAGCCGGCGAGCGTGAGCCCACGCGCGGCGATCGCTTCGGCGGTCAGCAGCGCATGGCTGATGCAGCCGAGCCGCATGCCGACCACCAGCACGACCGGCAGCTTCAGGGCGACGGCGAGATCGGCGGTGTCCTGAGTGGCCGTCAACGGCACACGAAAGCCGCCGACACCCTCCACGACGACGATCTCCGCGCGCTTGAGCGCCTGCGCATGACAGTCGACGATATGGTCGAGATCGAACGTGACGTTTTCCAGCGCGGCCGCGATGTGCGGCGCGGCCGGTTCCTTCAGCAGATACGGCGTGCGCATTGCGGGCGGCAGCAGAACATTCGAGGCGGCGTCGAGTTGGTCCGCGTCCTCGTTATGCAGTACGCCGTTCAGTTCGAATGCGCCAGCGGCGATTGGCTTCATCGCGGCGGCTTGCAGGCCTTCGCGAACGAAGCCGCGCAACAGCGCCGACGAGACGAACGTCTTGCCGATTTCCGTATCGGTGCCGGTAACGAATACGGACAGTGCGTTTTGAACTGCGCTACTCATGCCGCTTTCGCTCCGAGTTGTTGCAAGCCTGCTTCGAGCCGATCGAGGTCCGCTTGCGAGTGCGCGGCCGACAGCGAAATACGCAAACGCGACGTGCCGCTGGGCACGGTCGGTGGGCGGATCGCCGGCACCCACAGACCCGCGCGATCGAGCGTGGCCGCGATATCGAGCGTGGCGTCGTTCGCGCCGATGATGAGCGGTTGCACAGCCGTATGCGAGTCGACCGGTAGCCAGGGCGTCGCCTTCAGCATGGCGCGCGTGCGTTCGATCAATTGCAGAAGATGCGCGCGCCGTGCGTCGCCTTCCTCGCCACCGATGATGCGCAGGCTCGCCGACACCGCGTGCGCCGCGGCCGGCACCGACGCCGTGGTGAAGATGTACGGACGCGCGCGCTGCACGAGCCATTCGATCACCGTCTCATGTGCTGTGACAAATGCGCCGGAGACGCCGGCCGCTTTGCCGAGCGTGCCGATCGAAATGAGGTTCGGCGAGCGCAGCGCGGCTTGTGCGATCGCGCCGCGGCCTTGCGGGCCGAGCACGCCGAAACCGTGCGCGTCGTCGACGATCAGCCACGCGCCGTGTTGCTCCGCGAGTTTGAGCAGACGCGGCAGCGGCGCGATATCGCCGTCCATGCTGAAGACGGTATCGGAGACGATCACTTTGACATCGGCGTCCGACGCTTCAAGCATCGCGCTCAGCGCTTCCGTATCGCAGTGCGGATAGATCTGCACGTCGGCACGGGACAGGCGCGCGCCGTCGATCAGTGACGCGTGATTCAGCGCATCGGAGAAGAGCGTCGTGCCGCGGCCCGCGAGCGCGGTGAGCGTGGCGAGATTCGCCATATAGCCGGTGCTGAAGTAGAGCGCGCGCGCGTTGTCGACGAAGCCGCCCGCGAATTCCGCGAGATCGTCTTCGAGTTGCGCATGCGCGCGCGAGTGGCCGCCGAGCAGATGCGAGCCGCCGCTACCCGCGCCGTAGCGTTGCGCGCCTTCCGCGATCGCCGCGATGAGTTGCGGATGCGCGGCGAGGCCGAGATAGTCGTTACTGGCGAAGCCGATGATCTCGCGGCCGTCAACTGTCATGTGTGCCGCGCACGGCGTGTCGGCGGTGCGGCGGCGACGGCGCAGGCCGCGCGCGTCGATTTCCTTGAGGCCTTCGGCGAGCGTGTCAAGCAGGTGCATTAGCGGGTCTCAGCGAGCGTGGCTTCGAAGGTTTCGCACGTGCGCGAGGCGAGCAGCGCGAGTTCTTCGTCGTCGAGGATATAAGGAGGCATCAGATACACCGTGGTCGAAATCGGGCGCAGCAGCAGTTCGCGTTGCAACGCGTTTTCGAAGAAGCGGCGCGAGAATGTTTTGGCTTGCTGAGCATCATCGATCACGGCGTCGAATGCGAAGATCGTGCCGCACTGGCGCAGATCGCGGACTTGCTTGTGCTCCGCGAGCGGCGCGAGCGCGGCCTTCAGCTTCGCGGACTTCTGCGCGTTGACGGCGAGCACGTTGTCGCTCGCGAACAGATCGAGCGTGGCGAGCGCAGCGCGGCACGCGAGCGGATTGCCGGTGTACGAATGCGAGTGCAGAAAGCCACGCGCGGTGTCGTCGTGATAGAAGGCTTCGAAAATTTCATCACGGGACAGCACGATCGAGAGCGGCAGATAGCCGCCGCTGATGCCTTTCGACAGACAGAGAAAGTCCGGCCAGATGCCGGCCTGTTCGCATGCGAAGAAGGTGCCGGTGCGTCCGCAGCCGACGGCGATTTCATCGGCGATCAGATGCACGCCGTACTGATCGCACAAGGCGCGCAATCCCGCGATATACGACGCGTCGTGCATGGCCATGCCGGCCGCGCACTGCACGAGCGGCTCGACGATCAACGCGGCGATTTTTGCGGCGCGCGCGTCGAACAGCGAGCGAACGTGATCGAGCGCACGGCGGGCGACATCGGCGGCGGTTTCGTCCGCTTGCGCGAGGCGCGCGTCGGGCGATGCCACGACGTGCGCGTGGCGGATCAGCGGATCGTAGGCGTCCTTGAAGAGCGCGACATCGGTGACGCCGAGCGCGCCGATGGTTTCGCCGTGATAGCTGTCGGCGACACAGACGAATTCTTGCTTATCGGCGAAACCGCGATTGCGCCACGAGTGGAAGCTCATCTTCAGGGCGATTTCGACGGCGGACGCGCCATCCGATGCGAAGAACGCATGGCCTAGCGTGTTATTCGTGAGCGCGCTGAGGCGCTCGGCGAGTTCGATGGCCGGTTCGTGCGTGCAGCCGGCGAGCATCGCGTGTTCGAGCGTGTCGAGCTGGTCTTTCAGTGCCGCGTTGATGCGCGGGTTGGCGTGACCGAACAGGTTGACCCACCAGGAGCTGATGGCATCCAGATAACGATGACCGGCGCGATCGTAGAGCCACACGCCTTGGCCGCGCGCGACGGGCACCAGCGGCAGGCGTTCGTGGTGCTTCATCTGCGTGCAGGGGTGCCAGACGGCGCGGAGGCTGCGGGCGACCCAGTCTTCGGGGGCTGCTGAGGGGGTTGCTGACTTTTCCAAGGGGTGCTCCAGGGATGCTTTTTTGCCGCTGCGCGGCGTGGCTTTTTTAGGGCCTTTCAGTCGTGTTGCTCGTGTTTTTTGACCGCTTTGCGTGGGTTTAGCGGGCTCGCGGGGTCGAGATTAGCGGTTTGTTTCGTGCTTTGCACTAGGGGATTCCGGGCGTGTTTTGCCCGCGGCGCTGGGGTTTGCGCGATGTTCGGTGCAGGTGGAGTCTGTTTTTTTGTGAACGTCGCAGATCGAGGGAGTTAGCGACGGCAAAGTAGTTGGGCATTACTGGCGAGAATATGAGGGTTTGGTTGGCTCAGCGGGTTTTTGGTGTGTTCCGGGGGCAATCTCAGAGATCACAGTGGTCTATGGGCGAGTGCATCGCAGGAAATCCTTTCCGAACAGGGTGGACTCCGACCTGGATCAACATTTCGAACCAATCTGATATCGCTCCTGGCACGTTGCTACTAGGCTCGCCAGGCCGACCCATCGCACAAGCCGCAGCTATATACGACTACCCGTATTTCATTGAGACGGAGGATGGGCGTGTCTTTTTTGGACTGGCTGATTCTGGCAAGCCCTTGCCGCACCTCTCTACCAATACCTCTGCAAATTTCACGATCTATTGGGGCGACGACGCTTTAGCACGACATTCGGAGACGTATCGTGCTGCGAGAGAGGAAGAAAACTGATGCCAAACAGGCCTACTGTTGTTAGAACGAATTCAACTCCCGACTCCGTCAAGGTAGTAAAACTGAAAGTACTTACTTTTCAGGAGTTGTGGGATAACTATCGCCTCAGGCGATCCGTACAGAGATCCAGCGACAGGACGGGCGCCTCCCGGTTATGGTAACTAGTGCGCGATCCGCATGAGTGTGACATTTCACAACATTGGGATTGCGATGAAGTCTTATCATCGGCCTGACCGGATTCTAGTGGACGGGAAAAGCACAGCTTCGCGTGCCGACGAGCTAGCCGAGTGGCTCAAGTTACGTCCTTTCGCGGGTCTGCTAGCACCCGAGGACATTACAGGTAGCGATTGGCAAAGCAAGGTCAAAGGCCGAACCGGCATTATCGAATTCTCGCGATATTGGACGCGACACGGCGAAGATGCGACTAACGCAAGCGGCGGCCACATTGACCTTTGGAATGGCTCGCGCCTGACGGTCAGCAGCGCACCGGATGCGATAGCGACATTCTCGCGTGTTCTAGGATTTCAATCATTTCTTCCCGGAACGGATTTCGGATGGTCAGACCTCCGAAACTCTAGGGGCAACGCCAATAGACCACAAAGAATTCAAGGAAAGGCCAACGCCTTAGAGATCACAGAGAAGCAACACCCGCCGAGCAGGCAAAAACCCTAACTTCTATTCGCGACTAGCAATAGCCCGCCGCGCATCGGCGCCGCCAGCAGCAGACCCACCATCAGCCGTCTGCGAAGACTGCTCCCCCCAAACAACAGAGCTATTTACCGCATACAATCGGCAAGGCGCGGAAGACTGCTTCTGACAATTCGCCACCGCGACCGACATCGGATCATCACCACCTTCAGCCCAGGACCAGGCCCCCGAGTCAGACACAGCAAACGCCCGGCTAGGAAACTGATGCAAGAAATTCCGATACCCATTACGCCCGGCTTCATCGACAAACGGCACGGCGTCGACCGCATCGACAGCAGCAAACCCGCTCGCCTTCGGCATGGACGGATCCGACACCCGATACTGCACACCAGTCGGCATGCCCACCTGCGCAAGGAAAGCCTCGACAGCGGGCCACCACACATGCACACCATCGCGGTCGCCGACCAAACGATGCGCATCGTTCTTGTAGTTGCCGAAATCCACCATCTTCGCGCTCGCGCCATGCGCGCCATAAGCGGCATACATGCCCGCCACCAACGGTGCGTTCCAGACCGAATCGTTATCGCCATACATCCACAGCGACGGCACTTTAGTCTTCTCGCCATACGCGCCGAATGCACGCGTCAGGTTGCCCTGCCAGTCGCTGCACGCGTCCTGCCGCAAGCCGCCCGAGAAGTTGATCAACGCGCGCACGCCCGACGCGGCTTCCGTGCCGTACGCCATCGTCGCAAGACCGCCGTGCGAGGTGCCGGCCACGACGATATGCGTGGCGTCCACGTAAGGCTGCTTCGACATGAACTCGACTGTCGCGGCGACATCACCGGCTTGGCCGATGCCGTTCTTTTCGACGTCGCAACCATCCTGCTGATACACGCCGTCCGACTGGCCGAAACCCTGGCGGTTCGGCGCCACCACCACGTAGCCGCGGCGCACGAATTCGCGCGCGAACGGCAGCGGGTCGCTGCGTTCCTGCGTGTGGGGATCGCCGGGAATCTTGCCGTGGTTGAAAACGATCATCGGAAACGGGCCTGCGCCGTCCGGTTTGTAGATCGTCGTTTCGAGAGTGACCGTGCCGGCTGCATCGACCGGCACGCGGATGATCTGTTCGTTGAGACCTGCGGTGGGCAGATAGACGTCGTCGTCGAGCGCGATGCGCGGCACGTGTGCGCGGGTCAACGGTCCCGGCTGGGTGTCCGCGAGCGGGTCGGCGTGCGCGAGTGCGACAGCGCACGTAGCCGCTGCACAGATCACCGCACACTTCGTCAGAACCTTGCTGAACACCATTCACGCACCTGCCTCAAAAACCTGCCCTGAACACCGTGATGCCTGTTCGTCGAAAGTCATTGCTGACATTTGCCTTTCAGGCAGGTTTTCGACAAACAAAAACACACTCGCGTACGGAGTGCGCCAGAGGCGCACGCACGCTAATCGAGATCGCACGGGATGAACCCAAACGGCCGACGCGACCCCACGCGCCGATGATGAGCGCCACGCCTGCTGCCTGAAAGCCGCCGCCGGAACCACACTGTCTGGTGCCTGGCAGGGCTTCCTGCGCATTTTGCGGAGTTGGTATGGACCGGCTCTCGCAACGTGACGTCATGAAGCTACGGCCTCATCCTGGCACGACAATTTTGTTTTGTGCAATCAAGGAGAACCCGCGGCGCAAAAATTGCCGCGTGCTGTTTCGTCGCCTGAGGCCGGCCGATGCAGGCCTCACCGGTGTTTGGCGCACCGAAGCAATCAGGCGTAGCGCGGGTCGTGTGGCATCGCGCCAACAAAAAAATAGCCCTGCTAACAGGGCCATATGCGAGCGCGGCGTAAGGACGCTGCGGCGGTTTGTAAGGGGCAGAAAGGGACCTTATTCGCTGACGTCGCCGTCGACGTAGCGCCAGTAGCCGTCATCGCCGCGAACGAAGCGGCTCAGCTCGTGCAGCCGATGCGCGCGGCCGCCCACCTTGTAACGTGCGACGAATTCGACCGTCGCGTGATCGGCGCCGGTTTCAGCAAACGCCTTGATTTGCAGTCCGAGCCAACGCGGCGCGTCGGGTGCGCCCAGGTCGACGTCGAGATCGGCGGGGCAGGTATGCGGCGCCCACGTGGCGCGCAGATAGTCCGTTGCGCCCACAACATACGCGCTATAGCGCGAACGCATCAGTTCAAGCGCTCGTGGCGCGGCTTCACCACCGTCGATATAGCGTCCGCAGCACTGCGCGAAGCGCGGCGCCTTGGCCCCGCTGCGCTGGTCGGGCGCGGCGCCGCCGCAGGGGCAGTCGGATGGTCGTTGCATTGACAACAGTTGCCTATTCATCAGACGTTCAGCCAAGACCGCGCGCGATCAAAATTTTCTGGATGTCGCTGGTGCCTTCGTAGATCTGGCACACGCGCACATCGCGGTAAATGCGCTCGACCGGAAAGTCGCTCAGATAGCCGTAGCCGCCATGAATCTGTAAGGCGGCCGAACAGATGCGCTCGGCGGCTTCGGAGGCGAACAGCTTGGCCATCGCGGCTTCGGTCAGGCACGGTTGGCCGGCGTCCTTCAACGACGCGGCGTGCCAGATCAACTGGCGCGCGGCCTCGAGTTGCGTCGCCATGTCGGCGAGGCGGAATTGCACGGCCTGGTGTGAAAAGAGCGGCGCGCCGAAGCTTTCGCGCTCCTTCGCATAACTCAACGCCGCTTCGAACGCAGCGCGCGCCATGCCGACGCTTTGCGCGGCGATACCGATGCGGCCGCCTTCGAGCCCCGATAGCGCAATCCGGTAGCCTTCGCCTTCCGCGCCGATCAGGTTCGCGGCCGGCACGCGGCAGTCCTCGAAAATGATCTGCGCCGTATCCGACGAATGCTGGCCGAGCTTGTCTTCCACTCGCGCGACAACGTAACCTTTCGTATCGGTGGGCACGATAAACGCGCTGATGCCGCGCTTGCCCGCGGCTTTGTCGGTCACGGCCATCACGATCGCGACATTGCCGTTCTTGCCGCTCGTGATGAACTGTTTGACGCCGTTCAGCACGTACGCGTCGCCGTCGCGTGTCGCGGTGGTTCGGAGCGCGGAAGCGTCGGAACCGGCTTGCGGTTCGGTCAGGCAAAACGCGCCGAGCATTTCGCCACGGGCGAGCGGCGTCAGCCAGTCGCGTTTCTGCGCATCGTTGCCATAGGTCAGCAGAATGCTGCACACCGGGCAGTTGTTCACGGAGATGGCCGTCGAAGTGCCGCCGTCGCCCGCAGCGATCTCTTCGAGAATCAGCGCGAGCGCGAGCGCGTCCATGCCCGCGCCGCCGTATGCCTCCGGAACCAGCACGCCATACGCGCCGAGTCCGGCGAGTTGCCGATGCACGTCCTGCGGAAAAGTGCGCTCGCGGTCCCACGCCGCCGCATGCGGCGTGATCGCTTCGCG
Organism: Paraburkholderia dipogonis; assembly: GCF_046027395.1. Classification (GTDB taxonomy): domain Bacteria; phylum Pseudomonadota; class Gammaproteobacteria; order Burkholderiales; family Burkholderiaceae; genus Paraburkholderia; species Paraburkholderia dipogonis_A. Next base: position 4,849 of record NZ_JAQQEG010000004.1, on the reverse strand, counting down.
CACGAAGGTGCGCAGCGCATCCCGGACCATCAAGTGATCCTGATCAAGCACCATGAGTGTGTCTCCCAAGCAAGCTCGTTGCTCACCAGTCGAGCAGCGTGCCGTCGTATTGATAGAAGCGGCCGTTGAACGCATCATGCGCGGCCGCGGCTTGCGCCAGCACTTCACGCATGCCGCTGACGCTGCGCGCCGGATCGATCGCCGCCTGCGCGCCGCCCATATCGGTGCGCACCCAGCCCGGATGCAACGAAACGCACGCGGCGCGCTTTGCTTCCAGCGACGCGAGTTTCAGCGCGTCGTTCAGCGCCGCCTTGCTCGCCCGATACAGCCAGCCGGTCGTGCCGCTCGCGTCGCCGATGCTGCCCATCTTGCTCGAGATCACCGCGAACACGCCGTCAGCCTTCTCGACGAGCGGCAGCAGGATCGGCATCAATTGCATCGGTCCGCGCACGTTGGTGTGCATGACGTGGTCGAAGTCTTCGGCGGTAACCGTCTCGATGCCCTCCGTGCGTGGGCCGTACACGCCCGACACCAGGATCGCCGCATCGAGCCGTTCACCGTCGAGCTTCCAGCCGAGCGCGGCGATCTCCTCGGGCGCGCTCACATCGAGCGAAAAAGTCTCGGCGCCGAGTTCGTTCAACGCGTCGAGCGCGGCGCCGTCGCGCGCGGTGGCGAGCACGCGCCAGCCGCTCTTTTTGTACTGCCGTACAAACTCCTGGCCGATGCCGCGCGACGCACCGACGATCAACACTGTCTTCATCGAATACCTCAACAAGCCGTCAAAACAGCGCGCTGTGAAAACGCGCGTTACACCAGTTCGATACCCATCGCCGTCGCTTCGCCGCCGCCGATGCACAGCGTCGCGACGCCGCGCTTCAGTCCGCGCTTCTTCAGTGCACCGATCAGCGTGACCAGAATCCGCGCGCCCGACGCGCCGATCGGATGGCCGAGCGCACAGGCGCCACCGTTCACGTTGACCTTCTCGTGCGGCAGATGGTGTTCCTTCATGGCCGCCATCGTCACGACAGCAAATGCTTCGTTGACCTCATACAGATCGACCTCGTCGGCGCGCCAGCCGTTCTTCTCGAACAGCTTGCGAATCGCGCCGACCGGCGCAGTGGTGAACTTCGCCGGTTCCTGCGCGAAAGTCGAGTGGCCGACCACGCGCGCGATCGGCTCGACGCCAAGACGCTTTGCCGTCGACTCGCGCATCATGACTAGCGCCGCCGCGCCGTCGGAAATCGACGACGAGTTCGCCGCCGTCACCGTGCCGGTTTTACTGAACGCGGGTTTGAGCGTCGGAATCTTCTCGAGGTTCGCCTTGAACGGCTGCTCATCGCGATCGATGGTGACATCGCCCTTGCGGCTCTCCACTTTCACCGGCGCGATTTCCCACGCGAACGAGCCGTCTTCGTTCGCGCGCTTCGCACGATTGAGCGACTCGACGGCGAACGCATCCTGCGCCTCGCGCGTGAAGTCGAACGACGCCGCGCATTCCTCGGCGAAGGTGCCCATCAGACGGCCTTTTTCGTAGGCGTCTTCGAGGCCGTCGTAGAACATGTGGTCGATCACCTGGCCGTGACCCATGCGCATGCCGCTGCGTGCTTTGGGCAGCAGGTATGGCGCGTTCGTCATGCTTTCCATGCCGCCCGCGACGATCACATCGACGGAACCCGCGGCGAGCATGTCGTGCGCGAACATCGCCGCGCGCATGCCAGAGCCGCACATCTTGTTGACCGTGGTGCTGCCGGTGGCGAGCGGCAAGCCGGCGCCGAGCGCGGCCTGACGCGCGGGCGCCTGGCCGAGGCCCGCAGGCAGCACGCAGCCCATCACCACTTCGTCGATCTGTTCGGGCTTCAGACCCGCGCGCTGCACGGCCCCCTGGATCGCCACCGAGCCCAACTGCGGCGCCGTCAGCGCGGCGAAGTCACCTTGAAATGCCGCCATCGGCGTGCGGGCCACGCCCACGATGACGATCGGATCACCTTTTGTCTCACTCATGTTTAAGCTCCTTGATTACGCCTTCGACGATGGCCGGCACGTCGCCGAGCTGAGCCGCATCGGCGGCCACCACGTCGTTGTCTGCCTGATGCGCGCCGCTGGCCGACACCGCCGCGACGCACTTCTGGTAGGTTGCATCGAGCGCGCCCGGCTCGCTGATCGTCATGCCGAGATTGCGCACCTTGCCGTCGTGCACGCCGTACGCCCAGCCGTGTACCGTCAACTCCTGGCCGCGCGCCCACGCATCGTTGACGATGGTGGTGCGGCATACGTTCATCACCTGTTCGATCGCGTTCAGTTCGACCAGGCGCCGGTGACGGGCCTCACCGATCGGCCATTCCTCGATCAAAGCGGCGTGCTTGGTGCGCACGTCCTGCACGTGATGCAGCCAGTTGTCCGCGAGACCTACGCGACGACCATGCAGCGCCGCGCCGACGCCCGAGCAGCCATAGTGGCCGACCACCATGATGTGCTTGACCTTCAGCAGATCGACGGCGAACTGGATCACCGACAGGCAGTTCAGATCGGTATGCACCACCACGTTGGCGATGTTTCTATGCACGAACACTTCGCCCGGCGGCAAGCCGATGATCTGGTTCGCCGGCACGCGCGAATCGGAGCAGCCGATCCACAGATACTCAGGCGTTTGCTGATGAGCGAGGCGAGAGAAATACTCGGGGTCTTCGGACAGCTTGCGGGCGACCCACGCTTCGTTGTTGTCGAACAGATGGGAGAGCGGATTGTCAGGAGTGGAATCGTTCGTGTTCATGGTGCGTCTTGGCGGTTGCTCGACCGATTGACCGGTCGATGTCGTTACATAAGGTTCGGACGAGGCAGTCAACGCTGCGAGCGGCGTATGAGTTTCACGCCACCCGCACGCTGCGCGCGTCGGCTGGCGCATCCGGCGCGGGTGACGCAGCGCTGGCGGCATCGGCGAAGCGTTCCGGATAGCGGTTGCAGAAGCGCACGCTGTCGTCGTACGGGAAAAAGTCGGGCAGTTCGCCCTTCAATAGATGATCCTTGTGCCGTTGCCATAGCGCAGGATCGAAGAAGTCCGCGTGATGCTGCATGAAGGAACGGCGCACGCGTGGGTCGCCGAGCAAAAAAGTGCCGTACGTTTCCGGGAAGATGTCGTGCGGGCCGACCGAGTACCACGGCTCGCCCGACATTTCGTCTTCCTCGTTACGTGGCGCCGGCACTGCGCGCACGTTGCAGTCGGTCAGGTATTCGATTTCATCGTAGTCGTAGAACACAACGCGGCCATGACGCGTCACGCCGAAGTTCTTGTACAGCATGTCGCCAGGGAAAATGTTCGCCTGCATCAGTTCCTTCACCGCATTGCCGTATTCCTTGATGCCGTGCTCGACGTCCTCGTCGTTGCCGCTCTGCAGGAACAGGTTGAGCGGCACCATGCGGCGCTCGATATACATATGGCGAATCACCAGGTTGTCGCCGTCGTATTCGAGCAGCGACGGCACTTCCTTTTCGAGTTCACGCACCAGCGCGTCGTCGAGGCGAGAGCGAGGCAACGCCACGCTCGAATATTCGAGCGTGTCGGCCATGCGGCCCAAACGGTCGTGCCGTTTGACGAGCTGATACTTGCCCTGGATCTGCGCCCGCGTGGTTTCCTTCGGCGGCGGGAAGTTGTCCTTGATCAGCTTGAACACGTACGGAAACGACGGCAGCGTGAACACCAGCATCACGAGCCCCTTGATGCCGGGCGCGACGATGAACTGATCGCTCGAATGCGACAGATGGTGCAGCAGATCGCGATAGAACAGATTCTTGCCCTGCTTCTGCAAACCCACCGACGTATAGATTTCCGCCTTCGGCTTGCCCGGCATGATGGTGCCGAGAAATTCGACGTAAGCGGACGGCACTTCCATATCCACCAGGAAGTACGAATGCGAGAAGCTGAAAATGATCAACAACTGGTCGCGCTTGAGCAGCACCGTGTCGAGCGCGAGCACGCCCGGCTTCACATGACGCAAGGGCACGGCGAACGGCAGCAGCAGATCGCCGTTGATGATCCGTCCGACGATATACGCAGACTTGTTCCGGTAGAACAGCGACGAGAGTACGTGAATCTGAAAGTTGGCTGCTTCGTCGAACACGCCGAACGCGTCGTGGATCGCCTGCATCACGCAGCCGACATCGCGCGTCAGATCTTCGAACGGCGGTTCAAGCTGGAAGTTCGTGACGATGCGTTCGAGCGTCGCCGCGAGCCCATCTTTGCCCGGATAGTACGCACGGTAGGTCGGCTTCGCGGCCGGTTCGTCGTTCTCGATGTATTCGGTCGAGATGGCCGGGCGCACGAAAATGAAGTCGTTGTTGAAGTACGAGCGGTGCAGGATCTTGCAGCACACCGAATTGAAAAACGTTTCCGCGCACTCCGGCTGGCGGTGCGTGGTCAAAAGGCCGATGTAATGCAGCTTGATCTGCTGCCACACTTCGCTGTCGATTTTTTCCGCGTCGTATTCGTCTTCGAGCAGTTCGACGCATTCATCGACGCGTTCGTCGTACGAGGTAATGCGATCGCGCGCGAGCTTCTGCAGACCGTGCCAGTCGGCCTTTTCAAAGAGCGTTTTGGCGTGGATCGCGGCGTCGCGAAAGATCCGGTAATGCCGGTCGAATCCTTCGAGCATCGTCTGCGCGAGGTCAAAGCCGATTTGCGACGACAACAGTTTGGGGAAGTGATTCATGTCGACCGTGCATTCGTCTCATGTCGTGAAGACACCCGTGATTGTATCGTTCGGGTGGACCCGCGACGCATCGCGCCGCCATTGTTCATGCCGGCTTGGCTTCGCGGGGGCCGCGGTGGGGCCGCGCGCGCGGCGGGGGTTTGTTT